>NZ_DASWVW010000055.1:0-230380 GCF_036406195.1 Steroidobacter sp.
AAGCTCGACCCAACCCCAGCGAGCTGAGCCCCCCTACGATCGCCGAATCGGTCACGATCCGTGAGGGCACTGAGCCGTGCTGCCTCATCGACCGTGATCAGAATCCCCGGGGTGATGACTCAATTAATCTGCGCAGGCTCAGGGGGCATCATTCCGGCCGACAACGCGCGGCTTTCCATTCCTGATCGTCAGTTCGTCACGAATCAGAACAAGGCCCGCTGCCTCGGCGATAGTCTTGCGCGAGTCTCTGATGTTCACGTGCTCGTGAGTCTTCGACTTCAAGAAGCATTTGGGCTGCGGCGAGAAGAATCCATCAAGTTCCAGCCGAGCTACGCAGATCGGGGTGATCACATCGCGCTTAAGGGACCGTGGACTAAAGGCGGTCGTCCGCGAGTAATCCCGATCACGACGCCCGAACAGCGCGCCGTGCTCGACCAGGCGCGTAGGCTTGCCGGCGCAGGCTCGCTGATTCCGGCTCACAAAACATACATCCAGCAGCGCAACCTGTACGATGGCCAATGCAAGGCAGCCGGTCTGAATCGCATGCACGGGCTGCGGCATCGATACGCGCAGGCTCGGTACGAAGCGCTCACCGGCTGGAAGGCACCCGCCGCGGGTGGCCCGATTGCGCAGATGCTCACGCCCGAACAGCGGGTGCTGGATTTCCACGCGCGCCAAACCATTAGCTACGAACTAGGCCACGAGCGTCTACAAATCACGGCGGTCTATCTCGGGCGCTAACACGGTTTAGCAAGTGAGCTTTCCGCCTGACTTGCTCGATGAGCTCGCGCGCGTCTTCGCGCGCGTGGCCCTCGACCGCCTTCTGCAAGAGTTGTCCGCGCGCGAAGCGCGCCAAGAGCGTGCGGGTGCCCATTCCTTTGAAGAACCGGCTTCGGAAGCCGCCGACGTTGATGACGAAAAGAACCAGGGCTAATATCAGCCGAGGCAATCAAGCACTCGGACTGGATATGCCATCAAAGCCCGTCAACGTGAAGCAGGTGCTCGTGTATCTCACGCACGAGCAGCACGCCACGCTTTTGAAGCTCAAGGAAAAACTCGGCACGCCAGTCAGTGAGCAGATTCGCCGGGCCATCGATCGCTACTTGAAACAGATGGAGTCGCGAAAGTGAGAGCCGCCCTTTATTCCAGATTCAGCACGGATCGGCAGAACGAATCCTCCATTGCAGATCAAGTGCGCGTCTGCTCGGATTACATACATAGACAAGGCTGGACTGTGGTCGACCGCTTCGAGGATCAAGGAATCAGTGGAGCCGCACTCGGCAATCGTCCGGGCGTTCTGAGGCTTCAAGAAGACGCTCTCGCTCGCCGGTTCGATGTAGTTGTTGTAATGGACCTGACGCGCTTGTCCCGCTCCCAAGGTGATCTATCGAAAATGATTGACCGGCTCACCATGAAAGGCATCCGCATCATTGGTGTGCAGGATGGCTATGACTCGGCACGACGCGGCCACAAGCTGCAAGCCGGGCTCTCTGGAATCATCGGAGAGGCATTTCGCGAAATGGTGAAGGATCGAACCTATGCCGCACTGGAAAGCCGAGCGAAGGCAGGCCGCCCGACGGGTGGCCGCGCGTACGGTTACCGGGACGGCAAGATCGATCGTGGCGAGGCATTCATCGTGCTGGAGATATTCGGAAGGTTTGCAGACGGCATGTCGCCGCGCTCAATCGCGGCCGACTTGAACACCCGACGCATTCCGTCGCCGGGTGCGAGCTGGAAGCGGTCGCAGCGCCGAGCGGACGGCTGGATGGGTTCCGGAATCCGCGTGATCCTCCGGAATGAGAGATATCGCGGCGTCGTTCACTGGAACACCAGCGAGTGGCGAAAGGACCCAGATACGGGCAAGCGCAAGCGAGTCATGCGCCCCCGATCCGAATGGGTCACCTCCGCCGATGAATCGCTTCGGATCGTCTCGGATGAACTTTGGGAGCGCGCCCAGCGACGCGTGCGCCCGCCAAAGGAAGGCGCACGCGTCAGGTCAGGCGGCAAGCCCAAGTTTCTGCTCTCAGGACTTCTAGTCTGCGATACCTGCGGGGCGCACTACGTCATCACTGACCAGCGCAGCTACGGCTGTTCCAGTTTCCACGACGGTCGAGCGTGTTTCAACGGCGTCCGCGTTCGTCGTCAACGAGCGGAAGCTGTACTGCTCGATCCGATCCGCAAGGGCTTGCTATCGCCCGAGCGGGTCGAGCGCATGGCAAAGGAAATGCGAGCTTTGTACGTTGAGCATCTGCGTGCACTCCAAATGCGAGAGGCCGAGCGACCGCAGGAATTGCAGGAGCTGATTGCCCGGATCGAGCGGCTGAGGGAGCGCCTGCGTCGCGGCGACCCGGACATGACTCCGGACGAAATTCAGGCGGCCATCGAGCGGGCCGAGGCAAAGGCACGGGAGCTGGGGGGCATGCAGGCGGCGCCTACGCCAGCGATGAAGGCGTTCACAATGCTGCCGAGGGCAGCCGAAGCCTATAGGCGCCAAATTGCGCTGGGGCTCGAGGGCGAGCCACGAGCGGCAGCCAAAGCCAGGTTGATCCTACGGGAGTTATTTGGCGGGGAAATCCGATTGGTTCCAGAGCCCGGCGGCGGGCTGACAGCTCACTGGAACCTTCATACATCTGCCCTAGTAAAGACGCTAGGGACAAGTGGTAGCGGGGGCAGGATTTGAACCTGCGACCTTCGGGTTATGAGCCCGACGAGCTGCCAGACTGCTCCACCCCGCACCAGGAGGGCGCGCATTGTAAGCGCGCCGCGACGAACATTACAAGCTAAATAATTCGCTGAAAAATCAGCGAAGAACGGCCGTCGTCGAAATTGTAAATGAAGTCGACGACGGCGGTTTTCAAGGGGCGCGAATGAACGGCTGCCGTTACGGCAGCACGCGAGCGCAGAGGTCCAGCAGGACCGACGGGAAAATTCCGAGGGCCAGCACGGCGACGCCATTGGCGCTGAGGACGGCGCGCAAGGTGCCGCCGGCTTCGATGCTGTAGGTGTCGGTAGGCTCATCGAAGTACATGAGCTTGATGACGCGCAGGTAGTAGAACGCACCGATGACGGACAGCAGCACGGCCACCGCGGCGAGCCAGACCAAGCCCACGTCTACCACCGCACCGAGCACGGCGATCTTTGCCCAGAAGCCGACGAACGGCGGCACGCCGGCGGTGCTGAACATGAGCATCATCATCATGGCGGCGAACCAGGGGCTCTTGCGCTGCAAGCCCTTGAAGTCCTCGAGCTGGTCGCCTTCGAAGCCCTGCCGGGACAGCAGCAGGATCATGCCGAACGAGCCGACGGCCATGATCACGTACGTCAACGTATAGAACATCGCCGCGCGGTAGCCCTCATTGGTGCCGGCGAGAACGCCCAGCAGGATGAAGCCCACGTGCGAGATCGTCGAATACGCGAGCATGCGCTTGAGATTGGTCTGCGCGATGGCGACCACGTTGCCGATGATCATCGACGCAACCGAGATCGCGATCAGCATGTTCTGCCAGCTGCCGACCATCGCATCGAGACCTTCGGCGAGCACGCGAATGGCGAGCACGAACGAGGCGATCTTCGGTGCGGAGCCGACGAACAAGGTCACGGCCGTCGGGGCCCCGTGATAAACGTCCGGCACCCACATATGGAACGGCACGGCACCGAACTTGAACGCGATGCCGACGATCACGAATGCCAGACCGAAGATCAGGCCCAGGTTGCCCGGCCCCACTTCGCGAACCGCGATTGCCAGCTCGTCCAACTGCAGCGTGCCGGTGACGCCGTAAAGGATGGAGAACCCGTACAGCAAGGTGCCCGAGGCGATGGCGCCGAGCACGAAATACTTCATCGCCGATTCCGCCGCGACCCCTGAATCGCGATTGAAGGCGACCATCGCGTACAGCGACAGCGCCAGCAGTTCGACGCCGAGATACGCCGTCAGCAGGCTGCCAGCCGAGATCAGCACCATCACGCCCAGCATCGCCAGCAAGGCAAGAATGAAATACTCGCCGCGGAACATGCCGTTCCGCTGCAAAGACTCGCGCGAGTACAGCAACGACACGGCAACCGTTCCGTACGTGAACAGCTTGAGCACGTCGCCCATCGGGTCCGCGACGAAAGAGCCGTCGAACGCCGTGACTCGGCCGTCCACCGCGTACTGCACGGTGACGAAGGCACAGCCGGCCAGCGTCAGCATCGAGAGTGCGTAAGTGATCCAGCGCTTGCTGTCGCTGAGGAACACATCCACCAGCAGGATCACGCAGATCGCCGACAGCAGGAAGATCTCCGCCGCCGCTGCCTGCATATTGAAGTTTGTTACTACAGCTTCCATCACAGTGCCTAATTCTTAGAAGTGCAGGTTCAGAGCTTGGACACGGTGATCTGCTGCACCAGGTTCTCGACCGTGGGGCGCATCACGTCCAGCAGAGGAGCCGGCCACAGGCCCAGGCCGAGCACCGCCAGTGCCAGCACGCCGAGGACCAGCAGCTCACGGCCATTCACATCCTTCAGCTCGGCGACGTGATGATTCGCGATCGGGCCGAACACCACGCGCTTCACCAGCCACAACGTATAAGCGGCGCCGAGAATCAGCGTGAGACCGGCCAGGAACGCGTACCAGAAATCGGCACGGAAGCTGGCGAGGATCACCAGGAACTCGCCGACGAAACCGGAGGTCGCGGGTAAGCCGGAGTTCGCCATCGCGAACAGCACCATGAATGCAGCGAACACCGGCATCGTGTTGACCACGCCGCCGTACGCGCTGATCTCGCGGCTGTGCACCCGGTCATACAGCACGCCGACGCAGAAGAACATCGCGCCGGAGATCAGGCCGTGAGAAACCATCTGCACCATCGCGCCGTCGATGCCCATCGCGGCGCCGGCGGTGTCGCCGGAGTTGACGCGCATCAGCTCGAAAGTCAGGAACGAGCCCAGCGTGACGAAGCCCATGTGTGCGATCGACGAATACGCGATCAGCTTCTTCATGTCCTGCTGCGCGATGGCGACGAAGCCGATGTACACCACCGCGATCAGCGACAGCGAAATCACCAGCCAGTCGAGCGCGTCGCTCGCGTCCGGCGTGATCGGCAGCGAGAACCGCAGGAAACCGTAGCCGCCCATCTTCAGCATGATGGCCGCCAGGATCACCGAGCCGCCGGTCGGTGCCTCCACGTGCGCATCCGGCAACCAGGTGTGAACCGGCCACATCGGCACCTTCACCGCGAACGCAGCAAGGAACGAGACGAAGATGAACAGCTGCTCGTTCAGGCTCAGCGGCAGCCGGTGGAAGTCGGCGATCATGTAGCTGCACTGCCCTGCTTCGCAGGTCTGCAGGTACATGTAGATCAGCGACACCAGCATCAGCACCGAGCCGAGGAACGTGTACAGGAAGAACTTGATGGTGGCGTACACGCGGCGCGGTCCGCCCCAGATGCCGATGATGATGAACATCGGGATCAGCATCGCTTCCCACAGCACGTAGAACAGCATCGCATCCAGCGCGGCGAACACGCCGATCATCAAGCCTTCGAGGATCAGGAACGACGCGTAGTACTGCGCCGGCTTCCTCTCGATCACCGTCCAGCCGGCGATCACCACCAGCGGCGTGATGAACGCGGTCAGCACGATCAGCGGCATCGCGAACCCGTCCACGCCCAGGGCGTAGTACGAGTTGAACAGCGGGATCCAGGTGCGCTCCTCGACGAACTGCATGGCCGCGGTCGTGGAGTCGAAGTGAGTCCACAACAAAGTGGAGATGCCGAACGTGACGGCGGTGGTGATGAGCGCGATCCAGCGCCCGAGCGAGATGCCCTTTTCGCCGAGCAACAGCATGGCGAGGCCGCCGGCGATGGGCAGCCAGATCAGAACGCTGAGAATGGGCCAGGTAATCGTCGACATAGCTTTTCTTACAGTGAATTACCGCAGCACATACCACGCCAGCAGCACGGACAATCCGATGATCATCGCGAACGCATAGTGATACAGATAACCGGACTGCAGCCGCCGCATGACGCCGGACAGCCAGCCGACGACGCGTGCCGAGCCGTTGACCGCCGCGCCATCGATCAGCGCCACGTCACCGACACGCCACAACGCATTGCCGAGACCCACGCTGCCGCGTGCGAACACGGCCTGATAGATCTCGTCGAAATAGAACTTCTTGGCGAGCAGCTGGTAGAGCACCGAGAACTTGCCGGCGATCACGCCCGGCAGATCAGGACGCTTGATGTACAGGAACCAGGCTGCGGCCCAACCGGCGAACGCCAGGTAGATCGTCGGCGCCTGGAATGCGTGCACGATGAACTGCAGCGGACCATGCCAGGACTCTCCGACATGGCCGAGCGTGTTGTGCTCGTCGGTGACGTACAGCACGCCGTTGAAGAAATCGCCGAACAGCATCGGCCCGATGGTGAAGGCGCCGATGAACAGCGACGGAATGGCCAGCAGCACCAGCGGCAGCCACACCACCGCCGGGCTCTCGTGCGGCTCGACCGGACCGTGATGACCATGATCGTCATGGGCCGCCCCGTGAGCATCAGCATGATGACCATGGGCATCGCCATGAGCCGCATCCTTGTGCGCGTCGTGAGCGCCATGCGAGTCATGCGACACCTCGCGGAACCGCTCCGGACCATGGAACGTCATGTACACCAGTCGGAAGCTGTAGAACGCGGTGATGAACACGCCGAGCGTCACGCACCAGAACGCATAGCTCGCGCCCGGAATGTGCGAAGCGTGCACCGCTTCGATCAGCGCATCCTTCGAGAAGAAGCCGGACGTGCCCGGGAAGCCGATCAGCGCCAGCGTGCCAATGAACGAAGTCCAATACGTGATGGGCATGTATTTCTTCAGGCCGCCCATCTTCCGCATGTCCTGCTCGTGGTGCATGCCGATGATCACCGAGCCCGCAGCCAGGAACAGCAGCGCCTTGAAGAACGCATGCGTCATGAGATGGAACAACGCGCCGGCGTAAGCGGAGACGCCCAACGCCACCGTCATGTAGCCGAGCTGCGAAAGCGTCGAGTACGCGACCACGCGCTTGATGTCGTTGTTCACCAGGCCCAGCAGGCCCATGAAGAACGCGGTCGTCGCGCCAATGACCAGCACCGTCGACAGCGCGGTCTCGGACAACTCGAATAGCGGCGACATGCGCGCCACCATGAAGATGCCCGCGGTCACCATGGTCGCCGCGTGGATCAGCGCCGAGATCGGCGTCGGACCTTCCATCGAATCCGGCAGCCACACGTGCAGCGGCACCTGCGCCGACTTACCCATGGCGCCGATGAACAGGCAGATGCAAACGACGGTGATCGCCTGCCACTCCACGCCCGGGAAGATCTCCATCGTGCTCGCGACGATCGCGTCACGCTGCGCGAACACCGTCGCATAGTCGATGGAGCCGGTGTAGTACGCGACGCCGGCGATGCCGAGCACGAAGCCGAAGTCGCCGACGCGATTGACCAGGAACGCCTTCAGGTTGGCGAAGATCGCCGACGGCCGCGTGTACCAGAAACCGATCAGCAGGTACGACACCACGCCGACCGCTTCCCAGCCGAAGAACAGCTGCATGAAGTTGTTCGACATCACCAGCATCAGCATGGAGAAGGTGAACAACGAGATGTACGAGAAGAAGCGCTGATAGCCCGGGTCGTCCCGCATGTAACCGATGGTGTAGACGTGCACGCACAGCGACACGAAGGTCACCACGGTCATCATCATGGCGCTCAGGTTGTCGACCAGGAAGCCGACCTCCATGCGGATGTTGTCGCTGACCAGCCAGGTGTAGACCGTCTCGTTCACGACGGGCGCGCCGTCGAGCAGCAGCTTCAACACATAGGCCGACAGGCCGAACGACAGGGCGACACCGGCGATCGTGACGGTGTGAGCGCCGACACGGCCGATGACCTTGCCGCCAATGCCCGCCAGCAGGCAGGCGATGAGCGGCGCGAGAACGATGGTCAGGAGTACGGATTGCGAGATCATTTCTTGTTGATCCGGGCTCTAGCCTTTCATGGAGTCGAGCTGCTCGACATTGATGCTCTTACGCTCGCGGAACAGCACCACCAGAATGGCCAGGCCGATAGCGGACTCGGCGGCGGCGACCGTGAGAATGAAAAACACGAACACCTGCCCGCCCAGGTCGCCCAGCTGCCGTGCGAAGGCCACGAAGTTGAAGTTCACCGCGAGCAGCATCAGCTCGATGCACATCAGCAGCAGGATCACGTTCTTCCGGTTGAGGAAGATGCCGGCGACGCTGAGTGCGAACAGGATGCCCGCGAGCATCAGTACGAAGTTGAGGGAGATCATGACTTCTTCTCCGGCTCCATCTTGACCACCCTGATGCGGTCACGCGCACGCACGGACACCTGCGCACTCACATCCTGCTGCTTCAGGCCGGCGCGCCGACGCATGGTCAGCACGATCGCCGCCACAATGGCAAGCAGCAGGATCACGGCTGCGAGCTCGAACGGATACAGATATTTTGTGTAGAGCAACTGGCCGAGCGCGCCGGTGTTGCTGTAGCCCTCCTCCACCGCCACCTGGGCGACGGGCGTGATTTCAGTGCCCAGGCTCTTCACGTACACGACGCTACCGATCTCTGCGACCACGATCAGCGCGATCAACGCGCCCAGCGGCGCATAGCGGGTGAAGCCCTCTCGCACCTCCGCGACCTTGATGTCTAGCATCATGACCACGAACAGGAACAACACCATCACCGCGCCGACGTAGACGAGCACCAGCACGATGGCGAGAAACTCGGCTTCCAGCAGGATCCACAGGATGGCGCTGTTGAAGAACGAGAACACCAGGAAGAGCGCCGCGTGCACCGGATTGCGCGCGGTGATGACACCGATGGCCGACACCAGCA
The DNA here is from genome assembly GCF_036406195.1 of Steroidobacter sp. Classification (GTDB taxonomy): domain Bacteria; phylum Pseudomonadota; class Gammaproteobacteria; order Steroidobacterales; family Steroidobacteraceae; genus Steroidobacter. The sequence goes on from NZ_DASWVW010000055.1 coordinate 8,861, forward strand.
GCACACCGGAGAAAGCGTAGAACAGGATTTCGGTGATGGACATGGCTAGCGGTATCTCGCGTCGGCGGCTTTGTCGGCCGCGATCATGGCTTCGTACCGGTCGCCGATGGCCAGCAGCTTGTCCTTGGTCATGATGTTCTCGCCGGGATTCTCCATGTGGTACTCATGGATGCGCGTCTCGACGATGGCGTCCACCGGGCAGGCCTCTTCGCAGAAGCCGCAGTAGATGCACTTGAACAGGTCGATGTCGTAACGGGTCGTGCGGCGCGTGCCGTCGGCGGCCACGTCGGATTCGATGGTGATCGCCAGCGCCGGGCACACCGCTTCGCACAGCTTGCAGGCGATGCAGCGTTCCTGGCCGTTCGCATAGCGGCGCTGCGCATGCAGACCGCGATAACGAGGCGATTGCGGAGTCTTCTCCTCCGGGTACTGCACGGTGATGTTGGGACGCGCGGCGAACTGACGCAGCGTCACGTACAAGCCGAGAATCAGCTCGGTCAGGAAGAAGGTCTTGAAGAAACTGGCAGGCGTTTTCATAGCATTCTCTGGGCTCTCGCCTTATTTAGCCCACGGTCCGATGTCGTACGCGAAGAACACGCCCAGCACCGCCAGCCACACCAGCGTCACCGGAATGAACACCTTCCAGCCCAGACGCATGATCTGGTCGTAGCGGTAACGCGGGAACGTGGCACGGAACCACAGGTAACAGAACAGGAAGAACGCGAGCTTGATGAACAGCCAGTGGAAGCCGCTCGCGCGCAGGAACTCCGGCATGAACGACCAGCTCTCGAACGGCGACAGCCAGCCGCCGAAGAAGAAGATCGCGGTCAGCGTGGAGATCAGGATCATGTTCACGTACTCGGCCACGAAGAACACGGCGAACGCCATGCCCGAGTACTCGACGTGGAAGCCGGCGACGATTTCCGACTCGCCTTCCACCACGTCGAACGGCGCGCGGTTGGTTTCGGCCACGCCCGAGATGAAATAGACCAGGAACAGCGGAATCATCCACCAGAAGAAGTAGCTGAAGTGGCCGCCGGCCTGTCGCTCGATGATGTCGCCGAGGTTCAGCGAACCGGCCGCCATCACCACCCCGACCAGGGCGAAGCCCATCGCGATTTCATAGGCGACCATCTGCGCCGCGGCGCGCATGGCACCGAGGAACGCGTACTTCGAGTTGGTCGCCCAACCGGCGAGGATCACGCCGTACACACCGGCCGAGCTCAGTGCCAGCAGGTACAACAAGCCGGCGTTGATGTCGGCGGCCACGAAACCCGGCCACAACGGCACGACGGCCCACGCGGCCAACGCGGGAATCACAGCCAGCAGCGGCGCGATGACGAACAGGAACTTGCTCGAGGCCGTCGGGATGACGATTTCCTTGAGCATCAGCTTCAACACGTCCGCGAACGGCTGCAGCAAGCCGCCAGGGCCGACGCGATTCGGACCGATGCGCACCTGCATGGAGCCGATGACGCGACGCTCGGCCAGCGTCAGGAAGGCCATCGTCAAGATCACGCTGATGAACAGGACCACCGCGACTACGCCGTAGAAAACCACGGCGCGAATCCATTCCGGCAGGAACGACAGCAGATTGTTTACAAACTCGGGAATCGTGCTCACGCGTCCTGTCCTCGCAGGGTTTCGCGACCTTCACGCGTGTTTTGCAACGCCGACGAACGACGCACCATGGCGTCGACCTGATAGATGGGCACATCACGCACGACCGGCGCACTCGCGGCTTTCGCCTGCAGTGTGTGAGTCGCAGGCTTCGCAGTGAACGTGCCGGCCTCGTCCAGCGCCTTGCGAATGTCCGCCGTGATCTGATCGGCGGCGGTGTATTCGAAGCCCGGCAGATCCAGCAGATTCGCTAGCACGCGCAGCACTTTCCAACCAGGCCGCGACTCGCCCACCGGCGCGGCGGCGCCCGGCACGCTTTGCCAGCGTCCTTCGAGGTTCACGTACGTACCGGCTGTTTCGGCGAACGTGCCGATCGGCAACACGACATCGGCGAATTCGGCCGCCGTCGAATACGGCGACAGCGCGACAACGAAGTCCGCACCTTCGAGCGCGGCGCTCGCATTCTCGGCGGCGATGTCGAGCTGCGGCTCAATGGCACCGAACAGGATGTATGCCTTGAGCTTGGCGGCAAACATGTCGGCCACATTCAAGCCCGCGGCCTGGACCGGCAGGCCGCCGATAGAGCGGCCCGGCAAGAACCCGACGAGGTGAGCACCAGCGGCGTTGCCACCTTCCGGCAGGTAACCGAGCGTAGCGCCGGTCACTTCAGCCAGCGCGCTCGCGGCCAGCCGCAGATCCGCGAATGCGGGATCGCGCTGCGCGATGGCGCCGAGCAGGATCAAGCGACGCTCGCCTTCGCTCAGCTGCTGAGCAATGGCTTTGTGCGTGTCGTTCGGCTGAGCTTGCGAGGCGAGCGCGGCAACCGAGCGCGGCACTGCTTTGCCAGCGGCGTTGCATGCGGCCACCACGATGTTCACCAGATGATCGAGCGAGCCGCTGCCGTCCGAAGCGAGATAGCCCGCTACCGGGAACAGATATTGGTAACGCAGCGCGTTGATGAACGACACCTTGCCGCCGTTCAGCGCAGCCTTGCGAATGCGGTGCGCGAGCAGCGGCACTTCCTTGCGGAGGTTCGAGCCGACCACCAGCACGCTGTTGGCCGTCTCCAGCTCGCGGATCGAAACGCCGAGCGACGGGAACAATGGATCGCTGGCTTCGTCGCGGAAATCACTGCGACGCAGACGATGATCCAGATTGCTGCTGCCCAGGCCGCGCGCGATGCGCGAGAACAGGAACAGCTCTTCCAAGGTCGAATTCGCAGATGCAATCGCACCGATCTGTCCGCCGCCATGTTGCTTGGCGATGCGGCCCAGCTTCTCGGCGACCTTCTGCAGCGCCGTCTCCCAATCGGTCTCCTGCAGCACGCCGTTCTCGCGAATCGATGGCTTCAGCAAGCGATCGTCGCTGTAGATGCCCTGGTAGCTGAAACGATCGCGATCGGCGATCCAGGTCTCGTTCACATCTTCATTGGCACGCGGCACGATGCGCATCACGCGACCACGCAGCACGTGCGCGTAGATGTTCGTGCCAACGGCATCGTGCGGAGAGATCAGCGGATGCTGAGTCATTTCCCAGGCACGCGCGCGATAGCGATACGGCTTGTTGTTCAACGCGCCGACCGGGCACAGGTCGATGATGTTGGCCGACAGCTCGTGATCGACGCTCTTCTCGATGAACGTGCCGATCTCTGTCATCTCGCCGCGGCCGATGGTGCCCAGCTCCTGGAAGCCCTGCACGTCCTGCGTGAAGCGCACGCAGCGGGTGCAGTGAATGCAACGGGTCATGTCCGTGGACACGAGCGGCCCGAGGTTCTTGTCTTTGACGACGCGCTTACGCTCGGTGTAACGCGAGATGCCGCGGCCGAAGCCCATCGCCAGGTCCTGCAGCTCGCACTCGCCGCCCTGATCGCAGATCGGGCAATCGAGCGGATGATTGATCAGCAGAAACTCCATCACGGCGCGCTGCGCGGCGATGGCCTTGGGCGACTTGGTGAAAACCTTCATGCCTTCGGCCACGGGAGTGGCGCACGCCGGCATCGGCTTCGGCGCCTTCTCCACCTCCACCAGGCACATGCGGCAGTTGGCGGCGATCGGCAGTTTCTCGTGATAACAGAAACGCGGGACGTACACGTCGTTCGCGTCCGTCACCTGGATCACCATCTGACCCTTGCGTGCCTTCATGGGCACGCCGTTGACTTCAATGTTGACCTCGTCACTCATGCTTGGGTCTCACTCAGGCGGCCTGCGCGCGCCGCTCCTTATCGACCATGCTGTGGCCATGCTCGACGATGTATTCGAACTCGTGCCGGTAGTGCTTCATGAAGCTCTGCACCGGCCAGGCGGCAGCGTCGCCGAAGGCGCAGATGGTGTGGCCTTCGATCTTGTTGGCGACATCGACCAGCATGTCCAGATCGGACTTCTTGCCCTGCCCCGCCAGCATTCGCTTGATGACGCGGTTCATCCAGCCGGTGCCTTCGCGGCACGGCGTGCACTGGCCGCACGACTCGGCGTAATAGAAACGTGAGATGCGCTCCAGCGCCCTGACCATGCAGGTGGTCTCGTCCATCACGATCATCGATCCGGTGCCGAGGCTGGAACCGACCTTGCGCACACCGTCGTAGTCCATCGTGGCCGTCATCATGGCCTCGCCCGGCACCACCGGAACGGACACACCGCCGGGGATCACGGCTTTCAACTTGCGGCCGTCGCGCACGCCGCCGCAGATCTCCAGCAGATCCTTGAATGGAATACCCAGCGGCAGCTCGATGTTCTGCGGCTTGTTCACGTGCCCGGAGATGGAGAAGATCATCGTGCCGCCGGCATTGGGCACGCCCAGATCGGTGAACCACTTCGGGCCCTTGCGCAGAATGGTCGGCACCGACGCATAGCTCTGCGTGTTGTTGATCGTGGTCGGCTTGCCGTAGAGGCCGAAGTTCGCGGGGAACGGCGGCTTGAAACGCGGACGGCCTTGCTTGCCTTCCAGCGATTCCAGCAGCGCGGTCTCTTCACCGCAGATATAAGCACCCGCGCCGACGAAGGTATACAAATCGAAGTCCACGCCCGAGCCGAGAATGTTCTTACCGAGCAAACCGGCGGCGTAAGCCTCTTTCAAAGCTTCTTCGAAACGCGGCACCGGTTCCTCGAGGAACTCGCCGCGGATGTAGTTGTAGCCGACGGTTGCACCCATCGCGTAACCGCCGATGGCCATGCCCTCGATCAGCGCGTGCGGGTTGTAACGCAGGATGTCGCGGTCGTGACAGGTGCCGGGCTCGCTCTCGTCCGAATTGCAGACGACGTACTTCTGGCCCGGCGCATTGCGAGGCATGAAGCTCCACTTCATGCCGGTCGGGAAGCCGGCGCCGCCGCGGCCCCGCAGACCCGAGGCCTTCACCTGCTCGATGATCTCCTCTTTCGGCGTCTTCTCGCGCAGGATCTTCTCCCACGCCTCGTAGCCGCCGGTCTTGCGATAGGTGTCGATCGACGAGGGCCGTTCCATGCCAAGCGTCGCGAAGCAAACGAAGTTGCTCGGATACTTGCCCAACAGCAGTTTGTTTGATTCGTCAGTCATGGTGGCGATGGCTATCGGTAAGCGCGTGGCGCGCGATCACTTGTGACGATCCAGAATCTCGTCGATCTTCTCGGGTGTGAGATTCTCGTAGTACACGTGATCGACCATCATCATCGGCGCGTTGTTACAGGCGGCGAGGCATTCCTCCTCGCGCTTCAGGTAGAAGCGGCCGTCCGGCGTGCTCTCGCCCACCTTGATGCCGAGCCGCTTCTCGACGTGCGACAACATGTCCTCGCCACCGCGCAACATGCACGAGATGTTGGTGCACACGGAAATGCTGTGGCGTCCGACCGGCTTGGTCTCGAACATCGAATAGAACGTCGCGACCTCGTACACCTGGATTGGCGGCAGGCCGATGTACTCGGCCACCGCGTCCATCGCTTCCTTGGTGAGATAACCGCCGATGTCGTGCTGCACGGCGCGCAGCGCGGCGATCACCGCCGAGCGCTTGCGCTCCGGCGGAAACTTGGTCAGCCAGTGATCGATCTCGTGGCGCGCGTGCTCGGACAGCACGCCCTTGTAGTCGCCGCCGGAAGTAGGTTCGTGCCCGGATTGATGGTTGTTACTAGTCACCGGTCGATTTCCCCGAATACGATGTCCTGCGTGCCGATCACCGCCACCACGTCCGCGAGCAGGTGACCCTTCACCATCTCTTCAAGCGAAGCCAGATGCGAGAAACCCGGCGCGCGGCACTTCAAGCGATAAGGCTTGTTGGCGCCGTCAGACACGAGATAGATACCGAACTCGCCCTTGGGCGCTTCCACTGCGGCATACGTTTCGCCCGCCGGCACGCAGTAGCCTTCGGTGTACAGCTTGAAGTGATGAATCAGCGATTCCATGTCGCCTTTCATCTCTTCGCGCTTGGGCGCCGACACCTTGTGGTCGTTGATCATCACCGGGCCGGGGTTGGCGCGCAGCCAGTCGACGCACTGCTTGATGATGCGGTTCGACTGGCGCATCTCCTCGACGCGCACCAGGTAACGGTCGTAGCAATCGCCGTTCACGCCGACCGGGATGTCGAAATCCATGCGATCGTAGACTTCGTAGGGCTGCTTCTTGCGCAGGTCCCATGCGATGCCCGAGCCACGCAGCATCGGGCCAGTGAAGCCCAGTTGCAGCGCCCGCTCCGGCGAGACCACGCCAATGTTCACCGTGCGCTGTTTCCAGATGCGGTTGTCGGTGAGCAATGTTTCGTACTCGTCGACGTTCGCCGGGAAGCGCGCGCAAAAGTCATCGATGAAGTCGAGCATGCTGCCGCGACGACGCTCGTTGAGGCGATCGACGTCGGCCTGCGAACGCCACTTGGATGGCTGGTACTTCGGCATCGAGTCCGGCAGATCGCGATACACACCGCCCGGACGATAGTAGGTCGCGTGCATGCGCGTGCCGGAGACGGCCTCGTACACGTCCATCAGATCTTCGCGCTCGCGGAACGCGTACAGGAACACGGTCATCGCGCCGATATCGAGGCCGTGCGCGCCGAGCCACATCAAGTGGTTCAGGATGCGCGTGATCTCGTCGAACATCACGCGGATGTACTGAGCGCGCTCGGGGATCTGAATGCCCAGCAGCTTCTCGATCGCCATCACGTAGGCGTGCTCGTTGCACATCATCGACACGTAGTCGAGCCGATCCATGTAGCCGATCGACTGATTGAACGGCTTCGACTCGGCCAGCTTCTCGGTGGCTCGATGCAACAGACCGACGTGCGGGTCGGCCTTTTGAATGACCTCGCCGTCCATCTCCAGCACCAGGCGCAAGACGCCGTGCGCCGCCGGATGCTGCGGGCCGAAGTTCAGCGTGAAATTGTGGATATCTGCCATGGCTAACCTATCAACCGCCAGAGTTGGGCACGGCGGCGCCGACCGGCACTTCTCTCAGCACCTGGTCGTAACGGTTGTCCTCGCGAATCACGCGAGGCACGAGTGTGCGGGGCTCGATGCTCACCGGCTGATACACCACACGTCCCTTGTTGGTGTCGTACTTGACTTCGACGTTGCCGATCAGCGGGAAGTCCTTGCGGAACGGATGGCCGATGAAGCCGTAGTCGGTAAGCAGGCGGCGCAGGTCGGGATGATTGCGGAACATGATGCCGAACAGGTCGAACGCTTCGCGCTCGAACCAGTTGGCGCTGTTCCAGATGTCGACCACGGAGTCGATCACCGGCGGCTCGCCATCGCTGGCGAAACTGCGCAGGCGCAGGCGCCAATTGTTGGAGATCGACAGCAACTGATAGGTCACCGCGAAACGCTTGCTCTGCGGCTCGCCGACCCTCTCCTTGATGCGATTCACGCCACGGCTGAAACCGGTCGCGGTCGAGGCGTAGGTGTTCCATTCCTCGCGGCCGTAATCCAGAAAGTCCACGCCGGCCAGATCGATCAGCTGCTCGAAACCGAAATCGGCGTTGTCACGCAGCTCCTTGCAGACCGCGAGCAGATTCTCGGCATCGACTTCGAATGCAACGTCGCCCGGCAACGCCGGCAATGCCCGCAGCTCCTGAGCAAAGCGCGCCGTCAGTCGCGAGGCCAATGTCTCGGTACGTGAACTCATCCCGTTCTCGCTAACTCAAGCCCTAGCGGGCATCATTCGACGCGCGGTCATCGCGCGATCGTGCTGGTGCGGCGGATCTTGTTCTGCAGTTGCAGGATGCCGTACAGCAATGCTTCGGCACTCGGCGGGCAGCCCGGCACGTACACATCGACCGGAACGATCCGGTCGCAGCCGCGCACTACCGCATACGAGTAGTGGTAATAGCCGCCGCCGTTGGCGCAGGAGCCCATCGAAATCACCCAGCGCGGCTCGGGCATCTGGTCATAAACCTTGCGCAGCGCCGGCGCCATCTTGTTCACCAGCGTGCCGGCCACGATCATCACGTCCGACTGGCGCGGGCTCGGACGGAACACGATGCCGAAACGATCGAGGTCATAACGGGCCGCGCCCGCGTGCATCATCTCGACGGCGCAACAAGCCAGACCGAAAGTCATCGGCCACATCGAGCCGGTGCGCGCCCAGTTGACCAGCGAATCGACCGTGGTCGTCATGAAGCCGCGTTGCGTAACCGCGGCGTCCGGTGTCTCGGCGGTGGGAGCAGTCAATCCCATTCCAGCGCCCCTTTCTTCCACTCGTACACGAAGCCCACCACCAGGACCGCCAGGAAAACACCCATGGCCGCCAGGCCGACCATGCCGACCGACTCGAGCGCCACAGCCCAGGGAAACAAGAAGGCGATTTCCAGGTCGAAGACGATGAACAGGATGGCGACCAGGTAATAGCGCACGTCGAATTTCATGCGCGTATCGGTATAAGCCTCGAAGCCGCACTCATAGGCGGAGAGCTTTTCAGGGTCGGGCTTGCGTGGGCCGAGCAGAAAGCCCAGGCCGATGAGCACCGAGCCGAGCACGCCGGCCACGCCCAGAAAGATCAGGATGGGAACGTAGTTCTGCAACATCACGTAAGCTGCTGACGCGCCGGGTCCGGCGGCGGCGCGCATTGTATCAGGACGGTCCGAAAAGGGTTCTATAAGAATTGCACGAAGGCAGCCTTCTTCGCGCATGAACGCTGGGCTCGGAATCGAAAATCTGGTGCGGCTGAGAGGACTCGAACCTCCACGGATTGCTCCACTACCACCTCAAGGTAGCGTGTCTACCAGTTCCACCACAGCCGCACTGAATCGACTCTAAAAGCCCCTGGGCATTTACCCTAAAACTGCTGCCTGAAAATCACTAATGATCAGTCCGACGCCGACGCCCGGTGACTGCCCGTTATTGTTTGGGCGGCTCGGCCGGTGCCGGTTGAGGTGCCGGCGCGGCGGGCTGTTCGACCGCCTGATCGTGGCTTGGCTGATCATTGGCCGGATCGGCTGGCGATACCGAAGGCAACGCCGGCGCCGCGTCCGGAATATTCACGCGATCGATCACGCTCTTCGGTGCCTCGGCCGGCCGACCGCCGAGGTATGCCAGCGTCAGGCTCGTTGCGATGAACAGCGCCGCGAGCGTCGCAGTGGTGCGCGACAGGAACGACGCCGAGCCGCGAGCACCGAACACGGTGCCCGACGCACCCGCGCCGAAGCCGGCGCCCGCATCGGCGCCTTTGCCCCGCTGCAGTAACACCAGCCCTACGATGGCCGCGGCGATCAACAGGTGAGCAATCACCACCGCCGAATGTAACCAGTTCATACGATCCAATTCCTGCCACTAATGGGGACAGACTTAAATCCGTCCCCGCCGCCGAGCTCAATGAGCCTGGGCCGCGGCGCAGATCTTCAGAAACTCATCCGCTTTCAGCGACGCGCCGCCGATCAATCCACCATCGACGTCCGGCATGGCGAAGATCTCCTTCGCGTTGCCGGCTTTCACGCTGCCGCCATAGAGCACCCGTAAACCGGCCGCGATCTTAGCATCACGGGCGGCCACCTCGGCGCGAATATGTGCGTGAACTTCCTGCGCCTGCTCCGGCGTCGCGTTTTTGCCCGTGCCGATCGCCCAGACCGGCTCGTACGCCACCACCGCCTGCTGGAACGCGCCCGGGGCACACACATCCAGCACGGCTGCCAGTTGCCGGGAGACCACTTGCATGGTCTGCCCTTTTTCCCGCTCTTCCAGGGTTTCGCCGACGCAGAGGATCGGGATCAGACCCTGCGACTGCGCCGCGAGAAACTTGCGTGCCACCAGCGCGTCGTCCTCGCGATAGATCGTGCGACGCTCGGAGTGGCCCACGATGACGTAGGTGCAACCGACGTCCTTCAACATGGCCGCCGAGGTTTCGCCGGTGAACGCGCCGACGGCCTCGGCACACACCGTCTGCGCCCCCAGCTTCACGATCGAATCCTTCAGCAAACGACCCACTTCCCAGAGGTACACATTGGGCGGACACACGGCGATGTCGAAGGTGGTCTGCGCGGGCAAGCCCAGCAACAGGCGCTCGATCAGCTCGGCGTTCTCCGCGCGCGAGCCGTGCATCTTCCAATTCCCGGCAATGAATGGCCGGCGCATCGGCAGTACCTCCACAGTTGGTTCGGGCCGCCCCTGCGAAGGGCGCGGAAGCTTAGCGGCGCCCTTGCCCGAAATCAAACCCGAATGAAATCAAACCCAAGCAGATCGAACCGGATGTCTCCCAAATGAGATTTGGCACCGGCTTCGCCCCGCCAATCCTCAGCCCACCGCCACCTTCTGCTCGGCGGCGCTGGCGACGGTCGCCGCCAGTTCCCGGCAGATCTCCCGGACCAGCTTTTCGTCCCTGCCTTCGACCATGACCCGGATCACGGGTTCAGTACCCGAGGGCCGCAGCACGATGCGGCCGCTCTGCGCCAACCGGGCCTCGGCGCGCGAGATGGCTTCAGTGATCTGCGGCGAGCTGAAGGGGTCGATCTTCTTCGCGACGCGCACGTTCTCCATCACCTGCGGATACTTCGGCATCGGCGCCGCCAGCTCTGCGAGACTGCTGCCGGTCTCCTTCATGATGGCCAGCACCTGCAAGGCGCTGATCAACGCATCGCCGGTGGTAGTGTGATCGAGGCACAGCAGGTGACCCGACGTCTCGCCGCCCAGTGTGCCGCCGGTCTCCTTCAACATCTCCATCACGTAGCGGTCGCCCACCTTGGCGCGCTTGAACTCGATGCCTTCTTTCTGCAGCGCATGCTCCAGGCCGAGATTGCTCATGACCGTGCCGACCACCGGCCCTTTGAGCAGACCTTGGCGATGGCGCGCGCAAGCGATGATGTACAGCAGTTGATCGCCGTCGACGGTGCGACCCAGGTTGTCGACCATCACCAGGCGATCGCCGTCGCCGTCGAGCGCGATGCCGGCCTGCGCCTGCACTCCCGGCACCGTCAGCTGCAACAGGCTCGGCGACGTCGAGCCGCAATTCAAGTTGATGTTCCGGCCATTCGGCGAGGAGCCGATCGGCACGATCTCGGCGCCGAGATCGGCGAGGATGCGCGGCCCGACTTTGTAGCCGGCGCCGTTGGCGCAATCGATGACGAGCTTGAAGTCCGACAGATCCAGGCCCGGCACGGTGCTCATCACGAATTCCTGGTAGCGCACGCGCGACTTGTCGACGCGCGACGCGCGCCCGAGCTCGCTCGAGCTTCGCGTCAGCGGCGGCTCGTCCAGGTACTGCTCGATCTGCGCCTCGATCTCGTCGCTCAGCTTGCCGCCGTTGCGATCGAAGAACTTGATGCCGTTGTCTTCGTAGGGATTGTGCGAGGCGCTGATCACCACGCCGAAGTCACATTCGAAGCGCTTGGTGAGATACGCGATGCCGGGCGTCGGCAAGGGACCGATCAGCATCACGTTCACGCCCGAGGCCACGAAACCTGCTTCCAGCGCCGACTCGAACATGTAACCGGAGATGCGCGTGTCCTTGCCCACCAGCACCGTGCCGCCCTTGGGCGCCAGCACGCGCGCCGCCGAGCTCGCCAGCTTCAATGCGAATTCCACGGTGAGCGGATGCTCGCCAACGCGGCCACGCACGCCATCGGTGCCAAAGTATTTGCGGCTCAAAGTAAAACCCCGAAGTGACTAGTGACTAATGACTGGTGATCGGTCGGACGATGTCAGCTGGCCAGTCAGCTAGTCGCCGGTTGGTAGCCGGCGGCGCGCAGGGCCTGAGCGACTTTCACGGCGTCCACCGTCTCGGCCACGTCGTGGACGCGAAGGATAGCAGCACCGGCCAGAACGGCGGCGGTGGCCACCGCCAGCCCGCCGGCCAGGCGTTGCTCCACCGGCCGGCCCAGCAGCGTCTGGAACATGGATTTACGGGACACCCCCACCAGCACGGGCACGCCCGAGCGCCCCAGCTGGGGCAAATGGGCCAGCAGGGTCAGATTATGTTCGAGACGCTTGCCGAAGCCGATTCCGGGGTCCAGAACCAGGCGCTCACGGCCGATCCCAGCGGCCGCGCAAGCCTCGATCCGCTGCTCCAGGAACGCTGTCACTTCGCCTACTACGTCCTCATAGTGGGGCTCGTGCTGCATGGTGCGAGGCTGCCCTTGCATATGCATCAGGCACACCGCCGCGTGGGTGCTCGCTGCGGCTTCGAGGGCGCCGGGCTCACGAAGCGCACGAACGTCATTGATCAGACTTGCCCCCGCGGCGACTGCGGCGGACATGACGGCGGCCTTGCTGGTGTCGACGGAAATGGGCACGGAGGTGCGCGCGGCGAGCGCTTCGATGACGGGGATGACGCGGCGAATTTCCTCTTCTTCGCTCACGTCCGCGGCGCCAGGCCGTGTCGATTCGCCGCCCACATCGATCATGCCGGCGCCCTGCTCGATCATGCGTTGCGCCTGCTCGAGCGCCCGTGACAGTCCGATGAACCGGCCGCCATCGGAAAAGGAATCCGGCGTGACGTTCAGGATGCCCATCACCACGGGCTGGGACAGGTCGAGCGTGTGACGGCCACAGCGCAGCCAGCGGTTAGCGGTTAGCGGTTGGCGGTTGGTGGAAGAAGAGACGCCGGTGGTCATGATCATCGCTGGTGAGTTCGCACAAACGCAAAGAGGCGCGATGCCGCGCCTCTTCACTAACCCCTAACCGCCAACCACTAACCGCTGGTCAGTGCTGGCTGGCCGGCTTGCCGATCGGGGCCTCGCCCTTCTCGCGGTCGCGGCTCTTGCCGCTGCCGTTGCCGCCCACTCCGCCGCCCAGCGGCGTGGCGCTGTCATCCCAGCCCGCGGGCGGCTTGGGATCCCGGCCTTCCATGATGTCCTTGATCTGACCCTCGTCGATGGTCTCGTACTTGATCAGCGCCTCGGCCATCTTGTGCAGCTTGTCCAGGTTGGTCTCGAGGATGTCCTTGGCACGCTTGTAGTTCGTATCGATGACATAGCGAACTTCCTCGTCGATGGCGTGCGCCGTGACATCGGACACCTGCTTGTGCTGCGTCACTTGGCGACCCAGGAACACTTCGCCCTGATCTTCGCTGTAGGTCAGCGGTCCGAGCTTGCTCGACAGGCCCCACTTCGTGACCATGTTGCGGGCGATTTCGGTCGCGCGCTCGATGTCGTTGGAAGCACCCGTGGTGATCGACTCGGGTCCGAAGATGATCTCTTCGGCGATACGGCCGCCGAACAGCGTGCTGATGCGGCTCTCCAGGCGACGCTTGCTGGTGCTGTAACGATCCGCTTCCGGAAGGAACATCGTCACGCCCAGCGCACGGCCGCGCGGAATGATGGTCACCTTGTAGACCGGATCGTGCTCGGGCACCGTCAGGCCGATGATGGCGTGACCCGCCTCGTGATACGCGGTGAGCTTCTTCTCCTGCTCGTCCATGACCATGGAGCGGCGCTCGGCGCCCATCATGATCTTGTCCTTGGCGCGCTCGAACTCTTCCATCATCACCGTGCGGCGATTGGCGCGAGCGGCGAACAATGCCGCTTCGTTGACCAGGTTGGCGAGATCGGCGCCGGAAAAGCCCGGCGTGCCGCGCGCGATCACCTGCGGCTTGACGTCTTCCGCCAACGGCAACTTGCGCATGTGGACCTTCAGGATCTGCTCGCGGCCGCGAACGTCCGGCAGCGGCACCACGACCTGGCGGTCGAAGCGGCCCGGACGCAGCAGCGCCGGATCCAGCACGTCGGGACGGTTGGTGGCAGCGATGACGATCACACCCTCGGTGCCCTCGAAACCATCCATTTCCACCAGCAGCTGGTTCAGCGTCTGCTCGCGCTCGTCGTGACCGCCGCCGAGACCGGCGCCGCGATGACGGCCGACCGCGTCGATTTCATCGATGAAGATGATGCAGGGCGCGTGCTTCTTCGCCTGATCGAACATGTCGCGCACGCGCGAGGCACCGACACCGACGAACATTTCGACGAAGTCGGAACCGGAGATGGTGAAGAACGGCACTTTGGCTTCGCCGGCAATGGCACGAGCCAGCAGCGTCTTGCCGGTACCCGGCGAGCCGACCATCAGCACGCCGCGAGGAATCTTGCCGCCCAGGCGCTGGAACTTGCCCGGGTCTTTCAGGAACTCGACGATCTCGACCACTTCTTCCTTGGCTTCGTCCACGCCTGCGACATCGGCGAAGGTGACCTGTACCTGGTCCTCGCCCAGCAGCCGTGCGCGACTCTTGCCAAAGGACATGGCCCCCCTGCCGCCGGCACCGCCTTGCATCTGCCGCATGAAGTACACCCAGACCGCGATCAGCAGCAGGATGGGGAAGGAAGAGATGAACAACTGCATCAGGAAGCCCTGACGCTCGGGCGCTGCGCCCGAGAACTTCACATTGTGCTGGATGAGCGTGCCGATCAGCTCGTTGTTCTCCGTCTCCGGGTTGTTGACGGTGAACGGCTCGCCGTTGGTGCGCACGCCGCGAATCAGCTTCGTGGTGTTGTTGAGAGTGACTTCGGCAACGCCGCCATCCTTCACCTGTTGCAGGAAGGTGGAGTACGGCATCTCCTGGGTTCCGACGGATCGTGCACTGAAATTGCTAACGACGGTGGCTACCACCACCGCGATCACGATCCAGAGTACGATGTTCTTCGCTAGGTCGTTCAAAGTCCCATCCTCATGCGCCCCGTCCGGTCTGTTGAAGTCCGAAGCGCGGCGGCAGCCTGGAAGTAAATAAATAGGCGCCGATTGACACTACACCACCGGACCGGGACGCGCCATAACCGACTTCCTGATCCGTATCAAGTCTTCCAGCCAGGTGACCGTCAGACCGACCCGCTCAAGCCTTAAAGTCGCGCCCCAACAGGTAAAGTTCCGGACTTCGCTGCCGCGAGGCGGCCGGTTTTCGCACCTTCACGCTCGCGAAGCTGTCACGTAGCGCTTTCACGAACGGCTGGAAGTGCCGGCCCTGGAACACCTTGACCAGAAAATCGCCCCCCGGCGCCAGCCGTTGACGGGCAAAATCCAGAGACAGTTCAACCAGATGCATCGAACGGTCATGGTCCACATCGGCGATGCCCGTGGTATTGGGGGCCATATCCGACATTACAAGCCGCGGCCGTTCATCACCCAGCATTTGCTCCAGCTGCGCCAGGACCGTGTCATCCGAAAAGTCGCCCTGCAGGAAGTCGACGCCTACGATGGCGTCCATGGGCAGGATGTCGAGGGCGACGATGCGTCCCCTGCCCTGTAGCAGCCTGGCCGCGAGCTGGCTCCAGCCGCCGGGAGCCGCGCCCAGATCGACGATGGTCATGCCGGGGCGGATCAGCCGGTCGGTGCGCTGGATCTCGTCGAGCTTGAACACGGCGCGCGAGCGATAGCCGGCCTGGCGCGCCTGCTTCACATACGGGTCGCTTTCATGTTCGGCGAGCCATTGGCGGCTCGATTTAGTACGCTTGGCCATGGCTTCGATTCACATGACTTCGATACAGCAGCTTTCCGAAAAGCAGAAGAAATACCTGCGTGGCCTCGCGCACGGTAAGGACCCCGTCATTCTCATCGGCTCGTCGGGCTTGTCCCCGGGGGTCGCCAGGGAATTCGACGAGGCCCTGGGCGCGCACGAGCTGGTGAAAGTGAAAGCGCGCGTCGGCGACCGGGAGGAGCGGGATGCCATTCTCGCCGAGCTGGCCCGGCAAAGCGGCAGCTCTCTGGTCCAGCGCATCGGCAATGTGGGTGTGTTCTATCGCCCGCACAAGGACAAGCCGAAAATCATTCTGCCTGCCGAGTAGGCGCTGCCACGCCACCGAGCTGGCGTGTCTGCCACACCAGGCCCAGGGCAGTCAGGCACGCGCTGAAGAACAGCACGGCCGAGATGCCGTGAAGCATGCCGAAGCGCACCATGTCGTTCGCGGTGCGGGCTGCATCCATCATCGGGCCGAGAATCAGCTCGCTGGCGAGCGGAGCACCCGCCGTCAGCAGGATCAGCCACAGAACCGTCTTGCTGGTGGCGAATGCCTTGCGCGCGGCGAAGATGGCGATGAGCGCGGTCGCGACGGTCACGCCGAGCCAGGTCTCGATATGAAATAGCCGCCCCGCCATCTGGCCCGCCAACTGGCGCTCCGGCAACGTTGCAAACAACTGCGGCGCGACGATGCCGCACACCGTCCACAGCGAGCCTGCCCAGAGCGTCACCAGAACTGTCGCGCAGAGCTCGAGTATTCGCGACCCGCGCGCCATTGATCGTTGCTGGCCGTCAGGTGTAGCGGACGGCGACGATCTCGTAGCTCTTGGTGCCGCTAGGCGCGACCACGTCGACGACATCGCCCTTGGACTTGCCCACCAAGGCGCGCGCGATCGGCGAAGAGACCGAGATCAGGCCTTGCTTGATGTCGGCCTCGGCGTCGCCGACGATCTGGTAGATCACCTTGTTGCCGCTCTCCTCTTCCTCCAGCTCGATGGTGGCGCCGAACACCACCTTGTCGGTGGCCGGCATCGAGGACACGTCGATGATCTCCGAGTTCGACAGGTGCGACTCGATGTCCTTGATGCGGCCTTCAATGAAGCTCTGCTGCTCACGGGCCGCGTGATACTCGGCGTTCTCGCTCAGATCGCCATGTGCGCGCGCTTCGGCGATCGCCTGGATCACGCGCGGACGGTCTTCACTCTTCAAACGCTTCAGCTCGGCGCGCAATTTCTCGGCGCCTTTCAGAGTCAACGGCAGACGTTTCACGATGCGATCTCCAATCGCGCGGCCGCCGTGGCGTTGTCCTGCGCAATCTCCTGATGCAGATCCTGCAGTCGGTTCACGTCGACCTCATTCATGTGGGCAATGGCATCGCAGGTGGCGAGTCCCGCCGCCACGGTCGTGTAGTACGTGACGCGCCTGTGGACCGCTTCGCGCCGGATGGAGCGCGATTCGAATATCGCCTGCTTGCCTTCGGTGGTATTGACGATCAGCGAAATCTCGTCGTTTTTTATCATGTCCACGATGTGAGGGCGACCCTCGCGCACCTTGTTCGCCGTGCGGCACGGAATTCCCGCATTGCTGATGGCTTCTGCAGTGCCGGACGTGGCAACGATTTCGAATCCCTGCGCAACCAGACGTCGCGCCAGCTGCACCGCCGCCGGTTTGTCGCGCTCGCGCACGCTGATGAGGCACACACCGCGAGTGGGCAGAATGACGCCCGAAGCGAGCTGCGCTTTGGCATAGGCTTCGCCGAACGAGCGGCCCGTGCCCATCACCTCGCCGGTGGACTTCATTTCCGGACCGAGGATCGGATCGGCCTCGGGGAACTTCGCGAACGGAAACACCGCTTCTTTCACCGCGAAGAACTTCGGTACCCGCTCCTTGGTCAGGCCCAGGTCCCGCAACTTTTCGCCGGCCATGACGCGCGCGGCGATCTTCGCCAACGGCACTCCCGTGGCTTTGGAAACAAACGGCACGGTGCGCGAGGCTCGCGGATTGACTTCGAGGATATAGACGATGCCGTTCTGGATCGCGAACTGGATGTTCATCAGACCGACGACATTCAAACCCTTGGCGAGCTTGCGCGTCTGGTCCTTGATCTCGGCCTGGACCTCCGCGGACAGGCTGTTCGGCGGCAGCGAGCAGCCCGAGTCGCCGGAGTGCACTCCCGCCTGTTCGACGTGCTCCATGATGCCGCCGATGTACACATCCTCCCCGTCGCAGATCGCATCGACGTCAACTTCGATGGCCTGATCGAGGAAGCGATCCAGCAGCACCGGGCTGTCGTTCGATACTTTCACCGCGTCCGTCATGTACTGGCGCAGATCGTCTTCGTTGAAGACCACTTCCATGGCGCGGCCGCCGAGCACATAGGAAGGCCGCACGACCAGCGGGAAGCCCACCGTCTTGGACATGGCGATGGCCTGCTCTTCGGTGCGCGCGGTGCAATTCGGCGGCTGCTTCAAATTCAGCTGCTGCACGAGTTGCTGGAAACGCTCGCGGTCTTCGGCAACGTCGATCGCATCAGGCGTGGTGCCGATGATCGGCGCGCCCGCGGCTTCGAGCGCGCGGCACAGCTTCAGCGGCGTCTGGCCGCCGTACTGCACGATCACGCCCATCGGCTTTTCCTTGTCGATGATCTCCATGACATCCTCGAGCGTCAGCGGCTCGAAGTACAGGCGATCCGACGTGTCGTAGTCCGTCGAGACGGTCTCGGGATTGCAGTTGACCATGATGGTCTCGAATCCGGCATCGCGCAGCGCCAGCGCCGCGTGCACGCAGCAGTAGTCGAACTCGATGCCCTGGCCGATGCGGTTCGGGCCGCCGCCCAGGATCATGACCTTCTTGCGATCGGTCGGGTTCGCTTCGCATTCCTCGTCGTAGGTGGAATACATGTATGCCGTGGAAGTCGCGAACTCGGCGGCGCAGGTATCGACGCGCTTGAATACCGGCCGAAGGCCCATCGTCAGACGGCGGCGGCGCACGCTCGCTTCATCGATGCCGAGCAAGGTCGCCAGGCGGCGATCCGAGAAACCTTTGCGCTTCAGCTCGCGCACGCGATCCGATGTGAATCCTTCGAGCCCCTGCTCCGCCACCTTCTGCTCCTGGAGCACGATGTCGTGAATCTGGGCGAGGAACCAGGGATCGATCCGCGTCAGCGCCTGCACTTCGTTGAACGTCAGCCCGGCGCGGAACGCATCGCCGACGTAACGCAAGCGATTCGGTCCGGGCATGCGCAGCTCTTCGCGCAGCTTGTGCATCTGTTCTTCGGCGATCGGCAGCGGGAGCAACGGATCGAGTCCGTCGATACCCACCTCCATGCTCCGCAGGGCCTTCTGCAGCGACTCCTGGAAGGTGCGGCCGATCGCCATCGCCTCGCCCACCGACTTCATCTGCGTGGTGAGGCGATCGTTGGAGCCGGGGAATTTTTCGAACGTGAAGCGCGGGATCTTGGTGACCACGTAGTCGATGGTCGGCTCGAACGAAGCGGGGGTCGCGCCACCGGTGATGTCGTTGCGCAGCTCGTCCAACGTGTAGCCGACCGCAAGCTTTGCGGCGACCTTGGCGATCGGGAAGCCGGTGGCCTTCGACGCGAGCGCCGAAGAGCGCGACACGCGCGGATTCATCTCGATGATCAGCAGTCGGCCGTCGGCGGGATTGAGCGCGAACTGCACATTCGAACCGCCGCACTCCACGCCGATCTTGCGCAACACCGCGATCGAGGCGTTGCGCATCATCTGATATTCCTTGTCCGTCAGCGTCTGCGCCGGCGCGACCGTGATCGAGTCGCCGGTGTGCACGCCCATGGGATCGAGGTTCTCGATGGAGCAGATGATGATGCAGTTGTCCTTGCGATCGCGGACCACTTCCATCTCGTACTCTTTCCAGCCGATCACCGACTCTTCCAGCAGCACTTCGGAAGTCGGTGAAGCATCGAGGCCGCGCTCGACGATAGCGACGAACTCTTCGCGGTTGTATGCGATACCGCCGCCCGAGCCCCCCATCGTGAACGACGGACGAATGACCGTGGGGAAGCCGATCTCGGCCTGTACGGCGAGCGCTTCCTCCATGCTGTGCGCGATCTTCGAACGCGGCGATTCCAGGCCGATCTCGCGCATCGCGTTACGGAAACGCTCCCGGTCTTCGGCCATGTCGATGGCTTCGCGGGATGCGGCGATCAGCTCGACGCCGTATTTCTCCAGCACGCCTTCGCGTACCAGGTCGAGCGCGCAATTCAGTGCGGTTTGTCCGCCCATGGTGGGCAGCAGCGCGCTGGGACGTTCCTTGGCGATGATGCGTTCCACCGTGCGCCAGTGAATGGGCTCGATGTAGATGGCATCGGCGGACTCCGGATCCGTCATGATCGTGGCCGGATTGGAGTTCACCAGGATGACGCGATAGCCCTCTTCCTTGAGCGCCTTGCAGGCCTGCGCGCCGGAATAATCGAACTCGCAGGCCTGGCCGATGACGATGGGGCCGGCGCCGATGATCAGGATGCTTTGCAGGTCAGTACGTTTGGGCATGTGTGCGGTTGGTCATCCTTCGGCGGCGCGGCGGCCGTTGTCGTTCGCGGCGGCGGTGCTCTTCACACTCGGTTGCTGCGCGAGACGCTCGTGAATCATGGCGGTGAACTTGGCGAACAGGTGCCCGACATCCTGCGGGCCCGGGCTCGCCTCGGGGTGGCCCTGGAAGCTGAAAGCCGGCCGGTCGATGCGCTCGATGCCTTGCAGCGAGCCGTCGAACAGCGACTTGTGGGTGACCTTCACATTCGGGCCGAGCGTGCTCTCGTCCACCGCGAAGCCGTGGTTCTGGCTGGAGATCAACACGCGGCCCGAGGCGATATCCAGCACCGGATGATTGGCGCCGTGATGACCGAACTTCATCTTCACGGTCTTGGCGCCGCTCGCCAGTCCCAGCAACTGGTGTCCCAGGCAGATGCCGAACACCGGAATGTCGGTCTCCAGGAATTTCTTGATGGCCTCGATGGCATACGTGCACGGCTCCGGATCGCCAGGGCCGTTGGACAGGAAGATGCCCTCGGGATTCATGGCCAGCACCTTCTCCGCCGGCGTCTGCGCCGGCACCACAGTGACGCGGCAGCCTTGATCGGCGAGGCAACGCAGGATGTTGCGCTTGATGCCGTAGTCGTAAGCGACCACGTGCACGCGCTGACCCGGACGCGCCTTGGGACCGGTGTGCTGGCCCCAGTTGGTGCCTTCGTTCCATTGATAAACGCGCTTGGTGGACACGACCTTCGCGAGGTCCATGCCCTTCAAACCGGGAAACTTGCGCGCGGCATGCACGGCCGCTTCGGCATTCGCCTTCTCGCCGGTCATGATGCAGCCGGCCAGAGCGCCCTTCTCCCGCAGGATGCGCGTCAGCTTGCGAGTGTCGATATCGGCGATGGCGACCACCTTGCCGCGCTGAAGAAAACTCTCCAGCGACTCCGAGGCGCGCCAGCTGGAATGCAGGGCCGGCAGATCACGAATGATCAGGCCCGCCGCATACACCGCCGCCGCTTCCAGGTCTTCCGGATTGGTTCCGGTATTGCCGATGTGGGGATAAGTGAGAGTGACGATTTGTCTGCAATAGGACGGGTCGGTGAGAATTTCCTGGTATCCCGTCATGGCGGTGTTGAACACCACCTCGCCCGTCGTGTTGCCTTTGGCTCCGATCGACCGGCCGTGAAAAACCGTGCCGTCTTCGAGCGCCAGTACCGCGGGCACTTTTTCGGCGTGGTTCATGAGGCTCCTGATGTCAGCTGTTTCAGACACGCATGCGGAAGACGAGATGGGCTCTTAGGCCCGATCCCGCAACAAGTGTTTTCACCGCGTGCTGAAGACGGCAGTGTACGCGAGTTGGCGAAGTGAGAAAAGCAAAAAGCGCGTGCCGGTCACAACAAACCGCGCCACGCTGGCCGCACGACGCCGGTCAACAGAGGCCGAGCACGTCCTGCATCGAGTACAGGCCCGGTGGCTGGCTGGATAGCCAGTGCGCCGCCCGCACTGCGCCGCGGGCGAAAGCGAGACGATCGCTGGCACGATGTGTCAGCTCGATCCTCTCGCCAAGACCGGCGAACGTGACTGTGTGATCGCCGACCACATCGCCGCCGCGAAACACCGAAAAGCCGATCGCGCCGCGCTTGCGTGCGCCTGTGTTGCCGTGCCGCGAGTATTCAGCGACCTCGCTCGTGTCGACGTCGCGGCCCTTGGCGGCAGCCGCCCCGAGTGCCAGCGCGGTGCCCGAGGGCGCGTCTTTCTTGTGACGATGATGGGCCTCGAAAACCTCGATGTCGTAGTCGGCATCGAGCTTGGCCGCCGCCAGCTCGACGAGCTTGAGCAGCAGGTTCACGCCGAGGCTCATGTTCGGCGCCATCACGATCGGGATCTGTTTCGCCGCGGCGGCAATCTGCGCCTTCACCTGTTCGCTGTGCCCGGTCGTGCCGATGACCAGCGGACGCTTGGCGGCGAGACAGGCAGCGAGATTCGTGGCCGTTGCTTCGGGGAGCGTGAAATCGATGGCCACTTGCGAGTTGCGAAGAGCGACCGCGGGGTCCGCCTCGATCGACACGTTCCGCTTGATACCGCCAGCGGCCTCGCTCGCATCCTTGCCGAGCCAACGGCTGTTGGCCGACGCGGTCGCGCCCGCGAGCACCGAGCGCGGCACCTCATCGATGGCCGCGAGCAACGCGCGGCCCATCCGGCCGCTGACGCCGAATACGGCGATTTGCAGAGAGTCGTGCGCCATCTTGTGTCAGCCCGGGCGTTAGCTGCGAATGGTATCGAAGAAGCGTTTCACGCCGTCCAGCCAGGTGCTTTCACGCGGGCTGTGATTGCGTTTGCTCTTCTGCATGGAAGCATCGAAAGCGCGCAGCAGGTCTTTCTGTTCTTCGGTGAGATTGACCGGCGTTTCCACCACCACGCGGCAGAACAAATCGCCCGTCGCACCGCCCCGCACGGGCTTTACGCCCTTCTCGCGC
This sequence comes from Steroidobacter sp., assembly GCF_036406195.1. Classification (GTDB taxonomy): domain Bacteria; phylum Pseudomonadota; class Gammaproteobacteria; order Steroidobacterales; family Steroidobacteraceae; genus Steroidobacter. The sequence continues at coordinate 31,284 of NZ_DASWVW010000055.1, forward strand.
AAACGGAACACGCGACCCGACTGAGTTTCGGCGGGCACTTTCAATTCGACCGTGCCGCCGAGTGTCGGCACTTCGACAGTGCCACCTAGCGCCGCGGTAACGAAGCTCACGGGCACTTCGCAGGAGAGATGACTGCCATCGCGCTCGAAGATCGGGTGCTCGCGCACTCGGATCTCGACATACAAATCGCCCGGCGGCCCGCCATTGCGCCCGGCCTCGCCTTCGCCGGTCAGGCGGATGCGGTCGCCGTTGTCGACGCCCTGCGGGACTTTGACGGTGAGATTCTTCTTTTTGCGCAGCCGGCCCTGCCCGAGACAGGAATCGCACGGCTGACTGACGATCTGGCCGCGGCCTTTGCAACGCGGACAGGTTTGCTGAACCGCGAAGAAACCCTGTTGCATGCGGACCTGACCGGCACCGTTACAGGTATCGCACGTGGTGGGCTTGGAGCCGGGCGCGGCGCCCGTGCCCGAGCACGGCTCGCACTCGACCAGCGTGGTGAATTCGATATCCGCGGAGTGGCCGAACACGGCCTGTTCGAGATCGAGCTCGAGGTCGTAGCGCAGGTCGGCGCCACGAAATACCTGCTGGCGTCCGCCACGGCGGCCGCCGCCGAAAATATCTCCAAAGACGTCGCCGAAGATGTCGCTGAACGCGTCGGAGGCGCTATAGCCGGCGCCACCGCGAGCGGACAAGCCCTCGTGACCGTGCTGATCGTAGATGGCGCGCTTCTGCGCGTCGGTCAGGACCTCGTAGGCTTCCTTGCACTCCTTGAACTTCTCTTCGGCTTCTGCGTCGTTGGGGTTGCGATCCGGATGGAACTTCATCGCCAGACGGCGATAAGCCTTCTTGATCTCGGCCTCCGTGGCCGTGCGGGCTACGTCGAGAACCTTGTAGTAGTCGCGCTTTGACATTAGCGGATAGAGACCCCACCCCAGATCGGACTGCGCGCATGATGCCTGCGCGGGCGGGCATCATGCCACCTGAAAACGAGTCGGGCCCGGCAGACAGCAAACGTCTTCCGGGCCCGGCTCCGCATCGTTACTTCTTCTTGTCTTTGACTTCTTCGAACTCGGCGTCGAGCACGTCGTCGCTGCCGTTGCCGCCAGCGCCGCCAGCCGAGCCCTGCGGGCCCGCGCCGCCCGGAGCAGCGCCTGCTTCAGCGGACTGCTGCGCCAGAGTGGCCGCCAGCCGGCTCACTTCAGCCGCCTTCTTCTCGATGATGTCTTTGTCATCACCGCTCAGCGCGCGCTTCAGATCGGACACGGCGTTTTCGATATTGGCGCGATCGCCGGCCGGGACCTTCTCGCCCAGCTCGCTCAGCGTCTTCTCGGTTGCATGCACCAACGCGTCGGCCTTGTTGCGGGCCTCGACCAGCTCGCGGAACTTGCGATCTTCCTCGGCGTGCGCCTCGGCGTCCTTCACCATGCGCTTGATCTCGTCCTCGCTCAGGCCGGAAGACGCCTTGATGACGATCTTCTGTTCCTTGCCGGTGGCCTTGTCCTTCGCCGACACGTTCAGGATGCCGTTGGCATCGATGTCGAACGTGACTTCGATCTGCGGCATGCCACGCGGCGCCGGCGGAATGCCTTCCAGGTTGAACTGGCCCAGCGACTTGTTGTCGGCCGCGCGCTGACGCTCACCCTGCAGCACGTGAATGGTCACGGCGCTCTGGTTGTCGTCGGCGGTCGAGAAGGTCTGATTCGCCTTGGTGGGAATCGTGGTGTTCTTCTCGATCAGCTTGGTCATCACGCCACCGAGCGTCTCGATACCGAGCGACAGCGGCGTCACGTCGAGCAGCAGCACGTCTTTCACTTCGCCGGACAGCACGCCGCCCTGGATCGCGGCGCCCACCGCCACGGCCTCGTCGGGATTCACGTCCTTGCGCGGCTCCTTGCCGAAGAAGTCCTTCACCGCCTTCTGCACCAGCGGCATGCGGGTCTGGCCGCCGACCAGGATCACCTCGGACACGTCCTTGATGGACAGTCCGGCATCCTTCAGCGCAATCCGGCACGGCTCGATGGTCTTGTTCACCAGGTCCTCGACCAGCGACTCGAGCTTGGCGCGAGTCAGCTTGATGTTGAGGTGCTTCGGACCGGAAGCGTCCGCCGTGATGTACGGCAGGTTGATTTCGGTCTGCTGGCTGCTCGACAGCTCGATCTTGGCTTTCTCAGCCGCTTCTTTCAGGCGCTGCATGGCGAGCGGATCACGACGCACGTCGACGCCGCTCTCCTTCTTGAACTCTTCGCCGAGGTAGTCGATGACGCGCTTGTCGAAGTCCTCGCCGCCGAGGAACGTGTCGCCGTTGGTCGCGAGCACTTCGAACTGACGCTCGCCGTCGACGTCGGCCACTTCGATGATGGACACGTCGAAGGTGCCGCCACCCAGGTCGTACACCGCGATCTTGCGGTCACCGCCCTGCTTGTCGAGGCCATAGGCCAGCGCCGCGGCGGTCGGCTCGTTGATGATGCGCTTGACGTTGAGGCCCGCGATGCGGCCGGCGTCCTTGGTCGCCTGGCGTTGCGAGTCGTTGAAGTAGGCCGGCACGGTGATGACGGCCTCGGTGACCGGGGTCCCGAGGAAGTCCTCGGCGGTCTTCTTCATCTTCATCAGCACGCGCGCGGAGATTTCCTGCGGGGCCATCTTCTTGCCCTGCACTTCCACCCACGCGTCGCCGTTGTCGGCCTTCGCGATCTTGTACGGCACCATGTCGACGTCCTTCTGGACGACGCTGTCTTCGAAGCGGCGACCGATCAGTCGCTTGATCGCGAACAGGGTGTTCTGCGGATTGGTGACTGCCTGGCGCTTGGCGGACTGGCCGACCAGTACTTCATTGTCCTTGGTGAAAGCGACAATGGACGGAGTGGTGCGATCGCCCTCGCTGTTTTCGATCACACGCGGCTTGCCGCCCTCCATGATCGCGACGCACGAGTTGGTCGTGCCGAGGTCGATGCCGATGACTTTGCTCATGGCCCAAGGTCTCCTGCAAAAGGTCCGTTAATTAGAATGTTGATAACTGTAAATCTGGCCAGCCGAGCGCATGGTTCATAGCCTGGGTTCATAGCCTGGGTTCATGTGCTTGCCAACCGGTCTCTTGTGGCGCTATCTGCGGATGGTGTGGTTATTTACAAGGGCCGCCTCACGGCGCCTTGGCCACGATGACCCGGGCCGGACGCAGCAGCCGGCCGTTGAGCAGGTAGCCCTTCTGCACCACCTGCGTCACGCTGTCCGGCACGTGCTCGGTCGAGGGCTGCATCGCCATGGCCTCGTGGTGCTCCGGGTTGAACGGCTGGCCGAGCGGGTCGATCTCGGTCAGGCCGTTCTTTTCGAACGCGTTCGCCAGCTGCTTCAGGGTCGCCTCGGTGCCGGCGCGCAGGGTCTGGACATCGCCGGCGGCCTGCAGGCCCAGTTCCAGGCTGTCCTTCACGGCGATCAGATCGTTGGCGAAACGGTCGACGGCGTATTTATGCGCCTGCTCGATATCGCGCGAGGCACGCTTGCGAATATTCTCCATCTCCGCCAATGCACGCATATACAGGTCGCGACTCTCCAGGGCGCGAGCCTCGGCGGCGGCCAGGGCGGCCTGCAGATCGGCAACGTCCTGGGAGGGCTGGGCGTCGCCATTGGCGCCCCCACTGGCACCTCTGAGGCGATCCTGCTCGTTGGGCGTGCTCATGAATTCTGTTCCTCCTCTCGCAAATGGCTCGCCCCCCGCCTGGGCCCGCCCACGTCGAGTGGGGGCGCGAGCGGGGGCTCGTTATCTTTAAAGGGGCGGCATTCTGCCTGATCGGGCGGCCAACCTCATGCCTGACTGCGTCCGGGCACGGGCGCCAGTCGGGGCCGAGGGGGAATGGCGGCTCAGGAGCGAGAATTCAAGGCGGAGCCGAGCAGCTTCGCGGTGATATCGACGATGGGAATGATGCGCTCGTAGGCCATGCGGGTCGGACCGATGACCCCCAGTACGCCGACGACTTCCTGGTCCAGCGTGTAAGGCGCGGTGACCACGCTGCAATCGTCCAGGATGGTGTAGCCGGATTCCTGGCCGATGAAGATCTGCACGCCCTCGGCTTTCAGGCTCTGGTCGAGCAGATGCAGGATGTCGCGCTGCTGCGTGAACGCCTCGAACAGGCGGCGCAGTTTCTCGACATTGGATAGCTCGGCAAAGCTCATGAGGTTGGTTTCGCCGGCGATGACATATTCCATGCGGCCGCCGGAGGCTTGCGGCATCATCACGTGCTGCGCCAGATGGATCGCATCCAACATCACCTGATTCAGCGATTCGCGCGTTTCCTTCAGCTGACTGAGCAGGTGCTCGCGTACCGCGCTCAATTCCCTGCCGCCGAACTCCTGGTTCAAATAGTTCGAAGCCCGGCGCAACTCCTCGACGCTGTAGTGCCGCTCCAATTGCACGATGCGGTTCTGCACTTCGCGGCCGTTGACCACCATCACCGCGAGCACGCGGTTATCCGACAGCGGCACGAACTCGATCTGGCTGAGCGAGGAATGGCTCTGGCGCGGCAAGGTCACCACGCCCGCGAGGCGGGTGACGCTGGAGAGCATCTGCGAGGCAGCCGCGACCAGCGCCTTGTGATCGGCGCTGTGCTCGCCAAAACGGGACTGGATGGCGGCGATCTTCTCGTCGTCCAGCGGCTCGTACTTGAGCAAGGTGTCGACGAAGAAGCGATAACCCTTGTCAGTGGGCACGCGACCGGCGGAGGTGTGCGGCGAGGTGACGAAACCCAGTTCCTCCAAATCCGCCATGACATTGCGAATCGTGGCGGCGCTGAGGCTGAGCCCCACGTCACGGGACAGGGTGCGCGACCCGACAGGTTGTCCGTCGCGAATATAGTGCTCCACCAGCAACCGTAGCAGGTGCTGGGCTCGCTCGTTCAGCGCTTCGTCGTGGCTCGGCGTCGGCATCTTTCGGTTCGGGCAGCGTTCACATCGGACCTTCTGGGTCCGGCCGCGTTCAGGACTGAAACCCTTTGTGACAGAAGGCATTTTGCACCAACCCGCAGTGCAGCGCCGCTGTCTGAGGAAGCTAAGCACGCCGCCCCGCGGTGTCAAGCATACAGTCATACCTTCGCTGACAGCAGGTACTGGCGCCATCGCGCCCGGCATCTGCCGGGGCAGGATTGGCCCACTCGACAATGTGGGGGCGCGCCGCCGGCACACAACTGCCCTGTATCACGCGCTGTATGACGCATTCATGTTGTGCATTCGCGTGGCTGGCCGACGTAAGTCCGTGCTACAAACCGCATCCATGCCCGCACCGCCCCGCCCTTTTCAGACCATCGCCATCATCGGCAACACGCGCGACCTTCGTGTCGCGGAGACATTACAGGTCCTCGCGGCCCATCTTCACAGCCGCGGGCGGCGCGTGCTGATCGACGCGGCAACCAGCATCGACTATCGCGATGTGGCCGTGGAGCGCATGCCTGAAGCGGACCTGTGCCCGACCGCCGATCTGCTGGTCGCCGTCGGTGGCGACGGTTCGATGCTGCACGCGGCCCGCCTGGCCGCGCCGTGCGCCATCCCGGTGCTCGGCATCAACCGTGGCCGGTTGGGTTTCCTCGCCGACATCGGACCGGCCGAGCTCGGCCCGTGTGTCGACGAGATCCTCGCCGGCCGTTATGTCAGCGATCAGCGCGCGATGCTCCAGGCAACCTTGATCTCACCCGGCGCTCCAGACCGCCAGTGCAGCGGCCTGAACGACGTGGTGCTGCAGAAGTGGCAGACCGGCCGCATCCTCGATTTCGAGACCTATATCGACGGCCGCTATGTGAACACGCATGGCGGCGACGGTCTGGTGATCGCCACGGCCACGGGCTCGACCGCATACGCGCTCTCGTGCGGTGGGCCGATCCTGTATCCGGGATTGGACGCGGTGGTGCTGGCGCCGATCTGCCCGCACACGCTTTCGGACCGGCCCATCGTCGTGCGCCGGACTTCGGTGATCGAAGTGCGCCTGCTGGATCGGCCCGACAGCAACGGCCAGGTCACTTGCGACGGTGTTTCGCTCGGCGCGCTATCGCAGGGAGATCGGCTGATCGTTCAACCCGCCGCCGCCAACGTCACTCTGCTGCATCCGGCCGATCACGATTACTATCGCACGCTGCGCTCGAAGCTGCGCTGGGGCCGCGGTGACCGCACCGCCCCCTATCAAACCTCCGACTAACGTCCGCCGCGATTACGCCTCGAAGCGAAGATGCTTACTCATATTCAGATCCGCGACTTTGCCATCATCGACGCGGTCGAGCTGGAGCTTGGCCCGGGTTTGACGGTACTCACCGGCGAGACCGGCGCGGGCAAGTCCATTCTCGTCGACGCCCTGCTGCTTGCCGCCGGCGGGCGCGCCGGCGCTGAAGTCGTTCGTCATGGCGCCGAACGCGCCGAGGTCTCGGCGACGTTTGCGATCGAAAAGAACGCGGCCGCGCATGCCTGGCTCGCCGACCAGTCCATCGAACATGAAGGCGAATGCGTGTTGCGCCGTGTGATCGCGGCGGACGGCCGCTCTCGCGCGTATGTCAATGGACAAGCGATGCCCGTGCAGGCGCTGCGACAGCTTGGCGAGACGCTCGTCGACGTGCACGGCCAGATGGAATATCAGTCGCTGGTGCGCCGGGCCGCGCAGCGCGAGCTGCTCGATCAAAGCGGCGAGCACCGAGAGTTGCTGAACGCGGTCGCTACCGCGTGGCGCGCTCTATCAGAAGTGAAAGAAGAGCGCGATCTCGCCGCCGCATCGGCACAAGATCGTGAAGCGCGGCTCGAACTGCTGCGCTATCACTTGAGCGAGCTGCAAGCGCTCGATCTCAAGGAAGGAGAAAGCGAAGAGCTAAGCGCCGAGCGGCAACGATTGTCACAGCGTGGACGGCTCGCCTCGAGCGCGCGCGAGATCATGCAATTGCTGCGTGAAGCGGACGATGTGAGTGCCGAACAGGTCATCTCACGAGCGCTGACCACCGCGCGGCATGTCCGCGATCTCGATCCGAAGTTCGCGCCGATGGCGCAACTGATCGAGGAAAGCCTGATCGCACTGCGCGAAGGCGTCGAATCGGTGGAACGCTATGAGTCCGATCTCGATGCCGATCCGGCGCGTCAGGAATGGGTCGAGCAACGACTCGCAGCGATGGAGTCCATCGCGCGCAAGCACCGCGTCGAGCTCAATGGCCTGCTCGCGCTGCAATCCGAGTTGCAGCAGGAGTTTCAGCGCCTGGATTCGCTGGAAGCATCGATGGCGCAGATCGAAAAGCGGCTCGATGAAGCCCAGAAGAAGTTTCGAGCCGCCTGCGACAAGCTCACGAGCGCACGCAAGTCCGCCGCACGGAGCCTGGGTGAGAGCATCACCGCGTTGATGCAAACGCTCGGCATGCCGGGCGGGAAATTTCAGATCGACGTGCGTCCCGCCGAGTCGCCCGGCGTGAATGGCGCCGATGACGTCGAGTTCCTGGTGAGCGCCAATCCGGGGCAGCCGCCGCGGCCGTTGGCCAAGGTCGCCTCAGGCGGTGAGTTGTCGCGCATCAGCCTGGCCATTCAGGTGGCCGCCGTGCAGACCGACGCCCTCGCCGGCTCACTGGCCTGCCTGGTGTTCGACGAAGTGGATGCTGGCGTGGGCGGCGGCGTGGCCGAGATCGTGGGGCGTCAGTTGCGAACCCTGGGCGAGCGAGCGCAAGCGCTCTGCGTCACGCACTTACCTCAGGTTGCGAGCCAGGCTCACGCGCATGTGCGCGTCACCAAGCTCACAGATGGCAAGACCACGCGCACCGCCCTGCACACATTGACTGACGATGAACGCGTGGAAGAGATCGCCCGCATGTTGGGCGGCATCAACGTCACCGACAAGGCCCGGGAACACGCCGCTGAGATGCTGCGGCCAGCGCCATCGAAGGCGTCGGCCAAGAGTGCCGCAGGTGGTGCGAACAAGGCACCCGCCAAGGCTGCCGCGCCAGCCCGGAAGAAGCCGGCCCGGCGCTAACGAGCCGTCAGTTGCGGCCCTTGCGGGAGCGCTAATTGCAGCCCTTGCGGGAATTCTAATTGCGGCCCTTGCGGGCCGGGCAATCCGGCCGGCTGCAATAGCCGTACAGGATCATCGAGTGATCCTTCAACTCGTACTTCAACCGGGCCGCGATCTGTCGCTGCTTCTCCTCGATGCCCGCATCCATGAACTCTTCGACGCGGCCGCAACCTAAGCAGACGATGTGGTCGTGGTGCTGGCCCTCGTTGAGCTCGAACACCGCCGTGGTGCCTTCGAAGTGATGACGGGTCACCAGCCCCGCGGCCTCGAACTGCGTCAGCACGCGATAGACCGTGGCCAGTCCGATGTCCTCGTGCGATTCGAGCAAGTGCTTATAGATGTCCTCCGCGCTCATGTGCCGCGGTGTGGCCGTGCCGAGAATTTCGAGAATCTTGATACGAGGCAGCGTGACTTTGAGCCCGGCCTTGCGCAAATCGCTGGTTTCCACGTGCTTGGTCCTCAGATCGACCCTCGCTGCGCATCCCGCTGCGAGTTCGACGGGTTTTGAGTATCATCCCGACGCATTATCCCGCAGCCACGCCGCATGCTCCACCCCGAAATGACACAGATCAACTACTTTCGAGTGCGAATTCTTGCCTCGTTGGCCGCGGCCCTGTTGGGCGCGGCGGGCCTGTCTGGATGCGTCCATCGCGTCGATATTCAACAAGGGAATTTTCTCGACCGCGAGGACATCGACCGGGTGGCCGTGGGCATGACACGCGTCCAGGTGAGATCGCTGCTTGGGACACCCATGGTCGCTGACCCGTTCGTCAACAACCGCTGGGACTATGTCTATTACCTCAAGCGGGGCCGCTGGGACCAACCGCGGCAACGCCACTTCATAGTGTTCTTCGACGCTTCGGATAAGGTCGAGCGCATCGAGCGGCCGAAAGACACGGTGGAACCCAAAGTGAAGACCGCGGCCGTCGAGAAGTAGTCGGGCACCCGCTACTTCCGTCCCTTCGATTGAGCGCGAGTGCGCTCCGCCGCTTCCCGCCTGCTCTGTTTTGGATCGATCAGCAGCGGCCGCAGGATTTCGATGCGGTCGCCATCGCGTAGCTCGTAGGTCAGCGGCACTGCCCTGCCAAAAATGGCGCAGCTCAGAGGGCGCGCCGCGGCTTCCGGAAATTTTCGCAGCAGTCCCGAGCGCGTTACGGCCTCGGTCAACGACGTGCCCGGTGGCAACTGCAGATCGACACAGGCTTGATGATCCGGCAGCGCGTAGACCACGCGAACGCGCAGCAACTCAGCTTCGGGCATCTTTTCCATAAATGGCGCGAGCCCGATCGACGAAGGCATCGATCATCTCGCCAACGTTCTTCTCGAAGGTGCGAGACAGCAGCATGCCCAGCATGGCGTTGGCGAATTCGAAGCGGACGCTGAGTCCGACCTTCACGCCTCGATCGCCGAGCGGCGTGAACGTCCAACGGCCCTCGAAAGTCTTGAAAGGGCCGTCCACCAGCGTCATCAACATTTCCGTGGGGCGCTTCAGGAAATTGCGCGTGGTGAACGCCTCACGCACCCCGGCCTTTTGCATTTCCAGCCGCCCGGTGACCTGGTCCGGTGTGCTTTCCAGCTTTTTCGCCGAGGAAATCCACGGCACGAACTGCGGATACTGCTCAATGTCTTCCACCAGCGCGAACATTTGTTCGGCCGTATAGGGAACCAGGGCACTTCGAGTTACTTCACGCATGCGCCGGCACGGTACAATCCGCGCACTCTATGAGCAAGCAGCAGAAAGCCAACGACAACCCGACCATCGCCGAAAACCGGCAGGCGCGCTTCGAGTACTTCATCGAGGAGACCTACGAGGCCGGATTGGAGTTGCAGGGATGGGAGGTCAAGAGCCTGCGCGCCGGGCGCGTGCAACTGAAGGAAGCTTACGTGTTCCTGAAGAACGCAGAGGCTTTCCTCTATGGCGCCCACATCTCGCCCCTGCCCACGGCTTCCACGCATGTGATTCCTGACCCGATCCGCACGCGCAAGCTGTTGCTGAACCGCGCGGAACTCAACCGACTGGTGGGCGCCGTGGAGCGCAAGGGCTACACGCTGGTGCCGCTGGAGCTGTATTGGAAGGCGGGACGCGCCAAACTGCGCATCGGCCTGGCCAAGGGCAAGAAGGAGCACGACAAGCGCGCCACCTCCAAGGATCGTGACTGGCAGCGCGAGAAGTCGCGCTTGATGAAACATACGAAGCGCTGAACGCGGGTCCGCGGGTACTCGCGTTAAGCTCGGTGGCACGGTCCAGTTGCGGAACCCGCGGCGATCGCATGCAGTCAGCCGGTTCCGCGCGTTTGGCGCGCTTATTGTGACCCTTTGCTCGAATCAATAGCCGCTGCACCCTTGAGATCCGCCAGATTGCCCTTACACTAGCCACCGTTGCCAAGAGTGGCGACACCTTACGGGGGCGACCGGCTTCGACGTGGGTGGCGAAACTCCAGGTGCATGCGGAGTTGTAGGTAACTCCTTAAACTGCTTACAAACTTATAGTTGCAAACGACGACAACTACGCTCTGGCGGCTTAATCCCGCCTAACCTCCGCCTGGTATGTGCTTGTGCATCCAGATTGGGGGACGCGCTCACAAGCTCGCGAGTCGGTGTGCTCCAGGCCGCCTCGTTAAAACGCTCTGCAGCTGGTCGTGCGTCTTCCCTGCCCTTCGGGTAGCGCCCGGCGAGATACAAAGAATGGGCTAAGCATGTAGGTCCTGTAGCGTAGTGCTTGCGGACGCGGGTTCGATTCCCGCCGCCTCCACCAATTTTTTCCTTTGTTTTCGCGAACTTAGCCTTCCCTCACTCCGCCGTGGTGGCAGTTTGGTGGCAAATTCCGAGGACTGAGGGGGACGAATTCCATCGAATCCGCTGAACCGCGGAGCACCGGGCGATGGTCCCAATGACGGCGGAAATGGCGAGCGCTCCATCGCGCGCTTGATGATCTCAACGTCCGCCGGGGTGGCGCCCTTCGTCCACGCTGCATACGTTTTCAGCATCGTCGCCACACTGTGGCCATCTTCCTCTGCCACCAGCATGACGTTGTGCCCGGCCATGAGCCGCCAGCTGACGCATGAGTGGCGAGCGTTGTACGGCTCCCGATAACGCACCTTCCGCGATTCCAGCACGTAGCCCCACCGTCGATATGGATACGACAGGTTGATAATCGGCGCGCCGTCCGCGTCGAAGAACACGAGGTCGTGATCAATTTTCCCAACTCGGCGTAGCTCTTCTCGCAGCGAGAGTTGACGCTTCAAAACATCGAAGGCGCGACCGCAAAGCGCGATCTCGCGATCCACCCCGGTCTTGGTGCGATTCTTGTGTTTGCGATATACGACTGCCTTGTTGATACTGATCTTGCCTGCCGTCAGGTCGCAGTCTTGGATGGTCAGCGCAATCTGCTCTGACTGGCGCAGCCCCGTGAAGAAACGAAACTCCTCGTAGTTGCCGTGAGCCAGCCCGAATTCCTCATGCGAGGCGGCGACGATCAGCTCACCTTCCTGAATCGTAAACGGGTCGATCGGCGGCCGATCTTTTTTCTGGATGCGGAACGTCGTGAGCCCCGATGCTGGATTGTGCTTTTCAGGATGATCCTTGTAACCAAAGTCGAAGGCGCATCGTAATGCGCTCACCACGTTGTTGTATGTTTTCTTCTTGGTTGTATGAGCGGCCGCGATTTCCGCCAAGCGCGAATAAACGATACCTTCGAACTCCTCGTCGCCGATCAGTGGGCGCCACACTGCATCCAGAATCTTCTCGTACCCTCTCATGGAAGAGTACGCCATATCGTTCATGTCGACCCGCATCGAGCAGTGAGCGATGAACCTATCAAAGACCTCCCCGCAGGTCGCCTTCTGCAGCTTCTCATTTTCCTGCGCGAATTCGTCCAGGTAACGATAGTCCGGGAACTCCTCGGCAAAAACAAAATTTCCCGCCGCTATTCGACGATTGATGTCGACCAGTTGTAGTCGCGCGCGTCGCAGGTTTGCTTCCGAGGGCGTGCGCTCCAAGGTCGGCCGATAACGCTTGCCTTGGTAGAAAATGGTGAACTCAATACGATTGCGTCCCTTCGCCTTTACTCCTCCACTCTGAGACTTTCTGCCCATACTGAACCCATCCTCCGCGTGAATGCACCCCTCAGCCTCAAAACGTTCTGCGCCATCTGCTGCCGAATGGACGCTGCTACTCCCATCGCGCGCGCCGATTCATCGACCTTCAATCCATCTCTCATAGCCCAGAAGATCGATACAGATATGTCCATCCGGGGCTCGTCTCCACACCTTCCCTTCTTGCCAGTCCCCGCGCTCGATCTTCCGTTCCATGGCCTTAACCGTATAGCCAGTCACCGACTGTGCAAGCGGTAAAAGAACATAGCGGACCGGCGAGACACTCACCGGCTTACTTTCATGCCCGATCTTGGCAGCGTCCATCTCATCCTCGCACATTCGCGTCCGAGCCAGCCGACAACGGCTCCATTCGCGTGCGAGTGTCTTCCGGAGATGGACAACTCCGTTACGCGCGAAACTGACGGCTTCTAGCAAATTCACGTGTCGCGATCCGAAGCGAAAGTCCCTTTCGCATGTAGTCGCGGGTGATGGCGATATGACACTGTCTCAGATCGTCGCAAGCCTACGCAATCGGTCGCGCATCGCATCCATTCGCGGTCAAGGCCCCTGCCTCCCGAACAATATTCAAACGGTGCAGACATAGCTACCGATTGCCGGGCTCCCATGAGTCGCCGATGGTCAAGACCTGCGCGCGGTAGTGCCCGCGCGGAACGCGCGGCCTTGATCGCGGACGCGCCCACGTGAGCCGCCCGCGCCGACGCTGCGTGGGAGTGCATGCATGGTGCTCGCGACGCGTCTCCCGGAAACCGGAAACCGATGATGATGGTTGGAACACAAGGGTCGGTGCGCAACGCACTCAGCAGATGCATTGCGTATGAACGATGCAGAACCGACAAACAGAGCACGGGAGCACCACATGATGCTGGAGCTTCGAGCTGAGATAGCATCTTCCTGCTTCGATTACATACAACTGCGGCAGCGGCGTGCTGTTCGAGGAGATCGCCGTAGGTGACCGGCCATCACCCGATCCACCCTGTCTGCGGCCCGATCACGCGGGTGCCTTGAACTCGTGCCACACCGGCGATGACTTGTCGCCCGATACGCCTGCTTGCCTTCCAAGCGGGGGCAGACTGATCCGTGGTGGTGATGACGCAGCGAGTGCAAGATCGGACCAGTCGTAACGTGACATCGCCAACCACGAGCGCGTGAATTCGATCCTCATCGTACGGCTGCAAGCCGCGCAGCACGATGCTTGGCCGGAAACGGTTCATGGGCAGCGGTGAAGGCAGTCTGGCGTTCAGGTCATCCAGCGAGGCTTCCGAAATGATCAGGAACGGGAACGCGTCGCAGAACTCGACTATCGAATCGATATCTCCCTTCCAGAGCGACGGGTGGACTGCACGCGTACAGGTTGCATCGAAACGCGCCAGCCTGACCGGCCTGCCGAGAAACTGCGTCAGCCATTGCGCGGCCGCATCTCCGCAATGGAAGGCCCTGCAGCGATCCATCATCACCGTGACTTCGATGGCGGCGCTCTGCGAACCGGATGTGATATCCAGCTGTGGCATGCCCGGTGCATTCAGCGTCAACCCGCTCGTCGTGATTTCCGGCGCGATCAGCGCCATGCGAGGCAGCTCCCGCTGGGAAAGATATCGCCCCTTGTCGTTGATGATCATCCAGTGACGATCGCCATCGAAGCCGGTGGCGCGCACCTCACCCGCGTCCAGCGGGATACCGCGGCACGACTTCACGGGATAGACGTTGAGATCGGCAATGGTAACGCTCGTTGCGATGTTCATGGCGAGCAGCTCAATGCTTCCCCTTGGCATCCGGACCGCCTGGAGAGTAGCGAATGTTCAAGATCGGAAGAAGGGCGCTCAACGAACAGGCCACCAGCGAGTAGAGAACGAACCGGTAGTTGCCCCCGGTCAGATCGAGCAAGTAGCCGATGAGCAGCGGCGAACACAGCCCGGCCAGCTGGCCGGCCGTGTTGACGATGCCGAAGGCCCCGCCCACCGCATGTTTGGGCACGACGATCAGAGGCAACGTCAGAATCGGTGTGATGGCGAAGCCGCTCGTGAGTAGTGCAGCCGCGAAACAAACTGCGGCCCATTCTCCGCTCGCGGCCGTGGCGGCAAAGTATGTCGTAGCGCCGCTGAGCACCGCGCCGATCGAGATCAGCAATCCCATGTTGTGGCGGAAGTACTTGTCGCACAGATAGCCACCCAACGAGAAACCAACGGCGCCTGCCAGGTTGATGAGCGAAGCGAAGTACCCCATCTTCTCCGCGCTGAATCCTCGTGCCTGCAACAGATAGGAGGGAATCCAGGTCAGCAGGCCCCAGTTGGTCATCCCCACCAGAAAAAAACTCGCCGCGCACCACAGTACCGCAGTAGTCCGCAAGGACTGCATGAGAGAAGCTTTGAGCGGGGCATGTTCCATGGAGCGCTCGTCGTCGTAATCGGCGAGCTCCTGTGCCGTGACATGCCGGCTTTCGGCCGGTGAGTTCGTGACATAGCGCCAGACGACCAGCGCCAGCACGACTCCCGGCACGAACAGCGAATAGAACACGGCACGCCATCCCCAGTTGGCGATCAGCGCCACGACGAAAATCGGTGCGACGCTGGCGCCGACCGCGGTGGCTCCCACCAGCAATCCGGTCGTTCGCGACAGCTCACGTGTGGGAAACCACTGTGATACCGCCTTGGAGATGGCGGTGGGACATGGCGCCTCCGCCACGCCGAACAGCACTCGGATGATCAGCATGGCCATCAGCCCCGCAGCCATGCCCGTCATCGCCGTCATGACCGACCACAGAGCAATGCTCGCGGTGAGAACCAGGCGTGGTCCGAACCGATCGGCCAGCAAGCCGCCCGGAATCTGCATCAGTGCATAGCCCGCGAAGAATGCGCTCAACGTCTGCCCCATGGCCATGGGCGAAAGCTGCAGGTCGGCGGCGATGAATGGAATGGCGGTGGCCATCACCATTCGATCGAGATACGAGATCAGGTACGTGACCAGGATGATGGCCAGTATCGTGTACCGGTGCTTCCAGGTCGTCACGGCGACGCCTGGCGCGAGTGCGCGAGCTTTGGTATCCACGCGCGCCGGCCTTACGCTTCAATGATCCACGACGGATCGCGTGGCCGATAAGCAGCCGGACGGCGTTCCACGAATGCTGGTGATGTCGCCGCCACTGGTCATCGAGCCGGCACAGATCGATGAAATCGGTGCGACCTTGCGCGCCGTTCTGACCAATCTCGCTTGAGATCCTGTGAACGGCAATGGAGAGAAGCATGCGTTTGAAAGATAAGGTTGCGATCGTTACCGGTGGGTCTCAGGGCATCGGCGAGGCAATTGCGATTCGTTATGGCGCCGAGGGCGCCAAGGTCGTCGTCAACTATGCACGCAGCGCCGAGAATGCCACGCGCGTAGTAAACAAGATCGTCGAGAACGGCGGTCGAGCGATCGCAGTACGAGCAGATTGCTCCAAAGTGGCCGAGATCGAACAGCTCGTGGCGGCTGTCATTGAGAGTCATGGGACCGTCGACATCCTCGTGAACAACGCGGGTGTGTTCCGGACCGTGCCGGTGGAGCAGACGACGGAGGAGATCTGGGACGAGCAGCTCGACCTCAATCTCAAGGGAGCCTTTTTCCTGGTACGCGCCGCGCTGCCGGAATTCCGTCGCAAGGGTCGCGGCAAAGTCGTCAACGTCTCCTCGATCTGGGGACTGGGCGCCGGCCCCAACTGCCCGGCTTACTGCGCAGCCAAGGGCGGCCTGGTCAACCTGACGAAAGCACTCGCGGTCGAGCTCGGTCGCTACAACATCAACGTCAACTCGCTCGCGCCGGGCAACATCGCAACCCCGCTCAACGCACACCTGCGAGGTCCCGACATGGAAGCCTACATGGCGCAGATGCGCGCGATGACGCCGACGGGCCGCGACTTCCTGCAGCCACAGGAGCTGACGGGAACAGCCGTCTACCTGGCCTCGGAGGATGCGGATGCCGTTCACGGGGTTACGATCGCAGTCGATGCGGGTTGGTCGGCGTGGTGATTCGATGACGAACATCTCCTCCGCCGGGCCGCGGCAATCACCAGCGGCACGACGTTTCCAGAGCGTGCTGATCGCGAATCGGGGCGAGATCGCCTGTCGAATCATCCGCAGCTGCCGATCGCTCGGGCTGCGCAGTATCGCCATCCACTCCGCGGCGGATGCGAGTGCCATGCATGTATCGCTTGCCGATTCGAGCGTTTCCGTCGCCGGCGCAAAACCCGGCGATGGCTACCTGGATGTGCAGCGGATCATCGCAGCGGCCATCGCTAGCGGCGCAGGCGCGATTCATCCTGGTTACGGATTCCTGTCCGAAGACGCTGAATTCGCCGCGGCCGTTCGGGCGGCGGGACTGGTTTGGATCGGCCCCGAACCCGAGCAAATGGTCTTGATGGGCGACAAGGCGCGCGCGAGAGCTGTTGCGATCGATGCGGGCGTGCCGGTCGTTCCCGGTACCGGCCGCGTCGATCTCGACGGTCGCGGACTGATCCGTGCCGCTGAAGGTGTGGGTTTCCCATTGCTGGTCAAGGCTGCCGCCGGCGGCGGCGGCATCGGCATGAACCGCGTCGATCGGCCGGAGCAATTACAGACCTCCGCGGCAACGACCAGCCACCTTGCGCAGCGCTCGTTCGGGGATGGAGGTATCTATCTCGAGCGATACGTGGAACGGGCCCGGCATATCGAAGTCCAGGTCTTCGGATTCGGCGATGGCCGCGTGCTGCATTTCGGCGAACGCGACTGCTCGATTCAGCGCCGCTATCAGAAGATCATCGAGGAGACGCCCGCCCCCGGACTATCTGAAGTCACGCGCCTTGCCATGGCGCAGGCAGCCCTCGCACTGGCGAGCAAGGTACGTTACCGCGGCGCGGGCACAATCGAGTTCATCTATGACACCCATTCGGGTGAGTTCTACTTCCTCGAGATGAATACCCGCATCCAGGTCGAGCATCCGATTACCGAGGAAGTCTACGGTGTCGATCTCGTCGCAGCTCAGCTGGCGCTCGAACTGGATGAGATCAGCGAGGAGCAACTGCGTCAGCTGCGACCCCGCGGCCATGCCATCGAATGTCGACTCTGCGCTGAAGATCCAGCGCGGGGCTTTCTCCCCTCCCCTGGCCTCATCAAAACAATGACACTCCCCGAGGCTACCGGTGTGCGCATCGATGCTGGATATTGCGCCGGCGATCGCGTGTCGATCCATTACGATCCAATGCTTGCCAAAGTCATCGCACACGGTTTCACGCGCTCCGAAGCGATCGAACGGATGCGCGCCGCGCTTGCTGCCCTCATGATCGACGGCGTGAAAACCAACCGCGACCTGCTCCTCGAAACGATTTGCCGAGCGGAGTACGCCGCTGGGTCGCTGCACACGCGCTTCATTTGATCTGCCGGCCTTCCGCATTCGATGCCACTGCACAGCCGGAGCATGAGAAAATCCCGTCGCACGCGCGGTGGCATGCCGCGTGCTGCGCTACTGCGCCATCCGGGGCGGCGGCGCAGCGATGAACGCACGCACATCCGCGGCCAGTCGCTCGATGTTGTCCGGAGACTGAATAAAGTTTCATTGCAGCAGTGCGGTTCGCTCGACCGCTTGCGTCTCGAGGGTCATGAGCGACTCAATACTGGCGCAGGCTGCCGAGACCATCCGGACCGCACGGCCGGGCTCGCCGATCGTGCAGGCGTTCTTTCACGAACCCTCCTGCACGGCGAGCTATGTCATCCACGACCCTGCGACGAAAGCGGCGGCGATCATCGATAGCGTGCTGGACTACGACCCCGCTTCGGGGCGAACCGCCACTCGCTCGGCGCAAGCCATCCGCACCTACGTCGAGCAGCAAGCGCTGTCGGTGGAATGGTTGCTGGAAACGCACGCACACGCGGATCACCTCTCCGCCGCACCCTATCTGCATTCGCTCCTGGGCGGACAACTTGCGATCGGACGCAATATCATTCATGTCGGACGAGCCTTCGGAGCGCTCTTCAACATGGCGCCCACCGAGGGGCGCGAGTTCGATCGTCTGTTCGACGATGGCGACAGGTTCAACGTTGGGCAACTGACGGCCACGGTCCTGCATGTACCCGGGCACACTCCCGCCGACGTGGCGTATGTGGTCGGCGATGCGGTGTTCGTTGGCGATACGATCTTCATGCCCGACTATGGCACCGCCCGCGCCGATTTCCCCGGCGGCGACGCACGTCGACTCTATCGCTCGATCCGCCGCCTGCTCGCCCTGCCGGCCAGCACCCGGATCTTCGTTGGCCACGACTACAAGGCTCCGGGCCGCGATAGCTATGCGTGGCAGACGACCGTCAGTGCACAGCGCAGCGACAACATCCACGTACGCGATGGCGTCAGCGAAGCGGATTTCGCGCTGATGCGCGAGCAGCGTGACGCCACGCTGTCGGTTCCTCAACTGCTACTGCCCGCCATCCAGGTCAACATTCGCGGCGGCCGACTGCCCCAAGCGGAGACCAACGGCATCCGCTATCTGAAAATTCCACTGGATGCTTTCGGCAAATGAGCTTCGATCTGGCGTACAGCGCACTTGCCGTGGCTTCCGGCGCACTGGTCGGTTTTATTCCGCACTCCGCAGCGGCAGCGCCGTAGTGTGCTTGAGCTCCTCCATGGCGAACGCAGCGCTCACATCCGTCAGCCGCACCGCCTTGATCAGCTGCTTGTAGACCGCGTCATAGGCCGTGATGTTCTGCACTCGCAGCTTCAGCATATAGTCGATGTCGCCGGTCATGCGATAGAACTCGATCACCTCGGGGATCGATCTCACCACCTTTGCAAAGCCCTGCAACCATTCCTCCGAGTGCTCGCTCGCCCGGATGGTCACGAAGACCGTCATATCGAGCCCCAGTGCCGCAGGATCGAGCAGCGTCACGCGTCGACTGATCACACCCGCCTGTTCCAGACGCTTGATCCGGCGCCAGCAGGCGTTGTGAGACAGATGAACCTGATCGGCGATCGCCGCAACCGACAGCGTCGCGTCTTCCTGCATCACGCGCAGAATGCGGATATCCGCTTCGTCCAGACTGACCTTGCTCGACATTCGCCCTCTTCCGGAAACGGACCTCGCGGCCGCGCCGACATCGCCGCGTTTGCAGCAGCATGCTGCAAGCCAGATCGAAATTGCAACTCGACGGACTTGCGGTGGATGAACATCCCAAGACTGGCCCGGATTCGGCAAACTTCGGTAAGGATTTTTCAACGCCAACATGTTTCCATGCGACGCTCGAAAACATGGGGCTCGAGGCATGCCGGCAAGCGGCGGGCAATTGCATTTTCATCCAGCGGCCGACCGCCGCAACCAGCCACGGCACGCGCAGTTGCTCGATCGCATGCTGCCCTACGAGCCACAGCTGCGCGGTTACTTGCGACATCGTTGGGCGGCCAGCGAAACGGACGACTGTGTCCAGGATGTCTACCTGCGATTGCTCCAATGCGAGCTGTCGCGGACGGTGGAGTTTCCGAAGCGGTATCTATTCCAGGTCGCGAATGCCGTGATGGTCGATCGACGCCGCCGCGCGCGGAGCCGCTGTGCCAGCTTGCATCGCGAGCTGACTCATGAAGACCATCCCCACGACGACCGGTCGCCGTTGCGAATCTTGCTGGCGCGCGAGGCAGCGCAAGCCGCGCAGGCCGCGCTCAACACCCTGCCGGCGCGGACCAGGGACATCATCTTCGCCACACGCCTCGAAAGCGCGTCCATCAAATCCATGGCTGCGCGCTACGGCATCTCGATCAGCGCCGTGGAAAAACATATTGGCCGGGCACTGCGCACACTCTCAGCAACGCCAACCCTCGACACTTCGCCATGACCACCGAACTTCCCATCTATCTGGATTACGCCGCCACCACGCCCATCGACCCCCGAGTCGCCGAGCGCATGATCGAATGCCTCGGCGCGAAAGGTGCGCACGGCAATCCTTCGTCCAGCGGACATGAACATGGACGACGCGCACGCAGCCTCGTCGAAGCCGCGCGAGCTCAAGTCGCGAAGGCCATCGGCGCCCCACCCGCTGCCATCATCTGGACCTCGGGGGCCACTGAATCGAACAATCTGGCGCTGTTCGGCTCGGCGCGTTTCAATCGCGGACGCGGACGGCACATCATCTCCTCTGCGACCGAGCACAAAGCCGTGCTCGATCCTCTCAGGCAGTTGGAGCGCGAAGGCTTCGAAGTCACGTATCTCAGACCCGGCCCGTCGGGGGCAGTCGACCCGGCGCAGGTCATCGACGCGCTCCGTGCGGACACCATACTGGTATCGCTCATGCACGTGAACAACGAGATCGGCGTCATTCAGGACGTGGCCGCTGTAGGGCGGGCCTGTCGAGAGCGCGGCGTCGTGTTTCATGTCGATGCGGCTCAGAGCGCGGGCAAGCTGCCGATCGACGTCGGGTCGGCATGCATCGATCTCATGTCGTTGACGGCGCACAAGTGTTACGGCCCCAAGGGCATCGGCGCGTTGTATATGCGCCGTTCGCCGGGGCTTGGCCTGCAGCCGCTGTTCTTCGGCGGCGGCCAGGAATACGGCTTGCGCTCGGGAACGCTCCCGACCCATCAGATTGTCGGCATGGGAGCGGCGCTGTCGGTGGCGGTCGCCGACATGGCTGACGACAGCGCCAGAATCCGCGAGCTACGGGACCGCCTCTGGGCGGGCATTCAGGCACTCGGTGGCGTCGAATTGAACGGCGATCCCCGTCATCAGGTCGCCAATGTCCTGAACGTCTCGTTTCACGGCGTCACGGGTGGAAGTTTTCAGTTCGCGTTACGCGACCTCGCCGTCTCGGCGGGCTCCGCCTGCTCCTCCGGTTCGGATGCGCCATCACATGTCTTGCAGGCGATGGGCCGAACCAATGAGTTGGCGCACAGCTCGCTGCGCTTCAGCCTCGGCCGGTTCACGACCGCAGCGGAAATCGATGCCGCCATCGCGACCCTGCAACGCGAGCTGCCACGACTGCGCTCGAGGGCGTAGCGCCACGAGCATTGAACTCGCTCTTGGCGACCCGCCACGGACTCTCGACGGTCAAATCGCCATGCAACCGGGCCGATCAACCACGAACGGCGATACTCAATCGACCGCGAACGATATCTCCCGCCTCGTCGACGATTCGGCCGATCAGCTCGGCGACGGTGGGGATGTCACGAATCAAGCCCTGTGACAGTCCGGCCCACACCAACCCGGCATCGATATTTCCGGTCTCCAGCGCCTCTCGCCCGCCGCTCCCACGCACCAAGTGCGCGACATCGTCAAACGTGCTGCCGGGTCGCGCGAGGATCTCGACCACCTGATCCGACACCCTGTTTTTCACGACCCGCGCCGTGTTGCGCAGACTGCGGAAGATGAGGTTGGTGCTACGCTCGTCGCCATCGAGGAGGAGCTGCTTGACGCGATCGTGGATTGGCGCCTCCTTCGTTGCGCAGAAGCGCGTGCCCATCGTGATCCCTTGCGCACCCAACGCAAGCGCCGCTACCAGACCGCGACCATCCGCGAAGCCGCCGGCCGCAACGATCGGGACGCTCAACTTGTCGGCGGCTGCCGGAATCAGCACCAACCCGGGCACGTCATCCTCTCCAGGATGACCGGCACATTCAAAGCCGTCGATGCAGATCGCATCGACGCCCAGTCGCTCGGCGGAAAGCGCATGCCGAACCGACGTGCACTTGTGGATCACCTTGATGCCGTGCGCCTTCAAGTCGCTTACATGCTCTTGCGGTTTGGCGCCGGCCGTTTCGACGATGCCGACGCCACTTTCGATGATGGCGCGCCGATACTCGGCGTAAGGCGGCGGGTTGATCGTCGGCAGCAGGGTCAGATTCACGCCGAATGGCTTCTGCGTGAGCGACCTGCAACGTTCGATTTCCTCGACGAGAGCTTCCGGAGTCGGCTGCGTCAAGGCGGTAATGATGCCGAGCCCGCCGGCATTCGAAACCGCGGCCGCAAGCTCCGCGCGTCCCACCCACTGCATGCCACCTTGCACGATCGGGTGTTCAATGCCCATCAACTCGGTAAAGCGGGTCTTTATCGACATGTCAGACTGCCTCGGCGGCTCCGGTGAAATATGCAAAACAACTGGCGCGCCTTGCGCTTCGCGAGGGAGCTCGAATTCTCCGGACGACCGGCGTCGATGCCATTACTACGAGACGAGACGAGTGCGGCGCGATTCAGGACCACATGTCGACGAGGAGGCTCCACGGCTCGTCCTGCGCCGGTGAGAAGCGCCCGAAACGGCTGGCGTGAAACAGCAATGGCGGCGTATTGCGCGACTCGACGGCGTCGACCTGCCCGAGGATGATCGTGTGATCGCCAGCAGCATGCAGTGCCACGACGCGGCACGTGATGCGCGCGAGCGCCGCATCGATGACGGGAGGCTTGGTTTCGTCCCGTGCGACATCCGCCGCGAACTTGTTGCTGCCGGAGCGGGCGAAATGCAGGGCGACATCAGCCTGACTCTCCGACAGTACGTGAACGGCGAACGGCGAATCGAGCGCGAACGCGCCGAGGCTGCCGCTCTTGTTCGCGAGACACCAAAGGAGCAGCGGCGGATCGAGCGATACCGACGTCATCGAATTCGCCGTCACTCCGACGGGCTGACCTTGGGCATTCATGCCCGTAACGACCGTAACACCCGTCGCGAAGAGCCCGAAGGCTCGCCTGAGTTCGCCCTGATTCATCTGGGATCGCTATTCATTTGTGGTCATTGGGGCCGGCGATCACGCCTGCTGCGTGAAGCTCGGCGATCTCGCCCGGTGCAAACCCCCAACGCGATAGAACATCATCCGTGTGAGTGCCGGGTGCCGCTGCCGGGGCGTTGACGGTCGCGCTCGTGCGACTGAATCGAGGCGCAGGAACCGGCTGCACCAGTCCATTCACCTCGGTGAAGACACCACGCGCACGGTTGTGGGGATGATTCGGCGCTTCGCTCATACGCAGCACGGGAGCGAAACATATGTCCGTGTCCTGCAGGACATCGCACCACTCGTCGCGCGTGCGCGTCTTGAATACGGCGGCGAGCGTGCTTCGCTGCTTCGACCAGTTGCGCGGGTGCCGGTCCGCAAAAATCGCGGGGTCGAGCTGAAGCCGGGCCATCAGCTCTTCATAGAATTGCGGCTCGAGGGCACCGATCGTGACGAATTCGCCGTCCGCGCACTCGTACACGCCATAGAAAGGTGCACCTCCGTTCAGAATGCTTTCGCCACGGCCTTCTCTGAAAAGACCCTGTGCCAGCATCGCATGCACGCCGGCGGTGAGCAGCGCGGCGCCGTCGACCATCGCCGCATCCACGACCTGACCGTGACCCGAGATTCGGGCCTCGAGCAGCGCACATAGCACGCCGAACGCGAGCAGCAAGCCACCGCCGCCGAAATCTCCGATGAGATTCAACGGCACCACGGGCGGACCGTCCTTTTGCCCGATGCTGAACAATGCGCCGGCGAGCGCGATGTAATTGATGTCGTGACCGGAGCGCTGAGCGAGAGGTCCATCCTGGCCCCAACCGGTCATGCGGCCGATGACCAGGCGCGGATTGCGCGCCAGCAGCACATCGGGCCCGAGGCCGAGCCGCTCGAGCACGCCGGGACGGAATCCTTCGATCAATACGTCGGCCTGATCGATCAGGCGCAGCACCGTCTCTTTGCCTCGCGGATGCTTGAGGTCCGCGCGCACGAACTGCCGACCACGCGCCAGCACGTCGTACTGTGTCTTCAGGCCGATGCCCACACCGCCCTGTGTGCGATCGATGCGAACGACTTCAGCGCCCATGTCGGCGAGCAGCATGGCGCCGAACGGGGCCGGACCCAGCCCGGCCAGCTCGACGACTCGAATGCCCGAAAGTGGGCCTTTGCGGCTGCTCATTGCTTCTTGCTCACTGGCGGTTCGGCTTCGCTCGCATCCCAGATCGCCTGGTCGGACAGCGCGATCAGTTTCTCGTACACACCCTGCGGATAGTTCGTCATGTGCGGACCTGGCGCGCTCGCATCAGGTTGCGCGACGGCCCCGCCCTGATCCTCATAACGCGCAGGACGTTTGTAGCGTTCGAGCTCCTCCGCACTGATGCCGGCGCGAGCCACGACATCCGGATCGATCCAGGATCCTGGATCGATGGCAGCGTCCGAGCATGCGAGCTCGAGAGACAGTCCTTCGGGCCCCGCGAAGTAGATCGACTCGCAGAAGCCATGATCGACGGGCCCGAGCACCGGCACGCCCTTGGAGCGCAGCCGATCGCGCATCGCAAGCAGCTCGGAGCGGCTTTTTACCTTGAGCGCCAGATGCTGCATGGTGCCTCCGGCGCTGATCGCGGTGGGATGCCCCGCGTGAGTCACGCCGAACTGCGCCGGGATCTGCGCGATCTTCGGGTGCTGCACGAACGCGACGGAGCTCTCGTCGTTCAAACGCAGGAACCCGTGCCACGTGTCCTTCGCTGCATGCATCCAGTACAACGCCACCAGCTCCATGCCGAGCTTGTCGGTGAAGAATTCGATCTGCACCTTGATGTTTGCGGTCGCGATGGCGAGATGATGCAGACCCTCGACTTTGTTGCTCACTTGACCCCTCTCCACAGACAGCTATTTGGACCTGGCGAGTGCCCGCGCGCTCGTGATCCGAGTTGGCATCACCGGCCTTTGAACACCGGCGAGCGTTTTTCGAGGAATGCTCGCGGTCCCTCCACGGCGTCTTCGGTTCGATGCACGCGAGCCGAGAACTCCGCTTCGATCGCGAGTGCCTCAGCCTCGGGAAGGCCGCGACATGCGCGCACCGAATCTCGAACCGCGCGCACGGCCAACGGGCCATTGGCGGCGATGCGGGTAGCGATCTCCAGCGCTTTCTCCATGAGGCCCGATGCCGGCACGACGTAGTTCAGAAAGCCGTACTCGAGCGCCTGCGCGGCCGTGATCGTATCGCCCGTGAGCAACAGCTCGAGTGCGCGCGCATACGGAATCTGATTCGGCAGCCGTACGCTCGAGCCGCCGCCGGGGAACAGCCCGACCTTCACTTCGGGAATGCCGAACTTCGCTTCGGGAACGGCGATCCGTATGTCGCTGTTCATGACGAGCTCCATGCCGCCGGCGATCGCATGGCCGTTGACGGCGCTGATGAGCGGCTTGCCGACATCCGTTTTGAAGGGGCCGCCGGAACCGCGCACCTCGAGCCAACGCCGCTCCCATTCCGTCGCCGGCGCGCGCGCGCCGGTCATCAACGGAATGGTTGCGTCGAGATCTCCGCCGGCACAGAACGCACGATCGCCCGCACCCGTCATGACCGCGACGCGCACGTCATCCGAGCTTCGAATCTGCTCGTATGCATCGATGAGCCGGACCGCCATTTCCGGATCCATCGCATTCAACCGCTCGGGGCGGTTGAGCGTCACAATTGCGATCGACTCACGAATCTCGATTTCGACTGCCGCCATCGATCCACCCTCTGCTCTCAACCTCTGCGTGCCGCGGACGAAATCCACATCAGACCAGGATTCCCGGAATCTCCTGACCGAGCAACGCCGCGCCATGCAGCTCCAGGCGCGCATCGAGATCGAACACGATGTGAGAGCCGATGACATTGACATCGCGCGCCGCCCGCTGCATCGGATGCGTCTGGAAGTGAGCGGTTGCACCGCTCGCCTCGCACACGTAGCTGACGATGCTCTTGCTCTGATGCACGGCATAGGCCAGCTGTGTCGCCCAGCGTGTTCTATCCACGCGCGTGGCGCGATTGCGCAGCTCGCACACTTCCGCGACGAGATTCTTGAGCAGCAAGTAGACCTGCTGCACCTCCACCTCGGCGCGAGCGAGCCGCATCTGGCTCGCCGGGCCGACGCGTCGCGCCGCAGGCGAGCGGGATGCCAATCGCTCTTCGAGGCGCTCGCGGAAAATCCGCACACACGTTCTCGCCTGACCCAGTGCCGGCATCGCCGCGGAAAGACCGAGCACAGGCAGCATCGGCGTTCTATAGAGCGGACTTGCGTGGATCGCCGCGCCGGGCGCCTCGCCCGCAATCAAATCCGCGAACGACAGAATGCGCCCCTCGGGAACGAATGCATCTTCGATCAGCACGTCGTTGCTGCCCGTGCCCTGCATTCCATCCACGAACCATGTGTCCTCGACCTTGACCTCCGAGCGCGGCAACGCGAAGAACATCGGCGCCCGCTTGCCGTCGGGACCGGTCATGATCGCCGCGGGAATCACCCAATCGGCGTGCATGATGCCGGTGCTCCAGGACCAACGGCCGTTCAAGCGCCAGCCGCCTTTCACCTCCTTGACCTCGCCGGTCGGCGAGAGCATCGCCGGGGCGAGCACATAGCTCCTGTCCGCGAACAGTTCACGCTGAAACGCCTCGGGAAACAGAGCGAAGAGCCAGACATGCTCGATATAGAAGTTCGCCACCCAGCCCATCGAGCCGTCGCCCTCACTCAGCGCAAGACCGACATCGAAGAACGTATCGAGATCGAGCTCCAGACCGCCATACACGCGCGGAGTCATCAGGTTGAAGATCTCCGCCTTCGCCAATGCCTCGATGACCTCGTCCGTCGGCCTGCGTAGCCGCTCGGCCTCATGAGCCTGCGCCGCGAGCATCGACGAGAGCTCGCGCGCACGTCTCACGAGCTCCGGACCGGAAGTCGGCTGATCGCCCTGTGCGGGGGACAGTTTCTGTGCTGAATTCGATGTCATTACTGCTGACTCCTCAAGGGACCACTGTCGCGCTCGCCGCTGCGGCGAAGATGCGAGTCTGTTTTGTCGAATGCATATGCCCGCCAGCCTCGAAGCGGCCTGCGGGCTGTCGGCTCAGTTCCGCTGCTCGCTGATCAACCGTTCGATCTCGGCCTGCGAATAGCCGAGCTCTGCGAGAATCTCTGCGTTGTGCTGACCCACCGGCGGCGCTGCATTCCGGATGCGTGTCGGAGTGCGAGAGAACTTGATGGAAGGTCCGGTCAACGGTGCCTCGGTTCCATCGGAGAGCCGCACGGTCTGGAGCATGTCGCGGGCTGCAACGTGCGCCTCGCCAGCCACATCCTGGAATGTGTTGATGCGTGTCGCGGCGATGCCGTGCGCCGCGAGCGTTTCCACCACGGACTCGACCGTCTGGTGCGAGCACCATTCGCTCACGAGCCGATTGACTTCGGCACGACGCGCGAGGCGCTCGGGCACTTTCATGTGAGCGAGCTCGGGGTGACCCATGAGCGGCGCCAGCACGGCCCAGTGAGAATCGAGCAGCATCCCGGTGAAGACGTGGCCGTTGGTACAGCGGTATTCGTTCACCGGTGTCGCCATCAGGTATTCGTTGCCCGTCTTCGGGATCGGCAAGCCCAACGCGCCCGCCGTGAGGTGTCCGTTGCTCGTGTGCAGCAGGCTGTCGATCAGCGACACATCGACATGCTGGCCTTCGCCGGTTTGATCCCGATGACGTAGCGCCGCCATCGCGCCAAGAGCGCCGTGCAGACCGGCGAGGTCGTCGCCGAGGAACGTCGGCGCCTTCATCGGCCCGCCGTCCGGATCGCCGTTCAACGAGGTCCAGCCGCAGTAGCTCTGCGCGATCGGGTCGTAGCAGGCGCGGTCGGACAACGGTCCGAACTGGCCGAAGCCGCTGATCGAGACGTAGACGATGTCCGGCTTGATCTTCGCCACATCGCCGTAACCCACGCCCCACGAGCTGAGCGTGCCCGGACGAAAGTTCTCGATCACGACATCGGCCTTGGCGCAGAGCTTGAGAAAGACCTCCCTGCCCGCCGGCGTCTGCAGGTTCAGCGAGACGTTCTGCTTGTTCCGGTTCACCGTCTCGTGCTGAATCATGAGCTTCGAGCCTGGAAAGCCCAGCGGCAGACGACGCATCACCTCGCCCATCGGATGCTCGACTTTGATGACGCGCGCACCGAAGTCGGCGAGCAGACACCCGGCCATCGGTCCGGCCCAGGACGTCGTCACCTCGATGACGACCAGGCCGTCGTACGGTCCGGTCTTGTCGTGGCGCGCATGCCGATAAAAGTCTTGTTTCTCCACGCTATCCCCCTCGTACTCGCAGCGCGAGCTGAACAACGAACACTCGAGTTTTTTAGAGTCCGAACGACAGGCCGCCATTCACCGGATAGGTCTGGCCCGTGATCCAGCTCGATGCGTCCGATGCAAGGAACAACACCATGTTGGCGATATCGCTCGGCTCGCCGAAGCGGCGGATCGTGTAGAGTGCCAGCATGCGCTTGGCCCGCTCCGCGTCCTCGGTGACATCGGCGACCCCCGGAGTACGCGTCGTCGCGATCGACACGCTGTTCGCCGTGATCATGTGCCGGCCCGTTGATCGCGCAACGGCGCGCATGAAACCGGCGGCGCCCGCCTTCGCGGCCGAATAGATCTCGAGCCCGGGCTCGCCGATCCGGCCCGCGTCGGAGACGATCGTGATCAACCGGCCCCGCTTGCGCTCGATCATCCCTGGAAGGACTGCACTCGTGCAGTTGATGACGCCGTAGAGATTGACGTCGAGAAACGCATCCCAAGTTTCCTGCGACGCCGCCCAGAACGGCGCGCGCTCCACTTTCTCAGGTTCGGCGCCCATGTTTCCGGCGTTGTTCACCAGAATGTCGATGGGGCCGAGCTCTTTCGAAGCGCGCTGGATCATATCATGCACGGCCGGCCGGTCGGTCACGTCGGTCGAGATGGCGAGCGCGCGACAGCCGAGCTCACGCACTTCTTCAGCGACGGCCTGCGCACGTTGCGCATTGAAGTCGTTCACGACGACGCCGCCCGCGCCGTTCTGCGCGAAATGCAAGGCGATCTGACGCCCGATGCCTTGACCCGCGCCGGTGATGACACCCACGCGGCCCTGCAAGTTCAGTATTTCTGTGCTCACGTTTTTCGTTCTCAGCGATTCGCGCCTGCCTTGGGGGAAAAGATGCTTTCGTAAGTGGGGCTTGCACGCTTCGAGCGCTCTCGGAATTCTTCGCGCTCTTGCGGCGTGCCCATGTCGCGGACGACACGCCGCTCGAGCGCGAGTCCTTCGGACAGCGGCAGCTCGAGCGCCTGATTGAGCAGGCGCTTGCCCGCCGCCAATGCATAGGGTGCCTTGTCGGCGAGTTGATTCGCCATCGCCTGAGCGGCATCCATCAGCTGTTCACGTGGCGCCGTGCCGTCCACCAGCCCGATCGCCAGCGCATCGGCCGCGGATAGCTGCCTGCCGGTGAGGATCAACTCCTTCGCCTTGGCCAGTCCGACGAGGCGCGGCAGGCGCTGCGTACCACCGCCGCCTGGCAGAGCACCGAAGCACACTTCCGGCAAGCCGATACGCGCATCGTCAGCCATGACCCGGAAATCGCATGCAAGCGCGATCTCGCAGCCACCGCCCATCGCCGCGCCGTTGATGACGGCGATCACGGGCTTCGACACTTCTTCAATGTGACTGATGAAGTCGCGGCGACTGTCGCCGACGACACCTTCGGGCGAGATCAACTGCTCGATCTCGCGCAGGTCCGCTCCGCCGCAGAAGTGCCGATCGCCGGCGCCCGTCAACAGAATGCATCGCACCGACGGATCGCGATCCAGCTCGTCCAACGCGTCGTTCACGTCGATCGTCAGCTGCAGGTTGATCGTATTGGCGGCCTTCGGCCGATCGAGGAACAAAATCGCCACGGATTCGCGTTGCTCGACACGAATTGTTCTTGGTTGCTCTGACAAGCTATGAGTTCCTGTGCTTCCTTGACTGTGTACTGTGGACCTCTTATATTCTCCATGTCAACACATTTTTCCTCACGAGAACCCAGGGCGCTTCCAACATGGCCGATCTCTATGTAGAGGGCACGCTGCCCCCTTCTCTTCGCGGGCAGCGATGTCGTGTCTGCAATGCCGTAACGTTCCCGCCCAATCCATATGGGTGCGAGCAGTGTGGCGCGACAGGCGCGGATCTGGCCGAGCACGCACTTGCGGGCCGAGGCCGTTTGCGTGCGTTCGCGACGACGTTTCTCCCGCCTCGCAAGGACGTACCCGCGCCCTTTACCGTGGCTTCGATCACTCTCGACGATGGGCCCGTCGTGCGAGCGCTGTTGACTTGTCCTACGGATGAATCGCTCCGCATCGGTGGAGCTGTGCAAGCGGTGCTCGTCGAGCAACAGTCGTCCGAGAACGGCATGCAGACGCAACTGCGGTTCGAGCCCAAGGAAACACCCTGATGCGCAAAGTGCTACGCGATCTGCGGCCCGTGTACGTCATCGGCATCGGCTTGCACAAATATCAGTCGGCCAGCGAAACGCCGTATGTCCAGCTGGGCCTGACGGCCATTCGCGAGGCGTTGCAGGACGCCGGAGTTGCATTCTCGGCGGTCGAATCCGTGTACACCGGCACTGCGTTGCTGGGCATGGCGCCGAGCCGGGTGATGCTTCGCCACCTCGGCGGATCCGGCGTATCGATCGCACAGATCGAGAATGCATCGGCGTCCGGATCGACCGCCGTGCGTCAGGCATGCCTCGAGGTAGCAAGCGGCATCTGCGATGTCGCCCTCGCGGTCGGCGTCGATAAGCCTGGAAGAATTCAGCTGGCGCACGACCGCGCGGGCGTACCCGATCTCGTCAATGGCCATGTCGCGCCGTTCACGCATTTCGCGCTGCTGGCTCACGACTACATGCACCGCTACGGCGTCACGGCCGAACAGGTGGCCGCGGTCTCCGTGAAGAACTTCCGCAACGCCGAGCTCAATCCGTATGCGCAGCGCTCGAAATCCTATTCGCTCGAAGAGGTGCTTGCGGGTCCGCGAATCGCAGGCGCTCTGACGAGATTGCAATGCTGTCCTGTCGGCGAGGGCGCAGCTGCGGTGATCGTCGCGTCCGAGAACGCCATTCGTGAGTACGGGATCGCTCGTTCGCGCGCAGTCCGCATCCTTTCATCGGTGTCGCGCTCCGAACGGGTCTACGAACCGGGCCTGGACCCCGACACCGAGCTCACCCGCGAGACTTTGTCGATGGCGTGCGCGGAGGCCGGGATCGCGCCCACTCAGCTCGACGTCGTCGAGTTCCATGACGCGTTCTCCATCGAAGAGCTCCTGTACGTGGAAGCACTGGGCTTGTGCGCTGAAGGCACGGCGGCGCAGTTCCTCGCACGCGGCGCGTTCGACATCGGCGGTGAATGCGCCGTCAATCCATCAGGCGGCTTGTTGGGAATGGGCCACCCCATCGGCCCCACTGGCGTCGGACAGGTGTGCGAGATCGCTCGCCAGCTGCGCGGCGAAGCGGGCCGGCGACAGCAGCCCGACGCACGGCTCGGGCTCGCGCACATGGTCGGCATCGGATCGGTATGCGTGGCGCACGTGCTCACGCGCAACGACTGAAATCCCACTCGCCGCCACGGCGGATCCACTTTCAATCACAGGAACCCAAATGCGCATTGGCCAGATTGTCCCGAGCTCCAACACGACGATGGAGACGGAGATTCCCGCGATTCTTCGCAAGCGGGAGCGCATGCTCCCGGCGGAGACCTTCACGTTTCATTCGAGCCGCATGCGCATGAAGCAGGTGACGAAGGATGAGCTTGCGGCAATGGATCGCGACAGCTTGCGTTGCGCCGCCGAGCTCGCCGATGCAGCGGTCGATGTCGTCGGCTACGCCTGCCTCGTCGCCATCATGAGCATGGGGCGCGGCTATCATTGCACCAGCCAGGCGGCACTGCTGCAACGGATGAAAGACGAAGGCCACGCCGCTCCGGTGATCACCTCGGCCGGAGCGCTCGTGGAAGAGCTCAAGCTCGCCGGCGTCCGCTCGATCTCGTTGCTCACGCCCTACATGCCGAATCTGACGGCGCTGGTCGTCGACTACATCTCGGACCAGGGCATTCGGGTCGTCGATTCGATCTCGCTGTCGATCCAGGACAATCTCGAAGTCGGACGCCGCGATCCGATGGCGCTGCTGAGCGATGCGGAGCGGCTCAATGTTCAGGGCGCCGATCTCGTCGTCGCCTCGGCGTGCGTGCAGATGCCTTCGCTCGCGGCCATCCCGCTCCTCGAGCAACGACTCGGCATGCCCGTGACCTCCGCCGCCGTCTGCACTACTCGCTCGATGCTTCGCGCGCTGAAGCTCGAGCCGCTCGCGCCAGATGCGGGCTTCATGCTGAGCGATGCGAACAAGGGAACCGACGCATCGGCATCGTTCGGGAGGCAGGCGCAGTGAACACACCGAAGCACCCCCTGCCTCCGCGTCATCAAGACTCGCTGTATCACGACACCGCCACGCCGGAGGAAACCTGCGCCATTCGCGCGGAGGTCCGCCGATTCGCCGACGAGCACGTTGCACCTGTCGCCCACGCGATCGGTCACACTGAGGAATCCGTCGCCGCCTTTCCCCGCGAGCTCATGAGCGCGATGGCGCGCGCCGGCTTGTTCAAGATTCCTTTCGCCGCCGAAGTGGGCGGACGCGGCCTGCGGCATCCGGCGGCCGCCACGGCCGTGATGATCGAGGAGCTTGCGTATCACTCGAACTCCGTGGCCGCCATCGTCGATGTCCACTGCATTCTGGCCGGCAACGCCCTGAAGCAGGGCTCCGATTTCATCAAGCAGCACTACCTCGCGCCGGTACTGAGCGGCGAGAAGATCGGCAGCTTCGCCACGACCGAGCCGGATGCCAGCACCGACCTGAGCGTGAGCGCGATGCGCACCATCGCGACGCGCGTCAGCGACGGCTATGTCGTCAACGGCCGCAAACGTTTCATCACGAATTCTCCCGTCGCCGATTTCGTCGTGCTCCTGTGCGTCGACGGCGAGCGCATGACCGAGCTGGTCGTGGATCTCGACTGGCCCGGTGTGCGTGTCGGCGAGCCGGACAAGAAGATGGGCAATCATGGACAACTGACGGCCGATCTCTATTTCGACAACGTCAAGGTTCCCGCCCGGAACGTCGTCGGCGCGGCCGGCCAGGGGCTCAAGATCGCCCTGCAGACCCTGACCTATGGACGAATCGGCATCGCCGCCAGTGGCGTCGGCATGGCGCAGGCGCTGTTCGATCATTGCGTCGAGCGCCTCAAGAGCCGCCGCGCCTTCGGCAAGTCGATCGCCCAGTTTCAGCACTGGCAGTTCAAGCTGGCCGAGCGCGCGACGGAGCTCGAAAACGCCCGCAATCTCTATCTCAAAGCGGCGCTGCGTCTCGACGACGGCCATGCGTTCCCCGAACCGGAAGCCGCGATGGCCAAGTGGTATGGCACGAACCTCGCCGGCGAATTTGCGCGCGATGCCGTGCAGATCTTCGGCGGCTACGGCTTCATGCGCGAATTGGCCGCCGACGCTTCGCACTATCGCGTGGAAGAAATCTACCGCGACTGCAAGATCGCCGAAATCTACGAGGGCACCAACGAGATCCAGAAGCTGGTGATTGCCCGCAGCATCTTCGGCAAGGACATCACGGGCTGACCCTGGAGCTATCAATGACTCGCGACAGAATCGATTTCGAGAACACTCCGTTTCTCATCAAGTTCAGCGAAGCTGCGCGCTTCAAAGAAACCTACGGCGGCGGAGAGGGCAATGTACTGGTCGAAGGCAGACACATGCGTCGGCCAGACGCCACCAAGGATACGGTGCTCATCTTCATGCATCCGACAGCGACGATCGACACGTTGCCGATGCCGCGCGAATTCGCACGGCGCGGCGTGCCCGTCCTCGCTTGCGCCAGTCGTTATCCTCATAACGACAGCGCGCTCATCATGGAGAAGGTGTTGATCGACCTCGGACAGTACGTCCGCTATGCCCGGGAGAAGCTCGGGTACAAGCACGTCGTGCTCGCCGGCTGGAGCGGCGGCGCATCGCTGTCCGTGTATTACCAGGCGCAAGCAGAGAAACCGACGGTCACAGCGACCCCCGCGGGCGAGCCCGTCGATTTTTCCGGCCTGATGCGCGCCGATGGCATCATGCAACTTGCGGCGCATAGCTCTCGCGCGAGGATCATGACCGAATCGATGGATGCATCGATCCGCAACGAGCTCGATCCAACCGATCGTGACCCGGCGTTGGATCTGTACGCCAAGAGCGGCGGTCCGCAAGCGCCTTACAGCGCCGATTTCGTCGCGCGCTATCGTGCGGCGCAGGTTGCCCGCAATCGCAAGATCACTGCATGGGTGCGCGACACCCTGGAAGATCTGGAACGACGCAAAGGCCCGGATCTGGAGCGGTGCTTCGTCGTTCACGGCACGATGGCCGATCCGCGCTGGCTCGATCCGGCGCTGGACCCGAACGAGCGCATACCCGGTCGCTGCTATATCGGCAACCCGGCGGTGGCGAACAATGGTCCAATCGGCCTGGCTCGCTTCTGCACTTTGCGCAGCTGGCTCTCGCAATGGAGCATCGACGACTCGTATGCGAACACCGAGCGCCAGGGCGCGCAGGTCACCATTCCAGCGCTGGTCATCGGCAACGGCGCCGACGATGCGTGTCCGCCGTCTCACACCGAAATGATTCATGCGAGCCTCGGCGGCCCGAAGCAGTTCCATGTGATTCGCGGCGCGAACCACTACTATCTGGGGCAACGCGATCAGTTGTTCGAGGCGATCGACATCTGCATCGACTGGATGCAGCGGAATAAACTCCTCGACGGTCTGCCGGCCCGCCAGTGACAGCGACATGCGCCGCGGGCCACGAGCCTGCGGCGCTTCGCCCTGAAATTACGCCTTGGGCGTCATGAACAGCGACAGCACCATGTCGGCGTGCCTGTTCACGAATTCTTCATCGAACGGATCCTGTTTCGTGACCTGCTGATATTCGGCGGCGAGCGTGAACACCGAGGTGGCCGCTCCGATGAACAGATAGCGCAAGTGCACCAGATCGCCGCTCCTGAGCAATCCCGCCTTTTGCGCCTTGCCCAACAGCTCCAGCTCCAGCGAGATTCCCGGCGCCAGGGAGTTGGTGATCAGCCAGTCGAGGCGCTCGCGGTCGCCTTCGTTCGCCTGCACCATGAAGCGATGCAATTGCGGGACTTTGGCACTGAAGAGAACGAACTCGCGCAGCATCAGACGTAGCAGCACCGGCTCATCGACGCCGTCCAGCCCTTCGTGGCGCTTGCGCAGCCGCTCGGCATACATGCCGAACACGTGCTCCGCGGTGGCTTTCCAGAGATTGTCCTTGCCGCCGAAGTGATGGCCGATGAGCCGATGATTCACTTTGGCGCGCTGCGCGATCTCGCGCGTGCCGGCGCCATCGAAGCCTTTGTCGGCGAACTCGCGCAGCGCCGCTTCCACGATCGCCAGCTTGGTATCGAGCGCTCGCTGCTGCTCGCGACGTACCTGCTTCTTGCGAACCGGTTTGCCGCCTGCAAGGCGGGCCTCGGAGTCACGCGGCGCTGCCGGCTTGCGGCCAACGTTTTTCTTGGATGCGCGTGTCATGCCTGAAGAGAAATCCTCGCTGATCGGGCTCAGGGACGGGATCGCCGCCTGAACGACTCACGGGGAGCTGCGTTCCTCGCCGATCCGTAGAAGGTCATTGTACTCGCCGATGGGCCCCGATGCCCGAGTATGTGACTATTATCGTCTATAATGCCCCATTTCATGCAATATAACTATGTACTATTGGGCGCTCATGAAGTTAAATACCGAAACATCGATGTCGAGCCCGTGGGCTTGCGTCGGTGAACGCACAGAAGCAGCCGGACAGAGGGCATAGAACCATGATCGTGCCATTGACCATCAATGATTTCGTCGACCGTGCCGCCGCCGTCTATCCGGATCGCGTGGCGATCGTCGATGAGCCCAACCAGCCAGCGCCGCCGCTGCCCGATTTGACGTGGCGGCAGATCGCGGATCTGCGCCGTCAGATGGGCGTCGCGATGGACAAGATGGGCCTGCCCGCGGGCGCCAGAATCGCCGTCGTCAGCCCGAATGCCGCTCGCTTCCTGCTGCTCTACTACGGGGTCTGCTGCAACGGCCGCGTCCTCGTGCCCATCAACTTTCGACTGAAGCGCGAAGAGGTCGCTTGGATCGTGGCGCATTCGCACAGCGACGTGCTGTTGCTCGACCCCGATGTAGCCGATGAGCTGGGCGACATCGAATGCCCGAGAGTCATCACGATGGGACCCGAGTTCGATGCGGCGTGGTTCGGGCACGCAGGCGAGCCGAGCGCGCATGAGCCGGCAGAGACGGACATCGTCAGCATCGATTACACCTCGGGCACGACCTCCAAGCCGAAGGGCGTCGAACAGACACAGCGCGCACGCTGGACCGATTCCGTCGTCATGGGCTGGCATCTGGGCGTCAGCGAACGCGACGTGTACCTGAGCGTCGTGCCCATATTCCATTGCGACGGCTGGAGCATGCCGTACACGCTGGCGGCACTCGGCGTGAAGACGATCGTGCTGCGCAAGGTCGACGGCATGGAGATCCTGCGTCGTGTGCGCGACCACGGTGTGACACTGATGTGCTGCGCGCCTGCTGTCTGCGCCTCCATCCTCGATGCCGCGGCGAAGTGGGATCGTGCAAGCGAAGGCGACATCCCCGGCCGCGGCCGCACCCGCATCGTCGTTGCGGGCGCACCGCCGCCGACCAGCATCATCGAACGCGTGGAGACCGAGCTCGGCTGGGAGTTCATCCAGATCTACGGCCTCACTGAAACCGCTCCGCTGTTGACCGTGAATCGCTGCCGGCCGGAATGGGATTCGCTCTCGCCGCCGGAGCGTGCCAAGAAGCTCGGGCGCGCCGGCGTGCCGGTCGTCGGCATACGCATGAAGATCGACGAGGAAGGCGAACTGCTCGCTCGCGGCAACCATGTGCTGACGAACTACTGGAAGGAGCCGCAGGTCACCGCCGAAGCTCTTCGCGGCGGCTGGTTCCATACCGGCGACGGCGGCTATGTCGACGACGAGGGTTACTTCAACGTCACGGATCGCAAGAAGGACGTGATCATCACCGGCGCGGAGAACGTCAGCTCGATCGAAGTCGAGGATCGGTTGCTCAGTCATCCGCAGGTCAAGGAGGCGGCGGTGATCGGCGTGCCCAGCGAAAAATGGGGCGAGACCGTCAAAGCGCTGGTCGTGCTGGCCGAGGGCTCGAGTCTTACCGAGAGCGACCTGATCGCGTTCTGCCGCGACAAGCTTGCGCACTACAAGTGTCCCACCTCGGTGGAGTTTCGCGCGGCGCTGGAACGAACGGCGACGGGCAAGCTGCAGAAATTCAAGCTGCGTGAGCCGTATTGGGCCGGACGCGAACGCAAGGTCTGATCTCCATCTCTGCGGCGACATACGACATGACAGGTGAACACCTGGCTGAAGAGCGAGCCTTGGGGCACGCCGCGCTCGGGCGCGACATCGTGGCTCGCATTCCCAATCAACCGCCCGCGACCGCGGCCATCATTCGCGACGTCACTGTCGTGGGCGGCGGCCTGATGGGAATGGGCATTACACTTGCGCTTCTCAATGCGGGACTCGATGTCACGCTGGTCGAGCCGCGCGAGGATCAACTCGACAAAGCGCGCTCGGCGATCGCGGCGAGCATCGAACGCGATGCGGCGAAGGGACGCATCACGAGCGCCGTAGCTCGCGAGCGCATCGAGCGGCTACGCACGACGACTGAACTGACGCACGCGGCAAACGCGCAACTGTTCATCGAAGCCGTCTACGAAGACATGGCCGTCAAACGCGAAGTGTTCACGGCGCTCGATCGAGTGGCGCCGCATGAGTCGATCCTGGCCAGCAATACCTCGACGCTCGATCTCGACGCCATCGCCGCCGTCACGGGCAGGCCGGATCGGGTCGTCGGCCTGCATTTCTTCAGTCCCGCCAACCTCATGCGGCTGCTGGAAGTCGTGCGCGGCGCGCGGACTTCGCCCGAGACGCTCGCGACCGCCATGGCGTTTGCGAAAGCGATCGGAAAAGTCGGCGTCGTTGCCGGCGTGTGCGACGGCTTCATCGGCAATCGCATCTTCGAGGAATACCTGCGCCAGGCCTATTTCCTGATCGAGGAAGGCGCACTCCCGCAACAGGTCGATCTCGCGCTCGAGACCTGGGGCATGGCGATGGGACCGTTTCGGACGATGGACCTGGCCGGACAGGACATCGGCTGGAGCATCCGCAAGCGCCGCAAGATCGCACAGCCCGAGCGCCCCTACTCCGCGATTCCGGATCAGGTCTGCGAGCTCGGGCGCTTCGGCCAGAAGACGCGCGCCGGGTTCTATCTTTATCCGGACGGCCGAACGCCGGTCGTCGATCCGGCGATCGACGCGCTGGTCGTGGCCGAATCGACCCGGCTCGGTCTGACGCGCGCATCGCTCTCGGACGACGAGATCGTGAACCGGTGCATCTTCGCGATGATCAATGAAGGCGCACGCGTCGTCGGCGAAGGGATTGCTTATCGTCCCGTCGACGTCGATGTCGTCTATCTCAACGGCTATGGATTTCCGGCGGCGCGTGGCGGTCCGATGTTCCACGCCGATGAGTTCGGCCTGCCCGCCGTCCTCGCAGCCATCGAGCGCTACGCGGCTGGCCGTCATGGCTGGGCCTGGGAGCCGGCACCGCTGCTGCGCGAGTTGGTTGCGCGCGGTGGATCCTTCGCGGAACTCAATCGATGACATCATCGCTCGCTCGCCTGTTCGAACTTTCGGGGCGCGTAGCCATCGTCACCGGCGGATCGCGCGGGCTCGGCGCACAGATTGCGACGGCGCTAGGCGAATATGGCGCGACGATCGCACTCGTCGCACGCAAGCGCGAGGAACTCGAGCTCGCTGTCGCCGATCTCGCCGCACGAGGCATCGCAGCGGCCGCCTTTCCCACCGATCTCGGCGACGAACATGCGGCACCCGCACTTGTCGAGCGCGCGCTCGAACGTTTCGGACGCGTCGACATCCTGGTCAACAACGCCGGTGCGACGTGGGGCGCGCGTGCCGAAGACTATCCTCTGGAGAGCTGGAACAAGGTCATCGATCTCAACGTCACCGGGTTGTTCCTGTTGACCCAGGCGGTCGCACGGCGTGCGTTCTTGCCCCAGAGCAAGGGTGTCGTGCTCAACGTCGCATCGATCGAAGGCTTGCTGGGTCATCATCCCGATCGCCTGGGAACGATCGCCTACAACACCTCGAAGGGCGCGGTCGTAAATATGACCCGCGCGCTCGCCGCGGAATGGGGCCCACATAACATCCGTGTCAACGCACTCGCCCCTGGTTTCTTCCCGTCGAAGATGACCGCCGGCACCGTCGTCGAGTATGGCGAGAAAATCGTCGCGCATACGCCGCTCGGCAAGCTCGGCGGCGATACGGATCTAATGGGACCTGCGTTGCTGCTCGCCTCCGATGCCGGCGGCCACATCACCGGCCAGGTCATCGTGATCGACGGCGGCGCGACGATCATATGAGATGAAACCATGACGGCTCCATTGCTAGTTCGCCGGGATCTCGACTTCCTGCTCCACGACTGGCTGCGAATCGAAACGCTCGCCGCTGATCCGCCCTTCCGCGACTTCTCGCGCGACACCGTCGACGGCTTGCTCGAATTGTCCGAGCGGCTCGCGACAGAACGCTTTCTGAATCACTACAGACGCGCCGATGCCGAAGAGCCGTTCCTGGACGCGAATGGCGTGCACATCTGCCCTGACATCGCCGCAGCGCTGCGCCAATACGCCGAGCTCGGCCTGTTCGCCGCCGGCTTTCCAGAATCGCTGGGCGGACTCGATCTGCCATATGTCGCCGGCGCCGCTTCGTTCGCGTATTTCGCCGCTGCGAATATCGCGACAGCCGCGTATCCCATGCTGACGGTCGCGAATGCGCGCCTGATCGCAACGTTCGGGAGCAAAGCGCAGATCGAGCGCTTCGCCTTGCCGCAGATCGCGGGCCGCTGGTTCGGCACGATGTGCTTGTCGGAGCCGCAGGCAGGATCCAGTCTCGCCGATGTGCGGACACGCGCCGAACCGGACGGCGAAGATGCCTTGGGCGCGCGCTATCGGCTCACCGGCAACAAGATGTGGATCTCCGGCGGCGATCACGATGCGAGCGAGAACATCGTGCATCTCGTGCTGGCCAAGGTGCCGGACGCCGACGGCGGACTGCCGGGCGGCACGGAAGGACTATCCTTGTTCATCGTGCCCAAGGTGCTGGAGGACGGCACGCGCAACGACATCGCCGTCGCCGGCTTGAACCACAAGATGGGCTATCGCGGCACCACCAATTGTCTGCTCAATTTCGGCGAAAGAAGCGGCGCATTGGGCTGGATCGTCGGTGAGCCCGGCGAGGGCCTGCGCCAGATGTTCCAGATGATGAACGAGGCGCGCATCGGTGTTGGAATCGGCGCGGCGGCGCTCGCTTACCGCGGCTATCGATTGTCGGTCGCTTATGCGCGCGAGCGCTTGCAGGGACGGCCGCTCGGCGTCAGAGGCGGCGCACCCGTCGCGATCATCGAGCATCCGGACGTGCGGCGAATGCTGCTGGCGCAGAAGTGCTACGCAGAAGGCGCCCTGGCGCTGTGCCTCTTCTGCGCGCAGTTGGTCGATCGGCGAGATGCGGACAGCGCCGCGCTGCTTGGTCTGCTGACGCCGGTGGCGAAGACCTGGCCCTCCGAATACGGGCTCGCCGCGAACGACATCGCGATCCAGATCCATGGTGGCTATGGCTATGCGCGCGATTTCGATGTCGAGCAACTCTGGCGCGACAACCGTCTCAACGCGATTCATGAAGGCACGACGGGAATTCAGGCCATCGATCTGCTGGGACGGAAGATTCTGCGCGATCGCGGCACCGGCATGGCGGTGTTGGCTGCGGCGATCGAGCGCACCGCCCTGCGTGCTTCGAGCATTCCGCAACTCGCCGCGCACGGCGCGACACTCGCGCGCAGCTGGACCGAGATCATCTCGACGGTCGCGATACTGCGGAATGAGCGGGAGCATACCCTCGACAACGCGACGCCCTTCCTGCGCGCCTTCGGCCATGTCGTCGTCGGCTGGCTGTGGCTCGAACAGGCGATCGTCGCTGATTCCGTCGAAGCACCACGAGGCGACGATGCGGCGTTCCTTCGAGGCAAGTTGCGCGCCTGCCGGTTTTTCTTCGAGTGTGAAATGCCACATATCACGGCGTGGCTCGCCCTGGTTGCGTCGTGCAGCGACGTCGCGACTAACGCGCCCCCGGAAA
This sequence comes from Steroidobacter sp., assembly GCF_036406195.1. Taxonomy (GTDB): domain Bacteria; phylum Pseudomonadota; class Gammaproteobacteria; order Steroidobacterales; family Steroidobacteraceae; genus Steroidobacter. Next base: position 72,457 of record NZ_DASWVW010000055.1, read on the forward strand.
TCTTTTGAACAACCGGCGCGATGCGCCGTATCGAGGGCGACCAGCATGACGGAGACGGTGTACATCATTTCGGCCGTACGCACGGCGATTGGCGGCTTTGGAGGAACGCTGCGCGACAAGAGACCCGGCGAATTGGCCGCGACAGTGACGCGCGCTGCGATCGAACGGGCACGCGTCGACGCGGCGCAGGTCGGCCACGTCGTCTTCGGACAAGTGATTCCGACCAAGCCTGGGGATGCGTATCTCGGCCGTGTCGCTGCGATCGGTGCGGGCGTGCCGCAGGAAACGCCGGCGATGACGGTCAACCGCCTGTGCGGATCGGGGCTTCAGGCGATCGTGTCGTGCGCACAGTCGTTGCTGCTCGGTGATTGCGACGTCGCGGTCGGCGGCGGCGCCGAGGTGATGAGTCGCGCGCCATTTCTGTCGCCCGCTACACGCTGGGGACACAAAATGGGCAATGCGGTGCTGGTCGACGCGCTCAGCGGTGCCTTGACCGATCCGTTCGGCGGCATACTGATGGGCGTCACCGCCGAAAACGTCGCGAAGCGCTACGGCATATCGCGCGACCGGCAGGACGCCCTGGCGCTGCAAAGTCAGCAGCGCGCGGCGCGGGCGAGCGCCGAAGGACGCTTCGCCGGCCAGATCGTTGCGGTCGAAGTAAAGTCGCGAGGGCGCAGCAAGTCATTCGATACCGACGAACACATTCGCCCACAGACGACTGCGGAGGATCTGAGCGCGCTCCGCCCGATGTTCAGCGACGACGGCGGCACCGTCACTGCAGGCAATGCCTCGGGAATCAACGACGGCGCATCGGCGGTCGTGCTAGCCACGGAGAAAGCAGTGAGTCGGTACCAGCTCACGCCGATCGCTCGCATCGTTGCGTATGGTCATGCGGGAGTCGATCCGGCGTACATGGGCATCGGTCCGGTGCCGGCCACGCGGATCGCGCTGGAACGCGCCGGACTCGGCGTCGGCGACTTGGATGTCATCGAAGCGAACGAGGCATTTGCCGCTCAGGCCTGCGCCGTCGCCGACCAGCTCGGTTTCGATCCCGACAAGGTCAATCCAAACGGCAGCGGCATCGCGCTCGGCCATCCCGTGGGCGCGACGGGAGCCATCATCACCTCGAAGCTCGTACATGAACTGCAGCGTAGCGGTGGACGCTATGGGCTCGCGACGATGTGCATCGGCGGAGGCCAGGGCATCGCGATGATCGTGGAGCGCGTGTAAGACGGGTCAAGTCGCTTCGCGGTACGCGCATCTCGAAGCGGCTCGATATCGGCGCTCAGCTCGTCAGCACCACCCCGTCTGGTTCAAGAATCCGGGGCACCACGCCCAAGTCTGCATACAGCGTCGTGCGCCGTCGCGGCCTTCTGCCGTGCTGGAGAATCCGTGCTTCGAGCGACGCCGCATCCTGCTCCTGTCCGTTCACGCCACCAGCGGCGCGCGTAATGGATTCGTTCATCAGCGTGCCCCCCAGATCGTTCGCCCCGGCGTCCAGGCAGAGCATCGCGCCGGCCACGCCCATCTTGACCCACGACGTCTGAATATTGGGCACGAGGGGATGCAGCACCAGCCGGGCGATCGCGTGCATCAGCACGCTTTCGCGGAAGGTCGGCCCCGAGCGCGCCATGCCCCGGCGTGCGAGCGGCGCCTCCATGTGCACGAACGGTAATGGCACGAACTCGGTGAACCCGCCCGTCTCCTCCTGAAGCTCCCGGATGCGCAGCAGGTGGCGCGCCCAGTGACGCGGACTATCGACGTGGCCAAACATGATTGTCGCCGTGCTTTTCAGGCCCACCTTGTGCGCAGTACGCATCACATCGAGCCATTGCGTCGTCGTGAGCTTGTCTGGGCAAATCAGCCGGCGCACGTCGTCATCGAGAATTTCCGCGGCGGTGCCCGGGAGCGTGGATAAGCCGGCAGCCTTCAACCGGAGGAGATAGTCTTCAAGCGCAACCCCAAGCGTCTGCGCGCCGTGCGTAATCTCGAGCGGCGAGAACGCGTGCACGTGCATCTCGGGAACGACATCCTTCACCGCGGCGACGATGTCGACATAGGTCTCGCCGGTGAAGCGAGGATGGATGCCGCCCTGCAGGCACACCTCGGAAGCGCCTTTGTTCCAAGCCTCGACGACGCGCTGGCGAATTTCATCCAGAGACAGATCGTAGGCCGGTCCACGCAGCGCGCGCGCCGAGCGGCCTTTGGCGAACGCGCAGAAGCCGCAGGAATAGGTGCAGATGTTCGTGTAATTGATATTTCTGTTGACGACGTAACTGACTGCGTCGCCTATCACCTGCGCACGCAAATCGTTCGCCGCGCATACCACCGCGGTGAACTGTGGCCCGGCCGCCGAAAACAATTCGACTATCTCGCTTTCCGCGAGAGCAACGCCTCGCTGCGCCTTGTCGAGCACTGGTCCAAGTGAACCCGCCGCCGGCGCTGCATGCACATCACTATTCATCAGCGTCACGCAGCTGGAGGGTGGTTCACTGCCCTCCCCTGCGCACCAGCCATCATCGCGTGCGTGACCCGTGGCATCACAAAGACGCCGTACCGAAGCTTGCAGCGGCGGCGCGACCCAACGTTCGAGTGATGACGCAAAGCGCGGGACGAGCGCGAGACGTTCCGTCAACACCCGCCCGGACAGTGCGGTCTGCTGCTCGAGCCGGACCAGCTCGGGCCACGGCGCTTCGGGATTGACATGATCCGGCGTCACTGGCGAGACGCCGCCCCAGTCATTGATGCCCGCCGCCAGCAGCGAACCGAGCGCATCGGGGCTGAGGTTGGGCGGCGCCTGAATCGACATCGACTCGCCCAGAACCAGGCGCGCCACGGCGATGGTCCACAGATAGTCCTGCAGCTCCGGCTCTGCGTGCCTGGCCATGCGCGTTCCGGCTTTGGCGCGGAAGTTCTGAATGATGACTTCCTGAATATGTCCGTACTGCTCGGCCAGCGATCTGATCGCGAGCAGAGACTCGATACGCTCCAGCCGCGTCTCGCCGATGCCGATCAACAGCCCCGTAGTGATCGGAATCGAGAGCTCGCCGGCGGCACGCAGAGTTTCGATGCGACGGGCGGGAATCTTGTCGGGCGAGCGCGCATGCGGCATGCCTTTGCCGCACAGACGCTCTGACGCAGATTCCAGCATCACGCCCATCGACACCGAAACACCACGCAGTCGCGCCAGCTCCGCCGCGCTCATGACGCCAGGATTCAGATGCGGCAGCAGCCCCGTTTGTTCGAACACCGCGCGAGCCGCTGCTTCCAGGTAATCCAGGGTGCTGGCAAATCCCAGCTCATCGAGCTCGGCGCGGGCGCCGCGGTAACGCAGTTCGGGCTTGTCGCCGAGCGTGAACAGCGCTTCCTTGCAACCGGCGGCGGCCCCCTTGCGCGCAATCTCAACGACTTCGTCGATCGACAGATAGGCGCGTGCGCCCTTGCGCGGCGGCTGAGCGAAGGTGCAGTAGTGGCAGACGTCGCGGCACAACTGCGTCAACGGAATGAACACTTTCCGGGAATACGTCATCCGCAGACCGAACCCGTTGCGGGCGATCTGTTCGGCGCCGTGCAAGAGCGCAGCGACGTCGCCTTCGTCGGCGAGCGCCAATGCGTCGGGGTCCGACACTCTGCGCCCGGAGACCGCGTGCCGCAGAACTGTGGCGAGAGTCATTCGGTGAGTCTCTTGAAACCGGGTTGCAGAAAGGAATAACGCGATCCTCCCTGCTGAATGAGATACGGCAGATCCTCAGGTTCATCGATGTCGCGCGCAAGGCCGGAGCGCTGCACGATGCGTGCAGAGACGCCCATCTGCCGGGCGATCGCCAGATGTGCGGCGAGGCTATGCTCGCCAAAGCATGGCTGGAACAGCGCAGGCGGCGACATCAGAATCGCGTTGGTCCCCAGTCCCTTCGAATCAGCGGCGAATACTGCAGCACCGGTCCGCCCCGCCGCGATCAGGCAACGGATGTCTTCAGCCGTGACGAACGGCAGGTCTGCGGCGATAACGAGCATGGAACTTGCGCCCCACGACTGAAGGATGCGACCCGCGTGCGCCGCCGCTGCGTTCAGATCACTCCCCGGATCTTCGATTCGCGCGCAGTTCATGGGGACCAGAGTCTCGTCATTCGTCACCACACTCACGCTTGCGATCTCGTGCATGCTTGCAAGCACGGAGATCACGCGCGCCGACATGGTGCGAATGAGCTCAACCCGCTCCGCCGACGACAATGCACCGCCCAGACGGCGCTTCCCGTTCGACAGCTGCTTGAGCGGCGTAACGGCGTGAATCAAGACGAGACCTTGGTGCGCGCGGCGCCGGAAATCGAATGCGAGAATTTGAGCACTTCGTTCGCCAGAGTCTCCTTATCGCGCAGGCTCATCATCAGCGTAGGCGCGACATGAACCGGCACGTCGAAGCGATTCGATAGTTCGACGTCGGCGACATCGATCACGAATCCATCGATCAGATCGCGGTAGTGCTGCGCGACCGTCGTCGAAGAGACCTCCAGCCCCAGCTCGCGCATCAGTTTTGCCGTCGGCCCCTTCACTGCGCCTCCCGCGATGATCGGCGATACCGCAACGACCGGAACGGGCGCGCTGCGCAGCGCGTCGCGCCAGTCGGCAATCGCGAGGATTGGATCGATGCTCAGAAACGGATTGGAGGGGCAGATGACGACGGCCGAAAAATCACCCGACGCAAGCGCCTCGAGTATGCCAGCGGGCGCTCGTGCCCTTTGCGCACCCTCGAAGCGAATCGCGGTGACGCTTGGCGCACACCCTCGCCGCACGAAATAGTCCTGAAACGCCAGCACGCCTGCATCCGTCTCGAGAACGGTGCGCACCTGGTCATTGCTCATGGGCAGCAGCCGCGATTCGACGCCGAGGCGCCACCCGAAATCCCGCACGATCGCATCGAGCGGCTCGCCATCGCGCAGGCGCCGCGTTCGCTCGACATGCAATGCAAGATCGCGATCGCCGAGACGAAACCACGTTTCGCCTCCGAGCCGCTCGATCTCCGCCATGAAATTCCAGCTTTCCTGGTCCCGACCCCAGCCTGTCTGCGGATTGACCAGGCTGGCCAGCGTGTAAAGCGTCGTATCGACGTCCGGAGAGATCGCCAGCCCCAGGTGTTCGAAATCATCGCCCGTGTTGGCAACGACCGTCAGCGCACCCGGCGGCAGGACACGCTGCAATCCGAGGGACAGCTTGGCCCCACCGACGCCGCCGGAGAGTGCGAGCACCCGACTCACGGCGCTCACCGAAACAGATCCTCGCGCTTCGCACGGATCAATCGCTGCCCATTGCTGTGCGGCGCCGTCCAGTGCAGGCCGCGCACGAGCACGACCGGCGTCCCCTCGGCGCCTTCGCCCATGGCGAGCGCAGCGCCAGCGGCGATAGCGTCCGCATAGGCGACCTCCGTCATCTCGAGCGTTCTTCCGTGGCGATCCGTCTCGCCGCGCCGGTCGATCACTGCGGGCAGACCGGAAACACCGAGCGCGACATTCACGACGCCGTAGCGCCACGGCCGACCGAAGCTGTCGCTGATGATGACGCCGACAGGACCGCCGAACCTGGCGCTGATCTGCTCACGCAGAGACGAAGCCGAGGCATCGGGATCCCGCGGCAGCAACAGGGCAAGCTCACAACCGTCCACCGCTTCGATGTTGGAGCGATCGATTCCGGCGTTGGCGGCCACGAATCCGAGTCGGTGGCGCACGATGAGGACGTTCGGCGCCGCACGCACTACTTCTTCGGTCTCTGTCAGCACCGTTTCAATGAAACGCGCATCCTTGCCCGTGATGCGCGCCAGCTCCTCCGCCCTCGCCGAGGGGGTGACGCTGCGCAGATCGACAAATCGCCCCTCTGCCTTGGACACCACCTTCTGTGCAATCACGAGCGCGTCCCCCGGCTGAGGAACGAACCCGATCCTCTCCAGTCCCCTGGCGATCTCGGCGGCGAGGTCTGCACGGGGACGAATCTCGCCGATTCCCTCGATCGCGACATAGGAAATCGTGGCGCTCATGCCGCTAACCGCCGACGGCCTGCAGATTCCCGGTGATCCTTACACCTGCGCCATCCACGCCATACGTCTTGTTGATGAAAATCAGCACCGATGTGAGCGCTTCCGCGGCGGCGGAGTTCGCAAGCGCGCCGCCGTGCAATCCTCGCAGCCTGCAAGCATGGACCAGATCGATGACTGTGCTCCGCGCGCTCTTGTCGTCGCCGAACACGAGTATGTCGCAGTCGATCTCTTCGTCTGTGGCGAGCTTGTGAGCGGCGACGTTGTGAAACGCCGCCACGACTTTCACGGACTCTCCAAGCAACGCCTGTGTTTCGAGCGCAGCTGATCCCGCTGCCGGCAACTGTACGCGCATCACTTTGGGCGGCTGCAAGGGAACCGTTGTATCCACCACGATCTTTCCCGCGACGGTATCGCGGATCTCCTCCAGCAACTGCCTTCGCGAGGCGTACGGGACCGCGAGAATCACGATATCGCCGCGCGCCGCTGCTGCCGCGTTCGAATCTCCATCGACGACACAGTTGTTCTCTTGCGCCATGCGCGCGGCAACGTCACGTGCTTTGTCGGCATCTCGCGAACCGATCACCACTCGATGGCCCGCAATCGCGAGGCGCCTTGCGATCGCCGCGCCCAGCTTGCCGGCGCCGCCTGCGATAGCAATGACGCGCGAAGCTGTCGTATCGGATTCTTTACACATGGATTTCCAGTAGTCCCCCAACGAGTCGTCCGCGGCGGACACTCAGCCCGCTGCGTCCAAACCCGCTGTGAGCTGCCGCGCCGTGCAGGACGCCGCATGCCTGCCGGCAATGTACCCGAATGTCATCGCCGGACCGAGCGTGGCTCCGCCACCTGGGTAGTAGGCCCCGAAGACCGCGGCCGACACGTTGCCCGCCGCATACAGTCCGCCAATCACGCCACCCTGTGGATCGAGCACGCGGGCGTGCCGGTCGATTCGCGGGCCGCCATGGGTGCCGAGCGTGGCGTTATATACGCGCACGGCATAGAACGGCGGATCCTCGACGGGCGCCAGGCTGGTTTCGGGAGTGGGGCCGCCAAGCAGGAAGTTCTCCGCATAACAGGTGCCTCGCGCGAACTCGGAATCCTTGCCGAGTCTGGCGTCAGCGTTGAACCGCTCAACGGTTTGCGACAGCGCGGCCACCGGCAGGCCAATCCGCTCCGCCAGCTCCTCGAGCGTGGCGGCGCTCGGCATCCAGTCCGGTGCCGCCTCTGCGGGCAGCGCGGACATGATCGCTGTCTGCTCCTTGATCTTGCGGTCGAATATCATCCAGTTCGGCCCGGCATTCGGATAGTCGCGCGTCACCGGATCGAATGCGTGCATCGAGCGTCCCACGTCGTGGTATGCCGCGCCTTCGTTGGTGAAACGTTTGCCGTGGCGGTTGACGAACAGCGAACCCGCCATGTTCCGCCCCATGCCCAGGTGATAAACCGGCGCTCCTTCGTAGCGCAGGGACTCGTCGCACATCGCCGGGTACCACCACGCCGAGTTCATATTGCCCAGCGCGGCGCCAGCTTTCATCGCCATGAGCAGCCCATCGCCTTCGTTGCCCCCGGCTCCCATTGGCAGGGGTGGCACGGGCAGGAAGGTTTGCGCGAGCTCGCCGTTGCACTCGAATCCGCCGGTCGCCAGTATCACGGCCTGACGGGCCGCGATGTAGCGGTCGCCCGCATCGTCCGCGACTCGCACACCAACTACCGCGCCGCTGTCGTCGATCACGAGCTCACGCGCCGACGCACCTGTGCGAAGCGCGACCGAACGATCGAGGAGCCCCTTCACCAGCGAAGCTACCAGCGCCGCGCCGACGGCTCTTACGCCTGCCTTCTGGCGCGCCTCGAGCAACGCCATGGGAAATTCTCCGCCCAGGATCTTGGCAATGCCGCCTTCATCCAGCGTCAGCGGAGGCATGTACGGACTGACCCGGCACCGGTCGGCCCATTCGCCCAGTTCGGCGGGTGCATCGAACGGCGCCACCTCGATGGAACGTCCCTGGCGCTTCCCGCCGGGAAGATCGGCGTAATAGTCCGCATAGCACCGCGTCGCCACCATGCGCAGAGGTGTCCGGTCCTCGAGGTAGCGAATCATCTCCGCCGCGGTGTCGACATACGTCTCGAGCAATGCCGGGTCAGGTACTCTGCCCTGCGTGAGTTGCTGCAAGTAGTCGAGCGCTTCCTCGCGCGAATCGGTCATGCCGAGATCTGGCATGTGATCGTTGTTCGGTATCCACAGCACGCCGCCGGATAAACCGGATGTGCCTCCCAGCAGCGCTGTCTTCTCCAGCACCAGGACCGACGCACCGCCATCCGCAGCCAGGGTGGCCGCAGTCAGGCCAGCCGCACCGCTTCCCAGGACGACGACATCGAAAGCTTCGTCGAATCGGACCGCTTGGCGAATGGCCATCAGTCGGTTCCTAGCTCGAGCATGTCCGCAATCTTGCGGAATGCCTCGAGGTGCTCATCGGCGCCGCGCAGGCCTCGGTTCATCGTGCTGATGCAGATGGATGCAGCGCCCGCCTTACGCCAGATTTCGGCGTCCGCAACGATGTCCTCCGGGTTGCGCTCCGGACCACCGATCGACGTGCCCATGTGAACGACGTTTTCCACCGGTACGTCATCGGCGCGACGGCCGGCGGCCACCACCATGTCGCGGAACGCCGCGAGCTTCTCATCCGCGCCTTCGGTCGTGAGATACGGTAGCCATCCGTCACCCAACTTCGCCGCCCGTCGCATGGCAGGCGGTGCGACGCCGCCGACCCAGACCGGGATGGGCTGTTGCGTCGGCAACGGGCAGATGCCGGCGTCCGAAATCGAGTGCTGGTCGGAGTGCTCGGTGACGTGCGGTTCGGTCCACAGTTTGCGCAGCAGCCGGATCTGGCTGTCGAGGCGCTCGCCGCGACGTGCCCAATCCTCGCCCAGCGCTTCATACTCGACCGGGTTCCAACCGGTGCCGACGCCAATCCGCAGACGGCCGCCGCAGAACATATCAAGATTGGCCGCCTGCTTGGCGATCAGGACCGTCTGCCGTTGAGGTGCAACGAGAATCGCCGAAAGGAAGCCCAGTCGAGTGGTGAATCCTGACAAAAAGCTGAAGAACGTCAGCGGCTCGTAGAACCGGCTCGTCGAGTCGTAAGGTCCCTCCCATCCCGGCCGGCTCTCGCGGTTCACGCCCACGACGTGATCCGCGGTGGCGAGATGGTCGTATCCCATATCCTCGATCGCGTGTACGAAAGCCCGGATCGCGCCGGCGTCAGCCTCGATCTCGGTGTGAGGAAAAAATACGCCGACGCGAAACCCCATGAGCCCACTCCTCAATTATCTATTGCGCTGGCCGACGACGGCCTGCGACGCCCGCTCTCAACGTCGGCCGCTAGCGAATCGCCACCGGGTTGATGATCGTCTGAGCCGAACCGACGAAGCGAGGCTGACCCAGCACGAACAGGAACTCGTACACGCCGTCCGCCGCCAGTGCGCGGGTATCCATGGTTTCGAGAATGTAGGTCCCGTTCTTCGCAAGCAGTTCTGGGTGCACGGGGAAGAATACGCCCGGCTCTTCCGAGGGAACGGCTTCCAGCGCCCAGTTGTCCGCGCCGACCGCCACGACACCGAGGGAAGCCAGGTAGCGTGCGCCCTCCAGTCCGAGTCCCGGCTCACCTTTCATGAAGCCTTGCGGGTCGGAATCCGCGACATTCAACCAGCCGGTGTGCAGGAGCACGACATCACCGCGCTCGATGCGGACACCCTGCGCCTTCGAAGCGGCTTCGATCTGCGCGCGATTGATCGCGGTACCAGGCTCCAGCACCTGCTTGCCCAGGTGCTTGGCCATATCGAGCAGGACGCCGCGGGTGACGATGGGCGGCAGCGTGTGGACCGAGAATCGGGTCAGTCCGTTCGGTTTGATGAATTCACCGGCCGGCACGCCGTTGTAATAGCGGTGGTCGATGCCGGCGTGCCCCAAGCCGTCGATCTGGCTGCCGATACCCATCCAGGTGATCAGCAGGTCGTCGTTGCTCACCACATGATTGCTGCCGACGGGTTTGCCGGTGCCGTCGTCGAGTTGCAGCACGGTGATCGAATATTCGCGCGGCGGATAGGTGGGTGTGTCCGGCCCGGTCGGCACGCCCAAGGCGTAGGTCTTGCCGGTCTTTACCAGTCGCGCTGCCTGGAGCACCTTTGCAGCGGACAGATTGTTGATGGCACCGAGCGAATCCTCCGCACCGTAGCGTGACGGGTACCAGTCGTTCTGCTCCGCCCTGACGCTGTCGCCGAGAACGGCGGTGAAGAGCGCCAAGCCGATCAGCCATTGCCTCATGATCCCACCTCACTGACCTTTATTGTCCGAAGCGCCGGAGCTCGCCTGCGAACAGACGTGCAACCGGCGCATTGAATCCGACCCCACGCCGACCGACTTCGGTGAGAGCGGGCGGGTAGCAGCCGCCTCTGCGGCCGGCGCGTTGCCAATACAACGCGCAGCTGCTACCCCGTTGCCGACACTGCCTCGTTATCGGGAGAAGCGATAACGAGCCTGCAACCCGATGGTCCGCGGGGCGTCCACGAACGCTTCATAGTTGTTGCCCAGCAAATTGGACAATGGGATATCGTCCCCAAAGTGAAACGTCGTTTCGTCGGTGAGATTGTTGCCGACCACCGAGAATTCCCACCTGCCGTCGGTGCTGTAAACGGAAACCCGGGCGTTGAGTTTCCAGAAGGCCTCCTGCATCAGGAACGGATCCAGGTCGGCGGCCGCGTAGAACTCATCACTGTAGTTGGCATCTGCCCGCAGAGTGTAGCGCCAGCTGTCCATCAGGACATCATCCCAATTTGCCGACAAGGCAGCACTGAGTTCCGGAGCGTACTGCAGACGTTCACCCGAGAGGTCGCAGGCAGGCCCGGGCCGGCCGGCATAGCAGGCGCCACCGCGATACTCTTGATACTTCGCATCCAGCCACGTCAGGGACGCATTCAATTGCAGGCGCGAGGACACGACCCATTGGCTCTCGAGCTCGGCTCCTTGGCTCTTCGATCTCGCCGCGTTGCCCACGACCAGCGAGGCCACGCCGTCGAATGCGCTCACCTGCAAATCGTCGTACTCGGCGCGGAACAGACTCAGATTCATCGTTGCGCGGTCATCGAGAACGCGTGCCTTCAAACCGATCTCGATGGCGTCGGCGCTTTCGTCGTCGAAGACGATATCGTTCAGATTGCCGGTGGCATTGCCTTCGTCGAAGCCGCCCGATTTGAATCCGGTGCTGTATGAGCCGTAGTACATCACGTCGCCGAGGTGGTACTCGACGGTGATCGCTCCAGACAGGTTGTCGGTGCTTCGTTCCAGGCCGTAATAGGCGTGAGGCGTGCCGAGCCCGAGAGCCGAGTAGCGGGTGCCGCGCGCAGGGTCCAGCGTGAGCGAGCCGACCTCGGCCCAGTACATGTCCTTCCATGCTGATTTGCTGTCATCCGTGTACCGAAGCCCCGCCACGACCGACAGGTTTTGCGTCGCGTGCCAACGCAGTTCGGCGAAAGCGGACCAGTCGTCCGTGTCCTGCTCGAAGTTCTGCACGCGCTGGCCGGTGCCGAGCAGGGCCAGCGGCGGTACGGCTGGAAAGTTGAAGGGCATGATCCGTTGGCTGCTCAGATCTTCGCGCGCCACGTAGATGCCTACTGTGTATTCGAACTGGTCCCCGCTGGGAGAGTCCAAACGCAGCTCCTGTGACCACGCACTGTACTCCTGGTCCCACCATTGGTGGACGAGGTTCATAGGCGTGAAGTCCACATCGAAGCCGTAATCGACCTCATAGCCGATGTAGCTGCTGATGCTGGTGAGCGTGTGTTCACCCACGCTCCAATCGGCGGTCAACGTGAAGTTGTACGCGTCGTTGTTGTCCCACTCCGAGTTGTACGGCGCGATCGTTCCCGGCCCGGACTTGTCGTAGTCGAGATTGTATTCGGCCCTCGGATCGATGGCGCCCACGAGCGCACGCAGAGTCGGGGCCGCTGCCGCGATCTGGCCATACCCGCCGGTCAAGCTGCTCTCGTTGATCTCGGCCTTCAACGTAATCGACAGGTCATCGCTTGGCTCCCACGCCAGCACTGCGCGAACGGCCCAGTCGTCGCGCCCCATCTCGTCGTCACCGGTGAGACTATTGCTGAGGTACCCGTCACTGCGAGAGGACCGGCCGACGATGCGCGCGCCGAACGTGTCGGACAGCGGGCCGGAGATCACGCCGGTCGCCTGGTAGGTATCGAACTCGGGTTCCCAATAGGCATCGATGCTCGCTTCGAACTCCTTGGTGGGGCGCCGCGTCGTGATGTTGAAGGCCCCACCGATGGTGTTCTTTCCGAACAGGATGGGCTGGGGACCCTTGAGGACTTCGATACGGCTCACGTCCAGGAAGGGCTGCCGGGCCGAGCGTCCCCGGCCGAAATATACGCCGTCGACAAAGGTTCCGACCGACATCTCGAAACCCTGATTTTGGCCGGAGCCGATGCCGCGGACGAAGATCTGATCACCAGCCGGGCCCGGCGCCACCGTCACGGCGGGCAGCAGTTGCGTTGCCGCTTCGAGCCGCGTAAGTCCGGCTGCTTCCAGCCGTTCTCCGGATACGACCGCCACCGAAATGGGAACGTCCTGCAAGCTCTCTTCTCGCTTGCGGGCGGTCACGAAGATTTCCTCAACTGCCGTCAGCTCGGTCTGTTGGGTGTTGGTATCGGAAGCCGCCCAAGCGGAGCTACCCCCAGTCAAGGCGGATAGCAGCGTCGCTGCAGGCAAGCACCCCAAGGCATTGACGCGCTGCATTTTCTTCATCGAATTCCCCCAGTTACGCCTCTCGATGGCACAGCAACCCGATCAGGCTGCTTGTGTTTTATTACCCACTCGATGAAGTTTCGTACACGTGATTATCCATGTCAACAGTTAAACCCCGCAAAATATTCCCCGATGGACGAATATAATTCGTCACGGAATGCCTCATATGCGCCCCTGGCGAGCGACTCGACCGACGGCGCAGCGGCGTCGCTTCGGGGCGGTGCCGTTGCCAAGCAGGCGCCACCGCCGTGGTCCTTACCATCCTCGCCTGCCCGATCTGGGCCGGTTCGATTCTTCTTCATGCGCGGGCGAGCGAATACTCGAGGTGCAATCCACCGGGATTGCCTTGGCGGGAACCGACATGAAGTGCTCGAGCCCATGCCGAGAAGGCGACCACAGCACGGCGAAGCCGGCGTGAGGATCAGTAACGCCTGAACCTGGCGCTGAATGCGGGCGTCTGCGGCTGTACTGCGTCACCCCAGCGTTGAGCGCCTGACGCAGATGTGCTTCCGAGAGCGGAATGAGCCAGTCCAAAACTCTTTGCGAAGCGTCCCGATGCCGCGTTCGCAGATGGAGCTCGCTTTGTGGGTTCGGTCTAGTAGTACCCCAGCAGCAATCACACGGATCGAAATCGTCGTTGGACGAGAGCCAGCCTACACGCCTTCGCCAGCAATTTCTCCCCAAAAAACCTTGGGAATGCAAGCGACTCTGCTGGTATCAAGCACGGTGGACGCAGAATGCGTAGTCCACGGGATCGTGAACACTTTGGCGGGATTCGTGGATAAGGCGTTCACGATCGCGGAAAAGCGTTCACGATGCGTGGAAAGGCGATTTGCCAGGCCACTACTCAGCGATCTCCTCGATCGGCGAGAACGGCTCGGGCAGACGAAAAGCCATCGGCCCGAAGCAGTTGAGCGCGGCCGCCGTACGCATCTGCGTGGGAGCTCTCAGGCCCAGCACGCTGACGCGCTGGCCGTATCTGAGCGCGTGAGTGGGGATGGGTTCAGCGGTTTCACGATCGACGATACAGATGAGATCGGGAACGATGGCGCGCATCTGACCGTCCACGCGCACCACCAGATTCTCGTTCTGGAACAGGACTTCAGCGCGCGAGTCGCTCTCCTCCAGCGATTCGAGGCGACATACGCCGCTCGAGAAGCCAGCGGAAATATTGCGTTCCAGATCGACGACTTTGCCCTCGAAAAGCACGCGCGCATAACGGTAAGGTTCGGCACCACACAGATAGTCGACCACTGCCTGGACCGGTGTGCCGGCGCGCCGGCCGCGCGCGATCGCTTGTCCAGCACCCAGCGCGACGCTCAGCGTTCCGCCGATGGCTGCTTGTTTCACCTGGAGCCCCGTGCCGGGGAAACATGCGATGAACACGCGCAGCCCCATTTCGATCGCAAGCGCGCGAGTAAGCCGCTCGGCGGTACGGTCGTCCCCTGCATCGATGATGGCGTGGTTGAGGTGCTCGTCTACCACGACCAGCGGCGTCGCACGCATGCCGTTGACGCTCAGACAATTCATCTGCAGCTCCGGGAAGGCACGCCCCATCCCGTCGGCGTCGATCACGGGCAGACCCAGCCGTGCACCGAGCATGAGTGGCAGCATCGAGTTCGAGCCGCCGATCTCGACAGGCAAGATCGCATCGATGCGGTGGCCCAGCAGACTCTCGAGGCGGCGAAACGCGAACTCTGCCTCGTCGCTGCGGATGAGTTTCTCGACCTGTACCGTCGGCGCGCCAAATCCGGCGATCGACGCTATGCGCATGTCGTCGTGCACATCCGCGAGCGGCAGAATGCGCGGGGCACCGTACCTGCGCACCGCCTCCTGCGTATAAAGCCGGCCGATATAAGGATCGCCGCCTCCACCTGTTCCAAGAAACGCCGCGCCTCGGGCGAGGTCTTCCAGCGCATCCACCGTAATCTCAAAACTCATGTTCTCTGCGCTCCCTGGCTCAACAATTGCGCGAGCGATGCAAAGCCGCGGATGGGTTTGCCGAAGCTCGCGCTTGGAAACGCTTGCGGACTGTGGGTCAGCCCGAGTGACCCGAGCGAAACGGCAGTCGCAAGCGCCGTGCGCAATGGGTCCAGCACGGGAACTGCGTAGCCCGCTTCGCGAAGAGCGCTCGAAAGGCGTTGGCTCAGCCCCAGAAAACCGGTACATCCGAGCACGATCGTGTCGGCGTGATCCTGTTCGATCGCCACCTTGGCTCGTTCAAAGAGCGCACGTGTCAGCGCGACCTCATCAACCCCTATCTCCAGGACCGGCACATCGACTGCGTGCACCGATGCGAGTTTGTCCCGCAGTCCGTAGACAAGGGCACGCCTCTCCAGCAGGTTGCGTACGCGCTCCAAAACCGTCAGCACGCTGAACTTGTGTCCCAGCATGGCCGCAACATGCAAGGTAGTCTCGCAACTGCCGAGCACGCACGTGGATACGCTTTCCCGAGCTGCCTCGAGTCCTGGGTCGCCCATGCAGTCGATGACGATTTGATCTACGCCCTCGCGCGCCGCTTCGATGCATCGCTGCACGACCCCGGGCGCACACAGCGCTTCATCGAAACTTCCTTCAACGGACACCGGTCCGGCATCGAGGCCCACATGGCTCAGGCGCAATCCCGGAAACGCGCCTGTGAGATCCTCCAGGCCCGCGAGCTTGGACGGCCGCGCAGTCGTGTGCGGAGTGACGATACGAACATGCAGATTCATTGCTGCTGCTCCATGACGGAAGCGATGCGTGCTTGCCGGACACTCAATAGCGAGTACATTCCAAACGCGGTGACGATCGCGTCGACGGACGGAACGCCGGTGAGGCGGATCAATCCCAGTGCGGCGGCCGTACCCAGAGCGACGCCAGCGCACCAAGAAGCGATGGCCCGCCAAGATATTGGTGGCGAATCGAGCAACGCGCGCTCGTCGTATCGCTGCCGCCGTACGACGTAGAAGTCCGCGAGGTAGACGCCCGCAATCGGTGGGATGCCAACCCCGAGGAAGACCAGAAAAGGCAGCAGCCACTCGGCAACGCCGAAGAGCGCAAGCACGATACCGGCCGCCCCGGCCGCGGCAGCCAGCAACGCAAATCCGGCGCCGCCAAACAAGCTCGACAAGCCGAGACCGGCCGAATAGAGATTGGACGTGTTGGTGGTCCATGCGGCGAACACCAGAAACAGGAACGCAGGCAGGCCGAGGCCCATGCCGATCATGATCTCGACGAGGTCGGCCTCCGCCGTCATGATGCTCGGGATCGCGGAGAGCATCAGCACCAGCGGAAACGCGATAGCGTAGCTGACGATGCCCGCCGCTCTGGCATGCCCGGGCGTTCGCGCGAAGCGGGTCATGTCGGGGAGAATGGCTGCGCTCACCGCGACGCCGCCGATCACCGCCGAAACCCCGACCCCCAGCGAAGCCGGTGCGGCGGGCGTGGTAAGCAACGCCGTCGTGTCGTGATCGCGCAGAGCGATCGCGACGATCCACAACAGACCGAGCAGTTTGACCGGCGCGGCGACATCGGCGAGCCGCTTCAATCCGTTGAAGCCATAGATGCTGGTCAGGATCATCAACACACCGCCGGCGACGATGCACGCGCTCGCCGGCACCTGCACGCTCAACACACGTTCCATGAGCGAGGCAAGGCTCCTGCCGAAGATCTCCGCCGTCACGGCGAAGAAACCGATCAACGTAACGCCGAGCAACGCGCTGATGGCCCGTGCGCCCTGAGAACCGAAGGCGTATCGAACGATCAGCGCGGTCGATTGACGGCTCACGGCCCCCACCGTCGCGGTCATCGTAGTCAGCACTCCCAGCACCACCGCTCCGATCGCCACCGCCACAGCTGCGCGGGAAAATCCCAGCGAAAAGCCAATCTGCGCGCCGGTGATGAAGGCCGGCAGGGCGAGCACCACGCCGATCTTGACGATCGCGATCTGCACGCCACTGAAAGTGGCGGCAGAGTCCGGAACCTGCGACTGCGCGTATTGCGCGCTCCCATCGGGCAAGCTCATCGAGCCTCCTTCTGCTTCGTTAGAATCGCAAGGTGGCTTCCACGCCATAGCTGCGCGGCTGATTTGGACCGCGCGTGCGCGAGCCAGTCGGCGACAGATAGGTGGCCACTCGCGTATCGGTGAGATTTCTTCCCCACAGGCCGAGCTCCCAACGTCCGGACGTGAGCGCAATCTTGCCATTCATGAAATTGGCAGTCGCGGTGTATAGCGTGTTCTGCGCGTCGAAGTAGTAGCCACCCAGTCTGCGGAAGTCACCGTGCACCAGCAGATCGAGATCCGCACCGATGGGCTGTCGCCAGGTAGCCGAGGCATTGAACGTCAGCGGTGACACCAGCGGCGACTTGTTCCCTCGCAATTGCAGGATGTCGTCGCCGAACAGCGCATTCGGCGCGACGTCGCGAATCACCGAATCCACCACCCCGAGTCCCGCCGAGAGCGTCAGCTGATTCGTCGGCCTCGCCGAAAGTTCGACCTCCAAGCCGTCGATGTCGCTGGCCGGAATGTTCACCACTCCGCGCACCGCCGCCGTCGGCGTCAAGATCACGAACGCAATCTGCTGGTTGGAGTAATCGATGTGGAATGCCGATGCGTTCAACGTCAGCAAGCCATCGAGCATCGTGCTCTTGAAGCCGATTTCGTAGTTGTCGGTGACCTCGTTGTCGAACTTGGTGTTCTGCGTGAATCCACCCGCGCGGAAGCCACGCGCATAGCTGGTGTAGAACAGAAAATCGTCCGTCCAGCGATAACCGATCTGCATCTTCGGCTGGAACTCCGTGAAAGTGGCCTCCTTGAACGTGGCCGCACGGTTCAGCGTGTCGCGGGAATCCTGCTCGTCGCGATCGTAGCGTGCCGCGGCGGTCAGCTCCAGACGCTCGGTCGCCTCGAAGCTGACCTGAGCGAACCCCGCCCAGCTGCGGCTGTTGACGACGTTTTTCTGCCGCAGTACCAAGGGAGCAACGATGACACCGGGACCGCCGTCCCCTCCCACCGTGATGTCCTGCCGCTCCTGACGATCCTGCAGGAATCCGCCCAGCAGCCAGTTGAAACGGCCGGCATCGTTGGAGGCGAGGCGCAGTTCCTGATTGAACACGTCGCTCGCGAAAGTGATGTCCTGGCTGGTGATGGCATCGCTCGTATAGTCGGCATCGCCGAAGATTCTCTGGCTGACCTCGGCATAGCCGGAGATCGAGGTCAGCGTGAGCGGGCCGAAATCGTACTCCAGGCGCAGTGATGCGTCGGAAAGCTCATCGTCGGTCGTGCCGAGAATGTTGCTGCTCGAGCCGGGATTGGTCACATCGTCGATGTCCAGCAGGTTGCCGGCAGCATCCAGCGGCACACGGTCGAGCATGCAGCAGCTCGCATTCCCTTCCGTATAGGAGCCGCGCAACTGCGCGTTCAACCGCTCGCCGCGGTAGCTCAGCAAGGCGCGTACCGACTGTTCCTGCGCCGGATCGATATCCTGGCCCCGAGCGTTCTCGATCAACCCATCGCTATCTCGATAGTAGCCCGACACGCGCGCGAACAGTTTGTCTTGCACGAGAGGGCCGGAGACGGCACCCGCGACGCGCAGCGCGTTACCATTTCCGTACGAGCTCTTCACGAATCCCTCGAGCGTGTTGGTGGGCTGCTTGGTGACGACATTGATGGCGCCGGCGATGGCCCCCTGCCCGTACAGCGCGCCCTGCGGCCCGCGCAGGACCTCGATGCGCTCGATGTCGAACAAATCCTGATTGATGAAGTCGTTCGAGCCGAGTTGCACGCCATCCACGATGAATGCAACCGGCGGCAAGGCGCCCTGCGCGCCCGCCAGGCCGCGCATGGTCAGGAACGACTCGTTCGGACGGAATGTCTCTCGCACCATCAGATTCGGCGTGAGATCCACGAAGTCCCGCAGCCCTTCGACGTTGGAGACTTCAAGCTGCGCCGCGCTGAGCACGAAGATGGAGTCGGGCACTTCCTGCACGCGCTCGTCACGCTTGCGACTGGTGACCACGACTTCCTCGAGCCCGAGGCTCGCGACCGAGCTGTCGGTGCTCTGGCGATTCTCCGCAGCGCCCGCGGGGTGAATAGCCGTGAGACTCGCGAGCATGGGCACCATCAACCATGGGCGGTGTGAAACCGCGTACTTCAATTTCATTCTCATTGTTCACTCCCCGAAAAGCTGTGGCTCATTGTTTCAACTTGATCGCCAGATCGCCGACCGCCTTCATCCGTATGCGCACGGCGCCACCTGGAATGTAGGCGAGCGGAATCTCCTCCACGTCCATGATCCTGACCGTGGCGCCATCGGCGCCAGCGGCAACGGCCGCCTCGGTGGCACTCGCGGTCGCAGCCGCGAGCGCTCCCTCGCGCCCCAAAGCCGAATACGAAAAAACCTGATCGATTTCGCCGCCCGCCTGCGCGATTGCGGCACCGATTGCGTTGGCCACCGAGGCATGCGGCGGCACGATCACCTCACTCGCACCCGGAATCTGCTCCCGGATGAGAATCGCGCCGCCGCCGACGAGAATGAGCGGCGCCTGCTTGCTGCTGGTCTTCATTCGATCCACCGCGGTCGCAACCATGCGGTGCATCTCCGCCACACCCTCTCGCACGAGCGATGCGGGCAAGTTCGCGACACGAGATCGGTCGCCGATGTCCGCATAGCCGGCGGCTACGGCCAGATCCGTCGCCGTCAGCACCTCTCCACCGAACACCCGAGCCTGTTGGCGGATGCGAAAGCCCACCGACTTCGGCCCCAGTCGCAGCCGTGAGCCCGTCGTATCGACGACGCTGCCGCCACCGAGGCCGAGCGCCAGAATGTCGGGCATCCGAAAGTTGGTGCGCACCCCACCGATGTCGACGTTGACGGAAGATTCCCGTGGAAACCCATGCGCGAGCACGCCGACATCGGTGGTCGTGCCGCCGATATCGGCGACCAACGCATCGCTGCGCTCGGAAAGGTACGCGGCGCCTCGCATGCTGTTGGTCGGACCCGAAGCGAAAGTGAGCACCGGATAGCGCTCCACGAACTCCGCTTTCATCAAGGTGCCGTCGTTCTGGCTGATAAAAAACGGCGCCGAGATTCCGAGCCGATCGAGCGCGCCGCGAAATGACCGCACCACGCTCGTGGAGAGATCCGCCAGACAGGCGTTCATGATCGCGGCATTTTCTCGTTCGAGAATGCCAAGGCGCCCGATTCGATGGGAAAGCGAGACGCGCACTCCCGGCAGGATGTCCTGAAGGATGCTCTCGGCGCGGCGCTCCATTTCGCCGTTGACCGGCGAGAACACGCAGCTGACGGCAACGCTGGTCAACCCACGATTGCGAATATCGAGTGCCGCCGAGCGAATCGCCTCGACATCGAGGGCGATGTTCTCGCGCCCGTCGTGCTGATACCCACCCTGGGTCATATATGTGGCACCACAGACGGCGTCTTTCATATCCTGCGGCCAAGCCACGAAGGGAGGCAGCCCACTGGTCGCGGGCAGCGCGATGCGGATGACGGCAACTTTCAACAGTTCGCGCCGCTCAACGATGGCGTTGGTGAAATGCGTGGTGCCGATCATCACGCAGTCCAGGTCCGCGGGAGCCGCGTTTGCCTGCTCGAGCACCGCGGAGATCGCCTCCACGATTCCGGAACTCACGTCGGAGGTGGTCGGCGACTTGTGCCAGGCGAGCAGCTGGCGCCCCTCGAGCAGCACCGCGTCTGTGTTCGTACCGCCAACGTCGATTCCCAATCGCATCATCGATGTTTGCCCCGAATGTGCAAAAGCACTGCGCCCCTGTCGGAGAGCAAGACTACGCTCCGCGGCGAACACGACAATGGAGACGGCGAGTGGGAAGGCGCCGCGCGCGATGTGGGTTCGGCAACACGCCTCGAGTTCTCGAGGCCACCTGTTCGGGTAGGTGGGCTCGGTCAGTGCACGATGCCGCGCCGTCGGGCCTCGTGAATCGCGTCCATGCGACGCCCGACCTGCAACTTGTTGTAGAGATTCTTCAGGTGAAACTTGATGGTGTTCTCGCTCAAGCGCAAGTCTCGAGCGATCTCCTTATCCGAGCGGCCGCGGCTGATCTCCTGCAGAATCTCGCTCTCGCGCGCAGTGAGACTGAACTGCGGCGTTGCTGGTGCAACGGCATGGCCCAGCAGGCCGAGTACGGTATCAGCATGACCTGCCACGTCGGTTTGCGCGGCGACGCTTTTGCGCCAGCTTTCGAGCACCGGAAGCACGGTATTGCGATCTTCCAGAAAGACTCGAACGTAGCCGGATCGATGACTCGCCCGCAGCACGCTGTCGAGATGAGACAACGCCTGCGCCGGCCGCTCCAGACTCCAGTAGAGACAGGCGAGACTGGTGCCGACCCTGATGGCCGACCTGACGTTCTTGCCACTCCACATGCGGCTCAGCAGTTCTTCCACGGTCGCCATCGGGATCGAGCTCACCGAGCTGTTGGCAGCGACGCGCAGCACGGCAACGAGCACAGCCTCCTGCTCGCGCCACGTTCTGATCTCATCCACCCGCAGATACTCGGCGAGTTCCAGTCCGCCGTTCACCAGGGTCTCGTGCGCTTCATCGATCTCCCCCGCGAGGGCCAGACAGGACGCGCTGGTCGCATCCAGCAGCCGTTTCACCCCGACGAGCTTGCGCTCCGCCGCTTCCTGACGGGCACTTTCGATTGCGCTGCGCGCCTCGGCAAGGCCGCCCCGATCCAACGAAAGTAGCGCGGTAGTGACGAAATGCGCCGCATATATTTCGTACCAGAATTCGATTCGCGCCAGGTGCTGTGCCGAGTGTCGACTCAGCCGCCACGCCTGTCCGATCATGTTCTGCTCATAAGCAAGCTCCCCGCACAGCGAGCTCAGCAGTGCCGCCTTGGTCTGATCGTCACCGAAGAAACGCCGGGTCAGCTCTCGCGCGCGGGCGTAGGCGGCTTTCGCTGCCATGGGCGTTCCCTGCGCGAAGGCGATCCCGCCGAGGTGCAGGTGCTCGAAGATCTGTCCATGCATCGAGCCGGCCTGTCTGTAATGCTCGATCGCCGCATGGGCGGCGGCCGACGCTTTGTCGAACATCCCGCGGTCGGAACAGCTCAGGCAGGAAAGATTGTAATAATGCCCGCGCAGGATGTGATCGTCCGAGGCAGCCTCTCGCATCGCCAGCTCGAACGATCTCAGGTAACTGTCTCCCACGGGCCGGCATTCGTTGAAGAGCAGCGTCGCTTCGACCACGGCACTATGAAACTTCAGCAAGGCATCGTCGCTTGCAACGGTATTGACTTGTTCGAAAGTGCGGCGCGCATCGCTCAGGCGTCCGTTCTTGACCTGCACGAGTGCGCGCATCAAGCGAATGCGCGGGTAGCGAGACATCAATGGCTCGGTGAGCAGCGCATCGATCCCCATCGTTACTGCCTTGCCGTGGCGTATCCAGATGTGCACGTCGCCAGCAGCTTCGATGATGGTCGCGGCGAGCTCGAGATCGCCACACCTGAGGGCATGAGTAACGGCACGCACGATTTGATCGCTGGCGGCGTACCAACGGGCGGCTGCACGCATCACGGATGTATAGCGCGGGCGGTCCGTCGATGCGAAGCGCTCTGCCAGCACGCCATGCAATAGGGGATGCAGTCGACGCAAGCCGCTCGCCTCATCCACGCAGATGAACGCTCTCATCTGTTCGCACTCGATAATTTCGCGCCAGCTATCGGTGCTGCCCGTCAGCGCGGCGACAGCATCTTCGGTGAGCTCATCCAGAACGCTGGTTTCCTGAAATATGGAACACTGCTCGTGCGTCAGCCCCGTGAGCACTTCCTCTTCGATGTACTGAGTGACTTCGGGAAGAATGCGCCCTGGAGCCCATGGCATATGGACGCCGCGCGCGCGTGCGTTCCGAAACAGTTCAATGATGGCGGGCCAGCCTTGCGACACATTCACAACAGCTGACAGTTCCTTGCGGGAGAGCTTGCAATCGAACATGCGCGCTATTTCTTCTGAGCGCAGACGTAGCTCGCCAGCAGTCAGCGTGACCACGAGTCCCCGCGCCCGCAACGCGGCGATACGCATCACGGGCCGGACACGGCCGGCGATGGCGACCTGCAGATTGGACGGTGCACGCCGGAGCAGTGGCTCGATTGCCGCCGCCGCTGCGCCGGCATGCTCGAACTCATCGAGCAGCAACACGACGGATTGCCCTGCGGCGGCAATCGAATCCAGCATGGTGCGCAACCGCTGCGTGGAGTCACTCGCCCGCGGATCGATCCAGCAGAGTCCAGCAGCCCGCAGAGCATCTGCTATGTCATCGAGCAGGTTGCCCGCATCCGCGTCCGATTCATCCAGGGTCAACCAGGCGACACACGCGCCATCTTCAATCCGCCTGCGCCGCCAGAGTTCGAGCAGCAACGTCTTGCCGAACCCGGCAGGTGCCTCGACCAGGATCAGCTGAGCATTCGCGTGCTGCTCGATCCGCTCGAAGAGCGCGGGGCGTTCGAGCACGACGATGTTGTTGGCGGGAGGCACCAGGCGCGCCTTCGCCAGAATCGGTGGCGCCGAAACGAGGTCGTCCATTGCTGTTGTGTACTGCCAGGACCAAGCGACTGTCGCACGCGGATTTCAGAGGGTCAATCCTCGCGCCTTCGCAAGCCAGGCGTTTTGTGGGATACCTACTCGTTCGAGTAGGTATCCCCGTTCCGCCCAATTGCACTCGCCCCACCCGAGCCGCGCTCACGCCGTCTGGGGCGCTCATGCAGAATCACAGGATGCTCGGCGTTCTAGTCATCGGCCAATCCCCTCGTCCGGATCTTGTTGACGAGTTCCGCCGGGTGCTGCCGGCCAGCACGAATATCGTATTGCGCGGAGTCCTCGACGGCCTGTCCCTGGAGGAGATCTCGTGCCTTGCTCCGACCTGCGCAGAGGATACGTTGTTCACGGT
The DNA here is from genome assembly GCF_036406195.1 of Steroidobacter sp. GTDB lineage: Bacteria > Pseudomonadota > Gammaproteobacteria > Steroidobacterales > Steroidobacteraceae > Steroidobacter. Next base: position 96,201 of record NZ_DASWVW010000055.1, read on the forward strand.
GCTGCCCAGCGGTGTCGGCGTCAAAGTCAGCCACGACGCCATCTCGACTAGGGCTCGCTCGGTGGTGCAGGCCCTACAGCAGGAAGGCTGCGAGTGGGTTGCGATGTGCTGCACGGGTGAATTCCCTGAACTGCACAGCTTGCCGGTGCTGTTCGCATCGCGCTTGCATACTCAACTCGCCGTTGCGATCGGTCAGGATCGTCGGCTGGGCATCTATGTACCTTTGCCAGAGCAACGAACGGCGGCAATGCAGCGCTGGCGCGCCTCGGGTTTTCAGAACTTGACCGTTGTGCCGCTCGTCCCCAAGTCGGCCGCGGCCGATATAGACGCAGCAGCGTCACGCATGGCCGCCGCGCAGCCCGATCTCATCGTTTACGACTGCATGGCTTACGACAGTGCACTTCGCGCACGCGCGGATGCCGTCACCAAGCGACCCGCAATCCTGCCAATCTCTCTGCTGGCGAGGGTCGTGGCGGAGCTGAGTTGCTCGGCCAACGCAGTAAGTACGGTAGCTTGACTACCGGAACGAGGCGAAGAATAGCTTCCCGCACGCGACACATCTGTTCAGTGCCGTTCTGCGGCGTCATGGAACGTGGCAGCAAGCTGACGCACGTTCATATCGATCAACAGCTGCCGCGCGCTGATCTCGAGCGCGCCCACGTCGACACCACCGGCGGCCACGGCAAGAATCACATTCGACAGGAACCGCCCGGGATCCGAGTCAGCTTCGTCCAGCGACAACCAGCAACGCAGCACACCGCGCTCCGGCAACGCCTGCCACCATTGTGTCAGCAGCGTGGTCTTGCCAAAACCCGGAGGTGAAACGATGACCGAGAGCGCGACTTCGTCGTTTGCATCGAGGCGCGAGAGTAACCGGGTTCTACGGGCCGCATTTACACGCTGCAGTGGCGGGGCCAGCTTTCCCAGCAGTAACCAGCTCACCTCTGTGTCAGAATCGCGCGCGCCGCCGGCCCGGGCGGCTTGGATGTCTATCACTTTCTCATTCGCCACGCGCGGATACCTTCGCAACCCCATGCTGACACGAATTCACCCGACCCCGGATCTGAGCGGCCACTACGACCTGCATCCGTTTCAGTCCATTGCGCTTGCCGGCGCCAACGCGGCGGATGTCGGCATGGTGCGCATCGGCGCCGGCACACGCAGCCCTGCCGAAGGCATGCGCGCCAGCGCGCAACACGAGATCGCCTACATAGTCTCTGGCAAAGCCCGCGTCGACACCGCCGAGGGTAGCAGCATCGTCAGCGCCGGAGATGTTCTGATCTCCAGCCCCACCGAGTTGCACGCCACGACTGCGCTGGTGGATACCATCGTGTTCTATGTGCTCATCGATCCGGGGCAACGTCGCGAATAACATACTCGCCCGACCATATCCACGCCAGAGCTGCGTCGCTTCGGTCGGAGGCTCTTGCGTCCTCGGTGGCGAAAAAAATCACGACTCAACACGACGCCATGAGTCGAATGGACCCCGCGTCGCTAGCCGTCGGGCTAGCGCATGACGGTGAACCTCTGATGGGCCGTCGTAGATGCGGAAAGGACGGATATCTCTGTAGACGCGCTCCACCACCGTGTCTTTGGTGATTCCGATCGACCCGAGAACCTGCACACAGCGATCGACGACTCGTCCCAGCGCTTCCGAACAGAGCACCTTGGTCATGCTCGTTTCGTTGCGGGCGAAGTCATGTCGATCGAGCAGCCAGGCGGCGTGCCATATCGCCAGACGACACAGGTGCAGATCGATCTCATTGTCGGCGAGCATGAATCCGACACCCTGGTGCTCGATCAGCTTCTTGCCGAAGGAGTGGCGCCTGCCGGCGTGTTCGACGGCGATTGCGTGGCAACGCGCGGCCTGCCCGAGCCAGCGCATGCAATGGGTCAGCCGCGCCGGGCCCAGCCGCACCTGGGCATTGCGAAATCCCTGCCCCACCTGGCCGAGCACATCCTCGCGAGGCACGAACAACCGATCGAACACGACCTCGGCATGCGCGCCGGGGGTGTTGGCATCGAGCGTATGCAGCATTCGCTCGATTCGGAACGCTGGGTCGGCGGCGTCGGTCAAGAACATCGTAGCCCCGACATCGCGGCCGGTACGATCGAACGTCCGCGCCATCACGATGTTGAGCGTTGCCCCGACGGCGCCGCTGATCATATATTTTCGGCCAGAGATCTCGTAGCCGCCATCGACCTCTCGCGCGGTGGTCTGCAACAAAGCGGGATCGGATCCCGCCCCATCAGTCGCGGTCTCGGTCATCGAGAAGATGCTGCGAATCTTGCCCATGACGATGGGTCGCAGCCATCGCTCTTTCTGCGGCGGCGTTCCCACCTGATGGATGAGATTCACGTTGCCCTCGTCAGGGGCCTGAATATTCAGAGCGAGTGCGCCGAGCGGAGACCAGCTTGCCGCCTCGAATATCACCGCCATGCCGCGGTGATCGAGTCCGAGTCCGCCGTACTCCTTTGCCGCGACGCTCGCCAGCTGATTCACAGCCGTCAGCCGCTAACGTTTCGGGCTCGATCGGGCCGCAATCGGCACTTCCGCGCTGACATCGCCGAAGTGATGCATGCCACATCCACCGAAACAAAATTGCCCCACCTGGGTGAGGTGGACAAGCGTTTCTGATCCGCCGAGGTGCGCCAGCCGAACCAATCGGATCAGGGATCAAAACCGGCGAAGAGAATTAACGGAATCATTAGCTTACTGATTCCACTCGCTTTTCAACCCCCTCCAGTCCCATCGAATCCCCGTGGCTGGCACCAAAGCTGGCACCAGCGATACCGGCGAACCAGTTAGAGCACACGGTCGCATGGTCGAAAGCGGAGGCGGCAATATATACGAATCCGAGCGGCCTTATCCTACCCTGCTTCAAGAATCATTTGGCCGGGGCAGTGGGGTCGCGCGGGACTTCGCCAGTTTGAGATCGTTTACTACGCGAGCATGCGGCCCAGGTCAGAGTGACGTACAACGCAACTTTCATAACGGGGCGGAGCAGATCGCGTCCACCTGATCGGAACTCTGCCACTAGGTCGGATCCATTATAGGAAGCCAGGGGCTTGCCGTCGTGTGGAGCTGTACACCGCCCGCAGCTAGGCGCTAGGCGGGGACTTGAACGTGAATGACCCTCCTCTCAGCCGCCAGAATCGACTCCAGAAATACCTCAGTGAATGTCGGCAATTGCGCCGCGTATTTGTTGAATGCGGTGTGATAGAAATTCCGCAGCACAAAGTCGACAAACCAAAACGGCGTGAGCGCCGAAGAGAGGGGAATCCTGCAATTCTCGTATTGACCGAGCGTCAAGTGTGACTTTGGGTGCGTCAGCTCGACATGTACCCCGTCTCTAGCATCAAAGTCGAAGCGGAGCGGGAACGGCACAATACTACGCGCCACCACGTCCGCATAGATTTCATCCTCCATGTAAATCTCGGGATTGTTCTGAAATTCCTCGAGGTGAGGCGCCGGGAAGAATGCAAGGCGATGTTGCTGCAAGTCCCCCCCAGCGAAAGCGTACGTCATCTGTAGCAGAGCACCATCCGCCATCTTGACGTTATACGCGCGCTCTCGGGCGATATGCTCGTAAGTCTCGGTGTAGCTTCGATCCTTCAGCGCGGCACCGATATGTTGAGCCTGAGGGAACGTGACCTCCACATAGCCACTCGGCCCCTGACGCTGATGGGCAAAGTTCTGATCGCTCGATAACCCGATCTCGACGAGATGTGAGACGAGCCGGTCGATCTGCTGCTGAATCCCTCCTGGAGTCGGCATAAGTCACCGACGCCTCATGAGGAGGTCGCGCAGCTTCTCAAGCAAGTCGTCATCGAGATCTTCAGCTTGGACCGTTCCCTCTTCGAGGTCGCTGACAAGCTCTTCCAGCCCCTTGTTCCGAGAACGGAGACGCTTGCGCTCTTCCGCAGTCATGTCTCGGTGAACGATCATGAGCTCCTTTCGCTCTTCGTCGGTCGGATACTTGAAACGCAGCTCGAAATTGTTGTTCTTGAGGCGCTCGAACTCCTGTATCAATCCATCCATGGCGTCTCCGAACCCAACGACACGCACCCATGCCTTGCTCCGAGTTATCGCGGTAAACAGGCGGTTCCGGACACTCGCCAGATTCCAGCCTGCAAAGCAGTCCTGCGCGTTGATGATGTATACCATCCCCGCCTCGTTTCCCTTTGCACGATAGATCCCCGTAAAGGTAATCGACGGGGTGTCGCTCTGAAAAAAGACGTCTGGATCCGTATCGACGCCGGCGAGATGTGAACTGATCCGCATGTCCAGCAAGCGCTTTCTGATCGGACCTACACGCTCTCGCGTCGTTAGGGGGTCCGGATTGATGACGACTATGTCGTCGTGCCGCAGCTCATCCTGCGAGAGATTGTGTTGTATCTGTTTGGCCACCCATTCGGCTTGCGCATCTTCGCTGTCGAATCTTACGAAGTGCGCTAGATCGTCAATCGGCGAATGTTTCTCCAAAAAGGAAGGGCTAGTCGCTTCAGTTCGCGCCAGCACGACCTTGGATCCCGGCGTGAGCGCGCCGCTCTTGACTACATATCCTATCTCCTCCCACAAAGGAGGCTGATCGAACATCTGTACCAGCCCGGTAGCACCCTTGCGTGCAGGCTCGCGGTAGATACCGAACCCGAGTGCGTGAGCGCTTACCAGCACAGGCCTGGAGTTGCGATAGCACTTCTCCAGAATGACATCGTGCCGTGGTTTCCCAAGTTCTGGCTCCTCAAACCGGACGCGTGGTGAACCGCTGGCCGACTTGCCGAATATCTCTTCGGGAGGCGGAACTGAAGCACCGGAAAGGTTCTGCAGCTCGTCGTATGCGTAGACGAGACGTTTGTTCTTGTCCAAGAGCTCATAACACAGGCGCAAAAATTCAGGCGGAAAATCCTGAGCTTCGTCAACCAGAATGAAGTCATACAGCGCCTTCGGCTTCTGCATTTGGCTCAGAGCACGACTGCACACTCCCGCAAATGCTCGACTGCTGCCGAACTGCGCCTTCGCCATCCGAAAGTCTAGGTATTCGATGTCATGCGCACGACAAAATTCGTGATAGATGCCTTCTCTCTCCCCGCCTCCCGGTGCGCCCCATGCATTGAGTATTCGAACATTGTCCCAGTCCGGCTCTTCGCCCGTCTGCTCGAGTGAGAAGTTATTGATGAGCCGCCGGAAGTGCCCCTTCAGGGATCGGGTGTTAAAAGTGACCGCAATACGCCAGTCCGGATGCTGAGCGTGCAGATAGGCTGCTTTCAAGGCGAGGATGATGGTTTTCCCAGATCCAGCAAGACCGCGAATGCGCTGCACGCCCTCGACGGTTTCAAGAACTGCTTTGCTCTGAAGATTGTCAAGGGTAGCGATTGAGTCTTCGAGGTGCTTCAGTTTCGCACCTCTAGAATCAGGCTTCGCGATCGACCGTTTGGTGCGGCTCTTTCGAATTGTCGAGATGCTTTGTATCGCGGACAGCGCAGCAGCGTAAACGGTCGTGCTTGATTCGCGCCATTTGAACTCGCTCAATGATTCGCCGAGGGTGTCCCGGTTCGCGAGCAGATGCCCGTTGTCCGCGTGCTTCTCTGGATTGGCGATACCAGGCGCGAAGGACAATGTATTGATCGGGACAATCAACTCACGCCCGCGTGTGAGCTCCCGATAGGTCTTCAGCCGGGCTTCCAGCTTGTTTGCGGAATCATCTTGTCGGTCCGCGAAATCACCGGGCTCAGTGCCCTCGATCATATCAAAAATGACTATGCCTCGCTCCGGCGAGATCAGGACGGCATCGATCGGGTGCCGACCTTCGGCGGTGCCGATGATGGGGAAGCCGATCAGCAACTCTCCGGTATTCTCGCCGTCAGACGCAAAGTAGTCAGCGAGTGCCCGGCTTGCAGCCGGCTTGTTGTTCGTTCCGCGGATAATGGATACAGCCGAGGTCATAGGTCATTCCGATAGATTGAACGCGCCCCACCAGCAGAGGGTCGAGTACGTATTCTAATTCACGGCGACGCGAAAACCGACGGTTTACGCGGGGTATCGAGCATGGAACGACCACTTCCTACCTCGCTACAAACGCCGGCCAGACGGGCGACGCCCTTGCGCCGGACCAGGACAAACCCGGTGCCAAGGCTCGGTGTACATTACATGGGTGCGCCACAACTTTCCTTCGCACGTTCGTGCGGCACGCAGCCAATCGTAGGAATCGATTGCCGACGATGACGTATCCAGCAGCCAACGGCGTCTGCAGTAAATCGGGCGCGCCCCGTTCCGCCGACGTCCTACGCGGTGAGTTCTCGCCTCTCGGTCCGGTGTAGGATACTGCGCGTGGGGGGCGCCCGGCTATCGCTTTCGGCATATCCCGATGGCCCGAGGCTTTGCGCGCCACGTCACTGTGCGATTCACCGGGAGCCGTGCCGGCTGGCGAGACGGCGACGGAAACACTGTGAGCGATTGGCAGTTCGCAAAATGTAAACCGGAGTACCAATTCGTCGCCCGTGGCGCTAACGCCGTCTCGAGTTCAAAGCCGAAACGCTTCAGAACGTGGTCACAGCGATCAATCGCTGCAGCGCGCGACAATTCCGTATCGAAGGCAAACACGCGGGCGATATGCGCATCGCTCGCAAGGTTTCTGGAACGGTACGCAGGCATGCAGGTCGAAGACCGCAGCGATGAGTTCGTGAATCGATCCCGTCAAGGAGCCGATGGACCATAGCTAGCTTGTCTCGCGGTCGACCCACTCCGCGGTCGCGATTCCTCGCCTCATCTGCAACGATCTGTGAGAAATAGCCCCCGTGCCGCCGCGCGTGCGTGGATGCGCGCTAGTTCGTCAAGCAGATGCGGAGAAATGCGGTCCATGCGGACACGATGGCCGACACGCCATGGTCTCAACAAGCGCAGAATCCGCCACGTTCGTCGATAAACAGGTGTCGCGCTCATCCTTGTCCGCCGGGCTGCTTCCCACAAAGGGGCAATCAGTCGCAACTTGTCGCAAATGCGATCACCGCAAAAATCTCCCTCCCTCTCTCGAACGGCAGTCGAGCAAACGAGCAAACAGCGCTTTGCTCGCTCGACGCGCCATGCCATATTTGGATCGATGCCGATATTCACCCAACGACGCCTCTGTTCAATGTTGACTGAGTTCTCCAGTCAGCTCACTCCAGACAAATTCAACGAGCTAGTCAGCCGTCTGGAGCACGTCAATACAAGAACAGCTCTCGCAGCCGAAGCGGAGCTTGCCGTTTTGTGGGCAGCTTCTCGGGTTGCTCACATCGTCAGTGAACCTGTTCTTCCCCACAGCACCAGGAGACGATTCAAGCATCTGACCAGCTTTCAGAATCCCTCCCTACGAAAGTCTCGTCAATTCTCGCGCTTCACCACCGGTCCATACTTTTTTTCAGCGGGCTCGAAGCAGCCGATTGCTTCAGCGACTCCGCTGCTGCCGCTCGATTTCGACGCTCATGCGATCTTCCTGAGCCGGCATCCAGCGTGCACTCTGCGCCGACAATCGTCCAATTCGAGATCAGTACGCACGTCCGTAGGTGGCCGCCCGGCGCGAGCGCATGGGCTGGCAGAGCTTCCGGAATCACCCGCGCTGCACACCTACTGAAGGATTGGATTGGTGCGGCGGGACGCGACTCGGGTACGAACGATGTGGAGTAGCGCGCGCTCGCGGCGCGCGCGGCGCGCACCGAGTCGGAGTCAAACCTTTGCGCACAGGTCGCCTCGCATTGGCCGGCGGTGCTAGCGGATGCGGCGCGCACTCGCCTCACTGAAGGTAGCTCCGATGACGCCGCGCGGGTCGAGTTGGCCGAGGTACTTGCCCGTCACCTCGCATGTGAGCCGGCGGACATCGTGGGCGAGCTCCTCGGCTATGGTACGGAACGAGTGCTTCAACTCGCCTGCGATCTGGCCAGCGTCAAGCCCGTGGACAGCGCGGTGTTTCCGACGGCAGTTGCGCGCATCGCCGCGTCGCTGCCAGCACCTCTGAACGAGGCGCTACGCGAGGCGACCGCATCCGTGCCGACCACCAGAGCGAATCCGTCGACGCTGCCGATCTGGCGCTCCCTCAACACGGGAAGCAGTCGGAGTCTTCGGCTGGCGCGAACGCGTGCTTGCCGCCAGCGGTGATGACGTGACGGGCGAGTTGAAGGAATTGCTGAAACCGCTGCGCGACTCCGATGAAGAGGTCGAGTTTGCGAAAGCCACACTCGATGTCGCCATTCAGGCTGCGCGGTGGGATGTCGTCGAGATCGGGCTGGCGCCTCGCTTCTCGGATGTCCGAAGCGTGCCATGGAAGCCCTGTCGGTACGGGTTCCTGGGACTCTGCCTGGTGCGCTACTCGTGCTAGCCGCCGACAAGAGTCACGCGGTGCGCGGCGCGCTGCTCAAGCTGCTGAAGGCACGTCGCCACCCGGAGGACACCAACGCCCTTGTAACACTTGCCTCCGACACCTGGACACCAGACATTCGTTGGGACGGTCACCGCATTCGGTTCCCGATCGCCGAAGGCGCGGCTGAAGTGCTCGGTAGCCCACCCCCGCTCGACGATGTCCATGGTGAACGGAGTCTGGCAATCGCGATGAAGCTGGAGACCGAGGGGATCACCGGTGCGCTGTTGCGCGCCCTCGTCGCCAATGGAACCGCCAAAGGTAGGGCTGCGGTCGTCACCGCAGCCCTACAGGATGACTCCTTTGTCATTCGTCTGTCATTCGTCGTCTCGCCGCGCACGCGCTCATCGCCCACGAGGATCAACTCGAGAGCAGTTCGGTGGAACAGGTGCGCAACGAGCACCTCACGAAGGGGCCGCCCAGGGCGGCGTTCGCGCTGAGCATCCTCGTCGGCGTGCGTGCAGACGTGGATCAGGTCGTCAGCGCTGCAAGGGCGATCGCCGCGGTGCCGGAGCGACGCGCACTTCTCCTGCCCCTATATTCCATGCTTAGAGATCGGGACATCGATGCGGCGGAGAGCGTTCTCGGCTGCTGCCCGAGCCGCTGGCGAGTGACCTGGCGCGTGCCGTCGATGAAGGGAGTAAGCTGCCGAATGACGTGCTTGCGCCGCTTAAGGCGAGCCTGGTCGGCGAGATCTGGTAAAGGAGATCGTCGATTACCTGGATCTCTTCATGGACAGCGCCACGGTGGGGCAGACTGCTTCGTGAGGGGAGTCGCGCCGGCACTTGCAACCATCGAGATCCTCCCGAGTTGGCCGCAACACGATGCGACGAATTGCAACCACGCGAAACACATGTCGCTGGCGCCATAACATTGCCCGGGATGCGCCATTACACAAGCCGGCCGAATCGATGCCACTGGTGCTCACCCGCGGAGTTAGGATAGAACTCTTGGTGAAGCGGCCCAAAGCATAATCGTTTTGTGACCCGCACCGGATTGCCCATCAGGGGGTAACCTTGGTGGCAAATCTGGTGGCAAATCAGGGGACGAAGGGGTGTTTCAGGGGACCACGGGCCTTGATGAATCAGTAACTTACTGATTCACCTACCTTTCTTGCCGGGTTCGATTCCCGCCGCCTCCACCAATTCCTGTTCCGGGGACAGCTAAGAAGATCCATACGTCCTCGGAATCACTCGAAAATCCCGAGAATTCCAGCCTTGCAAAGCTGGGGCGAGAGTCACTGCGCGCGTAACGCGCGGAGATTGGAGCAGCACGTCTTTCGTGGGCGGGCTTGCTCGGCGTCAGTTGCATCAATCGCGCGCAGATCAAGACGACGACTCTGCACAGAGGACGGCGCGCCCTGATCCGTATGCCGCCAAAGGCATCATTCCTGGTCTATTGCGTGCAGGAGTCAATCGTGAAGTCGTTCTGGCTGGATTCATTATTGTTTGGCTGAGCTACGCGATGAAGACCCTTGGAGGCGTAGTCGGCATGTGGACGACCGACTATCTCGTCAATCAATCAGCGCAAGGCGGAGTATGCGCTGTGATTCGCGCTCGCGAGACAGATCTGCTGTGTGCGGAGTTCGAACCAAGCACCAGCCAGCTGAAGGGGACCTACCGATTCCTCGATCCAAATAGCTCAGTTCTCTCGCTGCACAAAGGGCGACTGGCGAGCCCTAGCTTACGCAGGACTGGCCGAACTCCAGAAGCTGCTAGTGAATTCTGAACATCGTAGGATTGAAACGAGTGATAGATCGCCACACACTCCGCAGGAATGAAAACAAGCCACCTGGGCCGGCTGTTCGCTCCTGGCGATACCAGCACAGCCGCCTGACATGCTGGTTCCCTGCTGCACGGCCCAATCCGACCACGGCCCTTCAGCCGCCCGCTTGGCCACGGCCACCTACGGCAATTCACCTATCCAATCCGATCAATTCGCAATTTCGCGACTCGTGAGAGTCGCCGCAGACTCCGACAATGCACATCAAGGCCTGGCAGGCGATAGCGTTCCTAACAGCAGTCAGCTTCGGCTTGGTGTTGGCCGAGATTCCGCGCGCCGACTGGAACACGTTGGCGGCGCTGAGTCTGGGTGCGGGAGTGGCTGCACTCTCGCTGATGGGCACAGCCGCAATCCTGGGCGGGCGCTGGAGATTCATCGAGTCCTGGTTTGGCGGGCTCGATCGCGTCTATCTCGCGCACAAGTGGCTAGCCGTCTGGGCCCTGGGGTTCGCGTCTTTTCATCTTGCGTTCAAGGCTGGCATCCAGGGCTGGGACGCAGCCGCCATCCTGACGCTGCCGCCATTTCATACACGCACGGTGCGACAACTGAGTTTTGTCGCACTGATGTTGATTGTCATGCTGGCGCTGAACCGGGCGATTCCATACCGTACCTGGCGCTTGTGGCACAAGCTATCCGGTCCGCTGTTCGTCATCGTGATTCTGCATTGGCTGAGTATCAAATCGCCCATTGCGATCGATGATCCCGCCGGCATCTGGCTCGCGGCCATCGCCACTCTGGGTGTCGCGGCTGCAGCCTATAAGCTGCTGCTGTTTCCGTTGGTGTCGAAGCATGCCGAGTACCAGATCGCGGCGGTTTCCCCCGGCGCCGGGGCAGTTCACCTGGAGCTTGCGCCAGTGCATCGAACCGTCGAGTTCACGCCGGGCCAGTTCGCCTTCATTTCGATCAAGCACGACGGCCTGCGTGAGCCGCATCCCTTCACGATCGCGGGTGCCGATGATCCAAACGGACACGTGCACTTCGTGATTCGCTCGCTCGGCGATTACACGCAGAAGCTGGTTCACGAGGCCAAGATCGGCATGCGAGCCGACATCTATGCGCCTTGGGGACGCTTCAAGCGTTCCGCAACGGCGAAGCGGGAGATATGGATCGGCGGCGGCGTGGGCATCTCGCCATTCATTGCATGGCTGAAAGATCGAGCCGCTGCAGGCTTCGAGAAGGTGACGCTCTTCTACTGCTACACGCCCGGCCGCGACTTTCCGCCCATCGATGTGCTGACCGAAATGGCGCGAGAGCGCGGGGTTGAGCTGGTCCCCGTCGCCTCCGGCCCGCACAGCGCCGAGTTCACCACGCGATTCAACGAAATCGTTCGCACTGCCGGCGCGGACTCGGTCGAGATCAGCTTCTGCGGCCCCAAGGGCCTGCTGGCAGTCATTCGCGAGCGAATGAAAGAGCTCGGTCTGCCAGGCTCGAACCTGAGATACGAATATTTCGAGTTCAGATAGCCGCTGGACGCGGGGCTAGCACTAATGCCCGCCTTCAGGCGCGCCCTCCGCCGGCGCCTCGGAATCACTCGGTAGCTTACGAGAGATCCTGATGACATGCGCTGCAGCGTCCATGTGAGTCGTAAACCCCAAGCTGCGCGCCAGCTCGATCATTGCGTAGTTTTCGGGCAGCACCACGCCGGTGATCTCCCGAAAGCCATGGGCCGCGGCAAAACGCATGAGCGCGCGAACCAGGATGGCAGCGATGCCGCGGCGCTGCCAGGCATCCGTCACCGTGACGCCTAGCTCGGCCTGGTCCGACTGATCCGTGGGACCATAGCGAGCGACGCCGATGAACTCTTCCTGATCGCCCGTCCCCACCGTCGCGACCAGCGCCATGCGGCGATCGTAATCCACGTCCATGAACTGATGCAGCATCTGCGGCGGCAGATATTTCAACGGCGTGAACAATCGAAAATAGCGCGACCGCTCGGACAAGGAGTTCACGAAGGCAATTTCGCGCTGTTCGTCATCCTTGCGCAGTGGCCGGATCGTGATCGGCGTGCCATCGCGGGTCGTGGCCGTCCAGACCCATTCATCCAGGGGCGTTGTCGGTGGTGGCGCGCCCATGTCAGACCGCGTACTGTGCCGGCATTCGTATCATGAGCTGTATCCGTGCTGGTCAAGCCCGCATGAAGAGGAGAACACCCGGTGACGCTCGGATTGTAACGGTGCTGTACAAGAATACGCCTGATCGAGCGCTCAAAGTAGCGCCGCCTGCCTGGCACACGAGCTGACCGGACCACCCTGCGCGACAGTCATGATCGACCCTGTCGATACACCCTCTTCCGGCCGCGCGGTTCAATCCGGCTCGGTGGCCGAGATCTTTACTGCATTCCTGAGACTCGGCCTGACCTCCTTCGGGGGGCCGATTGCCCATCTCGGCTATTTTCATCGCGAGCTCATCGAGCGGCGGCGCTGGGTTGACGAAGCTCAATACGGTCAACTGCTCGCGCTGTGCCAATTTCTGCCAGGCCCGGCCAGCAGCCAGCTGGGTTTCGCGCTGGGTCTGATCCGGGGCGGTTGGCGAGGAGCGCTGGCGGCGAGCTTCGCATTCACCGCACCGTCAGTGCTCATTCTGTTGGCGTTCGCGCAACTCATGTCGCTGCTCGACAACCCGCTGGGACAGGCAGCGATCCACGGCCTCAAGCTCGTCGCTGTCGCAGTCGTTGCGCATGGATTGCTCGGCATGGCGCGAACCTTGGCGCCCGATGCTCCTCGGCGGCTCATCGCAATCGCCTCGGCGAGCATTATCTTGGTGACAGGTTCCGCTGCGATTCAGTTGCTCGCGGTGGCGACTGGCGCGCTGCTGGGCGTATTCATCTGCCGCAATGTAAGGCTTCCTGCGGCAGATGGTTTCCCGTTGCGATACGTGACTCACACTGGGCTGCTGCTCCTGTGCATCTTTACGCTCTTGCTCGCGATTGCGTTGACGCCGATCGCCAGCGAATCACCGCTTGCTTCTGTCGCCGCAGCGTTCTACCGGGCGGGTGCATTGGTGTTCGGCGGCGGTCACGTGGTATTGCCCCTGTTGCAGGAGGCTGTGGTCACACCTGGCTGGGTGACACAGGACGATTTTCTAGCAGGCTACGGCGGCGCTCAGGCGGTGCCCGGTCCGATGTTTTCTCTCGCGGCGTTCCTCGGTGCGCGAATCGAAAACATTGGTGGCACAGGCGTCGGCGCACTGGTGAGTCTGCTCGCCATCCTGCTGCCAGGGTTTTTGCTTGTTGCCGGCGTGCTGCCCGTCTGGCGCTCGATCACGCAGTATCCTGGCGCTGCACGCGCGCTTGCGGGCGTGAATGCTGCTGTCGTTGGGCTTCTCGCAGCTGCGCTTTACGATCCGGTCTGGACCAGCGCGATCCGAGGATTACCGGACTTCGCCATCGTGCTGGCCGGATTTGTGCTGCTGGTGGCTTTGCGAACGTCTTCGCTGCTGGTGGTCGCGTGGTGTGTCATCGCTTCCACGCTACGCACCCTGCTGAGTTGACGCATCGGACCTCAGTCCGATCTCCACCAATCCGCGAACTCACGGAAATCGATCAGGTGATCGGCATCCGTATCGATTTCATGGAACCCGATCCGCAGCTCGCTACGCGACATGCCCGCTTCCAGCCCCTCCATGAGGCCGACGAATTCCTCGAAATCGATGCGGCCATCGCGGTCGCGATCCGCCAGCACGAACTCCTCTTTCAGCTCGCGCTCGCTGGCGGGGTGGCGAGATTCTGAACTATTCGAAGCTTCCATGATGCAGCCTCCAGTAGGGAATGTTTGTAAGTTACCGGGTCAACGCCCAGGTCAATGCCCAAGTCAATGCCCAAGAGCCGATACAGAGCGACGCGGTCGTGCGACCCGCTGCCGATACGTCTTGCGATCCACCGGACTCTTGAATCCGCGGGGCTTGACGACCAGGACGTCACAGCCGAGCTTGTCGATCACCCGCTCTGCGGTATTTCCGATGAAGATTCGCTGCAAGCCGCGGCGCGAGACAGCGCCCATCACCACGACAGCGGCTGCGTGTTTCTTCGCAAGCCTCGGCAACTGAGAAGCGGGATCTCCGAGCACGAGGAGCGAATTCTTCGCGGGAACACCGCCCTTCTTCTGTAACTTGGCGATGGCCTTCTTGAGGCTCTCTTCGTGGGCCTGCTGCTCCTCCTTCGACATCGCGATCCAATACGCTTCGATCGGGCTGTTGATGGCAACGCCCTCGGGCAGTTCGTATGCATGACAGAGCAGGACTTTGTCAGGCCGCCCGCCGGCCGCTTCGACCGCGTGCGCGACGATGATGTCATCGAGCATCGTGGGCTTGGCATGTGCGTGCAAAGGATCGACCGCCGCAATGACGGGGGCTTGGACGTCGAGCTCGTCGGACTTGCTCAACCACAGCGGACACGGGCAATTGCGGATCAAGTCCCAATCGATGTTGCTGAGGAACAGCCGGGCGAACCGCCCCTGCCCCCGCGTCGCTACCACCAACATCCGGGCATGGCAGGCCATGGCTTCCCTGACCAGGGCATCCTGCACGGGATAGTCACAGCGCACCGTGGTAGTCACGTCCAGGCCGCGAAGCTCGGCCCGGCCTGCCAATTTCTCCAGCTTCAGCGCGCGCTCGTTGTAGTCGGCCTGTGCCGCCTTTCGGACCGTCGCGCCGGCCCTGGCCAGCGAGCCCTGCGGTATGGCCAGCACGTGCACGATTCGCAATGGCGCGTCGTACAGCTTGGCCAACGCTGCAGCCTTGCGCAGGACAGGACGGGCCGACCGATCCGGCGTGCGCACCGCGACGAGGATTGGCCGATGCTTCTGCCCCTTGTTCATGCTGCGAACTCCAAAGCGGTACCCCACATCCTCGCTATTATCGACAGCCTACCAAGGCAGGCAAGAAAACCATTAAGGGGACCCGCTTAAACCCTCGCGGAAATGCACAGCTTCGACCAGACTGCTACTAGGCAGCGCTTCGAGCCTCGACGAGCGAGCCATCCTCGATACGATCGTTCGGATGCACAACAATGCGCTCCCCTGCAGACACGCCACTCTTTATCTCCACGTGCGTCGCGTTGTGCTGCCCGATGATCACATGCCGTAGTCGCGCCTCATCGTTTTCGACAACAAACACAGCCCAATGCTCGCCGTCCCGGAACAGCGCCGACTGCGGCACCTGCAGCGTATTCTTGCCTTCCCATACGATGATGCTCGGTTGAACTCGGTAGCCGTGGCCCAACCGGCGCCAGCGCTCACGCGGCTCCGTCAAATCGATCAGGACATTCACGCGCTGTTCCTCGATGCCGAGGGCGGACACTTTGGTGTAGGCAAATGGCTCGACTCGCCTCACCACGCCCGCGAGCGATCCCGGTCCACCCCAGCTTTCGATGAGCACACGCTGGCCAGCGCGCACGCGCACCGCGTCCTCGGATAGCAAATCCACTCTCACTTCCATGTTCGCCGGATCGCCAATCTCTAGAATCGGAGTACCGGCGCCAACCACCGCCTCACTCTCTTGCAGTACGCGCAGCACCGCCCCGGACACCGGCGAGTACACGACGACGCAGTCGCACTCCTTGTTGGCGCCTCGGGCTTGCGAGGGATTCAGAAGTCGCGCCTTTGCCTGCGCATACTCCGACTCCCGCATGCGCAAGCTCGCTTGAGCCTCGGCCACTGCCGCGATGCTCGTCTTGGCGCGGCGTTCGGCTGCATCCAGATCGTTCTGCGAGATGCTTTGCTTGCTGGCCAAGGCACGCAGGCGCTGCAATTCCGTCTCGGCAAAGTCGCGCTCTGCTTCGGCGCGACGCACCTGAGCCTGCGCAAATTTCGTTGCCGCACTGGCTGCATCCACGCCGGCGCGGGCCTCGGCGATGGCACGCTCATCGAGGAACATCGGGACCGACGGCTCCAACCGGGCTATCTCCGTCCGGTTCGCCGCCACGTGGTCGCCGGCCTTCAACTCCACCCTGCGCATCAGCCCGGCCACCGGCGCCGACACGACAAACACGTCGCGTACCCGAGCCTCGCCTTCATCGCTGATCGTGACCTGGAACGCGCCCTGTCGTACTTCCGCCATGTCGACCGCGACCGGCTGGGGGCGGAACAGCCACAGCAGCACCGCAAGCAGCAACAGCGCCACCGGCGCCCAGAGGATCATTCTTCGAACATTCGTCCCAGCCATGGGTTACTCGCGAGTTTTCAAAACGGCGATGAGATCGAGTCGATCGAGCCGCCGGCGCACCAACACCGCCGACAGCGCCGTCGAGGCGACCGTGATGATCATTGCCCACC
Organism: Steroidobacter sp.; assembly: GCF_036406195.1. Taxonomy (GTDB): domain Bacteria; phylum Pseudomonadota; class Gammaproteobacteria; order Steroidobacterales; family Steroidobacteraceae; genus Steroidobacter. The sequence goes on from NZ_DASWVW010000055.1 coordinate 112,645, forward strand.
CGTAGCTGGACCCATCCAGCACGAAGGGCACGCGGAACAGCTCGGTCTTGAATGCCGTCACGATCAGCTTGGCCAGCAGATGCCCGAGCAGGCACCCGAGCGGCAACGCGATCGCGGCAAGCAATGCGATTTCGCCGAGCAGCAGATAGGAGATCTCGCCGCGCGTAAAGCCCAGAACTCGCAGCGTTGCGAATTCTCTGCCGCGTTCGGAAAGCGAGATGCGGGCGGCGTTGTAAGTAACGCCAATGGACAGCGCGCACGAGAACATGATGAAGAACGAGACGAATATCATCAGTGTGCGTGCCATGGTCTCGTCGAAGATCTGAATGTTCGCGGCGCGCAGCGACACCGCGCTCAATCGGGGCAAGGTCTTCAGCTCTTCGAGCAGCGCCGGCAGCTGCAATGAATCCACGCGCAGATGCATGGCCGACACGGTCTGCGATTCTCGCAGCAGCCTCGCCAGCGCATGCTCTTCGATGTAGGCCGGCGAGCCGATGTAGGTCTCGAAAATCGCTGCGACCGGAATCCGCAGCACCTCCCGGCGCCCTTCGAGAATCTCCACCGTGATTTCGTCGCCGATACCGACGTGGAGAATTTCAGCGAGCATCGAGGAGATCATCAGCCCTTCCAGGGGCAACGACAGCGTCTTGCCGTTCGCGTCATACACTCGATACAACGCTTGATTCATCGGCAAGGCTTGCAGCGACTCGCGCTGCTCGCGCCATCCAAAACGCATCTTCGCCGGCACGACGCGCATCGGCTCGACCGTCCGCACCCCGGGCAGGCGCGCCATGCTGCGGGCAACCTCGATCGAGCGCGGCTCGGCAAAGATCACGGTTACGTCCTGCGACTGCGCCTGCCGGAAGTACACGTCGACGATATTGTTGATGGCGTCCAGCCACTGGAACGAGGCAAGCAGCACCGCTGTCGCCATCGCGATGCCGCCGCAGGTGGTCAGCGTCCGCATTGGCCAACGCCACACCTGCCGGATGATGATGCGGGTCAGTTGCTCCAGCCGTTGGGCGAATCCGAGTCCGACAATGCCGACCCGTTGGAACATCGGCGGCGCGGGTGGGCGCATGGCTTCGGCCGGCGGCAACGCAGCAGCCGTGAACACCGTGCGCAAAGCACCGAGCAGAGCCGCGCCAAAGCCGATGACAGCCGCGATGACAAATGACGTCGGCGCGGGCCGGTACAAGAGAAACGGAAAGTGAAAGAACTCGCCGTACAGCCGGGTCTCATACCAACCCAGCCAGTAGCCCGCGAGCCAGCCCAGCGCGATACCAAAAGCGCCGATCGCAAGAACGAACTTCGCGTAGTGCCACGCCACCTGCCGGCGCGTGTACCCGAAAGCTTTCAGCAGGCCGATCTCGCTACGCTCCAGCGCAATGAGGCGCGCCAGCACCATGTTGGTCAGAAACGCGGCGACTGCCAGGAACACCGTGGGCAGAATGCGGGACAAGGTGCCCAGCTGCTTGATCTCGTTCATGAGGAACCAGTTCGACAGCTGGTCGGCGCGCTCGTAGGCACCCACGCCGCCATAGCGGTCCAGGATGCGATCCATGCCATCGATGGCATCCTGCGCTCGCGCCCCTCGCAACAGGCTCACACTCACCTCATTGAACGCTCCTTCGAGGTCGAATGCTGCTTGCAAGGCAAGCTCAGGCAGCCATAGCACGCCAAAACGCCGGTCGTCTGGCATGAGCGCGCCAGGACCGATGGCATACACAAACTCAGGGGATAATGCCGTGCCGACGATTCGCAGCTCGCGCCACGTGCCATTCAGGACGGCCTTGATCGTGTCGCCGGCATACAACGAATGGGCGCGTGCGAACGGCTCCGATATGACGACCTCGTCATCGGCGTGCGTTGCCGGCAGACGGCCACTGCGCAAGGTCAATAGATTCAAACGCTGCGGTACACGGGCCGGCAGCGAGACCAGTTGCCCTACCACGGGCTCTGCGAAGCCATCGATATCGACGATGGCATACTCGACCACGCGTCCCTCGACCGACTGCACACCCGGCAGCGCCGCGATATCGGCAAGCAGCCGCGTCGGCGCTCGTTTGACATTCGCAAATACGTGAGCGAAGCGATAGCGCTCGTAGTACGCGCGGGCGGTCTCATCAAGCGCCTCGACCGTGGAGAGCCCCATCACCAGCACGCCGATGCCCGAGGCCATGATGAGACCGATCGCGAGCACCTGGCCGCGCATGCGCCACAGGTCCCGCCAGAGTTTTTTGTTCAGGGCCGAGGTCACCACGACAGCTCGCTGGCAGCCCGTCGGGTCGCGTTGCGCGTCTCCTGCTGGATCTGGCCATCACGCATGTAAAGCACGCGGGTGGCCATCTCGGCGATCACTGAGTTGTGAGTAATGAGCGCCGTCGTCGTACCCAGCTCGGCGTGAATGCGCTCGATAGCCTGTAGCACTAGAACGGCGGTGGGACTGTCGAGTGCACCAGTCGGCTCGTCGCACAACAAGAGATCGGGCCGCTTTGCAATCGCCCGCGCGATTGCCACACGCTGTTGCTCGCCGCCGGAGAGTTGTGCGGGAAAGTGATGGATGCGCGGCCCGAGGCCGACCAGTTGCAACGCTTCTTCCGGCGCCATCGGCTGTCGCGCGATCTCGGTCACCAAAGAGACGTTTTCGAGCGCCGTCAGACTGGGAATCAGATTGTAGAACTGGAAGACGAAACCGACATGGTCGCGGCGATAGCGCGTCAACGCGGCATCATCCACAGCCGTGAGCGGCTGGCCGAGAAAGCGAACCTCGCCGCTGGTGGGCGTGTCCAATCCGCCCAGGATATTCAACAGCGTCGACTTGCCGCTGCCGGATGCGCCCAGCAGAACGATCAACTCTCCGGAGACCAGGTCCAGGTTGACGTTGCGCAAGGCATGAACTTCGACTTCGCCGGTGCGATAGACCTTGCTCAGCTCACGCGCCTGTAGAACCGACTGCGAATCTGTTGTGGCCGCGCGAGATTCCGTGCCCACCCCATCCTCCTGGGACTTCCTGGCATTCGACTGGCGTTCACCCGCAGCCACCGCCCGCGCTTAAAGTGCCAGCAGCTCGGCGAAGTTCGGACTCTTGACGACCAGCATGTCGCACGGCAGTTGTTGCAGCACAGACTCCGCGGTGCTGCCGATCATGATCCGCTTCAGACCCCGGCGAGAGACGGCGCCCATTGCCATGATGTCGATACCGCGCTCACGCGCGATACGGCAGAGCGCTTCGCACACCCCACCTGTTACCAAGTGTATGTTCTCCGCCGGCACCTGATAGTCGGCGACCAGCGCGGTCAGCTCCTCGAGCCTGGCCTTGCGTTCCTCCTCCATCTCCTTGGCAGTCGTATCGATCGCAACGGGGGGCACAGCAACCGCCGCCGCCAGCACCGCTGCCGGAATGTAGGAATGGATGACATGCTGCTCGCCGCCGAGTGCCTGCGCGAACTTCCGAGCCTCCTGCAGGATGCAGCGATCCAGCAGTCTCGGTTTGTCATCCTCATGGCCGGGATCGACAGCCGCTCCAATGCGAAACGCCGACGACCAGGGCGCCGGCTTGACGAGCAACAAGGGAACCGGGCAGTTCCGAATCAGTTCCCAATCGGTGTTGGTCAAGAAAGGCAGTTTCGTGGCCGTTTGCTGATGGGTGTCCTTGATCACCAGGTCCGCGCAGGTGTGCTTCACTCGCTCGACGAGCGCGGTGTGCAGCGGGTCGGCGGCCAATACATCTGTCGTGACTTCGATGCCTTGCCGCCGCAGGGGCTCTGCAATGGACTCGAGCCAGGCATCCAGCGGCTCCGGCGGGGTCTTCGGCGACTCTCGCAGGTGTCGGGCCAGGCGCGCATTGCGGGCCGAGTGAGTGTCGCAAATGAACAGATCGAGCCGCGCCGAGAACCTGGGTGCCAGCAAGGCGGCCTTGGCCACGGCCGGCTGCTCTTTCGCCGTCGGATCGACGATCACCAGTATGCTACGGATCGAGCTCATGATCCCGCCTCGTTCAGTTGGCGCGCATTCATCCAATCGGTTGAGTCTCTGCCGGGGCAGGCCAGCCAGTGTACCGTTGAATCCCACTAACCACCCCGCACAACCCCAGGGTGATACATTGCCAGATCTGGCTGGAGACTGCTCTCATGACGAGCGGACAATCGTTGTGCATGCGGCTGCACCGCCCCGGAGAATCGTTGATCATGGAGCGGCGCGAGGTGCCTGTGCCGGGACCCGGGCAGGTGCTGCTCGAAGTGCACGCCTGCGGCGTGTGTCGAACCGACCTGCATCTGGTGGATGGCGAGTTGCCCGATCCCCGCCTGCCTGTAGTCCCCGGGCACGAAATCGTCGGCACGGTGGTCGCCTGCGGCGAGGGAGCCGCATTCAGCCCGGGCACGAGGCTCGGCGTGCCATGGCTTGGCTACACCTGCGGCCGATGTGAGTTCTGTGCGAGCGGTCGGGAAAATCTTTGTGACCAGGCCGCGTTCACCGGCTATCAACTCGACGGCGGCTATGCCGAGCATGCCTTGGCCGATGCACGCTATTGCTTCGAGTTGCCGGCTGGGATCGACGACGTTCACGCCGCACCGTTGTTGTGCGCGGGCCTGATCGGCTATCGCTCATGGCGCATGGCGGACAATGCCCGACATCTGGGCATTTATGGTTTTGGCGCGGCCGCGCACCTGGTCGCCCAGGTCGCGCGCCACAAGGGTCAGGATGTCTATGCCTTCACGCGCCCCGGTGATTCGGTGGCGCAACGGGTCGCGATGCAACTCGGAGCACGCTGGGCAGGAGGCAGCGACGAGCGTCCACCGGTGCTGCTCGATGCTGCGATCATCTTTGCTCCAGTAGGCAATCTGGTACCGCTGGCATTGCAGGCCGTGCGCAAGGGCGGCAGTGTCATTTGTGGCGGCATCCACATGAGTGACATTCCGGCGATGCCCTATTCTTTGCTTTGGGGCGAACGCTCGATTCGATCGGTCGCCAACTTGACCCGCCGCGATGGCGTGGAGTTTCTCGCACTGGCCGGCGAGATCGGCATTCGCTCGAGTATCGAGACGCTCCCGCTCGGCAGCGCCAATGAAGCGCTGGAGAAATTACGCGCCGGCAAACTCAGCGGTGCGGCAGTGCTGATCCCCTAGTGGTCTTCTAGCGTCTTCTCTTCCGACGAGCGATAAGACGAGCGATAACCTTACGGCACGTCAGCGCCTGAGACGATGGCGCTCACCTGCTGAGCGTGCGTGACCTCAGATTCGGCAGCCAGCCAATCCTCGAGCTCGTGCCCCGGCTCGAAGCCGCGCTGCTGCGCACGGAAGTAGGCCGCCGTTGCAATCATTTCGTGTCTCTCGGCCGCACGGCTTTGCGCTGCAGCCTCGGCCATGCGGACGATCTCGGCGTGATCGATGCGCTTCTTACGCCTCGTGATGATCCTTGGTGCAACCCCGCCTGGCTTGCCCGAGTCCGATCTACTTGCGGAAACGCTCGTCAATGGTGAGCTCATGATGCACCTCTTGCAGCTGTCGGCAGGCGCCCGAGCGCCTGCCGACGCCACGGTTCACTTCACCTCGATGGCAATGGGTTGTTCCGGCTTGGTGGGCGTGGTCTTGGGGATTCGCACGCGCAGCACGCCATCCTTGGATTCGGCGCGAATGTTCTTGGGATCGACGTTGTCCGGCAGCATGAAGCTGCGGGCGAACGAGCCGTAGAAACTCTCCACGCGCAGTTCGTTCTCGTTCTTCTGCTTGCTTTCGTGGCGGCGCTCGCCGGAGATGGTGAGCTGGCCGTTTTCGAAAGTGACTTTGACGTCCTCCTTCTTGACCTCGGGCAACTCCGCCTTGATCAGATATTCCGTGTCGGTCTCGCTGATATCGGCAACCGGACGCCACTTGACGTCTTCTTCGCCCTCGAAGCGTCGCAACGCCCGCGAGAAGAACGGCGAATACTGCCGGAACATGTCATCCAGATCGCGGAAAGGTTCCCAACGAGTAATGTTCATGTCGTTTCTCCCATGAATGCTGGACCGGTAATCGGCGCCCGAAATGGTTAACTTCGCGCGCCGCTGCCGCCATTCGGAGAACGTCGTAAGTGCTACGTGTTCCCTGCGACAGCGTTATTTCCCACGCTGTCCCAGCGCCCGCACGCGCTCCAGGCAAGCCTGTCGTGCTTTGCTCGACAAGCCGGCCACATTGCCGATCAGCGTGGCGCGGACCCGGCGAAAACCGATGAAGTGCAGAATGTTCTTTCGCAGGCTCCGCACACCGGGCGCGCGGTAGTACCAGCGATAGAGCCACGCGGGCATGCCCATCGTCACGATGATTCGTGCGCTCTTGCCGGACTGCAATTTGACGGGCCAGCGTCCGAGTCTTTTCGTGCCAAAAGCGAAGCCGGGCCGTAGCACCTGTTCGAGCAGACCTTTCAACAGCGCCGGCATCGAGCCGAGCCAGAGCGGATACAAGATGACCACGTGCGAGGCCCAATCGAACATGGACTGCCACTCCCGCACGGCCTGCGGCGGCTCGCCCTTGTCGTAGTCGGCTTGAGTACGCAGCAACGGGAACTCGATCTCACCCAATCGCAGCATCATGACTTCATGTTTGCCGGCTTCCGCACCCTCGCGATAGGCGTTGGCCAGTGCATGCACGAAGCGCTCGGCAGCAGCGTCTGGATGCCCGTCGATGATCAGAATGCGCTCGGCCATGACTGCAATGCCGCCATCAACTTGCGTAGGTCGATGGCGTGCGCTTGTTGCGAGTGCCGGTTCTGGTGCGTGTAGGCGCAGGCCGTCGTGTGGCGGCCTTCAGCGCCGGGACTCTGGCTCGGGAAGGCTTGATGACCAACAGATCGCAGGAAACGCGATCGATCACTCGCTCGGCAGTATTGCCAATGACAGGGTGGGCATCGATGCTCCGCGACACCGCGCCCATGACCAGCAGGTCCGCGGCGATACGACGCTCGATGGAGGGAATCACGTCTTCGGGCGCGCCCACTCTCACATCGCAGGCCTCGGCAGCGATGCCGTGTCGGCTCGCCAGGTCCTGCACGGCCTGCTTGGCGCGAGCGACAACCAGCGACCGTACTGCTCGCGCGCCGTCGGGAACCTGGCAGGCATGCACCAGACTGGCGCGACCGCCAAACTGGTCGGCGACGACCCGCGCCGTCTGGACCAATCGCTCATCGAGCGCGGCGGGCTTGTCATGCTCGTGAAACGGGTCGACGGCGACGAGGATGTTGGGCTCCGCGACCATCTCGGGCGACCTGACGAACCACACCGGACACGGACACTGACGGATCAGCTCCCAATCGGTGTTGGCCAGCAGCCATCGAGCCAGGCGGCCATGCCGATGACTCGCGGTGATCACCAGGTCGGGCTTGGTCTTCGCCACCTGTCGAACGATGGCCTCGTGCGCCGGATAGTCCCAGGCGGCGATGCACTTCGCGCCCCGAACGCCGGCGTTCTGGATCAACTCCTCCATGCGTTCACGCCGCTGCCGCGTTGCCGACGCAATGATCTGCGGCCGCGAAGTCATGGGCACGTCGTTCACCGGCTGGGGAATCATGAACGAGTTGAACAGCACCAGCTTCGCGCCGCTGCGAGCCGACAGCGCCATGGCCTTGGTCAAGGCCGGCTGATGCTTCGAAAAGGGATCGTTGATGACCACCAACAACGTTTTCAAAGCTCGCTTACTCATCATTGGCCTCTGCGGGGGCTGGAGCGCTGGCGGTGGGCTTCTGCAGCAGCCAGACGTAGTCTGCCAACCTCAAGATGATCAAGCGCGTGGCGCGCTCGGCGTCGGGATTGCCCAATTCCAGCCGGTTGAAATCCTCGCCCCACACCGGCATCGTGCGGCTGCCGTGGGCGCCGAGGACATGGCGGCCGTCGATGATCTGCTCGATGCGGTCCCGCGGATACACGCCTTTGGAGCGCCGGGCAATCAGCGTCAGGTCGGGGACTTCCACCTTGAACGAGTCGGCCACCGGTCCGTCGCCGCGGCCGGTCGGTCCATGACAGCTGGCACAGAAGCGGGCGTACAACTCCTTGCCCGACATCGCGACGTAGTCCGCCGAGCTTGCCGCGGTATTCCAGCTCAGCAGCGCAATCGAGCACAGGAGCGTCGCGCGCATTCGCTGTCAGCCCTTTTGTATGGAACGCAGATACTCGACGAGCTTGCCGATCATCGCATCGACACGGGCCCGCTCGCCGGGATCGTTCGCCGTCTCGCCGCGATAGAACTGCCAGCCCCAGACAGGCATGTCGCGCGAGCCGTGCGCCGGCCGGTCGAAACGGCCATCGATGGTGCGGTGGACATCCTCGGCCGGAAACTCGCCCCCTTCGCGCTGGGCGATGCGAGTGAGATCGGGCACATGGATCTTGATCAGGGGCGCGACCGGGCCGTCGCCTTCGCCACGGGCGCCATGGCAGCTGGCGCAGAGCGACTCGTACATCTCCGCACCCGACATTTGCGACAAGTCACGCTGGGTCGGCATGGGCGCGCAGGCGGCGAAAGTCAACGACATGGCCGCGACCGGCACTGCCCAGAACTTCATGTTCGGCTCCTTCATCCGCCTGCGCGGGACGCTCGCCTCAACCAATGCGCGCACGGCGTTCCTGTCGCTGCTGGTTCTGCACCGAACCGGTAATGTCGCACATGAAATTGGTGATGACGTGGAAGGCATCGTCGATCGCGACGACGCCGGTCAGCGCGCCGCGATGGTCGACCACTGGCACACGGCGGACTCCCGCCAGGCGCATGGCCTGCAGCACATCGCTCAGGTCTTCGGTTTCCTGGGCGACCACCGGCTGCCGGGTCATCAGGTCATCGACCCTGAGCGCGTCCGGGTCCACTTTCTTGGCGATCGCGCCGACGACGATGTCACGATCGGTCAATACCCCAATGGGGCGGCGTAATTCGTCGCCCTGGCTGTACACCACCAGGAAGCCGACATGATGCTCTCGCATCATCTGCGCCGCCGCCGGAATATCCGCGCTGTCGGCAATCGCAATGGCACCGCGCTGACACAGTTCACCAACTTTCATTGCACACCCTCCAGAAATGGTTACCGCCAGCGGCGATTCTTTGGTCCAAGGGCATTGTGCCGGTGCCCGGGCCGGCCGCCTCTACGGAATCATGGCAGTTGAACGCGGGTTCCCCGTGGATTCGTTGCCGGCAGGCACCTCATACTCGATCATCCTAAACCTCCAGCGACCTGAGGAACATCCTGACATCGCATGCGAACCACCAACAAACCCGCCAGCCTGAGCTTCTACGGCGCCGCCGGAACGGTCACCGGCTCGCGCTACCTGTTACAGACCGGCGGCCGGCGCATCCTGGTCGATTGCGGACTGTTCCAGGGCTACAAGCAGCTGCGGCTGCGCAACTGGTCGGCCCTGCCCTTCAAGGTTCGCGACATCGATGCGGTGGTCCTCACCCATGCCCACATCGACCACAGCGGCTATCTGCCCGTGCTCACCAAGCAGGGGTATCGAGGGCCCATCTATTGTTCCGAAGGCACGCTGGCGCTTTGCAAGGTCCTGCTGCCCGACAGTGCGCACCTGCAGGAAGATGACGCGGCCTTCCTGAACCGGCATGGCCTGTCCAAGCACAAGCCGGCGCTGCCGCTCTATACCCAGGCCGATGTGCAAGACTGCCTGCGACAATTTCGTGCAGTGTCGATGGACGACGGCACCTCGCTGGGCGCCGGCACCACGTTTACCTTGCGGCGCGCCGGCCACCTGCTGGGTGCCTGCTTCGTTCGCATCGAAGGTCATGGAGTAAGCGTCACGTTCAGCGGCGATCTGGGGCGAGTCGACGATCCCATCTTGAACCCTCCGACCGCTGCCGAGGCCACCGACTATCTGGTCTGCGAATCAACCTACGGAGATCGCGAGCATCCCAAGATCGATCCGGAGGTCGAGCTGGCGCGATGCCTGAGGCCTGCTATCGCTCGTCGTGGAGTGGTCGTGGTGCCTACCTTTGCCGTGGGACGCGCGCAGTCCCTGTTGTTGCACATAGCGAGGCTCAAACACCGAGGCGAGTTGCCCGACGTTCCTGTCTACCTGGACAGCCCGATGGCCATCGATGCGAGCGGGCTGTACCGACGCTTCATGCGTGAGCATCGACTCAGCGCCGCCGACAACAGCCTCATGTGCAACGCCGCCAGTTTCATCAACACACCGGAGCAATCGAAGTCGCTCGACCGGCGCGACGGTCCCATGATCATCATTTCCGCCAGCGGCATGGCGACCGGGGGCCGCGTCATTCATCACCTCAAGGCCTTCCTCGGCGAGCAACGCAACTTGATCCTGCTTGCCGGCTTCCAGGCACCCGGCACACGCGGTGGATCGCTGGTGAATGGTGCAGCGACCATACGAATTCACGGCCAGGATTTTCCCGTCCGTGCCGAAGTACGGCAACTGCAGGCCAGCTCCTCGCACGCCGACGCGAATGAAATCCTGGCGTGGATGAGGCAGCTGAAGACGCCGCCGCGCCAGACATTCATCACCCACGGCGAACCGGGCGCCAGCGATGCGCTTCGTCAGCGCATCGAGCGCGAGCTGGGATGGCCCGTGTTGGTGCCTGAATATCGACAGACCATCGAGCTCACACCGCATGCACATCGCGAATTGCGTCACGCTGCGGTGCCTTGACTCTGCAACCGGCGAATGCCGCTTCAGCGAAACCCTGATTCCATGCTCGCGACCCTTCATTTTTTCCGTCCGGCGGCCGAGAACCATCAATGTTTTCCAGTCGACGCTTTGAAGTGAGCAGACCAGAATCATGCGAATGAACGGCCCCGTGACCCAGGCCGAGTACGTGTTACGTGATGACGACGTGATTATCACCCACACGGATCCGACAGGCAGAATTACCTACGCCAATCCCGCCTTCCTCCACGCGAGCCAGTTCTCGCTCGAGGAATGCCTCGGTGAACCACAGAACATCGTGCGCCACCCCGACATGCCTCGCGAAGCGTTCGCGGACCTGTGGGCCACGATTCAAGAAGGCAAGAGCTGGACCGGCCTCGTCAAGAACCGGCGCAAGCACGGCGGCTTCTACTGGGTACGCGCCAACATCACGCCAATCTCGCAGAACGGTCGCGTCTCCGGCTACATGTCCGTTCGCGTGGCACCCACGCGGCGGGAGATCGAGCGGGCCGAACGCGTCTACGCGGCAATTCGCGCCGGACGAGCCCGGAACGTTCGCGTCACCGAGGGCCGCATCGTCGACCTGTCACCGGCGGGGCGCTTGCAGCGCCTGATCACTCATCTCCCCTTGGAACGCGGCTCCTGGCTGGTACTCGGCTGCTTGATTGCACTGTTCAGCAGCATCCTGGCAATGAACCTTGCCCACTCGGGCATGAACGCCATTTCAGTGCTGGCTCTGCTGGGGATGGGCATCGCGGCCGCCAACCTGTACTACGTGCAGCGCTACGTGGCTCGGCCCGTGAAGCAACTCCAGGCCGCCGCATCGAGGCTGCTGAGTGGCGACACGCGTACCCGCATCTGCAGCGATGCCGTCCAATGCGTCGACTCTCTCGCGCAATTGTTCGAGCAGTTGCGAGTCAAGCTGCAGGGCGTGCTCCGGGACAATCTCGAAGCAGCCTCGGCAGTACGTGGGCACGTTACCGAGGTGGTGTCTTCAAGCCGCATCATTACCAATCGTACTCATGAGCATGCCGCGAGCCTGGAAGAGACAGCGGCATCGGTCGAGCAGATCACGGCAACGGTCACTCGCAATACCGACGGCGCACAGCAGGCCGCCAAGCTTGCGGCAGACTCCTTCGATATCACGGCGCGTGGCAGACAGATCGTCAGCGAAGTGCACGCCACGATGGGATCGATTCTGGAGTCCTCGCGCCAGATCGGCGAGATCGTGGGCATCATCGACGGCATCGCCTTCCAGACCAACCTGCTGGCGTTGAACGCCGCGGTGGAGGCCGCACGTGCCGGCGATCAGGGGCGTGGCTTCGCCGTCGTTGCCCAGGAAGTCCGCAATCTGGCGCAACGCTCGGCCGCCTCGGCGAAGGAGATCAAGGATCTGATCGGAGCCTCGAGCGAAACCGTGGCGCGCGGCGGCGAGCTTGCCAGCGAGGCCGAGAATTCCATGCGACAGGTGGTGGAGGCCGTCCGGCGCGTGGCCGATGTGATCGGGGACATCCAGAGTGCCAGCCGCGAACAGGCCGAAGGCATCGAGCAGATCAGCCATGCCATCACTCACATGGACACGATCGCACAGCGTGACGCCCATGCAGCCGAAGAGTTGCTGAAGACCGCCACCGATCTGAAGGACCAGTCGGAGCACATGTTCACGGCGATTTCGGCGTTCGCGCTGCACTCGAGCCACGAGACCAGGCCGGCGAGCGCAACTGGCTCGCACGATACGATGGCCGCCACGCACGAGCGAGCAGCGGCCTGATCCATTCGAACCGGGGGTACGCGTCGTCTACAACGACGCGTACCACGACTGGAGGGTGCCAATGCAGCCCATGCCGGTGGCAACGTGGTGTGCCATCCGCGGCCTTCAGCAGCGGATCCCCGACGATCGCAATCAACAATCCGGCGTGCTGCTTTCCTCGTCGCGCTGATCGCCCGGCAGACAGACCGAGGGCTCCAGGGTGCCGAACAGGCTCACCTCCGGGTCGAACGACACCCAGTCGATGTCGAGCCCGGCCTGTACCGTGCCGGTCTGGCTCTGCAACGATCGCACCAGGGTTTCCGCCGGCGAGGTGAACTGTGTCTCGCCGAGGCCCTGGAATTGATTGAAGCCGGCGCGCGCGGCCAGCGTCCCTTGCAAGCCAAACAGGGTCACTGTCGAGGTCACGCCTGCGGATGGCAGGGTCGCCGGCGCGCGATCCGGATCGTTGGGATCGATCGTCTGAGGCACGAACAAACGCAGGCTGTTACCAGCGCTGAGTTGCAGGTCGATCGAATCCGTGATCGTTCCGATCCGTCCGCCAGCGGGGTCCGTCGTTCCTGCGCGCAACTCGGCAGCGCGCGCCTTGATCGCGCTTGCGCCCGGCGCAGTGAGTAGATTGCGCCCTGCTGCGAGCAGCAATGTGTCGCTGGCGCTCACCTGCTGCAGTATCAGATCGCCGGCAAGAGTGAGCAGCTCGATGTCGCCCGCTGCCCCGCCCGAGGCTTGCAGGCTCACGCTCTGCAAGCCGTCTGCCTCATCGATGAAAATGCCGCCGGCAGTTGCCGTTGCATTGAGCGTCGTCACCTCCGTGTCCAGGCGACCGCTGCTATTCAGCACGGTGCCCGTCAGGGTCGAGGCGGCGCCAATCGACCGAGCGGTGAGCGACAATGCGTTGCCGGACAGGCGCGTGGAATCGTCGCCGTCGTCCGCGATCGCACCCCCTGACGCCGCCAGCGTCACATTGCCTCCCGCATCGACGCTGCTGACGACGATGTCGCCCGCAGTTCCGCTCACGGCCACGTCGCTGGCGGCACTCACATTGGCGAGCGTCAAGCCATTCTGCTCGGTGATATGAACGCCACCGGTGCTGGCGGCCGCGATCAGCGAATCGATGTTCGTATTGAGGCGTGCATTGTTCGCTCCGATGCTCGATGCCGTTGCCGTGAGCGAGCGTCCCGAGATCGAATGACCTGCCGCGCCGGCAATCGCGCCTCGATTGGCATTCGTACCGGCGGTCAGGACCACATCTCCCCCGCCGGCGTTCAATGCGCCGTTCAAGGTGATTCCGCTGCCCGCGCCGCCAGCCGTCAGCACCACGCCATTACCGCTGACAGCGGCGACGTTGAGTGCGCCGTTATTGGACTGCACGTCGACCGAGCCGCCCGTGGCACTTGCGGTCAGGGTCAGTGCATCGGATTCGTTGATGAAAATGCCGCCGTTCGTGCTCGTTGCGTTCAGCGAGCTGACGGTGGTGTTCAAGCGCGTGGCGGCCGTTCCGATGCTGGAGCCGGTCGCGGTGAGCGAGTTGCCGGTAATTTGACCCGCCGCGCCCGCGACGATGGCGCCGCCGGCCGTTAACGTCACGTCGCCCGAGCCAGCGTTCAGCGCGCCGCTCAGCGTGATGCCGTTGCCAGCGCCGCCGGCGGCCAGCGTCACGCCACTGCCCGTTGCCGAGGTCGCCGTGAGTGCGCCATTGGTAGCACGAACGTCGACGGCGCCATTCGTGGCGTTCGCAGTGAGATTCAATGCGTCGGCTTCGGTGATGAAGATGCCGCCGTTCGTGCTGGTCGCATCGAGTGCTGCCACTGCCGTGTTCAATCGCGCGGCGCTAGTACCGATCGCGGAGCCGATTGCAGTCAACGAATTGCCAGCGATCTGCGCCGCCGCGTTCGCCACGATGGCGCCGCGGCTGGCCGCCGTGCCCGCGGTCAATGTCACATCGCCTGCTCCGCCGTTTATGGTGCCATTGATTGTGATGCCGTTGCCGGCGCCGTCAGCGGTCAGCGTCACACCATTGCCCGCCACCGAAGTCGCCGTAATCGCGCCGTTGGTGGTACGAACATCGACGGCGCCATTCGTGGCGTTCGCGGTGAGAGTCAATGCATCGGTTTCGGTGACGAAAATGCCGCCGTTCGTGCTCGTTGCGTTCAGCGAGCTGACGGTGGTGTTCAAGCGCGTGGCAACCGTTCCGATGCTGGAGCCGGTCGCGGTGAGCGAGTTGCCAGTAATTTGATTCGCCGCGCCCGCGACGATGGCGCCGCCGGCCGTTAACGTCACGTCACCCGAGCCAGCGTTCAGCGCGCCATTCAGCGTGATGCCGTTGCCGGCGCCGCCGGCAACCAGCGTCACGCCACTGCCCGTTACCGAGGTCGCCGTGAGTGCGCCGTTGGTGGTTCGGACGTCGACGGCGCCATTCGTGGCGTCCGCGGTCAGAGTCAACGCGTTGGCTTCGGTGACGAAGATGCCGCCGTTGGTACTCGTTGCGCTCAGCGAGTTCACGGTGGTGTTCAAGCGTGCTGCGGCCGTTCCGATGCTGGAGGCCGTCGCGGTGAGCGAGCCACCGGTAATTTGATTCGCCGCGCCCGCGACGATGGCGCCACGGCTGGCCACCGTACCGGCCGTCAATGCCACATCGCCGGCGCCGGCATTCACTGCGCCGTTCAGCGTGATACCACTGCCGTCGCCACCGGCGACGAGCGTCACGCCGTTGCCGGTCACCGAAGTCGCTGTGAGCGCGCCGTTGGTAGTATTAACGTCCACCGCGCCGCCCGTTGCATTTGCACTGAGAGTGAGTGCGTCGGCTTCGGTGATGAAGATGCCGCCATTGGTGCTGGTGGCATTGAGGGTATTCACGGCCGTGCTCAAGCGTGCAGCGCCTGTGCCGATCACAGAACCCGTCGCGGTGAGCGAGCCGCCGATGATCTGACTTCCAAGGCCAGCGACGATGGCACCGCGGTTCGCCGCTGTCCCGGCTGTCAATGTCACATCACCGGCCCCTGCATTCACCGTGTTGTTCAATGTAACGCCGTTGCCGGCGCCACCGGCCGTCATTGTCACGTCGCCGCCGCCGGTACTGATGGCGCCATTTTGAGCGATGGCACCATCAGTCGTCGTCAAGGCAACGTCGCCCCCACTGGTCTGAAGCGTGTCGTTCAGCACGATGGCACCGCCAGCCGTCATCGTCACATTGCCGGCGCCGCTGTTCACCGCGCCATTGGCTGTGATGCCATTGCCGGCGCCACCGGCAACCAGTGTCACGCCGGTGCCGCTCGCGCTGCTGACGGTCAACGATCCGTTCGTAGTGCGTACATCAGCCGCACCACCGGTTGCGTTCACCGTCAGTGCAAGCGCGTTGGCTTCGTTGATATACACGCCGCCGCTCGTCGTTGACGCAGAGAGAGTATTCACTTGCGTGTCGAGCGCGTTGCCGGCACCGCCTAGCGAAGCTGCGGACAGCGATGCAACGTTGGCCACGATCCGAGTAGTGTCCTGGCCATCGTCAGCGACCGCGCCGCCCGCCGAGAGCGTGATGTTGCCGCCTCCCACGTCGAGCGTACCGATTGTCAGGCTATCCGCCTCATTCACCGTCAGGTTCTGATTGTTGCCGACACTCGCGCTCAACTGGTCGACGTCGGTGTTCAACGTGACGGCCCCATCTCCGCCGCCTGCGCGGAAGTCCAGCTCTCTTGCTGCGAACGTAAGTTCGTGCCCATTGAAGCCGTTCAAGACATCGAACGCGCCGCTCACCAGCAAGCGGTCTGCTGGCTGGTCTGTAAATTCACCGACCGGCAACGTGAGCATGGAGCCGGCTCGCAGGCCAACGCTCGTCGTGTTCGCGCTGCCAATGTTGATGGCACCGGGCATGAGCCCGACGAGGTTCAAATTACCGGTGGATTGCAAGACGATGGCGCCCGCTCGGTTCGATCCGCTGCCCAACGTGATGCCGCCCGCCGCAACGTCGGGCTGACCCGAGATGTTCAGATTGATCGATCCGGTATTGCTCGCCACGGTCGCAGTCAACGCGCCGAGGAGCTGGACATCCACGGACGAACCTACGTCCAGATCGTCGGCTGCGTCGAAGTTGACGACCGTGCCTATGTTTGTCGCAGCACTCAGCGATACGTTGAAGCCGTTGATGCGCGTCGCATCGTTGTCGTCGTCGGTGATCGCGCCAGCGGTCGCCGTCAGCGTTACGTTGTTAGTTGCATTGACACTTCCTGCAACAATGTCGCCGGTCGTACTGCTTACGTTTACGTCGCCGCCAACCGCGTTGATGCTGGTGAGCTCGAGGCCGTTGAGCTCGCCGATGTAGACACCGCCCGCGAGCGCGGTCGCCGTCAACGATGCTACGTTGGTGTCGATCTGGCCCGAGCCGACGCCGCTGCCGATTGCCGTCTCGGCGCTCAGTGTCGAGGATTGGGCATTGATGCGAGTGGTATCAGAGCCATCGTCGGTGATCGATCCTGCCGTAGTCAGCGTCACTGCATCCGCGGCGCTTACGGTGTTTACCTCGATGTCGCCGGTCGTGCTCGTCACGCTTATGTCGCTGCCCGCCCCGTTTGCAACGACGCTCGTCAATGTGAGGCCATTCAGCTCGCCGATGTAGATGCCACCCGTTCCGGCAGTGGCCGTCAACGAGGTTACGTTCGTGTCGATTTGATCCGAGCCCGCGGCGCCGCCGATTGCCGTCCCCGCGCTCAGTGTCAAAGATTGAGCATTGATGCGAGTGGTATCAATGCCGTCGTCGATGATCGATCCCGCGGTCGCGGTCAGTGTTACCGCATCTGCAGCCGTCACCGTGTCTACCCAGATATCCCCGGTCGTGCTCGTTACCTCTACGTCGCTGCCCCCCGTGTTGGCAATAACGTTCGTCAACGTGAGGCCATCCAGCTCGCCAATGTAGATGCCGCCGTTGGCGGTCGCCGACAGCGAGGCAACGCTTGTGTCGATCTGACCCGTGGCGGTGTTGCTGCCGATTGCCGCACCCGCGCTCAGGGTCAATGACTGCGCGCTGATGCGAGTGGCATTCGCATTGTCATCGAAGATGGAACCCGCCGTAGCGATCAGCGTCACCTCGTCCGCCGCGGTCACCGAATTCACGGTGATGTTGCCCGTCGTGCTGGTCAGGCGTACATCGGCACCCGCATTCGACGCGGTAATAGTAGTGGACGTGAGACCATTGAGCTCGCCGATGTAGACGCCACCCGTTCCCGCAGTAGCCGTCAATGAGGCTACGTTCGTGTCAATTTCATCCGAGCCCGCGGCGCCGCCAATTGATGCCCCCGCGCTCAGTGTCAAAGTTTCAGCACTGATGCGAGTGGTATCGGTGCCGTCGTCGATGATCGATCCCTCGGTCGCGGTCAGCGTTACCGCATCTGTAGCCGTCACCGTTTCTACCTGGATATTGCCGGTCGTGCTCGTCACGTCAACGTCGCTGCCCGTACCGGCTGCGCTGACATTGCTCAGCCTCAAACCGTTCGCCTCGGTGACGAAGATGCTGCCGTCCGTCGCAGTCGCATTCAACGAACTGACGGACGTGCTCAAGCGAGCGCCCGAGCTGCCAATCGACGAGCCCGTGGCCGTGAATTCGGCACCGATGACCTGGCCGCCCACGCCAGCAACGATTGCTCCACGGCTGGCGGGCGATCCGGCCGTCAGCGTCACATTGCCCGTTCCTGCGTTCACCTCGCCATTGAGCGTGATGCCACTGCCATCACCGCCGGCCGCGAGCGTCACCTCATCGCCAGTCACGTCATTCACAGTGAGCGCGCCGCTGACTGTGCGTACGTTCACGGCTCCATTCGTTGCATCTGCCGTGAGATTCAATGCATCGGCTTCGGTGATGAAGACTCCGCCGTTCGAGGCAGTAGCGCTGATGCTCGTCGCGTCCGTGTCAATGCGATCAGCGAGAGATCCGATTGCCTCGCCGCTCAGCGTGACGGTGCCTCCGCTGATGAGCGTGGTATCGTCGCTGTCGTTGACGATCGCGCCATCGGAAGATGTCACCGTCACGGCACCCGTAGTCGTGATCGAAGTGACTCGAATGTCGTTTGCAGCAGTCAACGACACGGCGTCCGCATCGGCATCGATGGACGACCCGTCGGCCATTGTGATCGCGCCATCGGACGATGTCACCGTCACAGCACCCGTAGCCGTGATCGAGGTGACTCGAACGTCGTTTACGGCGGTCAACGACACGGCGCCCGCATCAGCGTCGATGGACGACCCGTCGGCCATTGTGATCGCGCCATCGGACGATGCGACGGTCACCCCGCCGGCCGCCTCGATCGTGGTGACGCGAATGTCTTCGGCCGCAGCCAATGAAACAGCCGCCGTTCCGGCGTGGATCGACGAGCCGTCCGCCATCGTGATCTCGCCGATACCGTCACTCGCACCTGCACCAACGCTATCGGCGATCAGCGTCACGGCGCCGTTGTTCATGCGGATCGTGCCACTGAGCTCGATGCTCCCGCCGGCCTCGAGCGTCAACGAACGGCCGCTTGCGCCCGCAACACCTGAAACGTCGATGTCCGCGTCGGCGTCCTGAACGATGCTGTTGGTCGCCTGGAGCACGACGTTCGTAATCGCCAGCTGCGCCTCGATGGTCGCGTTGCCGATGGTCGCAGGTCCGGCCTCGTCGGCGAACGCATAGGTACCGTCATCTTCGAAATCAGGATCGGTATCAGGCGAATCGGTGATCGTGATGTCGGTTGGATCCAGCAGCAGCGTGCCGATATTGCCGCGCGGCGCGGACAGATCGACGGCCCCCTGGAACACCAGATGGTTCTTGCCTGATACCTCAGCGAAACCACCGTCGCCCGACACCGAGCCGCCGCGCGCGGAAATGGAACCATTGAAACGCGTGATCTCATCCGCCCAAACGATCACGCGACCGCCGTCACCGGAGCTGCCTGCATCAGCACGAATCGTTGCATCCGTGCTCACATAGGTCCGCGCTGCATTCAGCACGTCGGGATTCTTGCCCTGAAAATCGCCACCGATGAGCGCCGTGCCACCGTTAGTCGCGCCGGAGACGTCGACCACTGCCGCATCGAACAGGCCAACCTGCTCGCCCAGGACCTCGACCCTTCCGCCGCTGCTCACGGCATCGCCCGCCGACGCATCGAGCACTCCGCTCGAGCGCACCGTGCCACCGGCGCCGATCAATCTGATCGTGCCGCCGCTGTTGTCGATCCGATTCGCGCGCACCACTCCGGTGTTGTTGACGAGATTCGCGAATACACCATCGATGGCCTGAGCGGTCAGCAGCACCTGCCCGCCGTTCGCCTCGATGACGCCGCTGTTCGCCACGGCCGCGCTCGCGCCATCACTGTTCGAGAACAGTTCACCATCCACTTCGAGACGCAACAGCCCGTCGCCTGCGAGGTCCAGTGTCGCCGCACGTCCTGCTGCGAGATTCACAGTGCCGAAATCGGCAAGAATGCTGCCGTTGTTTGTGACACGTCCGCCGAGCAAGGTGACCGAGCCGCCGCGCGCGGCCGTGATCGTGCCGTCATTGACGATCGCGCCGACATCCGAGCGCGACGTGCCAAACGAATACCGGCCTGTTGCCGCGTCGAAGCCGATCACATCGAGCGAGCTTGCGACCAGCGAGCCGACATTGAGCTGCGCGGAATGCCCGAACAGCATGCCGTTGGGATTGACCAGGATGACCTGTCCGTTGGCTTCGATGCTGCCGAAGATCTGGCTCGGGTTCTGATCGAGAATGCGATTGAGCGCGACCGAGGACGAAGAGGGCTGGTTGAAGCGCACGCTTTCATTGGCGCCCACATCAAACGTATTCCAATTGACCTGCAGGTGTTGCGAGGTCTGATCGATCACGGTCCTGCCCGCGGCAGGCGTGGAGATCGTGGCCTGGCCACCGACCACGACGCCACCGGTCGGATCGGCGAGCGCCACCGACACGATATTGAAACCTAGCAGAGCGACTGCGGGCACCGAGAGGCCGGCGCGGCTGGCACAGATCGTCTTTACGGCTTCCATGAGCCGATGATTGGCGGGCCGTTGGTTCATGGACTGAAATCCTTTTATAGGCATGCTGGCACGCAACGAAACAGGAAACCCCACCCAGAGGATTCGAAACCGGTCCGGACGACGCCTCAGAAGCTGGCGCCCAAGCGGAAATAGATCTGTGGATCACGGTCGTTGCCGACCGGTCGACTCGACAACGGGGTCGCGACTTCCAGGCGCGCGAACACACGCCCTGGTACCGAGAACTGCATCGCGCCGCCGGCACCGCTGAGCTCTACGCTTCGATCCTGCGCGGACAGCAATGGCGGATTGAGCCAACCCTTGGCGTAATCGGCGAACATCGATAGCTGCAGCAGCTGACCCCACGTGTAACTACCGAATGCGGGACGGCTCGCGATACCGGGCGCGCCCAGGATCAACTCGAGCGAGGCAACGCCGCCTCGTTCCGCGAGCACTTCGGAGACGGAGTACGCGCGCACGCTATCCGGACCGCCGAGCGAGAACTGTTCGAGTGACACGAGCGGATCGTCGCTGTACTGCCCCTCCACGCGAAGAAGAATGGAGGTCGTCTGCGTGAGGCGCTGCAGGCGTTGGATTTGCAGCGAGATCTTGTCGAACTCACCCGAGGCGCCCAGCCGGCTGGCACCGCCGGGAAGTGACGGATCGTAGTCGCCCAGCGAACCCAACAGGTCCTTGAAACCATGCGTGTAAGAGAACGTGAACTGATTTACGCCGCGAAAGCGCGTATCGATTCGTTCCCATTGCGCGTCGAGCCGCGCGGTCGTGAGCTTGTCGTCGTAGATGGCTGCAGGCGGCGCACGAAATTCCGCCGTCTTCACGTTGACGGCAAGCCCGATGCTGGCCGACCCGAGGCGAGTGCGTGGGAAGTCGTGGCGGTAGCCGATCTCGTCGACCTGCGTTTCACCTTCAGTGTCGACTGTCGCGAGATTGGCGGCACTCGCACCCACGGTGTACGTATTCGTCAAATGCAGCACGCGCAACGAGTCGCGCGGACTGAACAGCGGAATCTCGTAGTCGAGTCCGCCGTAGATGCCGTGAGTGCTGCTATCGGAGGAGTCGAGCGCATATAGCCCGACGAGTTGCAGTCGATCGGCGCGGCGCAAAGGATCATTGAAGGTGAAGACAAACTGAGCGCGGTACTCTCCCGCGAACTGCGAGCCGTGATTGTCGAGCGCCGCTTCCATCCCGAATCGATCTTCCGACTGCACTCGCAGCGTCAGCCGGCTCGTGCCCACTTCGCGACCGGCGCCGAGCACGCCGAACGCCGTTACGCCGGGATAGTTCGTCAACGTCAGCAGCGCCGACTCGATCGAGTCCTTCTCGATGGGCTGCCCCAGCAGCGAGTCGAAAGGTCTCTCCAGCACGTTTGCGCGGTAGCGTTTGTTACCCTCGACCTGAACTTCCGCGAGCGTACCTTCCAACACCTGGACAACCACCTGGCCGTCAACCACCTCCTGCTCGGGCACGAACGACTGCGCCAGGATGTAGCCGTGCTCGCGGTAATACGCTGCGACGTTGCCGGCAACTTCATGCAGTTGGTTGATCGAGTATCCGGTGTCGGGCTGCTCGATGCGCGCCTTCTCGAGCACCGCCTCGGCTTCTGCCACGCTCACCCTGTGCGCCGGCCGATCCACGGCACCGACGAGCTTGAACGCCTTGACCAGGATCCTCGGCCCCTCGTCGAGTCCGAGCGGCCGGTCATACACGCGCGGAATGGAGAAGAGATCGCCTCGCTGCTCGGTCTGCGGCACAGCAGGTTCGACCCGTGGCAGCACACCTCCCGGCGTTGCCGCGGGCGGCACTTGCGCGCGAGCTTTGTCTATCGACGTGCTGATCGCCAGGCTGACAGCCAATGCGGTCAACAACACGGAATTGGGTCGCGCCACGTTTACGGTACCTCCCGCAAGACTCGAAAGCCGGTCAACGCATCTCGCGTCTCGGAAGGCAGCCCCTCGCGCATCGATAGCCGCAGTTTTGTAGCGCCGTCGGCATAGGAACCGCCGCGCACCACGCGCATGTCGTTCGCAGATGAACTCACCGCGGAGCCATCGCTGGGCGCGCCGGTGAAGTTCTCGACCCATCCGTCTTCGACCCACTCGCGCACATTGCCGAGCGTGTGCATCAACCGAAAAGCGTTGTCGTTGAATTTTTGGCTGCGGCGCGCAGGCATCGTCTGGCTCGCCAGCATGGAAAAGTGCGCATCTGTGGGCGACAGCGAATCGCCACGCGGCACCAGCCCGCTTTGTCCCGCGCGCGCGGCGTACTCCCACTGCGCCTCGCTCGGTAAGCGATATCGAAAGCCCGTTTCGCGCGACAACCATTCGGCGTACGCGCGTGCATCCTGCCAGCTCACGTTGACGACTGGATAATCGTCGCCCGTCCACGGTTGCGTGGCGCACGATCGGCCCGTGTCGGCGCAGTACAACTGGTACTCCGCTTGCGAAACTTCGTGCACCGAGATTGCAAATGGCTCGCTGACTCTCACGCGGCGGATTGGCTGCTCGGTGGCAGCGACATCGCTGCCCATGTCGAACTCACCCGCGGGCACCAGCGCAAGCTGCGGACCGCTCTGACCTGACGACAACGTGTCCTGACAGAACGGCCGGCGCGTGCGAATCAGATCGCGGCGGCACGTGGTCGTAGGAGTCATGGACTCGGCAACCTTCGACGCAGTGGGCACGGCTTTGGCAGCTACGGCATCAGTGTTCTGCTTCTGTGCGCTCGATTCCTCATCGGCTTTCGCCGCGCGCGGCGCCGGAGTTTCGCGTGGCGCTTCCTCGGTTACAGGTGTTGCAGGCGCGGTTGATGTGGGCTTGGGTGTCCCAGACTGATGCATTCCAGACTGATGCAGGCTGTCGCTGGTGGTAATGCGGATAGCCGCATCGGGCGAGTTCAGATCCAGGCCCACGGTCACGGCGAGCGCTGCTAGCGGGCTCGACTTGGCCGTCAGCGGTGCTCGCGCGAGTGCCTGTTGTTCCTTGAAGCGCTTGCGCAAATCGTCCACGAAGCGCTTGAACCACTGCTCGCCTGCGACCGCTCCGATCTGCTGTTGCCCAAGCTCCAGCAATGCCACGTTCAAGGCGGCAACATGCGCGTCGCTCCAGTCTCCGCGTTGAACGAATGGCTCGACGACCTCACGAACCGGACTGACCGGCGCGACTACGTCCGCTTCCGCGGTGGTCTGCTCCTCCGGCGTCGAACGGTGCAGAGCCCACCATGCGACGGCTGCGATCAGCAGCAGAGCCGACAGCGCGATGACGATGCGCCGCGGTAGTTTTGTAGGCCGCGCTGGCGCTTTCGTGGTTGAGCCCGTGATTTGCGGAGGCCGCGTAGAAGCCGCACGTCCCAGCGAACGCGGCTGAGTGACGGCCATTTCGTCCATCCCCAGCGCGTGCAGCTCCAATGAATCGAGCAATGGAGCACGCAGCTTGCGATACGTCTCCAGATTGAGTCTGCCTGCGTGATGATCCTGCGCCAGCGCGCGCAGGCGGGCGGCGAGATCGGCACTCATGCAGGCATCACCCGATCTCCCGCACGACGCGCATGCCCGTGACCGCATCAGCCGCTCCCGAGTGCGGGCGGCTCGATTCCGGAGCACACGCTGACATGCTGTCGCTGTAGGAGCCACCGCGGGCCGCGATGAAGCTGTCGCCTACGACCAGTTCCTGCGCGTTACCGAGATAGTTGTACAGGCCCCAATCATTCGCTTTGCCGGATTGCACAGGCTCGAGCGCGACGCCGCGAACTTTCTTGCCGCCGATCTCCACTGAACAGTTGATCGAGCTGACATCCGCGCCACGTCCCTGAGCTTTAACCGCGTAGGTCCACTCCGCATCCGTGGGCAGCCGATAGACGGCGCCGCTGGCACTCGACAGCCAGGCGACGTAGTTCTGCGCGTCCTCGAGCGAGATACCCGTGACAGGTCGATCGCCCGGGCCCGTCGGTGCTTTGCACTTGCCAGTGCGCTCACAGTAGACGGAATACTCCGCGATGCTGACTTCGGTACGTCCCAGCGCAAATACCTTTCCGACCGATCCGCCAGCGGGGATCACGACGAGATCGGGACCGCGTCCGTCGCCGTCCAGTGTGTCGTAACACACAGCCTGCCTGCGCTTGCCGTAGCCAGCAAGTTGCGCAGAACAAGCGATCTCCGGCTGCTTGCGTGCGGGCACGGAAACTTCCGCGACCGGATTCGCAGGGCGAACGGCGGCAACTCGCTGCGTACTCCGCTCGGCAGGTGCTGCCTGCGGCTGCGTGCCTGCGGGCTGCTCGCTTGCAGTTGTCGCTGCCTGCTCCGTCGGATCCGCTGTCGCGGGCGCAACAGTAGTCGGTTCTTCTGTTGTCGCAGGTGCATTCAAGCTTTCGAGAATGGCTTCACCCGCGAAAATCTCGCGCGCGGCATTCGTGAGGCGCTCGACTTGGGCTGCATCGTTGCTCGAACGAATCCGCGCAATGAGACTGCGCGCGAGGCGCTGCCTCACAACCGCGGCCTCGGTGGCATCGAGCCTCGCGAGACGTTCGAGCTCGCTGCGCGTCGCGCCGACATCGATCACATTCGCGGACTGCAGACGCTGATCGAGCGTCTGATAACGTTGATACCGGTCGCGTGCCTGACTGACACCCGCCATCGAAGGCGCGACTTCGCCGGCGCGCGTAGTCAGCGTAATCGCGTTGGCATAGCGCCCTTCCTTGGCTGCAACCGACGCCAATCGCAAGTAGGCACCGCCGATCGCTTGGGGAGCCTCGTCGGAGAGGTACGTGTCGTTCTTAGGCAAGTTCTCGCGCAATTCCGCGAACGATGCCAGCGCCTCGGTAACCTCATTGGCTTTGGCCTGCAACAACAGCTTGTGCTTGAGGGCTTCCAGCTGCGCGAGTCGACTACGTTGTTGTGCAGCGGCTTCGCGCGCCGCACGCGCTTCGGCGAGCAGTTGCTGCTCGGCAGAAAGAGATGCAGCTTTCGGGGCGTAAGCACGCGCTTGGTCGAGCATGCGGCTCGCTTCTGCGAAACGCTGCTCGCCACGCAATTCACGCGCTTGCTCGATATATGCATCCGCCGCTTGCGATTTGACCTGCGCGACGTATGGGTCCGAGCTGGAAACGTATGCCGACAGCCGGCGCAGTTCGAGCTCGAACCGTTCGCCCCATTTCGCATCGGCGGCACCACCTTGCACCAACGCGTCTATGCGACTCTTGATTTGTGCGACAGCCGCCTCGCGTTCCGCAGCGGCGCCCTGCCCCGCGGTGAGCTGCTCTCGCTGTTGGTTGACGAAAGCGACAGGAAGCAAGTCAGCATTGCGCGCGACGAGTTCCAGCGCCTGTGCGTGGTCGCCCTGTTTCGCGAGTAGTGCGCTCTGCTCGCCCACTTCCTGCTGTGCGAGTTGCTGAACGCGCTTGAGGACTGCGCTGTCCGGAGCGACCGAGCGTAGTTCCTCGATTTCTGCGCGACGGCCTTCGAGGTCGGCAAACTGCACCTGGCCATCGAGCAAGGTGCCCAACGAGCTTTCGAGCGCTTGTGCACGCATCGCTAGCTGCTGCTCGTTCGTGGCCCGCAGAGCCTGGTCGCGCAAGTCGGCCAGCATGGCGTCGTTGGGGTCGAACGACAAACCCGCGCTGACCAATTGTTGAGCGAGAGCTGGGTCCTGGGCGTTCAAAGCTTGCGCGGCAGACAGCACGAATGCACCCGGCAATCGCGGATCGCGCAGCAGCCGGTTCTCGGAATCGATGCCGCGCAACGCCGCCAGCACCGTGCCCACGTTGGGTGTGCCTTGCGCATCGATGAGCAAGCCGCGTTTCAAGTAGTCATCGAACAGGTCGCTCAGCCGCTTGATCTCGTCGTTCTCGCGCGCCACCAGGCGGTCATCCAGATCCTTGACCGCCAGCGAGTCCGGCAGGAACGACTGCAGTTGAATGAGCAGCGCACGGGCGCGCGGATAGTCGACATTCTCGCTGCTCGGGTCCGTTGCTGCGTTGATGCGGTTCTCGAACAGCGTGATGAGCCCGGTGCGCGCACGATCATCGAGCATGATGGCTGCGCGCTGCTCCGGAGTAAGCGACTCCAATTGCAACACCACTGCATCCAGCTCGGTAGCGTCGCCCTTGGCAAGCGCGTCGATCAGCGCTCGCTCGCGGCGCTTCGCCAGATATCCGGGCGTGAGCGTACCCACGATGACGAGCACTGCAATCACTGCGGCAGCGACACCAACGTGAGTGCCCGGCCGACGACGCCGCGGCAGCAACTCGTTGAGAAATTGCTGCGCCGATGCCGTGCGCTGCTCGCGATCGAACGCAAGGCCGTGTTTCAGCGCCTTCCACTGATGGCGCTTCAAACCGCGCGGGCGCTTCGCAACCATATGCTTGTCGCGCGCTTGTACGGCGGACAAACGATTGAATGGATGCTTGCCGCTGATCAGCTCGTAAGCAACGCACGCGATCGCGTACACGTCGTCGCGCGGATCGGGCTCCAGGCCCTCGATCATTTCACAACTCGCGTAGGTCGGCGTGAGCGCGCCGAGCGTTCCCGGATCGAACAGCGTCGTCGAACCCGTCACGTTGTCGGAGCGCTTGGCCGCGCGTGCGATGCCGAAGTCGAACACCTTCACGACACCGGCCTTGGTCAGGAACGCGTTCGCCGGCTTGAAGTCCGAGTGCACCACGCCTTGCTCATGCGCATACGCCATCGCCCGGCACATATCGCGCGTGAGCCGCAGCGCGCGGTCCAGTGGCAGCCCGGTTTCTTCGTGTTCGCGAATGAGCCGGTCGAGCGACTGGCCCTCCAACAATTCCATGACCATGAACACGTTCGCGCCGTCGCGGTCGAAGTCATAGACGGTCACGACGTTCGCGTGCGCGAGATGTTGCGCCTTGCGCGACTCGCGTTGCAGAGCTTTCAGTGATTCGGGATGGCGTCTGAATTCGTCGTTGAGCAGCTTGATCGCCACGTAAGGATTGCGATCTTGCGCTTCCTCCTTGCGCAGGTCGCGCGCTTTGTAGACGACCCCCATGCCGCCGCGCCCCAGCTCTTCCTCGAGCACGAAGCGATCTTTGACGATGCTGCCGCGGGTTGGCGAAGCGGCATCGCCCGCCCACAGGCTCGGATCGGACCAGTTCGAGCCCGTGGGCCGCGA
Source organism: Steroidobacter sp. (assembly GCF_036406195.1). GTDB lineage: Bacteria > Pseudomonadota > Gammaproteobacteria > Steroidobacterales > Steroidobacteraceae > Steroidobacter. Next base: position 140,183 of record NZ_DASWVW010000055.1, read on the forward strand.
GCCAGTCGGAACGCCAGTGCCCGTCACGTTCCCTGTGCCGGTCACATTTGCACTGTTTGGGGCCCCGCCCGTGCCCGTTACATTCCCTACGGGTTGAGCGCTGCCGGTTGCATTGCCGACGCCAGTGTTCGGGGGCGCGGCTGCGCGTGGCGCGCGAAACTGAGTGGCATCACCCGACGGTGGCGGTGCTGCTGCCTTTGCGGGTGCGCGAAACTGCGTCTTGTCTGCGCTCTCCTGCGCCGAGCTCGGCTGTGCAGCGCTGGGTTCCGGCGTCGGAGACTGACTCTGTTGAAACGTACGCACCGCTTGGATGAGCGCCAGATATGTCTCGCCCGAAAGGCGTCCACTGCGATATACCGCCTCGATGTAGGCGCCGTGCGCCGCCGCGAGCTGTGGCTGCCGCGTCAAACCGAGCGTGAGCACGCGTTCGAGCTCGGCCATGCCAAGCTGGCCGCCCGTGTGCGCGTCGAGAGCCTGCCGGAACTCGTTCATGCGCCGGAGAACTCCACCACGATGACGGAAACGTTGTCGCTGCACACTCCGCCGAGCGCCTGTTTCATGAGCGCCTTGCAAGCGCCTTCGGGATCGTTCGCGGTCAAGTGATGAGACATGTCGTTCTCGGAGATTTCCCTGTACAGCCCGTCGCTGCACAACAAGTAGCGGTCGTTATTGCGCAGCTCGCGTAGTTCGATATCGAGATACAGATCCTGCGCGCCGCCCACGGCGCGTGTGATGACGTTCGAGGCGTTCGTGTGCGCATCCGGCACACCACCGTCGATCGCCTCCTGTTGTTCGCTGTGATCATGTGTGATCTGCTCGAGCTTGCCGCCACGCCCGCGGTACACGCGGCTGTCGCCGGCCCAGACGCTGATGCAATGGCGCTCGAGCGCGAGCAGCGCGACGATCGTGCTGCCGCTCATACCCGCGCCGCTCACGAGCGATTCGTTGTAGAGGCGCCGATTCACCTCGGTCAGTCGGTCTTCGAGATCGTCGAGCAGCGCGCTTGGAGGGCCGCGCCGCTGGAATCCCGCGAGGGACTCGACGATCATGCGACTGGCGACGTCGCCAGCGTTATGGCCACCCATGCCGTCCGCGACCACCCACAGGCCACAGGCTGACAGGTCCAGAATCGAGTCTTCGTTGTGCGAGCGGACATTGCCCTTCGTCGTGGCCGAAGCGCAGCGCCACGTGAACCCCTTCCGTGATGAAGTATCCACTGCGGACATGCTCAGCGCCTGCGCAGCCGCGCGTCCGCGGCGAGCTTCTGCAGGTGCTCGTTGTAAGCCCGTGCGAATTCTTCACCGAAGAGCATTTGGAAATGAGCCTCGCGGTCGCGGTCTATCTCCTCGAAGCGTTCGCGATACAGCTCCCAATACTTGCCGCGCCCGCCGAGTCCGAGCATCGCGGTACGCCGTACCTTGCGCTCGTAGACTTCCTCCAGATGCGTGGGATGAAACTTCGCCAGCATCGCGTAGAACGCGGCGCGCACGCCAACCAGCACCGCCGCTTGATGAAACGCCGCGTCCTGGAAACCTTCCTCGAAGGCTTCGAGCGGTCCGAGATAGCCGGGATTGCGCTTCACGAACAAATTGAACAGCGCATCTTCGGCGTTCATCGAGAACTTCAGCGGATTGTTCTCCACTGGCTTGATGATGGTAATGGGCAGGCGGAAGGTGTTCTTCACGTCGGCGCGCGACTTCAATACGTCCATCAAACCTTGCACAGCGATGCGTAGAACCGCACCTAGCTGCTGCTGGATCGCCGGATCGACACGCGCAGGATCCAAGCCGAGCGATGTGAGCAGCTCCGCAGCGCCGCCAGACGCAGCAGCAGCCGCAGGAGGCGCGCTCGCCGGCGGTGATGGCACGGCCGCGGGCGCAGGCGCAGGCGTTGGAACCGGTTGCGGCGCGCTTGGCACTGCGTGAGCAGCCGACACGCTATTGAAACCCGTGGGCTCCCAGTTATCAGGAATAAGGCTTGCACCAGGTGCGGCGGGCGCAGCTGCAGGATGAGGTGCCGAAGGATGAACCGGCGGCGCCGCAGATACAGGTGGCGCCGAGGGATGAACCATTGCCGCGGCCGGCGTAGCGCGCGGCTGAGACAAGCCCGCGCCGAGTGCCGCGAGCGGATCAACGGTTCCGAGCCCTACGCCAGGCGCACTCGCCGGCGCGGATGCAATGAGCTGCACGATGATTTCGAAATCGCCGATGAACAGCCGGTCGCCGTCCTGCAGCTTGGTCGGCACCGTGCGCGACACCGGCTTGTCCGGAGCATTGAGGAACGTACCGTTCGAGCTGGTGTCTTCGAGATAAAAGCCGTCGGCCTCCCAGCGCACCTTGGCGTGGCGGCTGGAGACGAAGTTGTCCGGATCGGGCAGCACCCAGTCGTTGCCGCCCACGCGACCGATCGTGCCGCCGCGCTGGTCGAACACTTTATATGCGGTCGCGCCGAGCGCCGCAGCCTGCGAACTGATGATGCTCAACGCCAGCAACATGACGGCAGCCCCCAATACGCCGCAGCCGAAATCTCACAGCCGAGCATGCGATCGCGCCTCATACGAGCATCTCCGCGGGACTGGTCCAACTCGAGCGCGACCAGTCGCCGGACAACATGGCGCCAAACGCCGTTGCTTCGGGCAACCCGCGCAGCGCCAGCCAACTCGCACCGACCGCTTGAGATCCTTCTGTCCACCACAGGGTGAGTGGCTTCAATCCACGATTCATCTCTCGGTACGCCAGCACGTTGACTGCACGCTGCAGAGACTGCGCGGACTCGAGTGGCACATGCCACCGAAGCGCCTGCGCAGGAAACGCGCTGTCACACAGCGATTGCATCAGCGAAGCCGACTCTCTCGCATGTTCTGCAGCAAGAGGTGCGCTGAGCCCAGCGACACGCTCGTCGAAAGCTTCGATGTCGACCGCCTCGGCTTCCAGTGCCTCGATCACCAACGCCTCAGCAGCTTCGAACCACGCGCCCGCGCCGCATGCAACGTCGAGTGGACAATGACCGGCGGCGAGTTGTGCAACGACCGTCAGAGGAAAGTACCGGCCGACGCGATCCACGCTCGGCACGAGCACTCCCGCGTAACACGCATCACCGCAAACGCCGGCATCGAGCACGAATCGCCACACCGGACCCGTGAGATACGCATCGAGCCACGCCTCTCCCAGCTGCTCTTTGCTCGCGTGCATGCACTCCTGCAGCCACGCGTCCCAGGCATCCACGAACAGCGACGGCGCGCGACGCTGCAGGAAATCTCCCCTGCAAGGAAGCTTGCCGTAAAAGCCGATGTCGATCGCCGCGCTCGTCATGACTTACATCGCACAACGAAAGCCCGCGAGCTCATCGCGCGCAAACGGATTGCGGATGGATGCCGCATCGAGCGTGACCTGCATCGTGCGACCACCGGCTGCGAACGCCACATTGAGGCGCGTATCTGAAACACGCTGAACTCGTGATTGATCGAGCAGCCGGAACCACGCCCACGGCCCCTCGCGCACGAGGCTCGGACCGGAGCCGCCTGCCGCCTCGAAGACAATCGCGGCCTGGCCGACCGCTCCGCCTGGCCAGGTCATCGCACTGCTCTGCTGCGGACCGTGTCGATACTCGAATCGCTGGCCGTCCAACTCGAGGCTGAACCGCGTCACTGCGGCATCGAGCGAGTTGGGAGTCAACGTGAAGCGTGTTTCTGGTGTCTGTGAGCCGGGCTTGAAATAGACGTCGCGGATGCGACGAGCCTGCTGAAACTGCTTCAGCATCGCCGGCGAGCCACCGATGGCTGCCGCGCCTGCGCGCCAGGTCCACGGTGTGCGCGACACGTCGACGAGTCCGGCGAGATTGTCGCGGAAGAACGTGTCGAACGTGCCGTTGTAACCGAACACCCGACCAAAGTCTTGCAGCGGAACATCGTTGGGGCTGCTGCGATCCAACGGATAGCGCCCTTCCAACAGCTCACGGCACTCGCGCAACACCTGTTCGGTGTAGCGGCGCGAGAGATCACCGCGCGCTTGCCCCATCGCAATCGATTCACCGCGAGCGCCGATCTGCGCCACCATGGCTCCGATCGGCTCCGGCAACTGTCGCGCCTGCAACTGCAAACTCTTCATTGCGTCCGCCTGACCGGACTTCACCACGGCGTCCAATGCACTGGTGTCGCCCAGGCCCGAACCCATCGATTGCAACTGAGTATGTGTTTGCTTGAGTGTCGCAAGCACGGCATCGATCGGTGCCGCGCCGGGCGGTCCCTGCACGAGGGAACGAATCGACTCGAAGTGTTTCGTCACTGCCGTGCCAGGTTCCGCGGCACCCGGCGGTGGAGCGCCGAGAACGTTGGCGAGTTGCGCCGCCTTCGCTGCCAGTCCTGCGGCGGCGGCACCAGCGGCACCCGCTGCAGCAACATCTGTGGCGGGCTTCAAGAGATTCGTGTTCTCGCCCGCGGCAGCAAGGAAGCCCTTCAACGGCGAAGCTGGACTCGACAGGATCCCGAGCTGATCCGTGAGCTCGGTTGCACTCGCCGTCGGCCGGACCTTCACATCGCGCAGCACGCCGTCCCAAGTGCGGATGTAGTCCTGCTCATATAAAGAAATCATCTCGTGCAGCAGCGCGCCGCTGTTGCGCGCATCGAGCAAGTTGCCGCCGAATACCCAGGCGTCCGCCGCGAACTGCTTCAGCAACTCGTACTTGCCCGTGCTGTTCACTTCGAGGAATACATCTCGCGTGTAAAGAGCGGGAACCGGCTCGGAAAGCGCGGCGCCGCTTGTCCGCACGAGCACGGTTTCTGCTCCCGGCCCCACGGCCAGATCAAGTCGCAACGCACGCTTCGTATCACCCGCGTAGCCCAGCTTCAGCCGGCTGTACATCAGCACTGGAAGCGATGCAGTGCGCAAGGCGTAGCGTGCTTGCTCGACGAGATCTGAATCGATGCTCGCGAGACGCATTCCCTCTTCGTCGGTCAGCAGCTGTGTGAAATGCTCACCGAGGCGTTCGCGCGTGCTCGGGTCATTCGGATACATTCGGCGCAGCTCAATGTCGCCCAGCACGCGCAGATGCTCTGCGTCGCGATGCTCGGCATCGCCAAGCATGAGATACGCTTTGAGGTATTCGTACAAGCGATCGGGCGCGGCAACGCTCGCGCGCACCTGCTCCGCGAATCGCATGGCCATCACTGGCAACAGCACATTGTTCAGCTCGCGCAAGTACGCTTCGCGAGCCGCTCCGCCGAGCGCGTTGCCCTGGTATAAGCCCATGCGCATGCTCAGGGGCACATCGCCGCGATACTGCTCTGCCGTGTTCGTTACATCACGGAGCGCATCCAACCGCGGCAGCAAAGCTTCCGCCGGCAGCGTGGCGACGTTTGGTCCGAGGCTGCTTTGATCGAGAGTCGCAGCAGAAGCGCTGACCGAATCGATATACGTCGCGTTCGCTTTGTAGCTGAGCGCCAGCCCCGTAAGGCCGAGCACCAGCACGGCGGCGCAAGCGACATAGGCAGCCGCCTGCAGCCCGAACTTCCACAGTTGCAGACGTCGATTGATGCCCGCCAGGCCGGACTCCTGGAACACGACGTTCTTCAGCAGCTTCTCGATAAAGAACGCTTTGCCGCGACCAGCCGCTGCGGGCGCTACTGCACCACTCACGCCGAACGTGCGCGCAATGCTGCCCAACACGCGGTCGACAGGCGTGCCTTCCTGCGTGCCGCTGGTGAAGTAGACACCGCGCAACAGAATCTGCTCTTCGAAGTCGGTGGTCGTGAACACACGACGTAGCAGATCGTTCAGCAACGGGCCGAACGCAGCCATCTGCTGCGGGAACGCAAGAATGCCGACACGGCGACGCGGATCGCGTTCGCTGTCCATGCGTGGCAGCACACGTTGCTGCAGTCGTTCGATCAGGCGCTCGAACTCCTTCTCGAACGTAGCGGGCGCCTGACCGGCTTCGGTGACTTCGATCGGAAAGGTCGTGCCCCACACCTGGGCGCGCGCGTCCTGCCCGAGCTCGTCGAAGAACTCGGAGAAGCCGGCGACCAGGTCGCACTTGGTCACAAGGAAGTACACGGGCACATCGATGCCGAGCGTGCGGCCGATTTCCGCCAGGCGTTCGCGAATCGCGATCACGTGGCGTTCGCGCTCCTGCTCGCTCGATGTGAGCAGATCCGAAGCGCTCATCGCGACGATGACGCCGTTGATCGGCTGACGGCTGCGGAACTTGCGCAGCAACTGCAGGAACGCAACCCAGCCTGCGGCATCCGCGCGCGCATTGGAGTCTTGGGTCGTGTAGCGACCCGCGGTGTCGAGCAGGATGGCTTTGTCGGTGAACCACCAATCGCAGTGGCGCGTGCCACCCACGCCGCGCAGCGCGTCTTTGCCGAACTTCTGCGCCAGCGGGAAATTGAGCCCGGAGTTGACCAGCACGGTCGTCTTGCCCGCGCCGGGCGGACCGATAATCACGTACCACGGCAGCTCGTAGAGATTCGCAGCGCCCTTCTTCTTCGACTTCTTCAGCGCGTCGATCGCTTCCTCGAAGCGTTTGCGCAGTTGCGCGGCATCGCCCGCACGCCCGGCAGCGGCATCGCTATCTTGCGCTCCGGCACCTTGCGCCACGACTTCGTCGGCAAGCTTGGCGCTCGCACGCGTGCTGCGCATCTGTTTCAACAGCAGCACGATGACCGACGCGAGCACCATCACGAGAATCGCGACGACGCGCGCCAACACACCTTCAAGCGGCTTGAAGTCGGCGAATGCAAAATACGGCCCCGCAAACCAGATCAGCGCGGACAGCAGGACCAGCCCGATGAGCAGCAGCACGTTACGGCTCTTGAGTAGCGCCAGCATGTCAGCCGTCCCTGCGATGAATGATTTCGACGCGCCGGTTGCGCGCCCGGTTTTCCGGCAGGTCGGCAGGCTCGAAGCGCGGTTCGAGCGCGCCCTTGCCGGCGGTCTCGATGCGTGCGCCGCTGTGTATGTCCTTCATCAGTAGCGCGGCGACCTGCTCGGCTCTCGCACGCGACAGCTCGTAGTTGTCCTTGAACCGCAGCGACCGCAGCGGTTGATTGTCCGTGTGACCGATCACGACCACGCGGCCGGGCACTTGATTCAGTGCCGCGCCAATCGCGTGCACGAGGCTCGCGTGCCGGTCGTTGACCTGAGTGCTGCCAGAAGCGAACAGATCAGGCACGGCTAGCGTGATCGCGGTACGTCCGCCAGCCTCGTCGAAGTAGATTTGTCCGCTCGCGATCTGCGTAGCCAGCAACTCGCGCAGACCGCTCGACGGAGCAGGCGTGGCGACCGCGGGCGTATCGAACGATTCAAGTCCAACACCTGCCAGTGTCGCGTTGAGTGGATCGGCTTTGGCACGCAACTGCGAATCGAAATAGAGATATCCGCCGAGCAGCACCACGGCGCAGGCCGCGGCAACGATCCACAACGGCACGAAGCGCATTACGGCATTGCGCCGATCCTCAACGCCCTTCCAGCGCGGTGACAGCTCCGGCTCGACGCCGTCGCGCAAGCCCTCGATGCGGCGATACAGGTTCTGGCGAATCTCCGCGAGGCGCGCGGCGCCCTGCGGGTCCAGCCGATACTTGCCTTCGAAGCCCAGCGCCAGACAGACATACAGCAGTTCCAGGAGAGCGAGGTAGCGCTGCGGCTCGCCGGACACGCGATCCAGAATCTGGAAGAACTTCTCGCCGCCCGACGCCTCGCGATGAAACGTGACGAGCAACGATTGCGAAGCCCAGCCGCCTTGCGCGCCCCAAGGCGTGTTGAGCACGGCTTCATCGACGACCGTGCACAACGCATAACGCGCAGCGAGCACGTCTTCCGGCGGAATACCCACGCGTCGCGCGCGATCTTCGAATGAGTTGATCTCCTGCATGGTCTGACGACGCAGTGCCTCTACGTCGGCAGGCGCGATCTGCCCGCGGAGTCGACCGGCGAGGAGCAACAACGGAACGGCCGCTTGCACCAGCGGATTTACTGCAACTCCAGGCAACTGCGCGAGCAGCTCGGCGTTCGCAGGCATTGCGAACTGCGCCGGCTGTGGCGGAGGCGGAGTGGGTGCAGGCGCATACGCAGCCGGCGGCGGAGCCGACGGTTGCACGGGCGGTGGCGATTGCGGTGCCGGCGCGGCGGGCTTGCGGCCCGCGCCGGGGCGCGGCCTGAGAATAGTGACGTCGCGGGGTGCGAGCGGATCGTCGGGTCTGTCCTGGCTCATGCGCTCAACCCCGGATGGCCCAGAATTCCATGTTGAGATTCGGGAACTCGCCGGCCTGATGGATGGCGATGCCGCCCGACGTCTTCAGCATGCGCCACAGCTCGTTCGAGCGATCCAGCTCGAAATAGGCAAAGCCGGCGTGATACGGAATCTGGCGCGGCGCGACCGCCATCGCCTGCAGGCCGATACCGGGCAGCTGCAGGTTCACCAGATCGCGAATCTTTTCGACGGGACCGATCTTGAGCTGGGCGGGAAAGCGGCGGCGCAGCTCTTCGGCCGGCATGTCCGCGTTCGCGGCGAGCACGAAGGCCGCGGAATCGAACAAGGTCGGGTCCGCGACGGTGGCAACGCTGATGCCGAACTTCTTGTGAGCCAGCGGAATTGCAATCGCGGTCTGCTCCATGACCACGCTCAAGCACGAGCGCAACGCATTGATGACGGGCTCGAAGCTCGCATTCAGCGCATCGTGACGATAAGGAGGAAACTGCGGCGGACGGCGCGCGGCGGCGGTCAACGTCGACAGTTCGCCGGTCATCTCCAGCAGCAACCGATAAAGCTCCTCGGGATGACACACGGCATTCGCGGCCAGATGCGTGGCTACAGGCGCGTAACGATTCACGACCTGCAACATCAGGAAGTCCGCGATCTCAGCCGCACCACCCCGCCCTGTCGCGACCGCGCGCGCCGCAAGCGCTTCGCCACGCTGATGTAACAGGCCCTGCAATTCGGTCAGGAAGGTCGCCAGGCGTGCCGCAGCGCCGGTCTTCAGGACAGTCGGCATGAACCGGTCATCGAGTACGACCTGACCATCCGCGCGACGCTCCACAACGTGCGCGAGCGGGATCTGCGCGAAGTCCTCGCGCGGCTCGCTTTGCGTCATCAGACGAGTATTGAGCGCAGCGACGGTAAGCTCTGTCGCAACGGCGGAGTCCGATGTGATATCGCGCGTCTCGTAGTCGCGGCTGCGATAGCGTGTCAGTTCGACGCCGTTCGGCTGCCGTGTAGATTGCAACGCTCCCGACTTCCTCAGCGGTACGGCAAGCGAGATCAGCTGGTCGCGCACCTGCGGACCGATTTCGAGCGGCGCAGGCAACGGCTCGTTCTCAGGCATCGTGAACGGCGTGCCATCGGGAAACACGCCGCGCGCGCGGCGCAAGCCGAGCTTGCCGATGGCGAGCAGGTCACGCTCAATCTCGACTTCGGTGAAGCCCCACGAATAGGCGCGCAGAGCGGCGACGCGGCCTTCCAGGTGCGACTCCAGATAGCGTTCCTGCTGCTGGAAATGCTGGGGGCGTAGGAACAGCCCCTCGGACCAGACAACGCGGTTGTTCTCTGACATGGTCTTTGGTTCTCAATCTTTGACGGACAGCGCCACGGTGTCTTTGTCGAGCGTGATCGTGACGCCATCCTTGCCGAGCAGGTCCGTGAGCTTCTTCTCCGGCGCTCGCGTCAGAGCGCGCCACTGCGCGGCGCGAATGTCGCGAAAGGCCGCGAGCACACCCAGGTAGCGCGCCTGCGCGTCCAGGGGAATCTCCAGCTCTCGTGTCTCGCCCGGCGCGAGCACGTATTCCTGGCGCGAGACCAGGCTCTCGCCGAGAATTTCTTTTTCCTTTCCGTACAAGTCGAAGAATTCGGCCGACGCGAACGCATCCTCGTCCCGCAACTGGAACAGGCGCACGACGATGGGCGAAGCCCGGCCCGACGCATCCGGATTCACCTGCTCGCTCGCGACCAGGCGTGCGCGCGCCGGTTGTGGCTTCGGCGGCTTGGAGGCGCAGCCAGCGAGCATGCTCACCGCCAGCAAGCACGCGGTGGACAGACGCATTGCCGAGAACCGAGACGTTGAACGGTGATGCGTTTTATTCATTGCCCCACTCATTGCCCCACTCACTGCCCCATTCAGCGCGTCGTGCGCCCGCGCTTCAGTACCGACAGCTGCTGCTCATAGGCGCGCGCGAACTCCTCGCCGAACAACCGACGGAATGTTTCATCGCCGTCCTTCACCATTTCGCGATAGCGTTCCGAGTACATCTCCCAATTCTTGGTGCCGCCGAACAGGCTCCGGCGGCCCTGCCGCGAGAACACTTCTTCCAATTGCTCGGGGTCGAAGCGGCTCATCAGGTGATCGAAGCCGGCGCGCACGCCGACCAGCATCGCGAGTTGGTGGAAACGCACATCGCTGAACGCGTCCTCGAACGCTTCCTGCGGCGGCAGGTACGCGGGATTGCGACGGCCGAACAGATTGGCGAGCGCGTCCTCTGCATTCGCCGCGAACTTGAGCGGATTGTTTTCGGACACCTTGACCTGCGTTACGGGCATGCGGAACTCGGTCTTGATCTCCGAGCGCGCGCGCAACACTTCGATCAGGCCCTGCACCACGGTGCGCATGATGTTCCCGAGCACGGCGGATGTATCCGACGGGACCGTGGCGGGATCGACGCCGGCAGCGCGCAAGAATGCATTCCAGTCGAACGTGCCCGCATCGGCTTCGCCAACGGGCGCGTGAGGCGGCATTGGCGCAGGGCGCGCGGGTGATGGCGGAGGCGCCGTAGGACGCGCACTCGCTGTGACAGAAGCCGGCGGTGGCACCGGGGACGCGGGCTGCAGCTTCGAACGATTGAACGAAGTCTTGTCCCAATCCTCCGGAATGGCTTGCGCGGGGCTCGGCGCACCGAAAGGCGCAATGGGCGAAGGCGCGAAGTGATCGGACAGCGCGGGTGAATGATTCCACGGCTGCTCCGGTACGCGCGGCGCAGGCGGTGTCGGCGCGGCGCCGCCGAGCAGCAGTTGTTTGAGCGGATCGAGATCCTCCGCCTCGCCCGGCATATCGACGAGTGGAATGGTAGGCGCGGCTGCACGCGTAGCGTGCCGGCCCGTCTGCGCGGTCAACGGCGCATCCGTAGGCGCCGTTGGTTCGACAGGAGGCGTCGCCGACGCCGACGCCACCAGCTCGAATTCGTCGATGAATACTTTGTCGCCGCTCTTGAGCGGATATGGCTCGTGGCGCGGCAGAACGATATCGGGATTGTTGACGGCGATGCCGTTGGTGCCGACGCCTTCGATGAAAAACACACCGTTGATGAAGCGCACCGTGGCGTGATGCCTGTGCACGCCCGCGCCGGGCAGCACCATCTGATTCTCGGGCGCGCGGCCGATCCGCCCGCCATCGACGGAAAATACCTGGCGACGACCCGCGCCGAGCGCGGCGGCGTTGGCGCTGATGACTTCGAGGGTCAGATACATGACTTAGAGGTTCGAGACTTTGGGCCCGTCACTTTTTGTCAGCCTCCGATCAATACCGTGAAACAGCCCGCGACGATCGTGCCGCCGTGCGCCGTCGTATCGCCCATGCGCGCGGCCGGCTTGCCTTGAATCATCACGGTCGTCGATCCCATCACGATGGAGTCCGGCGGACCGACGCACGTACACATGTCGCCCAGCGTCGCGGCCGGCAGATTGCCGATGAGCACGGTCGGCGCGCCGGGCGGGACGATGGGCCCTCCCACATGCGGAATCGGCGGCACCCCGGGCGTCTGCATCGGGCAGGTATGCATGTCGCTCACGCGCGCCGCGGGTTTCATGCACGTCCTCCGGCAGCTTCAGAGCCGGATCTTGCAACGGCGGGTCCGAAGATCTGTATCGCACGCGTCACGAAACCGTTGATTGTTGCCGCGTAGTTCGTGCCACGCGCGGCAGTGAGCCGCAGGGCCGCGATGGCGGCCTCAGCCGGCAGATGATCTGGTGGCGGGATCGGATCGTAGCCACGCGGCGCCAGGCTTCCGCCAGTCCAGCCGGCGCTCGCGGCAATCCACGCGCCTGGCGTGCGCAGCTCGCCGCGTTCTGCAAACTCCAGGGCGGCTCGCCGATTGTCTTCCGAGGGTTCCGACAACCATTGCTGAGCCAACGCCAGTCCGGCCCGGTCGACGTCGCTCACCTCGGGAGCGTCGGCCAGCGCGGTCCTCAAGCAGTCGCACGCCCAGGCGACCACGTAGCGCTTCGGCAGCACGCGCGCCACGAGCGCGAGCGCATCGGCAGGCAGGCCGGAGCCCATGAGCCGATCCAGAAAACGGCGCACGTTGGCGCCACTGTCCGACTTCAGCAGCGCGAGCGCGTCCGAGCTCAGCGCGGAGAGCTGCACGACGCTGGCTGCGGACACCTCGGTTGTGGGATCGAAAGCTGCGACCATGCCGTCCTTCATATCCAATGTTTCTTGTTTAACGCTGCTGTCTCGATGCTTCTCGTTGCGCTGTCTGCTGCTGCAATCTCCGGCGGCGCTCAACCGATCTTGGTAAGCGCGCCCTTGAGCGAGGCGATGCCACTGGCGCTCAGATCCAGCTGACCCGAGCCCTCCACCTTGGTCATGGTGCCTTTCACATCCAGCTGCTGACCGGAGATGGCGGTCTGCGTACCGTCGATCTCGACCTTGGAATTGCCCTTGAGCTTCAGCTGCATGCCGCTGATCTCGATGGTGCCGTCGCTCTTCATCACCAGCTTCGACTGGCCCACCTCCAGCGTGATCTCCTGGCCGGCCTTGAGCGAGAACTTCTGCTTCACGTCCGCCGAGTCATTGGCTTCCAGGGTGGTGACGCGGTCCTTGCTGACCGTGCGCGTCTCCTTGCCGGTCACCTTGGTTTCCAGGTCGCCGCCGACCGTGAGCTTGTCGTGGTTGTGGATGGTGGTGGTGCGATCGCCGTCTTCCTTTTTCTCGGCCCCCACCGTGACGATCTGGTTGTTCTCCACCACCAGGCGCAGGTCCCTTTCGGCGTGGATGTAGATCTCCTCCGCGTCCTTCTTGTCCTCGAAGCGGATCTCGTTGAAGTTCTCGGCCGTGCCCTCCTTGGTGGTGCGGCTCTTCACGCCGCTCTGGGTCTGCTTGGCGGGCAGATCGTAGGGCGGCATCTGCTCGGCGTTGTAGACGCTGCCGATGATCAGCGGATGATCGGGATCGCCTTCGAGGAACGACACCACCACTTCCTGGCCGATGCGGGGCACGAACTGCGTACCCCAGTTCTTGCCCGCCCATGATTGCGCCACGCGCACCCAGCACGAGCTGTCCTCGTTGGACTCGCCGGCACGGTCCCAATGGAACTGCACCTTCACGCGGCCATATTTGTCGGTGGTGATCTCTTCGCCCTTCGCGCCGACTACACGTGCCGTCTGCAGTCCCTGGATGAGCGGCTTCGGCGTGACGCGCGCCGGACGAAATGGCTCTTGCGCATCGATCGCCTCGAGGCTGACCGCGATCTGCAGGCTATCGTCCGCCCGGACCTCTCCGGTGCGTGCGCCATCCGAAACCACCGTGCACGAGGAACTGGTGATCAAGTGTTGCTTATCGTTGAAGTCATCACGCGGATGGCCTTTGAGCGCGAACAGCTTGCCCGCGAACAGGCCCGCCGCATCGCCGCCGCCGCGGATCACGGTCTGCGACGACTGCATCTGCTGGGCACGCACTTTGGCTATGCGCTCGACACCCGCGGCGGTGAGCGTGGTCGCGCCTGCCGGGTAGTCGAATATCTCGAAACGATTGGCATCGCTTCTTCTCGCGACGGGAGAGACGCCGCTGGCCACCGACGCCGGCGTTTCAAAGTTGTATTCGCGCGCCGCGAACGCAGCCGGCTGGAAGGTCTTCGCCGAGACCCACGTGCTCAAATGATCGCGCTCGCGCTTCACGCCCGCGCCGCCGGGCGGGTAATACGGCACTACACCGTAGTCGGGCTCCGAGCCGAGCTTGGCCACGTCATCCGTCAGCACCATGATGTGGCGGCTGCCGGTATGCTCGAAGTAATAGTAGATGCCCTCGTGTTCGAGCAGCCGGCTCAGGAAATCGAAATCGCTTTCGCGATACTGGACGCGGTATTCCCAAGGCTCGTAGCTGGCACTGAGCTTGAGCTGGTGATCGTCGAAACCGGCCTGGCGACAGACTTCCTTGAAGATGTCCGGCGTCGACATGTTCTGCAAAACGCGGCAGTCGGCGCGGCGCGTGAGCAGCCAGAACGCCGGCCGCAGCACCGCGCGATATTCGTGCCGGCGCTCGTTGCAGCCGATATGCGCGAATTCGGTGACGATGCCATGGAAATAGCGCTTGTACGTGCTGGTGACTTTCAGCTCCACGCACGCCGGCTGGCCCAGGATGCCGTCCGGATTGACCGCGCCGCGCTCGCCGGCGCCTTCCATACCGCACAGCTCGAGATCGAATTGAAACGGCCGGCTGATTTGCTCGGCGGCGGTCAGCCGGGTGACCAGCAGCCCGCGCATGTCGCCGGGACCGGTGAGGCTTACGGAACGGTTCTGCCCATAATCCGGCATGGCGTCTTTAGTCCTTGCTCGCAATAAAGGAGGCCCGCCCGGCGGCCACACCATTCAGGCGCAGGCCCGCCGGCCGAGCCTGGCCCGGCTGCATGATCCAGCCACGAATCCCGCTCGGCCCGGTGCCGGGCCGCCCGCTCAGCCGAACACCAGCTTCAGGCAGGCTTCCTCGTTCTTCGAATAGAAATACAGGCCGTCGGAGTCCTGGCCCTCGGCGATGATCACTGGTGTCGCGCCTTCGAATTTTTGACGGGCGATCGCCGTCGCGGCGACTTCGTTGATGCCGTTCGACTTCACGTACTCCGCCCAGCGCGCATCGCTCTTGTCGATGCGCTGGCCCGCGTCCGTCGCCCGCCGCAGCAGCTTGACGAACTGGTAATAGTCGAACTCGACCACTCTGCCCCGCGCCATGTCTTCTACCGACCTTGATTATGTCTGTTGCCGCGGTAAGTACCTGAAACACCGGGCGCCCGCAAGTGTCGGGTCGGCAATCCAGGCGCTGCCGCCCGATATCTGGCCAGTGGCGCGCGCTCATTTGACGGCCACCACCACATGGCCGGCGACGTCCCGGCCGCCTTCCTTGCGCAGCGTATCGCCCGTGATCGAAACGGACTGGAAGCCGGCCTGCGCCAGCCTGGCCCGTACATAGGATTCCTGGTGGCAATAGCGTCCATGGGGTTCGATTCTATACGGTTGGCCGTCCGGGCCGGGCTCGAGTCGTTCGAGCGTGAAGGCCATCATACCGCCGGTGCGCAGGCAGGCGCATGCCGCCGCGAGCGGCTCGTCGAGCTCGCCGAAATAGACGAGCGTGTCGGCCGAGACGATCAGATCGGCGGACCCCGGGCGTTGCCGCAAGAATGTCGACAACTCCGCCACGATCAACTCGTCATAGACATCCCGGGCACGCGCCTTCTCCACCATGCCCGGCGAGATATCGACCCCGACCAGCGTCCGGGCCAACGGCTTGAACAGCGGCCCGCACCAGCCCGTTCCACAGCCCGCATCGACGATATCGAGCCGCGACCCGGCCGGCGCGTGCAATTGCTCAGTCACGGCAGCAGCGATCAATTCGGGGGCGCGATAACCCAACGACTGCAGATTTTCATCGAAGGTGTCGGCGAACGCATCGAATGTTGCCGTGAGATAAGCATCGCCGGCTCGTGCCGGCACGTTCTCGCCCGTGCACGCTGCCAGCATGTGCTTGGCCTGCGGATTGTCGGGGTCGGCCGCCAGCCACTTGCGGTAGACCTCGATCGCCTCCGGCAGGCGCCGGGCGCGATACAGCAGTCTCGCGAGCGCGTCGTATGCCGCCGCATAGCCCGGACCAAACTCCACGGCTTTGCTGAAGCATTCCATCGCCTCTTCGGGCAGCTTCAAGTGACGTGCACAGACGCCGCGATTGAACCAGGCTTCTGTCATCGTCGGAGCGAGATCGGTGGCGCTACTGAACGCCTGGTGCGCCTCCTCGAATGCGCCACTCGCCATGAGCGCGTTGCCGAGATTCGTCCATGCGTGCGGATTGCGCGGCTGACTCTTGACCGAGCGGCGCAACAGCTCCACTCCCTGCCCGATCTCGCCGGTCTGCACACGCATCATGCCGAGAAAGTTCAGTGCGTCGGCATCGTTCGGCCGCCGCCGCAGGACGCGGCGATAGCCCGCCTCCGCTTCGGCGAAGCGCCCAACCTTGTGCGCTTCGATCGCCCGCAACAGCACTGCTTTCTCGGTCCCCGCGGTCACGGCCAGACAACCCCTCTCAGGCCCTCTTCAAGCGAACGAGTATTTGAAGTCGACGCCGTCGACGGCGACGCCGATCTGGGCCGTGGGCTGCCCCAGCGACACGCGCTCCAGCAACTCGCGGCTGACCTGGGCCAGCAGCGTGTTGGTCAGGATCGCATCGATCATGCGGCCGCCGCTTTCCGGCTCGGTACAGCGCGAGGCGATCAACTTCACCACCTCTTCGTCGTAGCTGAGAGCGATGTCGTGCCGCGCCTTCACGCGCGACACGACGCGGTCGAGCTGCAGCCGGATGATCCGGCCGAGCATCGAGTCGCTCAGCGGGTAATACGGAATAGTGACGATGCGTCCAAGCAGCGCCGCCGGGAAGGTCTTCAGCAACGGCGCGCGCAGCGCCTTGGCGATGCCCTCGGGCTCGGGCAGCAGCTCCGGGTCCTTGCACATGCCCATGATCAGGTCGGTGCCGACGTTGGTGGTGAGAATGATCAGCGTGTTCTTGAAGTCGATGAGGCGGCCTTCGCCGTCTTCCATCACGCCTTTGTCGAACACCTGGAAGAAGATCTCATGCACGTCCGGATGGGCTTTCTCCACCTCATCGAGCAGCACCACGCTGTAGGGCTTGCGCCGCACGGCTTCCGTCAACACGCCGCCTTCGCCGTAGCCGACGTAGCCCGGAGGTGCGCCCTTGAGCGTGGAGACCGTGTGCGCCTCCTGGAACTCGCTCATATTGATGGTGATGAGATTCTGCTCGCCGCCGTACAGGGCCTCGGCCAGCGTGAGCGCGGTTTCGGTCTTGCCGACGCCGGACGGGCCGGCCAGCATGAACACGCCGATGGGCTTGTTCGGATTTTCCAGACCGGCGCGCGCGGTCTGCAGACGGCGCGTGATCATTTCGAGCGCGTGATCCTGGCCGATGACGCGCTGGCCGAGGGTCTGCGCCAGCTTCAGCACGGTCGCGACCTCGTCCTTCACCATGCGGCCGACCGGGATGCCGGTCCAGTCCGCGACCACCGACGCGACGGCCTGCTCATCGACGCTCGGCAGGACCAACGGTTGCTCGCCCTGCACCTTCGCCAGCTCTTCCTGCAAGGTCTGCAGTCGCGCAATGGCCGCAGCTCGTTCCTCTTGTGACATCGGCGCAGCACCCGCCGGATCGGCAGGCGCTGCTGCATTCGTGGCATCTGCTTTGCCAGTCGCCTCACGCAGCTTGCCGCGCAGGGCGAGGATCTCGTCGACGAGCTTTTTCTCGCTGCCCCATGCCGCCTGCAGCGTTTCGAGACGCGCCTTCTCCGATTCCAGCGCTTCGCGCGCAGTCTTCTCGCGGTCGGCGGTCTCGAGGCCGATCGCGGCTTCGCGGCCGATGATTTCCAACTCGGTCTGCAGCGCTTCGATGCGACGCTGGCTGTCTTCCACCTGCGCAGGCGTCGCGTGATGACTGACTGCAACGCGGGCACACGACGTATCGAGCAGGCTCACGGCCTTGTCCGGGAGCTGACGATCCGGAATGTATCGATGCGACAGCTTCACGGCGGCTTCGAGCGCCTCGTCCAGGATCTGCACGCGATGGTGCTTTTCCATCGTCGAGACGATGCCGCGCATCATCAGCACGGCCTTGTCTTCGGTCGGCTCTTCGACCTTGACCGTCTGGAAGCGGCGTGTCAGCGCCGGGTCTTTCTCGATGTACTTCTTGTATTCGGCCCAGGTCGTGGCGCCGATCGTGCGCAACGTGCCGCGCGCGAGTGCCGGCTTCAGCAAGTTCGCCGCGTCACCAGTGCCGGCAGCGCCGCCCGCGCCCACCAGCGTGTGAACCTCGTCGATGAACAGCACGATCGGCTTCGGCGACGCCTGTACTTCATCGATCACCTGGCGCAGCCGCTGCTCGAACTCGCCCTTCATGCTGGCGCCGGCTTGCAACAAACCGACATCGAGCGCGCGCAAAGCAACGTCCTTCAACGAAGGCGGCACATCGCCGGAAGCAATACGTCGAGCAAAGCCTTCCACCACCGCGGTCTTGCCGACACCCGCCTCACCCGTGAGGATGGGATTGTTCTGGCGCCGACGCATCAAGATATCGACGATCTGGCGAATCTCATCGTCGCGTCCCACCACGGGATCGATCTTGCCGGCACGCGCTTGCTCGGTGAGATCCACGGTGAATCTCTGCAACGCTTCCTGCTTGCCCATCTGAGCCGGCGCCAGCGCACCGCTGGCTTCGCCCGGTTCACCGCCCGCGATCTGCGAGCCGTCGCTTGCGCCAAGCGCGCTTTCCGGAGAGCTCGCGACGATCTTCGCGAAGTCCTCGGCGAGCTGATCCGCCTTGATCTTGTCGAACTCCTTGGAAATATTCGTCAGCACGTTCTTCAGCGACGGGGCCTTGAGCGCCGCCAGCAGGATGTAGCCGGTGCGGATCTGGCCGTCGCCGAACTTGAGCGTCGACCACACCCAGGCGCGCTCGGCGGCGTCTTCGATGTGCGCAGACAGGTCCGAAATGGCGGTTGCACCGCGCGGCAGGCGATCGAGCGCCTTCGTGAAGTCGCTCGCGAGCCGGCTGGGATCGATGTCAAAGGCGCGCACGATGTACGTCAGGTCGGACGATTGCTGCTGCAGGATCTGGTGCAGCCAATGAACCAGCTCGACGTATGGATTGCCGCGCAGCTTGCAGAACACGGTTGCGCTTTCGACCGACTCGTAAGCCAGCTTGTTCAGTTTGCCGAACAGCGCGACTCGACTGATGTCTCCCATGAGTTCCTGCTCCCGATCCCGTGTAAGTTGATGTTGGTTTGCTAGCGTGCCGCTGATTCTTGAATGACTACGTCCGCCGCATGCGAGCGGCGCTCGCCGAGCCAGCTGGTCCAGCCAAGCGGGCTTGCGCCGTCCAGACGCGCGCCTGGAATATCCACCTCGCGCAGTAACAGGCGCACCTGCCATTCCCATTCGTCGTTCGTGTACAGCCGCAACAGCGAATGCAGCTCCGCGAGGCCCGGCGCGCCAGGCAGAAAATTCTTGAACGTCGCGTGCGGCAGCGGCCCGAGCACGATCTCGAACTTGTGCTGGCATTGCCAGGTCGCCGCGCCCAAGGTCGCGTTGCTGCCGAGCGCCGCCGCTTCGCGACCGCCGAGGCGGCAGCGCAAGTCATCGGGAATCTCCATCCAGGAGCCGATGAACTGTCGCACTTCGACATCGATGCCGAAGTAGTCGGCGAGCACCGCTTCCAAACCTTCGGCCGAACGCGGCTGCGCGGCGAACAAGCCGGCGCGGGACAGCTTCGCGTAATCCGGCGTCGAGTCGGCATCGCGTGCACTTTCCGGCGCCAGGCCGATGAGTGCGCCCACATACGTGCGAAACCGGTCGCTGTCGGGCCGGTCCAGGCTAACCGCCGGTTCCGACTCCGCCCAGGCGCGATAGAACAGCGAAATCAGCCGGTGCTGAAACAGGTTGAGGAAGTCGACGATGGTTGCGTCGTCCTTGTGACGACGACGCTCATAGGCCAGCTCGGTCAAGTGCAGCGGCAGTGCGCCGTTGGGGCCGAACAGGCCGAACGCAAACTGCTCCAGATGCAACGTGCCGTCTTCTGCATGCTCCAGTTGCGCCACATCGCACGGAGCAAACGACAAATGCGGGGCCTGGCCAAGCCGCACCGCATCGTCGCCGGCCTTGCGTGCTTCGCCAAGCCGAGGGTTTGCCGCGAATACCTGTTCGAGCAGCCGCAGGGCCGCGAACAGAGTGTAGCCGTGCGGCCGCGACTGCAGCTCCGCCAGCGGCTGGATGGGCGCATTCAGATCGAGCGTCGGCATCCCACCCTCACCGGCCAGGTTTTGACGACGCCGCGCGACGCCGACGCGAGCCGGGTCTGCGTGAACGAATTCAATGAAACGTAGCGAGCAAAGAACCGCTCCAGCACGCTACCGAGAGAAACGATGCCGGCGCCTTCGAACGCGGCATCATCCAAGGTCAACGTGATTTCCAGGCCGCGCGCGTAACTGATCGGACCCTCGATGGGCGCACGACGCACGACCGTGTCGTATCCCACACTGCGCACACCTTCGACTTGTCGCAGGCCGGTCACGTCGTTCTGATCCACGTACAACGCGAGCATGTCTCGGAGCATCTCGGCGCCCGCCTCCGGCGTGCGCTCGATCAGCGACAGATAATTGAGCGAGAGATGGCTCACCAACTTCCACGCGGTCGCGCCAAAGCCTGGCGACTGCCGCGGATAGCTGGGCCCTGAAATGCAGCGGACTGCCTCCACGGGCGCGCCGCCTTCCACCGTAAAATCCGAGCGTGCCTGACCGGTCGCAAGCTGGATCGGCAAGTCGCGGTTCGTACACAGCGCCTGGACATCGAGCTGCCGGATTTCGCCAGTGAGCTGGCGCTGCGCGCCATCGACGAGCGATACGAAACATTCGCTGCCGACATAGGTGGAGCGCGCGCCGGTTTGTTGCTGGCGTGCGGACATCAAACGCGGTCGTCGCTGGATCGTGTAGTACGCGGCGTTCCGGGTCTCTCCACCATGACCGACCGAATAGAACGGGCGAATCTGCGTGATCGATTCACCGCCGGCGCCGATGCCTTCCATCTTCTGCAAACTGTGGACTTCGAAGTCCATCGGCCGGTTGCGATCCGGCACCAGGTGATATTCGGTCTGCTTGTTATTGACGTGCACCCGGTCCAGGGCCCGGGGAAACAAGTTCACCGCCGGAGTACAGAACAGGCGGAAATGCGCCGCATCCAGCGCATTCTCCAGTCCCTGCTGGGCTCGCTCCATCGCCAGATAGATTTCGATCTCGTCGCCATCGCAGGTCTGCACCGCTTCGCGCAGATCGTGCAGCGAGAAGAACAGGAAGCGCTCGGCGAACGCGAAGTACTCCTGCAACAGTCGATAGCCCTGAAAGCTTTGACGCGTCACCGGCAGCAGCGCTTCGCCGTCATCGAGCCCGACCTGACGAACGCTCGCGGCCGGACGGAAGTGCACCATCGCGGACTGAGCATTGGTAGCGCGCGGCGAGCGGATGTACATCCCCATGCAATCGGCGGCCACCTGCTCGAAGATCCGATGCGCCAGATCCGGCGTCGCCTTCAAATAGAAAGTGAGCGAATCGAGCGGCAACTGCTTCATCTTGACGCCCGGCGCCGTCTTCAGGCGCAGGCGAATAGCGGCGCGCGCGCGTCCGTCCGTGGCCACTCCTTGCGTCGCCAGCGCACCCGAACCCGATAGATACTTGGCTTCCGCGACGATCAGCGGCCACAACGTCACGTCATGTGCAGTACGAAACTCGCACGAGATCCGATCGCCCTTGACCAGCGGGCTACGCAAACTCGTACCGCGCTTTACGAGGTGGCCCGTATGCAATGCACTTTCCTTGAGATCCGGCGCCAGCTCGACCACCGCGCACGACGGCGTCGGTTGCAGGAAGTGGGGGTACACCAACTCGAGCAGGTGCTGCGTGAAATCCGGATGGCGCGCATCGAGCTTGAGCTGCACGCGGGCCGCAAGAAACGCAAACCCTTCGAGCAGCCGTTCGACATAGGGATCGGAGCACTCGACGCCGTCGACGCCGAGGCGCGAGGCGATACGTGGATAGGCCTGCGCGAACTCCGCGCCCATCTCACGAACGAACTGCAGCTCGCGGTTGTAGTAATCGAGCAGGCGTGGATCCATCGGCGCTTATCTCACACCGGAGTCGGCGATGCTCACATCGCCGGAATCGACATCGATGCTGGTGCGCAAGACCAGATGCTGAGGGGTCGGTTGTCCCCACAGCTGCGCTTCGATGCGGAAGGCAAGCACGTGAGTTTCGCTGCCATCGTCGCCCAGCTCGGGCACTACGCGCACGCGCGACAGGCGTGGCTCGAAATTCGCGATGGCGGCCTCGATCCTGCTGCTGATGCTCTGGGCTTCCACCGAGCGCGCCATACGCCCGGCGAGCGAAGGCATGCCGTAGTTCAGCACGGAACGCTGCACGTATGGATAGTCGGCAAGATCGATAGAGGCGTCGAGGCTGCCGCAATTGAGCAACGAAGCCAGGTCGCGGCATACATAGTCGCGCAACCTGCGGATTGCCATCGAACGTTGCTCCGCCGTCTCCGCATTGGGGTTCGGCACGTTGCTGGTTGTGAACTCGCAGAAAGCCTGCAGCGCGATGCCTTGCGGCGCGCCCGGAGGTTTGAGCGTCAGCGCTTTCAGTTGCGAAGGTGTGGTGCGTCCAACACCCGCGGAGAATCGCAGCAGGATCCTCGGGTGCTCGTCGCTGTTGGTTTCACTGCGGCCGAGGAATTGCAGCCCCTGCCCCTCGAGGATGGCACTCAGCTCGCGATCGGTCAGTCCCAGGCGTTGCAGCTCGGCGTGCGCCACGCTCACCTCGTACAGGGTGAGCAGCCGCTCGTCGTCGATCAGGCGATCGAACAGCGCGGGCTGGAGGCGTTCGCGGAGACTGAGTTCCATCGGACCGCCCGCATCAGTCGGCTGCGGGACCGAGCACGATCTCGCGCACCTCGAGCAGGCCGAGCTCTTCGGCATCGCTGGTGAGCACGCGCTGGCCGAGGCCGGCGTATTGATCTCCGCCCAGCTCGCGCCACTCGGTCTTGCGAGACAGGCGAATCATGGCGTCGTCGCTGCGCTCCGATCCCGGATAGCGCACGGGCAACAAGCCCATGGCCTCGCCGCCATTGGTCCAGGTGAGCTGCGCCGGAATCCACACCAGATCACGTGCATCCGACGGTGGCTCGATGATGATGCTCTGAATGCGCTCGAACGGCACCCAGTAGTAGGCACCGTTCAGCAACACTTCCAATACCGGGCCGAGGCGCGAGTCCGCGTCCGCGATCCATTCGCACGCTGCGCCATTGATGGTTCCGGGAGTAGGCGCTGCCAATTCGAGCGCCGCGTTTCTTGTCGATGCGGCCTGCGCCGCCTGTCCGCCCGCATCCAGTGCGAGCGCCTGTAAGAGAGATGCGATCCAGGGCAGCGGCTCGCCGAACACCAGTGGCGAACGCTTGCCGGCGAACACGTCCGCCCGCAGCCGCTCGCATTGAATAGCCGCGCTGTACGCATGTTTCATCGGCAAGGCGCCGGCATCCAGATCGGCGGCGACCGACAGCTGATTGAGCGCACGTTCCCAGTCGCCCGTCAGCATGAGCAATTGAGCCAGAAAGACGCGCAGCTTGCTGTCCGCCGGTTGGCGCCGCACGTCGTTCTGCAACTGTGCGATGCTGCCCGCAAGATCTCCCGCACCGAACAGCTCTTGGGCCTGGCTCATACGTCACCCGGAATCGGCGGCACTGTTCGCAGAATGGCGCCGCACATGATGAAAACCGCGCGCCAGCTGCGCTCCCCGCCGATGGCGGGGTCGGCGCAGCGTGACGCGTTCGCCTCGTGGCGTATGCCTTACGCCTTGGTGTTTTCGGCGATGTTCCAGCCGAACGCCTGCGGCGTGCCCTTGCCGCCCTTCTCGTTCTGCGTGACGTACTCGACCTTCACCTGCGCGAAGTTGAGCGTCACGTTTTCCGTCAGGCGTTCTTCACCGCCGCTGCCGCCGGTCGAATAGGAGGCCACCATCACCTTGGTCAGATCGATCACCAGATACTCCAGCGGCGTCTCGCCGGCCTTGCGCACGATCAGCTTGCCCTTGCCGAAGTGCTTGCCGTTGGCGCAGTAGAGCATCAGATTCGGCGAAGCCGCATCGATGTACTTGGTGATGGAAATATCCTGGAAGTTCGCCTTACCGGCGCCGGCGCCGGCGCCGTGGTGCAGGGTGCCGGTGTTGGACAGGCCCCAGGACCAAGCGAGAATGTCGATTTTGTCCTTGTGGACCTTGTCGACCGACTCGCCCTTGACGCCTTCCAGCTCGAGAAACATATCGACTGCCATGATCGCGATCCTTTATTGAGTTGCTTGTTTCGACTTGCTTGTTTCGAGTTGCTTGTCGTGCCCGCGCCGCTCGCTCCTATGCGCCCGGCGCCCCCGCTGTGCCGCTGGCGCGGATCAGCCTTGCTTCTGCGAAGGCAGCCGCGAGACCAGACTCAGCGTCACGCTCACGCCTTCGAGTTGATAGTGCGGGCGCAAGTAGAACTTGGCCGCGTAGTAGCCCGGATTGCCTTCGACTTCCTCGACCTTCACTTCGGCGCCGGCCAGCGGCTTCTGCGCTTTGAGGGTCTCGCCCGCGTTCTCGGGATTGCCCAGCACGTAGCCCATGATCCAGTCGGACAGGAAGCGCTCCATGTCCGCGCGTTCCTTGAATGAGCCGACCTTGTCGCGAACCATGCACTTGAGGAAGTGTGCGAACCGGCAGCTCGCGAACAGATACGGCAAGCGGGCCGACAGCCGCGCGTTCGCGGTGGCGTCCGGATCGGCATATTCAGCCGGCTTCTGCAGCGACTGCGCGCCGATGAAGGCCGCCGTATCGGTGTTCTTGCGATGGATCAGCGGCATGAAGCCGCAGTTCGCCAGCTCCGCCTCGCGGCGGTCGCTGATGGCGATCTCGGTGGGACACTTCATGTCCACGCCGCCGTCGTCGCTCGGGAAGGTGTGCACCGGCAGCCCTTCGACCGCGCCGCCCGACTCGACACCGCGAATCGACGAGCACCAGCCGTAGTTCTTGAAGGAACGGTTGATGTTGACCGCCATCGCGTAAGCCGCATTGGCCCACGTGTAGCGGCTGTGATCGCCCGCGCCGGTCTCTTCCTCGAAGTCGAACTCTTCGACCGGGCTGCTCTTGGCGCCATACGGCAGGCGCGCCAGGAAGCGCGGCATCGCCAGGCCGAGGTACTTGGCGTCGTCCGACTCACGCAACGAGCGCCAGGCCGCGTAGTCCGGGGCGGCGAAGATCTTGCCGAGATCGCGCGGATTGGCCAGCTCCTGCCAGGAGTCCATGCCCATCAACGTCGGGCTGGCGCCGGCAATGAACGGCGCATGCGAGGCGGCGGCGATCTGCGCCATCTGCCCGAGCAGCTCCACGTCGCCCGGGGTGTGATCGAAGTGATAGTCGCCGACCAGGCAGCCGTAGGGCTCGCCGCCCAGCTGGCCGTATTCCTGCTCGTACAACTTCTTGAACAGCGGGCTCTGGTCCCACGAGGCGCCTTTGTACTTCTTCAGCGTCTTGCCCAGATCCTTCTTGGAGATGTTCATGACGCGAATCTTGAGCTGCTCGTCGGTCTCGGTGTTGCTGACGAGATAGTGCAGGCCGCGCCACGCGCTCTCGACCTGCTGGAAACGCTCGTTGTGCAGGATGACGTTGATCTGCTCGGTGAGCTTCTGGTCGATCTCGGCGATGATCGCCTTGATGGTGCCGACCACGTCATCGGAAATGACCGCGGTTTCACGCAG
The DNA here is from genome assembly GCF_036406195.1 of Steroidobacter sp. GTDB lineage: Bacteria > Pseudomonadota > Gammaproteobacteria > Steroidobacterales > Steroidobacteraceae > Steroidobacter. The sequence continues at coordinate 165,753 of NZ_DASWVW010000055.1, forward strand.
CGCCTGCTCGGCGAGCGTGCGCACCGCGCGCTCGACCTCGACGCGGGCGCCGTCGGTCTTGGGTTTGAATTCTTTCTGCAGAAGCGCGGCAAATTGATCCGCCTCCGCGACGACTTGTGCCTCTGCGGCCTGTTTGGCTTCAGCCATGTCTGGACCCCTTCAGGAAATGATGTTCGTCATGCGCGACACTGGGGCGATCACTCGGCCTTGTCGGCCGGCTTGGCCTGCTCGACCAGCGATTTCAGCAGCGCTGGATCGTTCAGTGCCTTGGCGATCAGCTCCTCGGCGCCGGCCTTGCCGTCCATGTAGGTGATCAGGTTGGACAGCTGCGAGCGGGCCTCGAGCAGCTTGTTCAACGAGTCGACCTTGCGCGCCACCGCGGCCGGCGAGAAGTCGTCCATGCTCTCGAACGTGATATCGACCTGCATGTTGCCCTCGCCGGTGAGCGTGTTCGGCACGCTGATGGCGACGCGCGGCTTCATCGACTTCATGCGCTCGTCGAAGTTGTCGACGTCGAAGTTGACGAACTTGCGGTCATCGACGCCGGGCAGCGGTTCCTTGGGGTCGCCCGACAGATCCGCCATGACGCCCATGACGAACGGGATCTGCACTTTCTTCTGCGCGCCATAGACTTCGACGTCGTATTCGATCTGCACGCGCGGCGCGCGATTACGCGCGATGAATTTCTGACTGCTGGGCTTGGCCACGACTCATCTCCCGTGAACTGATGGCTGCTGATAGTTGTCGGCTCGATCCGAAAAGGCGCTACTCGCTGTTCTCCCGCACGCCGCTGGCCGCCTTGGCCTGCTCCAGGGCATCTGGCGCCAGGTCTTCGAGCATGGCCAGGAAGTCCTTGCCGACCAGGCGCTTGGCGCGCTCGATCAGCAACGGCACCGGACTGGAGGGTTCGTTGGTGCGGAAGAACGTGGCGACGGCATCGAGGGCGCGAGTGGCATCTTCCCGGCTGCGAATGGCGCCGACCGCGACCGTGGTCGTACCTCCAGCAGACACCGGACCGGATTCGGCGGCTGCGTCGCTGGCCTCGCCTGCCACCGGCCCGCGTGTGCCCAGGTGATCGGTCACCAGCTTCAGCGTGCGCTTCAGCGGCGTCGTCAGGTTGTTGAAATCCGGCGCTGCCTGCACGCCGCCGGCGGAACGCATCTCGTCCTCGATCGCAGCGAGGCTTTGGATGGCGTCATCGAGTTGTTGCTTCAGCCCGTTGAGATCGTCGACTTCGGTCGCGCTCAAGTGGGCCTGCAGCTGCGCCGCGTCGATCGACGGCGACTCGCCCTCCACCGGTGCGATCTGGTTGGTCGCGATCTCGATATCTCTAATCGACAGCGGCCCCAGCACCCGATGGACCATGAGGGGGGTGCGGCGCAGGCCGTCGATGACGGCCATGCGGTCTGCAAAGCCGTTCAATGCGTTACGACGCAGGATCGCGTCCTCGTCGACGCGCGGGAAGACTTCGGCGGGCCAGGTCGTGAGCCAATGGGATGCGACCTTGAGCGTATCGGCGAACGCCGCGAACCCCTCGGCCCGCAACAGCGCGCTCCCCAGGTGGGTGAGCAGGCGAAAGTCCTTGCTGGTCGCCATGGCCTCCAGCGACCGGTCGCGAATTTCGCGCCAATCGGTCTCCTCGCCCAGGGGAGCGGTCTGGCCAAACAAACGGTAAGCGTCGAACGAGGCGAGCAACTGCGTGTCTTCGAGATCGGCCCCACAGGGCTGATCCGCCGCAATCGGCTCGAGTAATGTCGTCAGTGCGCTATGCATGCCTGCCGTTATTGGTTCTTGTAACCGTTCTTGTCGATATCAAACACCGCGCGCCGGCCCATTCACCCGCTCCAGTGCACGCAGCGCGCCAAGAATGAACCAATTCACCTTGAAGTCAACGATTTGCTTTGTAATATGTCGACCAGTTCCGCGGCCGGCGAAGCCCGATTCCCCGGCCCCCGGCACCCTGCCCGGGCTGATGGATGATCGCCATCAGGTGGCGCGCCTGACGATGCGCCGGCATGGTGCACCCGTCGCGGCCCACCCCGGCTGGACGCGCGATCTTATTGCCGGATTGTCAGGTCGCAGCCCGCTGCGTCAACGCCGACTCGCACGTTCGCAAATGGCATTGCGGTCGATACGACCGCTCGCCATGTCAAAGATCGTCGGTTGTCTGCTCGCATCAATTCGATACACTCGCGCGCCTGGGTGTCGGACGACGACTCGTGCGGCAGGTTGCAGCGATGGTCGGGCCGCCACGCGGTTGTGCCGTGCCTGTCCGCTGTACCCATGAATCTCGAAACCGACCCGCTGCTGCAAAAAATCGCCGCCCTGCTCTTCGCGCTCGCGCTGCTCCACACGTTCTCGACCAAGCAATTCGAACGCCTCGCGGCGCGCTCGCCTCGTCACGCGGGTTTGTTTCATCTGCTCGGAGAAGTCGAAGTCGTCTTCGGTTTCTGGGCTGTCGTACTGATCGCCAGCATGGCGCTGATCGGCGGCGGCTCAGGCGCGGTGGAGTATGCCGAGTCGCGCAACTACACCGAACCGCTGTTCGTGTTCGTCGTGATGGTCATCGCCGCTTCGCGCCCACTGCTTCGCGCCGTGGAAGCGAGCTTGCGTACGCTTGCTCACGTCGTTCCCGCACCCACCCCGCTCGTTAGCGCCTGGCTCAGCCTTGCCGTGGTTCCGTTGTTTGGCTCGCTGATCACCGAGCCTGCCGCAATGACGATCGCGGCCTTGATGCTTTCGCCCCAGGTGTTTCAACCTTACGTACCGGAGCGCTCCAAATATTTCGCGCTCGGCGTACTGTTCGTCAACGTCTCGATTGGCGGCACCTTGACGTCCTACGCCGCGCCTCCGGTGCTCATGGTCGCCGGCACCTGGGGATGGGACTCCGGCTTCATGCTCGCGAACTTTGGCTGGAAGGCCGCGATCGTGGTGATGATCAATGCCACCGTAGCCACGATCGTGCTGCGACCGAATCTCCGACAGGCAATCGAGGTTCGCGAGCACGAACCCGTTCCCCTGGCGGTCACTCTCGTCCACATCGCCTTCCTGGCCGGCGTGGTGGCGTTCGCCCACCATCCCATCATCTTCATGGCCTTGTTCCTGCTGTTCCTGGGCTTCACCCAGGCGTACGAGCGATTCCAGAACCCGCTCATTCTCAGGGAAGCATTGCTGGTCGGCTTTTTTCTCGCCGGACTGGTGGTACTGGGCGGCATGCAGCGCTGGTGGCTGCAGCCGATCGTCGCCGCTCTCGAGCCGCTGGCATTGTTTGCCGGTGCGCTGGGACTCACCGCGATCACCGACAACGCCGCACTCACCTATCTCGGCTCGTTGATCGAAGGCATTGCCGATTCGTCGAAGTATATGCTGGTCGCCGGAGCCGTCGCCGGCGGCGGACTGACGGTGATCGCCAACGCGCCCAATCCCGCGGGAGTGGCTTTGCTGAAGCGAGGGTTTGCCGATGAGACCATTGGCGCAGGCGGCCTGTTGCTGGGCGCCGCCGGCCCGACCTTGCTGGCGGCCGCTGCCTTCCTGCTTCTCTAGGAGCCGCGGCGTCCGACCGGGCTCGCGAATTGATCTCGATCAAATTGCAACATGACGCGTGGAGCATGATCTGTATGACTACTGCCGCGAGACTCGATATGAATGGAGCCGAAGCCCTCATCCGCACCCTGCACAGCTGCGGCGTAGATGTGTGCTTCGCCAATCCCGGCACCTCCGAAATGCAACTGGTGGCCGCGATCGACCGGCAGGAAGGCATGCGGGCCATTCTCGGCTTGTTCGAGGGAGTGGTCACGGGGGCCGCCGACGGCTATGGCCGCATGGCGGACAAGCCCGCGGTGACGTTGTTGCACTTGGGTTCCGGCATGGGCAATGGTCTCGCCAACCTGCACAATGCCCGCCGCGCCGCTTCGCCCATCATCAACATCGTGGGCGAACATGCGACTTATCATTTGCATTTCGACGCTCCGCTCACGTCGGATATCGCCGGCATCGCTGCGCCGGTATCCGACTGGGTGCGCACCTCGCGTTCCTCGCGAGATCTGGCGCGAGCAGGAGCTGAAGCTTTCAGCGCCGCGCAAACCTATCCTGGAAAAGTTGCCACGGTGATCGCGCCTGCGGACCACGCCTGGTGCGAAGGAGCCGCGGCCGTCGCTCCTGCTCCACCGGTGCCCGCGCCACGCAGTCCGAAAGCGGCAGTGGATGCGGCGGTTGCCGCTCTGCGCTCGGGGAAAGGCGCCAAATGTTTGTTTCTCGGCGGGCGCGCGCTTCGCGAAGACACGTTGTGGTTGGCGGGTCGCATCGCAGCCGCAAGCGGGGCGCGCCTGGTGTGCGAAACATTTCCCGCCCGACACCAACGGGGAGCGGGACGCGTGCCCGTCGAGAAACTGCCGTACTTCGGCGAACAGGCTCGGGCCTTCCTCGAAGGACTCGAAACCATCGTATTCTGTGGCGCGGAACCGCCAGTGTCGTTCTTCGCCTATCCCGGCAAGCCGAGTTGGCTGTCACCGGACAAATGCAACATGGTCCGTCTCGCGTCGGCACGTGAGGATGCACGCGCAGCGCTCGAAGAAGTCGCGAGTGCGCTCGATGCGCCGGCCCAGCCAGCCAACGTGCAGCAAGCGCAACGCGTGCCGTGCGAAGAAGGCAAGCTCAATCCAGCCAAAGTGGCAGCCGTGCTTTGCGAACTGATGCCCGAAAACGCCATCGTGTCGGATGAAGCCGCAACCGCCACCCTCGCCCTGTTCCCCATGACGGCGGGCGCCAGGCCGCACGACTGGCTGACTCTCACGGGCGGAGCGATAGGCCAGGGATTGCCTCTTGCAGTCGGCGCCGCGGTGGCATGTCCGGATCGCAAGGTCATCGCCCTCCAGGCCGATGGCTCGGGCATGTACACGAACCAGGCGTTGTGGACGATGGCGCGCGAACAGTTGGATGTCGTCACCATCATTTTCAACAACGGCTCGTACGCCATCCTCAACATCGAACTGCAGCGCGTGGGCGTGGGCGCACCAGGACCGAAGGCACTCTCGATGCTCGATCTGACCCGGCCGGCGATCCACTGGACGCACCTGGCGCAGGGCATGGGAGTTCCTGCTGTGCGCGCCGCCACGACAGCGGAATTCCGCCAGGCACTGACCGAAGCACTGAACATCAAGGGACCTCGGCTGATCGAGGCCATGCTTTGATGAGGCCGATCAGCCGAGAGGCATAAGGAATTGATATGACTTTGCTTGCAGACATCCACAGCCTCGTCGGAGACAAGGGCCTCATCACGGGCGCCGACGCTGCCGCCCGCCCGGCGGACTGGCTGGGTCGTGAGCGCTGCGAAGCGATGGCCATCGTGCGGCCGGCCTCGACTGCCGAATTGTCCAGAGTCATGAAGCTCTGCCACGCCGCACGCCAGCCAGTGGTGCCCGCGGGAGGACTGACGGGCCTGGTGCATGGTGCGAAAGCCGGTCCCGAGGAGTTGCTGATCTCGCTCGAACGCATGCGCTCGATCGAGAGCATCGATCCGATCGGGCGCACCATGACCTTGCAAGCGGGCGTTCCGCTGCAAGCGGTCCACGAAGCAGCAGCCGAGCATGGATTGATCTACGGAGTCGATCTCGGCTCGCGCGGCTCCTGCACCATTGGAGGAAACATTTCCACCAACGCCGGCGGCAACACCGTGATTCGCTACGGCATGACACGGGACAACGTGCTCGGTCTCGAAGCGGTGCTGGCCGATGGCACGATCGTCTCGTCGATGAACACGCTGCTGAAGAACAACGCGGCTTACGATCTGAAGCAGCTGTTCATTGGCAGCGAAGGCACGCTCGGTTTCGTCACGCGGGCAGTGCTGAAGCTGCACCCGGCGCCGGCCAGCGAAGCGACCGCCATCGTCGCCATCGACGGTTTCGACAACCTCACCGGATTCTTCGCGCACGTCGGCCGCCGGCTCGGCGGGCTGGTCCGCTCGTTCGAAGTGATGTGGAACAGCTACTATCAGCGCATCGGCGTCGACAGCGGCCGTCATCAACCGCCGCTGCCCGCCGGGCACGATTTCTACGTGATCGTCGAGGCCGCCGGCAACGATCCCGATGCAGACAGCGCGTTGTTCACCGAAGTGCTCGGCGCTGCGATGGAAAAGTCCCTGGCCGCGGACGCCGTGATCGCCTCCTCCAAGTCGCAGCATGACGCGATCTGGGCGATCCGCGAGGATGTGGAAGGACAGATAAAAACATTCATGCCCGGCGTCGCTTTCGACGTGAGCCTGCCGATCATGCGCATGCAGGAGTACATCTCGGGCCTGCAGGAATCCCTGCCCTCGGTCTGCGGCGCCACGGCCATGATGGCCGTCTTTGGCCACATCGGCGACAGCAACCTGCACATCGTCATCGCTCCGCGGCCCTGGAGCCCGGAAGCGAAACGCCGCGCCGAGGAGATGGTCTATCACCCGCTGCTGGCCATCGGCGGATCGGTGTCGGCCGAGCATTGCATCGGCCTCGACAAGCGCCAATGGCTGCCGCTCTCACGCAATGCCGAAGAGCTTGCGCTCATGCGTCAGTTGAAAGCGGCCCTCGATCCGTTCGGCCTGCTCAACCGCGGCAAGGTTTTATAGTCATCACATTCCAGCGACGCTGCGGCGGCCGATGCCACGGCGTGCCGATCGCCCCAGACCCGGGCACGATCGCAGAACTCTAGCCTTGTAAATATCCCACGACCGCCCGCGAGAAGGTCGCACCTTCCCGCGGTATCATTGGCCGATGCTCCAGGCCACTGCCCCTGCCGCCGAGGACTCGCCACCGGTCTCGGCGCTTTCGCCATTCCGGTTTCCGGTGTTCCGCTCGATCTGGTTCGCGAGCATTCTGTCCAACCTGGGCGGGATGATTCAGACCGTGGGCGCGGCATGGATGATGACGTCCATAGCGGAATCGGCCGACATGGTGGCGCTGGTCCAGACGTCCGTAGCGCTGCCCATCGTGCTGCTGTCGCTGTTCGCTGGAGCGATGGCGGACAACATGGACCGGCGCAAGGTCATGCTGGGTGCGCAGATTTTCATGTTGCTGGTGTCCGTCTCGCTCACCGTCTGCGCCTGGCTGAATGTGATCACCCCCTGGTTATTGCTGTTGTTCACGTTCCTGCTTGGATGTGGCGCGGCGTTCAACGGTCCTGCCTGGCAGGCATCCGTCGGCGACATGGTGCCCAGACCGCATCTTCCAGGCGCGGTCGCCATCAATAGCATGGGCTTCAACATTGCTCGCAGCGTGGGCCCCGCGATCGGCGGCGTAATCGTGGCCGCTGCGGGAGTGGCAGTTGCGTTCGCAGTGAATGCATCGAGTTATATCGCGCTCATTCTGGTACTGGGACGTTGGCGGCCCGTGCGCCCGCCTCAGCTCCTGCCGCGAGAGCCTTTCGGACTCGCAGTCGCCGCGGGCATTCGTTATGTGTCCATGTCGCCATCCATCCAGCGAGTGCTGGTTCGCGGCGCGGTGTTCGGCATGGGCGCCAGCTCGGTGCTGGCGCTGCTGCCGTTGGTGGCGAAGGACCTGCTGAAGGGCGGCCCACTTACTTATGGCTTATTACTGGGCGCCTTCGGCGTGGGCGCGGTGCTAGGAGCATTGACCAGCGCACGACTTCGCCAACGAATGTCGTCGGAGGGATTGACGCGTGCATCGAGCATCGCTTTCGCCATCGGGGCGACTGTCACGGCTTTCAGCACACAAGCGCTGTTGACCATACCGATGCTGATGCTGACCGGAGCTGCGTGGGTACTTGCACTCTCGACTCTGAACGTCTCCGTTCAGTTGTCGACACCGCGTTGGGTCGTGGCGCGAGCACTCTCTCTGTATCAAGTGACCACCTTCGCCGGCATGGCGCTGGGCAGTTGGCTGTGGGGCATCATTTCCGCGAGCGACGGCGTGCGGCTGGCGTTGGTTGCTGCGACTCTGGTCCTGCTGATCTGCACGGCGATGGGCTTGCGAATGCCGCTGGCGGAAACCGACGATCTCAATCTCGATCCGTTGCGCCGCTGGCAAGCTCCGGAAACCGCCGTCCCCGTCGAGCTGCGCACCGGGCCAGTGGTCATCACCGTTGAATATGTGATTCGTGAAGAAGATGTGCTCGAGTTCCTCACAACCATGGCGGAACGACGGCGCATTCGCAAACGCGACGGCGCGATGCACTGGACTTTGATGCGCGATCTGGCCGATCCGCAGCTCTGGGTGGAGCGATTCACGCTACCGACCTGGCTCGAGTACATCCGCCACAACAATCGCATGACGCAGGACGACGCGACAGTTCCCGAACGCCTGCGCGAGTTGCATCAAGGGCCCGGCTCGCCAGTGGTCCGCCGCATGATCGAGCGGCAGACCGCCGCGCTGCCGGCCGGCCACGTATCCACACCGCACGATCTCGCTGAGCCATTGACCGATCCTTCGCGCTCTTCGTGAGCGCCAGCTTGAGTATCGGCGCCCAACCCGGTATCTTCGCGCCCGTCACTGGGGAGTAGCCGCCCTACGCAACGTAGGGAGCCGACGTCAACAGACTTGGTCGTAGACCATGGCGTCGGCGGCATCAGCTAGGCGAGACCTTTGACTTTGCGTGCCACCGCCGGGGCCGGCGTGGACGTGAAGTCATGGGTATTACGCAGCTGGCCCCGGGAGTCTTCGTGGAAGCATTGGTTACCTCGCTCGGCATGGTCGCATTCGCCGAGATGGGCGATAAGACGCAGCTGCTGTCATTCGTTCTCGCCGCCCGTTTCCGTGGTCAGCACTGGCCCATCATCGTCGGCATCCTCGCCGCCACGCTGTTCAATCATGCGCTGGCCGCGCTCGCCGGCGATTGGGTTGCGCATGCGGTCAGCCCCGATGTGCTGCGCTGGGTGCTTGGCCTCTCCTTCCTGGCCTTCGCCGTCTGGGCGCTGATTCCCGATACGCTCGATGAATCCGAACGCACCGTCAGCAAGCACGGCGCGTTTCTTACCACGCTGGTGATGTTCTTTCTCGCCGAGATGGGCGACAAAACACAGCTCGCGACGATTGCATTGGGGGCCAAGTACGCGAGCCTCGCCGCGGTTACAGCCGGCACCACTCTGGGCATGATGGCCGCCAACATTCCCGCGGTGCTGCTCGGCGAGACGCTCGCCAAGCGCTTTCCATTGAGCAAGATGCGGTTCGTGGCGGCCGCCCTGTTTGCGATCTTCGGCATGCTGATTCTGCTGAAGATCAACCTGGGGCTGGGATTGGGCGGGATGTGACTCCGCTAAGGTTGTATGTCGCCGTCGACATAGAACCAGCGATCGTTCTCCTTCACGAAGCGGCTGCGCTCATGCAGCCGCGTCGCGGAGGCACCGCCGATGCGATAGCGCGCGATGAACTCCACTTCGGCCGCGTTCTCCCCTGTCACGCGAGCATCGACGATCTTCAGCCCCAGCCACTTTTGTGCCGGTTCGAATTCGATGGACTCGGGCCGCTTCGTCGCATGCCAGGTGGCGAGCAGATAGGGCTCGTTGCGCATTACAAAGGCGCTGTAACGTGATCGCATCAGGGACTGCGCATCGGGTGCGGGCTCGCCGCTGTGCCAACGCCCGCAGCAGCGCTCGTATGTCAGGCCCGAACCGCACGGGCAATTTGTTTCAGTGGATCGTTTCATCAGGCTACAGCACTCAAATGCCCGCGCATTGCTTGCGGCGGCTGGTCCGAATGCGTTCGAATCGGTCCTCGTTGATGGCCTCAGGGAGAATGGCGGCGTGGCAGCGCTTCGCCGGCCTTCTCCTGGAAACGCCGCACGGCGGCGTCAATGGTGAAAAAGAAGTGATCGCCGCCGAGCTTGCTGTACAACCCCGAGCGTTGCATCACCGCGCGCACCGGCGCCTTGACACCGGCGATATAAAACTCGATCCCCAGCTTCTTGAACTCCTGCGACAGCTGATGCAAGGCCGTGTCCGCCGATGAATCCAGATCGTTGACGGCGCTGGCATCGAGGATCAAGGCCCGCAGCCGCCCGGCGTTGAGCCGGCAGATCTCGTGAATACGCTGCTTCAGGAACACCACGTTGGCGAAATACAGCGACGCGTCGATGCGCAGGATGACCAGCCCGGGAAACGTCTGCGCTTCCGGGAAATTCTCGACGTTGCGGAAAATATTGGTGGCGGGCAGTCGCCCGAGAATGGCCGTGTAGGGCCGCGTGTTCAACGTGATGAACAACAGGATGGAGGCGATGATTCCAAGCAGCAGGCCGTGCATGATGCCGAACAGCAACGTGGCGAGGAACGTGAACACCAGCAGCAAGCCTTCCGTGATCTTCACGTTGAACAGGTAGCGGATCTCCCGCGTGTCGATCAGCCGCAGCGATGACACGACCAGGATGGCTGCCAACGTCACGTCGGGCAGATAATGGAACAACGGTGTGAAGAACAACGCCGTCAGCAGAATGCACAGCGCGGTCACGATCGCGGCCAGCGGCGTTCTTGCGCCGCAATTGGCGTTCAGAGCGGATCGCCCCAGGCTACCCGACACCGCGTAACCCTGCGAGAAGCTGGAGCTGACATTCGCCAGCCCCAAGGCGGCCAGCTCGCGATTGGCATCGATGTCGTAGCCGTACTTGTTGCCAAGGGACTTGCCGACCGAAATCGTCTGTGCGAATCCGACCAGCGCCATGGTCAAGGCCAACGGCAACAGCTGCCGGACCTGTGACCCGCTCAACTCCGGCACGGTGAGCTCCGGAAATCCGCGCGGCACCTCGCCCAACACTGCGACGCCGTGCTGGTCCAGGCTGAACACGAACGACAAGGCCGTGGCCGCCGCCACCATGGTCAGTGGACCTGGCGCCTTCGGCGACAGCCTGGTGAAGCCCAGCAGCAACAGAATGCAACTCAGACCGATCGCCAGCGTCGCAAGGTTCGCCTCGCCGACGCGCGTCGCGACATCCAGCACCGCCTCGTACAAGTAGGGAAAGTGGCCCTGCGGAATGCCCAGCAGATGATGCAACTGGCCCAATGCCGTGATGATGGCGACCGCCGAAGTAAAGCCGGCGAGCACGGGATACGACAGGAAATTCACCAGGAAGCCCAGGCGCAGCGCGCCCATCACCAGCTGCGTCACGCCGATAATCGCGGTCAGCAAGGTGGCCAGCGCGATGTATGCCGCGGTGCCTGCGGTGGCGATCGTGCTCAGGCCAAGCACCAGCATCAGCGAATCCACCGTCACCGGACCCACCGATGTATGCCGGCCGCTACCCGTCAACGCATACACGATCATCGGCAGGATGGCGGCATAGAGCCCCATCATGGGTGGCAATCCCGCCAACGTTGCATAGGCGATCGCTTGCGGAACCAGCAGCGCGGCGACGGTCAGTCCTGCCGTGAATTCGCGGCGCAGCTGGAATTCTCCATATAGAGCGCGACCATTCAGCAGAGGAATGAAACTTTTCAAGGCGCCGCGCCAATCACGTACATCTACGCTGACCGTCTCCCCTGTCTGGACAGCGCCGCGTTGTGGATCTGTGTCGCGCTCTTGCGCGTGGCGTCGAACATAGCGGTCTGCGGCTGCGAATAGAGTCCGTTCGCTCGCAGAATTCGGTGACGGCAGCTGCACCGATTGCAACGTCAACTCGTACGGACCGATCTTGATGCGTTCGCCCGGGTACAGCACGTGGCGCTGAATACGCGTGCCAGCCACGAACGTGCCATTCGAGCTGCCCAGGTCCTCGATGGCGCAGGCCCCGGCTTCGTTGATGAGAACCGCGTGTTTCCAGCTGACCTGTGGGTCCTTGAGATGGATGTCGCTGGCCGGGTCGCGGCCGACGAGGATGGTGCCGGCGGTCAATTCATGGTCGCGGTGGGAGCCATCGACGCCTCGCACGGTGACTTTGTTCACGCCCACTCTCGTTCTTATCGCGTCTCGTTCTTGTCGCCGGGCATGATACGCCGCGGCCTGCGGCGCTGACCATGACCTTTCAGGCAGTCGCGGTGCCACACCCTGGGACTCACGGAGCCGGTTACGGGTTCGCCTTATTGATCAGCACAGCGCTTGCGTAATGCTTGGCGTGACCCCATCGTACATCCATGGGCAACTGTGAAGCTTTCCCCGACGGGAACAACTGCCCGGTCGCCCGACTACATTTCAATGGGCCCAGAGGTCGACCAGAGGTCAATGGGCCTGAGGCCACGAAGGAAGCTCGCATGCAGGTTCAAGTGAATCACGACAATCACGTCCGCCTCGCCGGGGATACCGCCGAACGACTCTCCAAGACCGTCGAGGACTACCTGTCCAAGTTCGCCGATAGAATCACCCGGGTGGAAATGCACCTGGGGGACGTGAATGCCGGCAAGGGAGGCGCCGACAAGCGCTGCATGCTGGAAGCGCGCATGTCCAACATGCCGCCGATCGCAGTGACCCATACCGCCGAAACCTTGCAACTCGCCATCGATGGCGCGCTGGAGCGCCTGGATCATGCGCTTGGCCACGCGATCGGCAAGCGCGAAACCCACTGACCATATCCGGCGCCGGATCACTCGGCGCCGGATTCTTTGGTGCCTTACTTCCAGGTCGCGCCCAGCAGGCGCCGGAAGTTGCCGCCTAGTATCGCGATGATGTTCTGCTCGGAATAGCCGCGGCGGAACAGCGCTTCGGTCAAGTCGAAGACCTTCTGCGGATGATCGAAGCCCTCGATGTCGATCTTGTCGCGGAAGCCATAGCTCGCCTTGTACGCCGCACGTAACATCTTGCTCTGATCCTCCGGCATGTCGTCATAGCCGTTGAGATCGGCGTCGGAGCCGATGCCGACGTGCTCGATGCTGGTCAGCTTCACCACGTGCTCGATGTGATCCACGATGTGCTCGATGGTGGTCGGCTCCCGGTCGCGCACGAACATGCGCACGCCGGTGATGCCCATCACGCCGCCCTTGGCGGCGAGCTTGCGAATCGCTTCGTCGGTCTTCAGGCGCGGGTGATTGAAGATGCCGCGGCAATTGGAATGCGTGATGGCGATGGGCACCGGCGAAACCTCGATCGCATCCAGCGTGGTCTGGTCTCCGCAATGGGACACGTCCACCAGCATGCCCACCTCGTTCATGGCCTTGACGATCTCCACGCCGAAGTCGCTCAAGCCGCCATCGACGCGCTCGGTGCTGCCGCTGCCCAGCAGGTTCTGGGAGTTGTAGGTGAGCTGCGAGCAGCGCTGGCCGAGCTGATAGAACGCTTTCACGTCTTCCTTCTTGCGGAAGTGCTCGGAGTTCTGCAATCCCATGATCACGGCGACCTTGCGCTGCGCCTTGGCGCGGTCGAGGTCGGCGGCCGTGTCGACCAGCGTAAACACGTGCGAGTTGCGACCGGCATAGCCCTGCCAGGCCGTCATGAACTGCAACGTCTCCTCCACCGCGTTGGGGCCGCCGGTTCCCACCGAGTTGTGGAAGCCCGTGATGCCGCAGGAGCGGAACATCTCGGCCTCGGCATCGGTCATGCGGCCGGCATACGCCTCCGGCGTGAAGTCGAGTTTCAGCGGCGCGAGCATGTCGATCACCAGCGCACGCTCCACGGCTCGCAGGGTCTTGGCCGAGTACTTCTTCGGCGAATCCGCGAAAGCCTGGTAGCGACCCGTGTTGATCATGGGAAACCCGGTGCTGAGCAACGTGACAGCTGCAGCGGACTTCAGGACGGAACGGCGGCTGACCGCGGGTCTGGCCGGACGATGGTCGCGAGTGCGCACGGAATCTCTCCCCCGAAACAATAGTGGTTCACGTCGAACACAATCGAGCAACGGTTGCGCCGCGAAGGGTAACGCACGCTTGCCCCGGGCCATATCCGCGCTACCGGCCAGGATCAACAAAGACGAGGCTTGCAACATTTCCGGCCGGAAAACGCGCCGTCCTGTGGATAAGCTGGGCAGAACGCCCGCGGCAGCTTTGGGCTAGACTTCCGCTCCTTCCCTGCACTCAATAGAGCACGAGCATGAGCACGAGCGCCTCCGACGTGACCATCTACCACAACCCCGCCTGCGGGACCTCGCGCAACACACTCGCATTGATTCGCGAGGCCGGCATCGAGCCGCGCGTGGTCGAGTACCTGAAGACGCCGCCGGACCGCAAGACGCTGCTGGAACTGCTGAAGAAAACCAAGCTGTCGCCCCGCGAACTGATGCGCGAGAAGGAAGTCGCGAAGCTCGGATTGGGTGACTCGTCGAAATGGAGCGACGACGAGATCATCGATCAGATGCTGAAGCACCCGGTGTTGATGAATCGACCTATCGTAGTCACGCCGCGCGGCGCGGTGCTCAGCCGCCCGGCGGAGACGGTGCTGCAGATCCTGCCGTCAAAGTCGTGACGGCAGGACCGGCCAGTGCTGCCCTACCAGACGTATTCCAGCTGCGCCCAGAACTTGGTCGTGTCCTGATACGCTGCCGGCGTGCGTCCTTCGTGCGCGTCGTAGAACGCCACTTTGAGCAGCGCGACGAAGCGCTGATACTTGGCCTGCAACTGCAGGTCCACTTCATCGCCCAGGTCCTCGGATAGACGTTCCGAGCGAAAGTCCCGGTAGACCAGGGACGCCGACAAGGTATCGAGCCTGGCGATGCCCTTGGCGGCATAGCCCAGGCTCACATAACGATCGTCGATGCCGTTGGCCGGCGTGGTCAGGAACTTGTCCGCCCAGCCCTGAAAGCGATGCAGCGTGGCCAGCGGCGTGGCGAAGCCGATGGTGCCGTTGCCCTCCAACACTTCCTGGCCCAGCGTGAGGCTGTACTGGCGGTAGGTTCCGGTCAGCTCCAGCGAGTAATAGTCGAGATCGAAGCTGAAGGGATTGCTGCCATAGTCGCTCTGTCGCGCCAGGGTCGCCATATAGCCAACTTTGACTTTGCTCAAAGGCCGCTCGCCGGCCAGCCGCGCACCGAAGGTTTCATTCGACGAGCGCACCGGATCCAGTCCGCCCGTCAGTCCACTCTCCGGATCGAAATCCAGCCAATAGCCGAACGCGCTGAGCTTGCCGATGCCGAGCTGATAGGCCGCAATCGCGAGCACGCCGTCGCCGTGATAGCGCCCCTGCGGAGAGTCGCGGCCGAAAACGCGATTCACCTGATTCAAGTAGGTGGCGTCCAGCGTCAGCCCCGGCACGGACTTGTTGACGATGCGCACGGCATCGAAGGTCTGCTCGTTCTGCCGCCAGCCGACATTGCCGACGAAGCGGTGATCGTCCACCACGATGCGTTGCCGGCCCAGCGTGACCGTCGTGCCCGGCAGCGAGGTATTGACCAGTTGCAGCCGATTGATCTCCTCGGATTCCGGATCGGGAATCACTGGATAGGCAAGATCGCGCGGCCGCGCGGGATCGCCGCGATAGCTGCCGCCCAGGTCGGTGATCACCTCGGCCTCGGCCAGCAGGCTGGTGTTCCAGGCTTTGCCGGTTTCGAAGCCCAGCCGCAGCCGCAACGACTGGATGTCCGCCTCCTCGGCCAGTGGCGTTTGATCGACCGTCTCGTAACGCAATCGCGCATCGAATATCGGCTTTGCTTCGGCAACGGCGCCGCCGAGCACGCCAAAGTCGGCGGCACCAGCGATGCCCGACGCGGTCAGGGTCAGTGCCGTGACCACCGTCGTGCCGATCTTCTGACCCAAAGAACTCATTGCTTTTCGCCCTCCCCGAGCGTTGTACTGTCAATATTGTATGAACCAATTATGCGGCGTGCGTGTGCTGCTGGTCGCAAGATTCTAGAAATGCCAGTAATTCGTTGCGATAGTCGTAATACATCGGGTGCTCCAGCAGTTGCTTGCGCGTGCGTGGCCGAGGCAGATCGATCTTCATGATGCGGCCGATGCGTGCGCGCGGACCGTTGGCCATCATCACGACCCGGTCGGCGAGCAGGATGGCTTCATCGACATCGTGCGTGACGCAGATGGCGGTGACCTGATTGCGCTTCCACACTTCCATCAGCACTTCCTGCAGCTCCCACCGCGTCAGCGCGTCCAACATGCCGAACGGCTCATCGAGCAGCAGCAGCTTCGGCGACAGCGCGAAGGCACGTGCCAGGCCGACACGTTGTTTCATGCCGTTCGACAACTCGCTCGCCTTCTGCTCCAGCACATCACCCAAGCCAACGCGCGACAGGTAGTACTCGACGATGTCACGCCGCTCCTGCTCCGTTGCATGGGGATAGACACGGTCTACGCCGATCGCCACGTTCTCTCGTGCAGTCAGCCACGGCAGCAGGCTAGGCGCCTGGAAAACCACGCCGCGATCCGGCCCGGCGGATGTGACTTCACGCGCGTCGAGCGTGATGCCGCCACTTGAAACGTCGCTCAAGCCCGCGACCATGGAAAGCACAGTGGACTTGCCGCAGCCCGAATGGCCGATCAGGGAAATGAATTCGCCCTTGCGAATATTCAGCTGGAATCGGTCTACCACGGTCAGCGGTCCCTTCGGGGTCGGGTAGACCTTACTTACGTCGTAGAACTCGACGAACTTGTCGAGGTTCTCCGCCGGCTTGGGCCGCGTCGCGCGGCGCATGGTTCTGGGCACTGGCGGCTCGATGGGAACGACGGATGGCAGCGTGCGCGGCGCGCCCGAGCTGCCACTACGCTGCACGCTCAAGCTCATCAGGCATTGAGAGATCTGTGCACGCAGCCGGCGATATGAATCGTCTTCATTGACCGCTCGGCGATCGCGCGGTCGCGGCAGATCGACCTTGAACTCGCGCCCCAGGGTGGCCCGCGGTCCGGGCTTGAGCGCAATGATGCGATCGGCCAGCAACAGCGCTTCATCCACATCATTGGTGACGAGAATGACGGTCTTGCGCTGTCGCGCCCAGATCGCCTCGATCTCATCCTGCAAACGAGCGCGCGTCAGGGCATCCAGCGCCGACAGCGGCTCATCGAGCAGCAGCACCTTCGGATCCATGGCCAACGCCCGTGCCACGGCTACGCGTTGACGCATACCGCCAGAAAGCTCCGCTGGCCGCCGATCCGCCGCGTGCGTCAGACCGACCATTTCGATATACCTTTGCACGTGCTCGCGCCGCTGCTGCGATGGCCACTGCGGGAAAACACTGTCGACGGCCAGAGCGACGTTGCTCTGGACCGTCAACCAAGGCAGCAGTGAATAGTTTTGAAACACTACACCGCGCTCCGGTCCCGGCCCGGTGACGGGCCGGTCCTCGAAGTGCACCTCGCCCGAGTCCGGCTGGATCAAGCCGGCGATGATCGAGATCAGCGTAGTCTTGCCGCTGCCGGAAAAGCCGACGATGGCGACGAACTCGCCTTCTGCGATGCTCAAATTCACATTCTCGAGCACCTCGACCTTCTGCTCCCCTGAGCCGTTGTTTGCGCCATAACCCTTACTGACATTCTTCAGCTGCAGTATCGACATCTGACTCTCCCGAGCTATCGCCGGATCCCGAAGTCGAGTAGGGTCTGCAACGTATGCATGACCCGATCGAGCAGGAAGCCGATGATGCCGATGGTCAGTACCGCCACCATCAGGCGCGCCAGCGATTCCGAGCTGCCGTTCTGGAACTCGTCCCAGACGAATTTGCCGAGGCCCGGGTTCTGCGCCAGCATCTCCGCCGCGATCAGCACCATCCAGCCCACTCCCAGCGACAATCGCATGCCGGTGAAAATCAACGGCAGCGACGACGGCAGCACCAGCTTGAACAGCTTGGTGGTCCACTTCAGCTGCAACACGCGCGCGACATTCAACAGATCGCGATCGATGGAGCTCACGCCGACGCCCGTGTTGATGAGCGTCGGCCACAACGAGCACAGCGTCACCGTGATGACCGAGATCACGAACGCCTTCTCGAACATCGGATCGGCACTGACATACACGGCGCTGACGATGATGGTCACCAGCGGTAACCACGCCAGCGGCGAGACCGGCTTGAATACCTGGATCAACAGGTTCAGCGCCGCATTGATGGTCGCGCTCAAGCCGCACAGGATGCCGAGCGGCACCGCCACCAGCGTCGCCAGCACGAACGCGGTAAAGACCGTCTTCAAACTGGTGAGAATCTGATCGATGTAGGTCGGCTTGCCGGTGTACTTCATCACTCTGATTTCGGCATCGGGATTCTTCGCCAGTCTGGCGGCGTTGCGCTGCTCCTGACGCTCATGGAATGCGACGGCCTTCTCGCGCTCCGCCTTGTGATCCTTCCACAGGCTGTACGCTTGCTGCGCGACTGCAATCGGTCCGGGAATCTGCCCGAGACTGGTTTGTATTCGGCTCGACGCCTGGCTCCACGCGAACAGGAATACCGCGATGGCCAGCAAGGGAATCCCGGCCTGGTTCCACAATTCACGCAACTGCTGCCGTGGATTCTCCCCACGGCATAAGCGGAATACAGGATTGATGAAACCGAGGCCGACGGTCGCAAAAAACCGCAACAGTCGTTGCAGCCATAGCGGTTCCTGCGCCTTGGGCTTTTCCGGCGGCGGCAATTCAGCGGCCGGCGCCACTTCCTGCGCGGCAGATGATGATGATTGCTCCCGAGCAATCGCCAGCGACGATGTCGACATCAAGTTGCCCCTCGATCCTGCTTGGTGACCACGTTGCCGCTCTCGACGACCTGGCCTCGTTTCAAGCCGATCTGGAGCTTCTGCAAATACTCGTTGGGTTTGCGGCCGTCGTATTCGACGCCATCGATGAAGTCCTTGGTGGGCGCGCGGAAGCCGTCACTGTCCCAAGGAAAGTCTTCCTGTTTCGCCTTCTTCTCTTCGATCAGCATGCGCGCGGCGCGCAGGTAAGGCTCGGTGAGATACACCTTCTTGGCGGTCGCGTGATACCACTGGTCCGATTGGCTTTGCGGAATCTGGCCCCAGCGACGCATCTGCGTGAGATACCACACGGCATCGCTGTAGTACGGATAGGTGGCGAAGTAGCGGAAGAACACATTGAAGTCGGGCACGCTGCGTTTGTCGCCGCGGCCGTACTCAAACGTACCCGTCATGCTGTTGGCGATCACCCGATAGTCGGCACCTACATACTCGGACCGCGACAGGATCTGCGCCGCCTCTTTACGATTCGCCCCGTTGTTCTCATCGAGCCACATGCCCGCGCGGATCAGCGCCTTGAGTAACGCCAGGTGCGTATTGGGATGCTTCTCGGCCCAGGCGCGTGTGACGCCGAAAACTTTCTCCGGATTGTTCTTCCAGATTTCCAGATCGGTGATCACCGGCACACCTACGCCCTTGAAAATGGCCTGCTGGTTCCAGGGTTCGCCGACGCAATAGCCATGTATGGTGCCGGCCTCCAGCGCCGCGGGCATTTGCGGGGGTGGCGTCACGGACAGGAACACATCGGCCTTGATCTGCCCGGAGACATCGCTGGGCGAATAAAAGCCCGGGTGCAAGCCATCAGCAGCCAGCCAGTAACGCAGCTCGTAGTTGTGAGTGGATACCGGAAACACCATTGCCATCTGAAAACGCTTGCCGTTGGCCTTGAACGCGTCCACCGCGGGCTTCAATGCAGCGGCCTTGATCGGATGCACTGGCTTGCCCTGCGCATCCATCGGTACATGCGGCTTCATCAAGTTCCACGCCTCGTTGGAAACAGTGATCGCATTGCCGTTCAGATCCATGCTGAACGCAGTGACGATGTCGGCCTTGGTGCCGAAGCCGACCGCTGCGCCGAGCGGTTGGCCGGCGAGCATGTGCGCACCATCGAGCTCGCCTGTTATGACGCGATCCAGGATCACCTTCCAGTTGGCTTGCGGTTCGAGCGTTACATACAGACCTTCATCCTCGAAGAAGCCTTTCTCGTAGGCGATGGCGAGCGGCGCCATGTCGGTGAGCTTGATGAAGCCGAGCTTCAGTTGCTCTTTCTCCAACTCCAGTTCCGCCGCCGGCAACTGTGCAGTGCTCAATGCACCGACCAGCGCGAGCAGCCAGCCTCGAAACATCATCTGCGCCATGGATCCGGTCACTCCCGAACTTTCTTGAGGCCCAAAAAAAACGCCGCCGACTTCATTGCACGCAAGTGGCATGCATTGGAGTCGGCGGCGTTGCCCGGCCAGCCCGCTATTGGGTCGGCCCGATGAATGGAGCGACGAATCGCTCCTTTGCGAACCAGTGCTGCAACCGCCGTGCCAGCGCCACCACAACCGGCATCTTCACGAGAAGACAAGGAGTTGCGGCGCGTGAGCAAACAAACGCGCAGCGCAATGTGAGTCGCAACGGAGCAAACAAGTGAGATAGCTGCACGAAGTTCGTGCAGCTACGCGATCGCATCAGCTGCCGGAGAGCTGCCGCAGATAGGCGGGCACGTCGCTCGAGTCGAACGACACGTCGTCGAAGAATCCATCGGGTCCGTGCTGAGCGGCGCCTTCGATCTTGGCATCCACGTCGGGAATGTTGGGTACGACCCTGGCCAGCGCCAGTCGATACAGATCCGGTCGATACGTGGCACGCACTTGGGCAATATGATCCGGATCGAACGCAATTTGTCCCCAACGCACCATTTGAGAGTAGAACCACAATGCGTGGCTGACCCACGGGAACGTTGCGGCATGCGACGCCGGCAAATAGAAATCTTCCAGGAGCTGCGGTTCGCCGCCGGGTTGCAAACGCAGTCGATTCGACAGCCCGCGCAATAAAATCTCTGCCGGTGCACCGACGAAACGCGGCTCGGCCAGCAAACGCGACAGCTCCAGATGATTCTCCGGTCGCTGGCACCACGACGCCGCTTTATAGAGTGCGCGCACCAGCGCTTGCAGCCGGTCCGGATAGCGTTGTGCCCATTCGAGACGACAGCCGAGCACTTTCTCGGGGCTCAACCGCCAGATGGCGGTCGTCGGCAAGGCAATGCAGCCCACCCCGACCGACACCGCCACGCTGCTCCATGGCTCGCCGACGCAGAAGCCGTCGATCTGGCCCTCGCGCATGGCATCGACCAGCAGCGGCGGCGGGATGACCACCAGCCGCACATCGCGATCGGGATCGATGCCGCAAGCCGCCAGCCAGTAGCGCAGCTCATAGTTGTGACTGGAGAATGGATACACCATCGCAAAGGTGAGCGGCTGCTTCTGGGCGCGCTCGCGAGCACGTACCACTTTGTTCAGCGCTTCGCCGAGTGCACGCGGACTGGCGCCGAGGCTCGCTCCTTCCGTCACCATCCCATCCCAGACGCCCAGCGCCACGGTGATGGCGTTGCCGCCGAGGCCCAACGACAATGGCGCTGCCATGGGTACCTTCAAATGACCCACGCCCAGGGTGGAGGCGACGGCCATGGGGCCGAGCATGTGCGCGGCATCGAAGTGACCGACGACCACGCGGTCGCGAATATTGGCCCACGAGGTTTCGCGCACCAGGCGCAAGTCGAGTCCCTCTTCAGCCGCGAACCCTTTTTCGACCGCGACCGCCAGCGGCGCGCAATCCATCAGCGGGATGAACCCGACCACCGTGGTGCCATGCTCGATTCGATCAGGATTGATGTGGGCAGGATTGATGTGGGCAGGATTCATTTGAGCAGGCTCGCCGCAGTCACGACACTCTGTGCCACCTCGCTGAGGCGACGGTTCTCGTTCATGGCCGCCTTGCGCAACAGCGCATACGCGGCCTCCTCGCTCATGCCTCGCTGCTTCATCAGAATACCTTTGGCGCGCTCGACGATCTTGCGCTCATCGAGCGCCTGGCGGGCGAGGTCGAGCTCTTCACGCAGTTTGTTGAAGGCGTTGAAACGGCTGATTGCCATGTCGAGCACGGCCTTCACGCGCTCCTTCTTCAGGCCATCGACCACATAGGAGCCCACGCCGGCATCTACCGCCGCGGCGATCATGTCGGCATCCGAACGGTCCACGAACATGGCGATCGGCCGCCGCACGCAGCGGGACACCTGGAACATCTGCTCCAGCACGTCGCGATTCGGATTCTCCAGGTCGATCACGATCACTTCCGGATCGATCTCGACGATGCGCCGCATGAGGTTGTGCATCTCGCGCAGCACGATCACGTTCAGATAGCCGGCTTCGCGCAGCCCCTCTTCCAGAATGCTGGCACGCATGACGTTCTGATCCACGATCAGGACGCGCAGGTTGAGCTCATTTTTCGGCCGGGCTTCGGGCATCGGATGAATGGGATTGCAATGGCTGTGCCATGCAGGCCCGGCCGCGGCACGAGCGCATTCTCCAAGGCCCGAAGCCGATTCATTCGCACCACTTTATGCGCACCATGATCGTTACACGCACCACGAGCGAGCACAGTAGCGCCCGTCACGGCACCAAATGCCGGAGATTTGGGCGTAGCGACGTGGCATAGCGTTTGCAACATCACTGGCATCTTGGCTGCTCCAATGATGGGCGCAGCACCAGCGATCTGCACTCAATCCTCTCCGCCATGCGCGGCCAGTCGCAGCTCGCTGTCCCAACCACCCTCCTCAAAACGAATCCGAATGTCCCGCGCGCGGGACATCGATCATGGGTGCAAGATGTCGGCGAAAAAGCTGGTAGTCATCGGAAATGGCATGGTCGGGCAACGGCTGCTGGAGCGGCTCGTGGCAGACTCGGCCTCATATGAAATCAGCGTGCTCTGCGAAGAGCCGCGTCCGGCCTACGATCGCGTGCAGCTGACGAGCTTCTTCAGCGGCAAGAGCGCCGAGGACCTGTCGCTGGTGCGTGAAGAGTTCTTCGAGCGCAACGACATCGCGCTGCATTTGAACGACCGCGCGACCGGCATCGATCGCGACGCTCGCTGCGTGCGCACGGCGCAAGGCAAAACTCTCCCCTACGATCAGCTGGTGCTGGCGACGGGTTCGTTCCCGTTCGTTCCGCCCATCGATGGACACGAGCGGCCGGGCTGTTTCGTCTATCGCACCATCGAAGACCTGGAAGCCATTCGCTCGCAGGCAGCCACCAGCAAGATCGGCGTGGTCATCGGCGGCGGTCTGCTGGGCCTCGAAGCAGCCAAGGCGCTGCGCGATCTTGGATTGAAGACGCATGTGGTCGAGTTCGCGCCGCGTTTGATGGCGGTGCAAGTGGACGACATGGGCGGACGAGTACTGCGACAGAAGATCGCCCAGCTCGATGTCGGCATCCACACCGGCAAGAGCACTACGGCGATCGTGGACGGCGAGCAGTGCCGCCATCGCCTGCAATTCGCCGATGGCAGCTCGCTCGAGGCGGACATCGTGGTGTTCTCGGCCGGCATCCGTCCTCGCGACGAGCTGGCCCGTGCCTGCGGGCTCAACACAGGCGAGCGCGGCGGCATCGTCATCGACAATGACTGCCGCACCTCCGATCCAAACATTTTCGCCATCGGCGAATGCGCGCTGTGGAACGGCAAGCTCTATGGCCTGGTCGCCCCTGGCTATCAAATGGCCAACGTCTGCGCCGCCCGCTTGCAAGACCAGACCGACCCCTTGTTCACCGGTGCCGACATGAGCACCAAGCTCAAGCTCATGGGCGTCGATGTGGCATCCCTGGGCGATCCTCATTGCGCCACGCCGAGCTCGCGCGCCTATGCTTTCGTCGACGAGCGCAAGCAGGTGTACAAGAAGCTGGTCGTCAGCGAAGACGGTTCGCGGCTGCTCGGCGGCATTCTCGTCGGCGACGCCGACGACTACGGCGTGTTGCTGCAGATGATGCTGGACGGCAGCGAGCTGCCAGCGAATCCCGAGGAGCTGATCGTGCCGAGCTTCGGCGCGAGCGAGCAGCCCAAGCGTGCCGGCGTCGCCGGGCTGCCCGCGACGGCGCAGGTCTGCTCCTGCAACAACGTCAACAAAGGGGCGCTCTGCTCGGCGATCGAAGCAGGCTGCACCACCATCGGCGCGCTCAAGACCGCCACCAAGGCGGCCACCTCCTGCGGCGGATGCAGCACCCTGGTGACGCAGATCCTCAAGGCCGAGCTCGCGAGCCGCGGCGTCGCGGTCAACAACAACCTCTGCGAGCACTTCCGCTACTCGCGTCAGCAGTTGTTTCATCTGGTGCGCGTGGGTCAGCTCGAGACGTTCGGCGAAGTCCTGCAGAAGCACGGCCGCGGTTCGGGCTGCGACATCTGCAAGCCCACTATCGCATCCATCCTGGCCTCGTGCTGGAACGAGTTCGTGCTGAAGCGTGACAAGGCCACGCTGCAGGACACGAACGACTATTACCTGGCCAACATGCAAAAGGACGGCACCTACTCGGTGGTGCCGCGCATTCCAGGCGGCGAGATCACTCCAGACAAGCTGATCGTGATCGGCGTCGTGGCGAAGAAGTACGGGCTGTACACCAAGATCACCGGCGGACAACGCATCGACCTGTTTGGCGCGCAGGTGCACGAGCTGCCGATGATCTGGCGCGAGCTGATCGAGGCCGGCTTCGAATCCGGTCACGCTTATGGCAAGGCGGTACGCACCGTGAAATCGTGTGTCGGCTCCACCTGGTGCCGCTACGGAGTTCAGGACAGCGTCGGCTTCGCCATCGACATCGAGAACCGCTACAAAGGATTGCGCGCCCCGCACAAGCTGAAGTTCGCCGTGTCCGGTTGCACACGCGAATGCGCCGAAGCGCAGAGCAAGGATGTCGGCATCATCGCTACCGAGAAGGGTTGGAATCTGTACGTGTGCGGCAACGGCGGCATGAAGCCGCGCCACGCCGACCTGCTCGCCGGTGACCTGGACCGCGACACGCTGGTCCGCTACGTCGATCGCTTCCTGATGTTCTACATCCGCACCGCGGATCGCCTGCAGCGCACGTCGGTGTGGTTGGACAATCTCGAAGGCGGTCTCGACTACCTGAAGCAAGTGGTCATCGAGGACAAGCTCGGCATCGCCGCCGAGTTGGAGGCGGATATGGCGCGAGTCATCAACACCTACGAGTGCGAATGGAAGAAGGCGGTGGACGATCCACAGACGCTCAAGCGCTTCCGTCACTTCGTGAACAGCGATCGCAGCGACGACAACGTGGTGTTCGTGGAGGAGCGCGGGCAGATTCGCCCGGCCACCAGCGACGAACGCGCCCGTCAGCGGGAGGCTGTATGAAGCGCGCTCACACCTGGAGCAGCGTCTGCTCATTCGACGACGTGCTGCCGGACAGCGGCGTGGCCGTGTGGTTCGAGGGTCGGCAGATCGCCGTGTTTCGCGTCGGCGACGCGGTCTACGCGCTGGACAACTACGACCCGCACAGCGAAGCCAACGTGCTCTCGCGCGGCCTGATCGGTGACATCAACGGCGAGCCGGTGGTCGCCTCGCCGATCTACAAACATCACTTCAACCTGGCGACCGGCCGTTGCGTCGAAGATGCGGACTATTCGGTGCGCGCCTGGCCGGCCCGAGTGAGCGACGGCAAGATCTGGGTCAAGTCACAGCCGCTGCGCAAGACCAGCCGTCGCAAGCTGGTCGTGATCGGCAATGGCATGGCCGGCATGAAAGTGGTCGAAGAGCTGCTCGGCATTGCCGGCCAGCCCTACGACATCACCGTGTTCGGTGCCGAGCCCTACCCCAACTACAACCGTATCCTGCTCTCGCCGTTGCTGGCCGGCGAGAAACAGTTCGACGATATCGTCCTGAATCCTGTCGAGTGGTATCGCGATAACGGCGTGACGTTGCACCTGGGCGACGCGGCGGTCGCCATCGACCGGATTCGCCGCAAGGTGCGCTCTCGTGACGGCATCGAGGCCGATTACGATCGGCTGTTGCTGGCGACCGGCTCCAATCCCATCGTGCTGCCCGTGCCGGGTGCCAAGCTCGACGGCGTCGTGACGTTCCGTGATTTGCAGGACGTCAACACGATGCTCACCGCGGCACGCACTCACACGAAAGCGGTGGTGATCGGCGGCGGACTGCTGGGGTTGGAAGCCGCCAACGCGCTGCTCAAGCAGGGCATGCAAGTCACGGTCGTGCATCTGATGGAGACATTGATGGAACGACAGCTCGATCCCGTCGCGGCGCAGTTGCTGAAGGAATCGCTCGAGCGCCGCGGCCTGCAATTCCACATGCCGGCGAAGACCACCGCCATCCAGGGCACCGATCGGGTCAGCGCCGTCGAGCTCGCCGATGGCACGGTCATCGATGCCGACCTGGTCGTCATGGCCACCGGCATCCGGCCCAACATCGAGCTGGCGCAAGCGGCGGGCCTGCGCTGCGACCGCGGCGTACTCGTGAACGACACGATGCAGACCTTCGACCCGTGCGTGTACGCGGTCGGCGAATGTGTCCAGCATCGCAACAACACTTATGGCCTGGTCGCCCCGCTCTACGAGCAGGCGCGCGTCTGTGCCACGCATCTCGCCGAGCACGGCGTGGGCCGATACCGTGGCTCGATGCTGTCGACGCATCTCAAGGTGACAGGAATCGATCTGTTCTCCGCTGGCGACTTCCTCGGCGGGCCCGGCAGTGAAGCGCTCGTGATGCGCGATGCCAAGCGCGGCATCTACAAGCGGATCGTGATCGAGAACAACAAGCTGCGCGGTGCCGTGCTGTACGGAGACACACGTGATGGCGCCTGGTATTGCGAGCTCATGACTGAAGGCCGCGACGTGGGTCCACTGCGCGACAAACTGATCTTCGGCGAAGCGGTGGCCGGCCGACAGTGAGCATCAGGACGACGTGCCCATACTGCGGTGTCGGTTGCGGCGTCCTGGCCGATGTCGATGCCCGCGGCACGGTGCGCATCAGCGGCGACCCGGCACACCCGGCGAACCGCGGCCGGCTTTGTTCCAAGGGCTCGGCCTTGGGCCAAACATTAGGCAGCGAAGGCCGCCTGCTCCATCCTCGAATCAACGGCCAGCGCGCCACCTTGAGCACGGCGCTGGACTATGTGGCCGCCGGCTTCAGGCGCATCATCGATCACCAGGGTCCGGATGCAGTCGCCTTCTATGTCTCGGGTCAATTGTTGACCGAGGACTACTACATCGCCAACAAGCTCATGAAGGGCTTCATCGGCACGGCCAATATCGATACCAACTCGCGCTTGTGCATGTCCTCGGCGGTCAGCGGCCACAAGCGGGCGTTCGGCGAGGACATCGTGCCGGTCTGTTACGAAGACCTGGAGCTGGCTGACCTGATCGTGCTGGTGGGCTCGAATACCGCATGGTGCCATCCAGTGCTGTTCCAGCGCATCGCGCAGGCGAAACAGCAACGTCCGGGGTTGCAGATCGTGGTGCTCGATCCCCGACGAACCATGACCTGCGAAATCGCCGACTTGCACCTGCCGGTGCGAAGCGGCAGCGATGTGTGGCTGTTCAATGGCCTGCTCGCCTATCTGCACAAGCAAGGTCTCACGGCTACCGACTTTGTTGCCGACCATACCGAAGGTCTCGAAGAAGCCTTGCAGACTGCGCGCGAGTCCGCCGGTGACTTGTCGCAAGTGGCAGCGGCATGCGGCATCGATACTGAAAGACTGCGGACGTTCTATCGATTGTTCGCGAGCACCGCGCGCGTCATTACGGCGTTCTCCATGGGCGTCAATCAATCCTCGGCCGGCAGCGACAAGGTCAACAGCATCATCAACTGCCACCTGCTCACCGGGCGCATCGGCCGACCCGGCGCCGGGCCGTTCTCGATCACGGGCCAACCCAATGCGATGGGCGGCCGCGAAGTGGGCGGCCTGGCAAACATGCTGGCCGCGCACATGGAGATCGACAACGCCGAGCACCGGCAGCTGGTGCGGAATTTCTGGCACAGTCCCCAGGTCGCCGAACGTCCCGGCCTCAAAGCAGTCGAGCTGTTCGACGCCATTCATGACGGCAAAGTCAAAGCTGTATGGATCATGGCGACCAACCCGGTCGTCAGCCTGCCCGACGCCGACAAGGTCAAGGCAGCATTGCAACGCTGCGAGCTGGTGGTGGTGTCCGATTGTTTCGAGAGCACCGACACCAACGCGCTCGCGCACGTGTTGCTGCCGGCGGCGGGCTGGGGAGAAAAGGACGGCACGGTCACCAACTCGGAGCGGCGCATCTCGCGTCAGCGCGCATTTCAGCCGTTGAGCGGCGAGGCGCGGCCCGACTGGTGGCTGATGTGCGAAGTGGCGCGCAGGCTGGGATTCGATCGCGGTTTCAATTACGACACGGCCCGCGAGATTTTCATCGAGCACGCCGCGCTTTCGGCATTCAACAATGCAGGCGAGCGCGCCTTCGATATCGGCGGACTCGCCGAGCTCACTTCCGCCGAATATGACGCGCTCGAGCCCATTCAATGGCCGGTGCCGGAGCGACGCCACCCAGGAACGCCTCGCCTGCTGCAATCGGGACAGTTCTATTGCGCGGGACGCAAAGCTCGTTTCATCCCTACCGTGCCGCGCGCCCCCGCGAACGCAACGCATGACGAATTTCCTTGGGTGCTGAACACCGGCCGCATTCGAGATCAATGGCACACCATGAGTCGCACCGGCCGCGCGCCTCGGCTGGCGTCTCACCTGCCCGAGCCCTATATCGACATGCACGCGCAAGATGCGTTGCTGTCGGCAGTGAGCGAAGGTCAGCTCGCTCGCGTCGAGACGCAATGGGGCGCGCTGGTAGCACGAGTGAAAACCACGGGCGAGATGCCACGCGGCATGGTGTTCGTGCCCATTCACTGGAACGGCGCATTTGCTTCCGACGCTCGCGTCGGAGCGCTGGTGAATCCCATCGTCGACCCGGTCTCGGGCGAGCCGGAATTCAAACACACGCCCGCGCGCGTCACACCGTTCACCGTGAACTGGCATGGCTTCATCCTGTCGCGCACGCCGGCCGCAACGCTGGACACGACATGGTGGAGCACGGTTCGCGGCGAGCAGTTCACACGCTACGAGATTGCGGGCCGCGGCCGGCCGCCAGCTTCCGACTGGGCCCGGCACGTGCTGCGGGCACCTGTCGATGCGGATTGGGTGGAATATTCCGATCCCGCCAGCGGCGTGTTCCGAGCCGTGCTGTTGATCGACGAACGCATCGCCGGCTGCGTGTTCATTTCACCGCGCATGGACCTGCCCTCGCGCGCGTGGCTCTCGAACCTGTTCGCCAAGAAGAAGGTCAGCGATGTCGATCGCGTTTCGCTGCTCAATGGCGGGCCCGCTTCATCCGCTGCTGATCCGGGGCCATTGGTGTGTTCGTGCTTCGGCGTGGGACGCAACACGCTATGCAGCGTCATCGCACGCAACAAATTGCGGACTGCCCGGGACGTGGGCCGCGAACTGAAAGCAGGCACGAACTGCGGCTCGTGCCTGCCGGAAATCAGGCAACTGCTGGCGCAGCCGGCACGGGTTTGATCCAGGCCCTTACTGGAACAGGCCCTTGGACTTGCCCTGGCGCAGCACGCCCACCACGATGCCCTCGATGATGAGCGACTGTTCCTTCAAGTCCACCCGGATGGGCTCGAACTCTTCGTTCTCGGGCAGCAGCCAGACGATCTTGCCGTCCTGCTTGTACCGCTTGACCGTCACTTCATTGTCCAGGCGCGCCACCACCACCTGGCGATTGCGCACTTCCGGCGTGCGATGGACCGCGACCAGGTCGCCGTCCAGGATGCCGATGTCCTTCATGCTCATGCCACGCACCTTGAGCAAGTAGTGCGCGCGCGGCGCGAAGATCTTCGGATCGATCTGATAGCGACCCTCGATGTGCTCCTCCGCGAGCATGGGCCTGCCGGCTGCAACTCGACCAATCAGCGGCAGGCCCATCTGCTCACGAAGAGAATCTTTCAACTGGATGCCGCGCGAGGCGCCGGGAATGATGTCCAGCACGCCCTTCTTCTGCAGGGCGCGCAGATGCTCTTCGGCGGCGTTGGCCGACTTGAATCCCATGGCGGTCGCGATCTCGGCGCGCGTCGGCGGCATGCCGTTATCGCGCAGGGATTCCTGGATCAGCTTGACGATCTCGCGTTGTCGAGGCGTTAGTTCTGACATGGCGGCGACTTGATGTGGTGATGAAGATGCGGGCGAACAGTTGTATATAAATCCAATGCCTGTGTCTATATACAGTCACTTGCGCATGAAAGCAAGCGGCCTCCGTGAAGGAGGCCGCATACATCGTTGTCGTCAGTGGTGGGAAGCTACCAGCACTTGGGATCGTCCGGCGTAGCGCTGCTACGTCTGCCGGTTGCATTGAGGGTCAGGGTGCCGCAGGAGTCTACCGCCTGCCCTCCCTGTGGAACCGCTTGCAGTTCGTAGTCATCGCGGCCGGTATTGTCCATGTTCAAGGAGATCTGATACCGGCGCCCCTCGCTATCCCGGACGCCGTCGTCGAGAGCGTCGAACGTGGTGCACCGATCATCGTCATATCGACCATAACGCGTGTAGCACTTCTCCAGCTCCTGCGCCGCCTGCATCAATGCGGCCTTGGCCTCGGTCCGATTGCCGCGCAGCGCGTACTGCCGGTAATTCGGATAAGCGATGGCGGCGAGGATGCCGACGATCGCCACCGCTATCAGTAGCTCGATGAGCGTGATTCCCACTTGCCTGCGCCGCATGCTGCTGCCCATCCTCATCTGATCTGCCGCCACGACTGTCGGCCGCGCGTGCCCAGGAACGAGCGCATCGCGCGCGCGTCGATGTTGCCATCCTTGTCGATCGACAGGATGTAGTCGTACGCACAGCCCTTGGTGGCACAGGTCAGATGGCCTCCGCCACCTTCGCCACCTTCCTGGCCGCCGAAGCCGCCCAGGTCTTCGTCGTACTCCTCGTCATCTCCGCCCGGAGTGCCTGGGCCGTCGGGGTCCTCCGGGTCGTCCGGATTGCCAATGCCACCACTGCTGCCACCGGGCGGTGGGTCGATCGAACCGTCGCCATTGGTGTCCACCTGGCCCGGCAGCATCTTGCCGGTGAGCACGTCCAGGATCATCGTCCAGGTCCTGGCGCCAGCACCGCAGGCGTCGTTGTTCGGAATCAACGTCGAGAACACGATGCGGTCATCGCGAATGAACGGATTGGCGATCACGCGCTCGCCCTGGTAGAGGTTGCCGGGCGACACCAGGTCCATGTACCAGCCCATTCGCGAGCCCAGCTTGTTCTGCGAAGTGGTGCGGCCGTACGTGCCATCGGCCAAGCGGAATTCCCGATCGATGGTCTGTTTGACCAGGCGATCCCGGCCGTCGATCTGCGCGGGCATGGGATCGGCTTCCGGGTCGATTACGTTGCCATTGGCGTCGTACAAGCCATAGAACGTCTGCACCCGCGTGGGCGTGATGATCTTGTCCATGCCTTCGAGGTACTTGCCCGTGCCGAACAGCAGCTGTACGCCGACGCCGTATGGGCCGGGTGCGGCTTCCATGCGAGAGGTGATCGGCTGGCGATTGCCATCGTCATCCTTCGCGACGAAGAATGGTGCGGGCTTGCCGCCCGCGGTCTTGAAGGCAAAGTCCCAATCGTTCGGGTCGCTGCCGGACACATTGATCTTCCACACGTTGCCGAACAAGTCGCCGACGTAGGCGAAATCGACGATGCGGTCGCCATCGGTGTCGACCATGGTCGGTGTGGCGAGGCCGTTCGGGCGATTCTGGCCGGTCGGGTCATCGGCGCTGCCTACGCCGGTATCGAATGCCTTCAGCAACTTGCCGGTTTCGATATCGACGATGTACAGCACCGCGTTGCCAGTGGCGCTGGTCGCCTGGTCGACCTCGGTATTGTTATAACCGTTGCCGAACGCCGCCACCCAGACCCCGGGCGGGATCTGCCGGGTCTCCGGATCTTCCTTATCGCCCAACCGCACGATCGCGGGCTGGCTGTAGGTGTAGCCGAGATCCTCGAAACCGGGGGTACGGTCGTTGATCTCCCACAGGAAGGAGTTCTTGCCGAGCTTCTCCGGATCGGTCACGTCCAGCGCGTAGATGCCCTGGCCGCCGTTGTTCAAACCGCCTACCAGCACGGTGTGCCACTCGTCGTCGAAATAGACGTCGTTGGAATTGGGCGAGCCGTCCACGAAGTACTGGTGCGAATAGGACGGGCGGGTCAGCTTCTCCAGGTTGCCGAACACGGTCTTGGGAATGAACGCGAGCAGTTCCTCGCCGTCCCGGTCCTTTCGCCCGGTCTGGGTCAAGCGGTTGGTCTCCGGGTCGCGCGTCTCGTAGTACTGGTCCGCCCGGAATGCGTGCAGCATGCCGTCGTTGGCACCCACGTAGACCACGCCGTCGCGTTTACGCTGCTTGTCGAAGAACTCGGAATACTTGTTCTTTTCCAATCGGTCGCTGTAGCGGCCGCGCGGCGAGCCCACATAGAGCGGCGCTGACGAAATGATGTCGCCCAGCAGTTTCTGCTGACCGCTCGCGGTGGCGCGATTGCGCAGAGTACCGCCATTGCGGACCTCGTTCCTCGGATCGCCGCGCAGATACTCGAGATAGGTCTTGGCGATGTTCGCATTGGAATGCAGCTGTAGCTTGCGGTCATCGTCGATGCCGTTGTCCCAGGTGAAGGGCACGGCGCTGCCGTCATTATTGACTGTAATGATGTTGCGTGCGGTCCAACTCGTATTCCGCATGCGCGCGCTCGCTTCCCATCGCGCGGGCGTGACGACTTCGCGGTTTTCCAGCGCATAGGAGCGCAACTCACCGCTCCAATCGGCCGTATCGAAACGTGCCTGGTAGATGCGAGTGTCGGTGCTGATGGCGCCGCCATTCACGGCGACCGCCGTCACCGAAGAGGATCGGTTGATGATCGCGCTGAAGGTCTCGCGCAACTGCTGGCTCAACGTCAACGCGTTGGTGACCAGGAAGTAGTTGTCCGGGATGCCGTCGCCATTGGCATCCCACTCCCGCGGATCGTCCGGCACGTTGGGCTGACCGCCATCCACATCCTCGAAGCCACCCCACTTGGCGGCGTACCACAGCGGATCCTTGAGCAGCGACGCACCGCTGCCGCTGCTCGCAGTGAAGGTGCGCGACGAAGTTGCGGGCAGAGGCTCCCCGTCATTCCATTTGCCGCCCGGCAGCTCGCCTGGCGGCGTGTCCAGGAAGTAGTCCGGATCGCTGCCATTGCAGATGTAGGTGCCATCCGTCTGCTTGTTGCAATCCTGCACCACCAGATAGACGCCATCGGTCCCGTCGGTTCCGGAGATCACATAGCCGATGTGATGAACGATGCCGCCGGCCTGGTAGTCTGAAGTAACGTCCACCTGCACCGTGTTGGCGCCGGTGACCCGGTAGCTGTAGCGCACGATCGCGTCCATGTCATGGTCGTTACCGGCTTCGACATCCTCGAAGTTCACCTGGAACGTGCCGCTGCGCTGATCCTCCGCGATGTCCTCCACGTAGAAATCGACAATCTGGTTGGTGGGCTGGAACTGGCCGCGATCGCGTTTGATATCACTGCCATAGGCCACCGACTTGGCGAACGGCACCAGCGTGATGAATCGATCGTCGCCCATCGGGATCTTGATCTGCGGCAGCGGCGACGCCAGCGCCACAGCGAACGTCTGCACGCGCTGTTCGGTGAGTGAGTTCGCACGGTTGGTGCGACCGTGATAAGCGACGCTCGCGGCGTAATAGCCGCCTTCCTTGGTGGGCTCCTCGGGTGCGAGACCGCGAGCGGTTGCGAGACTGGTCACCGTCTTCGGCGTGGGCGTACCGTCGTACTCGCCATTGGCTTCACCGATGAAGAATTCGCGACCCGCGATGTCCCCTTCGACCGACGTGATCTTGTCGGCAAGGTCCCCCACATCCAGGCCGGGAAGCGGACCCGAGGGGCTGACGGCGTTGGCGAATCGCGAGCCGGGCAGCTGATCGGAATCGTACGAGTTGTTGATATCGGCCATCACCGTCTGGAACGGTTTGGAGCACGTCGGATATTTCGCGTCGGAGTAGGGATCTCGCCAGGCCGGTCGCGGCAGGCCGAGTACACTCTCGATGTTCGTGTTGCTGCTGCCCTGGATGGCGGTGAACTGCGAAGTCGGGCTCATTCCGTTGAAGTACTTCAGCGTCTCGTACATCATTTCCGCCACCGGATTGCCCCACATGCGGCAAGTACCGTCGGCCGGGGCGCCGCGCGCCATGGCCGGCAGACCGCAGTCGTAGCTGGTGCCGCCGTTGCTGGTATAGCGGGTGTAGGCCGCGCTACGCAGACTGTCCAGCGTATGGACGATGCCCTGCACATTGGTATTCCAGGTACCGTCGTCTTCGTTGATCTCGTCACGGAACGAGCTGACGTTCTTGCGCAGCACGCCGCCGCTCTTGTTCGCGGTGTATGAACCGGAGAGCAGACCGAACATCATCGAGTCGTTTTCGCCGAACTCGTGCAACAAGCCCGTGGGCTTGTAGTTGCCATCGGGATAACGTCTGCAGTTCTCGGTATTGCGGGCGGAGTCGATCAACGCCTCGGATTTGCAAACCTCGATCCGCACCTGATAGTCGGTGGGATCGACGGTCACGTCGCCGGAGCCTGCCGGCGCGATGCGCGTGCCGGCCACCGGACTCTCCTTGCTGACCCACTCCCAGATCCGATACGTCTGGTTGGTCAGCACTCGCAATCTCGGCTGCCCATTGTCATCGGTCCATACGGACGCGTTGACGTTCGGCGTGGTGTTCGCGAACAGATGACGCTTGCCCTGCGTGGGACGCTCGAAGGGAGTGAATTTCCGGATATCGAAAGCCGCCGGTGCGTCCCAGGAATATTCCTTGCCCCAGCTGTGCGCATCCATGGGAATGTGCGAACGGACCAGCACGGTCGAGCTGTCCGTGTCCACCGCGCGCTTGCCGCCGTAGAGCACCTTACGCAAGGCGTCAATGCGCGACATGGTCAGGTAGTTCAGATAGTCGCCGCTCCACTCTCCCGCTTCGCCGCACTGTTTGTCGGTCGTGAACCTGACCGGGGAGAACAGGTCGTTCGCATACGTGTAGCACTTGTAAGAGTCGAAGTAGCCGTAGTAGTCGATACCGCCGGCGTCGTTCGGCAGGTAGCCCTTGTAGCCCACGTCGATCTTGCCGTCGCCGTTCAGATCCGAGGCGTCGTTGTAAGCCTCGTAGTAGAGCTTGTGATCGCGCCCCACCACGAGCATGTTCAATGGCGTGGCAGTCGGCGCGATGTACAGCGGAATCTGGCTGAGATTCAGCGGCGCGGCGTGCGTTGGCGCCGCGGCGAGCACGGCGAGCGCGGCGGCGCTGAGCGACCAACAGCGGATCATGTACTGCTTGAGCATTTGCATAACCTGTGTCAGCTCGGATGTTTAATTGAAAGCAAGCTTGGAGTAGGAGCTCTGGATGACGACCCGGGCGTTCTCGGTCTGGCCGGTGGAGCGAGCGGTGACCGTATAGAACTCGCGTGTTACGTTGAAATTCGAGCCGCCCTCGCTCAGGGAGTCTTTGCGCTCACCCTGAAATTCGACGATCGATTCCGGCGCACTGGCGACGCCTTCGATCTCGAGATCCACGTTACCGTCATCCGGGTCGCTGCCCAGCTTGCGGCCCCATCGTTCCCACCACTCATCGGACTGATTGGCCAGATCGAGGGCCACGTTGGTAAGGGGATCCACCAACGTGCGTTGATCGTAGGATTTGCACGTGACGCCACCGGGGCTCGAACAGTTGATCACGGGCGCGCCGCCCCCCCTCTCCCCCGACACGTGGCTTTCCGCGTAGCGCAAGGCTGCTTCCGCGGCCTGTAACGCAAGCTCCTGGTCCCGCTGATTGCCGGCCATGCGCTCTTGCAAGCGCGTGCTCTGGCTGGCGCCCAATCCGAGCAATGTCATGACCAGCAGCAGCAGCAGGCTGATCACGAGCGCGGCGCCACGCTGCCGGGTAATGAAACGATGAGCCTGTCGATAGTGCTTCATACACACCTTCAATCGATGACCTGGTTGCGCAAAGCGAGCGTCGCCGTGAAGACCTTGCGCAGATTGCGGTCGTTGAACGGGCCGACCACGATTTCCTCCTCGCCGGAGAGCATCACGTAGGTCTGCTCATCGCGATCGGTACCGAATTCCTCGGGGGCACGCGCCAGCAGCGCGATCTGCACCGTCATGACGGAGTTCCAATCCTTCACTTCGTCCGCGGACACATAGGTATCGACTCTGGTGTCGATCGGGTCCTCGTCGACGCCAAAGCGGACTTCCATCCGCTCGATGCCTTCGGCAATCTCGTCGCTGCGCGCGGCACCGCCGGTCTTGCGATATAGCGACATGCGCAGCTCATCCGCGCGCTCCGGGTCGTCGACGACAGCCGGATCGTTGTCGCGGCTCGGTGCGAGGTAATAGATCATCGTGCTGATCGGCACGATGGTGGCGCCGTTCTTGAACGGATGAATGAACGTAGCGGAGCGATTACCCGGCCGATCCACGCCCGAGCTGCCGCCATCCGTCGCTGGGGTTACGGCGTGCCCCACTTCCCCGGTTCCCGGGTTGTAGCTCGTCACCTGAAAGTAGGCGCGCGCCTCGCAATCGGACACCATCACGGTGTCACCGACCTGGAACGGCACCGGTTCGAAGTGACGCACCGTCAAGGGATCGAATCCCTGGGCCTGCGGCATGCGCAGTTGCATGGAGCGTACTTCGCGGTTGGGCACGCGCAGGACCAGTATGTCGCCAGCCGCGTTCGGCACGGGCTCGAGATCCAGATCCGCCAGAGCCATCCCCGCGGGCAGCACGAACTCGTCGCCGGTCGCCTGGATGCCGAACACCGGCTGGGCGAAGTTCCAGCGTGGGTCGGGAAGCACGGGCGCCACATCCTCCGGCTCTTCACCGGGCAGCGGTGGCGGAAACGGGTTCTGCGTCACGTTGAGGCGATAATTGACAGCTTTCGCGCCAGGGATTGCCCGCGCGCAATCGTTGAAGCCGGTCGCGCGGACGTCCACTGCGATTTGGTCGAGGGCGAAGCGACCATTCTCCTGGATGCGAGACAACCGCTCCGTGGTCTCGTAGCTCGTGCGCGAGCTGACGAACAGGGCGACCACTCCCATGAGCAGCAGCACACTGATGCCGAGCGCGACCATCAGCTCCACCAGGCTGAGGCCGGACATCCGATTCCTGATAGTGACTTGCATGGGCGCGCCTCAGATCGTGCTGTTGGTCACGAAGGTCAGCTGACGGTCGTCTGGATCGTTGGCGCGCTCGCCCCACTGAATGGTGATGGTGACGAGGTTGGTCACCGCGTCATAGGCGATGCCGCCGCGCCCATCCGGAAGCTGTGTCTCCAGGATCCTGCGCCAGTTGGCGATTTCGTCTCCCTCCGGCGTGTCGGGTACGTCTTCCTCGTCGATGGCGATCTCGTACTGGTCCGCTTTGCTGTTGCCAAGCTCGTCGCTGCGATTGGCCCGCATGCGATCCAGCATGTCGCCCGCGAGTACCGCAGCCTGGGAGCGCACGTAGGCGTCCTGGTTGTTGCGCACGGTGGCGAGTTGCATGGCGGCGACGCCGAGCAACCCGACCGAGATGATGACCAGCGTCACCAGCACTTCGACCAACGTCATGCCGGCGGCATGACGCGCGAGGCGCGAACAACGAGGCGGAGAAACAAGGGATCTCATGAAAGTGTCCACCGATGTTCTGTCCATCAGCCGGCGTCGGGCTCGGGGTCGGCAGCGGGGCATGCGGCCGGACGCGCGCTGGCGCGGCCCGCCGCGATCACCTGCACCAGGCGAGCGCCGTTCGGGTCTTGGCAATTCTCCGGCGCGAGGATGAATTGCGAATCCTCGCCGGGCGGCAATTCCAGGTTGCCGTTCTGCATGTAGCTGATCAGGATGCGCGGGTTGCGGATGTTGATGTTCTGATCGGCCGCCGCGGGCAAGCGTTGCAGGATGGCATCGTTGTTCTCGGGATCGTCTTCGTCGCCCATGGTGACCTCGCCCACGGCGCCGACGTTGTCGGTGAAGATGATCATCCCGTTCTGCGCCCACCTGCCGTCGTCGGAGCAGGCATCCTGAGCATCGTTCGCCGGGCACACGGTCACGCGCACGCCCCGCTTCACCGCTTCGCTCCGGGCGTATGCGAGCGCACCGAGCAATTGGTTGGTCTGCGTGGCCAGGCGATTACGGCGCATCATGTCCTGGAAGGACGGGATGCCGACACCGACCAGGATGCTCAGTACCGCGACGGTGATCATGAGCTCCAGGATGGTGAAGCCCCGGGTCCGGCGCGGCAGGCTCGGCCACCTGGTTGGCCACCTGATGGGAGTGGGTGCCTTTTTCATGGCGCGCAAATTGCCCGCCCGCTCGACCAGCGGCAACTGCATCCGACCGGCGGCCCGGGCACGAAGATGGACGGCGTCGGCGTGCTCATTCTGTGAAATCGTGGCAGCGCTGCGCGAACGGCCGCAGCCACGGTTCAGGTCACGTCAACGCCCTGTCAATGCCCGCAACCATGGAAGATCTGAAAGAGAGATAAGAGAGCAAATGTCGCGGCCTGCAGACGCACTGGCGACATAAGCTTTATAGACAGCCCTCAATCTTGTATTCTCCGCGCCTCGGCCTGCCGGCAGCTTTTACAAACAAAGAAGCTGGTGAGCCTGATATACGGGAACCCGCCATAACTCCCGTGTATTAAGAGGCCGTGAAAATTTGTCGCTCTGGTCCTTTTTTATCCGACCCAGTACGAAGGGGAAAGAAGTCATGAAGAAACCCATCTCCACCACGCTGAAGGCAGGTATTGCTGCGCTGGCTCTCGTTGCTGCCAGCGGTTGCGTGTCGCAGAAGACCGTTGATGAAATCAAGGCCACTGCCGACAAGGCCGTGCAGGACGCCGCCGCCGCCAAGGCTGCCGCCGACTCCGCTGCCGCCGCGGCCCAGTCCGCTCGTTCCGCTGCTGACAGCGCGCAGAGCGCTGCCAACCAGGCTCTGCAGGCCGCTCAGGCCAGCCAGGCCTGCTGTGACGCGACCAACGAGAAGATCGACCGCATGTTCAAGAAGTCGCAGTCGAAGTAATTCGGCTCGATCTCGATCGAACGAGACGCCGCGGAGCAATCCGCGGCGTTTTTTTTGGGCCAGACAATTCGCCGTTTCGACGAAGCGCCGCGCTGTCCTCAACCGCGCTCGTATCTCCGGAGCACTCTTGACCAGGCACATGGATGTTGCCCGCCCCGTCCGGCAGCGCGACCCCGAATCCGAAAACAAGACGGACCCCACAACCTTGGCCATGGACTAACTCGGTGGTTTAGGTGACCTCGGCCGCGGGGTCCGCGCGCGCAGTTTATCAGCGCGCGCCACAGTGCGTTGGAACGCGCGTATTCGAATGCTATCGGGGACGGTGTTATCGGCCGGCTGAGTCGCTGATGACCTGGACGGTCGCGGGAACGCTCGCTGGACGCAGCATCACCGGCTCGGGAATGCCGCTGGCGAGCTCGAAGGTGCGCTCGGCCTTGGCCCAATCGATGGCGCCGGACGTGGAGATATCCGGCCGCTCCTGCGTGGCCGAGACCAGCAGCTTGGTGATGTTGGTGAGGCTGTGCGCATCGGTTTTATCCGTGCCCTCCAGCGGCGTGTGCACTTCCATGTACAGCTCCCCGCCCAGCCAGCCCATCTTGTACGGCTGATCGATCAGGCGCACCGGCGTATTCACCGGCACCATCGCATAGAGATCTTTGATGTCCTCCGGAAACATCCGCACGCAACCATGCGTGACCTGCATGCCGACGCCGGACGGGCGATTCGTGCCGTGGATGAGATAGGCGCCGCCCGGAATGCCGAGGCGCATCGCGTAATCGCCGAGCGGATTGTCGGGCCCCGGCGGCACAGCCTTGGGCAATGGGCGCCCTTCCGCCGCATGTTCCTTGCGCACCGACTCCGGCGGATACCAGATCGGCTTCTCGCGCTTGTTCACGATGCGCGTGAGACCGAGCGGTGTATGCCAATCCATGCGCCCGACACTGATGGGATACGTATGAACCACCGCCGCCTCGCCCGGCTTGTGCGGCGGAAAATAAAACAACCGATGTTCGGACAGGCTGACGACGATGCCTTCGCGCGGCGCGTCGGGAAGAATGTAACGCGACGGAATCACCACTTCCGTGCCCGCCCCCGGCAGCCACGGACTGACGCCCGGGTTGGCCGCGACGATCTCCTCGTAACCGACACCGAAACGCCGGCCGATATCCAGCAGCGTGTCCTCGTGGACTGCGACCACTTTCTGGACTTCGCCGATGACGGTATCGGTGCCCACCGGCAACGTATATGTCGCGGCCAGGGCATTCGTGCCGACGAGCAACGCCACGGCGCCCAATGCATTGGCCAAGGTTTTGGTCAGGGCATCGGTCAGCACGTTGCCGAGCCTGTTCTCGAAAGAGCGGATCTTCATGAGCGCAGAGTCTAGCAGCCGCAAACGACCCCAAGTGTGAGCCGGCAGCGATTCCGCAAGGGATGCCCGGCTCCCTGTCAAGGTCTCAATTATGCTGCTGTGATCGATTTCAAGCCACCGCCGGCTGCTGCGACTTGAGCAGGTTCGCGATTTGGGTTGGCACGCCCTTACGCGCCTCGACCAGCCCGACATGAATGGCATTGGTGAACGACACCGTGTCGGCGCTGCCGTGGCTCTTGATCACCACTCCGGTCAGCCCGACCATGCTCGCTCCGTTGTAGGTGCGTGGATCGAATTCCTTGCGCAAAGACCGCAGCACCGGCCACGAGGCCAGCGCGCCGACATAGCGCAGCGGATTGCGCGTGTATTCGGTCTTGAGCGCCCCGACCAGCATGTTGGCCAGGCCTTCCATGGTTTTCAGCGCCACGTTGCCGGTGAAGCCATCGGTAACCACGACATCCACCTCGCCGGAGAAAATATCGTCGCCTTCCACGAAGCCGATGTAGTTCAGCTTGCTGGCCGTCAGCAGCCGTGCCGCTTCCTGCACCACGCTGTCGCCCTTGGTTTCTTCTTCGCCGATATTGAGGATGCCGATTCGCGGCCGGGCGATGCCGTGCATGTCCGACGCGACCACTGACCCCATCACGGCGAACTGGAACAGGTGCTCGGCGCTGCATGCGGAATTGGCGCCGAGATCGAGCATGTGAGTGTGCCCATGACGGGCGCGGATGCGCGAAATGATCGCGGGCCGGTCGATCCCTTCGATGGTCTTCAGCACGAACCGCGCCGTGGCCATGAGCGCACCGGTATTGCCGGCGCTCACGCACGCGTCAGCCTCGCCCGCTTTCACCAACTCGATGGCGACGCGCATGGACGAGTCTTTCTTCTTGCGCAGGGCCTCCTGCGGCTTCTCGTCCATGGTCACGACCTGCGATGCCTCACGCAGCTGAATGCGCGAGCGCACCGACGCAGACGCGCCGCTCAACAAGGCTTGGACGGGATCCTTCAGGCCGACCAGCGTAATGCGCAGGTCGGCGTCGCGCTGCAGGGCTGCGAGCGCCGCGGGCACGGTGACCGAGGGGCCGTGATCGCCCCCCATGGCATCCACCGCGATGGTGACTGGCCGATTACTCAGACCCGGTACTCGCTGGAGTACGGCTTATTCCGAATCGGGCTTTTCGCGGCTCTCGATCACTTTCTTGCCGCGATAGAAACCATCGGGCGTGATGCGATGACGGGAATGGGTTTCGCCGGACGTCGGATCGACCGACAGCGCCGGACGCTCGAGGCCGTCGTGCGAGCGGTGCATGCCGCGCTTGGACGGGGTCTTTCGGCTTTTCTGAACAGGCATGACTACTCTCCAACCAAACAAATACGATTCTACGAGACGCGCTCGGCGCGAACGGTCACTTCACAACCAGCGTCACGACTTCCGCAGCAGGTCTCGCAGATTCCGGAACGGCTGGTGAGTCGCGGCGGCCTCATCGACCTCGTCCGCGTGCTCGCCGTCCCCGGCTGCCTCGCTCGCTGCAATTTCCTGTGCCGCGCAGTCCACGTTGTCGTGCATCGGCACGAGCGGCAACGCGAGCAGCACCTGCTCCTCCGCCAGCCAGCCCAGATCGAGTCGCGAGGCCTTGGCGACCACCGGCTCGTAACCGCCCGGCTCGTCGCTGCGCTCGGCGTCGACCAGCAACACCTGGAAGCTGTCGTCGACATCGACCATCACCGGCTGCATGCAGCGCTGACACGTCAGCACCACCGTGCCGTGCAGCTCGCCCGTCACGGCAGGTCGGCCGTCGAACTGGGAGAACTGGAAATTGGCCTCGACCGCCGCATCGTCATGGCCACCGGCCTCGCGCAGGCGCGGCAGCTCGGCGGCGGAAAAACTGCGTGCAATCGTGCTTCCCGCCCGCGCGCAGACCTCTGCGTCAACAATATTGTCTACAGGAGCGGCCGGGGGTCGCGGCATGGGGCGCGTATACTAGCCATCACCCCCTGTGGTGTCAAAAAAAGAAAGGCGTAAATGTTTGTTTTCTCACAGCTTGTAATCCGGCCCATGGGCGGCCTCACAAAACCCGCCAGTAACGCACCCGGGGTATGGCCATGAGCCCTCCCCCCAACGGGCTGCGGCTGGTGCTTGCGTCCACCTCGACTTATCGCCGGCAACTGCTGGAACGGCTGGGGATTCCTTTCACGGTCGCGGCGTCGAACGTCGACGAGGAACCGCTCCCGGGCGAGGCCGCGGTGGACCTGGCACAGCGGCTGGCTCGGGCCAAAGCTGAAGCGGTCGCCAGCCGGCACACCAACAGCCTGGTCATCGGTTCCGACCAGCTGGCGCTGTGTGGCCGGGACGTGCTCGGCAAGCCGGGCTCGGGCGAGCGCGCCATCGCGCAACTCAAATCCCTGAGCGGTCAGCGCGTCGTGTTTCACACCGCCGTGCATGTGATCAACACGGCCGCGGCCACCAACCTCGGCCATGTCGATCTGACCACGGTGCATTTTCGTCAACTCAACGAGGACGAGATCAAGCGCTATGTGGCGCGCGACAAGCCCTATGAATGCGCGGGCGGGTTCAAAGTGGAGTCGCTCGGCGTGGCGCTGTTCAACCGCATCGATTCGCAAGACCCCACCGCGCTCATCGGCCTGCCGCTGATCTGGCTGGCAGGCGCACTCCGGAAGAACGGCTTCAATCTGCCCTGAAGCGCGCCGACGCCAGGGGAATCATGCCGCTCTGATTTCCTCGAGCAGCTCGGGGTGGCGATCCAGCACTTGGTTAGCCACCCTGCAAATGTAGGCGGGCGGGCGGCTTTGCCCGTCACCTCCAGCCAGTCTGAGAGTCGGGTGCCGGGCGCTTGATCGAGTCAACGGGGCGTTCTTGATCTTTTTGGGCGGTTGATTGTGGTACCGGTGGCACGGCCCACATCACGCCCCGCGACCAATCTCAGCGCTTCAGACCTTTCTTGAGATTCTCGATCACCGCCTGCCAATCGGGCGGTGGTGGCGCGCTGATGGTGAACGGCTTGGCGCCCTTGCGCTCGAACGTCAGCGAGTGAGCGTGCAGGAACATGCGCTGCAGGCCATATGGCTTCAGCTTCGCGTCGCGTTCGCGATCGCCGTATTTCTCGTCGCCCGCGATGGGATGACCGGCGTGCGCGGCATGCACACGAATCTGGTGCGTGCGGCCCGTGCCCAATGAGACATCCAACAGCGTGGCCAGCTTGCCGAAGTGCTGAATGGGCGTGAACGTCGTGACCGCTTGCTGGCCGTCCGCATGCACGCGCACGACGCGTTCCCCGCCTTGCTTCAAGTTGGTCTTCAACGGCAGGTCGATGGTCTTGGTGCCAAACGGCCAGCGCCCGACCACCAGCGCGAGATAGCGCTTTTCCATGTCGCGTTCGCGAAGCAGTGCGTGCAGCTCCCGAAGCACGGCACGACGTTTCGCGATCAGCAGCACACCGCTGGTGTCCCGATCGAGTCGATGCACCAGCTCCAGCTCTTTCAATTCGGGGCGCGTGGCGCGCAGTGCTTCGATCACACCCGCGCTCAATCCGCTGCCGCCGTGAACCGCAACGCCAGCAGGCTTGTTCACGACGATGAGATCGCGATCTTCATGAATGATGGCGCCCGCGACGAAGTCCCTCAATGAACGGGACGGGGCGCTGCGCTCGGCTGCTCGCTGCTCCTCGGTCTTCCGTTGCAGCGGTGGCAGGCGAATTCGATCGCCTGCGGCCAGACGATGGTCAGGCCTGGCTCGCTTGCCGTTCACGCGCACCTCGCCGGTGCGCAGAATGCGATAGACGAGGCTGCGCGGCACGTCTTTCAGGATGCGGCTCAGGAAGTTGTCGATGCGTTGTCCGGCATCGCCCTCGCCCGCCTCCACGTAGCTGACTCCAGCGCTTTTGCCGGCGCGCGGCGCGGAGGAATCGTCGTCGGAATTCGAGGGGGCGGAACCAGGCATGTGAGTAATCTTGGGAAGCGCTCGTAACTTATTGATTGACCATTGATTGAACGGTTGCCCTGTGATATGTTCCGCGACGATTTCAGGTTCACGCGCGTCCAGACACAGATCGTCCACACCGATCGGTCCAGCGGCGCACGTGCACCGATGCGCGGCATTCTTCGCCAGCCGAAGGGGGCCGCATCTTAGTTGGTTCTGCTCAGACCTGCCTGCTCGACTGGACAGGGTCGCAGACCATCGCTCGGCCGCGCGAACGGCGATGCCGGAATGACGCACCTCGTATTCCGGGTCGACGGCCCACGCCTACGAGCGGGACCGCCAAAGCGACAGGATAAAAAACGCGCCGGATTCCCCCGGTTATCACCACCAGGGAACCGCGCTGGCAACATCGGATGAAGACATTCCCCGATCGCCCCTTTCTGCCTCCATGGCTCGCGCCCGCCGTGCGTGCTCGCCCGGCCCTTTTCGAATCCTTAGAAGGGCCTCATGAAGAGAATGTTAGTCAACGCGACTCAGGAAGAGGAGTTGCGCGTCGCACTGGTTGATGGACAGCGAATTTACGATCTGGATGTAGAAGTCCCGTCCCGGGAACAAAAAAAAGCCAACGTTTATAAAGGACGCATCACCCGCGTCGAGCCCAGCCTGGAAGCCTGCTTCGTCGATTACGGCGCCGAGCGTCACGGCTTTCTGCCGCTGAAAGAAG
Organism: Steroidobacter sp.; assembly: GCF_036406195.1. Lineage (GTDB taxonomy): Bacteria > Pseudomonadota > Gammaproteobacteria > Steroidobacterales > Steroidobacteraceae > Steroidobacter. The sequence goes on from NZ_DASWVW010000055.1 coordinate 210,471, forward strand.
TCTCCCGCGAGTATTTCAAGGACGGCCAGTCGCCGGGCCGCGGCAACATTCGCGACCTGTTGAGCGAAGGCCAGGAGGTCATCGTCCAGGTCGAAAAGGAAGAACGCGGCAACAAGGGCGCCGCTCTCACGACTTTCATCAGCCTCGCCGGCCGCTTCCTGGTGCTGATGCCGAACAACGCCCGTGCCGGCGGTGTGTCGCGCCGGATCGAAGGCGAAGATCGCGAGCAGCTGCGTGAAGCACTCGACCAGGTTCAGATTCCCGAAGGCATGGGCGCCATCGTGCGCACCGCCGGCGTCGGCCGCACGGCCGAGGAACTGCAGTGGGACCTGGACAACCTGAAGGAAGTCTGGAACGCGGTCGCCTCGGCGGCCGAAGGCAGGCCCGCTCCCTTCCTGATCTATCAGGAGTCCAAGGCCATCATTCGCGCGCTGCGCGACTATCTGTCCGATGACATCGGCGAGATCCTGATCGACAACCCGGAGATCTACAACGAAGCGCAGCAGTACATGCAGCGCTTCATGCCGGCCGGGCTGCGCAAGCTGAAGCTCTACGAAGACAGCGTGCCGCTGTTCACGCGCTTCCAGATCGAGAACCAGATCGAGTCGGCGCACTCTCACAAGGTGAACCTGCCCTCGGGCGGCTCCATCGTCATCGATCCGACCGAAGCACTGGTCTCGATCGACATCAACTCCGCCCGCGCCACTCGTGGCACGGACATCGAAACCACGGCTCTGAACACCAACCTGGAAGCCGCGGACGAAATCGCCCGGCAACTGCGCCTGCGCGACCTCGGTGGCCTGATCGTCATCGACTTCATCGACATGGAGTCGCAAAAGAACCAGCGTGCGGTCGAAGATCGTCTGCGCGACGCCGTGAAGCAGGACCGCGCTCGCATCCAGATCGGCCGCATCTCGCGCTTCGGATTGCTGGAGCTGTCTCGTCAGCGCCTGCGGCCGTCCATCGGCGAGTCGGCGAGCATCAGTTGCCCGCGGTGCAATGGCATGGGCTCGATTCGCAGCGTCGATTCGCTGGCCCTGGCGCTGTTGCGTCTGATCGGCGAAGAGGCGCGCAAGGACCGCACCGTCAAGGTCATCGCCCAGCTGCCGGTGGAAGTCGCGACCTATCTCATGAACGAGAAGCGCGAATGGCTCAACAACATCGAAGCCAAGAGCAGCGTCCAGGTGGTGCTGGTCCCCAACAAGTACATGGAAACGCCGGCGTACGAAATCCGCCGTGTCCGTGACGATGAAGCCGGCTTGCCCGAGAACTCGACCGTCAGCCATTTGATCCCGGTCGCGCCCCAGCCCACGGCCGAACAGCTCGCCAAGCGCGAAGAGCGCGCGGCCGCCGCGGCTCCCGCGGTTGTGACATCGACGGTGCCGAGCTTGCCGCCACCCCCGACCATCGCGCTTGAAACCACCATCGCTCCGCCGCCCACGCCGGCCGAGCAGATCGGTATTTTCGTGAAGCTTTGGCGCTTCTTCTTTGGCACGGGCACCCCGCCCGCGCCTGCCAGTGAACCCGCCCGTCGCGACAGCTCGCGTTCGCGTTCCGAGGGTCGCCGCGATCGAGGCGATGGGCGTCATGGCCGTGACCGTGATCGCGACCGTCGTGGCTCTCGCGACCGCGATCGTGATCGCGGGGGCAAACACGAACAGCGCGCCGAGAAGCCTGCGCAGGAAGCTCGTCGCGACGGTCATCAACAACAGCAGCGCCAGGATCGCAAGCCGCGTGAACACGGCGGCGAGGGCCCTCGTTCGCAGCAGCAACAGCGTCAACAGCAGCAGCCGCAACGCGCGCCAGCCGCTCAGGCCGCAGCCCCTGCGGAAGGCACAGCTGCTCCGGCTGCAACCGGTGCACCGGCGGACGCACAGCGCACTGGCGAACGTGGAGAGCGAGGTGAGCGCGGCGGCCGTGGCCGTCGTGGTCGCCGTCGTCGTGGCCGCGGTCGCGGTGGTGAGGATGGCAACGTAGCCGCTGGTCAGGGCGGCGCCGACGGCCACACCCAAGGCGGCAACCCATTGGGCGGCTCGTCTTCCGAGGGGGGTTCATTCAGCGGTGACTCGTCAGGCGGCGCCTCTTCCGGTGCCAGCTCGTCGAGCGAAGGCGCGCCTCGTGAATCGAGCAGCGGAGGCAATGGTTTCGCTGGTGGCGCTCCTGCTCCACGCCCCGAGACGCCTCGTTCGGAAGCTCCGCGCGAACAGACGAGCGACGCTTCGCCTCCCCCCGCCCCCGCTCCGAAGCCGCGTGAGTCCGAGCCTCACGCCGCTGCAGCGGCGGGCGGTGGCGACAAATACACCGTGTGGAGCTCGTCGCCTTCGAGCGGCAGTAGTTCCTGGGGCAGTGGCACGTCCGGCGGCACACACCGCGACGAGTAGTCGAATCGATGCACTGAGATGCATTAAAGGGTCGGCACTGCCGGCCCTTTTTTATGGATGAGCCCTTACTACCGTTGCCACGAGCGCAGCTCGGCGATCAGCCCCTGTGCCGCCTCTTCCAGCAGATCCAGCACTTCTTCGAATCCCTGCGGCCCGCCATAGTACGGATCGGGCACATGGCGCGAGGGAGCGTGTGGTGCGAACTCCATCATCAGACGAATGCGATGGTGATGACCGGCCGGCGCGCGACGCCGCAGTTCCTGCAAGTTCTCCTCGTCCATCGCCAGGATCAGGTCGTAGGACTCGAAGTCTTCGGCGGCGATCATGCGCGCCCGCAATTGCGACAGGTCGATGCCCCGGCGCCTGGCCGCAGCGATGGCGCGATCGTCGGGCGGCGAGCCGACGTGATAGCCATGCGTGCCGGCCGAATCAATCTCGATCTGCAAATCCGGCGCGTGCGCCGCCAACACCTGTCGGAACACGCCCTCGGCCGTCGGCGAGCGGCAGATATTGCCCATGCAGACAAACAAGAGGCGATTGACGCTACGAGCTCCCATGGGTCCCCTCGATCTTGCGTTACTGGGTTGCCATTGTAATCGCGAACGCGCGCCGAGCCTTATTCAGGGCCTATACGGGGCCTATACGGGGCCTGTCTGACCTTTTCCGCGTCCCTCATGGCAAACGGACCTCATGACTTGGCTGAAGGAGATCGAGTGCTCGCGCGCAACCGTCCGCAGTTTCCTGACGGTACGGTCCTGCGCGTGATGGACCTGGGTTACCTGCTGGTTCGCTGGGACAGCAACTTGCTGGAGACCGCGCACTACACGGAGCTCGCGAGAGCGAGCGGCGATTCGATCTCCCTAGTCTGGCGTTCGCGTCAGTCGCCCGACAATGCGGCGCGCACGCGCGACAAATCAGCTTCTGTATCTACTCCGGCTGACGGGGCCGCGGATGCCACGGCGACGACGAGCTTCATGCCGGCTTGCAGGGCGCGCAATTGCTCGAGCTTTTCGGTGAGCTCCAGCTCGGCCGGCGGCAGAGCGGTCACGCGCTGTAGTGCTTCGACGCGATAAGCATAGATTCCGAGATGACGTTGCGCGCCGGTGAAACTCGTCTGGCTGCTCAGTCCTTGCGGCGCGCCGTCGCGAGTCCAGGGAATTGGAGCGCGACTGAAATACAACGCCGTGCCGTCTTGTGCGGTCACCACCTTCACCACATTGGGATCAAGAAACTCGTGCAGGCTCGTGACCGGCGTGGAGAGCGTCGCGATGTCAGCGTCGGCGTGCTGATCCAGCAGTGAAGCGACCTGTTCCACCAGCGCGGGCTGCAACATGGGCTCGTCACCTTGCACGTTGACCACGATGGTTCGCTTGTCCCAGCCGCGCCTGGCGGCGACTTCGGCGATGCGGTCCGTACCGGAGGGATGATTGGCGCTCGTCATCACCGCGATCGATTGGCCGGTCCGAGGATCGATGGCGGCGGCGGCGATACGTTCATCGTCGGTAGCCACCAGCACTTCGTCGGCACCGCTGCGTGCCGCGGCGTCGATGACCCACTGAATCATCGGCCGCCCGGCGATGTCGAGCAGCGGCTTCGCCGGCAATCGAGCCGACGCGTAGCGCGCCGGAATGACGACTTTGAAGCTCCCCCGTCGCGGATTCCGCGGCATCATCACCTCAATCCTTCAGCAGCGGATCCATCGGCTCGAGCGTGCGCGCTTCGTCTTCGAGCATGACGGGAATGCCGTCACGAATGGGATAAGCCAGCCGATCCGCGCGGCAGACCAGCAGTTGCTGCGCCTTCACGTACTGCAAGGGGCCCTTGCAGAGCGGACAGGCGAGGATGTCGAGCAGTTTGGAGTCCATGAACGCTCCGGCGATTTCAGTTGACGGCGCGGCCGGCGTCGGCGCCCAGCACGCGATCGAGCAAACGATGCAGGGTCTGCGCGTCGGCCTCGCTCATCGAGATGTCCAGGCGCACGGCCCAGCAATTCGCGATGCTTGCGGCGTCGGCGCCCGGCCGGCATTTTACTGCATCCTTCTCGGTCATCAGCACCGGCGCGCCGTCCGGGAACGTCACATCGGCGGCGGTCAGGCGTGCGTGGTCCGGAAAAGGATGCGGCTCGATGGTCAAACCCAGGGCGGACAGCGCGTCGAAAAAGGCCCGCGGATTGCCGATTCCGGCGATCGCGTGCACGCGCGTGCCGACGAAGGTTTGCAATGCGCGACGCTCTCCCGTGCCAAGCGATACCGCATCGCCTAACTGGGGCATGGCGACCACCGCGCCGGGAATGGGGGACGGATCAGCGCTGACGGAGCGCCGCGTCAGAATCTTCAAGTCGACGCTGTTCAAGCGTCCCACAGGTTCACGCAGGGGCCCGGCTGGCAGCAGGCGACCGTTACCCAACCCGCGACGCTCATCGATCACGGCCAATTCGAGATCGCGCGCCAGACGATAGTGCTGCATGCCATCGTCGCAAACGACGACCTCGGCCCCCCGCTCGATAGCACGCCTGGCTGCGGCAACCCGGTCCGGTCCCGCGACAATCAAGGCTCCAGTACGCTGCGCCAGCAGTACCGCCTCGTCCCCTGCTTCTTCGGCGGATGTTTCATTCGTCACATCGCAAGGCCACCGGGTGGACCGGCCGCCATAACCACGCAACACGATGCCGACCCGAAGTCCGCGCGCATGAAGTTGCTCTGCCAGCCAGATCGTCATCGGCGTCTTGCCCGTGCCGCCAACCGTGATGTTGCCGACGACGAGCACCGGACGAGTCATTCGAAACGACTGCAGCCAACCGCGTCGATACGCTGCCCGCCGCGCCCCCGAGACAAGCGCGAACAACCACGACAGCGGCAGCAGCAACAGCGAGAACCACTGCGATCGGCGCTCGTACCAGACTCGCTGCAGGAACGCATCCATCAGTGCTGCTCGTCAGACGCCATGGGCGGCAGCAACCGCCACACATCGCAAGCTGCAACCGTCGACCTGGCGGCGCGCCGCGCTCATGCGTTGAATTGCATCCGATGCAGCGTCGCGTACTGTCCCTGTTGCGCGATCAGCTCGGCATGGGTGCCGCTTTCGATGATCTTGCCCGCCTCCATCACCAGGATGCGGTCGGCGGTCTCGACTGTCGACAAACGGTGCGCGATGACCAGCGTGGTGCGGTTGTGCATGAGCCGCTCGAGCGCGTCCTGGATGATGCGCTCCGACTCGGTGTCGAGTGCCGACATGGCCTCGTCGAGAATCAGGATCGGCGCATCCTTCAGCAAGGCACGTGCAATCGAGATGCGTTGCCGCTGACCGCCGGACAACAACACGCCACGATCGCCGACCATCGTATCCAGCCCCGCCGGCAGCTCGCGCACGAAGTCCATGACCAGTGCCGCCTCCGCCGCGCGCTCGATCTGCTCGTTCGTCACATCGCGTCCGAAGGCGATGTTGGCGCGGATGGTATCGTTGAACAGCACCACTTCCTGGCTGACCACCGCGATCTGATCGCGCAAGTTGCTGAGCCGGTACTCGCTCAACTCGCGCCCGTCGATGCGAATGCTGCCCGAGTCGGGCTCGTAGAAACGTGGCAACAGGTTCACCAGCGTCGACTTGCCGCTGCCGGAACGGCCGACGATGGCTACTCTCTGGCCGGGGTCGACCCGCAGGCTCACCTCGTGCAAGGCGACGCCCTTGCCCACCGGATAGGTAAAGGAAACATTCTCGTATTCGATGGCGCCGCGCACCCGCTCGGCCACGACGTGGCCACCGGCGGGCTCGGCAGGCTCATCGAGCAGCTCGAAAATGCTCTGCCCCGCCGCAATGCCCTGCTGCAGCGGCCCCGCGACACCGACCAGCGCACGCAGTGGCTGAGCGATGCCGACCAGCGCCACGAAGAATGCCAGCAGGTCACCCATGCTGGTGCGCTGGTTGATGGCGTCGGAAATGGCGATGGACAGCACGATGGCCGAGCCGGTGGCCGTGACCATCTGCACCACCGGATTGGACAGACCCTTGGTCAGCACCAGCCGCATGTGGGAGCGGCGGTTGTGCTCGTTGACGTTCTCGAACTGGCGGGTCTGGTAGTCCTCGGCGTTGTACACCTTGATGACGCGCGGCGCCTCCAATGTTTCCTTGGCGATGCGTGTGATGTCGCCCACCGAGTTCTGGATGCGATGGCTGTAGCGCCGGAACTTCTTGTTGATGATGCCGATCAGCCAGGCCACCAGCGGGCCCATGATGAGCGCGATGGCCGCCAGCCGCGCGTTGAAATAGAACAGCGCGGCGATCGAGCCGATGATGGTCAGCGCCTCGCGCACCGTGATCAGCACCGAATCGGTGGAAGCGTTGCCGACCTGCTCGGTGTTGTAGGTGAGCTTGCTCAGCAGCACACTGCTGGAATTGCGGTCGAAGTAGCCCACCGGCAGATGCACGACGCGCTCGAAGATCTCGCCGCGCAGCCGCTTGACGATGCGGCGGCCCACGTAACCCATGCAGTAGGTCTGGGTGAAGTCGCCCAGGCCGCGCAGCAGGAACAAGCCGATCAGCGCCAGCGGCAACCAGACGATGGTGCGGGGATCGCGATTCTCGAAGGTGCCGTCACCGAACACTTTGGCGAAGGCCGTGAAGCTCACCATGCTCGCCGAGAACACCATGGCGCCGAGCACGCCCAGCAGGAACATGCCCCGGTGCGGGCGCAGATAGCCGATCAGCCGGCGATAGGTTTGCCAGGCGTCGGCCGGAACGGCAGGCTTCGAGCCGCGATCGGAAGATGGCATGGTGACGTGGTCGGTCCGCTGGACTGGCCCGGGACCGTTGTTATTGGCTCGCGCCTGGGTTGCTCTGATCGTTGACGGTGGCAATGCTGATGGCCTTGAATCCGAGACGGCCGAGCACATCCATCGCCGTCACCACGGACTGATGCGTGCTGCGCGCATCGGCCCGGATGGTGACCGGCAGATCCCGCCGCTCGCCCGCCAGCTTGGAAACCGCGGCGGACAGGGTGGTCGGGCTGGTGTTGATCAGCGTCTGACCGTTGACACGATACTCGCCGCTGGCGGTCACGGCCACCTCGATCGGATCCTTCTTCTGCTCCGCCGCCGGCTCGGTGCTGGCCTGCGGCAGCTGCAGCTTGATGCGCGATTCGTCGATGAAGGTGGTGGACACCATGAAGAAAATCAGCAGCAGCAGCACTACGTCGATCAGCGACGTGAGGTTCATTTCCGGTTCTTCGTGGTCCTTCGGCCGCAGGTTCATGCGCCGACTCCGCTCTCCGCCGACTGCCTCTCGATGGCCTCGACCAGCTTGGTGGCCTCTTTTTCCATCTGCACCACCAGTATCTGCACGCGGCCGCGCAGGTATTTATAGGCCAGCAGCGCCGGAATGGCGACCGTAAGGCCCGCAGCGGTGGTGATCAGCGCCTCGGCGATGCCGCCGGCCAGGCTGGCTGGATTGCCGATGCCCGCCGTGGTGATGGCGTTGAAGGTGCGGATCATGCCGAGCACCGTACCCAGCAGGCCCATCAGCGGCGACAGCGACGCGATGGTGCCGAGCGTGCCGATGAAGCGATCCAGCTCGTGCACCACGTGCCGACCGGTGTCTTCGATGGCTTCGCGAATCACCGCGCGGTCGCGATTGCGATTGGCCAGGCCCGCCGCCAGGATCTTGCCCAGCGGCGAGTTCTGCTGAAGCGCGGCGATGTGCTTGTCCTGGATCTGCCGCTGCTCCACCCAGCGCCACACCTTCTCGGTGAGGTCCGAGGGCAGCACGCGCTTGGTCTGCAAGGTCCAGAGACGTTCCAGAAAAATGGCTGCGGTCACGATGGAGGCGAGAATGATCGGCCCCATCATGATGCCGCCGGCTTTCACGATTTCGAACATGACAGTGTTTGCTGTGACCGTGTGTGGGGAGCCGGGTTATCCGCCGCATACTAGCAGCTTTCGCCGCGGCAGCATCACTGCCGGGTCCAGTAGCGTCGCCGTGTGTGACGGTGCTCGCGAACTTGCACATGAACAGGCGCGTCGTGAGGTGCAAAAGTCACGCTGATGGCGCCGCTCGCGCCCGTATCGAAGCTGCGCGCGCCGGCTTCGCGCCAGCGTTCGACTACCGCCGGTCGCGGAAAATTCCAGCGATTGCGATAGCCGGTGGAAAAGATCGTCACATCCGGTCGCGTGGCGGCGACGAATAGCGAACTCGACGAAGTCTCACTGCCGTGATGAGGCGCGACCACGATGGTGGCCGGCGACAGCCCGCGTTCGAGCAACTCGCCTTCCGCGTCCGACTCGATGTCGCCAGTCAGCAATGCGGTACCGAATGCCCCGCCGATATGCAGCACGCAGGAACTGTCATTGCCGGATCGGTGCGGCGCCCGCGATCCAGATCTCGTGTCCGGATGCAGCAGCGTGAAGGTCACATCGTCCCATTGCCACTGCTGTCCGCGCTCGCAAGTCGATGCATCGGTCGATATCTCTCCTCGGCTGATATCGACAGAAGGGCCCACCAACAGCGCTCGCACCGGCAGCGCCGCGAGCACGTCGACCAAGCCGCCGCTGTGGTCTTGATCGCCGTGGCTCACGATCAACGCATCGAGGCTGCGCACACCGTAATGGCGCAGATACGGCAGCACAGCCAATTCAGCCGCGCTACGGCCGGACGGAAACGCAGGCCCCGTGTCGTATACAAGCACGCGCGAATGCGTCCGCACCACCGCTGCCAATCCCTGCCCCACGTCCAGCACGGTCAATTCGAACGTCCCGGGCGCGGGCGTCGGCGCGCGATAGAACATCATCGGCAAGCACATGAACATTCCCACCAGCCGCATCGGCCAGATCGCGGGCATCATCAGTAGCACCACGCCTGCGATCAGGGCCGCCAATACAGGCAATGACGGCTGCGGCACGTACCACACCGCCAACGGTTGGCTTGCCATCCATTCCAGCATCGGCCAACCTGCATCGAGCAGTGCCGCCGGCAACTGCAGCAGCACCGCGCCCGACTCCTGATGAATAATGGCGGCCAACGTCCCGGCCAGGACGGCAGGCACGATCAAGAGCGTGAAAGCCGGAATCGCGAACGCATTCGCGAGCGGCGCCACCAGTGACAAGTTGCCGAAAGACACTAGCAACACCGGGACCAAGCCGATCGTCACCGCCAGTTGCACGCGACCGAAGCTCACAATCATGCCTTCGCGAATCAGGCGTCCCGAGGTGGCCATCAGAATGACCACCACGGCGATGAACGATAGCCACGCGCCCACCGCCAGCGGCGCGAACGGATCCAGCAGCAGGATTGCGATCAAGGCCAGGCTCAACGATCGGCTGATCGCCAGCGTCCTGCGGCTCCACCGTAGAGCGAAATAGATACATAGCATGACCAGCGTGCGCTGAGTGGGAATGGACAGCCCGGCCAACACTGAATAGATAACCGCCGCCGACAGCCCGGCCAGCACCTGACCGTGCATGGCGGTGAGGCCTAGCGACTGCGCACGACGGTTGCGAACGATGTACCCACCAGCCCACGCCGCCAGCATGGCAACCATGCCGATATGCAGGCCGGAGATGGCCATGAGATGAGTCGTGCCGGTCGCGGCGAATACTCGCCACTGTTCCACTTTCATGGCGCGGGTATCGCCGATCGCGAGCCCTTGCAGTATGCCGAGCATGTCGTGCTCACCCACAGCTGCGGCGATCCGCGCGCCGATCCAGCCCCGAACGCGGGCGATCCAATAGCCGTGCGATGTCACCTCCACGCGTCGGTTATCCGCAGTGTCGCGCACGTAGCCCGTGGCGCCGATGCCTTCACGAAACAAATGACCTTCGTAGTCGAATCCGCCCGGATTGGCGAACCCATTGCGACGTTTCAAACGAACGGTGAGCTGCCAGTGCTCGCCGGGTTGCGGCGTGGCAGTAGCGCGATACCACCTCAAACGCAACCGCCGCGGAATCCCCGGTTCCGCGGCGAGGACATCGAAGACAAACTGAGGATCGACACCCGAATCCGGCAATGACGCAACGAAGCCAAGCACTGTCACATCCTTGCCTTCGAACGCGGCAGGCAAATCGTCTGCCATGCGCATCGCCGCGTGCACCCACGCCCACAAGAATCCGAACGCAGCCGCCAGCAGTACCTTGCGAATGCTCGAGCCGCCTGGCAGGCGCGCTGCCAGCGGCCCACTGAGGAGCACTGCGCATGAGACCCCGAGGACGAACGCCAACACGGCGAGGTCCGGCAGCCTCGACAGGCTGTGAATCACGCAATGACCGGTAAGAAATGCCAGGGCAATCGCTACCATCGCGCCTCCTTGCGCAGCCACAATTCCTTCGCGTCCAGCCGCACGACTGAGATAATCAGCCATCGTCAACTTCGCGCCCGCCGCATGCCCAGACGCTTTTTCAAACCACTGAGCCGCCAGCGCCATCGCTGGAAGGATCAATGGTTCATGCGGCCCTTCCGCCTGCTGCTCGAGCAGCCGATGTACTGGAGCTTGAACCGGCGCAGCGTGACGCGCGCCTTTGCGCTCGGCCTGCTGATTTCGTTCGTGCCGATTCCCTTGCAGGTCCTGCTGGCCACGCTCGTCGCCCTGGGCCTGCGCCTGAACCTGCCAGCCGCGATCTTCGGCACCTTCCTCGCCAACCCGTTCACCATGGTGCCGCTGTACATGGCCGCCTATTGGGTGGGCTGCCGCCTGCTGGACGTGCCCGGCCGCAATGTGGATTTCGAAATGAGCTGGCAATGGCTGAGCACCACGCTGCTGCCGATCTGGAAACCGTTCCTGCTGGGATGCCTGGTGCTAGGCAGCGCCGCGGCCGTGGCCGGCTACATTCTGGTCGGCGGCCTGTGGCACTTGAGCCTGGTGCTCAAGTATCACGAGCGCAAAGGGGGCAAGACGCAGATTGGAAGTGACTGATGGCAGGTGAAGAGCGAATGGCCGGATGGGAAATCCGGCACACTGTCAGGTCGCGTGCAGGCGACCGTCGCTCAGCGTGAGCGAGCGCTGCATCTGCGCAGCAAGCTCAGGCGCGTGCGTCACGATGATGAGCGCAGTGCCCAGCTCGCGATTGAGCTCCAGCATCAACTCGAACACTTGACGCGCATTCGCGCCGTCGAGATTGCCTGTGGGTTCGTCGGCCAACACCACGGGCGGACGAGTCACCAATGCGCGTGCCACTGCCGCGCGCTGACGCTCGCCACCGGACAGTTGCCCCGGGCGATGATCCAAGCGCGCGCTCAATCCAACCCGCTCCAGCAACTGTCGTGCTTGCGAGCGTGCTTCTTCGACAGACACGCGCCGAATCAGCAGCGGCATGGCGACGTTCTCCAACGCCGTGAACTCCGGCAGCAGGTGATGGAACTGATAGACGAAGCCCAGCGCCCGATTGCGCAAATCGCCACGCTCCTTGTCCGAAAGTTGATTGATCTGCTGACCGGCAATGGTCACCGTGCCCGAGGTCGGCAGGTCCAGGCCGCCCAACAATTGCAGCAGCGTGGTCTTGCCGGAGCCGGAAGCGCCGACGATGGCGACGCGCTCGCCGGGATGAATCGCGAAGTCGATGCCTTTGAGCACCTCCACGCGGGTGTCGCCCTGCTGGAAATGCTTGGTCAGGTTGCTGCAGGCAAGAACCGGATCGGCCATGGAACTCTCTTGTTATGAAACTCGTGATCGGGCGTCGGTCGCGGATTCAATCGTGACGCAGCGATTGCGCCGGCTGGGTACGCGCCGCGCGCCAGGCCGGATACAGCGTCGACAGCGAGCACAGCAGGAACGTCGTCAGGCTGATCTTGAGCACATCGGGCCATTGCACCGTGGCCGGCAGGTCGCTGATGAAATACACCTTGGCGTCCAGGAAATGCACGCCGAGCAGCGCTTCCAGCCCATGGATCAACGTTTCCAGATTGACCGAGATCAGTACACCGAGCGCGACGCCGGCAGCCGTACCGATGAAACCGATGGCCGTGCCCTGGGTCATGAAGATCGTCAGGATGCCGCGCGGTGAAGCGCCAATGGTACGCAGGATCGCGATATCGGCACGCTTGTCTTTCACCACCATCACCAGCGTGGACACGATGTTGAACGCGGCCACCGCAACCACCAGCAGCAGGATCAGGAACATCGCCGATTTGGTGAGCTGGATGGAGCGGAAGAAGTTGGCGTGCTTGCGGGTCCAATCGTCGATGTAATAGCCACCGCCCAGCGACAGCGCCAACTCGCGCACCAGCCGCGGCGCCTCGAACATATCGGCGAGCTTCAGCCGCAAACCGGTGACCTGATCGCCCATGCGATACAGCAGCGCGGCGTCTTCCAGGTTGATGTACGCGAGATTGCGATCGAACTCGTACATGGCCGCGTTGAAGATGCCGACCACTTTGAAATTTCGGTAGCGCGGCTTCACGCCCACCGGCGTAACCGTGCGCAACGGCGTGACCACCACGACACGATCGCCAAGCTTCACACCAAGCGCGTTCGCCAGCTCAACGCCGAGCACGATGCCGAAGCCGCCGGCCTGCAAATCCTCGAACGAGCCCGCTGCCATCTTGTCTGTGATGGACGTGACATTGCGTTCGTGGTCGGCCAGCACGCCCGTGACCACGGCGCCGCTGCTCTTGTCCCCGGCAAGCAGCAACGCTTGTTGTTCGATGTAGGGCGCGACAGCGACGACATCGGGATGCTCACCGATTCTCGCGGCCGTGTCCTCCCAGTCCGGCAGGCCCGAGCCGAAGGCGCTGATGGTCGCGTGCGAGGTGAGATTGAGAATGCGGCCTCGCACCTCGCGCTCGAAGCCGTTCATCACCGACAGCACCACGATGAGCACCGCGACGCCGATGGCGATGCCGAGCATCGAAATGGTCGAGATGAATGAAACGAAGCGGTTGCCACGATTCGAGCGCAGATAGCGCCGACCAATGAGGAACTCGTAACGACTACTCATAGCGCAACGCTTCCGCCGGCTCGGTCGCCGCGCCACGCAATGACGGGTAGATCGTCGCGAGCACCGTCAGGACCAAGGCCGTGATCGTGATGGCAGCCACCTGCGGCCATTGCACTTCCGAGGGCATATCGGAGATCACGAACACGCTGGGGTCGAACACCTTGGCGCCGAACAGGCCTTCCAGGAACGGCACGATGGTGCTGACGTTGAACGCCAGCAGCAAGCCGACCACCAGGCCCAACAGCGCGCCGACCCAGCCGATCAACACACCTTGCGTCATGAACACGCCGACGATGGCGCGCGGCGTCATGCCGACGGTGCGCAGGATCGCGATATCGGTGCGTTTCTCGTTCACCACCATGACCAGCGCGGCGACGATGTTGAATGCGGCCACCGCCACGATGAGCATCAGGATCAGGCTCATCATGGTCTTTTCGATGCGCACGGCTCTGAAGTAACTGGCGTTCTCGATCGACCAGTCGCTGACTTTGAATTGCCCGCCGAGCGCCGCGTTGATCTGCGGCGCACGCACCGGCGCGGCGAAGATGTCGCTGAACTTCAGGCGCAGGCCGCTGGGCAGACCCAGTGTGCCCGCAAGTCCCGCGGCATCCTGCAAATGAACGATCGCCAGCACGTTGTCGTGCTCCTGCGCGCCCACTTCGAAAACGCCGCTGACGATGAAATTTTGAATGCGCGGCCGCAGCTCGATGCCGGCGACCATGCCGCCCTCCGCACCCGCCAGCGCGGGCACCAGCACCGTGATCTCGTCGCCCACTCGCGCATCGAGCGCGTACGCCAGGCCGGACCCCAGGATGATGTGCTGCTCGCCCGGCACGAGGTCGTCGAAGCTGCCCACCTGCATGTGAGCCGCCATGTCCGACACCTGGGACTCCAGTTCGGGATCGACGCCGTGAATCAGCGCGCCACGCATGTCCTCGCCCCGCCCCAGCATGCCCTGCAGGTCGATGTACGGCGCGACGCCGACGACGCCGTCTTCCCTGCGGATCTGATCCGCCAGGGTCTCCCAGTGCCGCAGCTGTTCAGGTGTGCCCGCCAGGGTGGCATGCGACGCCACGCTCAGCAGGCGGCCCCGCATCTCGCCCTCCAGCCCGTTCATCACCGAAATGACCGTGATCAACGCCGCCACCCCGACGCAGATGCCCAGCATCGAAACCCAACTGATGAATGAGACGAAGAAGCCTTGGCTGCGGCTGCGCACGTAGCGCAGGCCGATGTAGAGCGGCAGGGGGTGGAACATGGATCTCCTTTGCGGGCGGGCAAGGCTACCTTGCCGCCGGCCGCAATGTGAACTGTCAGTGTCAAATTGCACGCTGCCAGTGCATGTCGCCGCCCCTGGGCCGGCCGGACGATGAACGGCCGGGGCAACATCCTGCACTGGCCGTAAAGTGTGAACTGGGACAACAAATCGAGGCCCCGCGCTTGGCCGTTATGTAAGCCCTGCTATACAGTGCCGCGGGTCCTGCAAGGGCCGAAGGAATCCCGATAGGGAGGGGTGTATGAGCTTTCAGATTCGCCCGAAACTGCGCATTGTGCTGCCACGGCTGCTGGCCGGGCTGGTCGTTTCAATGGCAGCGGCCGCCGCCGGGGCCGACGAGCTGACCACTCCGCCCGCCCCCACGGCCAGCGAGCAGGCCAACCGGCCGTCCCGGGGCATGTCCATGGAAAAGGTGGAAGCCACCTTTGGCGCCCCCACGCAGCGCGCCGCACCCGTCGGCGAACCGCCGATCACCCGCTGGGAATACCCTGGCTTCGTGGTGTACTTCGAGCATCAGCTGGTCATTCACACCGTCGCGATCGGCTGAGCCCGGCTCGGTCGGTCCCCCTCGCTAGCGCGCCGGCGGCGGCGCGCCCGCTCTGGTAGAGTCATCGCCCCCTCGGGGTGCCCCTGCGGCATCGGCCCGAGTGTCCGCTATTTGGCTTTTTCCATTTTGATCGGGCGCCAACGCCCCCATTAAACGCGCGATGACCGACTCCGACCGTCCGCTGCTTCCCAGCCGTACACAACTGCAAGTGCGCTGGGGCCAACTCTATGGCTCCGCCACTTCCCTGTGGCTCGCCGAGGCCGCGCGCAAATCGTCCCAGCCGCTGCTGGTGATCGCTCACGACGCCCGCCAGGCCAGTCGCACCGAAGACGAGCTGCGCTTCTTCTGCGAGCCCGGCACGCCGATCGAAATCTTCGCCGGCTGGGAGACGCTGCCCTACGACCTGTTCTCGCCGCATCCCGACATCGTTTCGCAACGGCTGCGACTGTTGTCGACGCTGCCGCGCATGACCAAGGGCATCGTCATCGTCGATCTGGAGACGATGCTGCAACGACTGCCGCCGCAGGCGTACATCGATGCGCATGCATTCGATTTGCGGGCTGGCGAGAAATTCGACGTGGCGGCGTTTCGCGACCGACTCGCCGGCGCCGGCTACGTCTCGAGCTCGCAAGTGATGGCACCGGGCGAGTTCGCGGTGCGCGGCTCGATCGTCGATCTGTATCCGATGGGCAGCGACACGCCGTATCGCCTCGACATGTTCGATGACGAGGTCGAATCGATTCGCAAGTTCGATCCGGAGACGCAGCGCTCCGGCGAGAAGGTGACGGCACTGCGCTTGCTGCCCGCTCGCGAGTTCCCGCTGACCGCCGAGGGCATCCAGAACTTCAAGCGGCGCTTCCGCAATCGCTTCCCCGGCGATCTCACGCGCATGTCGATCTATCGCGATATTGCCGAGGGCTCGCCGCCGCCGGGCATCGAGTATTACCTGCCGTTGTTCTTCGACGGCACTGCGACCCTGCTCGACTATATGCCGCAGAACACCATCATCGCCGCCGAGCGCGAGATCGATTCGCTGGCGGCACAGGCGTTCACCGAAGTCGAAAGCCGCTACGAACAGCGTGGCCACGACGCGGAACGGCCGATCCTGTTGCCTCGCGAAGTGTTCATGCCAGTGGCGGAGCTCATGCAGCGGATGACGTCCTATCGACGCATCGAGCTGTCGCGCGTCGAGCTGGATCCGCTGACGACCCCGAAGCCCTACCAGAACTTCTCCACCCGGGTACCGCCGAGCCTGCGCGTCGACCAGCGCAGCGAAGAGCCCGCACGCGAGCTGGTGAATTTCCTGGGTTCATTTCCTGGCCGCGTGCTGCTCGCCGCCGAGTCGGCCGGCCGCCGCGAGATGCTGATCGACCTGCTGCACAAGAGTCACCTGCGTCCACAACTGGTCGAGAGCTGGTCGGCATTCAAAGACGGTGACGCACGGCTGGCCATCACCGTATCGCCGATCTCGACGGGTTTGCAGCTGGACGAGCCGCCGTTTGCGCTGATCGCCGAAGAACAATTGTTCGGCGAGCGTGCCCGGCAGGAGCGCCGGCGCCGCCGCCCGGAGCGCGATCCCGAAAAAATCATTCGCGATCTCACCGATCTGCACCCCGGCTCACCCGTGGTTCACGAGGAATACGGCGTCGGCCGATTCGTCGGCCTCACGACGCTGGACGTTGGCGGTCTGACCAGCGAGTTCCTGGTGCTCGAATACGCCGAAGGCGACAAGTTGTATGTTCCGGTGCAAGCGCTGGATCTGGTCAGCCGTTACACCGGCGCGCCCGCCGAACAGGCGCCACTGCACAAGCTTGGCGGCGATGCTTGGGAAAAGGCGCGCAGGAAGGCGGCGCAGCGCATTCGCGATACAGCTGCCGAGCTGTTGGATCTGTATTCGCGCCGCGCCGCGCGACAGGGCGAGCAACTCACTGCGCCCGAAGACGACTTGCGTGCGTTCGAATCTGCATTCAAGTTCGAAGAGACGCCAGATCAGGCGCAAGCCATTCGCGCCGTGATCGACGACCTCGGCAGCGGGCGGCCGATGGATCGCGTGGTGTGCGGCGACGTGGGCTTCGGCAAAACCGAAGTGGCTTTGCGCGCTGCGTTCGTTGCCGTGCAGGCAGGCAAGCAAGTCGCGGTTCTCGTGCCGACGACCCTCCTCGCGCAACAGCACTATCAAACCTTCGCCGATCGCTTCGCCGACTGGCCTGTGCGCGTGGAGTCACTCTCACGCTTCCGTACGGCCAGGGAAGTGAATCAGGTGATAGAGACTTTGGAGTCGGGCCAAACCGATATCGTCGTCGGCACCCATCGGCTGCTGCAGACCGGGGTGAAATTTGCCCGGCTCGGCTTGCTCATCATCGACGAAGAGCATCGTTTCGGCGTCAAGGACAAGGAGAAACTGAAGCAGTTGCGCGCCGAAGTGGATGTGTTGACGCTCACTGCCACGCCGATCCCTCGCACGCTCAACATGGCCATGGGCGGCTTGCGCGAGCTGTCGCTGATCACGACACCTCCGGTGTCGCGACTGTCGATCAAGACCTTCGTGTCGCAATGGGATACGGCGACGATTCGCGAAGCCTGTCTTCGTGAGCTCCGACGCGGCGGCCAGATTTATTTCCTGCACAACAGCGTCGACACCATCGAGAAGACTGCTCGCACCTTGGCCGAGCTGGTTCCCGAAGCACGCATTGCCGTGGGCCACGGCCAGATGCGCGAGCGCGAGCTGGAACAGGTGATGCTCGATTTCTATCACCAGCGCACCAACCTGCTGGTGTGTACCACCATCGTCGAGAGCGGCATCGACGTGCCCTCAGCGAACACCATCATTATCGATCGCGCCGACAAACTCGGCCTGGCCCAGTTGCACCAGCTGCGTGGCCGCGTCGGTCGCTCGCATCATCAGGCCTATGCGTACTTGATGACGCCGCCGCGCAATCTCATGACGGCGGATGCGGTGAAGCGGTTGGAAGCTATCGAATCGCTGGAAGACCTCGGCGCCGGCTTCACTCTGGCGACCCACGACCTCGAAATCCGCGGCGCCGGCGAATTGCTCGGCGAGGAACAGAGCGGGCAGATCCAGGAGATTGGTTACGCGCTGTACATGGAGATGCTGGAGCGCGCGGTGAATGCGTTGAAGTCCGGCAAGGTGCCGCAGCTCGACGAGCCCATGCACCAAGGCCCCGAGGTGGATCTGCACCTGCCCGCCTTGCTGCCCGATGAATATCTGCCTGACGTTCATTTGCGCCTGGTTTTGTATAAGCGCATCGCGGCAGCCAAGACCAACGAGGAACTGCGTGAGTTGCAGGTCGAAATGATCGATCGCTTTGGCCTGCTGCCACCGCCGGCCAAGAACTTGTTCCGCATCGCCGAGTTCAAGCAGGCCGCCCGCAATCTCGGCTTGCGCAAGATCGACGTAGGCCCTGGCGGCGGGTCGGTCACCTTCGAGAGCGACACCAAAGTTGAGCCTGGCGCTCTGATTCGTTACGTGCAGCGTAACTCGCGCACGCATCGCTTGGAGGGTGGCAACAAGCTTCGATTCACGACGAATCTTGAACAAGAGGAATTGCGGTTCACGGCGGTGGAGCAGTTGCTCTCCGAGCTGAGCAAGTCCACGCCGACGGCGGCGGAGCTGGAAGCCGAAAGGAAGCGTGAGAAAGTGATTGCTGCGGCTGCCGCCAAGACCAGTCAGCCCGCCAGGCCTGCGCCGCCCAAGCCGACGGTCAGTTACAAGTCAGGTTCGAGTAAATCTCAGCGGTTCAAACGTTAGTGGCGCTAGCGCAAAACGGTCACTCAAACGCGACACTTCCCTCTCCCCTGCCAGCCGCCGCCAACTGGTAAACTTCTCCCCCATGACTCATTCAGCTTCGGTCACTCGCTTCGGGGCCCGCCAGCGCAAGCTCGGTGTGGCGGTATGGCTTGCCGCTTTGATGTCGGTGGTGGGCTCTGCAGTCGCACAGCAAGCGGCTGCGCCGGTGCAGTCCTACGATGTCGAGTTGCTGATCTTTCGCAATCTTGGTGGCCGCGAAACGCCCGAGAACTGGGGCACGGAGGCGGCAGGTGCCGCGCAGCGGCTGGATATTCCGGAGGATGAGTTGTCGTCTTCCGAGCTGGCCGATGTGCCTACGGTCGCGGCACCGACGGTCACCTTCCCGGCCCTGCCCGCAGCGAAGATGAAGCTCACGGCCGTCGAAGACACGATGCGTCGCAACCGGAGTTATCAACCGTTGGCGCATATCGGCTGGACGCAGCCTGGCTTTGCTCGCGACTCGGCCAAATATCTCTCGCTCAGCTCGCTGGTGCCAGGCTCATCGGGGCTGCAAGGCCAGGTCGCGTTGTCACGCGGGCGCTATCTGCATCTCACATTGGACCTGACGCTGGATTCCGCCGAAGACGGACAGCGCTACGTGCTACGGCAGACACGCCGCATGCGTAGCAACGAACGGCATTACCTGGACAGCCCGAAGTTTGGCGTGATCGCGATCATCACGCCGAGCGGCGAGACGACGAGCCCTTAATCCCAATGGTGCTTAGTTAACCGTCTTTGTCGCAGCGGTTCGCGGATAGCGGATAGCGGTTGGCCAGAAATGAGCTAAATCCTGGCCTCCGTTCTGCCCTAACCGCTAACCGCCAACCACTGCAGGGCGCTAACTATTAACCCGGCGTGCTTGTACCTGAACTACTATGCAGCGTAGCAAATCTCACGATGCTTGAAGTAGTTGCGAACTCGTCGCCGTGATCGCTGGATCACACGCAGGTGTCGTTGGGCGATGAGCTTTAGCTGTTGAGCG
>NZ_DASWVW010000056.1:0-132994 GCF_036406195.1 Steroidobacter sp.
CGAGACGCTTCCATGGCCGCCACGGCTTGGCGCTGCTTGTCCGTCATCGTCGCTGTCATCTCATCACCTCCGCTTTGGATGAGCGACAGCTTCTCGCGCGAACGGTCAGCTGGGAAGAATGTGGTTAACTAACCGCTTACGAATTAAAGTTTCCATTCTGCACGCGTGGGCTTTCATGACGGACATAGCCTTATTGTCGTGCTCGGCGTAGCAATGATCGGTGCACCGGTGTGGATGTTCCGAAGAGGAGGAGCGAACATGGTCAGATTGTTGACTCACAACAAAGCTCCCTGAGGTCACTCACCTCTTTGGTGTCAACGGCTGCTCGTGCAAATCGCACTTCGCCGGGCGCGCTGCCAACGAATGCACAAGGCGACGGGGCGCAGCGCCTCCACCATCGCGAGTTTCCTTCGCAACTGCAAGGAGGCTGATCTGGGCGGCCCCTTGCGCAGTAGCATGACTTGGAACTGGCGTATGCCATCGCGATGACGGCGATGACGCGGGCGCAACGGCAGGTCCCTGCTTTGTCGGCGATGCGGTTGCGGCGCGGGTCGCGGGCGTGGGACGAACTCGCGCTGCCACGCGCCTGGTCGCGCTCGATCCAGATGCTCGAACAGCTGCTCCAACGGGCTGTCAACAACGATTGCGGGTTTCGCCGTGCTATTGACGATCATGCCGGCGCTGTCAGAGCGCAAATGCAGGAAAACCCTGTTATTCACTCACATCGTGGGGCTGTTTACGGTTTTTGGTATCTATAACCGTTCTGAAACGGTGTTGCCCACCCCCTAACCCCTCCCGTTTCCGGGAGGGGGAACCAAAATCTCGATTTTTTCAGGAAGAGGCGGAACGGTCGGGCGGTCGTGTCCCTACCGGTGCCCTGGATCGTGGCGCGAGCTGGCGCGCCCGCTCAACTCCTCGCATGCGGGTGTCCAGACCTATTCCCTAAATCTCCTCCCGTGCCCGGGAGGGGCCAGAACTCTTGTTTTTCCAGGACGATCAGAGTTCGAGAGGAGCTGTCCTTCTGGGAAAAATAAAAAAGCCGTGCCCCCTCCCGGACGCGGGAGGGGCTAGGGGGGAGGGTCCGGCCAACCACACCCAAACCACCTAGGACCTTGAATTGACAAAAGATTGCCCCATTTCCGCGCCTGGCCGCTCAAATTGTCGCCGACGGCCCTAAATCCGCGGCGCCGGTGGAAAAGGCGGGGCGGCGACCTTATCCTTGGCCATCCTCCCAATTGCCTGCGATCGTCCGCCCGTCCGAACCCAATGCCTCGCGTTTTTATCCGCACTTTCGGCTGCCAGATGAATGAGTACGACTCCGCCCGGATGGTGGACGTGCTCCGCGAGACCGGAGGGTACGAAGTCACCGATGACCCAGAGCAGGCCGACCTGCTGCTGCTCAACACCTGCTCGGTACGCGAGAAGGCGCAGGAGAAGGTGTTCTCGCAGCTCGGCGGCTGGAAGCAGTTGAAGAAAGCGAACCCCGACTTGTTGATCGGCGTGGGCGGCTGTGTTGCCAGCCAGGAAGGCGAGGGCATCACCAAGCGGGCGCCTTATGTCGACCTGGTGTTCGGCCCGCAGACCCTGCACCGCCTGCCGGAGATGATTCGCGAGATCCAGTCGGCCGGCCGCTCGGTGGTCGACGTGAGCTTTCCCGAGATCGAGAAGTTCGACAACCTGCCTGCCCCTCGCGCCGAGGGCGCCACGGCGTTCGTGTCCATCATGGAAGGGTGCAGCAAGTACTGCACCTTCTGTGTCGTGCCCTACACGCGCGGCGAGGAAGTCAGTCGGCCGTTCGAGTCGGTGATGCAGGAGATTCGTCAACTGGCCGACCAGGGCGTCAAGGAAATCAATCTGCTGGGCCAGAACGTCAATGCGTACAACGGCCCCATGGACGATGGAACCCCCTGCGATCTGGGCACATTGATTTATTGCGTGGCGGACGTGCCTGGCATCGAGCGCATCCGCTTCACCACCTCGCATCCGGTCGAGTTCAAGGATTCATTGATCGAGGCTTATCGCGACGTGCCGCAGCTCGCGAACTATTTGCATCTGCCGGTGCAGGCCGGTTCCGATCGCATCCTGGCCGCAATGAAGCGCGGCTACACCTCGCTTGAATACAAACAAAAGATCCGCAAGCTGCGCGCCGTGCGCCCGGACATCAGCATCTCTTCGGACTTCATCGTCGGTTTCCCCGGCGAGACCGAGCGCGATTTCGAAGCCACCATGAACCTGATCGCCGACGTAGGCTTCGATCAGTCTTTCAGTTTCATCTACAGCCGTCGTCCCGGCACGCCGGCCGCGTCGCTTCCCGATGATGTCTCTCAGCAAGAGAAGCATCAGCGCCTGGAGCGCTTGCAGTCACGCATCAATCAGCAGGCAATGGCCATCAGCCGCGGCATGATCGGCACGGTGCAACGTGTGCTCGTCGAGCGGCCCGCAAAGAAGGACGCGCGGCAGCTGGCGGGCAAGACCGAGAACATGCGCTGGGTCAACTTCGATGGCCCGCACTCGCTGATCAATCAATTCGCCGACGTGCTGATCACCGAGGCCATGCCGAATTCGCTGCGTGGCCGGCTGGTGGGCGCGGGCGAAACCTCTTCCATCGCGGCCGCGGCGCAGCTTGCCGCGGTTGCCCAATGAGTTGGCGCGTGGCACAGCATTGAACGCATCCATAGCAACGCGTGAGCTCGCGTTCGAGCCAGTGGACAATTCCCGGCTCGCCAATTTCGTCGGTCCCATGGACGAGAACCTGCGTCACGTCGAGCAGCGGTTGAACGTGCAGGTGCATCGCCGTGGCGGCCGGCTGGAAGTGTCCGGCAAGCCCGCCGCGGCCAACGCAGCCGAGCGGGTGCTGCGACGTTTGTTCGAGCTGTCGTCCAAAGAATCAATCACACCGGATCGTGTGCACTTGGCAGTGCAGGAGGCAGGGATGGAAGAAACAACGACGCCAGTCTTGGTCGCGCCCCGTCCGTCGGACGAGTGGACGATCCACACGCAGCGCGGCGGCATTCGAGGGCGGGGGCCGAATCAGCGACAATATCTGCACAACATCCACACCAACGACCTGACGTTCGGCATCGGCCCGGCGGGCACCGGCAAGACCTATCTTGCCGTGGCGTGCGCGGTCGAGGCGCTGCAGACGGATCGCGTTCGTCGCATCGTGCTGGTGCGTCCGGCGGTGGAGGCCGGCGAGCGCCTGGGCTTCCTGCCCGGCGACATCGGCCAGAAAGTCGATCCGTATCTGCGCCCGATGTACGACGCGCTCTACGACATGATGGGCTTCGATCGCGTGGCGCGCGCCATCGAGCGGCAGGTGATCGAGATCGCGCCGCTGGCGTTCATGCGGGGCCGTTCCCTCAATGACTCCTTCATCATTCTCGACGAAGCTCAGAACACTTCGGTCGAGCAGATGAAAATGTTTCTGACGCGCATGGGCTTCGGCTCCAAGGCGGTGGTGACCGGCGACATCACGCAGACCGACCTGCCGAAGCAGCAGATGTCCGGCCTGAAGCACGTGATGAACGTATTGCCGGGCGTGGATGGTGTGGCTTTCAGCTACTTCACATCGCGTGACGTGGTCCGCCATCCGCTGGTGCAGCGGATCGTGCAGGCGTACGAACAGAAACAGGCGGCAGCCCCCGACCGGCCTGGAGGCAGCGGAGCTTGAGACTGGCCGTGACCGTGCAAATGGCAAGTTCGCGTCGCGGCGTACCGCATGCCCGGAGTCTGAACCGGTGGGCGCAGGCAGCCTGCGCCCACTATCCGCCGCGCGGTGATGGCGAGCTTGCGCTCACCATTCGTATCGTTGGCGCCGCCGAGAGCCGCCGTCTCAATCGCACCTGGCGCCACAAGGACAAGCCGACCAACGTCCTGTCGTTTCCCGCCGCAACGCTTGCGCCTAGAAACAACGGCGTGCCGGCGCGATTCCCCAGCAACGAATTTTCCGAGCTCGGTGACCTGGCGATCTGCGCGCCGGTAGTGGCGCGCGAGGCCAGAGAGCAGAGCAAGCCGGTGCAGGCGCATTGGGCCCACATGGTGGTCCACGGCGTGCTGCACCTCCTGGGCTTCGATCACGAAACCGAACGTGACGCCAGCGTGATGGAAGCTCGTGAAGTACTGATTCTGGCGCAACTTGGATATGACAACCCGTATGCCTGAAGAGCACAGTCATCACGCTGGTGGTTGGCTGCGACGAATCACCGGCTCGCTCACCGGCGAGCCACGCGACTTGGAAGACCTCAACGAGGTGCTGGCCCACGCGCGCGAAAGAGGCATCATCGATTCCGATGCGCACGCAATGTTCGAAGGCGTGCTGCGCGTGGTCGAGCTGCAGGTGCGGGACATCATGGTGCCGCGCTCGCAGATGATCATCGTCAATCGCGACGATCCGCCGGAGACCATCCTGCCGCTGGTGGTGGAGTCGGGCCATTCGCGCTATCCCGTGATCGGCGAGGATCGCGACCAGATCGTCGGCGTGCTGCTGGCCAAGGACCTGTTGCGTTACTTCAGCGAGGGTTCGAGCGGCAGCTTCGACATCAAGGAATGCCTGCGTCCGGCGGTGTTCATTCCCGAGAGCAAGCGACTCAACGTGCTGCTCAAGGAATTCCGCATCAGCCATCATCACATGGCCATCGTGGTCGATGAGTACGGCGGCGTGTCCGGGCTGGTCACCATCGAAGACGTGCTGGAGCAGATCGTCGGCGACATCGGCGATGAGTACGACACCGATGACGACCTGGACATCCGCAAGGAGGGCGAGCGCCAGTTCACGGTCAAGGCGCAGACGCGCATCGATGAATTCAACGACTATTTCGGCACCGATTTCAGCGACGAGGAGTTCGACACCATCGGTGGGCTGGCCATCAGCAGCCTGGGCCGGCTGCCCCGGCGCGGTGAATCTTTTTCGATGGGCGGGCTCGAATTCAAGGTGCTGCGCGCCGATCGCCGCCGGCTCGATCTGCTGCGTGTGATCACGCCGCGCGATATCGAGCCGCAGGACGAGTAGTCCCAAGCGGTTGGCGGTTAGCGGTTGGGGGTTAGTGAAAGAAACTAGCCACCAACCGCTAACCGCCAGCCGCCAACTGCCAGGTGAACAACATCTCCAGCGAACAATTGGCGACCCTGCCGTACACGGATTACGCTTCGAGAGTGCGTGCATTCAAGTACTACACGCATTTGTCTCTGCCGGTCGGCGCGCTGGTGTCGCTGGGCTTTGCGCCGTTCAACCTGTGGCCGTTGGCGATCGCGTGCTTCGTTTTTTTGTTTCTTGCGTGGCAGGACGCCACGCCGGGAGAAGCGGCCAAGCGCGGCTTTGCGTTCACGGCAGGCACCTATCTCGCCGGTACTTATTGGCTCTATCACAGCATCCATACGATTGGAAACGCACCGGTCTGGCTGACGCTGTTCGTGATGCTGGCGCTGGTCGCCATCATGGCGGCGTATATGGCTATCGTGGGCTATGCCCTGAAACGTTGGATTCCAGCGCAGGGTTGGATTCGCTGGCTGCTGGTGCTGCCGGCGGCCATCGTGATCCTCGAGTGGTTTCGTGGCTGGTTTCTCAGTGGCTTCCCGTGGCTGGCGCTGGGTTACACCCAAATCGATACGTGGCTGGCGGGCCTGGCACCCGTTGGCGGCATCTACACCGTCAGTCTCGCGGTGACCCTGTGTGCCGGCGCGGTGACTGCACTCGTGCTCGGTACTCGGAACATACGAATCGCTGCCGCTAGCATCATCGCGGTCGTGTGGCTCGTGGGCCTCGCGTTGCATGACAAGGAATGGACCCGACCCAATGGCAAGCCGGTCAGTGTCGCCATCGTGCAGGGCGCCGTGCCGCAGACGATGAAATGGGCACCGGAGCAACGCGATAGAACGATCGCGCTGTATAGCGGCCTGACTCGCGAGCATCTGGGCACACAGCTCATCATCTGGCCGGAGGCGGCGCTCCCGGGTTTGTCGCACGAGTTGACCGATGTGTTGAGCGCGCAATGGACTGCCGCGCACACCGCCGGCTCGGCGCTGGTGCTCGGCCAGGTTCGTTACGATTTCGAAGAGCAGGTGTATTTCAACGCGGTGCTGGCGCTGGACCAGGAGCCGCAGTGGTACGCCAAGCGGCGCCTGGTGCCGTTCAGCGAATATTTCCCGTTGCCGAAATGGGCCACCGAGTGGCTGCGAGGCATGGACCTGCCGTACAGCGGCTTCAAGGCCGGAGTGGACAATCAGGATGCGCTGGACGCGGCGGGACAGAAGCTGGCAATGACCATCTGTTACGAAGACGCTTACGCATCGGAGCAACTGGAAGTGCTGAGGACGGCGACGCTGCTCGTGAATGTGACCAACGATGCCTGGTTCGGCGATTCCACCGCCGCGCACCAGCATCTGCAGATCAGTCGAATGCGTGCACTGGAAGCGGGCAGGCAGTTGCTGCGTGCCGCGAACGACGGCATCTCCGCCATCATCGGCGCGAACGGAGATATCGAGAAGACCTTGCCTCGCTTCAAGCCCGGCGTGCTCACCGCTGACGTACTGCCGCGCGCCGGCTTGACACCGTATGCAAAGGTCGGCAACTGGCCGGTGGTGATCGTGAGTTTCCTGCTGCTGGCCGCGGGCCTGTGGCCGCTGGTCGCTGGTTCGCGCCGCCGTTCGGAGTAAAGAGCCCAAACCCTGTCGCCGGCCACGCCGCGTCAGTATCATTGGCGGATGTGCCTTGAGAAGGTGATGGGGGCGAGTGGACAATTTTTTACAGGTCATCCTGCTCGGGATCATCGAAGGCATCACCGAATTCCTGCCCATTTCCAGCACCGGCCATCTGCTCATCGCCCAGCACTGGCTGGGCCGGCGCTCGGACCTGTTCACGGTGGCCATTCAGGCGGGCGCCATCCTGGCCGTGGTGGTCATCTACTGGCGGCGGCTGTGGAACCTCAGCGTCAATTTCGCCCAGCCGGATAATCGCGATTATCTGTACAAGCTGAGCTGGGCATTTGCCATCACGGTGGCGGGCGGTCTCGCCGCCAAGGAGCTCGGCCTCGAGCTGCCGGAAACAGTGGCGCCCATCGCATGGGCTCTGATCGTCGGTGGCTTCGTGATTTTCGCGGTCGAGGCCTACGCCGATCGTCTGCCGGTGCGCGACACATTGACTTGGGGTGTGGCCACGTGGGTGGGCGCGGCTCAGATCCTGGCCGCGGTCTTTCCCGGCACATCACGCTCGGCGGCAACCATATTCGCGGCCATGCTCGCAGGCATGACCTCGCGCCCGGCGGCCGCCGAGTTCGCGTTCCTGGTCGGCATTCCGACCATGTTCGCAGCCACTGCCTACGAGACGCTGAAGATGGTTGAAGCAGGCTCGCTCGCGGACGAGAACTTCGGCGAGCTGGCGCTGGGCTTCGTGGTGTCGGCGGTGGTGGCGTTCATCGCCGTGAAGTGGCTGTTGCATTACATCCAGACGCACCGCTTTACGGTGTTCGCCTGGTATCGCATCGCCCTGGGAATCCTGTTGCTGGTGGCCGTGTAGAGGACGCTGCATGTTCAAACGCCTCACGACCTGGATCATGATCGGCCTGGTGCTCGGCATCGGCAGCGGCTATGTCGCGAACGCCTGGTTTCCGGAGTCCAGCGCCGGCTTCGCCGAGGTCGCGTCGCTGCTACCCACGGTGTTCCTGCGTCTGATCAAGATGATCATTGCGCCCCTGGTGTTCTCCACGCTGGTGGTCGGCATCGCCAAGATGGGGGACATCGCCACCGTCGGCCGCGTCGGTGGCAAGGCGCTGGCGTGGTTCATCGGCGCATCGCTGATCTCGCTGACGCTGGGCCTGATCCTGGTACAGCTGTTCGAGCCCGGCAAGGTCATGCAATTGCCCATCCCAGAGGCGGACGCGGCTTCGGGCGTGGAGGCCGGCGCACTCTCGTTGAGCACGTTCATCTCGCACACCGTGCCGACCAGCATCATCGATGCCATGGCGCGCAATGAGATCCTGCAGATCGTAGTGTTCTCGTTGTTCTTCGGTACCGCCATGGCGGCGCTGGGGGAACGCAACAAGATCCTCATCGACGTGATCGACGTGGTCGCGCACATCATGCTGAAAGTGACCGGCTATGTGATGTTGTTCGCACCGCTCGCGGTATTCGGCGCGCTCGCCAATACGGTCGCCAAAGAAGGCTTGGGCATCATTCGCGTCTATGGCGTGTTCGTCGGCGAGTTCTATTTTGCGCTGCTGGTGCTGTGGATCGTGCTGATGATCATGGGCGGACTGGTCATCGGTCCTCGCGTGGTGCAACTGATCCGGCGCGTACGCGAGCCGGTGATCCTGGCATTCTCCACAGCCAGCTCCGAGGCGGCCTATCCCAAGACTCTGGAAGAGCTGGAGCGTTTCGGCTGCAGCAATCGCGTCGCGAGCTTCGTGCTGCCGGTCGGCTACTCGTTCAATCTCGATGGCTCGATGATGTATTGCACCTTCGCGGTGATGTTCATCGCGCAGGTGTACGGTATCGAGCTGACCTTCGCGCAGCAGATCGTCATGCTCGCCATCCTGATGCTTACCTCCAAGGGCATCGCCGGCGTGCCGAGAGCATCGCTGGTCGTGATCGCGGCGACGCTGCCGCAGTTCAATATTCCCGAGGCCGGCATGCTCCTGCTGCTGGCAGTCGATCACTTCCTCGACATGGGCCGCTCGGCCACCAATGTGATCGGCAACAGCATCGCGACCGCGGTGGTGTCCAAGTGGGAGGGCGAGTTGCAGCCCGCCGACGCCAACGGGCAGCCGCTGCCCGCCGCGAGCGAAAGCCGCGTCAGCTGAGTTGTAATATTGGAAGTCCCGTGTACCGGATCGGGGTAAGGCCTCACCAAAGGCGGGGGGGCATGCGGCACTTTGGCAATATCCGGTAACGCGCGCGGCAGCGTATACTGCCTCTCGTAATCGACCACCCGCCATGCGCCGCCACTTTCTAAAACTGCTGAGCCTCTGGATCCTCCCGCTGCTGCTGGCGCGGGCCCTGATCCCTACGGGCTTCATGCTGTCGGTGGAAGCTGGCCGGCTGCAGTTGATGTTCTGCCCGGCGGGTGTCGTTCAACGACTTGGGACGGTTGCGTTCGCGCAGTCCGAGCATGCGGACCATCACGCGCATCACGCGGCGATGCAGGGCGGTGAAGATGCCGCCGAGCAATCGTCTTCGCATGCAGTCCAGGACAGCGCTCCCTGTCCGTTCTCGCTGGTCGCCTCGGCGACTCCATTCTCGATTGCGCATTTCGCCAACGTCGTCACCGACCTGCGTGACGAACGTTTCGAATTCCTCTCCGCTGCGACATTCCAAGTCGGACCGGTTCGTACCGACCGCGCTCGCGGTCCGCCCAGCCTCGCCTGATATCGACAGCTGAGTGAGGGCGCCCCAACCGGCAGGATCGCGGGCATTGCTGCTCGCTCCTGGCCGCTTCGCGCCCTGAGCGCCGCAAATCATGCGGCAGCGATGGTCTGGAGTCGATTTGATGGACACCCGAGCTTTTCTTGCGACGGCGGTAGCACTGACTGCCGGCGCGCCTGTCTGCGTGCGCGCGCAAGGCGTCGCGACGGACAAATTGATTGATGCGATCACGGTCACCGCCCGACGGGAGCACGGTGCCGTGGAAGTACCCAACACGACCGCTTCGAAAACGGCGCTCGAGTTGCGGACGCAGAACCTGTTCAATCCCGAGGACGCACTCAACTATGTTCCGAATGTCACTATCCGCAAGCGCTACATCGGCGACCGCAATGCCCTGATCGGCGGCCGCAGCTTCTCGACGCTGCAGCCCGCCCGCGGCCTGGTGTTCATGGATGGCTATTTGCTGTCGAATTTCCTCGGCCGCTTCGACGCGCCCCGCTGGAACATGATTGCGCCCGAAGAGATCGAGCGCGTAGACGTTCTATATGGGCCGTACTCGGCGACGTACCCGGGTAATTCCATCGGCACGACGGTGGCGATCCGCACACGGCGCCCCGATGCTTTCACCATGAGCGTGCGCACGACGGGGTTCAGCGAGCATTTCGACGAATACGGTCTGGACGACGACTACACCGGCTATCAGGTGTCGGCCTATCTCGGCGACCGCTTCGACAATGATGCGTGGTTCACGCTGGCCGCCAATCGCCAGGATGCGACTGGCCATCCCATGCAGTACTACAGCGTGTCCGCGAACGCGGCCGGACAGTTTCCGGTGGTCACCGACGCTGCTACACCGGTGACGAACGTGCGCTTCGACACCGATCCCCAAGGCCGTCGTCGTGCCGTGTTCGGAGCCAACGCCGGGGGGATCGATCACACCATTCAGGATCAAGTGAAGCTGCGCGGCGGTTACGCATTGAGCGACTGGATGGAAATCGAGGGCTTCGTGGCTCTGTGGCGCAACGACACGGAAAACGAGAATCGCACATTCATGCGCGATGCGGCCGGCAATGAAGTGTGGTCCGGCCGCGTGATTGCCGATGGCATCGCGTTCAACGTTCCTGCGAGCGCGTTCCTGCCGAGCACTCGAAAGGAAGAACACCGGCAATGGGGTACGACGTTACGCACGACACGAGCGGATGGTTGGAACGCCTCGTTGGTGTACTCGCGTTACGACATCGTCGAGGACTCGACCATCGAAGGCTATCGTTCCCCATCGGCCCCGGTGGGTGCGCCCGGTCCCACCAACACGGAGCGCGACGGCACGGGCTGGCGGACGTTCGAAGTGCAGGGTGTCTATTTGCCGGTTGCCGATGACTGGATGGGCGGCCGGCACACGCTGGCGGTGGGCTTCCATCGCAACGAGTACCAGTTGTCGAATCCCGTCTACGACATGCGCAGTGGCGATCTCACGCAAGAGGTGTTTGGCAAGACCCGTCTGCAAGCATGGTATCTGCAGGACGTATGGCAGCTTGCAGACCGCTGGTCGCTGACGTTGGGAGCGCGCTACGAAGAGTGGTCGGCATTCGATGGCGGGCAACTCTTCGGCAACCAGAGAGAGCCGTATGCCGAGCGCCACGACAGTGCCGTCTCACCCAAAGCGTCGCTTGCATATGTGCCTGACGGCGATTGGACAATCCGGTTGAGCGCAGGCCGCGGCGTGCGCTTTCCCACCGTGCCCGAGTTGTTTCAAGGTACCGTCACCGCCGGCAGGATTTTCGTCAACGATCCGAACCTCCGGGCGGAGCGAGCCGATTCGGTCGACTTCAGCGTGGAACGATCGCTCGATTGGGGCAAGCTGCGCGTGTCCTTGTTCCAGGACGATGTGGGTAACAGCATCTTCGGCCAGATCGACCTCTCGCGGAATGTGAACACCGTGCAGAACGTCGACCGCGTCCGCACGCGAGGGATCGAGACGGCCTTCAGCATTGCGTTGCCTACGGTCGAATCGGTGTCCTTCGAAGGCAGTCTTGCGTATGCGCGCGCGAAGATTCTGGAGAACGACAACTTCCCCGTTTCGGTTGGCAAGGTCTGGCCGCGCGTTCCCAAGTGGCGCGGCAATCTGCAAACGGTGTGGCGCCCGACGGATCGGTGGTTGACCAGCCTGGGCATTCGCTACTCGGGCCGCATGTTCGGCCGGCTCGAGAACGACGACATCCATCCCGATACGTACGGCGGTGTGTCGAGGTTCACCATGTTGGATGCGCGTGTGGCGTACACCATGGAACGCAACATCGAGTTTGCGCTGGGTGTGGACAATCTCACCGACGAGCGCGCGTATCAACATCATCCCTATGCAGGTCGCACCATGTTCATTGAGGCGCGCTGGTCGTTCGAGGGTACCCCATGACATCTCACGATAACTCACGTGGATCGCTCTGGAGAGCGCTGCCGATGTGTCTTTGCCTGGCGCTTGCGTCATTGGCGCAGCCGGTGTTGGCGGCCGGCTCACAGGGTCGCGCCGCTCTTGGCTCGAGCGCGGCATTCGATCGTCAAGAGCGTTTGTGGATCGTGCGCATCGAGCCAGCCGACGAGAATGCCCATGTGATTCTGCAGCGCTCGGATGACAAAGGCGCGACCTGGCAGCCGGCTATTCGAGTTACCGCCAAACCCGAGCCGGTCTCGGCGGACGGCGAGAACCGACCGAAGATTGCATTCGGGCCGCGCGATGAAATCTACGTGTCGTGGACCTCGCCGACCTCCGAGAAATTTACCGGCGATATTCGTTTCGCTCGCTCGCTGGATGGCGGCAAATCCTGGACCGCGCCCGCGGTGGTTCATCGTGATCGCCAACTCATCACGCATCGCTTCGAGTCGATGTTGGTTGATGGCGCGGGGCGTGTCTGGGTCGTGTGGATCGACAAGCGTGATCTCGGCAAGGCACAGGCAGTGGAGCAGGAGTACGCCGGTGCGGCCATCTACTACGCGTACTCGGACGACAGAGGCGCAGCCTGGCGCGGCGATTACAAGCTTGCCGATCATAGTTGCGAGTGTTGCCGAATCGCGCTGACACTGGATGCGAAAGGCCGCGCGGTCGCGATGTGGCGTCATGTGTTCCCGACCAACGAGCGAGATCACGCGTTCGCAATATTGCAGCCCGAAGGCAAGGGCATTGTCGTCGAGCGCGTGACCACTGATCGTTGGCGGATCGACGCTTGTCCACATCACGGCCCGTCACTCGCCGTTACCGCGGACGGGATGCGCCACGCAGTCTGGTTCAATCAGATCAATGGCGAAGGCCGCGTGTTCTACGGACGCTTGACGGGTAGCGCGCCCGAAGCGGTGCGAGCTCTGCCTGCAGGTGCTGCGCATGCGGACATCGCGGTGCGAGGAAACATTGTCGCTGTTGCCTGGAAACGCTTCGATGGCACCGCGACTCGCGTCGAGTCGTGGCTGTCCGAAGATGGTGGCCGCAATTTCGGCCCGGGACCGACGCTGCAAACCCAAGGCAGCTCCGATCAGCCGCGAGTGCTGAGCAACGATAACGCAATGCTGATCGTCTGGCGCACTGCCGACGGCGTTGCCGTGGCCGATCTCGGCGCCACCAAAACCGAGCGGACTCTCGAGCCGTTCAGCCAGAGCACGCTGCGCATGATCGAGCAGCGACATGCGGGTTCGGAATTCTGGGTGGTGTTGTGGGACCTGGAATGCGGCTATTGCATGAAGTCCATGGCCAACATCGCAGCGGTTCAGAAGCAGCAACCTGCGCTCAAGGTGGTCACCATCGCTACGGATCCGCTCAGTGAAGCATCCGCCATTCGACAGCGGCTGACCGAGCTTGGCATCCGTTCAGAGGCTTATGCGTTCTCCGCCGCCTCGGAAGAGGCGCTGCGTTACGCAATCGATCCCGCGTGGATGGGCGAGAAGCCGCGCGCTTATCGATATACGTCCGACGGTTCACGCACAGCTATTTCAGGAGTGCTCACAGCAGCGGACTTGCGTCAGGGAATTGGCGGAACGTGAACCAGGTACTAGTTCGGCGGACATAATGCGACTGTAATCCCTGATTGAAACGCAGGAAGTTCGCAGGCATAACGTGCATCCCTTTGTTTTCGCTGGACGGACGGCGGGTTGATGACCGCGGAAGCGCAAGGCTCGCCTACGGAGCGCTATCGGCGCGAGCGTCCGCCTGTGGCCCGTGAGTGCGGCGACGAGCTCACTCGCATCACGGATGACATCGACGATCCGATCGTCAAGCTGCGCTACTTACAAAGTGCCTTGAGCGAAGAGGGCGACAAGAGCGCACTCGTGCAACTCGTACCCATCCCGCCTGCGCGCCGCGCGTGGTATCGATTGAAAGGGTTGCGGGCACTCGATGCCGTGTCGGATGACGCTGCCGTCGCGAGTCGTACTCTGGCCGCACGGAAGACCGCGCGTCGCGTGGTTGTAGGCACAGCTGCGGCTGCGATGTTGTTTGTGCCGGTTCTCGTGGCGGTGATCGCTTGGCAAGTCAACAAGTGGAGCAGCGCCGAGCCCGAACCCATGGCAGCGACGATGGGTTCTTCGACCGAGGCCAATGCCACTGCGGTTACGTCCACGACTGCGCCGTTGGCTGTGCAGCCAATGCTTAACCCCGAACCCGAGTCGCCGGCGCCTGTGAATCGGCCGCTGGTGGCCGAGCCACTGGCGGCGGAAGACTTGGGTATCGTGCCAAGCATGTTGTGGCTCGCTGATCGTGGCCCGGACTGGGAGTTGTACAGCAACGGTTTGCGGATCGAGACGAAGTACATGGTCAAGGGTACGCCGCGCGACTATCGCGTGCATTCTCGCGACGGCCAGTTGTTGCCTGCGCGGCATTCACGTCCCATCGGCATTCTTTTTCATACGTCGGAGAGCGACCTGTGGCCGCTCGAGCCCGACTACGAAAAGGAAGTGCGCAAAGGCTCCGAAGCGCTGCTGCGCTTCGTGAAGCGCGAGCAAGCCTACAACTACATGATCGATCGCTTCGGCCGCGTGTATCGCATCGTCGACGACGATAGCCGGGCGAACCACGCTGGCCATGGCGTGTGGGCGCGAGGCGACGAGGTTTATCTGGATCTGAATTCGGCTTTCCTCGGCATCTCGTTCGAATCGCGTTGGGAAGGTGGGCGCACATTGCCCATCACGCGCGCGCAATTGATCGCCGGCCGCAATCTCACGAATTATCTGCGCCAGCGTTTCTCGATCGCGCCGGAGATGTGCGTGACCCATGGCCTGGCGAGCGTTGCGCCGAAGCGCGGGTTGATCGGCTATCACCTGGATTGGGCGCGCGGCTTTCCGTTCGAAGCGTTCGGCTTGCCGGACCTGTACGGACAGGCGTTGCCGAGCGTGGCGCTGTTCGGCTTCAACTATGACAGCGAGTTCCTGCGCACGGTGGGCGAGCGCTGGCCCGGACTGGTCGCGGCCGAGAAGCAGCTCGCCACCGAAGCGCGCGAGCGCTCGATCTCTCTCGATGATCTACGACGCGAACGCCAGGCGGTCTATCGCCGCTGGCGCGCGGCACTCCCCACTCCAGGCGGACCGGAGCGCTCCCTCGAGGCTCCCGCTCCACAGACAGCAGACAATAGAGGGTAACGCTATGGACGATCGCAACGATCACGGCTCGGAATCGTCGGGCTCCGGCAGCCACACTGGCGAGAGCCAGAGCGGCACTCGCACTCGCATCGGCCTCGACGTGGGCACCAGCAAAGTGGTCTCCGCGCGCGGCGACAATGTATCGCCGCACACCGAGTCGCAGCTCAATGCGTTCTTCGATGTGCCGTACTCGGCGCTGCACGAGCAAAGCCTGAAGGCGAACCGCACGCCGTTCTATCGCGAGGACGACCGGCTCATCGTCTATGGCGATGCTTCGGAGACGTTCGCGCACATTTTCAATGCCAACGTGCGCCGGCCCATGGCCAAGGGCATTCTCAATCCGAGCGAGCCGCAGGCGACGCACGTGCTCGAGACCGTGCTGAGCACGTTGGTGCCGGTGTCGCGCAATCCGGGCGAGTTGCTGGCGTTCTCCGTGCCGGCCGCGGCCAGCGAGACGGGGCATGAGCTGACCTATCACGAGGAGACCATCAAGCGTTATCTCAAGGGCCGTGGCTACACGCCGCTGGCCGTAAACGAGGGCCTCGCAGTGGTGCTGGCCGAGCTGGCGAAGGAAGGCTTCACCGGCATCGGCATTTCCTGCGGCGGTGGCATGTGCAACGTGGCGGTGTCTTACTTGTCGATACCCTCGCTCACCATGAGCCTCGGGCAGGGCGGCGACTACATCGATTCCGCGGTCGGCGCGGTGGTCAACGAGCCGGCCACGCGCGTCAAGGCCATCAAGGAAGAGACGCTCGACTTGAACCGCGAGGGCGGCGACAAGATCGACAAGGCCCTGCACATCTACTATGACAAGCTGATCGAGTCGCTGGTCGAGGAGCTTGGCCAGGCAGTGAAGAAGACCCAGAAGCTGCCGCGCAACGACCAGCCCATGCCCATCGTGCTGGCCGGCGGCACTTCCAAGCCCAATGGCTTCCGGGACCGCTTCGAGAAGGCGCTACGCCGCCGCTCCTGGCCGTTCCAGATCGGCGAGGTGCGCATGGCCAGCGATCCGCTGACAGCGACCGCCCGCGGCGCGCTGGTGGCGGCCCTGGCGGAACGATAAAGGTGCCCCGGGAACTAGTGCGCGCTATCGAGCGCTAGCCACTAGGACATTCCCTGAACCTGGCGTGTACTTCGCACGAAGTACACGCCGGGGCAGTCTCAGACACTATTACCTCGAAAACCCGCACCCAGCCCTGCTAGGATTTACCAAACCACCCTGCCCGGAGCCCCGATGACCGATGCCTCGTCCACCCGCGCGCCGCTGAACTGGCCCGCGATCATCATGTTCCTGCTCTCCACCATCCCGGTGGTGACGGTGTTCCCGTGGTATGCGGCGACATTCGGTTTCGACGGTTTCGAATGGGCGTGCTTCTTCGTGCTGTGGGCGTTGAATGGCCTGTCCATCACCGCTGGCTATCACCGGCTGTGGGCGCATCGCAGTTACGAGGCGTCCAAGCCTCTGCAGATTTTCTTCATGCTGTTCGGCGCGATGGCGCTTCAAAACAGCATCCTGGTGTGGTCGTCCTCGCATCGCAACCACCACCGCTACGTCGACGACGTGGATCAGGATCCGTACTCGGCCAAGCGCGGCCTGTGGTTCTCGCACCTGGGCTGGATGCTGCGCAATTACGAAAGCGGCCGGCCCGACTTCCGCAATGCCAAGGACCTGGAAGCCAATCCCATCGTGCGTTTCCAGCACAAGTACTACCTGCCGCTGGCTCTGGCCATGAACTTCGGCATCCCGGTGCTGCTCGGCGTCCTGCACGGCAACCTCTGGGGCAGCCTGCTGCTCGCCGGCTTCCTGCGCCTGGTGGTGAGCCATCACTGCACGTTCTTCATCAACTCGCTGGCCCACTACTGGGGCAGCCGCCCGTACACCACCGAAAACACCGCGCGCGACAACGGCGTGCTCGCGCTGTTCACGTGGGGTGAGGGCTATCACAACTATCACCACCTGTTTCAGTGGGACTATCGCAATGGCATCCGCTGGTACCAGTGGGATCCGACCAAGTGGCTGATCCGGGCCTGCACCTGGCTCGGCCTCGCTCGCGCCCTGAAGCGCGTGCCCGAGTTCCAGATCCGCCAGGCACTGGTGCAGCGTCAGCTGCAGAAGGTTGAGGAGAACCTTGGCCAGATCCAGGATACCAGCCGTCTCGCTGCCCTGCGCCAGTCGCTGGAGACCGAGATGCAGCACTACAAGGAGACGCTGGCGCACTGGGCGGCCCTGCAACAGAAGCGCGTCGAAGCGGCCAAGAAAGCCGTCATCGATCACATCGAGCACAACGAGATCCTGCAGCGCGTCCGTGAGCTCGAAGAGTCGCTGCGTCAGCAATACTTGCGCGTGCGTCTCATCGCTGTGCAGGTTGCCTGATCGCGCAGTCGCAGCTCGTTGGTTGAAGAAAAGGGCGCCTTCGGGCGCCCTTTTTGTCGACTCACTTGCGGGTCCGCGGGCGCTTCTTTGCGCCGCCGTCTTTCCATAGCCGCCCGTCGAAATCGAACGGTTCGGGCTTGGCTATTTTCAGCCGCTTGAATTGCGGATGCCGAGGATTCAGCAGCAGGTTGTATTCGCCTGGGACCAGAGTTGAAGGCACTTGCAGGATGACGCTGCTCATTTCCTTGGCCCACGCCGTGCCGATTGCCTGAGTGGCTTCGCTGGGTGGCGAGTCTCGCCATGAAGCCGGCAGCGATGCTTGCCTGTCGATAGCGACGCCTGCAGGAATCGTTACGCGGAACCAGACGTAATGGATGCGTTTATCCACCGGCTGCAGGTGTACGAATGTTTCCAGCGCGGCAAGCGACAAAGTTTCGCTGGTGTAGATGAGGGGCGTTCCCGGCAGATTCCATCGGCCACCCACCAGGCGCGCGCCCTCGCCCGAGAAGGCACTGTCCGCGTGTTTGGCTTTGATGAGCCTGAACGCGTGCTCGCTCACGAATAGACGCCGTGCTCGATACGCAGCAGCAGGTTTTCGATTTCGCGCGCACCGGGCTCGCTCTTGGCGAGATCGATGGGCCGCCGGCCGCCAAGACCCGGCTGCGGATGCGTGAGCCAGTGTACGGCCTTGTCGTCGTGCTCCAGGACGACTCGTGCGATGGCCACCAGGCGAGCCAGTCGATAGAGGCGATCGCTGACCACTGAATCGAGCCGGCCTTGAGCGGCGCGGGCACGAGCCAGGGTGCGAATACTCACGCCCAGGGTCGTGGCCAGGCTGGGGTCGTCCAGACCGACGACCTCCTTGAGAGCCTCGGCGGCCGCGGCGGGCAGACCGGTCTCGATCAGGGACATCCAGTCGTCCGTGTTGTGGGGGCGCTGTCCCAGGATCTTGCTGCCGCCCAGCACTTCGGCGACTCGCTGTCCCGATTCGGTCATGACCGCGCCCATCCTCTGCCAAGTGGCACGATGCTACCAGACATTTGACTGGAGTCCAAATGACTTTGAGCTGCTTGCCCGGGGTCCTGATCGCTCTGGAACTAGTTTGTAGTCGATTGCTTCAGTCGCTGCAGGTAGCGGTCGCGGAGCTCGAATTGGCGTGAGCGCATTTCGACGGGGCGGCCGGCGATCCAGACGTTGTCGGCGAGGCTGGTGACGTCGAGGGGATCGCCGCTCCACAGCACCAGGTCGGCGCTCTGGCCGGCGGCAATGCGGCCGCGGGTGGCGCCGAGACCGAAAATGTCGGCGGCGTCGGCGGTCAGGGCGGTAATCGCGGCTTCCTTGGGCATGCCGTGGGCGACGGCGTTGCCGGCGGTCTGGCGCACTTTGCGAGCGTTGTGACTATCGCTGAACTGAGTGAACGTGATCTTCACGCCGGCCTTGTGCAGGAGCGCGGCGTTGTCGAGGCGCGAGCCGATTTGATCGAACGTATTCGGCAGGTTGGCGAGCGCGTCGATGATGACCGGCACTTTTGCTTCGGCCAATTCATCCGCAACCATCCACGCTTCGGCGCCGCCTGCAATCACGGGCTTCATGCCGTACTGCTTGGCGATGGCGATCGTCTTCACGATATCGCCCGCGCGATCGACGTTGAAGATCACGCGCCCGCCGGCCATGTAGCGAGCGAAGGCCTCGCGTCCCAACGGATGCATCAGTGCCTTGTCGCCAGTGAAGCGATTGCGTGTTTCGTACGCAGCTTGTTCGAGCAGCATCCATTGCGCGGCGCGGCTGCCTCCCGAATGTGAGTTCATCTGGCCGCCGAGATTGATGAACAACGAGCGGCTGCCGTCGAGCACCGCATCCTGGCGGCCGTCGAGCGTCACGGCGGCACCTTGTCCCGCGAGGAAGTTGCCGGACTCGGCAGTGCCTGGCGTCAGCACGGTCCAGGTCATTCCTTCGACGCGCGTGACCGGCACGAGCACCGAGCGGGCGTTATAGGCCGTCGACACATCGAACTCCGGGCGCCATTGCATCTCATACGCCGGCGCGCCGAGGCCCAGCGCGGCGTCATTGGTGCTCTCTTCCTGGGTGACTTCCTCCACCCCAATGGTGGTCAAGCCGGCGAACATGCCCGGTGTCAGTGCGCGGCCCCTGGCGTCGATGGTCGTCCCGCCGCTGGCGGAAAGCCCGGTGCCGACGGAGTGAATCCTGCCGTCGCGGATCAACACGTCAGTGTTGGTGAGCGTGCCTTTCGACGTGGCGGTATGGACCGTCGCGCCGCGGATCAGCACATCCTGAGCGAGAGCACTGCCGGCGCAGACGACCAGCAAAGAGGCGAACAGAGCTTTCATCGGGGCTTTCATTATTGCGCGCTCCCGCGAACCGAGGTCTCGTACTGGCCGAGCAGGAAGTCGGATGGCGGGTTCACCGCCGGATTGGCGCGGTCGTAGACCAGCGCGCCGTCGATGAACACCTGCTCGGCGAGCGCGTACACGCTGAACGGATCGCCATTCCAGATCACCACGTCGCCCATCTTGCCCGTTTCGAGCGTGCCAGTGACCTTGTCGATGCCGAGCGCCTTGGCGGCATTGAGCGTGAGCCACTGAATGGCGCGCTCGCGTGGAATATCCAGGCCCATGCGC
Source organism: Steroidobacter sp. (assembly GCF_036406195.1). GTDB lineage: Bacteria > Pseudomonadota > Gammaproteobacteria > Steroidobacterales > Steroidobacteraceae > Steroidobacter. Next base: position 19,981 of record NZ_DASWVW010000056.1, read on the forward strand.
ACACCGCGGACCATGGCTTTAGCCGCTTCCTGGTTGAGCCGTTGTATACCTTCGGCCGAATCGGAGTGCACGATCGCGCAGCTGTTCTGGGGCAGGTCGGTGAGCGCCAGGTTCTCCATCACGCCGTCGAACGCCTCCAGCTTGAAGCCCCACCAGTCGGCCCACTCGGCGCCGCAGATGCCGTTGAGTGCCAGCAGGTCGGCGATCTTGTAAGCCTCCACCGCATGATGGAAGGCGGCGATCTTGAAGCCGAACTCCCTGGCGACGTCGATCATCGTGGCCATTTCATCGGCGCGATAGCAGTGAATGTGCACCAGGATCTCGCCGTTCATGGCGCCGACCAGCGTTTCGGACTTCAGGTCGCGCTTGGGCGGCGAGGGTGGCTTGGCGTCCTCGTCCTGCTTTTTGCCCGGGCCGCTTTGTTTCTTCTCGAATTCGGCGAGCTCGCGGCGATATTTGTCCCACTCCTCGCGATACGCCTGCGCGTCGGCAAAGGCCTGGCGATAGCCGGCAACATTGCCCATGCGCGTCATCGGTGCCTGGCCCTTGCCGCCATAGAAGCCCTTCGGATTCTCGCCGCACGCCATCTTCAAGCCCTGCGGCGCGCCCGGGAATTTCATGGCCTGATAGGTGGTGGCATGCACGTTCTTGATCGTCACGCCGCGGCCGCCGATGAGATTGCCCGAGCCTGGCAGGATCTGCATGGCGGTGATGCCGCCCTCGAGTGCGGCCTGGAAACCGGGATCCTGCGGCCATACGGCATGTTCGGCCCAGGCCTGCGCGGTCACCGGGTCGACCATTTCATTGCCGTCGCTGTGTGCGTCGACACTCGGGCTCGGGTACACGCCGAGATGCGAGTGCACGTCGATCAGGCCTGGCGTCACCCAGCGCCCGTTCGCCTCGATCACTTTCGCATCGGCCGGCGCGAGCAATTGGGCGCCGACCGCCGCGATCTTGCCGTCGACGATGAGGACATGGCCGCCGTCGATGCGTGCGCCGGTGCCAGTGAGAACGGTGGCGCCACGAATCAATATGGGGCTCGATGCAGGCGGCTGGTACGTCGATGTATACGGCGCCGGCGCCGCTGCTGGTGCAGATTCGGTTGCATCAGTTGCTGGTGCGTCCGATTTTGGAGCGGCCGCGCAGGCGCTCAACACGACGCCCAGCAAAGGAATCCATACCTGGCGGCGATAGGCGCCGCGCGCAGGAGCGTGCTGCATTTCTCTTGGTACCCCGAAGAAACGAAGCGCGAAAATCTAGCAGATCGCGCCGCCTCGTGCTGCTGCTTCCTGGTTCGGTCGCATGGCATCCAACTTGCTGTGCGAAACTGTATGCAAGCAGCAATTGCCTGTACCCGCGCTAGCGGCGTTATGATCGGCCCCCACGTCGATATGGGTGCGTCGACATACCGGACCTTCGCGATGTCACTGGTCAGCTGACGAATGAGCGCAACACCGGAACCGGTCGGAACACTGGAAGTCGCCTTGGCGCATGCCAGACGCCTGCTGCAGCAGGACCCTGCCGCGGCTGCAGAGCAGGCGTCGGAAATTCTCAAGGCCGTGCCCGGGCATCCCATGGCGCAACTGCTTCTGGGAGTGGCGCGCCGTAGCTCCGGGGCCACCGTCGAGGCGATACAGGTTCTAACCGCGCTGGCCAGGCAGCATCCCCAATGGGCCGCTGCCCACTTCGAGCTCGGATTGGCATTGGGTGCCCATCGGCAGGGCGATGAAGCCGTAGTGGCTTTGCGCCGCGCCGTGGCAATCAAGCCTGATTTTCCGGATGCGTGGCGCACGCTTGCCGATCATCTCAACGCTGCAGGCGATGTCGAAGGTGCGGACCATGCGTACGCACAGCACATTCGATACTCGACCCGTGATCCGCGCTTGCTCGATGCGGGCGTTGCACTGACCGAGAACCGGATTCCCATCGCGGAAGCGTTGCTCCGTGAGCACCTCAAACAGCATCCGACAGACGTTGCTGCGATTCGCATGTTTGCGGAAGTGGCCGCGCGGCTTGGCCGTTACCCCGACGCGGAAGTGTTATTGGAACGTTGCCTGGAGCTGGCGCCGAGCTTCCAGGGCGCGCGCCACAACTACGCGTATGTGCTGCATCGACAGAACAAGCTGGCGAAGGCCCTGGAACAGCTGGAACGATTGCTCGCCGCCGATCCACGCAATCCCGGTTATCGCAATCTGCAAGCGGCCGTACTCGCGCGAGTGGGAGAGTACGATCGGGCGCTGCAAATCTACGCCGAGGTCGTGAAGGATTATCCGCGCAGCGCCAAGGTGTGGATGAGTTACGGTCACGCGTTGAAGACTGCGGGCCAGCAGGGCGCATGCGTGGACACGTATCGACGTGCCATCGAGTTGTCCCCGCAGCTCGGCGAGGCCTATTGGAGCCTCGCAAATCTGAAAACATTCCGCTTCAGCGAGCAGGATGTCGGGGCCATGCAAGCACAGCTGCGGCGCGACGAGCTGAGCCAGGAGGATCGGTTCCACTTTCATTTCTCGCTGGGCAAAGCGTTCGAGGACGCACGCGACTACGCGAAGTCGTTCGAGCATTATGAGCAAGGCAATGCGCTGCGCCGGGCCATGATTCACTACGATGCCGACGACAACTCCGATCAGGTGCGCCGCTCGAAACAACTGCTGACGCGAGAATTCTTCGCCGCGCGCGACAATGTTGGCTCGCCGGCGCCCGATCCAATTTTCATCGTGGGCTTGCCGCGAGCGGGCTCGACCTTGCTGGAACAGATCCTGTCGACTCATCCGCTGGTCGAGGGCACGATGGAGCTGCCTGACATCATCGACATGGCCCGCTCGCTGGGCGGCGGCCGTGCGCGCGGTGCAGATTCGAAATATCCAGAGATCCTGGCGCAGCTGTCTCCAGACGAGCTGCGCGCGCTAGGCGAGCAGTACATCGCCAATACGCGTATCCAGCGCAAGAGCGCTGCGCCGTTCTTCATCGACAAGATGCCGAACAACTTTGCGCACATCGGCCTGATTCATCTCATTCTGCCGCGCGCCAGAATCATCGATGCGCGACGTCATCCGATGGGCTGCTGTCTCTCGGGCTTCAAGCAACATTTCGCGCGAGGCCAGCACTTCACCTATGGACTCGAAGATATCGGGCGTTACTACCGCGACTATGTCGAGCTGATGGCGCATTTCGATGCGGTTCTGCCGGGCCGCGTGCATCGAGTGATTTATGAATCCATGGTCGATGACACCGAAGGGCAAGTGCGTCGATTGCTCGATTACTGCGGACTGCCGTTCGATGAGCGATGCCTGCGCTTCTACGAGAACGATCGGGCAGTGCGCACGGCGAGCTCGGAGCAGGTGCGACGGCCCATCTATCGCGATGGGGTCGATCATTGGCAGCACTATGAGCCGTGGCTCGAGCCGCTGAAACGTGCGCTCGGTCCGGTGCTCGATGCCTATCCCACCGTTCCGGATGTCTTCATGTCGAGATCGTCAGTCGTGAAATAGCAATTCAGCCAGGCCGCGTGGATGGCGGCTGCAACATGGGGAGAGCAAGATGACAAGAGTTCACACGAATGCTCACGCGAAAGCTCACAAGGCGCGACTGCGGCGGGGGCGAGGCTCGGTCTCGATTCCATTGGCCGCGGCGCTGTCGGTGACGCTGTCGCAGGCGGTGGCGCAAACCAGCAACGAGGCGGTGCTCGAGAGCATCATCGTCACGGCGCAGAAGCGTCAGGAGAATCTGCAGGAAGTGCCGGTCAGTATCACTGCGCTGGGCATGGCCAAGCTCCAGGAATTGCACGTGTCGGACTTCGAGGATTACGCCAAATTCCTGCCGAGCCTTTCCTATACATCGTTGGGACCGGGCTTCGCACGGGTGTTCTTCCGCGGCGTCAGCAGCGGCGACAACGGTAACCATTCGGGTCCGCTGCCTACCGTGGGCATCTATCTCGATGAGCAACCGATCACGACCATCCAGGGCGCGCTCGATGTGCACATCTACGACATCGCACGAGTGGAAGCGCTCGCGGGACCGCAGGGAACCTTGTATGGCGCGAGCTCCCAGGCCGGCACGATTCGAATCATCACCAACAAGCCCGATCCGGGGAAGTTCGCCGCCGGTTACGACATCGAAGGCAACATGCTCGATGGCGAGGCGGGCTATGTCGCGGAGGGCTTCGCCAATCTGCCGCTCAGCGATCGAACGGCGATTCGACTGGTCGGCTACAGCAGGCGCGACGCCGGCTTCATCAGTAACGTGGCGCGGGACCGGGAATACCCGGCCGCGGGAATTACCATCAACAACGCCGACCGCGCCGAGGAAGACTACAACAGCGTCGATACCTACGGTGCTCGCGCCGCCTTGCGCGTGGACTTGAACGACAGCTGGACGATTTCGCCCACGCTCATGCATCAACGCCAGGAAGCAAACGGCGCGTTCGCGTTCGATCCGAGCATTGGCGATCTGAAGGTGGCTCGCTACCGGCCCGAGCGTTCCGACGATCGCTGGACCCAGGCGTCGCTCACCGTCGAAGGCAAGATCGCCAACCTCGACGTGGTGTACGCAGGCTCTCACCTCAAACGCGATGTCGACACCGAGCAGGACTACTCGGACTACTCGTTGTTCTATGACCTGTCGTACGACTACGTGCTGTACAACGATGCGGGCGATCTCATCGACCCGACGCAGTACATCCAGGGCAAGGATCGCTACAAGCGCCACAGTCACGAGCTCCGATTGTCCACGCCCTCGGATCGGCGCCTGCGTTTCGTCGGCGGTTTGTTCTTCCAGCGGCAACAGCACCAGATCGAACAGAACTACAAGGTCGACGAGCTGACGGCGGAGTACGAGGTGAGCGGCTGGCCCGACTCGATCTGGCTGACCGAGCAGGAGCGCGTGGATCGCGACTATGCGGTGTTCGGCGAGCTCAGCTTCGACGTGAACGATCATGTGACGCTGACCGGCGGCGCACGCTGGTTCAAGGCCAAGAACTCGCTGGAGGGTTTCTTCGGCTATGGCGACGGTTACAGTACCAGCGGCAACAGCGGCCAGGCGCTGTGCAGCCGTCAGGCGGGCGACGAGCCTGGCGATCGTTCCAGTTTCGTGCCTTACACGGCCATCAGCACCGCGCCTTGCAAGAACCTCGGCCGGGAAGTGGACGAGGACGGTGTCACGCCCAAGGTCAATGTGACTTACAAGTTCGATGACAGCCGCATGGTCTACGCCACCTTCTCCAAGGGCTTCCGGCCCGGCGGCGTGAACCGTCGCGGCACGTTTCCGCCCTACGACGCCGATTTTCTGAAGAACTACGAGATCGGCTGGAAGACCACCTGGTTCGACAACAGCCTGCGGTTCAACGGCGCGGTGTTCCTGCTCGACTGGGACGACTTCCAGTTTTCGTTCACCGGCGAGAACGGCCTGACCAACATCACCAACGCCGGCGGCGCGCGCATCAAGGGCGTGGAGGCGGACGTCGAATGGGCCGCCACGGACAGCTTGTTGATCTCTGGCGGCCTGTCGGTGCTCGACGCGAAATTGCGCGGCGAGTTCTGTGAGCTGGTCGAGAACGGCCAGCCACTGCCATTCGATGAATGCTACGGGCCGGATCCCTATGGCGGGCCGGACATTCTGCGTGGTGCGGACGACGGCACGAAGCTGCCGCAGGTGCCCGACTACAAGGTCAATCTCACCGGGCGTTACCGCTTCCAGGTCGGCGCGCTCGACGCGTTCGCGCAAGCGTCGTTTGTCTATCAGGCCGAGTCGCGCTCGGCACTGGTGGAGTTCGACGAAGGCATCGTTGGCAAGAACCGTCCCTATGGTCTTGCGGACTTCTCGGTGGGGACCGGCAACGGTTCGTGGAGCGCAGAGCTGTTCATCAACAATGCGTTCGACAAGCGCGCGGACCTGACGCGTTTCGCGCAATGTCGCGAGGAGATGTGCACCAAGCCCTACATCGTGACCAATCGACCGCGAACGATCGGGGTGAAGTTCGGCCAGAAATTCTGAGCTGGGGCGGGCGGGACACCGGGTCCCGCCCGCCGCTCGGGTGTGAATGGATTTCCCCTGTTGAAACTTCGTGTTAGCCCCTGCCTGAACCGCTCTGCCACGCGGGACTAGACCACTCTCGCCCGAATCTCAAGCCTTGTCGCGACGGGGGCGGTTCTTCATAGTGCGCGCCTCGTTTATCGCACTGTGGATCGGACTTCATGCTCCCGTCGATTGAATCCCGCATTGCCGCCGAGCTTTCGGCCAAACCGCAGCAGGTCATCGCCGCCGTGGCGCTGCTGGACGAAGGCGCGACGGTGCCGTTCATCGCGCGCTATCGCAAAGAGGCGACAGGGGGCCTGGACGACACGCAGCTGCGTACTTTGGAGGAACGGCTGGCGTACCTGCGCGAGTTGGAAGAGCGGCGCGCCGCCATCATCGCCAGCATCGACGAGCAGAAGAAACTGACGCCCGAGCTGCGCGCCAGCATCGAAGCCGCCGAGACCAAGCAGCGCCTGGAAGACTTGTACCTGCCGTACAAGCCCAAGCGTCGCACCAAGGCGCAGATCGCGCGCGAGGCCGGGCTCGATGCGCTGGCCGCGGCACTGCTCGCCGACCATTCGCTCAATCCCGAGGTCGAAGCCACCAAGTATCTGAAACCCGCGTTCAAGACTGCGCAGGGCGACGACAATCCGGGCGTGGCCGACGCCAAGGCGGCACTGGAAGGCGCGCGCACCATTCTCATCGAGCAGTTTGCGGAAGACGCCGAGTTGCTCGCGAATCTTCGTACCCATCTGCAGGACAACGGTGTGGTGGTTTCCGCCGTCGCGGAAGGCAAGGAAGAGCCGGCAGCGAAATTCCGCGACTACTTCGCATACAGCGAACCGCTCAAAAACGTTCCCTCGCATCGTGCGCTCGCCTTGTTCCGTGGTCGCAAGGAAGAGCTGCTGAAGGTTTCGCTGAAGCTGCCCGAAGATCTGCAGCCGCCGCCGGCAACGGGTCAGGCGCCGTTCAACTCGTGCGAGCTGAAGATTGCGGCGCGCTTCAATATCGCGGATCGCAAGCAGCCCGCCGACGCCTGGCTGCTGCAGACCGTGCGTTGGACCTGGACCGTGAAGCTGGCCTGGCAGCTCGAAGCCGAACTGCTGACCGCATTGCGCGAGCGCTCGGAGGAAGAGGCGATTCGCGTGTTCGCTCGTAATCTGCACGATCTGTTGCTGGCAGCACCGGCCGGTCCGCGTGCCACGATGGGTCTCGATCCCGGCCTGCGCACCGGCGTGAAAGTGGCCATCGTCGACCGCACCGGCAAGCTGCTGGAAACGGCGACGGTGTATCCCCACGCGCCGCGCAACGAGTGGGATCGCACGATCGCTCACCTTGCCTTGCTGGCCAAGAAGCACAACGTCGATCTGATCAGTATCGGCAACGGCACCGCCTCGCGCGAGACTGACAAGCTCGCCGGCGACCTGATCAAGCTGCATCCGGACTTGAAGCTGACCAAGATCGTGGTATCCGAGGCGGGCGCTTCGGTGTACTCGGCTTCGGCGCTGGCAGCCAAGGAGTTTCCGGATCTCGATGTGAGCTTGCGTGGCGCCGTGTCGATCGCGCGCCGCTTGCAGGATCCGCTGGCGGAACTGGTGAAGATCGATCCGAAGTCCATCGGCGTCGGCCAGTATCAGCATGATGTGAGCCAGACCAAGCTCGCCAAGAGCCTCGATGCCGTCGTCGAGGACTGCGTGAACGCGGTCGGCGTGGATGTGAACACGGCGTCGGCGGCGTTGCTGGCGCGCATTTCGGGATTGTCGAGCACGCTGGCCGAGAACATCGTGAAGTACCGTGACGAGCACGGTGCGTTCGCAAATCGCGCCGGCCTGAAGAAGGTGCCGCGCCTCGGCGACAAAACTTACGAACAAGCTGCCGGCTTCCTGCGTGTGATGAACGGCGACAACCCGCTGGATGCGTCGGCGGTTCACCCCGAAGCGTATCCGGTGGTCGAGCGCATCCTTGCCGACCTGAAGAAGCCCGTGAAGGAAGTGATCGGCGATGGCTCGACTCTGAAGAAGCTCGATCCGGCCAAGTACACCGACGAGAAGTTCGGCGTGCCCACCATCAAGGACATTCTCAAGGAGCTCGAGAAGCCGGGCCGCGATCCCCGGCCGGAGTTCAAGACCGCGACCTTCAAGGACGGCGTGGAGGAGCTGAAGGACCTGACCCAGGGCATGATCCTGGAAGGCGTGGTCACCAACGTCACCAACTTCGGCGCGTTCGTCGACATCGGCGTGCATCAGGACGGCCTGGTGCACATCTCCATGATGTCCACCAAGTTCGTGAAGGACCCGCACGAAGTGGTGAAGGCCGGCGACGTGGTGAAGGTCAAAGTGCTGGAAGTGGATCAGCAGCGTAAGCGCATCGCGCTGACCATGCGCCTCGACGAGTCCGCCCAACGTGTGCGTGACAACTCGGCCGGCGATTTCCGTCGCGAGCGCGATTCACGCCCGCCGCAGCGTCAGCAGCAGCGTCGCGAGCCTGAGTCTGTGGGAGCGGGCGCGATGGCGGATGCGTTCGCCCGCGCGCTGAAGCGGTCGTAGGACGCTGCTTCAGCGCTCTCTGGTGTTGGGCCGGCTAGGCCGGCTGGCACCGCTGGCGCCTCGGCTGCTGCCTCGATTGTTGTTCGACGATGACGCGCGCGGTTGCGAGCTGGGCGGCTGGGTATTTTTCGGCGGCGAGCTGTATGAGCGCGGCTCGCTACGGGGCGGCGGACTATACGAGCGCGGCTCGCTGCGAGGCTGACTCAGCGTCCTGGGTTCGCTGCGAGGCTGACTCAGCGTCCTGGGTTCGCTACGAGGCGCCGGCGCAATGAATTTTGGCGGGGCGCTCCGTCCCACTGTTCCGGTTCCACGCGAAGGCTCGCGATCCCGAAAGCGCTCGGGCGGGCGATAGAAGCTGCTGTTGCCTTGCTGAAAGCTGTTGCTCGGCGGCCGCTGCAAGTGATCGTTACGACGCTGCCCCTGCCGGGCCGATTCCTCCGCTCGCATGATGTGCAAGTCCTCGCGTGCTTCGCGCTGACGATCGCGTGCCTGCGAGCGAGGTGTCGGCATGGAGAGATTGCTGCCCGATCGACGATCGTTGCCAGTGAGCCCTGACACGCGTTCGCTGTCCGGACGCTTGACGCCCGGTCCGCCGCCCGGACGGATCGCGTAGAAATCACCCGTGCGCTTCGGACCATTGCGATCGACCAGCTGGTTGCGGCCAATGGGCCGGCCGCCATTCGATTCGATCGCGCTGCGCTCCCGATGAAACGGCACACGGCCGGCAAAGTCGCCACCGTGGCGCCAACCGAATCGATCGGCATCACGCGGCGGCCGGCGGATCGGTCCACCCAGCACGCTTTCACGATACGGTGCGATTGCCGGCGGTCGCCGCTCCGCATGGATGTTGCGCAGCTGACGATCATCCGGGCGCACCCAGTGATCGCCGATGCGACGGCCACCCACGAAATGGTCTCGCGACACCGAGGTGATCGCGCCCGGGTAGTGTCTATAGTCGAAGCGCGGCGGCGGCAGGCGCCGGCCATAGAAATAGTTGTTGGTGATGAAGTACGTGTTGGAAACATTCACGTAACGGATGTAGCGCGGCGTGTAGCGATAGCCCGGATAGAAAATGTCGCGAGGTCCGAGCGGATACCAGCCGACATTGCCGAACGACACGGAGATGCCCACGCTCGGGCCGCCCACCCAGCCGACCAGCGCCGGCGCATACACCGGGCGAATGTGACGCGGTCCCGGCACCCAGCACCAGCGATTGCGAATGTGCGCCCAGCGGCCGTAGTGGAACGGCGCGAAGCCCCAGCGTGCGTCGTCGATCCAGGACCAACCCCATGGCGAGACGTACACCCAGCGGCCATAGCGATACGGAGCCCAGCTGTGGGAAATAAACGTTGGACGCCACACGTAGCCGTATTCCGGCTCGCTGATCCATTCGCCGTGGTCGTCGAGGTCTTCATAGCCGATCACGTCGCGGGAAACGTACTGGGCGGATTTCGACCGCTCGTTGCGCGCGTCACGATCGTTCGCCCAGTTCTCGAAGGCCGTGCGTGCGCCGAGCGGCTCGATGCGTCCGCTCAAAGTTTCCAAACCGGTAAAGATGCCGCGCTGGTTGTCACGCACGGTATATCGCTGATTGCCTCCGCCGGTGACTTCCGCTTCGCCGTTGCGAGTCTTGACGATGGTGCGGTCGGCGGATTTGTCCACTTCCAGGTGATATTCGCCGACCCGTTTCAACACGACCGTGGAGTGCGGCGTTTCGACCTGGATGGTTTCGCCTTCGGCCAGGCGGCGGACGCGAACGGTGGCGGCGCCTTCGGTGAGGCTGGCTTGCAGCACGTCGTCATCCAGCTCGACGAAGCCGAACCCGGTATCGCCGTCGAGATACACGGCCGCGGAGCCGATCTGCAGCTCGGCGCGGCCGTCCTTCTCGACCCAGAGACGATCGCCGCTGGTCAGCGGCCGGTTGAGCGCCGCTTCGGCCCAGTCGTCGGTGCCGGCCGGCGCGATGGTGACATCGCCATCGATGTAACCGAGGCGGGCGACGCGGCTGGGTGGATCGACGACGGGAGTGGCGGACGCGGATTCTTCCGCCTGTTCGGCTTCGATGATCGCGGCGGTATCGCCGCTGGCTTCGATGACCGGTTCAGGTTCGACCACGGGTTCTTGGGCACGAGCCGCAGCGGCGACGCCCACGCCGAAAACAGCGGCAAGAATGAGGGCGGGGACGAGTACCACGAACCGCTGTGTCAGGGAATTCGTCACGTCATCGCTACCCAAGAGGAGGCTGCCCGAGAGTTGGCCGCTGGATCGGTCCGTGAGCTGGCGGTCGGCTGTCTGGCACACAGTGCCCGGAATCATGATGCCCACCCCCGTTAGAACGGTTGTCAGCATGATCCGTTCCCGGGGGTGAACTCAAGGTGAACGTTGGCGGCGCGCGGCGCGCCCCATCCAGGGTTTTCTCGCGCTGGGGGCCGGGGGCGGGGACAAAGGGGACGTAATGCCGCCGCGGCCGTTCGTTCAGCTACGACAGCGCACTGTGAGATACATCGCGGACCTGCGTACGGCCTCTGCCTAATACTCGCTAGGACAAACAACAAGATCCGGCTCATCGAGATCATTCAAGTCAGGCCATGGAGCTCACCGGGAATCCCAAAGAACTGGCCCTGCTGCGCAGTTTCGTGCCGTTCGACGGCATGAAGCCCGAGAGCCTGACCGCGTTCGCCCGCAAGATCTCCCGGCGCCAGGCCACCAAGGGCCGGGTGCTGTTCATGGAGGGCGACGAGGACAAGCAGACCTTCTATCTGGTCAGCGGCTCGGTCGACCTGCTGGCCGAAGGCGAGGTCATCGGCTCGGTCCGCAGCGGCACGCCCAAGTCCAAGAATCCGCTGGTGCACCAGCTGCCGCGGCCCTATTCGGCCGTGGCCACGTCGGACCGCATCGAGTACCTGCAGATCGACAGCGAGTTTCTCGATGTCGCGGTCACGCTCGACCAGACCGGCGCCTACAAGGTGCTGGAGCTGAACGGCCTGGAGGACAACGAAACCACCGCCGATGACTGGATGACCGCGCTGCTGCAGACCAAGGCTTTCCACAAGATCCCGCCCGCCAACATCCAGGCCGTGTTCATGCGCCTGCAGCGCATCGATTGCCGCGCTGGCGACGTCATCATCAAGCAGGGCGACGTCGGCGATTATTTCTACGTGGTCGTCAAAGGCATCTGCCAGGTGGCGCGCGAGACGCCGCTCAACAAGGAAGGCGTGCGGCTGGCGGAGCTGAAGATGGGCGACACTTTCGGCGAGGAAGCGCTGATCTCCGAGGTGAAGCGCAATGCCACGGTCACGATGGTGACCGATGGCGTGCTGATGCGCCTGGCCAAGGATGACTTCCGCAAGCTGCTGCACGAGCCGCTGCTCAACTGGGTCGACTACGAGAGCGCCAAGCAGATCGTCGAGAGGGAAGGCGGGCAGTGGGTGGATGTGCGCCTGCCCTCGGAGTTCGAGCACTACCGCGCCGAGGGCGCCATCAACATTCCCTTGCATTCGCTGCGCCTGAAAATGAAGGGGCTGGACCGCAACCGTCACTACATCGTGTGTTGCGATACCGGCCGCCGCAGCTCGGCATGCGCTTACATCCTGGCCGAACGCGGCTTTCAGGCCAGCGTGCTGAAGGGTGGGCTGAGCTCCACCGAGCTGGCCGGTCCGCGCTGATCGTTCTTGCCGCGCCTGCTGGGGGCCGTATCCAGGCTCTCGAACACGTTTAGCTCTTTGAATTTCCCGATTCGCCAGCCAAGATGCCGGTCTTCCTCGCTATGGAGATGGCCTCATGGGTCGCAGGTCCGTCCTCGGTGGTGTCGCTCTCTGCCTGTGCTGTTCGCTGGCCTTCGGGCAGTCGGCGGAGTCGAGCCTCGCCACGCTCATCGATGAATACGAACAACTGATCCGCAAGGACGACCCCATCAGCGCGGGCCAGGAGGGCGACCGCGAGGCGCTGCGCCGGTTGCCGGACGTGCGGCCGGAGACGCAGCAGGCGATTGCCAGACAATTGAAGAGCATTTCCGAGCGGCTCGCCGCCATCGACGCAGCGACGCTTCCGGAAGATGCGGCGCTGAATCATCAACTGCTCACCAGCGTGGTTGCGACGCATTCGGAGCAGCAAACATACGATCTGCCGCGCATCCCATTCGAGAACGACAGTGGCTTCCACACGCTGCTCGATTATCTCGCGCGCACTACGACGATTGGATCGCGCGAGGACGCCGATGCTTGGCTGGCTCGTCTCGAAGCGGCGCCGGGATACTACGAGCAGAACCTCGCCAATCTGCGACGAGGTATCAAGACCAAATATACCCAGCCGCGCATCGTTGCCGATCGCGTGCTCGAAGTCGCTCGCAAGCAGGCCAACACCAAGCCGGAAGACAGCTCGTTGCTACTGCCGTTCGCGCGCATGCCATCGAGCATTCCCGCTGCGGCACAAGACGAGTACCGCAGCCGGGCGCTGGCCATCGTGCGCGATCGCATCCTGCCGTTGCAGAAAAAATTCGCCGACTTCATGGAAAAGGAATATCTGCGAGCGGCTCGCCCGAAGCTCGCGTGGCGCACCACGCCCAACGGCGAGAACACATACAAATATTTCGTGCGTCGCGAGACCACGACGCAGATGACGCCGGATGAAATTCATCAGCTGGGCCAGTCGGAAGTGGCTCGCATCCGCGGCCTGATGGAAAAGACCATCGCGGAGACCGGCTTCCAGGGCAGCTTTGCCGATTTCCTGAAGATGCTGCGCACCGATCCGCGGTTCTATGCACAGACCGCGGAGGATCTGCTGGAGAAGGCGAGCGAGATCGCCAAGCGAGCCGACGATCAGTTGCCGCGCCTGTTCGGAACGTTGCCGCGGCTCCCATACGGTGTACGTGCCGTTCCAGCGGACATTGCCGAGGGTTACACCACCGGCCGTTATTGGGGCGGCAGCATGCAACAGGGCCAGGCGGGCGGATACATGGTCAACACTTCGCACCTGGATCAGCGGCCGCTGTACGAGTTGCCGGCGCTGACGGTGCACGAAGCCGTCCCCGGACATCACTTGCAGATTGCCTTGTCGCAGGAGCTCACGGGCATTCCCTACTTCCGCCGCAACACGGCTCCGACCGCTTTCGTCGAGGGCTGGGGGCTGTATTCCGAGTTCCTGGGCGAAGAGATGGGTATCTATCGCGACCCTTACGAACGCTTCGGCCGCTACTCCTACGAGATGTGGCGCGCCTGCCGCCTCGTCGCCGACACCGGCATTCACTGGCTGGGCTGGGATATCGAGCAGGCACGCCGTTGCTTCACGGAGAACTCCGCACTCGCGCCTCACAACATCCAGACCGAGCTGGAGCGCTACATCTCCTGGCCAGGACAAGCGCTGGCGTACAAGATCGGTGAGCTGCGCTTGCGACAGCTGCGCCGTGATGCCGAGCAGGCGCTGGGCGAGAACTTCAACGTCCGCGAGTTCCACGACCAACTGCTGCTGAGTGGCGCGCTGCCGCTGGATGTCGTCAGCAAGCGCATCCGGGCATGGATCAATCAAAAGGCGCCGGCCAAGACCAGCTCGAGGTCGGCCCTGGCTCCCTGAGCAGCCCGGCCATCCGCATTCGATTTGGAAAGAAGACATGACGACGATCTACGGCATCAAGAATTGCGACACCATGAAAAAGGCGCGCACCTGGCTTGACGAGCACGGCGTGCAATATCAGTTTCACGACTACAAAGTCTCGGGCATCGAGCGGGACAAGCTCGAAGCCTGGTGCAAGAAGGTGGGTTGGGAAGTGCTGCTGAATCGCGCCGGCACGACGTTTCGCAAATTGTCCGAGTCGCAGCGTGCCGATTTGAACGAGCGCAAGGCCATCGCCTTGATGCTGGAGCAGCCGTCCATGATCAAGCGGCCGGTGCTGGAGAAGGGGGCGAAGCTGCTGGTGGGGTTCAAGCCGGCCGATTATCGAGCCGCGCTCGGCTGACCCGGACCGCCCGCCGAGCCCGAGCCGCTATACTCGCGCGATGTCCAGCTATATCGTCAAGCCGCTGCTCAAGGCCATCGAAGTGCTCAAGTGCGTGGGCCAGTTGCCGGAGCCACAGTCATTGAAGGAGATCGCGCTGCGGGTTGGACTACCCAAGACCAGCGTGTTCCGCTATCTGCGCACCTTCGAGGCGGCCGGCATGATCGTGCATGACCAGGCCCGCGACCTCTACCGCATCGATACGCGCATCATCGGCATGATCAACCTGGGCAGCGAGATGGAGCGGCTGCGCAAGGCGTGTCTGCCGCACATGCAGACGCTGTGCAGGCTATCGGGCGAGACGGTCAATCTCGGCGTCATGGAAGGCTCGGACATCGTTTATCTGGAGATCCTGCAGTCGCCGCGCGCGGTCAAGCTGCAGGCGAGAGTCGGGGGCAGGCATCCCATTCACACCACATCGATCGGCAAGGTCATGCTCGCGAATCTGCCGGGCGAGGCGCGTACCGCGGCGTTGCCCAGGGTGCTGCGCCAGCGCACGCGACGTTCCATCCTCGAGCGGCAGAGTCTGTTCGTCGAGCTCGACAAGATCTATCAGCTCGGTTACGCCGAAGACGACGGCGAAAACGAGGACGGTGCGCTATGCCTCGGCGCGCCGATCTTCGACGCGTCGGGAGCGGTAGTGGCGGGCCTCAGTATCACGGCGCCCACGACGCGCATCTCGAAGGACTGGAAACGTGAAATGACGTCGCACGTCCTTGCCGAGGCGCAGGCCATTTCGACCGAGCTGGGTTACGTTCGTAACAGCGCCGACTCCCGCTAGAACTGCCGCCGTGGCGGCACATTCCATGAGACGAAACACCCGACGCTCGTATTCCGCCGGGTTTTGGGCCATTTATGCACTCTCGCAAATGACCCGGTCAGTTGAGATCACTCATGGCATTGAATACTTTCGATCGTTCCAAGGCACGGATGTCCGCGGCCGCGCAGGTGCTCGCTGGCGGGGTCAGTAGCAACTTTCGTCTCAACATCTCGCCGACGCCGCTGGTGATCGACAACGGCTTCGGGCCGTACCTGGTCGACGTGGATGGCAATCGCCTGATCGACTACTACCTGGGCATGGGCCCGATGATTCTCGGGCATGCGCCCAAGTCGGTGATCGCGGCCGCCCGCGCGCAGTTGGATCGCGGCATCATCTTCGCCAGTCAGACCGAAGCGGAATTCGAAGCGG
This sequence comes from Steroidobacter sp., assembly GCF_036406195.1. Taxonomy (GTDB): domain Bacteria; phylum Pseudomonadota; class Gammaproteobacteria; order Steroidobacterales; family Steroidobacteraceae; genus Steroidobacter. The sequence goes on from NZ_DASWVW010000056.1 coordinate 35,714, forward strand.
CGCGCCTGGTCTGCGAGCTGGTGCCGTGTGCGGAGCGAGTGCGCTTCGGTTCCTCCGGCACGGAGGTGATCCAGGCGGCGCTGCGACTGGCGCGTGCGGCGACGGGCAAGCCGACGATCGTCAAGTTCGAAGGGCACTATCACGGTTGGCTCGACAACGTGCATTGGAGTGTCGCGCCCTCGGCCGAAGCGTGCGGTCCGCTCGAACGGCCGAACAAGGTGCCAGGCACTCCCGGACAGGATCCAAGATGCGGCGACAACGTAGCGGTGCTGGGCTGGAATGACCTGGCCGCGGTGGAGCGGCGCCTGGCGCAAGGCGATGTGGCCGCGATCATCATGGAGCCGGCGATGTGCAACACCAGCGCCATCGCGCCGAACCCCGGTTACCTGGAAGGCGTGCGCGCCGCGTGCAGCAAGGCCGGCGCCATCCTGATCTTCGATGAAGTCATCACGGGTTTTCGTCTGTCGGCGGGCGGTGCTCAAGGCTTGTTCGGCGTCACCCCGGATCTGGCGACGTTCGGCAAGGCGATCGCGAATGGATTCCCGGTGGCGGCGCTCGCGGGCCGTGCGGATTTGATGGATATGTTCTCTTCGCGAGGTGTCATGCATGGTGGCACTTACAACGCTCACCCCGTCAATATGGCAGCCACGGTTGCTACATTGCGCACGCTGGCGGAAGGCGAGACCTACGCCTTGATCGAAAAGCGCGGGCGGCTGTTGATGAGCGGCATCCAGGCAACGCTGCAACACCATGGCATTGCCGCGCGCATCCAGGGGTTTCCCGGCATCTTCCATGTCGCTTTCGGAATCACGGAGCCGATCCGTTCGTTCCGGGACACTTTCCCGATCGATCGTGCCCGCTATATCAAATTCACGACCGCGCTCGTCGAGCGAGGTGTGCGCGCGTTGGAGCGTGGCGCGTGGTTCCTGTCGTCCGAGCATGACGAGAGCGTGATCTCCGCAACGCTCGATGCGGTGGCGGGCGCAGCCAAAGCGGTGGCCTGAACTTCGCGTCGGCACGAGCAGCTTTACACAGGGAGCGTTGCAATGAGCAGCAAGCGTGAGGCCGTGTATCCCAGTCTGAAAGATCGTCACGTCGCCATCACGGGTGGTGCCGAGGGTATCGGTGCGGCGTTGGTGGAAGCGTTCTGTCGGCAAGGATCGTTGGTGACGTTCCTCGACATCAATGACGTGGCGGCGGAAGCTACGCTTGCGCGCGTCGCCGAACAGAACAATGCCTCGGTTCGCTATCGTCACTGCGACGTGACCGATACCCATGCGTTGCAGATGACGATGCGTGCCGCCATCGACAGCTGGGGACCGGTGACCGTACTGGTGAACAACGCGGCGAACGACGAACGCCGCGATTGGCACGAGGTGACGGGGGAGCACTGGGACCGGCAGATGGACATCAATCTCAAGCAGCAGTTCTTCGCCATTCAAGCGGTCGTGCCGGACATGGCACAAGCCGGTGGCGGTTCGATCATCAACCTGGGCTCGATCATCTGGAAGCTGTCCGGCGGCGGCTTGCCGTGCTACTCGACGGCCAAGGCCGCCATCGTCGGCCTGACGCGATCGCTGGCCCGCGACCTGGGAGGACTGGGCATTCGCGTCAACTCGGTGTTGCCCGGAGCCATCATGACGCGGCGGCAGATCGAGCGGTGGCTCACGCCGGGGACCGAAGCGCAGATCCTCGCCGGCCAATGTCTCAAGCGCAAACTCGTGCCGGCGGATGTCGCGCCGATGGTGTTGTTCCTGGCCTCCGACGACGCCGGTGCCTGCACCAACCAGAACTATGTCGTCGACGGTGGCTGGAGCTGATGAGCAGTTCTCGCAAGCTGCGTTCGACGCAGTGGTTCGGCGCCGCCAGCAAGGACGGCTTCATCCATCGCAGCTGGATGAAGAACCAGGGCCACCCGCCCGAGTCCTTCGATGGCCGACCGGTGATCGGCATCTGCAACACGTGGTCGGAACTGACGCCGTGCAACGGTCACTTCCGTGCATTGGCCGAGCATATCAAGCGCGGCGTCTATGACGCCGGCGGCTTGCCGTTGGAGTTTCCGGTCATGTCCACGGGCGAGGCGCTGGTCAAGCCCACGGCCATGCTGTTCCGCAACCTGATGAGCATGGACGTGGAAGAAACCATCCGCGCCAATCCCGTCGACGGCGTGGTGTTTATGACTGGTTGTGACAAGACCGCAGTCGGTCCATTGATGGGCGCGGCAAGCTGCAACTTGCCGATGATCGTGGTGCCGGGCGGGCCCATGCTCAACGGCAAGTTTCGTGGCTGTGACATCGGCTCGGGAACCTCGGTGTGGCAGTTCAGCGAGGAGGTGCGGGCGGGCAGCATGACGTTGGAGGAGTTCATGGCGGCCGAGGAAGGCATGTCGCGTTCGGCCGGCCACTGCAACACCATGGGGACGGCTTCGACGATGGCGTGCATGGCGGAGGCACTCGGGCTCACATTGCCGGGCGCAGCGGCGATTCCGGCAGTCGATGCACGCCGCAATCTGGCTGCACGGCTGGCCGGACGACGGATCGTCGAGATGGTGCATGAAGACTTGACGCCGAAGGTAATTCTTACGCGAGCCGCTTTCGAGAATGCGGTGCGCGCGCTCGGCGCCATCGGCGGCTCGACCAACGCAGTCGTGCATCTGCTCGCCATCGCCGGTCGCATCGAAACGCCGTTGACGTTGGAGGACTTCGACAGTTGGGGCCGCGAGGTGCCGACACTGTTGAATCTGCAGCCGGCGGGGCAATTCCTGATGGAAGAGTTCTATTACGCGGGCGGTTTGCCAGGCGTACTGCGCCGACTGCTCGAAGCGAGGCGACTCAACCCAGCCGCAGTGACAGTTAACGGCGCCACGCTCGCGGCCAACAGCGCAGCGGCGCCCATTCACAACGACGAGGTGATTCGCCCCTGGCATCAACCGCTGGTGCATGAAGGTGGTATCGCGGTGTTGCACGGGAATCTCGCGCCGCGCGGCGCGATCTTGAAACCTGCCGCCGCGACGCCAGCGTTGCTGCAACATCGCGGCCGCGTAATCGCATTCGAGAGCATCGAGGACTACAAGCAACGCATCGACGATCCAGCGCTGGATGTCGACGAAAGTTGTGTGCTCGTGCTGAAGAATTGCGGGCCGGTCGCCTATCCCGGCATGGCGGAGGTCGGCAACATGGGCTTGCCGCGCAAGCTGCTGGAACGAGGTGTTCGCGACATGGTGCGCATTTCAGATGCACGCATGAGCGGCACAGCCTATGGCACGGTGGTGTTGCACACTGCGCCGGAAGCGGCCGCGGGTGGTCCGTTGGCATTGGTGCAGACCGGTGACGTGATCGAGCTCGATGTGGCGCATCGTCGTCTACATCTTGAGGTGAGCGATGAGGAACTGGCGCGGCGCCGGCAGCACTGGCAACCGGTGCTTGCCGAGCAGCGCGGCTATGCGCGGCTCTATGTCGATCATGTGCTGCAAGCCGATCGCGGTGTGGATTTCGATTTCCTGGTCGGTTGCCGGGGCGCCGAGGTGATTCGCGAGAGTCACTAACGTCGCGCGCTGGTTCCAATCGTCATCCGCAATAAGGCATGGAGCGAACGCCGCGAACTCGGGCGTCCATGGCGAGCACCGAGCCCGCCAGCGGGTCAGTGACATCGGTCGAGAGTGCCCCGCGCTGTAGATTCGCCGTTGATACATAGAGCACGTCGAGGTTCTCACCACCGAACTCGCAGCAGGTGGGCGCACGCGTGGGCAGCTCGACTTGCGCCATGAGATCGCCGTCGGGGTCGTAACGAAGAATTCGTCCGGCTTGCCACAGGGCGATCCAGTAGCAACCTTCCGCGTCGGTCGTGGCCCCGTCCGGAATGCCCACCTCGCTCATGTCGATGAACAGTCGACGCTGCGCGAGCTCGCCTGTTGCCGTATCGAAGTCGCAGCACCACACGCGGCGCAGGTGGCTGTCGGCGTGATACATGCGTGTGCCGTCGGGGCTCCATGCCAGGCCGTTCGAACAGAACAGTCGGTCGAGCTGCAGCGTCAGGTGTGTCGCTGTGTCGAGGCGATACAGGGCGGCGACAGGCTCGGCCGGTGCGTTCTCGCGGGTGTCGGTCGATCCCGCCCAGAAGCGTCCCTGGCGATCGGTGCGTCCGTCGTTGAAGCGCGCTGGCCAGTTCGCGTCGTAAGCCTCGCGTAGCAGCGTGAACATACCCGTTGACGGATCGAAGCAATGGATCGCATTGCTCATCGCCACTACCAAGCCATTGCCGTTTGATCGTAGCGCGAGGCTGCCGGGCTCGTGTGGTGTCTGCCACTGACAGTGCTTGCCGGTACGCGGTTCGAAGCGATGAATCTCCCGCGACCAGATATCCACCCACCACAGCACTTGCGCGTCAGCGTCCCACACTGTGCCTTCGCCGAGTCGCGCATGCGCTCGAACCGCGACCTCGATGTCGTACACGTGAGTTGCGATGTCAGCGCGTTGCCGGCGGGCGCGCGACGATGCGGTGTCGTTGTACGCCCAGCCCTTCGATGCCCAGCGATATCTGATCGCCGACCGCCAGAAAACGCGGCGGCTTGCGGCTCATACCCACACCTCCCGGCGTACCGGTGGTGATGATGTCGCCCGCCCGCAGTAGCATGAGCCGCGACAGGTATGAGACTAGATACGTGGGGGAGAAGATCATCTGACGCGTGTTACTGGACTGCATGATCTGGCCATTCACGTGCAGCCACATGGGCAGGGCCGTGGCATCAATGCTGTCGGGCGTCGCCAGCCACGGACCGAGCGGGCCGAAGCCCGGAAAACTCTTGCCCTTGACCCACTGGCCACCGTGTTCGAGTTGCAGGATGCGCTCGGAAAGGTCGTGACAGACGCAGTAGCCGGCGATGAATTCGCTGGCCATCGCCGGCTCGACGTCATAACAGTCCTGTGCGATGACCACGGCGAGCTCGCATTCCCAGTCGGTGGCTGTCGAGCCCGCAGGCAGTAGCACGTCGTCATTGGCGCCGGCGATGCAGGACACCGCCTTGTTGAACACGATGGGCTCGGCGGGTTCCTTCGCGCCAATCTCCTGGGCGTGATCGCGGTAATTGAGCCCGATGGCGAGGAAGTTCGTGGTGCCAGCGACGCACGGACCGAAGCGGGCCGGCATGTCGACCACCGGCAGCCGGCTCAGGTCGAGGGTCCGCAATCGGCGCAAGGCGTGCGGCGCCAGGAATTCGCCGCCGACGTCGCCGATCTCGGCAGACAAATCTCGCAACGTTCCATCCGCGGCGACCGCGCCTGGCCGCTCGTGGCCAGGCTCTCCGTATCTAACGAGTTTCACTCAGGCGTCTCCCCGGAAATATCAATCGAGTTATTGAGCGCGCAGCTTGACGAGGCTGACCGAGGGGGCTGCGACGTCCGTCAATGGCAGCGGCTCGCCCGGCTTCAGCAAGACCGTGGCGACCGAGTCGAGATCGTGGCCGCCGTCGATGCGGTAGATCTCGGCCAGCGTCGCGCCTTTCCAAGGAATGTTTTTCAACTGCACCGAGTAGCGGTCGTGCGCCGAGACTTGGTTGCTGATCATGAGCGTCGCGGCCTTACGATTCTCGGCGAGGCCGGCCAGCACGGCGAACGACGCGTCTATATCGGTCTCGGCGCCGTCAGCCTGCACGCGCAGCGGCGTATCGAGCATCCAGCGAAAGGCGCGGAACGGATAGAAGTTCTTGTAGGGTACGCCGAGGTTGTCGTACATACCCCAGAAGAACGCGGTGCCGGTGTAGTAGTTGGCGACGTCGACTTTCGAGTCCTGCAAGAACGTCAGCATCGCGCCCGCATAAGCGGCACCTTCGGGGCCGTGAATGCGCTCGAAGATCTGCTGCGTGTAGTGCGGCTCGACGTGCATGCGGCTCCAATCCCCGGGGAAGTAGTTCCACTCGTTCAAGTGCAGCTCCGCCTTGGGGTACCCGCTGGCGTCGACCAGCTTGCGCAGGTTGTTGGCGCGTTGCGCCACCAGATAAGGTCGGATGCCGTAGTTGTGCCAGGAGACGAAGTCCACCGGCACGCCGCGCTGTTTGTTGTATGCGAGGAAGCCTTTCAGGAATTCGTCGTTCGAAGCCAGCGCCGGGCCGCCCACCTGGAGCTTGGCATTGTGACGCTTGAGCGCGCCGGCGGTGGTCGCATACAGCTGGTAGTACTGTTCGGCGGTACCGCTCCAGAACTGGGCCAGGTCCGGCTCGTTCCACACCTCCCAATAACGGATGTCGAAGCTGTGGCCGTTGGCCCAGCCGTCGTTGTAATGGCGCACGATGTTGACCGCCACCTTGGCCCACTTCTCGTAGTCAGCGGGCGGCTGGTTGTAGTATTTGACCTTGGTCAGCTCGGCGCTTTCGCCCAGCCGGAAAATGATCTCGGCCTTCAGGTCCACCAACGACTGGATGTAGCGATCGGTCTTGCTGAAGTCGTAGTTGTTCGGATCGTCGGCATCGGCCTCGAGGTTGCGGAAGATGACGTGCATGTCGCCGGCCGCCTCGTACACCCAGGGTGTGTCATGAGTGCGGATGTAGCGGAAACCGAGCTCGCGATACTGTTCGCTGAGATCCACCGAGCCACGCACGGCGAGCGGTCCGCTGTGCACGTCGTGGAGCGGGCGGATCCGGCCGGTCTGCTTGCCCAGGTCGACCGTAATGGTCTTGCTCTTGCTGCCCGCGTCTTGCGCGCGGCTGGCGCTGCCAGGCGTCGCGAACACGGCGAAGCCGAGGATGAGAGCAGTCACCTGCAATAGTCTCACAAGGTCTCCTTGGATCTGGGATGGAGGAAGTATGCGCGCCCTTGGCATGGGCCAGCGTCGCTGACTCGGCGGACCATACCACGCGTCGCGCGCACCTCGTCATGCGTGCGGTCATGGGATATTTCGCTGGGTGAAATGTGTTGACCGTGTCGACGTGTGTGCCGCGCAGTGACACGGACGTCGGTATCCGCCCCCAGGATGGAAACATTCCTGCCGCCCGGGCGGCAGGCCAGCGGCCGCGCACATTTCACAAGGCGAAACAGCGTGAACTGGTATTCCCGCGGGCGCTCACTGACACTCGTGACAGAAGGCAGGCGTCATCGAGCGTCCACATGGGGTACACGAAAATGTCGAAAGAGCATGATTGCCGAGTGCGTCGGATCGTCGCGTTGGCTCTAATTTCCCCGGCACTGTCGACGCCCTCATGGGCAGCCGATGAGCGTCCGGTGCAGATCGAGGAGATCATCGTCACCGCGCAGAAGCGGGCCGAGGGCTCCAGCAAGGTTCCAATCAGCCTGAGTGTCTATGACGCCGTGACGCTGGACCGTATCGGCGCGCGTGATTTCAACGATGTCGTCAAGGTTACGCCCGGCATCGAGTTCAGCGATGACCGCGGCCCCAAGAAGAACATCACCATCCGCGGTATCTTTTCTCAAGCCGGCTCGGCCACCTCCGGCATCTATATCGACGATGTGCCGGTGCAGGTGCGTGTCGGCATCCTGAATCTGGTCGGCGTTGGCACGCCGCGAATCTTCGATCTGGAGCGCGTCGAAATCCTGCGCGGTCCGCAAGGCACGCTGTTCGGCGCCAGCGCGCAGGGCGGCGCGGTGCGCTTCATCACCGCGCAACCGAGCCTGACCGAGTTCTCGGGTTATTCGCGTGCCGATGTTTCCACCACCGAAGGCGGCGATCTGGGATACGAAGCCGGCATCTCGTTGGGCGGTCCGATGGTCGAGAACAAAGCTGGCTTTCGCTTCAGCGCCTGGCACCGTCACGATGGTGGCTACGTGGATCATGACAGCTTCCTGCCCGGCGGCGCCGTAGAAGAGGATGCCAACTACTCGGACTCGACCGTGGTGCGCGGTGCCATGACGTTCGCACCGATCGAAGCGCTGCGGATCACGCCGTCGATGTTCTTCCAGAAGGTCAAGATCAACGACAGCGGCTTCTTCGATCCTAGCGGCTCGGATGAGCACGACAGCGACTTCGTCAACCAGAATGCGCTGCTGACGCCGGCCGATGACAAGTTCTACCTGCCGTCGTTGAAGATCGAGGCGGATATCGGGCCGGTGGCGCTCACTGCGCTGACGGGCTACGTGCGCCGCGAGAACGACTATGCGCTCGACTACACCAACGTGGTGGCGAGCTTCTTCGGCCTGCCGGCGGCGCGCTCCATCAGCGAAGTCTCACCAGTGCCGTATTCCAACCACCAGGATGTGTACAGCCAGGAACTGCGGTTGCAGTCCTCTGATCCGAACGCGAAGCTGAAGTGGACCATCGGCGGTTTCTATTCTTATATGCGTCAGCAAGTCCACCAGGAAATCGTCAGCGCCGCGTTGCCGGCGATGACGCAGGAGTTGTGGGGCATGACCGTGCCGTACGCTTGGGGCGCCGACATGGTCAATGGCGACCGTTCATTCAGCGCGACCAATGTATTGCGCGACCGCCAGATGGCCGGTTTCGCGCAAGTGGACTATCGCGTGTTCGACAAGGTGACGCTGGTGGCCGGTGCGCGCGTCGCGCGTCAACGCAGCAGCTTCACTCACGACGCAGCGGGTCCGGTCAACGGCGGCACGACGTCCACTTCCGGCGAGCAGGAGGAGACCGCGGTTACGCCGAAGTTCGGCATCAACTATCAGTTGAACGATAGCAACCTGCTGTACGCCAGCGCCGCCAAGGGCAATCGCATGGGCGGCGCCAACACGCCGTTGCAGCCGACGCCGCAATGTACCGAGCAGCTGCGCGAGATCGGCGTGACCAGCACGCCCAGTTCCTACGATTCCGATGAGCTGTGGAGCTACGAAATCGGCTCCAAGAACCGGCTGTTCGGCAACCGGCTGGCGATCGAAGGCAGTGCCTTCTACATCGACTGGAAGAACATTCAGCAGTCCATCTATGTGCCGGACTGCCTGGCTTCGTTCGTCGCCAACGTCGGCAGGGCGGAGGTCAAAGGCTTCGATCTGTTGCTCAACGCCCGCGTCACCGAGAACCTGCACCTCGGACTCAACATCGGCTACACCGATGCCACGGTGGCCGAGACTTCCGGGGTGCCGGGCACCAGCATCGTCTATGCCTACAAGGGCGACCAGCTCGATATGTTCCACTCGCCGTGGCTGTTCGCCGCCTCGGTGGAATATGCCTTCAATGTCGCCGGGCATGATGCCTATGTCCGCCTCGACGATCAGTACCGGCCCGAGAACCCCGGCCCGTTCACCAGTCTCGACCATCCGGGCACGCCGAACTACTCGACCCTGTACCAGCCCAATCCGTCGCAGAACATGCTCAACTTCCGCACCGGCGTCGCCATCAACGGGATGGAGATCTCGCTGTACGTGAACAACGTGCTCAACGATCATCCGTACCTGTACGACCTGGCCGCGCTGGGTGTCGGTGGCTCGGCACTAGGCTCGACGTTCACGGTGCGGCCGCGGACCGTCGGCATGGGCTTCCTCTATCGTTGGTGATGAAGGTTACTTTGACCGGGTTTGGATCGAAGCCGCTCCCGGTACCTTGGGGCGAGCAGCCGCGAGGACCGGGGCGGGATGGGTTGCATGATCAAGTACGTGGTTTGTTTCATTGGCGGGCTGCTCGCCTGGATGGGGGCCGGCCAGTCTGCGTGGGCCCAGTCTGCGTCGACCCAGCGGGCGCGCTCACTTGAAGGTGTGACGCTCATTCACATGGTGCAGGCGGGCGCGGTCCAGCGGCTGGCCGGTTACCGCCGTCTGGCGCGGGAGTTCCAAGCCGCGTCGGGCGCGCAGGTCTGGTTCGTCGAAACGCCGTGGGAGCAGATGCAGGACCAGATGATGAGCGACTTCATCGGCCGCGCCGGCAGCTATGACGTGTTCGACGTGGATGAGGCCTGGGATGCAAACATCCGTGCCTACCTGCTGACGCTCGATCCCTATCTCGAGCGCTCGGGCTTCGACATCGAGGACTATGGCGGGCTGAATGGCTTGCTGGGGCTGGAGCCGCGCTCGCAACGGCGCTACGGGATTCCGTTGACCGGCCGCTCGATGGTGCTGTTCTATCGCGCCGACGTGCTGGCCGCCGCCGGGGTCGCGGCGCCGCAGACCTGGCAGGAACTCATCGATGCCGCGCGGGCGGTGACCCGAAAGAACTTCTACGGAGTGGTCGCGGCCGGCGTGAATGTCCAGCTCAACAAATATTTCTTCGCCTCCTTCAAGGCGGATGGCGGACGTTCGCTGTTCAGCACCGACGGCAAGCCGCAGTTCGGCGGGCCCGAGGGCGCGCGGGCGCTCGAACGGCTCGAGCAATTGTTCCAGTATGCGCCGCCCGGCGTGTTTGCCATGGACATCGCGGAGGCCGACCAGGTGTTCTTGAATGGCGAGGCTGCGTTCCTGCTGGAATGGCCAGATTACATCCAGCCCAATCTCGATGACCCGAAGAAGTCCCGCATCGTCGGCAAGTGGGCCGCGATGCGGCCGCCGGGGCCGGGAGGCTATGCCGGCTGGCACCTCGCTGTATCGGGCTATTCCAAACAGAAGGATGCGGCCTGGGCCTGGATCGAGTGTTTGACTCGCGCCAGCAATGCCAAGCGGCTCATGGTCGACCACGGAATCTACTCGACGCGTACTTCAGTGCTCAGCGATCCAGATGTGGCCGCGCGCTTCCCCGGGATCGAAGCGGTCCGCTCCGCCGCGGCAGCCTCGTTCCGGCCGGGTTTCGAAGGCCATCCCAAAGGCATCAGCTGGTTCGTGCAGGCCGGCGCGATCTGGTCGGGTGCGCTGACCGAGCAGATGACTCCACAACAGGCGGCCAGCGCGGCCGCGGCGCTCTGGAGCAAAGAGCTTGCCTCCATGCCCGGGCCGCCGAATCACGACTACTCGGACATCGCCGCGTTGCCATGATAGCCATCACCCGACTGCGTGAGTGGAGCCGGGACGACCGGGCCGCCGCGCTGCTGTTTCTCTCACCATGCATCGTGGCCCTGTGCATAGCCTATTTGTTTCCGCTGGTGTACTCGGCGTACCTCAGTTTCTGCCAGTGGGACATCCGCACGCCGGGCGCTCCGATCGAGCTGGCGGGCGTGGAGAACTATCGCAGCGTGCTCGGCGATGAGCAGTTCTGGTCCTCGGTGGGCCGCTCGTTGATTTTCACCCTGGTGGCGCTGCCGGCTGAGCTGGTGCTGGGAACCCTGGTAGCACTGTTGTTGACCAGCGAACGCCTGAGTGGCCGCTTCACCGGGCTGTCCCGTGTAGTGTTGCTGGTACCGTTGATGGTGCCGCCGGTGGTGACCGGTATCCTGTGGCGGCTCATGTTCAATGTGCAGTACGGGCCACTGAACGCGGCGCTGGCCTTCTTCGGTTTGAACCCGCAGCCCTGGATAGCTTCGCCCGATACCGCGCTCATGTCGGTGCTGGTGGTCGAGATCCTTACCAATACGTCCATCGTCGCCATGATCCTGATGGGCGGCCTCATGTCGCTGCCGCAGGAACCGATTCGCGCCGCGCAGATGGATGGCGCTTCGCCGCTGCGGGTGTTGCTCGAGATCAAGCTGCCGATGATGGCGCACCTGTATCTGATCGTGGGCGTCATCCGCCTGATGGACCTGCTCAAGACCTTCGACTTCATCTACGCGATGACGTTCGGCGGGCCGGGCGTGAGCACGCAGACGTTGAACATTTATATCGTGCGGCTGGGCAGCCGCTTCCTCGAGTATCCGGCCGCCGCAGCGGCATCCTGGATTTTCCTGATCGTGCTGCTGCCGCCCTCGATCTACCTGTTACTGAAGGCCGTGCCGCGCGGCCGGGCATATCTCAATGAGTGACGTGTTCGGCCTGGAGGGCGACGCAGCCTGGCGTCGCAGGCAGCGGCGGGACCTGCTGAGCACGGTGGGCGTGTATGCGTCCCTGGGGCTATTGCTGCTGGTGTTGCTGTTTCCGATCTACTGGCTGCTGTTGAGCTCGCTCAAGCACCAGTCGGATTTTTTCACCTCGCCGCCGGTGTTCGCGACAACGCAAGTGACGCTCGAACATTACCAGGCGGTGCTGGCCGATCCGTTCAACCGTCGCTACCTGCTCAACACCGCCATCGTGGCGGTGGTGAGCACGTTGTTCGCGACTTTGATCGGCTCCGCTGCGGCTTACGTCCTGGCGCGCATCCGCCTGCCGTTCCGGCTCAACCGCGTGCTGCTGGTGTGGATCCTGGTGAATCGCCTGTTTCCGCCGATCAGCTTTGCCATTCCTTATTACTTGCTGATCCGCGAGCTGGGGCTGATCGATACGCTGGCGGCGCTCATTCTATCCAACACGGCGGCGGCCATTCCGTTCGTGGTGTGGACCATGTTGGCGTACTTCCAGGATCTGCCGAAGGAGGTGGAGCGCGCGGCCATAATCGACGGCTGCACGCTGTGGCAACGGTTCGTGCGGGTCGTCATGCCGATGTCGGTTACCAGCATGGTGATTACCGCCATCTTCGTATTCATCTACGCGTGGAACGAACTGCTGTACGCGCTGACGTTGACGGTGCTGAAGGCGCGCACCGTGCCGGTGGCGATTGCCGGTTACGTCGGCGACAACGCGCTGGCCTGGGGACAAATGAGCGCCTTCGGAGTGATCTCCTTCGTGCCGGTGATGATCGCCGTGCTGGCCGTGCAGCGGCACATCGTCCGCGGCCTGACGTTCGGCGCCGTCAAGTCCTGAGCAATCGCATCCTGGAGCGAACACAAGCCCATGTCCGGCATCCGACTCGACAGAATCAGCAAGACCTTCGGCGCACAGCGGGTGATCGACGACGTGTCGGTGGAGGTGGCGCCGCACGAATTCGTGACCTTGTTGGGCCCAAGCGGCTGCGGCAAGAGCACGTTGCTCAACATCGCTGCGGGCCTGGAACGGCCCACGGACGGCCGCGTGTTGATCGGTGGGCGCAATGTCACTGATATGTCGGCGCGCGAGCGCAACGTCGCCATGGTGTTTCAGAGCTACGCGCTTTATCCGCACATGAGCGTGGCCCAGAACCTGGCGTTTCCTCTGCGCATTCAGCGATTGCCTCGCGCGGAGATCGATCGGCGCGTCAAGGCGATCGCCGAGACTATCGAACTGGGCGCGCTGCTGGATCGCAAGCCCGCACAGCTGTCCGGCGGTCAGCGACAGCGCGTGGCCATCGGTCGCGCCATCATCCGTTCGCCGTCCATCTGCCTGCTGGATGAGCCGCTGTCGAATATCGATGCGGCCCTGCGCGTGCGCATGCGCTCTGAGCTCAAGCTCCTGTTCAACAAGATGGGCACAACCATCATGTTCGTCACGCACGATCAGGTCGAAGCCATGACGTTGAGCGATCGGATCATCGTGCTCCACGGCGGCAAGGTGCAGCAGCAGGGTACGCCGCTGGAGATCTACAGGAATCCGGCCAATGCTTTCGTCGCACGCTTTATCGGCAGCCCGCAAATGAACATCCTGCCGGCGATCATCGACACGTCGGCCGTGGTTCGCGCGCAGGCGCTTGCGTTACCGTTGACTCGATACGCGGGGGCGGCAGGTCCGGTGCAATTGGGCTTGCGGCCCGAAGACGTCCAGCTGGGCCGTTTCGAGAACTGCGCCAGCGTGCACGCGACGGTGACGCTGGTCGAGCATCTGGGTCACGGCGCGATCGTGCATTACACGATCGAGGGCCTGCCACCCATCATCGGATTGGAGACTCGTGACAGCAGCATCCGTGCCGGCTGGCGCGGCAACATTCATATCAATCTCGATGGAGTGAAGCTATTCGATGCGGCAAGCGGGCTGGCTTTGCGGGGACCGCAGCGGGCCGCCGGCCCCGACCTGGAGGTGATTGGATGAGCCGGCGCATCGCGGTGGGGCTGCTGATGCAGGAGTCCAATTCGTTCTCGCCGCTTGCGACCACGCTGGCGACGTTCGAGAACTACTTCCTGCATCGGGGAGATGCCATCCTCAATGCCGACTTCGAGCGCGCGCGCATCGAGATTCATGGGTTCCTGTCGGTGCTGCGCGAGGCTGGGGCAACCGCAGTGCCGTTGCTGGCGGCAGGTGCGTTTGCCGGCGGACCTTTGACGAGAGACTGTTTCGAAGCGTTGGTGAGTGAGATGGAAGCGCGGCTGCGCGCTGCCCTGCCGGTCGATGGATTGCTGCTGGCGTTGCATGGATCGCTCATCGTGGAGGGCAGTGGCGGTGATGCCGAGATCATCGCTCGCCTGCGCAAGGTGCTCCCGGCGCACGTGCCCATCGGCATCACATTCGACCTGCATGGGCACATCACCGCCGACATGCTCCAGCCCAATTGTTTCCACGTGGGCTACCAGCAGTATCCGCACATCGATATCTACGAGACCGGAGAGCGTGCCGCTCGGTTGATGCTCGATACACTGGATGGTAAGCGTCGGCCAGTGATGGCGCTATCGAAATGCCCGATGGTATTGAGCGCAGTGTGTGCGCGGACTACCGATGGAGGACTGGCGCCGGTCGTTGCAGCGGCACGGCAAGCGGAGCAGAGTGGACGCGTGTTGCATGCGTCGCTGTTTCCCGTGCAACCTTGGATCGACGTGCCGGATCTCGGATTCGCCGCCCTCGTTTGTGCGGATGACGATGTGGCTGCCGCCGAGCGGGTGGCGGCGGAGTTGGCGCAGCAAGCTTGGAATCTGCGAGGCGAATTCAATCCCGACCTGATCGAGCTCGATGACGCCATTCGTATCGGCCTGTCCTGCAATGGGTTGACCGTCGTCAGTGACGGCGGCGATGCGCCGAGTGGCGGCTCGGCGGCGGACAGCGCCTGCGTGCTGCGAGCATTGCTGGCCGCGGGCGCGCATGAAGGACAGCGGCTCGTCTATCTCTCGTTGTGCGATCCGGCCGCGGTGAGCGTGGCAGAGCGCGCTGGTGTCGGTGCCGTGGTGAACATGGACATCGGACACTTCTATTCCCGCAAGGATGGTGATCCCGTGCGAGTCACCGCCACGGTGCAGTCGATCTCCAGCGGTCAGTATCGCATGCGCGATCAGGACATGCAGATCGGCATGGGCAAGACGGCGGTGCTCGCCGTGGGTGCGCTGAGGATCCTGGTGCGGGTCATGCCATCGTTCGAATGGGATGTGGCCATGTACCTGTCGCAAGGTCTGGATCCTGCAGCGGCGGCGCTGATCTTCGTGAAGTCGCCGGGTGGGTTTCGGCATTCGTATGCCAAGTGGGCGCAGCGGATCCTGGTGGCCGATACGCCCGGACCCACCTGCGCGAATATGAAGAGAGTGCCCTATACCAAGGTCACGCGGCCGCTGTATCCGTTGGACGAGCTGTCCTCATTCACGCCGCGGCCGGTGCGCTCGGTGCCGGTCTGACCTGCTTGTCCGGGCGTCGCGATTTTCTCGATGCACTCACGGCCATCGTGGGTCGTCGAAACGTACTCACCGACGAAGCGGCGACACGGCGTTATCGCACTGGCTTTCGATGCGGGGGCGGGGCGGCGCTGGCGGTCGTGCGGCCTGCTACGCTGGTGGAGCAATGGCGCGTGCTCCAGGTCTGCATCCGTGCGAACAAAATCGTCATCATGCAGGCCGCCAACACCGGCCTGACGGGCGGTTCCACACCTGACGGCGACAACTATGATCGCGATGTCGTGATCGTCAGCACGCTGCGCCTCGCACGCATCCATCTCATCGATCAGGGACGACAGGTCATCTGTCACGCGGGCGCGACGCTGTTCCAGCTGGAGAATGTATTGCGGCCGCTGGGGCGCGAGCCTCACTCGGTGATCGGTTCGTCATGCATCGGCGCATCGGTAGTGGGCGGCATCTGCAACAGTTCCGGCGGCTCGCTGGTGCGCCGTGGACCGGCCTACACCGAGACGGCGTTGTACGCCCGTGTCGATTCGGCCCGCCAGATCGAGCTGGTCAATCATCTTGGAGTGCGCTTAGGCAGCGATCCGGAGGAGATTCTGCGCCGGCTCGATTGTGGTGAGTTTACCGAGGCAGACATCGAGCACGCCGCGGACAGGCTTGCTTACTCGCGCGACTACGAAAAGAGAGTTCGCGCGGTGGATGCCGACAGTCCAGCACGTTTCAATGCAGATCCCGGGCGGTTGTTCGAGGCCGCGGGCAGTGCCGGCAAGGTCGTGGTGTTTGCGGTCCGCCTCGATACCTTTGCCGCCGAAGCGGGTGCGCGTGTGTTGTACATCGGCAGCAATGATCCGGCGGAACTCACGCGCGTGCGGCGTCACCTGCTAATGCAGGGGCGTGAGTTGCCCATCGAGGCGGAATACCTGCATCGCACTGCCTTCGACATCGCCGATCGGTACGGCAAGGATACCTTCATGGCCATCCGCTGGCTCGGCTCGGCGTGGTTGCCGAAATTGTTTGCCATCAAGAGCAGGATCGATACATGGGCCGCACGCCTGTCCGTTCTGCCCGACAATCCGAGCGACCGGCTCATGCAGGCTATCGCGTGCCTGCTGCCGGATCACTTGCCGTTGCGTCTGCGGGAGTATCGAGACCGGTACGAGCATCACCTGATGCTGAGAGTCTCCGCGAGTGCGGTCGAGGAAACGAGGCACGCGCTGGCCAGCATTTTCCCATCAGGGCAGGGCGCGTATTTCGAATGCACCGATGAGGAGGGCGAGAAGGCGTTCCTGCATCGCTTCGTCACGGCGGGTGCGGCGATCCGCTATCGTGCGATCCATCGTGACGAGGTGGAGGACATCATCGCGCTCGATATCGCACTCCGGCGCAACGATCTGAACTGGTTCGAGCAGTTGCCTGCGGAGGTGAGCAGCGCCATCAGTCACGCGCTGTACTATGGACATTTCTTCTGCCACGTCCTGCATCAGGACTATGTGGTGCGCAAGGGGGCGGATCTGGTGCGACTGAAGCAGTCGATGCTGGACCGACTCACAGAACGCGGCGCCGAGTATCCCGCCGAACACAATGTCGGCCACTCGTACGCCGCCAAGCCGGCGCTGATCGATCACTACCGGCGGTTGGATCCTTGCAACTGCCTCAACCCAGGCATCGGGCACACCTCGCGGCGGGCGAACTGGCGATCGAACAAGTCATCCTCCGACTGAGCGGAAGGCGAGTGCCCGCCGAGAGTTTTGGCATTGCGGTGGCGCCATGCCCGGCGTGAGACCGCCACCCGGCCGGCGATGAAGAACAGGGGTTCGCGTTCCGGCCAGTATTCGCGACTCGGGGCCGGCCCCTGGAACGGCCGGTACCGGTCTGGCCGGATGTAAACGGTTCCACAATCTGCCGGTCTCTGCCAGACTCCGGGCATGAGCACCACAGCCTTTGCTCCCAAGCCCATGAAACTCAGCATCCTGACCGCGGCTCTCCAGGAGCTGACGCCGCGCGGACAGCGCGATGCCGATCCCGACCTGGCCATCGAGGAATGGTTGCAGTTCGCGCGTGACATAGGCTCGCCGAACATTCAGCTGTCGGCAGCTCTGCATCCCAGCGAGAGCGATGTGCCGGCCGAGGCCATGCTCGATCCGGTCGCGAACACACTGGACCTGCGTCAGCCGTTCGACGAGCAGCGTGCGGCCCGTGTACTCGCGGCAATGAAGGAAACCAACGTTGGTTTGTCCGACCTCGGCTATTTCGACAACATGCTGGCGGCCGATTCCGCGGTACGCAGCAAGAAACATGAGTTCATGTTGCGCGTGTTCGATGCCGCCGTGCTGCTGGGTGCTGATGCAGTGTGTGGTTTTGTCGGCCGCAATCCGCAGTTGGAGATGGACCAGAACCTCGGCATGTTCGAGGAGGTGTTCATTCCATTGCTCCGGGAAGCCAAGGCGCGCGGGCTGACGTATCGGGTCGAGCAATGCCCCATGCCGGGGTGGAACGTGCTGGATCGCTGGCACAACAATCTGGCCTATGCGCCCGGGCCTTGGATCGCGCTACATCGGATTTGCGAGAAGCATGGGGTCGGCGATCAATTCCGCATCCACTACGATCCTTCGCACGCCATCCTGATGGGGCAGGACACGCGCTCGTTGTTCCAATACCTGAAAGACCAGGGCTATGGATTCCTGATCGGCGGCTTCCACGTCAAAGGCCAGGTTATCGACGCGCGCGGCGTGTCCGCGTGGGGCTACGGCGGCCAGACCATGCAGCGCGGCGATTGGGTCGACGGCAAGCCGTCGCCAGATCCGGCGGATCAAGCCAATGCCTGGAAGAAACAAATCGTGCTGTGCGAGCACGAGCTGCCCGGCACGGCGCGTCACGACCCGCTCGCGTATCTGCAGAATCGCAGCGTCGACTGGCTCGATCATCAGCTGGCCGCGCGCGAGTTGCTGTCGATCGATCCGGCGCAGACGTACCTGGTCGTGGAACACGAGTATCCGCCGGCGCGAATTCAGGATAAGGCGCGCCTGGCGCCCATCCTCAAAGGCTCGCTCGCCTTCGTAAGAGCCATCGACGAAGCGGCTGCGGCCATGTTCTCGCTGCAGCACGAAGTGCTGAAGGCGCAGGGGATTCCGGTCCAGGGCATCGGCCGGGAAGCGTACAGATCATGAGCGGTTGGCGGTTAGTGGCTGGTGGTTGGCCGGAAGCATGCGCGGAGCTGTCTCGTTCTGGCTAACCACTGACCGCCAATCACCAACCGCTGTCCGTTTTTGACCGCTCGCTGTCGAGCAATGCTCTCGTCCGGCTGCCGCGCCGGGCGCACCATGCACCCCAGGTCGCAACAAACCAGGAGTCGCCATGAAGTCCGCATTGCTCGTGATCGATGTGCAGCAGTCATTTACCCGCCGGCCGTATTGGGACGAGGCCGAGCTGCCGGCGTTCGTGCAGAGCCTGCAGCAGTTGGTGAATCGCGCCCGCCAGGCTGGCGTGCCGGTGCTGCAGGTGTTCCATGTGGATGAAGCAGGCCCGGAATACGCTTTCTCCCACGAATCCGGCCTGATCAAGACCTTGCCGCAGCTGGACATCCATCCCACCGAGGTGTTCACCAAGGCCGTGCACTCGGCCATGTTCGCCAGCACCAGGAACGGCCGGAGCCTGGACTACTGGTTGCGCACCAACGGCATTCAGCGCCTGATCGTCACCGGCATCCGCACCGAGCAGTGCTGCGAGACGACCACGCGGCATGCTTCCGACCTCGGCTATAGTGTGACCTATGCGATGGATGCCACGTTGACGTTTCCGATGGTGTCCGAATCGGGCCGAACCTATTCGGCCGAGGAGATTCGCGATCGTACCGCGCTGGTGCTCGAGGGCCGCTTCGCACAGGTGCAGCGCGCGGCGGCGGTCGCGATGTAAGGTGCATGAGCTTCGACAGGTGAGTGCATGAGAACGGTGCTGTTCGCACTGCTGCCCGAAGTCGTCCTGCTGGATGTGGCAGGCGCAGCGGAAGCTTTTCGAATCGCCAACCAACTGGTGCCTGACAGCTACGACTTGCAGTTCGTGGGCACCAGTGCCTCGCTGCGATCTGCGGTGGGCCTGCAACTGCACAAGTTGCAGCGCCTGCCGCCGGCGGTGCCGGATGATGCCATCGTCGTGATCACCGGGGTCAGCTCCGTGTCGTTGGATCTGGATTCCGAGCCGGTGCACAAGCTCGCGGACTGGCTGGCCCAGGTGGGCAGCAACCCGACCATCACATTGATGTGTGTTTGCTCCGGCAGCCTGCTGGCTGCACAAGCGGGGCTGTTGCGTGGCCGCCAGTGCACGACGCATCACGCGATGATCGATCAGCTGGCGAAGATGGAGCCGAGTGCCACCGTGCACGGCAATCGCATCTTCGTCGAGGACGGTCACGTCATGACCAGCGCGGGAGTAACGTCCGGGATCGATCTGGCGTTACACATCATTGCCGCGCAGCTGGGGCACAAGGTTGCGGTCGCGGTGGCACGAGACCTGGTGGTCTACATGCGCCGGACCACTGCCGACCCGCAGCTCTCGGCCTGGGTCATGCATCGCAATCACATCCATCCCACTGTTCATAAAGTGCAGGACGCCATTGTTCGCAATCCCGCCGCCGATTGGACTTCGGCCAGGCTTGCAGCCGTGGCGTGCATGAGCTCGCGCAATCTAGGGCGGCTGTTTGCCGAGCATGCCGGTTGTTCACCGCTCGATTACGTGCAGCGGCTGCGTGTCGCGCTGGCACGGGAGATGGTGATGAACAGCGATCTGGCGTTGGAGCGTGTTGCCGAGCGCAGCGGCTTCAGCTCCGCGCATCATCTGCGGCGAGTGTGGCGCCGCTGGGAGCGGGCATCACCGGCAGAGTTTCGCTCGACAGCTCGCTGACCGTCACCGAGCTCAATCCGCGCTCGCGCAGACCTCGCAGTAACAACGGCAACGCTTTGAGGATCAGCGGACGATGCCGTTGCTCGCGATCATGTCCATCATGCAGCAGCACGATGTCGCCGGGTCGAATCCTGTTGGCCACGCTACGAGCCACCGAGTGAGCATTCCGTGACATCGTGTCGCGCGAATGGATCGACCAGGCCACGACCTTCAGATTGCGCCTATGCGCCGCGCGTGCCATCGCGGGACTCTTCAGTCCGACCGGTGGGCGATACAACGGCTCTTGTCCGGACCCGGTCAGGGACTTGATCAGCTGTGCGCAGCGATCGATCTGCTCGCCGTGCCCGGCGGACGGATAGAAATTCTGGAAAGGCGAGTGCTGCCAGGAGTGATTGCCGAGCTCGTGGCCTTCCCGGTGCAACCGTTCGCCCAGCGATCGATGCCGGTCCAGATAGCGGCCGATGACGAAGAACGTCGCGCGCGCCTGGTGTTCAGCCAGGATGTCGAGCACGGCGGGTGTGATTTCAGGATCGGGACCGTCGTCGAAAGTCAGCGCCACCCGCGGCTGGTCGCTGCGGCCGCGCACCAGCGTCGGATACAGCAATGCCGAAGCCGGGCGAAAGACACCGTCCGCCATCATCAACGCGTATGCGCCGAGCGGCACGCCGAGTCCGAGGGCGGTCGGGCCGAAAATCGCAGCCGAGCCGGCCGCGACGGCGGCACCGGCAAGCAGCATTCGATCGGCGCGACACAGATTCAAGGGAGACCCGCCTGCAAGAGCACGCCGCCATCATGGCAAGTGCGATTCGACTTGTCGATTGATGGGATTGCCAACGGCGATTGCTCGCGCCTCGCACCGGGCGCATCGTGTCTCGCCAGAGTGACATTCCCCGTGTGGGATTGGAGATCCGATGAGTGATGCGAAGTTTGTCGCGGTCACCGACTTCAGCTTCGACCAGCAGGTGCTGGCCGCGCCGGGTCCGGTGCTGTTGAAGTTCGAGGCCGACTGGTGCGGTCCGTGCCAGGCGATGAAGCCCATGATCGAAGACATCGCGCGCGACTACCAAGGCCGCCTGACTGTCGCGACCTTGGACATCGATCAAAACAACCGGACGCCGCATCGCTTCGGTGTCCGTGGCGTACCGACAGTCATGCTGTTCAAGGATGGCGAGGTCGTGGCCCAGAAGGTCGGACTGCCGCGCAAGGCGGAGTTGACCGCGCTGCTCGATTCGAAACTTGGCTGAGTTTTCCGATAAGCGGTAGGGGCAAGCCAGCGCGGCGGCGAGCCGCCGCGGAAACCCCTACATGCGCCTCCCTCTGTGCAGTAGTAGATGCAATACGGCCCCGTCCGACAGCACTCGGACGGGGTCTTCGCGTTGTGGAGTGTGACCTGTGAAATCCGCTCGGGCGAAACGCCACGGTGGCCAGCCGGGGCAACAGTCGCGCCGCAGGGACGGGGACCAGACTGACAACGAGAATACGCCGGGCTCGGCGATGGTTCGGCTGACGTTGGCGCGCTGGCCGACGGCAGCGGTACTCATCGATCCGGACGGCCATATCGCGTCGGCCAATCGCGCCGCCGCCCGCTTGTTCGGTTGTAACGCGGGCAAGTTGCGCCAGCTGCCGGTCCATGAGCTGATTCCTGCCTGGCGGCCTCTCAACAACGATAGCGACCGATCGAAGAGGCATCGTTTAGGACACGGCCGTCGTGTGATGTACATCGATGACGAAGAAGCGCTGGTCTATCTGATGATCCGCGTGTTGCAGCGGTCGGGTTATCAAGTCACCGGCTTCAGCGATGCCGTGCAGGCGCTGCAAACGCTGCGGGAACGGCCGTGGGACTTCGATGTGATCGTCACCGATCTTTCCATGCCTGTGATGTCCGGCTTCCACGTGGCCAGTGCCATCCGGGAGATTCGCGAAGATCTGCCGGTGGTGGTCACGTCGGGGTATGTGCGGGCCGAGGACCGCGAAACCGCCAGAAAGATCGGTGTGCGCGAGCTGGTGCTAAAGCCCGATACGGTCGAGGAGCTGGCGGGCGTGCTGGAAAAGGTGTTCGAACATCCGAAGAGCACTTGACGCGACTATTGATCCACAAGCAATTGGCGCTACCACGCTTTTACGCTAGGGTCGCAGACCTCGCGTCGTTCGAACTGGGGAATCCTCGTGCGCATCACGTCCATCGTCATTGCGAAGCTGATCCTGTGCCTGGGTCTGGCCGGACCGGTAGTCGCCGCCGAACAGGTCGACCTGATCATTCGCAACGGCGTCATCTACGACGGCAGCGGCGGCGATCCGATCAAGGGCGATGTAGCGGTGCGCGCCGGGCGCGTGATCGCGGTCGGTAAGCTCGACGATTACCAGGCGAAGCAGAAACTGGACGCCAAGGGGCTGGCAGTTGCTCCCGGATTCATCAACACCCTGTCCTGGGCCACCGAATCCCTGATTCACGACGGCCGCGCCATGAGCGACATCAAGCAGGGCGTGACGCTGGAGATCTTCGGCGAGGGCAACTCCATGGGGCCGGTGAACGACACCATTCGCGAGGAGATGCTCAAGACGCAGTCCGACATCCGCTATGACATCGAGTGGAGCACCCTCGGCGAATATCTGGACTACCTGGTGAAGCGCGGCGTGTCGCCCAACGTCGCTTCGTTCATCGGTGCCACTACGGTGCGGGAGCACGAGGTCGGTTTCGAGAACCGCGCGCCGACGCCGGAAGAGCTGGCTCGCATGCAGGAGCTGGTTCGTCAGGCGATGCGCGAGGGCGCGCTGGGCGTCGGGAGCTCGTTGATCTACGCTCCGGCCACCTATGCCAAGACCGATGAGCTGATCGCGCTGGCCAAGGCCGCCGGCGAGTTTGGCGGCGCCTACATCTCCCACATGCGCAGCGAAGGCGATCGCTTTCTGGAAGCGTTGGACGAATTGCTGCTGATCGCCCGCGAGGCCAACGTGCCCGCGCAGGTGTATCACTTGAAGGCCGCCGGCAAGAAGAACTGGCCGAAGATGCAACAGGCCATCGACAAGATCGAGGCGGCGCGCAAGTCCGGGCTGAAGATCACCGCTGACATGTACAGCTACACCGCCGGTGCAACCGGACTCGACGCCGCCATGCCGACGTGGGTTCAAGAGGGCGGTATCGACGCCTGGGTCGAGCGTTTGAAGAAGCCCGAGATCCGGGCCCGCGTGCTCCAGGAAATGCGCGATCCGAACGCCGACTTCGAGAGCCTGCTGCAAGCCGCTGGCTCGCCGGACCGCGTGCTGCTGATCGGCTTCAAGACCGAGAAGCTCAAGCCGCTCACCGGCAAGACACTGGCAGAAGTCGCAAAGATGCGCGGTGTGTCGCCCGAGGATGCGGCCATCGACCTGGTGATCGAGGATCACACGCGAGTCGGCACCGCCTATTTCCTTATGTCGGAAGAGAACGTGAAGCTGGGCCTGTCCCAGCCGTGGGTGAACATCGATTCCGACGCCGAGGCGCCGGCGCCTGAGGGCCCGTTCCTGCTGAGCAATCCGCATCCGCGCGCCTATGGCACGTTCGCACGGTTCCTTGGCCACTATGTTCGCGACCAGCAGGTGACGACGTTGCAGGACGCGATTCGCCGCCTCACCAGCCTGCCGGCCGATACGTTCAAGTTGCAGGATCGCGGCTGCTTGAAGCAGAACTGCTTCGCCGACATCGTGGTGTTCGATCCCGCCAGGATCAAGGATCAAGCCACGTTCCAACAGCCGCACCAGTACGCGACTGGCGTGCAGCACGTCTTCGTCAATGGTGTGCAGGTGCTTCGCGACGGCGAGCACACCGGCGCGAAGCCCGGCCAGGTCGTGCGCGGACCCGGCTATCAGAAGGGGACTTAGACCGGCGCCGGATTGCGCTCGGTAGAGCCGCGCTGATGCCGATACGGGTAGGCCAGCGGTCTCGCGCTGGTCTCATCCAGCATTGGGCCTTTGCCGGAGCAGGCGGCAAGGGAATGAGCGGCTTCAGTCCGATCGGCGCGGCTGGTATCTTGCACCAATGCAAAAAGTGACCCCAGCCATCGTAGTCATCACCACCGGCGGCACCATCGACAAGGCCTATTTCGACGCGCTCAGCGCGTACAAGATCGGCGAGCCCATGGTCAAGAAAATGCTCGACGTTGCCAACGTCACGCGGCCGTTCCGCGTGGTCGAGCTGTTCCGCAAGGACAGCCTGGACCTCACCGACCAGGACCGGAAGGCGCTGTTCGAAACGGTCAGCGCGCTGGACACCGACCGGGTGGTCATAACCCATGGCACCGACACCATGACCGAATCCGCCAGGGTGTTGAAGGCGGTGCCCGGCAAGACCATCGTGTTCACCGGCGCGCTATCGCCGGCGCGCTTCGCCGAGAGCGACGCGATGTTCAACCTGGGCATGGCGTTCGCCGCGGTACAGACTTTGCCGGCCGGGGTCTATGTCGCGATGAGTGGCCAGGTGTTTCGCGGCGATGAAGTCCGCAAGGATCGCGAGCACGCCCGGTTCGTATCGACGGCCGAGTGAGTCGCAAGGGCCTTGGCGGCTTTCGACCAGAAGATATCCTGTCAAAAGGGCCTCGGCCGCTTTCGACCAGAAGATATCCTGTCAAAAGGGCCTCGGCCGCTTTTGACCAGAAGACATGTCGTCAAAAGGGCCTTGGCCGCTTTTGACCAAAGAGAATGTTATTCGCGAGCGCGATCTCGCAGTTGGGGGGTTGAACTATGGAGCTGAGCTATGTCTGCGGCACCAGTACCGTGCCGTTGTTGTACAAGACCGTAGGCGCCGTTCTTGAAGAGGCCGCACGACGCTGGGGCGAGCGGCCGGCGCTGATCGTTCGTCATCAGAACCTGCGCTGGACCTACCGCGAATTGAACGACGCGGCAGATCGAGTCGCGGCCGGCCTGATCAAGCTCGGCCTTCAGCCCGGTGACCGCGTCGGCATCTGGTCGCCCAATCGCTTCGAATGGGTGTTGACCCAGTTCGCGACCGCCAAGGCCGGCTTGATCCTGGTCAACGTCAATCCCGCCTATCGCATCTCCGAGCTGGAGTTTGCGCTCAACAAAGTCGGCTGCAAGGCGTTGATCCTGGCGTCGAGCTTCAAGAGCAGCGACTACGTCGGCATGCTGCGGCAACTTGCGCCCGAGCTGGCGTGGAGCGCGGTTGGCGATTTGCAGGCAGCGCGGCTGCCAAGTCTGCGCTCCGTGATTCTCACCGACGACGCGAGCCTGCCTGGCATCTTGCCGTTCTCGATGCTGGAAACGTTGGGCACCGATGTCGAACGTCAGCGCGTGAACGAGCTGCGCGGTCTGTTGCAGCCGGAGGATCCAATCAACATCCAGTTCACCAGCGGCACCACCGGCTTGCCCAAAGGCGCCACGCTGACCCATCACAACATCGTCAACAATGGCTACTTCGTCGCCAGCCACATGGCGTTCACGCACGAAGACAGCTTGTGTATTCCGGTGCCGCTGTATCACTGCTTCGGCATGGTGATGGGCGTGCTCGGTTGCGTGACGCATGGCGCGACGATGGTTTTCCCTTCCGAGGCATTCGAGCCGGGCGCCGTGCTGGAAGCGGTGAGTGCCGAAAAGTGCACGGCATTGTATGGCGTGCCTACGATGTTCATCGCCGAGCTGGATCATCCCAAGTTCCGCGAGTTCGATCTGAGCTCGCTGCGCACCGGCGTGATGGCGGGCGCACCGTGTCCCGTCGAAGTGATGAAACGTGTCATCGCCGACATGAACATGCGCGAGGTCACGATCGCTTATGGCATGACGGAAACCAGCCCGGTCAGTTTCCAAAGCCGCAGCGACGATTCCATCGAGCGCCGCGTGTCCACGGTCGGCAGGATTCATCCGCACCTTGAAGTGAAGATTGTCGACCCCGACGGTCGCGTGGTACCGCGTGGCGAGCGTGGCGAACTACTCACGCGCGGCTACAGCGTGATGATGGGCTATTGGGACGATGTCGAGAAAACCAATCAGGCGGTCGACGAGCAGGGCTGGATGCACACCGGCGATCTCGCGGTGATCGATGCCGACGGTTACTGCAATATCACTGGCCGTGTCAAAGACCTGATCATTCGCGGCGGTGAAAACATCTCGCCGCGGGAAGTCGAAGAGTTCCTGTATCGACATCCGCAGGTGCAGGATGTCCAGGTCTTCGGCATTCCGGATCAGCGCTT
The DNA here is from genome assembly GCF_036406195.1 of Steroidobacter sp. Taxonomy (GTDB): domain Bacteria; phylum Pseudomonadota; class Gammaproteobacteria; order Steroidobacterales; family Steroidobacteraceae; genus Steroidobacter. Next base: position 62,078 of record NZ_DASWVW010000056.1, read on the forward strand.
TGGCGAGATCGTCTGCGCCTGGATCAAGCTCAAGGCCGGCGAGTCCTGCGACGCCGAGGCCATCCGCACTTTCTGTCGCGACCAGATCGCGCACTTCAAGGTGCCGCAGCACGTCCGTTTCGTCGACGAGTTTCCGATGACCGTCACCGGCAAGATTCAGAAGTTCGTCATGCGCGAACGGATGATCGTCGAGCTGCAGTTGCGCGAAGACGCGACTGCCTGATCGGATCGGCCGCTAAGGATTCGCTGCCGGGCTCGGTACCTGCGCCAGATCGCGGCGAGCCGCGGCTGGCGTGACGCCGAGAATCTTGCGCATGTGGCGGGCCAGATGGCTCTGGTGGGCGAAGCCCGTTGCGAAGGCGATCTGCGCGATCGATAGCGAACCATCTTGTAGCAGCAGTTTCGCTCGCTCCACGCGCCGGCGCAGAATGTATTGATGCACCGGAACGCCTGTGGAGCGGCGGAACAGCGTCTTCAGGTGTGACACGCTGACGCCGGCGACTTTGGCGATCTCGGCCAGGGACAGCTCGCTTTCCAGATTGTCCTCGATGTGCGAGATCACGAGCTTGAGTTTCCATGCGCTCAAGCCGCCCGTGGGATCGCGCATCGGCAGCGATCGCCGACTGTGCCGCTGTAACAAGCGTGCGGCGAGGGCGGTGCCGAGGCTTTCGCGAAACAAACGTCCGCCGGCGCCGCCGGAATCGAGGTCGGCCTTGAGCGCCCAGCCGATGTGCTCGATGAATGGATCGCGCAACTGAAAGCGATCGGCGATCTCGATGTTGGCGGCGTCCATGTCGAGATCGATCGCTACTCGACGCAGCAGCTCATCGGGCACGCGCATGACCAGGGTGGTGCCGCTTTGTTTGGTTTCCCAGGTGGCCGGCGTGTGGGCGGGAATGATGTCCAGGTCGCCCGCTACCTCGCGTCCTTGGCGCAGTTTCCCGCAACGTTCGCAAGTGACTTCCACCGACGGGCCGATGTGCATGCAAACGATCGCGTAAGGCATCGGATCGATGCGTGTCAGGCCGGCGGAGAAGCTGTTGACGAGCGCGCTGACAGTTCGCGGTCCTCGCTGCGGTGCTGATGCCGCGGCGGGACGAGGGTTGCTGGTGGCATTCATCGGTGATCTCCGTGCACCGTATTGCTGCTTCGAGGATACAACGAGAAAAGCCATCCGGGCTGCTGCGCCCCATGCGAGCTCGCGTCCAAATGTGCTGGGCTCGGGCTTAATAGGCGAGCTTGCTGTGCTGGAAATGAGGCATGAAGCCGCGAAGGCGGTAAATGGCCCGTCCGAAAGGGCTACGGTCCGTAGGACCTGACGCGCAATCCATGCCACACTGTCTCGACTATTTAGCAACACCCCCGTTCAGCAAGGACCCGCGCCGCCAACGGCCGAGCTGGATTGTCCGAGCGGGCCTGTCGAGTTGACAGGGGTGGGCGCAGATGTGATGGTCACGAGCATGTCGACGATGGCTTCGGTTTCTTTGTCTCCCGCGGATCTCGCACGTTACAGCCGGCACCTGGCGCTGCGCGAGATCGGTATCCAGGGCCAGGAAAAACTCAAGGGCGCGAAAGTGCTGCTGGTCGGCGCCGGCGGTCTCGGCTCGCCGTCGGCGCTTTATCTCGCGGCGTCGGGTGTCGGTACGATAGGTGTGATCGACAACGATCGCGTCGACGTATCCAACTTGCAGCGGCAGGTGCTGTACGACACGCACAGCGTCGGCCGATCCAAAGCCGATGCCGCCAGGGAACGTTTGCTGGCGCTGAATCCGGAGATCGATCTGGTATCGCATCCCGTCGAGCTGCGCGCGGCCAACGTGCGTGAAATGTTCAGCAAGTACGATGTGGTGCTCGATGGCACCGATCGATTCACTACGCGATATCTTTCCAACGACGCATGCGTGATCCTTGGCAAGCCGCTGGTGTCTGCGGCGATTCATCGCTTCGAAGGGCAGGCGATGACTTATGTGCCCGGTCGCGGGCCGTGCTATCGCTGCTTGTTCCCGGAGCCGCCGGCCGATGGCCTGGTGCCGAACTGCGCGGAAGCGGGTGTGCTCGGCGTGTTGCCCGGCGTGATGGGCACGCTTCAGGCCACCGAGGCCATCAAGCTGATCGTCGGTGTCGGCGAGCCCTTGCTCGGCCGGCTCCTCACCTACAACGCGTTGGACATGCGGTTCGGGGAGTTTCGTTTCAGCCGCCGTTCCGACTGCGCGGTATGCGGCGATCATCCGACGATTCACGAGCCCGCGGATCTCGTCGAGCTATGCAGCGCCGATGTGATGGCGCAGGTGAGAAATCTAGTTCCCGCCGAGCTGCGAGAGCTGCTCGGGCAAGCAGCCATCATCGATGTTCGTGCGCCAGCGGAGTTTGCGGTGTCGCATCTGCCCGGAGCTGTGAATATTCCGGTCGCCGAAATTCAGCAGCGGCTTGGCGAAGTGCCGTCGGACCGGCAGGTCGTGTTCATCTGCCGCAGCGGTGCGCGCAGCATGACCGCATCGGCCATCGCTACGCGCGCGGGATTGAAGAACATAGCTCACCTCGAAGGTGGCCTGCTCGGCTGGGCGAAAGACCTGGATGCGTCTTTCGTGGTCGCGCCCGTTGGCTCCAATTGATTCCCAGGTGGCAATAATCCGGGCGAGCTGCGGTTGACTGCCGGCGAATGCGGTTGAGCCCGGGTGAGAGTGGCCTCACAATCTGCGGCAGTACCCCTACGGGAGCAGACGGTGAACCAAAGCGTTACGGAAGGGTCGGCGAACACCTCGATCGCCAACATCATTTACGTGCTCTATCTGCTGGCGCTGTTCAATGGCATCACCGCCGTGATCGGCGTGATCATGGCCTATGTCTACAGGGACGACGCGCCCGAATGGCTGCGCACGCACTATGAGTTTCAGATCCGGACGTTCTGGATGGCCCTGCTGATCGGGGTGATCGGCGGCATCCTGACCATGGTGCTCATCGGCGTGGTCGTGCTGCTCGCGTTGGCGGTGTGGTGGATCGTTCGCTGCGTGAAAGGCATCAGGTACGTCGGCGAGCGCGCGCCGTATCCGAACCACCTCAGCTGGGGCATCTGATGATGCAATCGCCGTGACGACAGTAGACGTCACGGCGATAGCGGCCGGAGATCGCCAATTCCTCCAACAGCTCGGTGCCGGGAACGTCAGATAGCGCGGCATCCGCGTTCGTAGTCTGCCGCAGGAGCTGTTCATCGATGTCACTTACCGATGTCAGCATCACCGGCGTGCCCGCCGCTTGCAGCGACTGCGCCGTCCCCAGGTCTGCCCCGATAGTGAGAATAATTCTCATTTGTAAAGTTGTTGCCAGGGCCTGCCGAAGAAAAGCCGGATTACGCCCCCATGAAGTCTTTCGACCGGAGGCATCGATGGGTGTGAATGGACCCACCATCCCGGTCGCGATGTTGAATCAGCGAATGAATGTGTGCGGCCGCTACACCGTATCGGGCAGGTACCGCGTATATTTGCCGGCCGTTTGGGTTCACCCCGTTATCGAGGCAGTTCCTTGAGCGCAGCGACCGTCAGCGTCTTCGATATGTTCAAGATCGGCATTGGCCCGTCGAGCTCCCACACCATGGGACCGATGACGGGCGCGTGCCGTTTCGCGAAGTCGCTCGAGGAGCAGGGAGTGTTGCCGCGAGTCGCGCAGGTCACCGTGAATCTGTACGGCTCGCTGGCCTTGACCGGCAAAGGACACGCCACGGATACCGCGGTGACTACCGGCCTTGCTGGCTGGCTACCGGCACAGGTCGATCCGGATGCGGCCGCCAGGCTCATCGAAGAGGTGCGTCAGCAGGGCAGGTTGCAGCTCGCGGGTAGTCACGAGATCGACTTCCGCATCGAGCGCGATATCCACTGGAAGTACAAGGAAAGCCTGCCGTATCACCCGAATGCGCTGACGCTGTTCGCCCGCGATGCTGCCGGTGAGCTGCTGCACGAGACAACGTTCTACTCTGTAGGTGGAGGCTTCGTTGTCAGTCAAGAAGAGGCGAAAGCGCCCAGGGCCGCGACCACCGGTACGGCGGTGCCACTGCCGTATGCCAATGCTGCTGAGTTGCTCGAAGTCGCCGAGAGCAACGGTCTCACGATTGCCGAAGTGATGATGCGCAACGAGTGCGCGACACGAGCTCGCGAAGAAGTGCTCGCCGGACTCGATCGCATCGCCGAGGCGATGAATGCGTGCATCGACCGCGGTTTGCGGCAGGAGGGCGTGTTGCCGGGCGGCCTGAATGTGAAGCGTCGAGCCGCCAAGCTGCGCGCGGCGCTCGAAAAGCGCGAACAGGCCCACTCCGCCGACGGTTTGATCGCGATGGATTGGATCAACGCCTGGGCGCTGGCCGTCAACGAGGAAAATGCGGCGGGCGGCAAGGTCGTCACGGCGCCGACGAACGGCGCGGCCGGCGTCGTGCCAGCTGTGCTGCGCTATTACGATCGTTTCTGTAATGGTACGCGCGAAGGTCGTCATATCTTTCTGCTCACCGCCGGCGCGATCGGCTCGCTCTACAAACTCAATGCGAGCATTTCGGCCGCGGAGGTAGGTTGTCAGGGCGAAATAGGCGTTGCCTGTTCCATCGCTGCCGCTGGCCTGACAGCCGCGCACGGCGGTACGAATCAGCAGATCGAGAATGCCGCCGAGATCGGCATGGAACACAACCTCGGGCTGACCTGCGATCCCATCGGCGGCCTGGTGCAGATTCCCTGTATCGAGCGCAACGCCACGGGCGCCGTCAAGGCGGTCGACGCCTCGCGCCTGGCGCTGATGGGCGATGGTTCCCATCACGTCACATTGGATCGTGTCATCGAGACCATGCGTCGGACTGGCGCCGACATGCAGGATTCCTACAAGGAGACTTCGCTCGGCGGCCTCGCCGTCAATCTGCCCGAGTGCTGATGCTCCAAGTGCCAATGGCGAATTAACGCCGGCCTCCCGGCTCGCTACACTGACCCTTCACGCCAGGACCGCGTCGGATCCGAGCTGAATGCGTTCAGGAGCTCATCATGAACAGAGTAGGGTGGGTCGCTGCTGTCGCGGCAGCGTTGTGCGTTACTGTCGCGAATGCCGATGAGTACGCGGGCACACAACAAACGACAGACGCGCCGTCGCGTTACACATTCTCCTGGCCCTTGGGTAAGGACATTCCCGCACCTCGCGGCGGCACGACCAAGGGCCCGCCGGTAACGCTCGATCTCGACCCATCGAAGGCGTGGCAGGATCTGCAGGCCGAGGGCTTGTCGGCGCAGGAGCGCGATCGCCGCGCCATTCTCGCGATGGCGGGCACGTATCGTGTCACGTTCGACTTTCTCGAAGTCGTGCCATTCGTCAAGCAAGACAAGCCGAACGCGCCCTATCAATCGTGGGGCACCGAAAAGATCTACGTCGATCGCGACGATGGCCGGAGCATCAGCCTGGTGCATATCCTCGAGATGCGCATCGTGCAAAAGGATGGTTCGATCAGCGAGCCCATGGTCACCAAACATTGGCGCCAGGACTGGCAGTACCAGCCGACCCACGTCGTCGAGTATCGAGGCCGCGATCAATGGCAGCGTCGCAAGCTGCCTGCGGCGGCAGCCAGGGGCGCGTGGTTGCAAACGGTTTATCAAGTCGACGAATCGCCGCGTTACGCGAGCGTCGGGCGTTGGGAACATTCCCCGAGCTTCTCCACCTGGTTGAGTGGCGAAACCTGGCGGCCGCTGCCGCGTCGTGAATGGAGTGTGCGTGACGATTACCAGGTGCTGGTCGGCACCAATCGTCACACCATCTCGCCGACCGGTTGGGTCCAGGAAGAAAACAATCTGAAGACCGTGCTCACCTCGGCGCGTGCCATCGATCCATCGCGTCCCTACCTCGCGCGCGAGTACGGTGTCGCTCGATATGAGCGGATTCGTGACGCCGATTTCGCGCAGGCCGATGTTTATTACGATCGAACCAGACAATTCTGGGATCAGGTACGCGATGCGTGGTCCGGGATCTTCGTGAAGCAGGGCGCGGTCACGTTGAAAGGACCCGTCGACAAGCTCGGGCTGTTTCATCCGCTGTTCGCGCACGCCGATGTGCTGGTGGAGCAGGACGCTTCGGCAAATGCGCAGAACCCGACGGTCATCAGCAATGCCTTGAAAAATATGGGCGCATTGCCTTAACCGGGCCGGTTGCAGCGAACCGCAAAAACAAAAAGGTCCAAGAGACGCTTGCTTTGGTATTGAGAAGCATTATCATTTGCACTCATGCTGCAACACCAACCGAAAACCCCTCTCCGCCCCGCGGAGGTTCAATCGCCGGCCACCGAGCCCGCTCGAGGGCCGGCGATTCCTTTGCTGCGCTCGGAAGAGCTGTTCGGCAAGGCGCGGGAAATACTGATCGAGCACAGCGGCGGCTATTACCGCCTGCGCGTGACTCACAGTAACAAGTTGATCCTGACCAAGTAGAGACCTGCCCCCGATACTCTAGCTCGCCAGTGCCGCTTTCCGTGCGGCGTTAGCCAGCTGCCTTCATTCGCCGCCGGAACAAACATCGGCCGAAGCGTTGCGATTCCTGCCGTGAGGAGCAAAGTGATGAATGCAGTCGTATCCCGCCGCCGTTTGACTCGCGTGATGACCGATGACGATCGCGGTGTGGAAGTGGCGCAGCTGCAATCCGTGATGCATCGGATTCAAAGCTCGCTGCGCAATGTGCCGCCGGCGCAGCGCGAATACATCGCGAACGCGTTGCTGAATCTGGCAGTGACGCGCATGGTAGAAGAGGAGGGCAAGACGCTGACCGCCAGCATCCTGATGCGGTTGGGCGATGTGGTCGCCCACAGCGATGCACCGCCGGCCCCCGAAAGAGCCGTCGATCTCAATCACATCAACGGGTGATTCTTCAGACGGACACCAGCACGCGACCGGTGCGCGGCTGGTTCTGGAACGCGCCCTGCTTGCCGTAGACCTTCGGCTCGCCGGCGCGGCCAGTGACGATGTCCAGCATGCCTTGCACTCGATTCATGCGCGCAGTGACCAGTGCGCCATTGCGATCATTGGCTGTGCGGCAGCGATGGGCGCGATCGTTGAGCTCGCTCCAGCGGCGTCGCAACTGTTTGGATGGATCGCACCAGGCGAGGATGCGGTCGAGACCTTGAGCATCCGCGGGCACGTTCAAGGCCCGGCACAGCGCCTTGCGATCGTCTTCGATTCGCAGCAATGTGCCGATGCAGTTCTGTCGCGCCTGAGCTGCGCGATCCAACGCCTCAATGTCGTTGGCGACCAGGACTTCGTGCTCGCGGTCGAGCAACTGTAACAACTGGTCGAGCGTGCCCGATTCTTCCGCAATCAGTTTTTCGAGATGTTCGCGACAGACAACCGGATCCACGAAGCCTCACTCCTACTTGACCAACGCCGCTCCTAGATCGCGATCCATGCGCAGCAGCTTGTCGGCGATGCGCTCCGGCACCACCTGGTAACTACCATCCTCGATCGCCTGGGCGATCCGGGCGACTTTCGCCTCGTTCACCACCGGCGCCGCGTTCACTGTCTGTTCCAGCGCCGCCAGCTGACGAGCCTGGTCGGTGATGTGCACGGGATTGGCCGGCTTGCCCGCCACTTCGGCGGCACTAGCGGCACCATCGCGCGTGCGCGACACCGACTTATCGGTGCCCACCTGCACAGGGGTGTTCTGGTAGCCAGTGATTTTGGTCGTCACGTCCAGTTCTCCGGTTGCGGCCGACAACAACGTCGCACCGCTCGAGGGGTGTAACGGCCGCGATTCTGAGAACTTTAGCAACCCCATCGGCCATGGCCTCAGAGGTGTCTTAGGGGATACTCGCAAGCTGCGAAAATCCGGCACGACAATACGTCAAATCAGCCTGGCTTCAGTCGCTCCCGCATAGCCGCTCTCTGTACGCACTCCTCACCATCACGCGTATTTTCTGAGACTTGCCTCTCGCTCGCGGCGCCGTAGCGACGTTCGGCGACACGGGAAAACCCTTAACGTCAGAAAAATGCCGCGCGCATCGGCCGGGTTTCATAATCCGACCCTGACAATCCCCGAACTTTCCACTACGCCTTCGACAACTTTGAGCGAGCTCACATTCCTGACCCGCACGCGTTCATCGGCGGCGCCCTCAGTGAGCGCTTCGCCCTGCGCGCGAATCTGCACTGGACCGTTCGCTGCAATCAGCGTGACCTGCTGACCACGCCGAACCAGCACGTCCGGCTGGAGCATGTCTACCGTCAGCGCCGTGCCGACCGGCAAAGAGCGCTTGAGCCTGTGTCCCTTCAGGCTCGCCACGTCATTAATAAAGACAGTCGCGAGCCCCGGCACTCGACGCACCTGCGGCTCCACATCGGCAAGCTCGACTCGCGAGCGCCGCGACAGCGGCCGGCGCAGTACCAGCACCGACGTTTCGACCTCGATGGTGACCGGCACATATATCGTCCAGGGATTGCCGGACGGACAGCGCACGCCGATGGTCATGCGGCCCGTGTTCATTCCGGTTCCCTGCGAGAACGCCTCCAACGGCGCCGCGCACGGATCCAGCCGCAGGCGCAAATCGAGCTGGTTGGCGGTCACATAATGTTTGACGGATTTTTCCGGCAGGGAAGACCGTACGAACTGTTCCGCCGCCGTCTGAATCGCCTCCAGCGACTGCACTTGCGCATGTGCCGCGAACGGCAAGGCCGCAAGAGCCACGAGAGTACATATATAAGAGCGAAGCCTGATCACAGTACGAGCCGCTGATAGTCGTCTCATTGACGCTGCCACAGATAAAGCAAAGTGGATGCCAAGAATCACGCACGGCCCCAGCACGTGCGCCCCGATACCACCCGATCGTAGGAACTGTGACGTGGGCAACAAATCATCCAAACGACGAAATTGCCGGGCCGGCCCTGAAGAGGTTTTGCAAGGGAATTAAGAGTGCGGCTCCAGCTCCTGTCAAAGCTCCACTGAGCCTTCATCGGCGATCGGGGTGAGGTTCCTCCTCCCGGCAGCCTCGATCCAACATGGATGTTGGTCGGGGCAGCAGCTCCAGGGACGGACGAGCAACGGCGCACGCGATAGCGTAGCGCCGGCGGGTGCGCGGTGCCGGGAGGAGGAACCTCACCTCGAGCGCCGCGAGCCACCGTGGCCTCTTCTCTGCCGCAGGCGGCAAAGAGTTGCCGCCTCGGCGTGAACCACGTCGCGGGAATTCTGTTTGCTCGCGCTCTTACGAAGCCACAGCGCCAGGAAACATGCGGCTCACGGCCGGATGGCACGCGCCTTGCTAACTACCTTCCCAGACAGTTTTCTGACGGATGCAGTCATGCCGATCGGTCTCGACAAGTATCTCGGAGTGCACGCGCAAGCGTTGAACTTGCGTTCGCAACGTACCGAACTGCTCGCGGCGAACCTGGCGAATGCCGACACGCCGGGCTATCGCGCTCGCGACATCGACTTCAAGAGCGCGCTGGCTCAAGCCAGCGGCAATGCAAAGCCGGGCGTGCAGTTGCAGACGACCAATGCAGCTCACATCGGTCCCAAGCTCGTTAACGGCGCGCCGTCGCCCGAACTGAAATACCGCACGCCGCTCGCACCCTCGCTCGACGGCAACACCGTGGATGCGCAATTGGAGCAGGCGGCGTTCGCAGAGAACACGGTTCGCTATCAAGCGACTCTGCATTTCCTGAGCAGCAAGTTCCGCGGCCTGATGACCGCAATTACCGGCCAATGATGGCCGGCCAGTAACCGCGAGGTTAACCCGTCATGTCATCTTTCAAGATCTTCGACATCGCCGGCTCCGGCATGAGCGCGCAGTCGGTGCGTCTCAACACCACCGCGAGCAATCTCGCCAACGCCGACAGCGTCAGCGGCGATCCGAATCAGGTCTACAAAGCCAAGCATCCGCTGTTCGAAGCAATCCGCGCCGGCCTCGGCCAGGACGCAGCGAGCTCGGGTGTCGCCGTGAAAGGCATCTTCGAGAACCAGGCTCCGCCGAACGCGCGTTACGAGCCCGGCAATCCGCTGGCCGACGTCAACGGCTACGTGTATTCGCCCAACGTGAACACCGTGGAAGAGATGGTCGACATGATCTCGGCGTCGCGTTCGTACCAGAACAACGTCGAAGTGATGAACACCGCCAAGGAAATGATGTTGGCAACGCTGCGGCTCGGCCAGTAATCGAACCAGTAAGCCGGCGCACGAACATTCGGAGCTGAAGAGCAATGAGCACTACCGATCCCATCGCCGCCTACGCCGCGCAGGCCCAAGCCGCCGCCGAGCAGGCGCGCAAGAAGGACCAGACCCTCGGCATCGACTCGTTCCTGACCTTGATGACGGCGCAGCTGCGGAACCAGGACCCGCTGAAACCGCTGGAAGGCACCGAGTTCATTTCTCAGCTCGCCACCTTCGGCACCGTGTCCGGCGTGCAGGGGATGCAGACATCGCTGGAAACATTGGCGGCGTCGCTGCGTTCGACGCAGACGTTGAACGGCGCGACCATGGTTGGCCGCGACATTCTCGCTGCGGCCTACTATTTCGAGCACACGCAGGGCGGCACAGTCAGCGGTCAGATCGATGTGCCTGCCGGCACCACCGCATTGCAGCTGCGTATCACCGACTCCACCGGCGCGGTGGTTCGGGAGATTCAGCTGGATACCACCGCGGGGACGCAGAACTTCACATGGGACGGCTTGCGCAGCGACGGCACGCAGGCTGAAACGGATGACTATGACATCGAGGCCATCGCCACCGTGCGCGGCCAGACCGGATCGCTCGAGGTGTTGATGTCGGGCCGCGTGTCCAGCGTCAGCATCGATCCCACGGGCACCAATCTCACTTTGAATACTGCGGCGCTCGGGTCTGTGGCCATGGCCGACGTGCGTCGCGTGATGTAACCGTCATCGATCGAATATTCGCTTTCAACAGGATTCTTCAGGAGTAGCTTCCATGTCTTTCGGTATCGCGCTCAGCGGTCTCAATGCGGCTCAACAGGACTTGAACGTCACCGCCAACAACATCGCCAACTCATCGACGACCGGCTTCAAGCAGTCGCGCGCCGAGTTCGCCGAGCTGTTCGCGGTCTCTCCGTACGGCGTCAATCGCAACGCGCACGGCAACGGCGTGAAAGTGGCCTCGGTGTCCCAGCAGTTCACCCAGGGCAACATCAACACCACCAACAACAGCATGGACCTGGCGATCAGCGGCCAGGGCTTCTTCATTCTGAACGATGGCGGCGCCCTGGCGTACACGCGCGCCGGTGCGTTCCGCCCCAACAACGAAGGCTACGTCGTGAACAGCATGCAGCAGCGCTTGCAGGTGTATCCGCCGTCGGCCACCGGTGGCTTCAATACCAGCATGATGACGGATCTGCGCCTGGTGACGAGCGAGAGCGCGCCGCAAGCCACTACCGAGGTCGAGACGGTGTTCAATCTGCCGTCCGCCGCTACCGTGCCGGTGACTGCTACGTTCGATCCGGCTGACGAGACGAGCTACAACACTGCTCGCTCGATGACGGTGTACGACTCGCTGGGCGCCGCGCACACGGCCAGCATGTACTACGTGAAGACGGCCACCAACGAATGGGATCTTCACATGACCATCGACGGCAACCCGGCCGGGACGCAGCACCTGGTCTATGACCAGAACGGCAATCTCGCGACGCCTGCCAACGGCCAGTTCGTGCTGCCCGTCTACGATGCGGCGGCGGGCCTGTCGACCGGCGCCGCCCCCATCCAGCTCACGTTCGATCTGAGCCGCACCACGCAGTACGGCGATACGTTCACGATGACTTCGATCACGCAGGACGGCTTCACCACTGGCCGCCTGATCGGCATCGATATCGACTCCACCGGCGTGGTGCAGGCGCGCTTCACCAACGGCCAATCGACGCAGCTCGGCCAGGTAGCAATCGCGAACTTCGCCAATCCGCAGGGCCTGCAGCAGCTGGGCGACACCAACTGGGCGCAGACGTTTGCTTCCGGCCAGCCGTTGAACGGCCAGGCGGGCAACTCCGGTTTCGGTCTGATCCAGTCGGGCGCGCTGGAAGCGTCGAACGTCGACATCACGGCGCAGCTGGTCAGCATGATCACCGCGCAGCGCAACTTCCAGGCGAACTCGCAGATGATCTCGACCGCCGACCAGATCACCCAGACCATCATCAACATCCGCTAACTGCTAGTGACTAGTGGTTGGTAGTTAGTGGTTGGTTTGGAGGAGAAGTGATGTTTGCAGTATCCGAGAAAGCAGTGAGGGCGTCGCGCCAGAGACGCGGGAGCGATTTGGCTGATTCTTACCAACCACTAACCGCTAACCACTAACCACTATGGATCGTTTCCTCTACATCTCGATGTCGGGCGCCAAGGAGACCTTGCGCGCCCAGACCGCGAACAACCACAACCTCGCCAACGCGAGCACGACCGGTTTTCGCGCCGACATGAGTGCGTTTCAAACGCGTGCCGTGGCCGGTTCGGGATATGCGTCGCGCGCGTATGCAACCAACTCGACGACGGGTTGGGATCCGTCGCAAGGCGCCTTGATGGCTACTGGCCGCGATCTGGACGTGGGCATCAACGGTCGAGGCTGGATCGCGGTGCTGGGCAAGGACGGCCGTGAGGCGTATACGCGCGCCGGCGATCTGCGTGTGGATCCCAACGGCATGTTGTTGACCGGCACCGGCCTGCCGGTGATGGGCGAGGGCGGACCGATCAGCTTGCCGCAGAGCTCGTCGATGACGATCGGCGCCGACGGCACGATCTCGGTCATTCCCGTGGGCCAGGGCGCGGAGACCGCCGCGATGGTCGGCCGCATCAAGCTGGTGAATCCGCCGGATTCGGAGTTGGTACGTGGCGAGGACGGTTTGTTTCGTACCGTCAACGGTGCGGATCTGCCGGCCGACGCCAGCGTCAAGCTGGTCGCCGGCTCGCTCGAGACCAGCAACGTCAACACCGCGGATGCCATGGTCAACATGATCGAGCTGGCGCGCCGCTTCGATCTGCAGGTGAAGGCGATGCGCACCGCCGAAGAGAACGCGACCACTTCGGCACAGCTCCTGCGCGGCGGCATCTGACAATTCACCAGTCATCAGTCACTAGTCACTTCAGGTATCCATCATGAACCCAGCCTTGTGGGCCGCCAAAACCGGACTCGATGCGCAGCAGACGCGCATGTCCGTCACGTCCAACAACCTCGCCAACGTCAACACGACCGGCTACAAGAAGAGCCGCGCAGTGTTCGAGGAGTTGCTGTATCAGAACGTGCGGCAGGTCGGCGGCTCGACCTCGCAGGACACGGTAGCGCCGACGGGTTTGTCGCTCGGCACCGGTGTTCGCGTCATCGCTACCGAAAAGCAGTATTCGCAAGGAAACATGCAGACCACGGGCAACAGCCTGGATCTGGCGGTCAGCGGCCGCGGCTTCTTCCAGATCCTGTTACCGGACGGCACGATGGCCTACACGCGCGACGGCGACTTCGAGCTCAATCCGCAAGGCGAGCTGGTCACGTCCAGCGGCTATCGCGTGCAGCCGGGCATCCAGATTCCCGATGGCGTGCAGAGCGTCACCATCGGCAAGGACGGCGTGGTCACCGCGCAGATCGCCGGCGACTCGCAACCGACTCAGATCGGCACGCTGCAGCTGGTGGACTTCATCAATCCCGCGGGCCTGCAGCCGCGAGGCGAGAACCTGCTGCTCGAATCCGCCGCGAGCGGTGCGCCGCAGATCGGCACTCCGGGCTTGAACGGTCTGGGCTTCATCGAGCAGGGCTCGCTGGAAGCTTCCAACGTCAACGTGGTGGAAGAGCTGGTCAACATGATCGAGACCCAGCGCGCCTACGAGATGAACTCCAAGGCCATCTCCACCACGGATCAGATGCTCTCGTATCTGACGAACCAGCTGTGAAGTGAATAGTGACCAATGACTAATGAATGGTCGGAGAGCGCGATGAAGATGATCCGTGGGTTTGTGCTCGTCGGCGCCGCGTTCGTGCTCGGCGGCTGCGTGACTCCGCCCAAGGAGCCGGACTACTCCGCGACCTGGCCCGAGCCGCCGCCGACGCAGGAGCATGCCAATGGCGCGATCTATCAGGTGGGTCACGACATCGCGCTGTTCGAGAACTCGGTGGCACGTCGGGTGGGGGACACGCTGACGATCCGACTCAACGAGCGCACCAATGCCTCGAAGAGATCCAGCACCTCGACCAGCAAGACCACCAGCATCGATCTGCCCGGACCGACCATCGCCGGCCGGCCGGTCACGCGCCACGGCACGCCCATCCTGACCACTCAGGTCGACAACGCAACGAGCTTCGATGGCGAAGGCGACAGCGCGCAGAGCAACCGGCTCGAGGGAGACATCACAGTAACCGTCGCGCAGCGGCTGCCGAACGGCAATCTTCTGGTCAGGGGCCAGAAATGGATCACAATCAACCAGGGCCGCGAGTACGTGCGCGTCCAGGGCATCGTGCGTCCCATCGATATCGATCCCGATAACTCCATCTCATCTTTGAAGGTCGCCGACGCGCAGATCGCGTATGGCGGCAAGGGCGCGCTCAACGACGCCGCCACACCGGGTCTGTTGGCACGATTCTTCAATGTTCCCTGGTTGCCGTTCTGATCACGGCGCCACCAGCATGATCGAGTATGACCAGGCGGATCGATAGCGTGATGAAGCTCACAAACTCACTGGCGAAGATGCTTGCCGCGCTGACGGTCGCCGCGACGATGGTCGCTCCGGCGCACGCCGAGCGTGTCAAAGATCTGGCGTCGGTGGCCGGTGTCCGCGGCAACCAGCTGGTGGGCTACGGCCTGGTCGTCGGCCTTGAGGGCACGGGCGATCAGACCAGCCAGGCGCCGTTCACCATTCAAAGCATTCGTAACATGCTGGCCAAGTTCGGCGTGACCATCCCGGCGAACGTAAATCCGCAGCTGAAGAACGTCGCCGCCGTGACGGTGCGCGCCGATCTGCCGGCGTTCTCGAAGCCAGGCCAGACGATCGATATCACGGTCGACTCGATTGGCAATGCAACGAGCTTGCGCGGCGGCAGCCTGTTGATGACGCCGCTGCGCGGTATCGACGGCGAGGTGTACGCGATCGGCCAGGGCAGCCTGGTGGTCAGCGGCTTCGGCGTGCAGGGCAAGGATGGCTCGCGCATTTCCGTCAACGTGCCGAGCTCCGGCCGCGTGCCGAACGGTGCGACGGTGGAGCGCGCCGTGCCGAACAATTTTGCCAGCGAACCGTACGTCGTCCTGAACCTCAACACTCCGGACTTCACCACGGCAGCCCGCTTGACCGACGGCATCAATCAGATGCTCGGCCCCGACACGGCCCGTGCAATGGATGCGGTCTCGGTTCGCGTGCAGGCGCCGACGGATCCGAGTCAGCGCATCGCGTATCTCTCGACGCTCGAAGCGATCGAGATTCAGCCTGGCGAAGCGCCGGCGCGTGTGATCGTGAATTCCCGCACTGGCACTGTCGTTATCGGTTCCGCCGTGCGTGTAACTCCGGCCGCCGTTGCTCACGGCTCGCTATCAGTGACGATCACCGAGCGTAACGACGTGAGCCAGCCGAATCCGTTGTCCGATGGACAGACCGTCGTGACGCCGCGCTCCGACATCAGGGTCGAGCAGCCCGAAGCTCGCATGTTCGTGTTCAACGCGGGCGTGAATCTGGATGAGATCGTGCGTGCGGTGAACCAGGTCGGTGCCGCGCCGGGCGACCTCGTCGCCATCCTCGAAGCACTGAAAGAAGCGGGCGCGCTGCGCGCCGAGCTGATCGTCATCTGACGGTGCTACAGCTGGACCAGGCAACATGACCGCACCCGTCAATACATCCTTCGATTTCGCCGCGTTGGCCGCGCTGCGCAACGACGCGGCCAAGTCGCAGAACGCGGCAACGCTCAAGGAAGCGGCAAAGCAGTTCGAAAGCCTGTTCACGCAGATGATGCTGAAGAGCATGCGCGACGCGAATCGCGTTTTCAGCGAAGGCTCGATGTTCGGCAGCTCGCAGGGCGATTTCTATCAAGACATGTTCGACGACCAGATCGCCGTGCACCTGTCGAAGGGCAGGGGCCTGGGCCTCGCCGACATGCTGGTGCGCCAGCTGGCACAGTCCGGACTGGTGGGGCCCACGGATACGGCTGCCGTTCAAGACGGCGCCGGTGCCACGTTCCCCGCGCAGACTCAGAATGGGTCGGCCAGTGCCGATCATCAGCCGCTGGCAAAGTCCAAGGAAGAGTTCGTGCGCATGATGTGGCCACACGCGCAGCGCGCCGGCAGCGCATTGGGCGTCGATCCGAGCGCGCTGGTCGCGCAAGCCGCATTGGAAACCGGCTGGGGCCGGGCAGTGCCCGCGCAAGGCAGCGGGTCGAGCAGTTTCAA
Organism: Steroidobacter sp.; assembly: GCF_036406195.1. Classification (GTDB taxonomy): domain Bacteria; phylum Pseudomonadota; class Gammaproteobacteria; order Steroidobacterales; family Steroidobacteraceae; genus Steroidobacter. The sequence continues at coordinate 78,411 of NZ_DASWVW010000056.1, forward strand.
CTTGTTCGGCATCAAGGCCGGTTCGGGCTGGGAAGGCGCGACCACGAATGTGCCCACGCTGGAATTCGAAGAAGGTGTGGCCGTGCGAAAGGTGGAGCGCTTCCGCGCCTACAGTTCACCGGCGGACAGCTTCAACGACTACGCCCGGCTGATCGGCAACAACCCCCGTTACGAGAATGTCCGCTGCGCGGGCGGCGATGTGGCCGCCTTCGCCACGGCATTGCAGGAAGGTGGCTATGCCACCGATCCCAACTACGCGCAGAAGATCGTCGCGGTCGCCGCCGAAGTTCGCGCTCTAACCAACGGCTCGCCGGATGATTCCCTCAAGTTCGCCGCGCTCTCGCCGACAAACGGCGGAAGCGGCGGACTGCGACGGTTCTGACCGATGAGCCACTTGCAACCGCTTTTCCGGTGAAGTCATGGCAGACCTTTTGAATACCAGCATCTCCGGCCTGCTCGCGTTTCAGCGGGCGCTGGATGTCACCAGCCATAACATCACCAACGCCAACACTCCGGGCTACAGCCGGCAGCTGCCCGACTTCCTGACGCGCCAGCCGCAGTTTCTCGGCGGCAATTGGGTCGGCGCCGGCGTGGATGTCACGAGCGTCAATCGCGCTTATGACAACTTCCTGTCGCTTCAGTCGCGCAGTGCGTCGAGCGCGTACAGCCAGTCCAATACCTATGCAACACAGGCGGCGCGCGTCAGCAACCTGTTCGGCGACTCGACCACCGGTCTGAGCGCGTCGATGCAGAAGTTCGTCAATTCGCTGCAAGCCGTGGCGGATACGCCCAATTCCATTGCCGCACGCCAGACCATGCTGAGCGAAGCTCAGACGCTGGTCGATCGCTTGAAGAGCTACGACGCCAGCCTGCGCAGCCTCGACAGCCAGGTCAATGCCTCGATCTCCACCGAAGCCGACACGATCAGCTCGCTGGCGCGCGGCATCGCCGAGCTCAACCAGCAGATTGCCAATGGCTCCGCCTCCACCAAGCAGTCGCCCAACGACCTGCTCGATCAGCGCGATCGCCTGCTGGACGAGTTGTCGAAGCATGTGAATGTCAGCGTCGTCAGCACAGACGACAACCAGGTGAATGTGTTCATCGGCAACGGCCAGCCGCTGGTGGTCGGGAACGATCCGGCGCGAGTGGTTGCGACCTCCGATCCGTACGATCCGACGCGCAAGCGGCTGGCAGTGCAGTCGAGCGTTGGCACCATCGATATCACCAGCTCCATCTCCGGCGGCAGCCTCGGCGGCCTGCTCAGCTTCCGTTCGGAAATGCTCGATCCGGCGCGCAATTCCATTGGCCGCATCAGCGTGGCGCTGCACGACGTGATGAACGAGCAGCATCGCGCCGGCATGGATCTCAATGGCGATGCGGGCGGCAATTTCTTTTCCGTCGGTGGCGTCGATGTACGCCCTCATGCCGGCAACACCAGCGGCGTCGGCGCTACGGTCACGCGCACCGGTGCGGCTGCGCTGACCAACTTCGATTACACGCTCACCAACACTGCCGGCGGCTGGACCATGCGCCGCAGTGACGGCACGACGCTGACGATGACCGGCACGGGCACTGTTGGCGATCCGTTCGAAGTCGATGGTTTGTCCATCGTCATCAACGGCACGGCCAACGTGGGCGAAAGCCTGCAGCTAAGGCCGACCTCGGCCGCGGTGAGCTCGATGCGAGTGCTGGTCACCGATCCGGCCCAGGTCGCGGCGGCGGCACCGATCGTTGCGCAGGCCACCGCGGGCAATCAGGGCAATGCCGCCATCAGTGCCGGTGAAGTGATCAATCCCACCAATCCGGCGCTGCGTACCGCGGCGACCATCACCTTCACCAGCAGCACTACCTATACGATCAGTGGTGACGCGACGGTGTACACCCTGCCGGCCAATGGCGAGATTCAAGCCAATGGCTGGCGCGTGCAGATCAGCGGCACGCCGGTCGCGGGCGACACGTTCACCGTCCGCGACAATAGCAACGGTACGGGCGACAACCGCAACGCGCTGTTGCTCGCCGGCCTCATGACCGAGCCGGTATTGAACAATCAAACCACCTCGCTGTCGCAGGCCATCGGCCAGTTCGTCGGCGACATCGGCGTCAAGACCAATCAGGCACGAGTGACTGCCGATGCGCAGAAGGTGGTCGCCGAAGAAGCGCAGTCCGCCATGCAAGCCGTGTCCGGCGTGAACCTCGACGAGGAGGCCGCCAACCTGCTGCGCTATCAGCAGGCGTACATGGCCATTTCGCAAATGATTCGAGTCGCGGACACCTGTTTCCAGTCCGTGCTCGACGCCACTCGCAGGTAATCCACCATGCGCATTTCCACGCTCGGCTTTTCGATGGGCTCGATCAGCGCCATGATGACGCAGCAGAGCGCGCTCGCGAAGCTGCAGAACCAGGTGGCACTCGGGCTGCGGGTGGTAACGCCGTCCGACGATCCCATCGCGTATGTGCACATTCAGGAGCTGCAGCGCGCACAGTCCGAATCCGAGCAGTTCGCCAAGAACAGCACCCTGGCGAAGAATCGCTTGAACATCGAAGAGCAGGCGTTCGTAGATACCAGCAACGTAATGACCCGCGTGCGCGAGCTGATGGTGCAGGCTGGCAACGTCGCCACGCTGAGCGACAATGACCGCCGCTCGATTGCCACTGAGCTCGCGGCGCGCCTGGAAGAGCTGCAGGCCATCGCCAACCGGCAGGACGGCAACGGTGAATTCCTGTTCTCGGGCTACTCGACCAAGACGCAGCCGTTCTCCGGCGGCAGCGGCACGCCGGTCAACTACGTGGCCGATCAGGGCACGCGTCAGTTGCAGATATCCTCGAGCCAGCGCGTCGCCGACAGTCACAACGGCTTCGAAGTGTTCATGAACATTCTCGAAGGCAATGGCACGTTCGTGACGGCAGTAAACATGAACAACACCGGTTCGGGCGCCATCGACGTGGGCTCGGTGGTGGACCGGACCAGCTGGGTGCCGGACGACTACACCATCGAGTTCACGAGTCCGACCGACTACCGCATCCTCGACGGCGCAATGCCCGCGAATGAGCTGCAGGTCGGTACGTACACATCGGGCAGCCCGATCACATTCAATGGCGTGAGCGTGACGATCAGGGGTGCGCCGGAAACGGGCGATACGTTCGCAGTGAATCGCAGCCGCAGTGAAAGCATCTTCGCAACCATCGGTGAAGTGGTCGACCTGCTCAACCTGCCGGTCGGCAGCCCCGCGGCCAACGCCAAGCTCACCTCGACGTTGAGCAACTCGCTGCAGCAGATGGATCAAGCCACGGATCATTTCCTCGGCATCCGTGCGCAAGTGGGCGTGCGGCTGGCCACCATCGATTCGGTCGACTCCGCTCGAGAAGCATTGGATATCGATCTGAAGAGCACGCTGTCCGATCTGCGCGATCTGGACTATGCCGATGCCATGACCAGGCTCAATCAGCAACTGGTCGGCCTGCAGGCAGCGCAGCTGTCCTACAGCAAGATCTCCAACCTGTCGCTGTTCAACTACTTGCGCTAGTTCACAAAACGGTGGGCCGCCCGCTGGGGTTTTTAACCAAATCGAGCGACTGTAAAGCACCTGTCCGTGACCGAGTCCTCAGTTCGCATCGATCTGGGAACACCCACTTAAGTTCCCTCCGGGCGCACCGATACATGACTCGAACAGCAGTCCGGCGCACATCACGCCGTAAGTGCTGAGATGCAAGCCGGCAGACAGGGGTCTTCCGGCAAAGTAATCCACCAGGAGTTAGTTTCATGGCACTTGTCATCAACACGAACGTGATGTCGCTGAACGCTCAGCGTAACCTGTCGACATCCGCCAACCAGCTGGCGACCTCCCTGCAGCGTCTGTCTTCCGGTCTGCGCATCAACAGCGCCAAGGACGACGCCGCCGGTCTCGCCATCTCCGAGCGTCTGACTTCGCAGATCAACGGCCTCACGGTCGCTGCCCGTAACGCGAACGACGGTATCTCTCTGGCGCAGACGGCCGAAGGCGACCTCGCCCAGATCGGCAACAACCTGCAGCGTATGCGCGAGCTGGCGGTGCAGTCCGCCAACGCGTCCAACAGCGCCTCCGACCGCGCTGCGTTGAACGCCGAAGTGGCGCAGCTCGCCGAGGAAATCGACCGCGTCGCCCAGGCTTCCGCCTTCAACGGCGTGAAGCTGCTCGACGGTTCGTTCCAGGCCCAGACCTTCCAGGTCGGCGCCAACGCGACCGCTTCCGACCAGATCACGGTCTCTGCGATCACCAATGCCCGTTCGAGCGCGCTCGGTGCGTTCAACGGCTACTCGGCGCAGAACCAGACGGTGACCAACGGCGCTGCCGGCACCTTCACTGTGGACACGGGTTCGGGTGCGGTGGCCATTGCCGGCGGCGCGAGCCTCGCGACCGACGCGAAAGTGCTGGTCAATGCGATCAACGCGGAAGGCATCCAGGGCTTGACCGCCACTGTCAACGCCACGGTTGCCACGGGTACCGTCGGTGGTGCCGCTGTGACGGGCACTGGTAACTCGACGCTGACCATCAACGGCATCCAGATCACGATCGCCGGCTCGCCCAGCTCCGCTTCGAACGTCGCCAACGCGGTGGCTGCGATCAACTCGCAGTCGGCTGCCACAGGCGTGACGGCGGTGGACACGGGTGCGGGCCTCGAGCTGACGGCTGCTGACGGTCGTAACATTACGATCGCCAACTTCGCCGCCGGCGGCGCCACGGACGCTACCCTGGCTTCCTACGGCCTGGGTGGTTTGACCACCACGACCGCGACGTTCAATATCAACTACGTTGCTCCGAACGATGTTACGTCGATCACCTTCGGCGGCACAGCTGTCACGGGCGTGGCGGGTGCTCACGCAATTGCGCAGACTGGCACCGCTATCTCCGCGATCGACGTGACGACCGCCAGCAATGCGCGTGACGCGCTGGCCTCGATCGACGCCGCGCTGAGCCAGATCAGCGGCGCGCGCGCTTCGCTGGGTGCGACTCAGAACCGCTTCCAGTCGGTGGTGGCTTCGTTGCAGACCACGGCCGAGAACTTGACTGCTTCGCGCAGCCGAATTCAGGACGCGGACTTCGCCGCCGAAACGGCTGCCATGACCAAGGCCCAGATCCTGCAGCAGGCGGGTACGGCGATGGTCGCGCAGGCGAACTCGGCTCCGCAGAACGTGCTCTCGCTGCTGCGCGGCTAATGAGTGATGTTCGATGAGCAGGCTTGACGCAAGTCAGGTCGAAGCGGGCGGGGAGGTCGCAAGACCTCTCCGCTCGCCGTCGTTTCCGAACCAGACTGCTGCGGCTGGCCAGACAGTCGCGCAGGCTGCTCCAGCTGCCATTGTTCAGCCGAGTGCCCCGCGCGGGCCGTCCGCTGAAGAAGTGCAGCACGCGGCGCGGCAACTGGAAACGTTCATGCAGAGCATGAACCGGTATCTGGAATTCAGGATCGATGAGGACAGCGGTCGCACGGTGGTCACCGTCAAGGATAAGAACACCGGTGAGACCATCCGGCAGATCCCCTCCGAAGAAGTGCTGCGTCTGGCCCACAATCTGGGCGGCAAGACGTCCGGCGGTCTCGTCGACGAGACCGTGTAACGAAGAAGGAATGTGACATGGCGACGTCCGGCATCGTAGGCGGTTCCACCATCGACGTACAAAGTCTGGTGTCCCAGCTGGTGGCTGCCGAACGCGCACCGCTGGATGCTCAGCTGGCGCGTGCGAACACCAAGATCACGACGCAGATTTCCGCGACCAGCGCGTTGCTCGGTGCCCTGTCGTCGTTCCAGTCCGCATTGACCGGCCTGCGAACCACGACCGTCTTCAGCGGCCGCAGCACCGCCAGCACAGACGCCACCATCGCTACGGCCTCAGCGGCGAGCACCGCCGTGCCCGGACGCTACGACATCGAGGTGGAGCAACTCGCGACGTCACATCAAATCTCCTCGGTGGCGTTCGTCGACGGCAGCTCGAGCGTGGTCGGTAACGGCCAGCTCACAATCTCGCTCGGCTCCACCAGCTTCAGTGTGAATATCGAAAGCACCGCCAACACGCTCGCCGACGTTCGCAACGCCATCAACCAGGCCAGCGACAATCCGGGCGTGACTGCGACCATCATCAATGCCGCTGACGGTGCGCACCTGGTGCTCACCTCCACCCAAACCGGCTCGGCCAACACGATTCAAGTGACCGCGAGCGGTGATTTGAGCCAGCTGGAGTACACGGCCCAGAATCAGGCCAACTACACGCAATTGCGCGCAGCCCAGGATGCCATCGTGCGCGTGGCCGGCTACGAAACGGTCAGCCCGACCAACGTCGTGGAAAACGTGATCGACGGCGTGTCGATCAATCTGCTGAAGGCGGAGCCTGGCACGACCGTGAGCATCGACGTCACGTACAACAAGACCGCTGCCAAGGAAAAGGTCAACCAGTTCGTCGCCGCCTACAATCAGCTGCGCGGCGTGATCAGCTCGTTGGGTAGCTATAACGCCGCCACCCAGACGGGCGGACCGATGCTCGGCGATTCGTTGCTGACCGGCATTGACGCGGAGATCCGTCGCACGTTGTCCTCGCCCGTGGGCGAAGCGGGTGGCGGAGCCGTGCAGACGCTGGCCGATATCGGAATCACTACGCAGGCCAACGGCACGCTCAAAGTGGACGAGGTCAAGCTGAGCGCGGCGTTGGACAACCATTTCGATGCCGTCAGCCGCTTGTTCGGCACGGAGGAAACGGGTGTTGCCGCGCGGCTGTACACCCAGATCGGCGATCGTCTCGCCGACGGTGCCGCCCTCGATACGCGCACCGATAGTCTGCAGGCCCAGAAGCGGGCCCTGGAAAAGAAGGCCGCCGACAACGAAGTTCGCATGAACCTGGTGCGGCAGGCCTACCTCAAGCAGTTCACGGCTCTGGATACGCTGCTGTCGAGCCTGTCGGCGACGTCCGCGTACCTGGGCCAGCAGATCGATTCGTTGCCGAAATGGTCAAACGACTAGAAAGGTGACAGGCACGGTGGTTTCGGGCACTCAAGTAACCTGCGCGAGCGCCGTTACCCCCTCCAAGGATCGATGGAGCATTGAGCATGCAGGGTTACGCCAGATCTTCGAATCTCGCCGCTTACCAGAGCGCCGCCGCTCATGGTGGGGTGGCGGCTTCAGACCCGCATCGGCTCATCCTGATGCTGCTGGACGGCGCGATGGAGCGCATCTCCATGGCCCGCGGCTGCATGCAGCGTAGCGAAACGTCCGAGAAGGCTCGGCTCATCAATCGGGCCATGTCCATCATCGGCGAGTTGCGCAACAGCCTCGATTTGCGCAATGGCGGACAGATCGCCGCCAACCTCGCCGAGCTGTACGACTACATGTGCCGGCGCCTGCTGCTCGCCACCACCGAGAACAATGTGGAGTTGCTGGATGAAGTCGGTGCGTTGCTGCGTGAAATCCGCGGCGCCTGGGTCGCCATAGCTCCGGAGGGTCGCGGCAGATGAGCTCCACTATCGCCGAGGGCGTCCTGGCAGCCACGCACAAGCTGGTCCAGCAGGCTATGACCGGCCAGTGGCAGGACGTGCCGAAGACGGTGCAGGAGCGCCGCGAGCTGTTGAACAACCTGTCGGCCTCGGCCTCCCCGCAAGACCGTCAGTGGCTCGGCGCGCTTCAGCAGGCGATGGCGGAATCCGATGCGGCGCTCGCCAAGATCGCGCCGCCCGATTTGATGCCGCTGTCGAGCGCGAACGGTCAATCACAAGGAACGGCTGCCAGCGGCGTGGTGGACACGCCCGATGCAGCCGCGGTGGACACGCCCGATGCAGCCGCGGTGGACAACATGATGGAGCTGCTCCGACAGAGCAGATAGCTGCCATGTATGAAGGATTGGACACGGTCATTCTGTATGAAGAGCTCGCCTACGAAGACGTGTTGCCGGTGGCGTGGAGATCGCTGCCAGAGCCGCTCGATCCGGCGTTGATCGGCAGCTTCGCCGATCGCAACCTGCGCGTGTTGCAGGCGGTGTCCGCGCTCGACGAGCACGGCCAGATCGAAAAGCCGGACGAGAACGCGCCGCACGCCGCCGACATCCTGCGGCTGGAAATGAAGATGAACCTGCTGCTCGACATGGTCGGCGCGTTGCTGATTGCGAGCCGTCCGCGACCCAAGCCTGCAGCAGTGCGCTTCAATGCATTGGGCGGCGTGTTCCAGGGGTCCTCGCCCTATCCGCCGTTGGGCAACCAAGGCGTGTTCGAAATCTATCTGCGCGATTGCGTCGCGGATCCCTTGCGGCTGTTCGGTCGTATCGTTTCCGTGAGTCCGGACGGCAAAGTCAAGGTGCGCTTCGTGCCGCCCGGCGAGAACATCTCCGACCTGCTGGAAAAGCTCGCCTTCCGCAAACACCGCCGTCAGGTCGCCGGCGTACGCCAGCCGAAGAAGTAGCTTGCCATCGCCGCCAGGAGCGGCCGCTGCCGTTGAGTTCGCAAAGGGCCCGATGCTCGCTGAGTGTGATGCAAGTCGCACAGCGTTTGCGCACGCCAGAGGTCCGTCGCGAATCGAGCAGTGCGAGGCCGCGACAAAAGTGGGCGCAAGCGCACATTTTCTCGTGGCCCACAGCCTGATCCATTGAGCCGATCCCTGAGCAGCGCGCCAAATTTCTGGCAGCAGTTCACGCACGTGAGGCGTTCAGGGATAGCCTGATAGAGCGTTTCGTTGCTGCGCACAGAATGCCTCCCAGGCATACATAAGAACTCGGCGCATAAAAAAATGAATTTGAACGACACCCAGGCCCGGAGCCTGACCATCCAGCAAGCTGTCGTGTACGACAGCGACACTGGGCGGGCAGAAAAAGTCGCGGAAGTTTTACGTGAACTGAGTCTCGAACCGCTGCTGATCGATCACTGTGCGCTGATGCGCGCAATGATTCAAACGCCAAGCAATCCTCCGGCACTGCTGGTGGGCGACGTGGCGGACTGCGATTGGGACGAACTCGGTGCCGCCTTGCGCGAGCAGTTGAGCGATGTCCCCGTGGTCGCTTACGGATCCTCGTCAGTGGCGGACCTGCTGATCGCCGCTGTCGGTCCGCGTGTGCGCCGGCTCACATTTCCGCTCAAGTCCGCGGTGCTCGGCACCGCATTGCGCATCCCTGCACAGGCGGCACAAGCCGAAGTCGGCGAGGTTGCCATGCCTACCGGCAGCTCGAGCGCGATTCGCGATGTGACGCGGCTCATTCGCCAGGTGGCCGCGCATGACTCGAGTGTGCTGATCCTGGGCGAATCGGGTACCGGTAAGGAGCTGGCGGCTCGGGCGGTTCACGAGGCCAGCCCCCGCCGGCAGCGCCCGTTCGTCGCCATCAACTGCGGCGCCATTCCCGCGGAGTTGCTGGAGAGCGAGCTGTTTGGCCACGAGAAAGGCTCCTTCACCGGCGCCATCGCGGCTCGCAAGGGCCGCTTCGAGATCGCCGAAGGCGGCACGCTGTTCCTCGACGAGATCGGCGACATGAGCCTGCCGATGCAGGTGAAACTGCTCCGAGTGCTGCAGGAACGCGTATTCGAGCGAGTCGGCAATCACACGCCGATCCGCTGCAATGTGCGAATCATCGCCGCCACTCACCGCAATCTCGAGGAATCCATCGCGAAGGGAACGTTCCGCGAGGACCTGTTCTATCGTTTGAACGTGTTTCCCATTGAAATGCCGGCGCTGCGAACCCGCATCGAGGATCTGGCGATGCTGGTGCGCGACTTCTCCGAGCGCAACGTCGTCGAAGGCCGCGGTCGCGTGGAGCTGACTCCCCGTGCGCTGAAAGTGCTGAGCCACTATCCCTGGCCCGGCAACGTGCGCGAGCTCGGCAATCTGATCGAGCGGCTGTCCATCCTGTGCCCGAACCGCGCCGTCGACGTGGCCGACCTGCCGCTGAAGTATCGCCCCGCCGAGTTGCTGGCCGAGCTCGATCTGAGCGCCGACCTGACGATGCCCGCCCAGTCGGCTGCAGAGTCGGTCGAGTCGGAGCTGGATGCCGATGAGGTCGTGGACGAGGACCGGGAAGTCGTGTCCATGCTCACGCAAAGCGATCTGAGCGAGGCGGTGGTGCAACTGCCGCCCGATGGCATCGACCTGCGAGATCATCTTTTCACCATCGAGCGCAATCTCATCCAACAGGCGTTGAACCGCGCCGGCGGCACCGTCGCTCATGCGGCCCGCCTGCTCAAGTTGCGCCGTACCACGCTCGTGGAAAAGCTGCGCAAGTTCCACATGCTCAACGAGGCCGCCGCGTCGGAACTTTGACGGGCGCGGCGCGCGCTTCATCGCACCGATGAGGCGCCGCTCGGCGCAACCCCGTGCCGGGTGGTTGCGATTGCCGCGGCAAGGCCTTGCCGGTGTGACCGGCTCCACAGGATTCAGCGGCAAATTGCCCCGGCCGGGCCACTGGAACAGAACTTGCTCCTTCTGTAGCGGCAAACAGAGATCCGTACGAATGAGCGCAGTGTCACAAACAGAATTCGAAGACGTGAGCCCCGAGCCGGAGGCCGTTGAAGCCTCCATGGCCGAGCAGCCTTCGCTGCTCTCGTCTTCGGAAGACATGGTCGCCATCGCGGACAGCTCGCGCCGCCTGGCCGACCTGGCGCGCCGTGTGGCCGGCAGCGACTGCACCGTGCTGATTTCGGGCGAGTCGGGCACCGGCAAGGAAGTGCTGGCGCGCTTCATTCATCGCCATTCGCCTCGCGCCAATCGCGCCTTCGTGGCAGTGAACTGCGCGGCGATCCCCGAGAACATGCTCGAAGCGATTCTGTTCGGCTACGAGAAGGGTTCATTCACCGGCGCGCACACCAGTCACGCGGGCAAGTTCGAGCAGGCCCAGGGCGGCACGCTGCTGCTGGACGAAGTGACCGAGATGCCGTTGAGTCTGCAAGCGAAACTGTTGCGCGTTCTGCAGGAACGTGAAGTGGAGCGCCTCGGCGGCCGTTCATCGATCTCGCTGGATGTGCGCGTGCTGGCGACCACGAACCGCAACCTGCGCGCCGAAGTGGCGGCGGGTCGGTTTCGGGAAGACCTCTACTATCGCTTGAACGTGTTTCCGTTGCAGACGTTGCCGTTGCGCGAACGTCGTGACGACGTGCTGCCGCTGGCGATGCGTTTGCTGACGGCGCGTTGCCGTGCCGGTGAGCGCATTCCGGCGCTGAGCGCCGATGCCGCCCACATGCTGTTGCTGTATCCCTGGCCCGGCAATGTGCGCGAGCTCGACAACGTCATGCAACGTGCGTTGATTCTTGCCAACGGTGCCGTGATTCAACCGGAGCACGTGCACCTGGAGATTGAAGGTTTGGAGGCGCTGCCCGCGGCATTGGCCGCAGCGAGCCAGGCGGCGCACGCGTTTGTTTCTTCGCCGCAGCGTTCCATGGCCGCGGATGCCGTTTGCAAGAACAGCACGGCGGACGCAGGCGATCGCGGAGCGCTCTCCGATTCGCTCTCCAGCGCCGAGCGTGATCTGATCCTGGATGCGCTGCGCTCGGATGGCGGCAATCGTCAAGCCGCCGCGAAACGCCTGGGCATCAGCCCACGTACGCTGCGTTACAAGTTGCAGCGCCTGCGTGAAGCAGGCTTCGTGGTTCCGGCTGCTTGAGGTAGGCACTCATGTCTTCATTACAGATTGACGCCGTGCTGTCCCAGATCCGCGCCATGCAGTCGCAGATCAAGGGTGTCGGTGCTCCGCAGAACGATGTCGCCCAGGTGGCGGGCGTAACAAGCGCGGTTCAGGCGCCGACCCAGTCCTTCGCCAATGTCATGCAGCAAGGGCTGGATGCGGTGAACCAGGCGCAGTCGCGCGCCGCGGATCTGGCAACCAAGTTCGAGCAGGGCGTGCCCGGCGTCGAGCTGCCGCAAGTGATGCTGGAAATGCAGAAGGCCAGTGTTTCCTTTCGCGCCGTCGCCGAAGTGCGCAATCGCTTCGTGAACGCGTACCAGGAAATCATGAACATGCCGATCTGAGCGGTTGGCGGTTAGCGGTTAGTGAAAGAGGGCAGGTTTAGTATTTATGTGGTGTGATGTGCAGGCCGGATTTCAGAAGCGCGCTCACGCGGCGGCGTCGCTCGGATTTATTCCGACCAACCGCCAACCGCTGACCGCTAACCGCTTCGAGGTTCGTCATGAGCGCTGAAGCGACAGCATTGCCGTTGCCGTCGAATGCGCAGCAGCCTGCTGTGCAGGAGTCTGCTTCACAGCCGCCCCCGACGCTCATTCCGCCCGGCTTGCGGCCGCTGGCGATGTTGATCGGGATCGCGGCGGCGGTGGCCGTGGGCGTGGGCATCGTGCTGTGGTCCAAGGAGCCGACCTACAGCTTGTTGTACGGCAACCTCGGCCAGCAGGACGCCGCGCAGATTGCACAGGCTTTGGATACCAACGGCATTCCGTATCGTCTCGAAGGCAGCGGCACCATCACCGTACCCGCCGATCGCGTGCACGATGCTCGCCTGAAACTTGCCGGGCAGGGCCTGCCCGAGGGCGATGGCGGATTCTCCGTGATGTCGAAGGACCCGGGGTTCGGTGTCAGCCAGTTCATGGAAGGCGCTCGTTATCAGCACGCCCTCGAAACAGAGCTGGCGCGCACGATTACCAATCTGCAGGCCGTGGAAGGCGCACGCGTGCACCTCGCGTTGCCGCGTCAATCGGCGTTCGTTCGCGACCGTCGCAAGCCGAGCGCGTCCGTGTTCCTGCAGATGAAGCCCGGCCGTCGTCTCGAGTCCGAGCAGGTCACGGCCATCGTGAACCTGGTGGCCTCGAGCATTCCCGAGCTGGAAGCGCAGCAGGTCACGGTCGTCGATCAGCAGGGCCGCCTGCTGTCCTCGCCGGACGGCAGCAGTGAAGTGGCCGAGCGCGAGAAACAAATGGAGATCGCGCGCGAGTTGGAAGATCGTTACACGCAGCGGGTCCAACAACTGCTGGCTCCGCTCGTGGGCAGCGATCGAGTCCGTGCCCAGGTCGTGGCCGACGTAGAAATGTCCACGACTGAAGAAGCACGCGAGCAGTACCGGCCCGAAAGCCAGATCGTTCGCAGCGAGCAGACTGCCGAAGAAACCAGCCGCAATGGCTCGGGCCCGCTGGGCGTGCCGGGCGCACTGACCAATCAGCCGCCGCAGCCGGGTACCGCGTTGCCGCCGGGATCATCCGCCGATCCTGCAACGGCCCAGTTGGCTGCGAATGCTGCCAACCCGAATGCAGTGGTCGCGCCGGACAACACGTCCAGGCAATCGACTCGCAACTACGAGATCGATCGCACGGTGGCCTACACCAAGATGCCGGCGGGCCGGCTCAAGCGGCTCACCGTGGCTGTGCTGGTCGACAACATTCGCACTACCGCTGAAGACGGTACCGTGAGCGAAACGCCGATCACGCCCGAGCAGATCGAGAACATGACCCGGCTGGTGAAGGACGCCATCGGTTACAACGAAGCACGTGGCGACAGCGTCAGCGTGGTGAATGCCTCGTTCCATGGCCAGACCAAGCCGGAAGACATCGTGATCGACAAGATTCCGTTGTGGGAACAGCCGCTGATGCGTGACATCGCGAAGCTGGTGGTCGGTTTGATCGCGCTGCTGGTGCTGGTACTGGCCGTGCTGCGTCCGTTGATTCGCGGCTTGATCGGCACGGCGCCGAAGCCCGAAAGGGTGCCGGTGCCGACTCCGGTGCAAGCCACGCCGATGGCTGCTGCGATGGCGACCGCAATCGATGGCTCGTCGCCTGCACCGATGGACTATGACGGACAGATCGCGGCCGCTCGCGCGCTGGTGTCGCAGGATCCAGCGCGGGTGGCGCAGTTGGTGAAGACCTGGGTTGGCGACGATGAGTAGGGATAAGGCGGAAACCAAACGCAGCGGCACCGAGCGTGCCGCCATTCTGCTGCTGTCGCTCGGCGAGGCCGAGGCGACCGAAGTGATGAAGCACATGGGCGCCAAGGACGTGCAGCGTATCGGCGCCGCCATGACGCAGTTGCAGAACATCTCGCGTCAGGAAGTGCAGGGCGTGCTCGCGGGCTTTACCAGCGAGCTGGAAGAAAAGACCGCGCTGGGTATCGGCGTGGACGATTACCTGCGCAAGGTGCTGATCGGCGCGCTCGGCGAGGACAAGGCCGGCGGCGTGATCGACCGCATTCTGTTCGGCCGCTCCAGCAAGGGCCTCGAAGCGCTGAAGTGGATGGACTCGCGTGCCGTCGCCGAGCTGATTCGCCAGGAACACCCGCAGATCATTTCCATCGTGCTGGCGTATCTGGACTCCGATCAGTCCGCGGAGATTCTGCAGCAGTTTCCGGAATGGCTGCGCGCCGACGTCATCATGCGCATCGCCACGCTCGACGGCATTCAGCCGACCGCGTTGCACGAGCTGGATGAGGTGATCGAGAAACAGTTCGCCGGCAAGACCGGTGCGCTCAAGACGTCCGTGATCGGCGGCGTGAAGACCGCGGCGCAGATCATGAACTTCCTGGATTCCAGCCAGGAGAGCATGCTGATCGAGAACATCCGCAAGGTCGACGATGCGCTCGGCAGCAAGATCCAGGATCTGATGTTCGTGTTCGGCGACCTGGTCGAGATCGACGATCGCGGCATGCAGGAAGTGCTGCGTGCCATCCCGAGCGAGAAGCTGCTGCTGGCCATGAAAGGCGCCGACGAGGATCTCAAGGCCAAGATCTTCAAGAACATGTCGCAGCGTGCCGCCGAAATGCTCAAGGACGATCTGGAGTCGCGCGGACCGGTGCGCTTGTCCGAAGTGGAAACGGCGCAGAAGGAAATCCTGGCGCAGGTGCGCAGGATGGCCGAAACCGGCACCGTCCAGCTCGGCGGCAAGGGTGACCAGTTCGTATGACCTCACCGGCTCGTTACGAATTGCCGAGCATCAGCGGGCTCGCGGTGCAGGGGCGCCGCGCCGGCAAGACGGTGCAGGAACTGGAAGACCTGGAGCAACGCACCTACGAAGAAGCGTATGCCAAGGGTCTGGCCGAGGGCCGTGCTCAAGGGCTGGCTGCCGTCGAGCGCGAAATGCGTCCGCAGCTGCAGCAGCTGCAAGCTCGCATCGAGCGCTTCGACACCATCATCGGCTCGCTGGCCCGGCCGCTGCAAGAGCTCGATCCCGAAGTCGAAGATCAGCTGCTGCAGCTGGCGTTGACCATCGGCCGTCACCTGGTGCGCCGTGAGCTGCGCATCGATCCGTCGCAAGTAATCGCGATCATTCGCGAGACCGTGGCGCTGTTGCCGGCCTCCGCTCGCGACGTGCGAGTTCATTTGCATCCGGAAGACGCTGCGGTCGTCCGCGAAAAACTCGCGACTCCCACGGGCGAGCGTGCTTGGACCATCGCTGAAGATCCGGTGATGGGCCGCGGTGGTTGCCGCGTTACCACGGAGACGGCGCAGATCGACGCACGTTTGGAAACGCGCATCGGCAGCGTCATAAGTGCATTGCTCGGCGATGAGCGCATCACTGCCGTTCGTGGCGAGGAGCCTGCCGGCGATTTGTCTGTCGATGGATCGGGCACGGAGCCGGCATGAGCGGGCCCGTTCTGCAACTCAAGCGCGGCGCGTATTGGGCCAAAGAGCTGCAACGCGCGTCACGTGTCGTCGAGCGTCTCGAACCGCCGCCGGTCGAAGGCGTGCTGACTCGCATGATCGGACTGACGCTCGAAGCCTCCGGATGCCAGGCGGCGATCGGCGATCGCTGCGATGTGCTCGGCAGCGGCGGCCACAAGGTGGAAGCCGAAGTCGTGGGTTTCGCCGGCGACCGTTTGTATCTCATGCCGACTGGCGACATTCATGGGCTCAAGCCGAACGCACGTGTCGTGCCGCGCACTGCTGCCGGTACGGCGGCGGTGGGTCCGCAGTTGATGGGGCGCATCATCGACGGCGCCGGTAACGCGCTCGATGGCCTGGGGCCGCTCGATTGCGACGATCGCATTCGGCTCATTGGCGCACCGATCAATCCGCTGATGCGCAAGCCGATCGAGGAACCGCTCGACGTCGGCGTGCGTGCCATCAATTCCTTGCTTACGGTCGGACGCGGTCAGCGCATTGGCTTGTTCGCCGGCAGCGGCGTGGGTAAGAGCGTGCTCTTGGGCATGATGGCCCGTTACACAACGGCCGATGTCATCGTGGTCGGTCTGATCGGCGAGCGCGGCCGCGAAGTGAAAGAATTCGTCGAGCGCATTCTCGGACCGGAAGGTCTCGCGCGCTCCATTGTGGTTGCGACGCCTGCGGACAATCCGCCGCTGATGCGCTTGCATGGCGCGTGGCGCGCGACTGCCATTGCCGAGTACTTCCGCGATCAGGGCAAGAACGTGCTGCTGATCATGGACTCGCTGACTCGTTTCGCCCAGGCGCAACGTGAGATCGGCCTGGCAATCGGTGAAGCACCGGCCACCAAAGGTTATCCGCCCTCGGTGTTTGCAAAGTTGCCGCAGCTGGTCGAACGCGCGGGCAACGGCGACAGTGGGGCTGGCTCGATCACCGCGTTCTACACGGTGCTCAGCGAAGGCGACGATCAGCAGGACCCCATCGCCGATTCGGCGCGCGCCATTCTCGACGGCCATATCGTGTTGACGCGACGGTATGCCGAAGCCGGCCACTATCCGGCCATCGATGTAGAGGCTTCCATCAGCCGCGTGATGCACGAAATCGTGCCGCAAGAGCATTCGGCAATGGCACGGCAGTTCAAACAAGCCTTGTCGACGTATCAGCAGAACCGCGATCTGATCGCCATCGGTGCCTACAACAAAGGCAGCGATCCTCGTATCGATGCAGCGATTGCGGCCTGGCCGAGCATGCAGAAGTTCCTGCAGCAGGATGTACACGAGTCCGTCGACTATCAAGCCAGCCTGGCGAGCCTGCAGGCGCTGGTCGGGGACGGTTGAGCTAGATGAAACGCGCCAGGCGTCTCGAACCCGTGCAGCACATCGTCGATGAGGCGCAGAAGCGCCTGGCGATGAGCGTGGCCGCGTTCGAGAAACGAGTGTTGGACGGCGAGGCGAAGCTCGGCGAGCTGGAACGCTACAAAGCCGAGTACGAGCAATCTTTCACGCAACGCGCCGGCCGCGGTATCGGCGCGACGGAACTGCGTGATTACCAGGCATTCCTTGCGAAACTCGCCGAGGCGATCAAGCAGCAGCAGGCGCTCGTGAGTCGCGCTCGCGACGACCATCAGATCGAGCGTCAGAAGTGGCAGGAGGCCCTGAAACGTTCCAAGGCGTTGGGCCATGTGGTCGAGCGCTGGCAGGCCGAAGAGCGCCATGTGACCGAGCGTCGCGAGCAGCGCGAAAGCGATGAGCGCGCGCAACGCAAAATTGGCAGAGCCCCTGATTGAATCGAATTCCCAGACCATGACTTCCAGTGTTCCGTTTGCAGGTGTTCCCATGGCAGTAGCAAGCACCAACACGCCCGCGGCCGCTGCGCCGGCAGCGCTTTCGTCGTCCGCGCCCGCCAGTGTCACCGTGGATTTCATGTCGATGCTTGGCCAGCTCGCCAATACCGCTGTGCCCACGCCCGCTGTGACCGGCGCGCAAACGGCGCCTTCCTTGCCGACGCTGCAAGATGCAGAAGAATCGGACACTGACGCCGAATCCGCCGACTTGCTTGGCGCGATGCCGCTGTCTCTTCCTGTGATGCCGGCCGAAGTGAAAGCCGAGGTGGCCGGGGTACAGACCGCCGCGCTGCTCGACGTGGCGACCGGTGTGGCAAAGAGTCGAGCTGACGCGGTCGCCCCGCAAGCGCAGTTGCTCAGCGATTTGATTCAGCCCGAGCAAGGCGCGGCCGAGGGCAAGTTCGAAATTCCGCATGTGCCAGTGACCAACGAGAGCACGTCACCGTTGCGCCAGGCCGAGCCCGCGCACTCGCGTCCCGTACACGTTCCTGTTGGCACTGCGCAGTGGGCCGATGAGATCGGTTCACGCATGACCATGATGGTGGAGCAGGGTAGACACACTGCATCATTGCGCCTGTCGCCCGAGCATTTGGGCCCGCTGGAGGTGCGGATCACTGTGGATGGCGACAAGGCGTCGGTGCAGTTCGGCGCTTCTCATGTGGATACTCGCAACGCCATCGAGAACGCGCTGCCGCGCTTGCGTGAAATGTTTGCTTCGCAAGGCTTGTCGCTGGCGGACGCCAATGTTTCTCGAGAACCGCCCCGCCAGCAGTCGAATCAGGCATCGACCTCGGGTGGGAACGCGTCCGGCGGCTTTGCCTCCGACGAAGGCTCGACCACCGTGGCCGCGGCGCAGGTTCGCCTCGGCCTGCTCGATACCTACGCTTAGCTCGCGCTAGAACTCGACCTCGAAATCGAGCAGCAATCCCCAGTCCGCAGACTCGGATGTGAGGCCGGCAGCCACGGCCATGCCGAACTGGAAGGGCACCGTGGTTGCGGAGACTTCGAAGGAGGGGACGAGGTACGCCTCCACCTCGCCTTCCTCGCGCACGATGTTGCTGCCGAGCTGGAGTGCGATGTTTCCTCCCCCCGGGCGATGTTCGACCGCAAGGTTCAGCAACTGCTCCTCGAAGCCTTCGTGCTCTTGCCACTGCACGCCCGGCTCGATGTGCACTCTCATATACCGATCCGGGAAATGCAGGCTGATCGGCGTCGTTACTTCGACGCCCCACGCATCCTCGGCGACACCCGGTATCTCGTCGCTGGCGGGCAGCTCCACGCCCAGGTTGAAGGCCATCGCGAAGCCGCCTTGCTCCGTCAGCAGCCACTTGCCGGCAACTTCGACGTTGCCGGTGCCGTCCAGGTGGCCGTCATCGGTACTCACCCGGTGATACGGAATTTCGATCTCCACCATGAATCTCTCGGAGATCGCGTATTCGAACTCGGCTTCGACACCGAGGTGTTCGCCATCGTCGTAGTCGAAGTAGAAGGGCACGATGTCTATTTCGAACTCGCCGGCCTCGATGATGTAGGCGGTGTTGATCCGTAGCTGCTCCAGCTCTTCGGCGCGCGGCGTCTCGGCCCCGGCCGCGGCGCCAAAACCCAGGCCAGCGGTGACTATTGCCACAGCCACGAGGCGCCCGGGGAAGAGGTTCATGCGGAACAGGTTCATTCGTATACCGCAACGGACCAGCGTTGTTATGGGGGGAGTATGGAGCAGGCCCGCTGACGCCTGCCTGACGACTTCGGTGCCGCCCTGCGGGGCGGGGCATAGCGTCAACTACTGTGGCGCACTGCGCCGAATTTCACTACATTCGGGATGTTTTCAAAGCTGGCGGCGGCGAGACGAGTAATACCAACGAGCCGAATACCCAGGAACATCTGATCAATCGCGGCCGCCGCCGGGCCTGGCTTCGATCATTGACGCACCCCGCCAGCGGGCGACGTCAGGAAAGGCGATGAATCAGGGCTCCCCACGATCCTAGGAGGTTTCATGTTTGCGAAGCTTTCTGCGGAGTTGATCGGTACGCTGTGGCTGGTGCTGGGTGGATGCGGTAGCGCGGTATTGGCCGCGGCATTCCCCGACGTGGGCATCGGATTGCTGGGGGTGTCGCTTGCCTTCGGCCTTACCGTGCTGACAGGCGCATACGCGCTGGGTCCGATCTCGGGCGCCCATTTCAATCCAGCCGTAACGGTCGGCCTATGGGCCGGAGGGCGTTTCCCGGCTGCGCAGGTGGGGCCCTATATCATCGCGCAGGTCGTGGGCGGCGTGCTTGGTGCGGGCATTCTCTACGTCATTGCCAGTGGCGCACCGGGCTTCAGTGTCGCGGACGGTTTTGCCGCCAATGGTTTCGGTGAACATTCGCCAGGCCAGTATTCCATGCTGTCCGGCGCGGTGAGCGAGATCGTCATGACGTTCATGTTCTTGATCGTCATCCTTGGCGCAACGCACCTGCGTGCGCCGGTCGGCTTCGCCGGCCTGGCGATCGGCCTGGCGCTCACGTTGATCCATCTCATCAGCATCCCGGTGACCAACACTTCAGTGAACCCGGCGCGCAGCACCGGACCGGCGGTGTTTGTCGGCGACTGGGCACTGAGTCAGCTGTGGTTGTTCTGGGTAATGCCCATTGTCGGCGCGGCGCTGGCCGGCTTTGTCTATCGCAGCCTGTTCGAGGGTGATATCGAGAAGCCGCCGGTGACCGGCCGGCAGACGTAAGCGGCTCAGCGCTTCCTGCGCAGGCCGTCGTACATGGAGAACACCCAGGGCCGCAGTGCCAGCAGCAAACCCATGCTGCGTTTCTGCTGAATGATCGCGCGTACGTTCCGCGGGAAATCCCACGCGCAGTTCGCGCGCGTATGCCCGCGGAAACACAAACGCCAGGCAAAGAAAAGAACATGCGACGTCCGGCCTGTTGTTATATACAGCAAGGCCGTGACGCGCTACGATGGATTCGTGCTTGATCAACGGCACGCCCGACCTCCCCTCGGAACCTCCGCCCAACTTTCCGAGCGGCACGCACGCGACAAATAGCAAGTGAGTTCAATGCATCACATCACCCTACATCGGAGGATGAAATGGCTACGAACGATGATACTTCCAAGCTGCGACGCTCACGACGCGTTCAACTACAGACCGGCACTGCTTCAACGGATGCAGCGGCGCTTCCCGCGACAGGTCTGCCACCAATAGTGCCGCCACGCACGTTGGAAGAAGCGATCGGCAATGCTCGGTCACTGATGGTGCAGTTGCGCGGCGTGCTTCATTGCTTGTCTGATGTATTGCTGTACTCGGACGACGATGACGCGGCCATGCACGCGGAAGTCGCGCGCTCGATGTCAGATTGGGCCCAACTTGCGGCAGCGGAGTTGGATCCTGCGAAGCTCAGACCGTTGATCGAGGCAATCCGGCGGCGTGATGACGGCATGCCGGGCGAGGACGAGCCGGCTCCCGACAGGCGGAAGCCCCATCAGGTCAAAGAACCGATGCTGACGTACTTGGTGTAGTCGTACCGATACGCAAAGTCATCTGCGTCGAGCGCCTCGGCCATGCAGCGAGTCATGCTCCGCCACCCGTAAACGAATAGAATCGCGGCCGGGTAGTGCAATGAGCAAGTCCTGCTCTTCGGATCTCACGAGGTGAACTTTGCAATCGCTGCTTCTGGTCGCCCTCGGCGGTGCACTCGGTTCGGTGGCTCGCTTCAAGTTGTCCGGTTGGGTGTTGCATCAGACCCCGAACTGGCGTTTCCCCGCCGGGACGCTGGCGGTCAACCTGACCGGTTGTTTCATTGCCGGGCTGCTGGCCGGCATGGCGGTGAAACACGAGTTCTTCTCGGCCGAGGCTCGACTGTTCCTGTTCACCGGACTGCTCGGGGGCTTCACCACGTTCTCGGCGTTCGGCCTGGAAACGCTGTTGCTGCTCAAGCGCGGCGACGCGGGCGTGGCGTTCGCGAACGTGGCGATCAGCGTGGTGATCGGCCTGCTGGTTGCATGGTTGGGCTATGGAATGGCCGCGCGCGGCGCGTGACGGAACAGAGGAGATCGTCGATGAAGTTCGTGACATGCACGCTCGAGGCGCATGGCAAAGCCATTCTCGACATTTTCAACGAACAGATTCGTACGTCGGCCGGCCTGTACGACTACGAGGAGCGCACGCCCGAGAGCATGGTCGCCTGGTTCAAGGCCAAGGAAACCAAGGGGTACCCCGTCATCGGCGTGGTAGACGAGGCGGGCATGCTGATGGGCTTCGCGAGCTACGGCATGTTCCGCGATCGGCCTGCGAACAAATACACCGTCGAGCATTCGGTTTACATTCACCAGGATCATCGCGGCAAGGGGCTCGGTCTCGCATTGATGGAGCGCCTGATCGAAGCGGCTCGCGCCCAGGACCTGCACGTCATGGTGGCCGGCATCGACGCAGGGAACACCGTCAGCATCGCCATGCATGAGAAGCTCGGGTTCGTGTACGCGGGGACCATCCGCGAGTGCGCTTTCAAGTTCGGTCGCTGGCTGGACCTGGTTTTCTACCAACTGACGTTGCAAACGCCGAAACATCCGCTCGAAGGCTGAGCAACGACGGTAACGACTGCGCGTCCAGCCTTTGACGCAAGCGAATCCGCGCGCGTCGGGGCTTGTGGAGCGCGTCACATTTGCCCGCGCCAAGATTCTGTCGCGCGCCGGCCATGTGTCGCAGTTCACACTGCGATTTTGGCGTATTTCTCTTTGGAATTAACCACTTGCGCATCCGCATCAGGGCGTGGCACGTCGCTTGCTCTTGATCGAGTGCGACGAGGTTCAGTTCGAGGAATGCGCGATGTCCGATGCTCCTGGTGGTGCCGTCCCTGCGGCGCCTGCCAAATCGAAAATGCTGGTGATCGTGATCTGTTCGCTGCTGGCGGCGAGTGCTGTCGGCGGCGCCGCCGTTTTTTACCTGGCCGGGAAGCAGGCCGCGGCGCAGGAAGAGGCCCAGCTCGCACCGGCGGCCAAGCGGCCGGCCATCTACAGCAAGTTCGATCCGCCGTTCGTGGTCAATTTCCAGAACAAGGGCGCTATGCGCTTCCTGCAGGTGAGCATCGAGGTAATGACTCGCGACGTGGCGACCGCTGATCTGCTCAAGCAGCACGATCCGAAGCTGCGCAATGATCTGTTGATGTTGCTCGGCGGGCAGACGTTCGAAACGTTGAGCTCGCGCGAGGGCAAGGAACAGCTGCGCCAGGAAGCGCTGAAAGCAGTTGCCGACGTGATCGCTGCCGAGGGCGGCAAGGCCGAGAACGTCGAACAGCTGTACTTCACCAGCTTCGTGATGCAGTAGCCGGGCGCCGCCAACCAAAGAGACCTGCGTATGTCCGGCAGTGACATTCTAAATCAAGACGAAATCGATGCGCTGCTACACGGCGTAGACAGCGGCGCCGTCAAGACCGAAGCGCCCGCCGCGCCCGGCGAGGCGCGCAACTACGATTTCGCCAACCAGGTTCGCATCGTGCGCGGGCGCATGCCCACGCTCGAAATGATCAACGAGCGGTTCGCGCGACTGTTCCGCATCAGTCTGTTCAATCTGCTGCGCCGAACGCCGGAAGTGGCGGTGGCTCCGGTGAAGATGCTCAAGTTCAGCGAGTACGTGCACTCGTTGCACGTGCCGACCAATCTCAACCTCGTGCGTATCCTGCCGCTGCGTGGCACCGGCCTGGTCGTGCTCGACCCCAAGCTGGTGTTCGCCACGGTGGACAATTTCTTCGGCGGCAGCGGCCGTTACGCCAAGATCGAAGGCCGCGAATTCACCGCGACCGAGCAGCGCATCATCCACATGCTGCTGAAACACATCTTCGCCGACCTGAAGGAAGCGTGGTCGCACGTGCAGCGGCTCGATGTCGAATACCTCAACTCCGAGATCAATCCGCACTTCGCCAACATCGTCAGCCCGACCGAAATCGTCGTGGTCACCAGCTTCCACGTGGAGCTGGACGGCGGCGGTGGCGACGTTCACGTCACCATGCCGTACGCCATGATCGAGCCGCTGCGCGAGCTGCTCGATGCCGGCGTGGCCAGCGACCGCGTCGAGCACGACGAGCGCTGGGTGAGCGCGCTGAAGGAAGAGATCGAAGATGCCGACGTCGAGCTGACCACACTGTTGGGACGCGCCAAGATCACCATGCGCCAGCTGATGGACATGAAGGCCGGCGACATCCTGCCCTGTGACTTCAACGGCCGCGCCACCATCCTCGCCGAGGACGTGCCCATCTTCAAAGGCACTTTCGGCGTCTCCAACGGCCAGCAGGCCGTGCAGATCGAAGAACGCATTTCCCGTATTCGTCCGCGGATGCTGGACCTACTGAACGCGAAGGTTTGATGCCATGAGCATGACTAGAGAACAGATGGAAGCGGCGCAGGCCGCGCAATTCGCCGAGTTGCTGGAGCGCGAGCAGCGGGAGAAAGCCGCATCGGCACCGGCCGATCCGGGCCCAAGCCTCAACACGTCCGATGTGAACCTGGACGTGATCCTCGACGTGCCCGTCACGCTGTCCATGGAAGTGGGTCGCACGCGCATTCCGATCCGCAACCTGCTGCAGCTCAATCAGGGCTCCGTGGTGGAGCTGGATCGCGCCGCCGGCGAACCGCTCGATGTGTTCGTCAACGGCACGCTGGTGGCGCACGGCGAAGTGGTCGTGGTGAACGAAAAGTTTGGTATCCGTCTCACCGACGTGATCTCGCCGTCCGAGCGCATCCGCAAGCTGAAGTGAGCTCCGACAAGTGAGTCGAGTCGCAGTGAGTCGAATCGAAGTGAGTCAGGGCAAGGTTCTCATGCCCCGCAATTTGATGCTGTCCGTCATCCGCGGCGTGGCGCTTCGAGGCCTGGCCGTGACAGGCGGGATCGCGGTGTTGTGTCTCGCGGCTCCCATGGCGTTCGCTGCGGAAAAGTTCGCCGCACCGGAAGCCTCGCAAGCTCCCGCCGCCGTCGGTGCAGGCAGCCTCACTCAGGTGACTTTGTCCCTGTTGCTGGTGCTCGGCATTGTCTTCGCCGGTGCGTGGCTGACGCGTCGCCTACGTGGATTCGGCCGCTTCGGCAATGGCGCTCTGCAAGTTGTTACAGATATCGCGGTCGGTACCAAGGAGCGAGTGGTGCTCGTGCAAGTGGGCAAGCAACAGCTGTTGCTCGGCGTGGCGCCCGGTCGCGTGAACACGCTGCATGTGCTCGATGAACCGGTGGCGCCGCAAACGCCGAATCCGATGAGCACGTCTGCCATCGAAGGCTCAACCTCGCCGCATCCCACCGATTTCAAGTCGATTCTCAAGCGGAGCCTCGGTCTGTGACGCGAGCTCTTCACAAGCTGCGCGACCACAAGCTCGCGCGGTGCGCGTTCGCGGCCATGCTGCTGCTCGTGCCTTTCATTTCTTTTGCTCAGGGCATTCCCGCGGTGACCGTGAGCACGGCACCCGGCGGTGGCCAGCAGTATTCGCTGACGTTGCAGATCCTGATCCTGATGACGGCAGTGACGCTGCTGCCGGGCATCGTGTTGATGATGACGTCGTTCACCCGCATCGTCATCGTGCTCGCCATCCTGCGCCAGGCGCTCGGCGCCGGCCAGGCGCCGCCGAACCAGGTGCTGATCGGACTGTCGTTGTTCTTGACGTTGTTCGTCATGGGCCCGGTAGTCGATCAGATCAACACTCAGGCGGTGCAGCCGTACATGCAAGGCACGATGGACGCGACCACCGCCATGACGACCGGCGCCGAGCCGTTGAAGCGCTTCATGCTCGACCAGACACGAGAAGGCGACATCGCGACCTTCGTGCGCATCTCCGGCGGAGACGGCTACGACAAGCCCGAAGACGTGCCGCTGCGCATCCTGGTGCCGGCGTTTGCCACCAGCGAGCTGAAGTCGGCGTTCCAGATCGGCTTCCTGATCTTCATTCCGTTCGTGATCATCGACCTGGTGGTGGCCAGCGTGCTCATGTCGATGGGCATGATGATGCTCTCGCCGGTGCTGATTTCGTTGCCCTTCAAACTGATGCTGTTCGTGCTGGTCGATGGCTGGGGCCTGATCATGGGCACGCTGGCAGCGAGCTTCTACACATGACGCCCGAAACCGTAATGACTATCGGCCAGCGCGCGCTGGAGATCACCATGCTGCTGGCCGCGCCGCTGCTGCTGGCGGCATTGATGATCGGTCTGCTGGTCGGCGTGTTCCAGGCGGCCACGCAGATCAACGAAATGACGCTGTCGTTCATTCCCAAGCTGCTGGGCATGGCGGCGACGCTGGTGATCGCCGGCCCGTGGATGCTCAAGCTCATCGTGGGATACACGCGTGAGCTGTTCGAGAGCATTCCAGGCTTGATCGGCTAGTTGACGCGCCTCGATGCTCAATATCACCACGGGTCAGCTCGAAGCCTGGCTGGCGCAGTACCTGTGGCCGTTCCTGCGCATTGGCGCCTGCTTCATGATGGCGCCGATTTTTGGCGCCGGCTTCGTGCCCGCGCGCGTGCGCTTGTTGCTGGCCGGGGCGATCACCTTGATCGTCGCGCCGCTCGTGCCTGCGCCGGCCAACGTGGCAGTGTTTTCCTTCGCCTCCGTCATCGTGACGATTCATCAGCTGCTCATCGGCTTCGCCACGGCGTTCGCGTTGCAGTTGATCTTCGATGCGTTGGCGATGGGCGGGCAGTTGCTCTCCAACACCATGGGTCTGGGCTTTGCCTTCAACGTCGATCCATTGCGCGGTGCGAGCACGCCGGTGCTCGGCCAGCTCTACATGATCCTGGTGACGCTGACGTTTCTCGCCATCAATGGCCATTTGGTGTTGCTCGAGGTTTTCGTGCAAGGCTTCACGACCTTGCCGGTGGGCCTGGCCGGTCTCGAGGGTGCGATGATCTGGCGCCTGGTGGAGTGGGGCACCCAGTTGTTTGCTGGCGCGCTCGCCGTCGCACTGCCTGGCATGGCGGCGCTGCTGGTGGTGAATCTCGCGTTCGGCGTCATGAGCCGTGCCGCTCCGACGTTGAATCTGTTCGCGGTCGGTTTCCCGATCTCGCTGCTCGCCGGCCTGGTGATCATGTATCTGACCCTGCCCGGCGTCCTGGCCACGTTCGTTCAATCCCTGGAAGCGGCGTTCGGAGTCATCCGCACGCTGCTCGCCATCACGCCCTAGTCACTGCACGGGAGTGAGCCGCCATGGCGGAGAACAACGACGCCCAGGAAAAAACAGAAAGCGCAACTCCCAAGCGCCTCGAGGAAGCGAGGCGCAAGGGTCAGATACCCCGATCGAAGGACTTGAGCGCGGCCGCGGTGACCATGTCGGCGGCGACAGCCTTGTACATGATGGGCGACCATCTCGCCGGCAAGCTCTACCTGCTGATGCAGCGGAGCTTCACCTTCAGCCGCGAGCAAGCGCTCGATGTGTCTCGGATGGCACCGGCGCTGGCCAGTGCCGCGGTCGAAGGCTTGAAGATCTGCGCGCCTGTGCTGGGCATCATCTGTCTGGCCGCCGTGCTTGCGCCGCTGGTGCTGGGTGGCTGGGCGTTCAGCACCGAAGCCCTGGCGCCGCAGTTCAAGCGGTTGAATCCGCTCGAAGGCGTGAAGCGCTTGTTCTCGATGCGTGCGCTGGTGGAGCTGATCAAGGCGCTGGCGAAGTTCGGGGTGGTCGCGCTGGTCGCGGTGCTGGTGCTGTGGAAAGACGCCTCGACCTTGCTCAATCTGGGGCAGGAGCCGTTGGATCAGGCCATCGCGCATACCGTTACATTGAGCGGCAAGGCATTGATCGCCATCACTGCCGGCCTGCTGATCATCGCGGGCATCGATGTGCCCTATCAGCTGTACTCGCACGCCAAGCAGTTGAAGATGAGCCGTCAGGAAATCCGCGAGGAGCACAAGGAAGCGGAAGGCTCGCCGGAAGTGAAGGGGCGCATCCGCCAGCTGCAACAGCAAATGGCACGCCAGCGCATGATGCAGGACGTGCCGAAGGCCGACGTGGTCGTCACCAACCCGACCCACTTCGCGGTCGCGCTGCGCTACGACGAGAAGCGCATGCGCGCGCCGATCGTAGTGGCCAAGGGCGTCGATCTGGTCGCCGCGCGCATTCGTGAGATCGCGACGGAGAACAATGTGCCGATCTTCGAGGCGCCGCCGCTGGCCCGCGTGTTGTATCGGAACGTGGATATCGGCGGAGAGATTCCCTCGACGGTGTACCAGGCCGTGGCTCAGGTTCTCACTTATGTCTTTCAGCTGCGCGTGGCCAAGCGCTCCGGCTTCCAGCCGCCGCCGCGGCCGGATGTCACGGTCGAGGAATAACCACGATCGCCGAATCTCTAACGCCTCTCGCCGCGGACTGTCGTTCACGATCCGCGGCGAGATCGAATTGCGCTTCGGTCAGGAAGGTTAGCGAGCCTGCACATCTCCTGGCAGCAGCACGCCGATCATCGACTCCCTGTCGACTCTCGACGTCTCGTGCGATCCCTGCACGGCTCGCGCTTCCTTGGGACCGCAGCTCTGCCGTCCTGGCGGAGTTGCCGTTCCTATTCAATAAAGCGACAACCGCAGTGAATTTCCCTCGCAGACTGTGACGGATCTCCGAAATATTTTCGTGTTATGGAATGTCGTGGCGCATCAGTAACATATCCTCCGCCGCTCATCGCGCGCGCAATCCCCGCGCGCGGCACGACCTACCAGTTCCCATCGCGTGACCCAGTTCACACTCCCTCTGGCCGGCGACGCCGGCTATCGGCGCTCTAAGCCTTCGCCTCAACGGCAGCTTGCCAAACTGTGACCAACGCCCGCCGCGGTGCATCGGTCGTGGTCCGGGAGTTGCACCCTATAGGGCGTGCGCCGGAATACCGACGCCAACGGCATGACGCCGCTTCCTTGACGATACAACTAGATCGATTTCGCACCGAACAACGATGATGGCCACCGCGACCGCTGCCAAGCTCGACCTGAAAGCGCTGATGCGCTCCGGCATTGGTGTGCCGGTGGGAATGCTGGCGGCGTTGGCGATGGTGATCCTGCCGTTGCCGCCGATCGCGTTGGACGTGCTGTTCACCTTCAACATCGCACTGTCGCTGATCGTGGTGATGGTGGTGTTCTATGTGCAGCGGCCGCTCGAGTTCGCCATTTTTCCGACGGTCCTGCTGCTCGCCACCTTGCTGCGGCTGGCGTTGAACGTCGCCTCGACTCGTGTGGTGCTGCTCAACGGTCACACGGGCGGGCACGCGGCCGGCAAGGTGATCGCCTCGTTCGGCGAGTTCGTGATCGGCGGCAACTACGCCGTCGGTGTGATCGTGTTCGCGATTCTCACCATCATCAACTTCATCGTGGTGACCAAGGGCTCGGGCCGTATCTCGGAAGTGACGGCGCGTTTCACCTTGGACGCCATGCCCGGCAAGCAGATGGCGATCGACGCCGACCTCAACGCCGGCTTGATCACGCAGGAAGATGCGAGGGCACGTCGGGCGGAAGTCCGCCAGGAAGCCGACTTCTACGGCTCGATGGATGGTGCCAGCAAGTTCGTCCGCGGCGACGCCACGGCCGGCATCCTGATCCTGGTCATCAATCTGTTGGGCGGCCTGGGCATCGGCACGATGGCCCACGACATGTCGTTCAGCGACGCGGCGCGCACATATACATTGCTAGCCATCGGCGACGGCCTGGTCGCGCAGATTCCGGCGCTGCTGCTGTCGACCGCGGTCGCCATCATCGTGACTCGCGTGTCCAGCGCTCAGGACATGGGCGGCGAGCTGTCGAGGCAGTTGTTCGGCCAGCCGCGCGCACTGACGATCGCCGCGAGCGTGCTTGCCGTGATGGGTCTGATTCCCGGCATGCCGAACCTGCCGTTCCTGATGATGGCCGCGATCTGCGGTGGCGCTGCGTGGATGCTTCACAAACGTTCACAGCAGCAGCCGTCGCAGGAAGAGTTGGAAGCCGCTGCTGCCGCTGCCGCGACGCCGCCGCCAGCGTCTGAATCTCGTGAACTGACCTGGGATGATGTGCAGCCGGTGGACATCATCGGCCTCGAGGTCGGTTATCGGCTGGTGCCGCTCGTCGACAAGGCGCAGGGCGGCGACTTGCTCGCACGCATTCGTGGCGTGCGGCGCAAGCTCACTCAGGATCTGGGATTCCTGGTCCAGACGGTTCATATCCGTGACAACCTGGACCTCGCACCGAATTCATATCGCATCAATCTGGCCGGCGTGCCGGTGGGCGATGGCGTGATCTATCCCGAGCGCGAGCTGGCGATCAACCCGGGCAAGGTGTTCGGGCGGCTGACCGGTATCGAGACGCGCGATCCGGCATTCGGCATGGAGGCAGTGTGGATCGAGCCATCGATGCGCGATCACGCGCAGACGCTTGGATACACCGTGGTCGATGCCAGCACTGTGATCGCCACACATCTCAGCAACGTCATTCAGACGCAC
Source organism: Steroidobacter sp. (assembly GCF_036406195.1). GTDB lineage: Bacteria > Pseudomonadota > Gammaproteobacteria > Steroidobacterales > Steroidobacteraceae > Steroidobacter. The sequence continues at coordinate 108,169 of NZ_DASWVW010000056.1, forward strand.
GCTCACGAGCTGCTGGGCCATGAAGAAGTGCAGCACCTGTTGAACACGCTTGCCAAGACGGCGCCGAAGCTGGTCGAGGATTTGACGCCGCGGTTGCTGCCGCTCGGCACGGTAGTGCGCACGCTGCAGGGCCTGCTCGCCGAACGCGTGCCGATTCGAAACATGCGCACGATCGTCGAGACGCTTGCCGAACATGCGGTTCGCACGCAGGACCCGGTGCAGTTGCAGGCGCACGTGCGTGTCGCACTCGGCCGGCAGATCGTCCAGGACATCGCGGGCATGTCGACCGAATTGCCCGTCATCACGCTCGAGCCCGAGTTGGAGCAGCTGTTGAGCAACTCGCTGTCGGGCAGCAATGCGGCCACGCCCGGACTGGAGCCGGGGCTGGCAGAACGCATGCAGCGTCGGCTTGCTGAAGCCGCGCAGCGCCAGGAGCTGACCGGCGAGCCGGCCGTGCTGCTGGTGCCGCCGCAGCTGCGCCAGACACTCGCGCGCTTCATGCGCTCGATCGTGCCGAGCATGCATGTGCTGGCGTGGAACGAGATTCCTGACAACCGCAAGGTGCGCTTGGTCACCGCCGTCGGGCGATGACGCGAGCGGTCGAGAGTAGTCACTAGATATGAAGATCAAACATTATCGTGCGGCCGACATGCGGACTGCGTTACGCCAGGTGCGCGACGCGCAGGGTCCTGACGCGGTGATCTTGTCGAGCCGGCGCGTGCCGGGCGGCGTTGAAGTCGTCGCGGCCGTCGACTATGACGGTGAAGATGCCGCGACCGAGCAGCTGGCGGCTGGTATCGGCCGCAACGGTTCTTTTGGCGCATCGGCCCAGAGCGGACCCGTCGATACCTACGGCGCCGACCGGCCGAGCAGGGAAGTCACCGCGCCAGCTCAGGCTCAGCACGATCCAGCATTGTTTGGTGGGCGCGCGCCAGCGCGAAACGCAGGCGACAGAGATCGCAGCCAGACCACACGCGAATACACGAGCGAACGTGCCGAGTTGACGCAGCAGTTCGCGTCTGCCAGCGCGCGCAGTCGATATGCTGGGGAAAGTGAGCCTGTGCGCGCCGATCGCGGTTATGCCGTTGAGGCGGAGCCGGAGCGTAACGTGGATCTGTCGGGGCTCGATCTGATCGATGCGAACAGCGATGTGAACGAGGAATTGCGCACGCTGCGCCGTATGTTGGAAACGCAGCTGGCGACGCTGGCTTGGAACGATCTCTCCCGACGCTCTCCGATCCAGACAGAGCTTCTCAAGCAGCTCACGCAGCTGGGCCTCGCGCAGGATCTCGCGACCGACATCGTGGCGCAGATGCCGACCCGCCTCGAGCTGGAGGAAGCGAATCGTCTCGCGCTGGCGCTGCTGTCGAGACAAATAGAAACGACGGGCGAGCGTTGGATGGACGGCGGTGTTCTCGCACTGGTTGGCGCTACCGGCGTGGGCAAGACCACGTTGATCGCGAAGCTCGCTGCCCGCTGGGTGCTGTCTCATGGCCCGCGCGATATCGCGTTGATCTCCACCGACTCCGTCCGCATCGGTGCGCAGGAACAGATTCAAACATTCGGCCGCCTGCTCGGTGTGCCGGCTTATGCGATCGACGGCGCCGCCGAGCTTGCGGATGTGCTCGAACAGCTGCGAGACAAACGCCTGGTGTTGATCGACACCGCCGGGCTGAGCCCGCGCGATCCGCGTCTCGAACAAGAGCTCACGTTGCTCGCCGACGCCAGCGAGCGCATGGAAACGGCGCTCGTCCTGTCTGCGTCCGCGCAGGCCGGTGCGATCGAGGAAGCTGTCACGCGCTTCGGTGCCGCCAAGCCTGCAACTTGCGTGCTGACCAAGCTGGACGAAGCGACCAGCCTGGGCGGCGCGATCTCCACCGTGATCCGCGCGCGCCTGCCGGTGACCTATGTCAGCGAAGGGCAGCGAGTTCCGGAAGATCTGGCGCCGGCACGCGCGCATCAGCTGATCGCACGTGCCGTCGAGTTGTCTCGCAAGTCGGGCGCCTCACCGGATGAGGACCTGTTACGGCGCCGCTTCGGCACCGTGGCGCACGCCATCGCATGAATAACCCACCCGTCATCAGTCACAACAATTCGAATCCCATGGAATCAATTCAATCGATCGGACTGCAACGCGCCGCCAATCCCGGGCCGGTGCAGGTGATTGCAGTCACCGGCGGCAAAGGTGGCGTCGGCAAGACCAGCGTGGCGGTGAATCTCGCCACGTCGCTGTCGAGCACGGGCCGCCGCGTCATGCTGCTCGATGGCGATCTGGGCCTCGCCAATGTCGACGTGTTCCTCGGCCTGTCGCCGCGTTACACCATGGCGCACGTGCTCAACGGCGAGCGCACGCTGGAGGAAATCATTCTGGAATCGCCGCACGGCATTCAGGTGGTGCCGGGTGCCTCCGGGGTTGCAGAGCTGGCCAACTTGTCGGCGGCGGGTCACCTGAGCCTGGTGCAGGCGTTCAGCGCCCTGAGCACTCGGGTCGACACGCTGATCGTGGATACGTCCGCCGGCATCGCGCATAGCGTGGTGCAGTTCACACAAGCGGCTCAGCACGTGCTGCTGGTGGTGTGCGACGAGCCTGCTTCCATGACCGACGCCTACGCGCTGGCCAAGGTGCTGAGCCGCAATCACGGCGTCAACAAGTTCCAAGTGGTCGCGAATATGGCCCGCGCGCCCGGCGAGGGTGCCGGACTGTTCGAAAAGCTGCACAAAGTCACCAGCCGCTTCCTGGATGTCACCCTGGAATACGTTGGGGAAATCCCTGAAGACCCGTACCTGCGCCGGGCAATTCGTGAACAGCGTCCCGTCGTGACCGCGTTCCCGGCCAGCCCGGCGTCCCGCGCATTCAAGAAATTGGCGCTCAAGGCCGATAAGTGGCCTGTACCGGAGGGTCCGCGCGGCAACCTCGAGTTTTTCGTGGAGCGCTTGATCCGCCGTCCCCAGGTTCGCCTGGAGGTGGTGCGATGAGCGGCGTGCGTGCCTATCAGGAAGCGGCCACCGCGCCCAAGACCGACGCGCTGGTCGTCCGTCACGCCGAGCTGGTCAAGCGGATCGCTTATCACCTGGCGGGACGACTGCCGGCCTCGGTGGAAGTTTCCGATTTGATCCAGGCCGGGATGCTCGGCCTGCTGGAAGCCGCATCCAACTACACGGCGGATCGCGGCGCGAGTTTCGAAACATACGCGGGCATCCGCATTCGTGGCGCGATGCTCGATGCGCTTCGCAAGCTCGACTGGGCACCGCGCTCGGTTCATCGCAAGGCGCGTGCGGCGGCCGCGGCGGTTCGCGAGATCGAAGCGGAGTTTGGCCGCGAAGCCCGCGACAGCGAGATCGCCGACAAGATGGGCGTGTCGCTGGATGAGTATCACCGCATCGCGCAGGACGCGGCGAGCTGTCGAGTGACGAGTCTGGATGATTCCAGCGGCGATGAGGAATCGTTGCTGGGTCGGGTGGAAGACGAGGGTGCCGATCCGTTTGTCGACGCCACCGAGCAAGGCTTCCGCGCGGCGCTGGCCAGCGCCATCAAGGAGCTGCCGGAGCGCGAGCGGCTGGTGATGTCGATGTACTACGACGACGAGCTGAATCTGAAAGAGATCGGCGCAGTGCTGAAGGTGACGGAATCTCGGGTTTGCCAGCTGCATGGACAGGCACTGGTGCGTTTGAAGGCTCGACTGGCGGATTGGCGTGACCGCGTCGACAGCCGGATCTGAAGCGGGCTTGGACTAACGGAGAGGCTGAAGTGAGCAAAGATATGAAGTTCCTGGTGGTCGACGATTTCTCGACCATGCGTCGCATCATCAAGAACCTGTTGAACGATCTCGGCTACGCCAACGTGACCGAGGCCGACGACGGCCAGACCGCGCTGCCCATCCTGCAGGCCGGCGGCATCGATTTCCTGATCACCGACTGGAACATGCCGGGCATGCCCGGACTGGACCTGCTCAAGGCCGTGCGCGGCGACGCCAAGCTGGCCAAGTTGCCGGTGCTGATGCTGACCGCCGAAGCCAAGCGCGAGCAGATCATCGAAGCGGCGCAGGCCGGAGTGAACGGCTATGTCATCAAGCCGTTCACCGCAGTCACGCTCAAAGAAAAAATCGACAAGATCCTGGAACAGCGCGCGGCCTGACGCTGCGAGCACGCCAGATTGCGAACCACGGGCTGACCATCATGACTTCAGGTATAGAAGCGCTGCGCACAGAGTACGGTTCGAGCGTTGCATCCCTTGCCGGTGCGCTCGCCGCCGGCGATGAGCGACTGTTCCTCTCCGAGCTCGACATGCTCGTGCACCGGCGCGAACGCACCCTGTTCACCGAGTTGCGCAAACTGACCGGTGACCTGCAGTCGGCGTTGGAGCGGTTCAGTGTCGACTCGCGGCTGGTGGATCTGGCCGAGAAAGAAGTCCCGGATGCGCGCGCGCGTCTGGAGCATGTGTTGAAGATGACCGACGAGGCGGCGCACAAGACCATGGATCTGGTCGAGCAGTGCGGCCCGCTCGCCGAACGCACGTCGCGCGCCGCTGCCGATATCGCCGCACCGTGGACCAAATTCCGCGCTCGCCAGATTCAAGTCGACGAGTTTCGTTCCATGATCAAGCAGCTCGATGTGTTCCTGGACGCATCGCGCGGCGACATGGACAAGGTGCGCAACAATCTCACCGAGGTGCTGATGGCGCAGGGCTATCAGGATCTCTCGGGCCAGATCATCCGCGGCGTGATGAAGCTGGTCTCGGAGCTGGAAGCGGCGCTGGTGGATCTGGTGCGCCTGTCTCGCACCGGCACCCAGGCCGTGGCCCCTGCCGTGAACGACGGCATGTCGCGTGGATTCGGCCCGGCAGTGCCCGGCGTCGACAACGGTCCTTCGGTCAGCGGTCAGTCGGACGTGGATTCGCTGCTCGCCGGTCTGGGCATGTAGCCGCGCGAGGTGTGGTCCGCTCGAGGGCGATCGGACGGCACCGCGGCGATCAGTTAGAGGAATTCGACTCGCCCCATGGACATTCTTTCGCTCATCGGCTTGGTGCTAGGGTTCTGCGCGATCATGGTCGGCGCGGTGCTCAAGGGCGCCGGAATCCATTCGCTGCTGTCGAGCGCCGCCTTCATGATCGTCATCGTCGGGACGGTGGCGGCGATTTGCGTGCAGACGCCGCTGCACGTGATGAAACGCGCGCTGGCCATCCTGCCCTGGATATTCCGCCCGCCCGCCGTGCAGCGGGACATGATGATCGGCAAGATGGTGGAGTGGAGCAACACGGCCCGCAAGCAAGGCTTGCTGGGCCTCGAATCGTTGATCGATCGCGAAGGCGATGACTTCGTGCGCAAGGGGTTGCAGCTGGTGGTCGACGGCAGCGAGCCCGATGTCATCCGCAACGTTCTCGAAGTCGATCTGCACACGCGCGAGCAGGCGGACACGCGTGCCGCGAAGGTGTTCGAAGGCATGGGTGTGTACTCGCCGACACTAGGCATCATCGGCGCCGTGCTCGGTTTGATGGCGGTGATGCAGAATCTGGCCGATCCGGCCAAGCTGGGCCATGGCATCGCCGCGGCGTTCGTTGCCACCATTTACGGCATCGGCATGGCGAACCTGTTCTTCCTTCCCGTCGCCAGCAAGCTCAAGGTTGCCATCCAGGCCATGAGCCAGACGCGCGAAATGGTGATCGAGGGCATGATCTCGATCGCGCAGGGCGAGAACCCGCGCAGCATCGAATCCAAGCTGCAAGGTTATCTGCACTAGGCGAGCCCGCGTCGCACAGCAATCATGGGCCGCCGGCGTCAACACGAAGAGCACACCAACCACGAAGCGTGGGCCATCCCCTATGGCGACCTGGTGACCTTGCTGCTGGCGTTCTTCGTCGTGATGTATGCGATGTCCTCGGTCAACGAAGGCAAGTATCGCATCCTCTCCGATTCGCTCGTGGCCGCGTTCCGCGGCTCGCCGCGCACCTTGCAGCCCGTTCAGGTCGGCGAGAAGAGCGTCGGTTCGGGCGCCGACATCAACATGACCATCGTGCAGCAGGCCATGCTCGACGGTCAGCCTCGCAGCATGCTCGAACCGACCCCGCTGAAGGTGTCGGACGTCGTGAGCCACGGCGCCCGCAATGCCGCCGAAGCCTACGAAGCCGAGATGACGACCAATGCGATCATGGAGCTGGAGAGCGTCGCGGCCGAAGTCGAGGAGGCCATGGGCCAGCTGATTCGCGATCAGATGATCGTGGTGCGCCGGCATGGCGTGTGGGTGGAAGTGGAGATTCGTACCGACATCCTGTTCCCCAGCGGCGTCGCGACGCTGTCGCCGGAAGCCCAGGGCATTCTCAAGCAACTGGCCGAGACGCTGAAGCCGTTCCCCAATCCGATTCGCGTCGAAGGCCATACCGACGACCGCCCGATCCGCTCGGCGGCGTTTCCCTCGAACTGGGAATTGTCGGCGGCGCGCGCCGCCAGCGTGGTGCACTTGTTCAGCCAGGCCGGCATGGACCCGCGCCGGCTCGCGGTGGTCGGCCTGGGCGAATACCGTCCGGCGCAGAGCAATGAAACGGCGCAGGGCCGGAACATCAATCGCCGCGTATTGCTGGTGATCCTGAGCGGCAATGGCATGCCTGAAGGCGACTACGCCGGCGACCGTGGCAAGCCCGAAGCCGAGACGGTCGTGCCGGAGTTGCACTCGACCGCGACCGAAAGTCCAACGATAGCCGCGCCGGAGCCGCCGGCGACCGAGCAAACAATCTCCGCCCCGCAGCCGGCCGCGACGACGGCTCAGGCTGTGCCTGCTGCCGCGCTTCCGCTGGCTGCTCCCGCCGTTCGATAAAATTCCTGTTAGCCGCTGTCGGCGCGCTGTCACTGCCGTGCGGCTGGGAACCGTCTTGACGGCGGTGCGTTAACTGCCATCCGCGATGCGAACGCGGAATAACGGAAAAGGCGCCGCAGGGCCGATCGAGACAAAGCGGCAGGCGAAGCAAAGCGGGTAATGACAGCAACTTCTCCCCCATCCTCGCCGGGGTCCAAGACCGGTCGCAACGCACTGGCGTTGCTGCTGTGCCGGGTCGGCGCCGATCTGCTCAATTTCCTGTTGTTCCTGGTGGTGTCGCGGCGTTTCGGGCCGGAAGGCATGGGCGAGTATGGCTATGGCTTCGCGCTGGCCGGCCTGGTGTATTACGCCGCCACTCTGGGCATCGATGAATATGGAGTCCGCGAATACGCAATCCAGCAGGCGCAGCGCCGGCGGCAGCTGATCTCGAACCTGCTCGGCGCGCAGGTGTGCATCGCCCTCGTGGTGCTCGTGGTGCTGCTCGGTTATCTGGCGATCACCCGCCCCACGCCGCACATGCTGCTGATCATCGCCTCGATGACCACCTATCAGTTGGGCGCGGCGTTCTCGGCGACGCTGTTCGTGCCGGCGATGGCGGAGCAGCACATGCTGCCGCCAGCGTTCATCAATCTGCTCGGCCGAGGCTCGGCCTTCGTCGTGACCGGGATATTGATCTGGGTGTTCGACTGGTCGCTGCACGCCGCGTCCGTGGCATTCGCCATTGGCGGCTTGCTGATGCTAGTGCTGGCGCTGCGATCGGCCGCTGCGTTCAAGGTGCGGCTGCGGCCAGACATGAGCCGCCAGATCGTGTTCGATGGCGCGCGCACATTGTGGTCGTTCGCGGCGGTCGGGCTGCTCGGGCAACTGCTCAATCGCATCGGCGTGATTGCGCTTTCCCTGCAGATTGGAGAAGCCGCCGCCGGCATCTACACGACCGGGCTCAAGCTGGTGGAGGTCGCATGCCTGCCGCTGGTGTTCATCGGTGTCGCGGCTTATCCGCGGTTGTGCCAGGTATTCACGAACCCAGGTGCGTTCCGAAGAGTGACGCGGCAGGCGCTGCTGATCGGATTGTTGCTCGCGCTGGTGCTGGCGGGCGCGATGTATGTGGCCGTGCCGCCTTTGTTGGTGCCGGTGCTGGGCGAGCGGTTCGCCGGTTCCGAAACCATCATTGCCGCCATGGCGGCCATCGTCCTGGCGCAGGGCGTCGAGATCGTGCTTGGCCGCTTGATGCTGGCCGCAAGACTGAATGTGGCGCGCGCCGTGCGCATCACGATCGGAACCATCGTTTGTGTGCTACTGACGGTGAGCCTTACACCTTTGTTTGGCATCAACGCGACCATCGCGGCGCTGGTGTGCTCTTATTTATTGGTGGACCTGATGTACTTCGGCAGCCTGTTCGGCTCGCTGCGGCGCAGAGGCTATGCGACCGCATGATGCTCACAACGACAATCGATAGCCGTGGTGCCAGACCATGAAAGTACTCACCAAAGCCCTGCTCAAGCGACTCAGCCGCGCCGCCCGTCCCTACCTGAAATCCTCCGGGCTGTTGCAGGTCTCCGGAGTCTATAACCATTCGGCCATGGTGTGGCAACCCGGCGCCGAGAACGTCCTGGTGCTGGCGCCGCACATGGATGATGAAACGATTGGCTGCGGTGGTACGTTGGCATTGCATGCTCGGCGTGGTGCACGGATAACAGTGGTATTTCTCACGGATGGTCGCAATGGCAGCAGCGAGGTAAACACTCTGTACGGCGAGCAGCGGGAGCGAAAGCAACAAGAGTTGATCGAGCTGAGAACCATCGAGGCTCGGGCGGCGTTACAGCGCTTGGGGGCGCATCGCATGGTCTGTCTGGATGCCGAAGACGGCGCGCTAGAAAAATGCGACTGGGCGGCGGAAAAGCTGCGCGACGTGTTGCTGAAACAGCAGCCCGACCTGGTCTATCTGCCGTTTTATCTGGAGGAGCATCCCGATCATCGGGCTGCCAGCCGGGTATTGCTGGATGCCGCCTCCGGAACATCGTTGCAGTTTCAATGCATGGGCTATGAAGTGTGGACGCCGTTGTTTCCCAATTGTCTGGTGCGCATCGACGCCACGGTCGAAGTGAAGAAACAAGCGCTGCGCGAATACGCCAGCCAGCTCAGACAATGTGACTATCTGCACGCAAGCATCGGCTTGAATGCGCACCGTTCCGCCGGGCTGATCAATCCGCCGGGCTCATCGGGAGGCTATGCCGAGGCGTTCCATGTAACACCGTTGCCGCGCTATCGCGAGCAATTCACTGAATATTGCACCCGGCGCTGACCGGGACGAGTCGATGTCATGCGTCTAGGCATCATGTTGCGGCATTTCGACCAGCACGAAGGTGGCGTGAAGGTCTATACGCGCGAGCTGGTGCGAGAGCTGGTGCAGATCAATCGCCGGCACGAGATCGTGCTGATGTATCGCAATCGCGAACGGCTCGGCACCTTTCAGGGTGTCGAAGGTGTGCGGGAGTTGCTGCTGGAAGGCGGCTCGATTCTGTATTGGGATCAGTTCAAGGTGCCACGCGCGGTGCGCGACTACGGCATCGATGTGTTGTTCAATCCCAAGTATTCCATTCCGCTGAACGCCAGATGCAAGACCTCGTGGGTCTGTCACGGTCTGGATTGGTATGCCATGCCGCAGGGTTCGGGATTCCTCGACAGGCTGAGTCATCGCTATCTGGTGCCTCGCTATGCCGCCAAGGCGGATGCACTGATCTCGGTGTCCGAGATCACCACGCAGCACTTGCAGAAATATCTGCACGTGCCTTTGGAGCGGATTCACACCATCTATTCGGGATTGAGCGACAGCTTTCGCGCGCAGCTGTCGCCGGAGCAGCTCGAGCGAGTCCGCGCGCAATACTCGTTGCCACCGCGCTTTCTCCTGTACTGCGGCGCTGTGTATCCTCCGAAGAACTTCACGCGCATGATTCAAGCGTATGCCAAGGTCGGACCGGCTCAGGGCGTGCCGCTGGTCATCGCCGGCGGCAGCAACCGCTATCTGTCCGAGCACGAGCTGGACGAGCCGAAGCGTCAGAAAATCGCCGAGTGGGTGCGTTGGCCGGGCTGGATCGAGAACCGGGAGCTGGTCGCGCTCTATCAGCTGGCCGAGGGGTTGCTGCTGCCTTCCTTGTACGAGTCCGTCGGCATGCCGGTGATGGAGGCGATGGCTGCGGGATGTCCGGTGGTCACGTCAGATCGCTTCGGCACCAAGGAGATCGCCGGCGATGCCGCCGTGCTGGTGAATCCGGAATCGGTCGATGACATCGCCGCTGGCATCGATCGCCTGCTCAAGGATCGCGAGCTGCGCGCTGCCAAGATAGCCGCCGGACGAGAGCGCGCCAAGCGCTTCACCTGGAACCGCACGGCAAGCGAATTGCTGGGCGTTCTGGAAAGCCTGTAGCATCGGACGCACATGCCTGCAAAGGCCTCTTGAGCGAGTCCAGTGTTGGACCCGCGAGCGGGGGACTCATGAGCGTTCTGGAAACCGACAGGCTGGTGTTGCGCCGTTTCACCCTCGATGATGCCGAGTTCGTTCTGCGGCTGGTCAACGAGCCGGCGTGGCTGCGCTACATTGGCGACAAGCACGTGCGCAACCTGGAAGATGCGCGCAACTATCTTCGTACCGGGCCGCTGCACATGTACGAGCAGTACGGCTTCGGCATGTACCGAGTGGAGTTGAAGGACAGCGGCGTCGCGATCGGCGCCTGTGGACTACTCAAGCGGGACATCCTGCCCGAGCCCGACATCGGCTATGCATTCCTGCCGGAATACTGGGGCCAGGGTTATGCGCTGGAGGCCGCTGCGGCCGTGCTCGAGCATGGTCACAAGCAACATCGCCTGGCACGCATCCTGGCCATCACTTCGCCGGACAACGAGCGTTCCATCAAGGTGCTGCACAGCTGCGGCATGCACTTCAAGCGCATGATCGAGATGGCCGAGCAGGATGAAGTGAAGCTGTTCGCGCTCGAGTTCGAGGGCTGAGCGCGGCCTGATTGTTCGATCCGGCTGTCCGAGCGCCGGGCGGCCGTGCCAGAATAGCGCCTGAACCAATCATCGAATTGGATCCGCGCTGTTCGCCCCGATGACCGAACCCATCTTTCCCAAGCTGCGGATTGGCTCGCGCCTGGGGCCCTATCGTCTCCTCGAGTTGATCGGCCGCGGCGGCATGGGCGAGGTGTACCTCGCCGAGCGCGCTGACGATCACTACCACGCGCGGGTCGCGATCAAGCTGGTACGAGTCGATCACGACGCATCGCGAGTTGCCTGGCGCATGCGCTCCGAGCGACAGATTCTCGCGCAGCTGGAGCACCCGAATATCGCGCGGCTCATCGATGGCGGCGCTACCGAAGAAGGCGTGCCCTATCTGGTGATGGAGTTGGTCGCGGGCCAGCCGATCGACGTGTACTGCGAACAGCGCAACCTCACGGTTACGCAGCGCGTGCGCCTGTTCCTACAGGTGTGTGCGGCCGTCAGCTTCGCGCATCGACGGCTGGTGGTACATCGGGATCTCAAGCCCGGCAACATTCTGGTCACGGCCGACGGCACGGTGAAGCTGCTGGACTTCGGTATCGCCAAGCTGCTCGAGACCGAGGCGGAGACGCAACCCTTCGGCGGAAACGCCGAGATGACAGCGACTCACGTGCGCGTGATGACGCTGGAATATGCCAGCCCCGAACAAGTGCGCGGCGATCCGATCACTACGGCCAGTGACGTCTACTCGTTGGGTGTGGTGTTGTATCGCCTGTTGACGGGCCGCAGCCCCTACCGGGAAGACAGCGCGGCGGAGCGAGCCGTCGAGATTCTGAGCGATTCCTCGCCGAGCAAACCGAGCACCGCGGTGGATGACACCCGGGTGCGCCCGGCACCCGCCGGGTCGGAGCTGCAAGCGCAGATCTCTCGCAAAACAATGAAGCGCGCGTTGCGTGGCGATCTCGATAACGTGCTGCTGATGGCGTTACGCAAGGAGCCCGAGCGCCGTTACCCGAGCGTCGATCAGTTCGCGGAGGATCTGCGTCACTACCTCGATGGCCTGCCGGTACGAGCGCGCGGTGACTCGCTGCGCTATCGGGCCGCCAAGTTCATGAGCCGGCACAAGTATGCCGTCGCCGCCGCATCCCTGGCCGTGATCGCATTGGTGGTCGGCATCGTGACCACGACATGGCAAGCAAGGATCGCGGCCGAGCAGACGCGCATCGCGCAGGAGGAAGTCCGAAAGCAACGTGCAGTCCAGTCGTTTCTGACCGCTCTGTTCGAGAAGAACACTCGCTTGCAGCCCGACGCCCTGAAGGCACGCAACATGCGTGTTCACGAGTTGCTGGTCGCGGCCAGCGACAAAGTGCTGAACGAGCTCACCGACACTCCATCGGTGCGCATGGAAGTCATGAATACCGTCGCCCGGCTGCTGATCGATATCAACGAGTTCGATCGGGCGGGGGTACTGTCGCGAGAGTCGGTGAAGATCGCTCGTGAAATCGGCGCGACCGACAGCGACGACTACGTCGAGGCTCTGATCGGAGTGGCCACCGCCGGCCGATTGTTGGGTAGAGGGCCGGAAGCGGCGGCCGCTCGCGACGAGGCGCTGCAGGTGCTCGATGCACGCAACGATCACACTTCACTGCAGCGAGCCCGCGCGCTGGGTACTACGATCGCTCAATTCTCGCCAGACCCCGAGCGCGAGATTCGCCTGGTCAGCGCGGCGGCGGAGTTGTTCAAGTCTCGATACCCGAACGACCCGGGACACTTCAATTCCGTGTTCGCGCTCGGGCAGTTGCATCGAACTCAGGGCGACATGCGCCGCGCGGTGGAGTACTTCAAAGCGGCGAGCCAGGTGTTCGAGGCCTCCGGACTGCAGGCCTACAGCGATCTGGGCGCGAGCTATGCCTGGGCGGCGTTCTGCGAGATGCAACTCGGCTGGGTGGACGATGCCTTGCGCGACTACGCCACGGGAATCGAGTTGCTACGACAACATGCCGGCGACGTTTCGGTGTACACACGCATTCATCTGGGCCTGTACGGGCAGGTGTTGCACCATGCCGGACGAATAGAGCAGGCGCATGAATACTTCGACCTCGTGCTCACGCCCGAGAACGTCGCCAGGCCCACCGCGGTGGAGTTCGATACGGCGGTTTACAAGGCGCACGGGCTGTTGCGGGAGGGGCGTGCGGACCAGGCACTCGCCGCAATCGAGCCGTTCGCAGAGCACTGGCTGGAACTGGGCAGTCGCTTCGTGCCCAACGGGGTGCGCTATCTGGATGTGCGCGCGCGTGCGCTCACGTTGCAAGGGAAAATCGCCGAGGCCAGAGCCGAGCTGACGCACGTGAGTCAGCTGCCGACCTACTATGGCCTGCCTGCCCAGAGTTCGGATAGCTATCTGGCCGCAGTCATTCATGTGGCCCTCGCCGGCAACGATCTACCCACCGCTCGTGCCGCACTCGCGCAGCGAGGTTCGTTGCAGGCGCCCGCGGCGTTCGATTTGGATTACCTGCAACTGGCGATCGAAAGCGCGCGGCTGGAATTGCGAATGGGAGATGCCGCGGGCGCGTTGGCGGTGACGGACGCTGCGCTGATGCATTTGCGGGAGCACGCGGGCGAGAGCAACTTCGCTTTCATGCGCGAGCCACTGGAACAACTCCGGCGTGAAGCACAAACGATGCACACGCGGGCAGGCGGGTAGGTAAAACAGCCAGGATGGCTGGCCGGCTCGATTGAGCCATTGCTGGTGCCATAGAGCACGCCGCGCGCGGCGGCGATCTGGCGCTGGCCGACCAGGCCGCACGGCAGCTCGATGCAGAGCATGCCGCGCTATGGGCGGTTTCGGCTGTGCGTCTTCGTTCCGAACGATAACCCGGTCTCAAAACCGGTCCGCGCCGAGGCGCTTCCCGCCGTTGCCGCCGCAAAGTGGCATGCATTCTGCTTCGTATCCCGTGGAGACCGGAGGCGCGCGCCAAAGGTTTGACGCCGGCCAGAGCCACTACCGACCTGGTAGTGCAGCCGCGTCCGAATGTGATCAATGTCACGGGAGTCGCGATGTTTGAAATTCTGCCCAATCCCTCGTTGGAGACCGTGTTGATCGCCGGCCGTGCCGTGATGCTGATCGGCGCGTTCTGGGTGTTCGCGTTGGCGTTCACGCGCTGGCGCCGTGCCGACGAGCGGGACTCGCAGGCGCTGCGTGAGCAGTTCGAGCGGGCTTTCACCGAAATGCGCAGTTTGCATGAGACCGTGACGGTCATGAGCGCGCGCATCGAAGCGATGAGCGAACGCGTCGAAACCGATGCGCGCCGGCCGCAAATCGCAGCGGTCGCCACTGCCCAGGCGCGCGGTTACGACCTCGCCATGCGCATGGCCAAGAATGGTTCGTCGATCGAAGACCTGGTGGCCAACTGCGGCATCACGCGTCACGAAGCTGAATTGTTGACTCGCCTGCACGCCGCGAAGTCACAACCGGAAGTCGCCGCCTGGCAGGCTCGCCAGCAGGCAGGTCAGTCCGCACCTCTGCAGCAGGTTGCCTCGGCCCCGCAATCGACGGGCCGCAAGCGTGGCTCGCTGCTCAGCGTGGTGGGCTGACAAAGATCTCCTCGGTGGATGGCCGCAAGGACGCGGCCCTATTCCATCACTATCGTCGAGCCGACGCGTTCGGCAGCAGTGGCAGCGATGTGGTGTGATCGTCTGGCCGCATGGAGCTGGCCGGTGGCGGACTTTTGCCTGCAACCGACCAGGCGAACGCGAGCACGTGCGCCACGGCCACGTACAGTTCTTTGGGAATCTCCCGGCCGATATCCAATTTCGACAGCGCGCTGGCGAGCGCCGCATCCTCCTGCAACGGAACGTTGTGCTCGCGCGCCGTCTCGATGATCTTGTCGGCGATCTCGCCGTCGCCCTTGGCGACGACACGAGGCGCGCCAGCCCCGTTGACGTTGTAGTGGAGCGCGACGGCAATCGGCGGACGAGGGCGCTCGTTCATGCTCGTACATCCAACAGTCGAGCAGGCCGAGCGCCGGTGTCGCCGACCGGCATGCCGTGCAAGCAAACGATGCGATCGATCTCCAGGCCCGATTCGCGAAGAATGGCTTCCAGCTCGCCGGCCCGTGCCGACAACGCTTCGACGATTGCCGGCGATTCCGCGCGCAGTTGCACGCCGATGCGATGGCCGGCCAACGTAACTTTCGCGTGCAGCGCTCCGACCTGGCCGAGATCGATTGCGGCTTCCACGCTCCATGAATCTCCGCCGCCAGAATGCTTTCGCGAGTGGTCGTGCTCGACTCTCAGGCGGAGCATGGAGGCGCGGTCTTCGTGACGCACCGGCAATTCCACCAGCATCGATTGCACGGCAGGGTCGGGCGAGGTGCTGGTGATCTGCGCGGTCGTCAGGCGGGCGAGGGCGCCGTCGGTCTGACGTGATAATTCATTAAGCTGCTGATCGGCGGCTTCCAGCATCGAGAATGTCGCCGGCGCGGCATTCAGCACAGTCAGCGGACCCCGCGCCGTTGGTACGGGCGCATTCATCGCAGTATCCGAATGGGCCGCGGCCGGCCGCGCACCATGCTCGCGCAAGGCGCGGCTCAGCGTCAGCATCAGAGCTTTCAGATCGTTGGCGAGCAGTTTCGGATCGGCCGTGCCGGCGCGAGCGGCGTCGGCGAGATTTGTTTCCAAAAAAGTGCCGGAGCGACGGATCGCATTCTCGAGCACCTCGGGGTCACCGAGGGAATCGGCATCAGGCAAAGCCTGCCAGAGCTTTGTCGCGGCTTGCATCACGGCTTTTGGGAGCTCGCTCGCGCCATTCTTGCCTTGGGCGAGCCAGGAAAGGTTCGCGAGCATCAGCGCCGCGCTTTCTTGCCGGGGAACGAAACGCCGCATGGCATTCGCGACCACCGTGGCTTCGGCTTCAGTGCCCATGCGCGTGGAAGTAGAGAGAGTTTCCAGCGCGAGCACCGGGCTGTTACGCAGCACGCGAACCTGCAGCACTTCGCCATTGGCGGGACCGGCGGTATTGCCGGACGCCAGACGCGCCGGATGCCGCTGACCGCCGATGTTGAGCCACAGCTGACCGCTGGCAGCGTCGCGCACGGCAACGACCTGCAGGAGCGCGCCAACACGCCACTCCGGCAGCAGGCTGGGGCTGGAGCTCCCTGCCGGGCTGGTACTGCGAAAGTCCACCAGGTCGATACGCATATAAAAGACTTCGCTCGCGCGAGCTGGAGCCCACCGTGAACTGCTTCACCAATTTAACGGCAGGGAATCCCGGAGCTTGAGCCGACCAGGGTTAAGTAGTGCGACATGGCTCACCTAAAGGCCATCTAAAGCCGGCCTGCTGCATGCCGATATGAATCCCGAATCTGTGAAATCAGTAGCACGAACGTCATCGAGCATGAAAACCAGGAAGCGCAAACGTTCCGCCAAAACCGCACCCGCTGCCAAGGTGCCGGTCGTGGACGCTGTTGCCGCTGAAAGGTCGGTCGAGGCGGCCACGGACAACCTGCCCGAGGTGGCGCTCACTAATGAAATGAGCCCGGCCGCCGTCGAAGCGCTGGTTGCCGAGCCCGTCGCCGCCGAGCCAGCGGTCGAAGCGGCAGTGGAGACCATCGAGGCCGCGGCCGAGGCCGTCGCTGCTGAATCTGAACCGGCGGCTGAAGCCGTCGCCGAAACTGTGGCAGCTTGCGCCGACCCCACGGCCGAAGTCGTGGATCCCAACGCTGAAACCGTCGTGGCCGATCCTGCCGAGTTGGCCGTCGCCGAGCCCGCCCAGGCGGCCGACCCGGTCGTGGTGCTTGCCGCCAATTGCAGCGTCAAGGATGCCGCTGCTCTGAAGACTTCTCTATGCGCCGTCGCGAACGAGAGCACCGACGTGACTCTTGATGTGAGCGCCGTCGAACGTGTCGATACCGCGACCATGCAACTGCTGTGCGCTTTCGTGCGCGATCGCAGCGGTCGTAATCAGAGCGTCACCTGGCGCGGCGAGTCGCTGGCACTGCAGGATGCCGTGCGCTTGCTCGGCGTCGGCGAACTGCTCGGGCTCGAGTCAAAAGGAGTTGCGGCATGACGCGGATCCTGGCCGTCGATGATTCTCCCTCGATGCGCGACATGGTGCGCATCGCGCTCACCAGCGCCGGCTTCGAGGTGATTTCCGCCAGCGATGGCAAGGAAGCGCTCGAGCTGGCGCGTCAATCGGGTTTCGACCTGGTGCTCTCGGACGTCAACATGCCGGTGATGGATGGCATCGAGTTGATTCGCGCGCTGCGCAGCGAATCGGCCTATCGCCATACCCCCATCTTGATGCTGACCACCGAGGCCGGCCCGGACCGTAAGAAAGAAGGCAAGGAAGCGGGGGCCACGGGCTGGATCGTCAAGCCATTCGATCCGGCGCAACTGGTGGCCACCATGCATCGCGTGCTGAGGTAATAAAGTGGCCATCGATCTCGCCCAATTCCACGATGCCTTTTTTGAAGAGAGCTTCGAAGCGCTCGACTCGATGGAGGCGGCGCTGCTCAAGCTCAACCTCGGTGCCCCCGAGCCCGAGCTGATCGGCACCATCTTCCGCGTGGCGCACTCGATCAAGGGGGGCAGCGCGACCTTCGGTTTCTCCGAGGTGGCCTCGTTCACCCACACTTGCGAAACCCTGCTCGATGAGCTGCGCGCCAATCGCATGCAGGTGACTCGCCACGTCACCGATCTGCTGCTGAAGTCAGTGGACGTGATGCGCGACATGCTGCGCTCGGTGCAGCGCAAAGAGCCGATCGATGCGCAGAAAGTTGCCGACCTGCAGTTCGACCTCGAGCTGGCGATCGTGCAGAAGAATCAGCCGGCCGCGGTTGCGCCTGCTGCCGAAGCCGCTCCGGCTGCAGTTGCCCCCGTTGCCGAGTCGAGCGAGGCACCGCTCGCCGCGCATCGCTGGCGCATTGCGTTCCGTCCGTATCCGCAGCTGTTCGTGCACGGCAATGACCCGTTGCGCATGCTGCGCGAGTTGGGCGAGCTGGGTCAGCTCACTGTCAAGCTCGATAGCAATGCGTTGCCGTCGCTCGAGGACCTCGATCCGGAATCCTGCTATCTCGCCTGGGATCTCACGCTCGACACCGACGTACCGCGCGACGTTGTCAATCAGGTGTTCGATTGGGCCGAGGGCGACTGCGAGCTGGAAATTACCGAAGAGGAAGTTCCTGCCGTCGCCAAGGTCGAAGCGGTCGCACCGGAGGCTGCTGCGGCGGACGCGAAGCCTTCGAACGTCGTGAACATTGCCGACGCCAAGCCTGCCGAAGCAGTCAAGGCGCCCGAACCGCCGCACGCCGCGCCGGCCGCCGCGGCCGAAACGCCCAAAGCGGGCCAGATGCACGACGGCGGCTCGATCCGCGTCAGCACCGAGAAGATCGACGAGCTGATGAACACCGTCGGCGAGCTGGTCATCACCCAGTCCATGCTCACGCAGCTGGGCAGCAAGTTCACCGGCCATGCCGCCGAGCAGTTGCGCTCGGGTCTGGCGACGCTGGAAAGAAACGTTCGCGAGCTGCAGGAAAGCGTCATGCGCGTGCGCATGTTGCCCATCAGCTTCGTGTTCAGCCGCTTCCCGCGCATGGTGCGCGATCTGAGCCAGCGGCTTGGCAAGCAGGTCGATCTGAAGATGACCGGCGACCAGACCGAGCTGGACAAGACGGTCATGGAAAAGATCGGCGATCCGCTGGTGCACCTGGTGCGCAACAGCGTCGACCACGGCATCGAAATGCCCGACGTGCGCACCGCCGCCGGCAAGACGCCGAACGGCACCGTGTATCTCGAGGCCTATCACAAGGGTGGCAGCATCACCGTCGAAGTCGGCGACGACGGCGGCGGGCTGAACAAGGACCGCATCCTCGAGAAGGCGCGCGAGCGCAATCTGGTCGGCCCGAACGACCAGTTGAGCGACGAGCAGATCTACGAGCTGATCTTCATGGCCGGCTTCTCCACGGCCGAGCAGACCACCGATATTTCCGGCCGCGGTGTCGGCATGGACGTGGTGCGCCGGAACATCAAGGAGCTGGGCGGCACCATCGAAGTTCGCTCCACGCCGGGCGAGGGCTCGCGTTTCATCATCACGTTGCCGCTGACCCTGGCCATCGTCGACGGCCAGTCGGTGGCGGTCGGCACCGAGACCTACATCGTGCCGCTGATCACCATCATCGAGTCGTTGCAGTTGAAGCCGAACATGGTCAACCGCGTCGCCGGCCAGGGCGAGGTGTTCTGGTTCCGCGACGGCTATGTGCCGGTGGTGCGCGTGCATGAAGTGTTCGGCATCGAGCCGCGCACTACCCAGCTGCACGAGGGCTTGATCATGGTCGTGGAAGGCGAGGGCCGCAAAGTGGGCCTGTTCGTCGACGATCTGCTCGGCCAGCAGCAAGTGGTCATCAAGTCGTTGGAAACGAATTTCCGTCGGGTCGACGGCGTGTCGGGCGCGACCATCCTGGGAGATGGCGCCGTGGCGCTGATTCTCGACGTGCCGGGATTGATCCGGGTCGCCACGCAGCAGCTGGCTGCTTGACTTGCGGCGTAAAGCGCCTGAACCGGATCGATGACAGGCGCGCGTGAGGATTTGGGTTTTGTTTCAGAAAAAGTTTGGGCTCAAAAAGCGGAGCTAAGGATCGTCGTCATGAATACGTGGAATATTTCAGTGAAGGCCAAGCTGTTCGCCACATTGGCGCTGGCGGGGATCGTACTGATCCTGGTCGGTGTCATCGGCCTCAGCGGCACCAAGTCCTCCAACGCCGATCTGGATGCGATTTTCTCCAATCGCTTCATGCCCACGGGCTGGGTCGGCACCATCGAGACGCACGAGCGCGCGGTGCTCGAGAAAGCCGAGGAAGTGGTCATCCGCCAGGATGCTGCCGCGGTGAAGGGCGCGATGGATCTGCTCCAGGAGCGTGAAAGCGAAGTCAAAGACCTGCTGCGCAAGCTCGAAGCCACCGAGCTCACCGACAAGGAACGCGAGATCGTCGAGCAGTTCCGCCGTCATGGCAGCGAAGTCCTGAGCCACGTGCAGGAAGCGCTGCTGGCGGCCCAGTCCGGCAGTTTCGGCTCCGCCGAAAGCGCGCTGATCGAGAAGGCGCGGCCCGCGTATGTGAGTCTCACCAACGCCGGCGACAGCCTGCTCAAGACCCAGATCGACGTGGCGCAGCAGATGCGCACCGAGGCGGACCGCTCTTTCAAGAAGGCCAGCGCCTTCATCATCGGCGCCATCGTGGTCGGCATCGGCCTGTCGGCGGTGCTGGGTCTGCTGATCATTCGTTCCATCGTCAGCACGCTGAACGCGGCGGTGAACATCGCCGATCGCATCGCCAGCGGCGAGCTGGGCAACGACGTGCGCGTCGAGAGCCGCGATGAGCTGGGCCGGTTGCTCGAAGCGCTCAAGCGCATGGACGGCAAGCTGGTCGAAATCGTCGGTGGCGTGCGCGGCAGCGCGGACGCGGTCGGCGCGGCGGCTCGCCAGCTGTCGCATGGCAATGACGATCTGTCTCAGCGCACGCAGGAACAGGCTGCTGCCCTGGAAGAAACGGCTTCCAGCATGGAACAGATGACCGCGACGGTGAAACAGAACGCGGACAACGCGCGCCAGGCGAATCAGCTGGCCGTGGGTGCTCGCGAGCAGGCGGAGCGCGGCGGTGCCGTGGTCCAGCGCGCGATCG
Organism: Steroidobacter sp.; assembly: GCF_036406195.1. Classification (GTDB taxonomy): domain Bacteria; phylum Pseudomonadota; class Gammaproteobacteria; order Steroidobacterales; family Steroidobacteraceae; genus Steroidobacter. Next base: position 128,643 of record NZ_DASWVW010000056.1, read on the forward strand.
CGGCGGTGGGCGAGATCAACAACTCCAGCCGCAAGATCGCCGACATCATCAGCGTGATCGACGAGATCGCCTTCCAGACCAACCTGCTGGCGTTGAACGCCGCTGTGGAAGCGGCCCGTGCCGGCGAACAAGGTCGTGGCTTCGCGGTGGTGGCCACCGAAGTGCGCAACCTCGCCCAGCGCAGCGCCAGCGCCGCGAAAGAGATCAAGGACCTCATCAACGACTCCGTCGAGAAGGTCAAGGTCGGTTCGGAGCTGGTGGACGAGTCGGGCCAGACGCTCTCGGAGATCATGGAAAGCGTCAAGAAGGTCACCGACATCGTCGCCGAGATCGCGGCTGCGTCCGAGGAACAGTCGGCCGGCATCGAGCAGGTCAACAACGCCGTCAGCCAGATGGACAACGTCACGCAGCAGAACGCCGCGTTGGTGGAAGAAGCTTCTGCTGCCAGCAAGTCCATGGAACAGCAGTCGGGCACGCTGGTCGCGCAGATAGGTTACTTCCGTCGCGCCGATGGCAGCGGCATCACTGGTTCGAGTTCGCCCGTGCACTCTGAAGTCGTGCGCATGAGCTCGGCTGCGGTCGCCCCGGTCGCCAAGCCGCGTCCCGCCGTCCGCAAGGCCGGGCTGGGCGCGACCAAGCCGAAGGCTGTGGCCCACAGTGCGCCGGCGCCCCTAGCTCGCGCCAGCGGTGACGACAGCCAGTGGAGCGACTTTTAACCGGTAACGGGCCAGCCGCGACCGGCGCACACACGATGCAGCGAATGTCTTACTCAGTGTGTGCTGGAAAAGGCCGATAAACCTGAATAGCGCTGCCCTTGACGCCGGCCCGTCGCCGGCGTCGTACCCGGCAGCCGAGTAGGAGACTTGTTTCATGACCAATGAAGTTGCCGCGCAGATCGATGCTGCCGCTGCGGGTTCCAACCAGGTGCTGACCTTCACCCTGGGCGATGAAACCTACGGCGTGGACATTCTGCGAGTCCAGGAGATCCGCGGCTGGTCCCCGGTGACGCGGATCCCGCAAGCACCGAACCACGTGCTGGGCGTCCTGAACCTGCGCGGCTCGATCGTGCCGATCGTGGATCTGCGCATGCGCTTCAATCTGCAGCATGCGGAGTACACCCCGCTCACCGTCATCATCGTGCTGTCGGTGCAGTCGGCGGTGGGCCGCCGCGATTTCGGCGTGGTCGTCGACGGCGTCTCGGACGTGATCGACGTGTCCGCCAGCGACGTGAAGCCGGCGCCGGAGTTCGGCGAGCACGTCAGCACCGAGTTCATCGAAGGTCTGGCTGCCGTGTCGGGCCGCATGGTGATGCTGCTCGACATCGATCAATTGATCGGCGCGGACGTCACGGGAGTGGCGCTGCCGCCCGCAGCCTGAAGCAGCGGTTGGCGGTTAGTGGTTGGTGGTCAGTCAGAGGTGAATGATGCCGCCAAGCCTCTTGCCCAACCGCTAACCGCCAACCGCGAACCGCTATCCCATGCCGACGCCAGCCTCAGTTTCCGCCTCGATCTCCGAAACCGCGCACTATGGACCTCAGCTCGGTGACGCCGAGTTCGACTTCATTCGTCACGTGGTGGGTGAGAACGCCGGCATCGTGCTGGGGCCCAACAAGCGTCAGCTGGTGCAAGGTCGCCTCGCGCGACGCCTGCGCGAGCTCGGGCTGCCGAGCTACGAGGCCTATTGCGAATATCTGCGCGACGCAGGTCCCGAAGAGCTGGTGGGGCTGATCAACGCCATCACCACCAACGTCACTTCGTTCTTTCGCGAGAATCATCACTTCGAGGCATTGTCCTCGTACATGCTGCCCGAGGCGATGAAGCGCAATGCCGCCTCGCGGCGCCTGCGCATCTGGTCGGCCGGTTGCTCGACGGGCGAGGAGCCCTACTGTATCGCCATCGCCGCCGCCGAAGTGCTGCCGTCATCGCCGCGCTACGACTTCAAGATCCTGGCGACCGACATCGACAGTGACGTGATCGCCGCCGCGTCCTCGGGCATCTATCCGCTGGATCGCATGGCGAGCGTGTCGCAGGAGCGCTTGAAGAAGTTCTTCCAGAAAGGCGCGGGCGAGCATGCCGGCTGCGCGGTTGCCAAGCAGACGCTCAAATCCCTGATTACGTTCCGCACGCTCAATCTGTTGCATGCGTGGCCGATGAAGGGGCCGTTCGATGTGATCTTCTGCCGCAACGTGATGATCTATTTCGACCAACCGACGCGCGAGAAGCTGGTGAACCGCTTCAGCGAGATGCTCGCGCCGGGCGGTTATCTGTGTATCGGCCACTCGGAATCCATTCATGCAGGCACCGCGCCCTTCAAGCTGGTCGGCAAGACCATCTACCGCCGCAACGGAGGCGGGCATGGTTAAGCCACCGCTGACCAGGGCGTTGCCCGGCTTCGAAAACATCCGGCGCTACACCAACCCGCACGGCCAGGTGATCGCCAAGCTGTTGCCCGGCGACTTCTACGTCACGACTCACGATGAAGTGCTGGATACGGTGCTCGGCTCGTGTGTTTCGGCCTGCATTCGCAATCCCCGGCTCGGCATCGGCGGCATGAATCATTTCATGCTGCCGCGCCCCAGCGGCAACGGGCACGATGCATGGGAGACCGGCGCCGCCGGCCGCGCCACCCGCTATGGCAGCGCCTCCATGGAGCAATTGATCAACCGCATTCTGAAGGCCGGCGGCACCCGCGCCGACCTGGAAGTGAAGATTTTCGGCGGTGGCCGCGTGTTGAAGACGCTGACCGATGTCGGCGACCACAATGTGACTTTCGTGCGCGAGTTCCTCAAGCAGGAAGGCTTGCGCGTGACTTCCGAGGACGTGGGCGATACCTGCCCGCGGCACGTGCAGTATTTCCCGTTGACGGGTCGCGTACGTGTACGCCACCTGACTTCGAGCCACACCAGGGACGTCGCTTCGCACGAGCAGCAATACCTCAAGGGACTGGAGAAGACGCCGGTGGCTGGCGAGATCGACCTGTTCTAGACGTGGCCGGTGACCAATGGCTGGTGACCGGTCGAGGCGGCGGATGTCATGCCAATAAAACTACTGATCGTCGACGACTCGGCCCTGGTGCGCAAGCTGCTGAGCGAAATGCTCAGCAAGGATCGCGACATCGAGATCGTCGGTACCGCCACTGATCCGTACGCGGCGCGCGAGCGCATCAAGCAGCTCAATCCGGACGTGATCACGCTGGACGTGGAAATGCCACGCATGGACGGCATTACCTTCCTCGAGAACCTGATGCGCCTGCGCCCCATGCCCGTGGTCATGGTGTCGTCGCTGACGCAGAAGGGTGCCGATGTCACTTTGCGGGCGCTCGAGCTCGGCGCGATCGATTTCGTCACCAAGCCCAAGGTCGACGTTGCCGGCAGCCTCGCCAGCTACGCCGAAGAGCTGATCGCCAAGGTGAAGATGGCCGCGGGCGCTCGCATCAACGCGCGCCCCGTTCGCAAGTCGCCAGTGGTCGCCGCATTGAACACTGAAGCGCGCCACAGCGCCGATGCGGTGCTGCCGGCATCGACTACCAAGCGCGTGCTGCGTACCACCGATCGCATCATTGCCATCGGTGCATCAACCGGTGGCACGGAGGCGATTCGTGAAGTGCTCGAGGCGTTGCCGCCGGATGCGCCGGCAGTGGTGATCTCGCAGCACATTCCGGCGGCTTTCAGCAAAGCTTTTGCCGAACGCATGAATCGTTGCTCGGCGATGGCGGTGTGCGAAGCGAGCGATGGCCAGTACATCCTTCCCGGTCACGTGTACATCGCCCCCGGCGATCAACACTTGCTGGTGGAGCGTGACGGTGCCCGCTACCGTTGCCGCTTGAGCAACGGTCCGCACGTGAATCGTCATCGTCCCAGCGTGGATGTGATGTTCCGTTCGGTGGCCCAGAACGTCGGGCCCAACGCGGTAGGCGTGATTCTCACCGGCATGGGCGACGATGGCGCCCGTGGTTTGAAGGAAATGCTGGCTGCTGGCGCACCCACGATCGCGCAGGATGAAGCAACCAGCGTGGTGTGGGGCATGCCGGGGACCGCGGTCAGGCTCGGCGCCGCGCAGCACGTGTTGCCTTTGCATCGGGTGGCCAACGAGGTCCTGCTGCTGACCGCCGATCATCCGGACGGCAAGCTGGCTCACGGCTGAAGTGGCGGCTTGCGCCGGAATAAGGCAAATCCTGTACAGCCATGTTCAGAAATGCCAACGGCGCCGCAGATCGTGAGACCCACGTCGCAGTAGAGTGTGTGCAGGTTTCTCTCGACCGTGATAACGACCCATGAGCACCGCCCACAATGCTTTCCAGGCTGCCCAGCAGGCTCGACAGACCGAGATGACCGCCGGCGGCCATGACGCATC
>NZ_DASWVW010000057.1:0-48007 GCF_036406195.1 Steroidobacter sp.
GGCTGATGATCAACGGCGCGGAGCTCATTCCCTGGCTTCGGAGACTCTAAAGATATGTGGAGTGCATCATCCAGCTTCTCCGTGCGAAACCGATGTCGAGGTCCGCCGGCTCCACATATTTGAGTCCTCAACATAGGTCGATGCAAAGGAGCGCGGGCGTGGTGTAGCGACGCAGCCGACGCGATAGCGCCGTGGAGCTGTCTTGTGCCGCCAGATCGTGCAGCATTTCGGAGGCGAGCGTGAAGCGTGCGGTGTAACCGCGCAGCACCGCTTGGTGCAGCAGGTTCTTGGCGATCATGGTCTTGCCCAACCCATTGGGACCGACGATGACGATGTTGGCCGCCTGTTCGAGGAAGGCGAAGGTGAACAACTCCTCCAGCAGCGCACGATCGATCTCCTTGGGCCAGGCGTAATCGAAGTCGGCCAATGGCTTGAAAGCACCCAAGCGGGCGTTGTCCGTGCGTCGCTTGAGACTGCGCCGCTGACGCTCGCAATCCTCGACCTCCAACACGCGCGCAAGCCAAGGCTCGGCGATGATCTCCTCGGCGTGCGTTGCGAGCCCATAGAGGTGAGCCGGCGCAGGCGCGCTCGCAGCGACTCAACGCTCGGACTCGTCGCTGCGGTGATGACCAACGGGCTCGATGGCGTGCTCATCTGTGTGTTCATGGGCGTTCTCTCGCAGGAGTTGTTCGTAGTTCGATAGCGAATGCGGACGCACGGTGAGCGAGCGCACGCGTGGGTCGTTGGGCAGCGTGATTGCAATCGGCGGGGACTGACCGCGCCGGGCACGCTGCTGATCGATGAAGTGACGCACGGCGCCCAGGTGGGCAGCTTGTTCGCGCAGCGCCGCGGCGATGGCGGCCTCGAGGGCGGCCGCGCCATGGCTATCGAGCAGATCGACGAGCCCGCGAGTGAGCGCACCCAGATGCGCGCCGCGCTCGGCGGCGAGCTTGAAGAGCGCGCTGGCACTGGCGGCGGCATGATGAAGTCGATCCATGGCGCGATGGGCGCGGCCGGCGCGCTTGTGGGCAACCAGCGCCTCGATATGGCTGGGCTCTTCGATCTGCTGATCACGATCGAAGCTGCGCGCATGAGTGGCGATGACCTCGTCGCCGTCGAGTACTCGCACGCGTTCCTGAGTGGCCACGACCTGCAGCGTGCGGCGGACATGCGTGTGAGGAATGGAGTAATCGTTCAGATCGAAGCGCACGTACGGGGTCTTGTGGGAGGGAACATCCACACGTTCCTGACACGGAAACGGCTCGGCGGGCAATGCGAGCAGCCGGGGTCGTTCTTCCTCGAAGCACGCGCGCACCGTGCGCGCGCGATCTTCTGGACAGGGCCGCTCGGCGGCCTCGCCCGCACACCAGGCGAGCGCTTGCGCGTTCAGGTCGGCCAGATCGGCGAAGCGCCGAGCGGCGAAGAAGCGTTCGCGCGCGAAGCGAATCGCCCGCTCAACGCGGCCCTTCTCGTTGCCGCGGGCGATGGCGACCGGACGCGGCTGGAAGTGATACCACGCCGCCAGCTCCAGCAACGTGGGATGGAAGCGGATGGCATCGCCGATGCGCTCGAGCACCGCGCTTTTAAGGTTGTCATAAAGGCATTGACGAGGTACGCCTTGAAAGAAGTTGAATGCCTGGACATGACCATCCAGGAAACAACTCATCGACGCCCCGAGATAGAAGCGCAGGAATACCTGGCGCGAGTAGCTGAGCACCATCACGAAGGCCATCAGCGGGCGCAACGCTCGCCCGACCACCAGGCGGCCGAAGTGCGCCCAGTCAACCTGGCTCTGTTCTCCGGGGAGCGTGCGTAGTCGCAGATAGGCCTCGGCGCTCGGTCGCGGCCGATACAGCGCCACTTGATGACGGAAGTGATCCGGGCTGCCGGGGTAGCCACGCTCGCGCGCCATCTGATACAAGCGACTGGCGCGCAGCGTGGGATAACGCGTAAGCGTGTCCTCGATGAAAGACACATACGGATCGATCATCGAAGGACGCGGCCGCTCTCGCACGATCGCGATGCCGGCTTGCCTGAGCACACGACGCACCGTCGTGTGGTGTACGTGGAGCTGGCGCGCCAATGTGCCGATCGGCCAGCGCTCGGCATGATGAAGCCGCAGAATCTCCGCCTCGAGCTCGCGCGAGATCATCACTGCCACGATCGCAGACGGCGCCGACGCCTATCCGCTCCACTGCCACAAGCGTAATCGCGCCCACGAGGGCAGCACCTCACCACAGAACGTGCAGCGAGCCCGCGCTGCGCCGGGCGGATCGCCCGCATCGGCCCGTGCAATGTCGGAAACTTCGTCGCTGGCATCGCTCGACTGACCGCTGGTGACTATCGGGGTCGACACCTTGCGCGCCACCGCGTCGTAATGGCATCCCTGATGAGTCACTGTGTGTGGCTTGCGCGTGCGCCAGCGACGTTGCCGGGCTGCATGACGATGCGCTCCGCGACGCGTGCGTTGATAACGTGCCGCAGCGCGACGCAGCGACTCGCGACGACGAATCTGCGCGCACTCCCCGGCGCAGTAAATGTTGCCGTGATCGCAGCGACGGCAGATCCGCACCTGCACGCCACAGCGACGGCAGTTGTAGAGCCGATAGGTCGCAGGCTGAGCGGCGCCAGGCACCCGTGCCTCCCCGAAGCACTGGACAGCGCACGGGTGGCAGGCGCATAAAAGCCTTGCGAAAACGCCTGCCAAGGCGCTGCGCACCGAAGGCCCGGGGTGTCGACGCCAATCAACGACCCGGGTCTTCGGTCCTTCATCCTCCTGCGCCGCGCAGCATACCGAAAACAACACGCACGAGCGCGCGCTCGCAAAGATGCTGACTGGCCTTCGCCCCTCCGGGCGCCAGAGCTCGTCTGCGAGCTACGAATCTGAGGTTCAGGGAGGACGGAGATCTGGAAGTGCACTGCCGTGCCTCTTCCCGTCGATGAGATCCGGCGAGAACGATCAGCGCGGAGAAGTGCGCGCCATCGCCAGAAACAGGCGGTTCCTAACAGCCATCAACAGCTGGAGCAGGCGAACGCGAAGCTGAAGAAGCTGCTGGCCGAGCGCGACCTCGAAATCGATGTGATGAAGGAGGTTGCGGTAAAAAATGTATGACCCGCCCCGTGTTTGCAAGAGGCTTCTTCTGAGGGTGTGGCTCGTCGGTCTGCCAAAATGTATCCGGCCTACTGTTGGAAGTTGCGAGCTTCCTGGCCTTGATGGAGATCCGCGCACGTCAGGCCTAATAAATGGTGCGGTCTATGACGACCGATTTTTTGAGGCAGGCTCGAGACGTGTGGGGTTGACCGTACTGCCATCCTCGTGAAGTCTCCTGCAGAACCCGGTGGGAGAAGTTGTGCTTGTCGATGGCGAGCCGCGTGTTCCTATGCGGCGGTCGCGGCGCTAGCGCGATAGAGCTCACCGCGCGTAAGCACCGCCCATGCGATCCGCGCGATCTTGTTCGCTACAGCGACGGCGACCACGTTCTTGTGGGCACGCTGTTCAAGCTGAGTCATCCATAGTCCCAGCTCGTGATTTTGTCGATGCAAATGCTTCAGCAGGGATCGCGCGCCGTGGATTAGCAGCTTGCGCACGTACGGGTTACCCGCTTACTGATTCCAAGGAGTGTTGGCTTACCTCCAGTGGGATTTCTGTCGCGGAACGAGACCAAGCCACGCTGCGAGTTCACGACCGCGCTTGAACGCTGCGCCATTACCAACGGCAGCCACCAAGGCTGTGGCGCCCAGCGGTCCGATGCCAGGCACGCTCACTAGGCGGCGACAAGCATCATGACGTTTGGCGATCAGTTCGATCTCGTGCGTGTACTCGTTAATCGATTCGTCGAGATATTTCCAATGCGAGCGCAAACGATCGACGAGCTGTCGCATTCGATCCGACAGGCCATTCTCCGGATTCTCGAGCATTGATGGGAGCTCACGGCGTAGCGCGGCCCGGCCCTCCTTGACTGCAAGTCCATACTCGATCAGGAATGCACGGATCTGATTGATGATCGACGTTCTTTGGCGCACGAGCCGCTCGCGAATGCGATGCAGTGCTTGCAGATCGAGCTGCTCGTTCGATTTGACTGTGACGAAGCGCATCGTCGGGCGCGCGACGGCCTCGGCGATCGCCTCAGCATCATTGAAGTCATTCTTTCGGCGCGAGTCATCGATCTGCTCAGCCGGCTCGTCAGCACGCACGGCGCTCCGCGTTATCTGCGGTCTGACAACGGACCCGAATTCGTTTCAAGAGCCGTGCTGCGCTGGCTGACGCAGGCAAATATCGACACTGCCTACATCGATCTGGGCAAGCCATGGCAGAATGGCTCGAACGAACCGTTCAATGGCAAGTTCAGAGACGAGTGCCTGAACCTGCAGTGGTTCAAGAACAGGGTCGATGCAAAGATCCTGATCGAAACCTTCCGGCGTGAGTACAACGAGGTCCGACCGCACTCGAGCCTCGGGCAGCTTACGCCTAACCAATTCAAACAAACCCTTTCAACAATGAACCCGACAGCCGCATCTCCGAAGTAATCACTGGTCCTGAGAAAGCCGGCAGGTCAGGTACGCGTGGAGGGCAGCAAACTCGTGGTCAGCACCGCGGACCGAAGGGTACGCGATGAGTGAGAAGATCCAGCCGCAGCACCTTGCACGCAAGGCGGCGCTCTACATCGGGCCGAATGCTGCCCGCATTTGCAGCACGTTCTTTTGCAGCGCCGCTAGCTGAACCCGAAGAGGCCGCTTCTCGGCGTGCAATAGAACGGGATCACTCTCATCTAGTCTTTCTTCGCTGAATACGCATGCTGTCCCTGCGGTTAGAGACCCGAAAAGAGGGGGCCACTTCGCCCCACCCAGCTGTCATCTTAGTAACCCCGTCCGTACGGGCTCACACGGCGTGCCTCTCCAGTTGCTGCAGAACAGCAGGGAGTCCAATCAATGCTCAGAACGGCCTTCAAGGATTTCGATGAGTTCGCCGAGTCCATTGCGGGGATCGAAGGAAGGTTCGTACCCACGGCGCCGGCAGCGGCTGAGTGGTGGGTGCAGGGCACGCAGGCACACCGTGTGTCGGTGCAAGAGCTTCAAGTCGGCGGATGTGCGACGTTCGCCGGAACCGGTCAACGAGACCGGGTCGCGCTCGGCCTGCCGATGACCGATGCGCGCCGCATGCGTATCGATGCGGTCGACCTGCGCGAGGACTGCTTCATCCTCATGCAGGGCGAGCAGCCCTTTATATTCACCGGTACAGGTGCGACGCGCTGGGCCGGGATCACGCTGCCTTTCGATCATCCGATTCTCGATCCGCGTACGCTGGAAATACTCCGCGCCTCGGGCTCGGTACGAACGCGTACTCAGCTGGAATGCTTGACGCAGCTGCGCGCGCTGGTGAACCGCGCTCTTTCCAATGATCCCGATGTTTGCTTCGCGACTCCGCACGCGGCCGAGGCGCTCGAGGAGGATCTCTCCATCGCCATCACGCGGGTGTTGCAGTCGAGTGTTGAAGATCGAGATCCGAGGCGAAGATATCTGCATTCCCAACGCGCACGCGCGTTGTGGCGCTGTCTGGATTTGTTACTAGCCAGCCCGGAGGTGCTGCGCGTCGAGGACCTGGTGCGAGAGGCAGGGGTATGCGAGCGCGCGCTGCGAGCAATCTTTCTGGAGTACTTCGGCGTTTCGCCGAAGCGTCTGCTGAAGGCAAGACAGTTGTGGGAGATCCGCGCGGCGCTGCTCGCCCGCGAGCCGGGCCAGCTCGTAACGAAGATCGCGGCGAACCTGGGAATCTGGGACCTCAGCCTGTTCGCCCGTAACTACAAGGCGCTGTTCGGAGAGCGACCCAGCGATACGGTGCCATCGCCGGTACGGACATCGAGCCGTAACGCCAGCATGACATGGCTCATCTACGCGGCCAAGACGTTCCGCGCTCAGGCGCAAAGCGGTTACCGAAACAGGCCGCATTAGCGGGAGGGTCGCCTTCAGACGAGCGCTGACGCAATTTTCTTGGTAGGTTGCGCAGTCATGCGCACGCTCGTATTGATCCTCGACCTGGCTGGCACGTTCGTTTTCGCGATTGCCGGAGCAACGCTGGGGGCGAGGCGCCAGCTCGATATCTTCGGCATTCTGGTGCTCGCCTTCGCCGCGGCCTGCGCTGGAGGCATCACACGCGATCTGCTCCTTGGCGCGACGCCGCCTGCCGCGATCAGCGATTGGCGGTTTGTCGCCATTTCCAGCGCCGCTGGGATGATCGCGTTCCGATGGCACGCGAAGATCGAGCAGATGGCCAACCCGGTGCGTATGTTCGACGCGGCGGGGCTGGCGTTATTTGCAGTGTCCGGTACTCAGAAGGCGCTGGATTTCGAGCTCAACGGCGTGATGGCGGCGTTGCTCGGCATGTTGACGGGCATTGGCGGCGGTGTGGCCCGCGACCTGTTGCTTGCTCAAGTTCCCACAGTCTTGCGCTCGGATTTGTACGCAGTAGCTGCGCTGGGTGGAGCGACAGTCGTGGTGCTGGGCGATCGATTTGGCGTGCCGCCCGTCGTTGCCGCCCTGAGTGGCGCGGCCCTGTGCTTCGTGGTGCGTGCGATGGCCATCAAGCGCGGGTGGTATTTGCCCAAGGCATTTCATGACCCGCCGGGCCTGCCGTCGTCCAAGGATGACCGCACTCAGGGTTGAGGGATCGGGGCTGGCCAGGGGCACTCGGCACCGATTCAGGGTCTGATTCACACAAGCCTGCGAGTCATCACTCCAGGCGCCGCTTGAGGAGCGCCTCTCCGGACTGCTGCAGCTTGGTCGCGGTCCGGCTCTTGTGCTTCAGGGCCAGAGAAACGAACAACGCATCGATCAATGCCAGCTGCGTGACGCGCGAGGCGAGCGGCGCCTGAAAGTACTTGATCTCGCTCGGCGTCGCGTACAGGCAGTAATCGCTGTGCTCGGTGATGGGCGACTTGATCGCGTTGGTCAGGCAGATGGTGGCCGCGCCCTTGCTCTTGGCGACTTGCAGGCACTCCACGGTCTCGCGCGTCGTACCTGATAAGGAAATGCCGATGGCGACATCGCCCTTTTCCAGCTGGCTCGCGGCGATCAGCTGCATGTGAGAATCGAAATGGGCCGAGGCCTGCAGCCCGAGCAGAAGGAAGTTGCAGTACGCGGTGTACGCCACCGGGTACGACTGCCCGATGGAGAACAGCTCCACGCGCCGGCTCTTGCCGATGAGCTGGACGATGCGCTCGAACTGCGCCGGCGGGTTGACCTGCACGGTTTCGATCAGGCTCTGCGCATGAACCTGGAAGACTTTCTCCAGCTGCGAGCCATTCTCCAGTTGCCCGCCGGGCAACCCCGATTGGGCCAGGTCCCGGGCCAGGGCGATCTTGAACTCGGCGAAACCGGCCGTGCCCACCCGGCGGCAGAACGCCACGATGGCCCCGACGCTGGCCCCGCTGGCGTCCTTGAGCTGGGCGATGGAGGAGGTCAGGACTTTCTCCGGATCTGCCAGCACACAGTCCGCGATCAACCGGTCTGTCGGATTGAGGGACGCGAGAATGCCCTTGATATAGGTGAGCAGCGGCCGGCGGTTGTCGCCGTCCGCGGTCTCGCCCGCCCGTTTGGTTACTGAAGTCTTGCGTCGCACAGGCCCATTCTATGGGCAGCCTCGACATCGCACCAGCAGCCACGACCTATCGCTGAACATCGTTCATATCGATGTAGTGCCCCCGGCCGCACGGAAAAGCGCGTTTGGCAGCACGGTTCTTGTCATTGCAGGTTAACCCGTGTCGCTCGAATCGATTCCTCGCCTGATGCGGCCTTCGCATGGGGACTTTGCCGGGACTGGAGCTGACATGACTCACTCGCCGGCACTCTGATCCGGACCGTGTTCGCGTCGGCTGTTCATTGCTCGGCTTCACGCCGCCCTGATCAAATCACCCCGACGCAGCGTGGTCGAACCTCCCGCCGGCCGGAACTTCAGATTCCCTGACTCATTCCCTCCCTATTCGTCGAGCGAATCGCAGTTCCCATTATCCGATGGGACGCATCTGCGAGTGGAGGTGAGCCATGCGCCACTGGAGAGAACTTACCCTGATCGTGTGCTTGTTCTGCATCGTCGAAGCGGCGGCGGTTCAGGCCGCGCCTCCGCCTGGCAGCGATGTTGCCTTGACGACCAAGGTGAAGGCCGCGCTTGCATCCGATCGCGCCATCCAAGCCCGCGATATCGAAGTGGAAACGCGGGACGGTGTGGTTCAGTTGAGCGGATTCGTGAATTCCGAAGGCGAAAGAAACGCGGCGCTGCTACGCGCTCGGTCGGTCGATGGCGTAGCGGAAGTGCGCAACGATCTGAGCGTTCGTACTGACGACCGCCCCGCCCGAGGGCCGGTCGCCGACACCGTCATTGCGGCTAGAGTTCGCGACAGCCTGGGCAACGTGAAGCTGGCCGAAGACAGCGATGTGAACGTGGAGGTGAGCGAGGGCGTCGTGCAGCTGAGCGGCTTCGTCAAAACCGTCGAAGAGAAAGCGCAAGCGGGTGATGCGGCGAGCAGGGTCGCTGGCGTGAGAGATGTGGAGAATCACATCGCCTTGCTGGATGAGAAGGAAGGCTCCCGTCAGGAGTAACTTCCCGACGCTCTTCTTGCGAGCAGGCGCGTCGATCCGTTACGGCGCGCCTGCGAAACTTCTCGCTTCCCGGATCATGCGATTGGGCGAGATGACCGACCAGGCCGCGATCGGGCAGTTGGCATCTTCCAATCGCTTGGCCGTCCACCAGTTGCACATACGCGGAAAGTAAAAGCGTCGCCTGGCGCTGTAGAACTTGTTGGGCTGCGGTGTGACCTCGAGCGAAGCGCCATTCGCGGTGGGTTGTTCCTGAGTGAACTCGCGCTCTATGGATTCAGCCAGTCGTTGCAGACCTTCCGCTGTAACTCGCACCTCGACGACTTCATCGGCGAGCAGCGGTTCGGCTGCGGGATGGTCGAAGCCAATGACATGAATGCTGCTCGATGTGGAGAACAAGGCGGCCCGAACGGCCATCCACCAGGTCTCTTGCTCGGCTTGATAGTACCGGGCGTCGCCCCAGCCAAACTCCAGATAGCTGGAGTCTGGAAAATCGCGCAGTACGGACCATTCGCGGTTCGGCCAGTCTGCCGCGGCAACGGCAATGCCTGTATGCCAGGCGCGTTTGACTACGTAGACCGAGCGCAGCGACTCCGTTGGAGTCGCAGGCTCATAGCAGGCGTCATTCGAGACACAGCCCGCGAGTACGCTGGCGAGCAACGCCAGGGCACAAAATGAGAACAGCTGTCGCGGGTCCATGCGCCACGACGCTACTCAAATGTGCATATAACCGCAATCGCTGCGCGAGCACCCGGTCAGGGTTGCACGACGGGAAGCACGCGGCCATCGAACTCGCTGGCGGGAACGTCGAGGCCGATCAGCTTCGCCAGCGTCGGCGCGATATCGACGGTCTCGATCGCAGTCGGCTGCTCGAATCCCTTCACACCCGGCCACCAGAACACGATCGGCACGCGACGGTCGTAACTCCACGGCGAGCCGTGCGTCGAGCTGAACTCCGTATCCGGATTCCTGGGCGCGTGATACGGCGAGATGTACGGCTTCAGCAGCACGAACAGATCCCCAGACCGCTGCGGATTGAAGCTCGCCTTGGCGCGCTCGAGCAGCGTCCACTCATCCACCGGGCCTGATGGAGGAGCGGCGGCGATGAGCTCGTCCTTGGTGAAAACGGTGGCGACTTGCGGATGCTGTCGATACTTCAGAGCAACAGCGCGCAACACGGCTTCGCGCCGCTCGGCAGGGATGCCGGCGTTCAGATAGACATCGTGGGAGAATTCCATCGGGCCGAGCACGACGGGCTGGGGAAGATCGTGGAACTGCGTTTCCAGTGCGGCGCTGATGTTCACTGGAAACAGGCTTTCATCCACACGCTCTGCAGCGGTCACGCCGCGGGCGCGGTTGCGCTCGGTTGCATCCACGCCGCCATGATCCGCGGTCATCGCGACGACGTATGGAACATTCCACTTATCGAGCGCCGTGAGCAGCCGGCCGATCGTCTGATCGAGAGCGAGCTGCTGAGTGCACATCTCGGCGCCTTCGGTGCCATAGTAGTGGCCGGTGTAGTCGGTGCCGGAAAGACTCACGGCGAGCACGTCAATCGACTCTTCGCGACCGAGATTCAGGCTCTTCATGGCCGCGATGGCGGCATCGACCGTGAATGCATCGAGCGCCGGTGTGGCGCGCCAGCGCCGCGAATTGCCGGGGAACGACTTCAGCGTACCGATAGAGACGCTATCGGTGATCTTGAGCTCGCGCGATTTGGGCTCGCAGGCGGCCGGCAGCTTGGGAACCGTGGGCTGACTGTACGACTTGCGAACGCTTGCATTGATCTTGTCGCTGATCTCTTTGGGAACACTCGATTCCTTGCCGGTATAGGTGACGAAGCCCTGAGTGGTCCACCACAATGTGAGATCCGCGTTGTGTCCGCCGAGCATGATGGCCGATCGATCTTTACCCGCCACGGCAACCACGCGCGTCTTCGGATCGCGAGCCTTCATGCGATCGCCCAGCGTGGGGACCAGCAGCGGGTCGGGCGAGAGGGTGGGCTTGCCGTCGGGGCCGTCCATCTTCACGACGCAGTACACCGTGAAGGTCTGCTTGCCATTCAGCGTGTAAGGTTGAGACGGGACTTGCCAGCCATTGGCAATGATTCCCGTGCGGCCGGGCCGGGCGCCCGTCAGGATGGTGGAGTGGCCCGGACAGGTTTCAGTCGACGCATGACTCTGATGTCCGCGCGGAAACACCACACCCCCGGCAAGGCGCTTCAGTCCGGCCTGATACAGCGGCCGGTATTCGGTGAAGACATCGGCGGAAAACTGGTCGACCGCGATGGTGACGACGAGCTTGGGTTGGGGTGGTTCTGCGGAACTGGCCGCGAATGCGGCCAGAGAGCCCAACAACATACAAACGGACAGGCAACGTGCGAATGCCACGCGAGACGATGCTTTCATTTGTGACGAGCGGTTCCGTGTTATGCAGGCCCAAACCGGGCCGGGCATTCTACGGCAGTTGGCGGGCCGCCAACAAAAAGCGGGCCAGGTCCAATGGTGCTTGGTTAACCGTTTCTATCGCAGCGGTTCGCGGATAGCGGTTAGCGGTTAGCCAGAAATGTGGCCTCCGTTCTGCCCCAACCGCCAACCGCCAACCACTGGAGGGCGCTAACTAAGTGCCATTGGGGCCAGGTCGGCCGCCTGGCTCGAAGCGGTCAGTGATTGTGCCGCGGCGTCTTCCTGGCCACCTGGCGGTACTTGAGTGCCATCTCCATCACGCCGCCCTGGTCCAATTGACCGACGGTCGCGCGATACAGCTCCTGCCAGGGCGTGGCGCTTTCGGGCACGGGCGGAATGCCGTCCTTCTTGCGGCGGGCGATTTCTTTCTCCGAGACCAGCATGTCACATCGCGCGCGATTCAGATCGATGCGGATGGTGTCGCCCGTGCGCAGCCAGGCCAATCCGCCACCGGCGGCGCTTTCGGGCGAGGCATTGAGAATGGAGGGGCTGTCGGACGTGCCGGACTGCCGGCCATCGCCGATGGTGGGCAAGCTGGCGATGCCGCGTTTCAGTAACGCGTCCGGCGGCTGCATGTTGACGACTTCCGCGGAACCGGGCCAACCCAGCGGGCCAGCGCCACGAACTACCAGTACGCTGCGTTCGTCGATGCCGAGTGACGGATCGTTGATGCGGGCCCGGTAGTCATCGGAGCCGTCGAACACGATGGCGCGACCTTCGAACACGTTCTCGTCTCCGGAGGCGCACAGGTAACGCCGACGAAAATCTTCCGTGATGACGCTGGCTTTCAGGATGGCGAAGTCGAACAGATTACCGCTCAGCACGACGAAGCCCGCGCGCTCCCGCAGCGGCTTGTCGTAGGTCGTGATCATCTCGCGATCGCGGCTCGCACGACCGCGAACGTTTTCTCCCAGCGTCCGGCCCGTAACAGTCATCGTATCGGCATGCAACTTGCCGGCTTCGATCAGCTCGTGCAGAACTGCAGGCACGCCGCCAGCGCGATGGAAGCGTTCGCCCAGATATTTTCCGGCAGGCTGCATGTTGAGCAGCAGCGGAATGTCGTGCCCGTACTTGGTCCAATCCTGCGCGTGCAGTTCGAGGCCCGCGTGACGTGCCATTGCAGTGAGATGCGGTTGCGCGTTGGTCGATCCCCCCAGCGCGGCAATGGCTGTAATGGCATTGAGGAAAGATTCGCGAGTGAGGATCTTGGAGGGCCGCAGATCCTCGAATGCGATCTCGACGGCGCGACGGCCTGTTTCATAAGCCATCTGGCCTCGCTCGCGATAGGGCGCGGGAATGGCGGAGCAGCCGGGCAGAGACAGACCCAGCACTTCGGCGACGGCGTTCATCGTCGATGCCGTGCCCATGCTATTGCAGTGGCCGGGCGAGGGCGCCGAGGCAGCCGCGGCATCGAGAAATTCCTGCTCCGTGATTTGCCCGGCGGCCAGGCGCCGGCGGCTCTTCCAGATCACCGTGCCGGAACCGACCAGCTCGTCTTCGAACCAACCGTCCAGCATCGGGCCGCCGGACAGAACGATCGCAGG
The DNA here is from genome assembly GCF_036406195.1 of Steroidobacter sp. Taxonomy (GTDB): domain Bacteria; phylum Pseudomonadota; class Gammaproteobacteria; order Steroidobacterales; family Steroidobacteraceae; genus Steroidobacter. The sequence goes on from NZ_DASWVW010000057.1 coordinate 12,599, forward strand.
TATATCGACGGTCGACGCAGCCATCACCGCGGCCGGTGTCGTCTTGTCGCAGCCAGTGGTCAGCACCACGGCGTCGATGGGATAGCCGTGCAGAATTTCCACCAGGCCGAGATACGCCAGGTTGCGATCCAGCGCGGCCGTGGGGCGGCGGCAGTTCTCGAAAATCGGATGCATCGGGAATTCCATGGGCACGCCGCCGGCATCGCGAATGCCTTCCTTGACGCGCGCCGCCAGGTCCACATGGATGCGATTGCAGGGAGTGAGATCGCTGCCACTCTGCGCGATGCCGATGATGGGCTTGCCGCTCATCAGCTCCTTCGGCGTGAGCCCGTAATTCATGAAGCGCTCCAGGTACAGCGCCATCATGTCGATGTGATCGCGGGCGTCGAACCAGTCCTGGGAACGAAAGCGGCGCTTAGCCGTCATAACGGGCCTCATGCGGAGTCAGGCCGGCCGTGTGGACGCGCGTAGCGAACAAACCGCCGGCCAGCGGCTGCGTGGCGAGCTGCTCTTTCGACAAGCCCTTCCACGCCGTGGTGATGTACAGGGTACGAAGATCGTCGCCGCCAAAAGCGATCTTGGTGCAATTGGCGACTGGCATGTCGATGGTCTGCAGTAGGTCGCCTGCGGGCGAGAAGCGCTGCACGGCCCAACCGCCGAACAAGCCGATCCACACGCTGCCGCCCGAGTCGACGACGGGGCCGTCCGGATACGCGCCGGGCTTTTCGATGCGAGCAAAGACGCGGCGGTTGCTGAGCTCCCCGTCGTTCAGATCGAAGGCATAGACCACTCGGCCCAATGTATCGACATGATAGAGCGTGCGGCCGTCGGGACTGGTCGCTGGCCCGTTGGTGATCACGTAGTTCTCGTCGCAGCGTTGCAGGCCGCGCCAGTCGAAGCGATACAGCGAACCGGTCGGCTGTGACTCGTCGTTGTCCATGGTGCCGAACCACAAGCGACCCGTGGCATCGACATGGCCATCGTTGAGCCGGTTGCGCGGCTGGTCGGAGTCGACGCGCGTGATGAGCTTGAACTCGCCGGTACTCGGCTCGAAGGAATGAAGCCCGCTCTTGAGGCCGGCAATGAAACCGGCGCCCTTGGCCTTGACGACAAAGCCCACTTCTTCATGCGCCTGCCACGAGGACAATGCGCCGCCGCGCGTGTCGAAGCGATGGATCTGCCGGCCCTTGATATCGACGAACCACACAGCCTGCTCCGCCGCGGACCAGAGCGGCCCCTCACCTAACTGCGCGCCCACGGCGCAGACGCATTCGACCTTGCTCATGGCGCTCCCGTGGAATGACTGCTGCGGTATGACTGGTTCGAGCGTTACCGCCACCCCGCGTCGACGAAATATTCGTGACCTGTGCACATGCGGGCATCGTCGGAAGCCAGGAACACGACCATGTTGGCCACGTCGTTCGGTTCGACGCGGGCCTTGATGCATTGCATGCCCAGCATGCGCATTTCCTCGTCGGGCGTGTGCCACAGCGCAATCTGACGCGGGGTGCGCACACCGCCCGGTACTACGCAATTCACACGGATACCATACGTTCCGAGGTCGCGAGCCAGGGCGCGCGTCATGCCCTCGATACCGGCCTTGGCGGTTTGATAGATGGTGAGATCCGGCAAGGCCAGGTGCCACGACACCGAGCCGAGATTGATGATGGCGCCCGCGCCGGCAGCTTTCATGTCCTCGACCACGGCCTGCGCGCAGAACAGCAGATGGCGCAGGTTCACGGCAATGCGCTCGTCCCAATATTTTTCGGTGATCTCGCCCAGCGCGTGACGATCATCGTTGGCGGCATTGTTAACCAGCACGTCGACGCCGCCCAGCTCGGAACGAATTCGCGGAAACAGCTCGCGAATGGTCTCGATGCTGCGCAGATCGCAATGGTAGTAGCGAGGCGGTGTCTCGCTCGACGCCAGCTTGCGCTCGAGCTCGCGCGACGGCTCGTCGGCGATATCGAGGAAGGCAACGCGCGCGTTCTGCCGGGCGAAAGCTTCGACGATGGCCGCGCCAATGCCGGAGCCGCCGCCGGTGACAATGACACGCTTGTTGCGGAGTGAGGGGTAGACAGTGTGAGACATAGTGGAATTCGAGCCTGAGCTTTAGTTTGAGCGCTGGGCCAACAAGCCGCGGCTGGCGAGATTGCCCATCAGATGACCGATACCGAAGGACCACGGCGGCGCCCGGTCAGACGTCGTCAGTTTGTTTTCCAGGGTTCCCAGCGACGGCGAGGACACGCGGACCAGGTCGTCGAGCTTGTGAGTGAAGCCGCGGCCCGGCACGTCACGGTCGTCCGTGGGCGCGAACATGGTGCCGAGGAACAGCGCGAAGCCGTCGGGATATTGATGCTGGCTCATTGTCTGCTGCACCAGGTCGAGCGGATCGCGGCTGATGAGCGACATGGAGCTGCGGCCTTCCAGTTGATAGCCGTCGTTGCCCGCCACCGTGAGCGAGACCACCGCCTTGCGTATGTCGTCGATGCCAAAGCCGGCGTCGAACATGCGAATGAAGGGGCCGATGGCACAGGACGCGTTGTTGTCCTTGGCCTTGCCGAGCAGCAGCGCACTGCGGCCTTCGATATCGCGCAGGTTCACGTCGTTGCCGAGCGTCGCGCCGAGCGTGCGGCCCTTCGCGTCGCATGCGAGCACGATCTCGGGCTCGGGATTGTTCCACTGCGATTCCTTGCGCACGCCGATCCAGTCGCCCCAGCCGACCGAAGACAGTACCGGCGACTTGGTGAACACTTCAGCATCCGGGCCAATGGCTACTTCGAGGTACTGCGACCACAGGCCGTCGGCAATCAGGGCTTCTTTCAAACGCACCGCCGTTTCGGAGCCCGGTTTGACGGAGCGAATGTCCGCGCCCACTCGTTCGCCCAGCGCGTCACGAATCGACTGCGCTTTTGCGTAATCGCCGCGCGCTCGTTCTTCGATCACTCGCTCGACCGCGGAAACAGCGAACGTCACGCCGCACGCCTTGATACATTGCAGATCGACCGGTGCGAGCAAGCGAGGTGACGTAGCAGCACCGCTGAATGCAGGCGTCAGCGGCAGCTGATCCAACGGTCCCAGATCTTCACCCTCGGGCACCGTGCCATCCCAATTGTTCAGCAGCGCTGAAACGGTGGGCGCGGCGCGCGATACATCGCGAACACGGCCACGGCTGATGACGATGGGAGTCGGCCCAGCTGCGGTAGCAAGGCGGCCGACGAGAGTCGCCTCACGCCAGTCCGCCGGAAGATCTGCGAGTAATGTCATATAGGTAATCGATCAGAGCGCGGTGGCCGGGGCCTTGGCGGAGCCTTCGACCAGTTCGTGCGGTTGCTTGGTCCACAGGTGCTGGATCGCTTCCAGGCTGCGGCCCTTGGTTTCCGGCACGAAGCGCCACACGAACAGCGCGGCCAGGATGCTCATCACGCCATAGATCCAATACGAGAAGCCGTGATTGAACATCGCGTTCAAGGCCGAGTTGCCGTCCAGCACCTTGAACGACCAGGAGACGAACAGGTTGGCGATCCACTGCATGGCCACGGCCAGCGCCATCGCCTTGCCCTTGATGGCGTTCGGGAAGATTTCCGCGAGCAGCACCCACACCACCGGGCCCCACGAGAGTGCGAAGCCGGCGATGTAGGCGATGACCGCGATCAACGCGGCCGTGCCGACGTTGCCGCTGTGGAACAGGAAGCCGAGCGAGATCATGGAAATCGCCATCACCACGCCACCCAGAATCAGCAGCGGCTTGCGGCCCCAGCGATCCACGGTGACCAGCGCGATGAGCGTGAACACGATGTTGGCGACGCCGACGATGATGGTTTGCAGCAATGCGCTGTCGGTCGAGGCGCCCATGTTCTGGAACATCAGCGGCGCGTAGTACAGCACTGCGTTGATGCCGATGAACTGCTGGAACACCGACAGCATGATGCCGACGAACACCACCAGCGCACCGAAAGCGAACAAAGTGCCGCTGCGCTCGCGCAGCGATTCATCGATCTCCTTCAACACCACCTGGGCTTCATTTTCGTTGGAAAGTCGTGACAGCACGGCTTTCGCCTCGCTCATGCGGCCCTTCATCACCAGCCAGCGGGGCGTTTCCGGAACCAGCAGCAGCAGTGCGAAGAACAGTGCCGCGGGAATGGCGGCTGACAGCAGCATGAAACGCCAGCCGGTCGACAACACCCACTGATCATCGCCCTGCGAAGCGATGAACCAGTTGACGAAGTACACCAGCGTCATGCCGACCACGATGGCGACCTGCTGGTACGTGACCAGCTGACCGCGCTGCGCGGGCGGGGCGATCTCGGCGATGTATAGCGGTGAAAGCATCGAGGCCACGCCAATGCCGATACCGCCGAGGATGCGGTACAGGATGAACGCAGTGAGCGCTTCCGGCCCGGCACCACCAATCCACAGGAATCCGAACTCAGGATACGCCGAGCCCGCCGACGACACGACAAAGAGGATTGCCGACACCAGCAGGCCGCCCCGGCGGCCGATCTTCTGCGACATGGGACCGGCCAGCGCGGCGCCGATGACGCAGCCGAGCAGGGCGCAGGAGATCGCCCAGCCAGACAGGCTGTGCGCGCTGGTCTCGGGCAAGCCGCGGGGAATGATGAAATTGTGATCGATGGCGCCGACTGCACCGGAAATGACGGCCGTGTCATAGCCGAACAGCAGTCCGCCGAGTGCGGCGACAAAAGCCAGGCCACGCACCAACATGGCCTCGGCAGGCGGCTGCCCGGCGTTGGGAATCCCCTCTGACATAAACGTTCGCCCCCTGAGATGACGCCTACCGATGGATTGGCGCACCGGTTCCCGGTGACCTTGTGCTTGATGAGGGAGCGTAGTGATAGCGCTATCAAAATTCAAGCGCGAGCTACCGGTGCCGTCCTGGCGTCACCTGAACGGAGCGCGCTGAGCCGGCGCGCGCGGGTAGCGCAATCAGCCTGGGTTGGGGGCGGCCACCGAGTCGCGTTTGACCAGCATGTGGGCCACCACATGGTCCACCACGACGCGCGCTTCGCCGTCCTTGCGGCGGCGAATGCTTCGCAACAGCAGTTCGATGGAAGAGGCCGCCATGGCCGCGATCGGCTGTCGGATGGTGGTCAGCTCCGGCCAGACCGTGGTGGCGGTGGGCGTATCGTCGAAGCCGACCACCGATATGTCGCGCGGTACATCCAGGCCGCGCCGATGCGCGACCGATATGGCTGCGGCGGCCATGTCGTCGTTGCTGGCGAAAATGGCGGTAGGCGGCTTCTTGCGTGCCAGTAACTTTTCAGCCGCTTCCAGGCCCGAGCGATAGGTGAAGAAGCCCTGCTGTACCAGGGTCGGATCGACCGGGATGCCGGCTGCGGCCATGGCGGCCTGATAGCCTTCGTAGCGCAGGCCGCTGGCGGTCTGATTGGGATGGCCCTTGATGAAGGCGATGCGCGAATGACCGTATGAAATCAAATGTTCGGTCATCTCTTGCGCCGCGCGAAAGTCATCGATGCGCACGCCGGAAATGTCGGGTTGGAAGCGTCCCGAAGCGATCGCTACCACGGGAATACCGGCGGCCACGAGCTCGGAGCAAACTGCCTTGGACTCGCACAGCGGCGGCGGAAGAATCACGCCGGCCACGCTTTGCGCGATCTTGCGAGCTGCGGCCCGTTCGGTCGCGCGCGTCATGTGGTCCCACGTATCGAGCACCAGTTGCGTTCCCGCTTTGCTCGCGCCGTCCAGCGCACCGACCAGCAGCTCGCTCAGGTAGGCCGAGCTGGGGTTGGTGTAGATCAACGCGATCCGCGTGCCCGACGCGGCTGCCAGCGAACGAGCAGCGGCATTGGGTGTGTAGTTGAGCTCGCGGACGGTGCGCATGACCAACTCGCGCGTCGCCGCTCTCACATTGGCGTTGCCGTTGACGACCCGGGACACGGTCATTGGCGACACGCCAGCGCGCTCGGCCACTTCGTGGATGGTCACGGCGGCGCCTTTGCGGCGAGTCGAACTGGCCGAATTCCTGGCTTTGCGGGGGGCGGTTTGCATGAAAGCTGTAATTAGCGGCCGAACCGCTTGAAAAGATATCCACATTATTGCCCCGGACAGCGAAGGGTGGAAGCGCGCCGAGGGCTCGTGATACCGTTACCAAAAATTCGGTTGCACAATGGTAGGGGGACTTGATGGCGCCAGGTCATCGTTCGCTGGGTGGCGGGTGCGCGCCTGTGTTTCGTTTGCTGCTGTCCGCGTGGGCCCTGTGCCTGGCGTTCGTTACGCAGCCGGCCGTCGCGGAGGACGGCTACGATCTTTGGCTGCGCTACCAGCCGTTGGCCGCCGAACAGCGCGCTCCCTATACCCCGGCCACCGCGCAGTTGGTGATGCCGACGCCATCGCAGACTCTCGCGGTCGCGCGGGACGAGTTGTTGCGGGGTTTGAATGGCTTGCTGTCCCGAACACCCGCTTCCGTCGAGCAAGTTTCAACGGCAGGCGCAATCCTCGTCGGCACGCCGCGGTCGAATCCTCAGATCGCGCAGCTCCAGCTGGGCTTGCAGGTGTTGTCGCCGGGAGGCTATGTCATCCGCCGGAGGAACGTGGGCGGACACTCCACCCTGGTCGTTGCGGCCAACGACGATGTCGGTGTGCTCTATGGCGTGTTCCATTTTCTGAGGTTGTTGCAGACGCAACAACCGCTGCAGGCGTTCGACGTCAGCGAGTCCTCGCGCATCCAGCTGCGCATGCTGAATCACTGGGACAATCTGGATCGCACGGTGGAGCGGGGCTACTCCGGCGAGTCGTTGTGGGATTGGCACAAGCTGCCTGACTACCTTGACCCGCGTTACACCGACTACGCTCGAGCCAATGCATCGCTCGGCATCAACGCGACGGTGCTCACAAACGTTAATGCGAACGCCCTCGTTCTGACACCGACGTATGTGCACAAGGCCGCGGCGCTCGCGGAAGTGTTTCGTCCCTATGGCATCCGCGTGTTTCTAACGGCTCGCTTCAGCGCGCCGGTGGAAATCGGTGGGCTGAAGACCGCCGATCCAGCCGACCCGGCCGTGCAGCAGTGGTGGAAGGACAAGGCGGCGGAGATCTACAAGATCATCCCGGACTTCGGCGGCCTCCTGGTCAAGGCGAACTCCGAAGGCCAGCCGGGTCCGCAGGACTACGGCCGCACGCATGCCGATGGCGCGAACATGCTGGCCGATGCGGTCAAACCGTTCGGCGGCATCGTGATCTGGCGTGCGTTCGTCTATTCCCACGAGCAGCCGGACGATCGCGCCAAGCAGGCATACGACGAATTCGTGCCCTTCGACGGCAAGTTTCGCGAGAACGTGCTGGTGCAGGTGAAGAACGGCGCGATCGATTTTCAGCCGCGCGAGCCGTTCCATCCCTTGTTCGGCGCGATGCCGAAGACGCCGCTGGCGATGGAGTTCCAGATCACCAAGGAATATCTCGGTTTCGCCACGCACCTGGTCTACCTCGGCACGTTCTGGGAAGAGGTGCTGCGTGCGGACACGTATCGGCCGCGCAAGGGTTCCACGGTCGCGAAGATCCTCGACGGATCGGCCCACAACTACGCGCGCACGGCAATCGCAGGCGTCGCCAACATCGGCTCGGATCGCAACTGGAGCGGCTCGCACTTCGACCAGGCGAACTGGTATGCCTTCGGACGGCTGGCTTGGAATCCGATGCTCTCGTCCAAAGCCATCGCCGAGGAGTGGGTGCGGATGACGTTCTCGAACGATCCCAAGTTCGTCGAGCGCACCGTGGCGATCATGATGAAGTCGCACGAGGCCGTGGTCGACTACATGACGCCGCTCGGCCTGCATCACCTCATGGGCCGTGGTCATCACTACGGACCGGGGCCGTGGGTCGAAGGCGGCCCCCGTGCGGATTGGACGTCTGTTTATTTCCATCGCGCCGACGAGAACGGCATCGGCTTCGGTCGCACCAAGACGGGCAGCAATGCGGTGGCTCAGTACGCGCCGCCCGTGGCCGCGGAGTTTGGTGATGTGAAGCGGGTGCCGGAGAAGTTCTTGCTGTGGTTCCATCACTTGCCCTGGGACCATCGCACCCGGTCGGGCCGCATCCTTTGGGATGAGCTGGTGTATCGATACACCCGTGGCGTCGAGACGGTCCGCGAGATGGGCGCCGAATGGCAAAGCCTCACTCCATGCATCGATGCCGAGCGGCATGCACAAGTGGCGGCGTTCCTGAAAATCCAGAAGGACGAAGCCAAGTGGTGGCGCGACGCCAGCATCGCCTACTTCCAGACATTCTCGAAACGCCCGGTGCCCGCCGGCTTCGCGCCGCCGGAGCACTCGCTCGACTACTACAAGTCCCTCGAATTTCCTTACACACCCGGCCACTACTGATATGCGGACCTGCATCAGTCTTGTTCGTCATGCGTTGTTCGCGGCCGGAGCGCTGTTTGCCGGTGCCGCCGGCGCGGCGCCGCTGTTGCACGACTTGTTTCAGGATCACGTGGTCCTGCAGCGAGACAAAGTCATCCACCTCTGGGGCAGGGCGCAGCCGGGCGAGTCGTTGACTGTGACGTTGTCCGGCGCGAGCCTGCAAACGCAGGCCGACTCATCCGGGCAATGGCGACTGAGCCTGCCGAGCATGAGCGCCGGTGGTCCGTATCAGTTGTCGATCAGCGCCGCATCCGGCGACAAGCAGGTGGTCGACGATGTGATGATCGGCGACGTCTGGTTGTGCTCGGGCCAGTCGAACATGGTCTTGCAAGTGCACCGCGCCCTCGACACTCGCTCCGAGATAGCGAATTCCACCAACGATTCCATTCGCATGCTCACGGTTCCGCTGGCGAGCAGTGCCGTTCCCCAGGATGGATTCGCCGGTCCGGTCAAATGGCTGAAGGCGTCGCCGACGACGGTGCCCGAGTTCTCGGCCTTGTGCCTGTACATGGCGCGCGAGCTGCAGAAGAAAGACAAAGTCGCGATGGGTTTGATCGCCTCTGCGTGGGGCGGTTCGAAAATCGAGTCGTGGCTGTCCACTGCCACGCTGCGTTCGCTCGGTGGTTATGAGGGTGGGTTGGAAGCACTCGCTCTGTCGAGCAAAGACCCAGCCGCGGGCGCTGCGCAGTGGGGAGCCACCTGGGAAGCGTGGTGGCGTGAGCGCACGAAGGACCGGCCTGGCACCGAGCCGTGGAGCAACAAGCCGCGCGGCGACTGGAAGGTCGCACCGATGGAACGCGGCTATTGGGAAGATTGGGGCGTGCCCGAGCTGGCCAACTACAACGGCATGCTTTGGTATCGAACCCATGTGACGTTGACGAAGGCGCAGGCTGCGCAGAAGGCGACGCTCGCCGTCGGCCGTGTCGACGAATCAGATCAGGTCTGGGTCAACGGACGTGTTGTCGGAGCCGCAGGCCCTGGTAGCGAGCGGTCATATCAGGTGCCGCCGAATCTACTGCGCGCTGGTGACAACTCCATTGTCATTACCGTACTCGATACTTACGCGAATGGCGGACTGCCTGGTCCAATGGAAAGCCGTGCGATTCGCTTCGCCGATGGCTCGAGCGTGGTGCTCAATAACGAGTGGCGCTATCTGGTGCCGCCGCCGAATGCAGCTGTCCCGCCCCGCGCGCCATGGGAAGCCGTTGCCGGCCTTGGTGTGATTCACAATGGCATGATTGCGCCGCTGTCGAACCTCAGTTTGCGTGGGGTCGCCTGGTATCAGGGCGAGTCGAATGCCGATGAGGCTGGGCAGTATCAGAGCCTGCTGAAACATTTCATGGCCGACTGGCGCTCGCGCTTCGGTGCGGACATTCCGTTCTTCATCGTGCAGCTTGCCGGCTATGGCCCCGCATCCACGCAGCCCGTCGAAAGCAATTGGGCGGAGTTGCGCGAGGCACAGCGGCTTGCTGTGCAAGAGGACGCCAATGCCGGGCTGGTGATCGCTGCCGATCTCGGTGAACGCACTGATATTCACCCGGCAAACAAACAGGAAGTGGCCCGCCGTCTCGCACGCGCCGTTCGTCACGTTGTTTACAAGGATGCAGCGCCGCCTTCCGGCCCGATTCCTGTCGCCGCTCGGCGCGATGGCAATTCTGTCGCAGTCGAGTTCACCGATGTGACAGGCCGGCTCGTTGCTTACAGCGCGACGCGGCCCATCGGTTTCGAAACATGCGGTGCCACCAAGAACAGTTGCGAGTTCGCGGACGCGACCCTACAGGGAAATCGCGTCGTGCTGAGCAGTCCAAACTCGGCCAGCGCGACTCGCGTCCGCTATTGCTGGGCCGACAGTCCGGTGTGCACGTTGTACGACGAAGCACCGCTGCCGGCCGGCCCGTTCCAGGTCGAAGTGAAGTAACGAATCCGTCGCCGTCCGGAAGACGGCACGCTGTGGGATTGGGACAAAGGGGGATGAACATGCGCTACAAGTCAGGATCGGCGAAAGTTGCTGTGGGTCTCGCAGTGCTGTTGGCACTTGGCACGGCGTCGGCGGAACAACCGGTCTACAAGGATTTGACCAAGTCTTTCGAGGAGCGTGCGGCCGACCTGGTCGCGCGCATGACGCTGGAAGAGAAGATTGCACAGCTCGGCAACAACGCACCGGCGATTCCTCGGCTCGACGTGCCAGCCTACGAGTGGTGGAACGAGGCACTTCATGGCGTCGCCCGTGCCGGCGCGGCAACGGCGTTCCCGCAGGCCATCGGCCTTGCGGCTACCTTCGATGACAAGATGATGTTCGAGATCGCGACCGTGATCAGCGACGAGGCACGAGCCAAGCATCATGAGTTCGCGAATCGCGGCTTGCGCGGCCGCTATCAAGGCCTGACGTTCTGGTCGCCCAACATCAATATCTTTCGCGACCCACGTTGGGGGCGAGGCCAGGAAACATACGGTGAGGACCCGTGGCTCACGGCCCGGATGGGCGTTGCCTTCGTAAAGGGACTGCAAGGCGATGATCCGAAGTATCGCAAGGTGGACGCGACCGCGAAACATTACGCCGTTCACAGTGGGCCCGAGGCGGATCGTCATCATTTCGACGTGCATCCGAGCGAGCGCGATCTGTACGAAACCTATCTGCCGGCGTTCCAGGCGCTGGTGCAGGAGGGCGGCGTAGCCTCGGTCATGGGCGCGTACAACCGCGTGTATGGCGAATCCGCCTCCGCCAGCCCACGATTGCTCCAGCAAATCCTGCGCGACGACTGGGGTTTCAAAGGCTACGTGGTCTCGGACTGCGACTCCATCGATGACATCTGGAAGCATCACAAGATCGTGGGCACGGCGCCGGAAGCCGCGGCACTCGGCGTGCGTTACGGATGTGACTTGGATTGCGGCAAGACGTATGACCAGTTGCTCCCGGCTGTAAAGCAGAACCTGATCAAGGAGACCGAGATCGACGCGGCGCTGCGCCGGTTGATGCTCACCCGCTTCCAGCTTGGCATGTTCGATCCGCCGGAGCAGGTCCGCTGGGCGCAGATCCCGTATTCGGTCAACCAGGCGCCAGAACACGATCGACTCGCGCGTCGCGCGGCGCAGTCATCGATCGTGCTGCTGAAGAACGATGGCATGTTGCCGCTGTCGCGAGATATCAAGACGCTCGCGGTCATCGGTCCCACGGCCGACGAAGTGATGTCGCTGCTCGGCAATTATTACGGCACTCCGGCGGCGCCAGTGACGATTCTGCAAGGCATCCGCGAGGCCGTCGGTCCGAACACGAAGGTGCTCTATTCACGCGGCGCGGATCTCGTCGAAGGTCGAGAAGAACCGCGAGCCGTGCCGCTGATCGACGCGACCTTCATGCGGCCCGAAGCCGGTTCGAATCAGCAAGGTCTCAAAGGCGAGTACTTCCGCGGTCGTGACTTCGAAGGTGCGCCGGTGATGACCAGAGTCGACCCGCGCATTGCGTTCCGTTGGGATCGCGCGGCGCCCACCGATGATCTGGCGGCGCGAGGCGAGCTGTCGAATGAGCAAGCCTTGGCCAGCGATGGCTTCAGTGTGCGCTGGACCGGCGAGTTGCTGCCGCCGGCCTCCGGCAAATACGAGCTCGTCGTCGGTGCCAACGATGGCGTGCGTTTGTATCTGGACGACAAGTTGCTGGTGAACGGCTGGGACGTCAATGAGCGCGTGCGCAGTCACAGCGTCAGTGTCGATCTGCAGGCGGGCCGTGCGTACAAGATCAAGCTCGAATACTTCGAGGATGTTCGCGACGCCGAAGTCAGGTTGGGCTGGAATCGTCCTGGCGCGAAGCCGCCTTTCGAAGAAGCGCTGGATGCCGCTCGTGCCGCCGATGCCGTCGTGTTCGTCGGCGGTTTGACGGGCGACGTCGAAGGCGAGGAGATGAAGGTGAGCTATCCAGGCTTCGCTGGCGGCGATCGCACGGATCTGCGTTTGCCCGGCAGCCAGCGCAAGTTGCTGGAGGCGTTGCATGCCACCGGCAAGCCCATCGCGTTGGTGCTGACGGGCGGTTCCGCACTTGCGGTTGATTGGGCGCAACGGCGGCTGCCGGCCATCCTGATGGCATGGTATCCGGGGCAGCGCGGCGGCAATGCCGTGGCCGACGTTCTATTTGGCGATGTCAATCCGTCAGGCCGGTTGCCGGTCACGTTCTACAAGGAGACCGATCAGCTGCCGCCGTTCGATGACTATTCGATGCAGGGGCGCACCTACCGTTATTCCAAGAATGAGCCTCTGTATCCGTTCGGTCACGGTCTGTCGTACACGCGCTTCGAATATTCGAATCTGACGTTCGATCGCACGAGTGTCGGCGTCGACGGTTCCCTACAAGCGTCGGTCACGGTGAAGAATGTTGGCGCACGCGCCGGCGACGAGGTCGTCCAGTGGTACGTTGCACCTGTGGATGCCAAGCGGCCGCGGGCCAAGAAGGATCTGCGAGGCATCAAACGACTGGCCCTGCAGCCGGGAGAGTCGAGCAGCGTCAGCTTCACGCTCGAACCGTCGCGCGATCTGCGTCACTACGACGTGGATGAGAAGCGCTACGCCGTGGATCCCGGCAAGTATGAAGTGCAGGTGGGCGCTTCCAGCGGGGATATCCGTGCGCTCAAGGGGTTCGAAGTGAAACGTTGAAAGGCCAGCGGTTGGCGGTTAGTGTGGTTAGTAGTTAGCGTCAGCCACCAACCACCTTCCGCTAACCGCTAACCGCCAACCGCTACATCTTGGCCGGCTCGAGATTCGGCACCAGGAAGTGAATGATCCCCAGCGCCAGCAGATACGCTGTCGCGGCCATCAGGAACACCGGCACGTAGCTGCCGGTGGCCTCCAGCAGGAAGCCGGTGAACGTGGCGATCATCATGCCACCTACCGCGCCACCAAATCCGCCAATGCCCACCACGGATGCCACCGTGCGTCGTGGGAACATGTCGGAAGGCAGTGTAAAGATGTTGCACGACCAGCCTTGATGGCCTGCAGTGGCCAAGCCGATCAACAACACCGCCAGCCAGACGTTCTGTACCTGCGACACGAACACGATGGGCACGACGCAAAGCGCGCAGATCAGCATGGCGGTCTTGCGTCCGCGATTGACGCTCCAACCCATCTTGATGAAGCGACCCGCGAGCCAACCACCGGCGATGCTGCCGACATCGGCAATCACATAGATCGCGACCAGCGGCGCTCCCAGGCCCAGCAGGCTCAAACCGTATTCGCTGTTCAGATACTTGGGCAGCCAGAACAGGAAGAACCACCAGATCGGGTCGGTCATGAACTTGCCGAGCAGAAAGGCCCAGGTCTGCCGATACTTCAGCAACTGTGACCAGGGCACGCGCTCGGTGGCCTCGGGCGGATCGCTGCGGATCATCGCCAGCTCGGCGGCGCTCAGCTTCGGATGTTGTTCGGGCGGTCGATAAGTGCTCAGCCATGTCACCAGCCAGGCAGCGCTCAACACGCCCGTGAACAGGAAGGCGGCTTGCCAACCGAAAGTCACTGCGATGATGGGCACTGTCAGTGGAGCCACGATGGCGCCGACGTTGGTTCCCGAATTGAAGATGCCGGTCGCGAACGCGCGCTCGCGTCGCGGAAACCATTCGGCGACCGTCTTGAGCGCGGCCGGAAAGTTGCCCGCTTCGCCGAGGCCCAATGCAAACCGCGCCATCGCAAATCCGGCGACGCTGCCGACCAGGGCATGGCTCATCGCGGCCAGGCTCCAGATGCAAATTGCCAAGGCGTAGCCCAGCTTGGTGCCGAGTCGATCGATGACCGCGCCGGCGGTGACCAGGCCGATCGCATACGCGGCCTGGAAGCAGGTGATGATGTAGCCGTACTGCACTTCGCTCCAGGCGAATGTTTTCTGCAGTTCGGGCGCGAGCACGCCCAGCACCTGCCGATCGATGTAGTTGATCGTGGTGGCGGCGAGCAGCAGGCCGCAGATGCGCCAGCGATAGCGGCCGACGGACGCCGCGGAACTGCTGGTAGCAATGGCTTGAGTGGTCGATTGCATGCGAGGCGTCCGTCAGTTGGCAAGGGTCAGTTGCGATGACCAGTACGGGACGCCGGAATCGCGCGCTTGCAGGCCGGCAGTGGCCGGGCGAAGAGTCGTCACTATCAGTCCCCCCTGGATTGGTTCAGGCTCGAGGCCGGCTGCATGTTGCCACCCGGCTTATGTTTTGTTGATACCGTTATCATTAACCCAGGCCGGCGGCCGGGGTCAATGACTGTTGCAAAGTCCGGGTACCCAACGGCCCTGCAGCGGCGCGGGGCGGCGCCATCACCGGAAAATTCCGAACCGATTTGCGGGTTTTTTCCGTTGTCTGGCCGCGTCAGGGAGCGTCGATGCGAAATGTGCAGCAGCTGGCGCCAGTGCCGGCTCGACCCCAGTTGCATTTGTCGAATTGTGAGCGCTATCATCAAATCACGCTGCCGGCCCGTGCTCGGTGCCGTGACAGCGGCTGAAAAACATCAAACAGCGAATTTTCAGGGGGAGAGAACGATGCGTTCGCTTCGGCTCTTTGTTTCAGTGCCGCGCTCGCTGCGCCATCCCCTCCTGTGTCATGCGCGTGCCTCCGGGCGCGCTGCTCAATCGATCGTCATGGGAGGAAGTCAGTGAACAATCGTAAACCGCACCAGCAACGCGCTGCTCGCAGTAAGGCCCTGAGCATCTGCATTGCGGCGGTGCTGGGCCAGGCGCAATTGGCCCACGCACAGGAGGCTGCGCAAGAGGCCGCGGCCTCGGAGCTGGAAGAAGTCGTCGTCACTGGTTTCCGGCAGAGTCTCGAAAACTCCACCGCCGCCAAGCGCGATGCGGTCGGCTTCGTCGACGCGATCTTTGCCGAGGACATCGGCAAGTTTCCGGACACCAACATCGCCGAGTCCTTCAACCGCATTCCCGGTATTACCATCAACCGCGAAACCTCCGGCGAAGGCTTGAACATCGCCATTCGCGGCCTCGGCACGAACTTCACCAAGGTGTTGTTGAACGGCGCACCGGTCGCGGTGGCATCCACGGGCCGCACCGACGCGCAGAGCACGAACCGCGAAGTCGATCTCGATCTGTTTCCGACGGAGCTGTTTTCGCAGCTGACCGTGAGCAAGACGCCCAGCGCGGCGATGCTCGAAGGCGGCGCGGCCGGTACCGTGAACATGCGCAGCGCGCGGCCGTTCGATAAACAGGGCGCCCACGTTGCGTATTCGATTCAGGGCATGGACAACAGCAATGCCGATTCGATGGGCTCGCGCGGTTCGCTCGTTGCGAGCAACACTTGGGGCAGCTTCGGCGCGCTGGTCGGCGTAGCCGCCGTGCGCAACAAGGTGAAGACCACCGGCTTCGAATCCATCGGCTGGACCAATCCCAATCTCGTCACGCCCAACGCCGACCCGAACAACCTCGTCCTGCCGGAAGACGCGCAATGCCGACCGGGCGGCGACAGGTGTAACAGCACCGGCGGCGGCAACTTCACCATTCCGCGCGTGGTGCCGAGCAACGCCGGCAACGGCCTGACCCCAGGCGATGTCATCAACCGGGAATTCCTGCTCGCGAACAATCCCGGCCTGACGCTGGAGCAGATCGATAACGCGCTGGTTCCGCGCCTGGGCCGGCCGGCGGTGATCGAAGGCGATCGCGATCGTTACAACGCCATCGCCAGCTTCGAATTCCGCCCCAGCGAAAACTTCCATGCCTACCTCGACACGATGTACGGCAAGAAGGAGAACGACCTGGAGCGCATCGACATGAACCTGGTCGGCCGCAACGGCGCGATGATCCCGCTGAACATGCAGGTGGATCGCGACGACTGCTCGCAAGGTTGTGTCGTCACCAGCGCCACGTTCGCCAACGCGCAGGCGTTCCTGGAATATCGTCCGTTCATCGAAGACACCGAGTTCTACGGCGCCAATCCGGGCTTCACCTGGCAGCTGACCGACCGTTTGTCGCTCGACTGGGCGGCCAACTACACCAAGAGCGAATTCGAGCGCGAGTCGCCCACGCTGCTGGCCATCACCCCGCCGAACTCCGGCATGACGGTGACGTACAGCAACAACGGCGGCATTCCGAGCATCCAGAGCAGCCTCGACCTGAACAATCCGGCCAACTTCGGCTGGGCGGGCGGCGGTCGAGTCAACATCCAGAACGAGTTGCGCGAGACCGAAACCAAAGGCACGCGCGCCAGCCTCACCTTCGGCGACAGCGCGCTCAGCATCAGCGCCGGCGCGGCGTACGACGAGGTTTCCAGAGAGATTCGCGCGAGGGACAACAGTCAGGCGTGGCAGAACGCGGTGTGCGGCAACAACCCGACCGTGTATCTGGAGTCGCCCAATTCGCAGCCGGCGTGCCTGGGTCTCAATCAACCCGGCACGGTGCCGGCGGGCAACGATCCGAGCTATCCGGGATACGGCACCGGCTACACGGCCGGCTTCCCGGCGTTCGCCTATCAGGGCTCCCTGGTGCCGACGGCGGCGTTGCCGAGCTACCTGCGTCCGGGTCCGGGTTTCATCACAGCCGATTGGAACCGCTTTGCTCGCGATACCAACTACGCTCAGTTCCGTGACAGCGCGCCGGATGCGGGTGGTTCGAACACGGGCGCCGCTGGCGGTGTGATCGAGGAGAAGTCGACCGGCTTCTACACCGAGGTCAACGGCGACACTGATATCGGCGACAAGCGCCTGCGTTACAACGTCGGTGTGCGCTATGTGAGAACGGATCAGACCGTGATCGGGCGATTGTCGGTCCGCGACCCGCGCAACACGGTGAACGGCGCCGCATTGCCTGACGGTGCTCTGTATCCCAATGTGGTGAGCTACCGTGAGGAGAAGGAGACCTACGAGAACTGGCTGCCCTCGGCCAACGCCGCGCTCAATGTTGCGGACAACGTGATCGTGCGAGCGGCGCTGTCGCGCTCGATGACTCGTGCCAATCCGAACGATCTGCTGCCGGGCCTGAGCTTCAGCAGCCCTTCGGCGGACACCGGCAATATCGGCAACCGCGCGCTCAAGCCCTTCATCTCCGACAACATCGATCTCGGTATCGAGTACTACACGGGCGACGAGGGCTATGTCGGCGTGGCGGCGTTCCGCAAGGGCATCGATGGCTTCACGATTCTCCAGGGCACTACAGTGCCGTTCACTGACCTCGCCGAGTTCGGCGTGACGTATGACACGCTCACTCCGACTCAGCAGCAGGCCATCAACTCTCGCGGCGGCCCGAATGCGGCCACCGTGGTGTTGAACCAGCAAGTCAACGCCAATGGTCGCCTGACGGTGAATGGCCTGGAGTTCAACTGGGTGCAGCCGCTGGACTTCCTGCTGGCGGGCATCGGCCTGGATGGTTTCGGCTTCACCGCCAACTACACCATCGTCGATCAGAAAGGCGAAGGCCAGCTGCCTGCGGTAGCGGTGGGCGTCGCGCCGGAAACCTACAACGCGACGTTCTACTACGAGAAGAATGGCATCAGCGCGCGCCTGTCGACGACCTTCTCGGAAGGCTCGCAGGCTTCGAACCTGAACCAGAACGGCATCCCCGCCGCCGCACAGTTCAACGACGACTACGAGCAGTGGGACTTCTCGTCGAGCTTCGACTTCTCGACGATGTTCGGCTGGTCGGAGCTGGTGCCGCAACTGACGGTGGATGTGATCAATCTGTTCGACGACGAACAGCGCCAGTACTTCCAGTTCCCGAACGCAACGTTCACTCAGTACCAGCCCGGCCGCACCGTGATCGTCGGTCTGCGCGGGAGGTTCTGAGCGCAAGCCAAGCATCAACGATCGAGCAACGTCGGTGGGGGTGGCTGTCGATTACTCCCGGTGGTGACCGCCACCGACGTTTCCAAGGCAGGGGCGGCCATGTCGCAGCGGATAGCGGATAGCGGATGAGCTGAATCCTGGCCTCCGTTCTGCCCTAACCGCTATCCGCTATCCGCCAACCACTGGAGCAATGGCGTTCTGCCCTAACCGCTAACGGCTATCAGCCAACCACTGGAGCAATGGCGCTAACTAAGTGCCATTGGTCTCAACCCATTCAGGTTCGCCACGGGTCCGCGTGCAACCATCATCCTCCCGGCGACGAAATATCAGGGAATCGCTTAGCCCGCTGCCTGCGGTAATTTGCGAACTGGAGCGCTGTGCAAGCGCTGAGGTTTTACATAGTCTTGCCCGCCGTGACCCTCCGTGCGACGTCCCGATTCATGAAGACCCTGAACCGCCTGCCGCTGCTGCTGTGGCTCGGCTCCATAGCCCTGCTGACGATCGTCCTGGTGGCGCCGGTGCGCGCCAGCTCCAACCAGAGCGAACACTTCGTTCGGCCGCCCGAGCTGGAACCGGACATCGCGTTCTGGCGCCGGGTGTACACCGAAGTGACCACTTCGGGCGGCCTGCTGCACGATCCCGAGGACCTGAGCGTCGTCTATGAGGTGATGAAGTTCCCCTCGGACATCGCGCCGAAAACACGCTCGAACCAGATCGAAAACGCCAAGAAGAAGTACGCGCGCATCCTCGAGCGGCTGGCCAGCGGCGCCGAAGACTTGAGCGAGGAAGAGCTGCGCGTTCAGGCGCTCTGGCCGAAGGGCACACGGCGTTCGCGCTTCGAGCAAGCGTCCGAATCCGTGCGCTTCCAGCTGGGGCAGGCCGATCGTTTCCGCGAAGGGTTGGTGCGCTCGGGCGCCTGGCACGATCACATTGCCGATACGTTCGCAAAGATGGGCTTGCCGCGCGAGCTGGCGGCGCTGCCGCACGTCGAGTCGTCGTTCAACACCTATGCGTATTCCAAGGTCGGCGCCGCCGGCATGTGGCAGTTCATGCGCAGCACGGGCCGTCGCTTCCTGCGCATCGACGCGGCGGTCGACGAGCGTCTCGATCCGTATCGCTCCACTCAGGCGGCGGCTCGCTTCCTGGAACAGAACTACATCATCCTGGGCAGCTGGCCGTTGGCCTTGACGGCGTATAACCATGGTCCTGGCGGCATGAAGCGCGCGCAGGAGCAGCTGGGCACCAGCGACATCGTGACGATCGTGCGCAAGTACAACAGCCGCTCGTTCGGTTTCGCCTCACGCAATTTCTATCTCGCATTCCTGGCCGCGCTGGAAATCGACTCCAATCCGGAGAAGTTCTTTCCGGGCATCCGGCGCACCGCCCGGGACACCAGTGTCGTGCTGAAGCTGCCGCAGTCGGTCCCGGCGAGCCGCATCGCCAATGTGCTCGACATGGACAGAGAAGAACTGCGTCGCCTCAACCCGGCGCTGCTCAACTCCGTTTGGAAGGGCGCCCGGCATGTGCCGCGCGGTTATGAATTCCGCGTGCCCGCGCACATCGATCTGACTGCCGTGCTCGCCAAGTTGAACACCGGTGTCGAGCCGAGCGAGGTGCTGCTGGCGGGTGCGCAATATCGCGTGGAAAGCGGCGATACGCTCTCGGCCATCGCCAGCCGTCACGGCGTGAGCCAGGCGGCGCTGGCGGACCTCAACAATCTCGACCGGCCGTATCGTCTGCGTGTTGGCCAGGTGCTGACGCTGCCCGAGAAAGGTGGCAAGCCCACCGCAGTGGTCGCGCAGACGCGAAAGGAAACACCGCCGCCAGCGCCGGCGGCGAAGCCGACGCCACCCACTGGTGTGGTGGGGAGCGAGCGCTATGTGGTCCGTCGCGGCGACACATTGGGCAAGATCGCCAAGCAGCATGGACTGAGCGAAGACCAGCTGATGGAGATGAACAACATCCGCAACCGCCAGTTCATCTATGAAGGCCAGGTGCTGGCGCTGGCGCCGTCGGCGCGCGCCAAGCCGCCGGTGGAAGCGGAAGTGTCGGTTGCGACCGTCGCGGCAGTCAGCCCGCCAGTGTCGGGGGCTGAAGCTCAGGAGCCCGTGTCGGAGCGTGAAGCCGAAGAGATCGGTCCGGCGCTGGTGCCGGGCACGCAGGCCGCGGCTTCCGCCGACCCGAGCGACTATTCGGTGAAGGACAACAGCATGGCCATCGTGCAGGCCGCGGAGACGCTCGGGCACTATGCTGAATGGCTCGAAGTGCGCGCCAGCCGGCTGCGCCAGCTGAACCGCATGTCATACGGCACGCCGGTGGTCATCGGCCGCAAGGTGAAGCTGGATTTCTCCAAGGTCACGCCGGATCAGTTCGAGGCGCGCCGTGTCGAGTACCACCGTGCCTTGCAGGAGGCATTTTTCACCGAGTTCCGCATCCAGGGCACCAGCGACCACATCATCAAGCGCGGCGAGTCGGTATGGGTGCTGGCTCAGCAGCGCTATAACATTCCCATCTGGTTGCTGCGTCAGTACAACCCGGATCTCGACCTCGGCTCGCTGCAGCCCGGGGCACGATTGGTGATTCCGCTGGTCGAAGGGACAGGAGCTGCGGAGCCTTCTGCTTGAAACGAGCGTTAAGATCAATCGGATTGCCAATCGGGTGCGCGGTGCTCGCGGCCGTGCTCGTGGGCGGCTGCATGAGCGTGCAGCTGTATGAGGGGCCGAAGCGCGATCGCAACGAAGTCGCCCGTATCAGCGGCGATCCCGTAGTTACCGCGGGGTCGCCTGTCACTGTGGTCTTGCGTCAGGTCGACGGCCAGGACATAGCCGTAACGCAGACCACCGTCGAAGTGCTGGAGGGGCAGCACAAATTGCTGGTGGATTGTCGGATCGCCGAGACCAAGAGTGTCTCGCGTCACGTGCTGGAGGTGGAAGTGTTCGGCGGCCGGAACTACCGGTTGCGGGCGGACACCGGTCCGGCCTTGCGGGAATGCACAGGCGTCAGGCTGGAAGCCCTGAATTGAGAGCAGGGCACGGCGGGCGGGAGCTTGGTGATGCAAATCACGGTATTTCGCGGCGCTGCCGTCAAGATACATGGACGATGTCCTACAGCCTCCATGCACACGTGCGGCGGCGACATGAGTCCCGAGCCCGCCAGACAGGCTATATAATGGCCCAGCGTTGACCGTCGCCAACCCTATGCCACGAAACATCGCCGCTCTCGTCACCGCTTCGTTGATTGTTCTTTCTGGGGCCTGCGCGCGGGCGGAATCGCCTTTGCAGTCCTCGGCGCTGGTCTCCACCAGCGTGGAAGCGGCGTTGCCGCTGGCCGACAAAGTCGTGGTGCGCAAGAGCGAGCGCAAGCTGTATCTCATGAACAACGGTGCCCCGCTGCGGACCTTCAAGATCGCGCTCGGCCTGCGCCCGGAAGGGCACAAGCAGTTCGAGGGCGACTTCCGTACGCCCGAAGGCAGCTACCGCCTGACGCGGCGGAACCCGAACAGCGAATATTTCCTGTCCATCCTGGTCGATTATCCGAACCAGCAGGACGTGAGGCGTGCCCGTTCCCAGGGGGTGCGCCCGGGCGGCGCGATCATGATCCACGGCCAGCCGAACACTCCGAAGAAGTCGCGCGACTACTACGCGAATGTCGACTGGACCGAGGGCTGCATCGCCGTGTCGAATTCGGACATGGTGGAAATCTGGCTGATGACCCCACCCGACACGCCCATAGAGATCCTGCCGTGAAAGAGAGCTCAAGATGATGGTGCCGTCCAACGACGGACGCGCCTCGGCCTCGGTGACCCAGGCCGAACCCGAAGGAGTGGTCGACGCCAGGGTCTCGCCGCTGGGCAGCCTGGAAAATCTATCGCAGCGTGAAGTTCAACAGTTGCTCAGCTCGGGGCGCGGCGGCGTCTACGAGCTGTTCCGCCGCTGCGCGCTGGCGGTGCTCACTTCGGGCCTGGAGTCCGACGACGTGCGCGCCATCTTCGACCGCTACAAGGACTTCGAGATCAAGCTCGGCCGCCAGGCCTGGGGCGTCAAGCTGGAAGTGAAGAATGCGCCGGCGAACGCGTTCGTCGATGGCGCGATGATTCGCGGCATCAAGGAACATCTGTTCTCGGTGCTGCGCGACATCGTCTACATCCACGATGCCATTCTCGGCACCGACCGCTTCGATCTGAACGATCCGACCAGCATCACCAACGCCGTCTATCACATCCTGCGCAACGCGCGGATCCTCGATTACAAGGGCCGGCCCGACCTGGTGGTCTGCTGGGGCGGCCATTCCATCGGCACCGCCGAATACGACTACACCAAGCGCGTCGGTTACGAGATCGGCCTGCGGGCGCTGAGCGTGTGCACCGGCTGCGGTCCGGGCGCGATGAAGGGCCCGATGAAGGGCGCCACCATCGGTCATTCCAAGCAGCGCATCCGCGACGGCCGTTACATCGGCATGACCGAGCCCGGCATCATCGCCGCCGAGCCGCCGAATCCGATCGTCAATCAGCTGGTCATCATGCCGGACATCGAGAAGCGTCTCGAGGCGTTCGTCCGCTGCGCGCACGCCATCGTAGTGTTCCCGGGCGGCGCCGGCACCGCCGAGGAGATCCTGTATCTGCTCGGCATCCTGCTCGATCCGGCCAATGCCGAGCAGCCGTTGCCCGTGATCTTCACCGGGCCGCCGTCCTCTTCGGAGTATTTCGGCCAGATCGATCACTTCATCGGCGCGACCTTGGGCGACGCCGCGCGTAACCGCTACAAGATCATAATCGGGGATCCCGCACAGGCTGCGCGCGAAGCGGCCAAGGGTATCGAGGCGGTCCGCGAATATCGGCGCGCCAAGAGCGATGCTTACAACTTCAATTGGCTGCTGAAGATCCCCGGAGATTTCCAGCGCCCGTTCGAGCCGACGCACGAGGCCATGGCAAGGCTCGAGCTGCGCCGCGGACTGCCATCGCACGTGATGGCCGCCAACCTGCGGCGCGCGTTCTCGGGCATCGTGGCGGGCAACGTGAAGGAACACGGCATCCAGGCCATAGAAGCGCGCGGACCGTTCGAGCTGCACGGCGACAAGGAAGTGATGAACCTGCTGGATGAGCTGTTGTCCGCGTTCGTGCAGCAAAAGCGCATGAAGCTGGCGGGCGAGTACAAGCCTTGTTACCGGCTGGTCGCATGAGCAAGGTCGCGCTCACCTACCGCTTCACTTTCCCCGATTCGCAGGAACGCGTCTTCGAACTGGAAATGGATCGCGACACCGCCGAGCTGGCGCGGCCCGAGGTGTCCGAGCCGCCGCCCTGGACGGCGTTGACGTTCAATCAGTGCGCGGGCTGTCCGTTCAAGCCCGGCGACATGTCGCATTGTCCCGCGGCCTTGCAACTCGCCGGCGTGATCGACGGCTTCACCGATCTGGTCTCCTACGACAAGGTGCGGGTCTCGGTGGAGAGCGAAGAGCGCCAGGTCGTGGCCACGCTGCCCGCGCAACAGGCGCTGGCATCGCTGATGGGCTTGATCATGGCCTCCAGCGGCTGTCCGAACACTGCGGTGTTTCGCCCGATGGCGCGTTTCCATCTGCCTTTCTCGAGCGAGTCGGAGACCGCGTATCGAGTCGCGTCGATGTACTTGCTCGCTCAACACTACATCGCGCGCGAAGACGGGAAGGCGGACTTCGTTCTCGAAGATCTCGAACGCGTGTATCGCGGTGTGCACTCGGTGAATCGCGGCATGGCGCAACGGCTGCGCGCCGCGAGCCGGCAGGATGCGATCGTGAATGCAGTCGTGCTGCTCGATGTCTTCAGCAGCCTGGTGCCCGCGGCGATTCACGACATCCTCGATGAGATCAAACCGGCATTCGCCGCGTTGCTTGCCGCGAAATAAACATCGGTCGGTGTCGGAAAATTTTTCAGTTGCGCGCGTGTCGTCAGTGCGCGTTCAAGTTGTGTTTTGCGCGCGACGCTGCGAAATCGCGCCAATAATGAATAACGAGCGGTTAAATCCAGCTCGCTTTGTGACGCGGCACGCGTGCAAGTAGCGTCTCCCTTGCGATGGGTGTCGCACTCTGGAGACGTCGCTGCATGGCTGTGATGTAGTTCCTCACTCGCTGGGTGTGTGCTCCGTAACTTCGCTACCAACAGGAGATCACACATGACCACCACCGAACCGAATTTCGACGAGATGAGCGCCACTGGCCGGCATCGCGCCTGGACGGGCGAGAGCGCGGGCGCGATCGTTCGTGCCGGCACTCCGCCTCGCGATCCGCAGCGCGCTGCCAATGCCAACTGGCTCGATCGCGCGCAGCCGAGCAACTCGCGCCACGCCGCGATCACGCGTTCGTTGCACACCTGGTCCAACTACAAGAGCTGGACTGACAAAGTGCGCAGCAACTGGGACAAGGAAATGAAGGGCGGCAAATAAGCCGCGCGAACGGGCCGGCTCGTCAGCCGAATACACGTCGAAGCAGGGAGGGCAGTAACGATTCGGAACGCTCGATTTTTTTCGAGCTGCCACGGGGCTCGCTGAGCGCACTGGCGGAACTGGCGAGCGCATTGACCACCGCCGCAGGATTCAGTCGAGGCGGCGCTGCATCGATCGTGGCAGGTTTGACGATGGCCGGGATGGGCGCGGCGGCCGGTTGAAGTGCCGAAGGTTTCGGAACCGGAGTCGGCGGAGCGATCTGCTCCAGAGTAGTCGTCGCGACCTTCGGTGCAGAGGTCACGGCCGAAGTGATCGCGGGCGTGCCCGGTTCCACATGCAGCGGCTTACGCTGTGCCAGCCAGCCCACCAGCGGCAGCCATTGCTCCAGATCCTCGCGCACCGCATTCGGTTTCATTTCGAACACGCCCAAGCCGCTCTCCGCGGAACGGATATAAACCTGCGAATCGCGCAGCGTCGCCACCACCGGGATCTTCATCTTCTCCAGGAACTTCATCAGCGACTTGTAGATCAAGGTCTGCTTCTTGACCCGGTTGGCGATGACGGCGATGCGATGCTCGTCGCGCCGGACCTTGGCGATCAACAGCAGATTCGAGATGCACTTGGCCGCCGCATGGATGTCGATATCCGAAGGCAGCACCGGCACCAGCACCGCGGTGGCATTGCGAGTCAGATCGGGGAGGCGCTGCGGCTCCACCGCCGCTGGCGTGTCCACCACCAGCCGCTGTGTATCCAGAGGCAGACGAGTGGCGAAGCTGCGGGTCATTCCGGTATTACGTTCAAACCCAGCGATGCCATGGATCACCGCTTGATCCTTGCTTCGCTTGCTCAGCCAATGCGTGCTCGAGCCTTGGGCATCCATGTCCATGAGCGTCGGGCGCAATCCTTCGACCGCGAAATAGCTGGCCAGGTTGGTCGCTATCGTGGTCTTGCCGGAGCCACCCTTGGGATTCAAAACGACGATCTTCTGCATGCCCGCCGACGCTGCCGGTTGCGGCGCCTCATTGGTGAATGTGTTCATGAACACTGTCGTCGATCAGCCTACGCAGCCCCTCGCGGTGCCGCAAGTCCAGGCCATGGGGGCCCTGAATCGAACCGGGCCCGGGACCCGCACTCCGGACTGTGACCATCATCACCGGCCGTGCTTGTCGGTGCTGTGAGTCGGCTCACATCGACCCCATCCGGGCGCCGCTAGAGTCACTGGCGTCTACGGAGGACTCCCCGCATGGAATTCCTGCTGTTGTGGGCCGACAACATTGACGACGCCCTGTGCGCCGCGCGTCATCTGGCCCCGAAAATCCTGAGCTTCATGGCAGCTTTCGCCCTGTTCGCCTTGACCGGATTCGCGCTGCTGCTCGCTCCGCACGTGACGCTGGCGATCATCGGCCTGGTGCTGTCCGCGTCGCTCATCGAGCTCGTGCGCCGCCGCCGCGCGGCGCTCGCTCACGACCGATTGAACGACGACTGATTCTTCTCCCGCCGCAACCATCCCGAGCAGAAATCCGTTCCCGAGCAGAATATATCGGGAGCCATGGTGACCCCGCTGGCTTGAAAGCCTGCAGCGGGTCCCCATAAGCCGACGCGTCCAACTATCATTGCCGGCCTTCCGACCGGCTTCACCGCGCGATGCGTGCCTGCAAGGGCCCGTTGCGCGCGACGCGAACTTATGGAGAGCACCAATGAGCGACACGGGCACGCAAGAGACTCAGACTCCCACCCAAGGCGAGACCGCCACCCAGACGATGGGTTTTCAGGCCGAGGTCAAGCAGCTGCTGAAGCTGATGATCCACTCGCTGTACAGCCACAAGGAAATCTTTCTCCGGGAGTTGATCTCCAACGCCTCCGATGCGCTCGACAAGCTGCGCTTCGAAGCGCTTGCCAGGCCCGAGCTGCTCGAAGGCGGCGGCGAGCTGGCCATCACCATCGATGCGGACTCCAAGGCGCACACCGTCACCATCATCGATA
The DNA here is from genome assembly GCF_036406195.1 of Steroidobacter sp. Classification (GTDB taxonomy): domain Bacteria; phylum Pseudomonadota; class Gammaproteobacteria; order Steroidobacterales; family Steroidobacteraceae; genus Steroidobacter. The sequence continues at coordinate 39,138 of NZ_DASWVW010000057.1, forward strand.
ACGGCATCGGCATGAGCCGCCAGGAAGCCATCGAGCATCTGGGCACCATCGCCAAGTCCGGCACCTCCGATTTCCTCGCCCGACTCACCGGCGACCAGAAGAAGGATGCGCAGCTGATCGGCCAGTTCGGCGTGGGCTTCTATTCGTCGTTCATCGTTGCCGACAAAGTGGAAGTGTTCTCTCGCCGTGCCGGCTTGCCCGCCAGCGCGGGCGTGCATTGGACATCGGCCGGCGATGGTGAATTCACCGTGTCGGACGTGGAGTTGCCGGAGCGCGGCACCCGCATCGTGCTGCATCTGAAAGAAGGCGATCACGAGTTCGCCGATCAATATCGCATTCGTTCCCTGGTGCGGAAGTATTCCGACCATATCGCCTTTCCGGTGCGTATGCCCAAGCCCGCCCCGTACAAGGCGGACGACGAGAAGGACGAGAAGAAGGATGACTCGGTGGTCGCCGAGGTCAACAAGGACGAACCCGCCAAGCCGGAGTTCGAGACCGTCAACCACGCGCAGGCGCTATGGGCACGGCCGCGCACGGAAGTGAAGGACGAGGAATACAAAGAGTTCTATCGTCACGTCACGCACGACTTCACCGATCCGCTCGCGTGGTCGCACGGCAAGGTCGAAGGTAAGAAGGAATACACGAGCCTGCTGTACATCCCCTCGCGTGCACCCTACGACCTGTGGCATCGCGAAGGCGCTCGCGGCTTGAAGCTGTACGTGCGCCGCGTGTTCATCATGGATGACGCCGAACAGTTCCTGCCGCTGTACCTGCGCTTCGTCAAAGGCGTGGTCGATTCGGCGGATCTGCCGCTGAATATTTCGCGCGAAATGCTGCAACAGGATCCGGCCATCGACACGATGAAGACCGGCCTCGCGCGCCGCGTGCTCGACCTGCTGGCGAAGATGGCGAAGGACGAGCCGGAGAAGTACGCGACCTTCTGGAAGGAATTCGGCACGGTGATGAAGGAAGGTCCGGCCGAGGATCACGCCAATCGCGAGCGCATCGCCAAGTTGCTGCGCTTCTCCAGCACGCTGGCGGACAAGCCGGAAGCGGACGTGTCGCTGGAGGACTACGTGAGCCGCATGAAGGAAGGCCAGAAGGAGATCTATTACGTCATCGCCGACAGCTTCAACGCCGCCAAGTCCAGCCCGCATCTGGAAGTGCTGCGCAAGAAGGGCATCGAAGTGCTGCTGTTGTCCGACCGCGTCGATGAATGGCTGGTCGATCACCTGCGCGAGTTCGACGGCAAGCCGCTCAAGAACGTGGCGCGCGGCGAGCTGGATTTCTCGGCCATACAATCGGACGAAGAGAAGAAGGCGCAGGAGGAGCTGTCCAAGGAGCACAGCGCCCTGGTCGAGCGCATCAAGAAGGCGCTCGGCGATCAGGTCAGCGATGTGCGCGTGACCGCTCGTCTCGCCGATTCGCCGGCGTGCCTGGTGCTGGGCCAGCACGACATGGGCGCGCAGATGCGCAGGATCATGGAAGCGGCCGGACAGAAGGCGCCGGTGAGCAAGCCGACGCTGGAGGTGAATCCGGCGCATCCGCTGCTGCAGAGGATCGAGAAGACCAGCGACGAGGCGGAGTTCAACGACCTGTCCATGCTGCTGTTCGAACAGGCGACGCTGGCCGACGGCGGCCAGTTGCCCGAACCTTCGGCGTTCGTGCAACGGCTGAATCGCCTGCTGATGAAGACGGCCTGAGTTGTTCCCATGAAACTAACTAGAGCAACCCCAGGCACAGGGATGTGCCCGCCGCCGTCCGGCGGCGAGCGCAGGAGGAAAAGTCGCGCCTTTTCCTCTCTGCGCCATAGCGCGAGTGGCAGGATGCCCGAGTCGCGTTTGTTAATTATCGCCGCGGCTCTGCTCGCGGCGGCGTGCAGCAAGGAAGGTTCACCTTCGGGCTCCGAACGCAGGCGCGCCGACGCTCCGCAGGCCACGGCGCAAGTTACCGAGCTGCAGAAGATCGATATCGTCAAAGGCACCGGTGAAGGCATTTCCGCCGGACAGCAGGCGGTGGTGCATTACACCGGCTGGCTGTACGAGCCCGGTGCGCCGGATCACAAAGGCAGGCAGTTCGACAGCTCGCGAACCAGCGGCCGGCCGTTTCGCTTCGTCGTAGGCGCAGGCAATGTGATCAAAGGCTGGGACGAGGGCGTGCAGGGCATGCAGCCTGGCGGCCAGCGACAGTTGGTGGTCCCGGCGGAGTTGGGTTACGGCGCGACCGGTGCGGGCGGCGGTGTGATTCCGCCGAACGCGACATTGCTGTTCGACGTGGAGCTGCTGGCGATCGAACCGGCGCCCTGACTCCAGGGCGCAGATCAGAGCCGAAGCCGCTTACTACTCCAGCGGCTTCGGCTCGTTGAACTTGGGATTGTTCGAATAGGTACCGGTCAGCGTCGCCTGCGCCAGGATGTGCGGGCGGATCGCTTCCAACACCTGTGCGCCGGTGAAATCGCCTTCTACGGGCGCTCGTTCGCAATCGAGCGCGTACACCGTGAAATGATAGTGATGCACGATCTCGTCGTTCCACGGCGGGCACGGGCCATCGTAACCCCTGTACGTGCCTTTCATGTCGGCGTCGCCAGCGAACCAGGCGGTGTAGTCATTCACGCCGTGGCGCGCGCCGGCCGGGCCGCCCAGGTCCTTCTTGCCGCCCGCCACGATACCGCTGGAGCAGGTGCCGGCTTTGATTTCGGTCACCTGCGGCGGAATGTCCACCATCACCCAATGGTAGAAGTCGACGCGCGGCAGGCTGGCCGGCACGCTCTTGCCTTCCTGGTTCACGTCATCGGGCTTGCTCGGCACGTCCGGATCGACGCAGATCAGCGCGAAGCTGCGCGTACCGGCGGGCGCGTCGCTCCATTTCAAATGCGGGTTGTGGTTGTCCGTAAGACGAATGTGCAGCACGGGGTCCGGCGCGCCAAACGCGAATTGCTCGGGAATCGGCTGGTCGTGCTGGAAGCTGGTGGATGTGAGCTTCATGAGGCGTTCTCGCTGGCAGGCTTGCAATCAGGGGCAAGGCTCTGAAAAAAATGAAGGACGGCGGTCGATGTTCCGTCATCGGGTGCGAAATCGCCGCCGGCGCAACCTCGACTCCGTATCGCTTCGCCGTGAATGGTACTCTGAGGCGGCCGGGTCTTCGAGCCAGCCGTGATTTCACGCCAGCGTCTAGCCCCGGCATCGATCCGGCACCGACCCACATGAACAGGAAACAATGACCGCCGCTGCCACCCCCACACGCAACCTGCAGATTCCCGGTCCCGCCGGCACGCTCGAAGCACTGCTCGATGAGCCTGCGTCGATCAGCTCGCCCCAGTCGGTCGCGGTCGTCTGTCATCCACATCCGCTCTATGGCGGCACCATGACCAACAAGGTGGTGTATTCGCTGGCGAAAGCGTTCAACGAGGCGGGCATCGCGGCCGTGCGGTTCAACTATCGCGGCGTGGGTGCGAGCACTGGCACTTACGATGACGGCAACGGAGAAACCGCCGACGCGCTCGCCGTGCTGGAATGGGCCGCGCAGCGATGGCCCGGCGCACGGCTTTGCGTGGGTGGGTTTTCGTTCGGGGGCGCCGTCGCGATACGTGCCGCCGCCGCTCGCGATGTGGCGCGCCTGGTGACCATCGCGCCTGCAATCCGCAGGGTCAGCGTGGACGAGAGCTCGCTACCGCAGTGTCCCTGGCTGATCGTGCAGGGCGATCGAGATGAACTGGTGGATCCCAGCGATATCCAACAATGGGCGCAGGCGTTGCCCGAATCCCCCAGCCTGGTGATGTTGAACGGCGTGGAACACTTCTTCCACGGCCGCTTGAACGAGTTGCGCCAGGTGGTGGTGCGCTGGCTGATCGAGCTGGCGCAGCTGGGGCGCTGAACGGCGCCGATGTCCCGCCGCAACTTCCGCAGTATCGACCTGGAGAATGAATGATTCTGGCGCAGTTGAAGAAGATTTTTGGCAGCGACCCGTTGCCGCGCGGCGTGCTGGAGGATCGCGAGCCGTTCGAGCTGGCGACCGCGGCCTTGCTGCTCGAGCTGGCGCGGGCGGACTTTTCCGAGTCGGAGCAGGAGGTGGCGGCGATTCGTCACCTGTTGCAGAAGCGCTTCGATCTTACCGACGAGGCTCTGGAAGTGCTGATGGTCAATGCCGCGCGCCGCGCCGACAAAGCGGTGTCGCTGCATGAGCTCACGCATCGGATCAATCGGGAGTTGCCCGAGGCGGACAAGTTGGCGATCGTGGAAATGCTCTGGCGCGTCAGTCACGCCGATGGCCGGATCGACAAGCACGAGGAGCACTTGATCCGGCGGATCGCGGGGTTACTGCATATTTCCGATCGCGACCGGGTGCGCCTGAAGCTGAAAGTGGTGGTCGACGGCGAGTGATCGACTGCTCGACCCGACTCGGACGAGGAATGCCGAGGGTCGCGGCGGGGTAGAAAATTCGGGGCGGGAACGCAACGGCGCCGGAGGAATCCGGCGCCGCAGGTAGAGCTTCGCTCGGGTGAAACTCAGTTCACCATCTCCTTGAGGTTCTTCAGCGCCGCGATGCGCACCTTCTTGCTGGCGGGCTTGGCCTTGAACGTCATCTTCTCGCCGGTGAAGGGGTTGATGCCTTCGCGAGCCTTGGTGGCCGGCTTCTTCACCACCTTCATCTTCAGCAGGCCCGGCAGGGTGAACAGTCCCGAACCCTTCAGGCTCTTCTTCACCACGCCGCCCAAAGACTCAAACACATCGGACACTTGCTTCTTGGCAAGGCCGGTGTCCTTGGAAATCTGCGCAAGGATCTCCGACTTGGTCGGCGCAGCATTCTTTTTTGCCATTTGTAGTCTCCTGAGTAAGTGACAAATCGCGCCGTCTTGAACACGAGCGGTCGCGGGCAATCGCAAGACGCGCGGAAAATAGCACAAGATTTGCCGGGAAATAAGCGGCCGACCGGTTTTTTCGCCTATTTTTTAAGGCTCGCACGCACTTCCCGAGGTGCGCGCAGGGCCGTTGCGGCCGGCGCGTCGGTCGAATGCGACTTACGGACGATGGCTGCACTCGCCGGGCGTGCCGGGCGCTGCGTGTCTGGACTAGTTCGAGACGAATTCGCGCTTCAACTTGACGTTGAACGGCTGCTGTTCGCCCTGCGGCGTGACATTGATGTCGAACACCAGGATTTCGGTGCCGGCGATCGACACCTCGCCGATCGAATAGATCGCATCGCCTTCGGAAACACGGCGCATCCGGATGTCTTTGAGCTGGCCGTTCAAGTTGTAGGCGTCCACCGCGACGTCGGCCTCCACCGGCTTGCGCGGCGCATGCTCCGCTTCCTTGCGCAGCACGGTCACGTTGAGCATGACCCGGTTGCTACTGCGCTGAATGCCGTAGGCGCGCGCCACCTCGGGGGTCAGCTCGTCGGTACGCAGTGCGTTGAAATGCACCTCGTAATTTCCGAAGTCCTTGAAGGTCTCGTCCAGCGCCTGCGCGGGCATGGCGCGTCGTTCGGGTTGCTCGGTGCAGGCCGTCAGCGCGAGGGCGCAGGTGAGGGCAGGCAGGGCCACGAGCGCGGTCTTGATCATCGAGCGGTGGATCTTACGAACGGCGGTGTGCTTGCGTGTGTTATTGAGCACCGGTGTTCTCCAACGTCGTGTGGAGCACTGTTTATAGCACCGTTGACGCGCCTCAGGTGATTGCGATGTTCAACGCCTGCAAGCCGATGATGACGAACAGGGCCGACAGGTCGAACCCGCCGAGCGGCGGAATGATCCGGCGCACCGGCCGCAGCAGCGGCTCGCTCAAGGTATCGATCAGCGCCGCGCCCGGGCTGGACGTGCCCGGCGCGATCCAGCTCAGGATGACGTGCAGGAACAGCACGAAGATGTAGAAGTTCAGGATGGTCCTGATCAGCGTGATGAGCACGACATAGGCGAACTGCCCGGGCGTATAGACGAAGGGGTAAGCGTCCAGCAGCCACATCAGGGCCGTTGCCGCGGTCTGCACGATGAGCAACGCAACGATGGACGCGGTGTCCACCTTGCCGATCGGCGGCAGCACCTTGCGCAGCGGCAGCACGAGCGGGTTGGTCACGCGGATCACCGCCTGTGTCAGCTGATTGCGTGAATTCGCCCGTGCCAGCGGCAGTAATACCCTCAACAGGAAGACCGTGACCAGCAGTACTTGGAGCAGGGTGCCGACGATGAATCTGATTGCATCCATTGGGGCGGTTAGCGGTTGGTGGTTAGTGGTTGGTGAGAGGCAGACGGCATAACGGTTCGTGTAGAGAGCGGTGGTTCAGTCGGAGCAATGCGACTGCAGCTGGTCCGTTCTGGACCAACCACTAACCACCAACCGCTAACCGCCGAGTTCTTTCGCGAGTTGCGCCGAGCGTTGGGCCGCCGCGGCCACGGCCTGCGAAAAGATAGCACGGACGTTGTTCGCTTCCAGGTGCTTGAGGGCCGCTTCCGTGGTGCCGCCCTTTGACGTTACCTGTTCGCGCAGCGTTGCCGGCGAGTCCTTCGACTCGCGCGCCATGAGCCCCGAGCCATATGCCGTTTCGACCGCCAGCTTGCGCGCCACTTCCGCGGACAGGCCTAGCGATTGCCCGGCCGCTTCCAGCATTTCGATCAGCAGAAAGAAGTACGCCGGTCCGCTGCCGGAAATCGCGGTGACCGTGTCCATGTCGGACTCGCGCGCCACCCACAGGGTGGTGCCGACCGCACCGAGGATCTGTTCGGCGACCGTGCGGCTCGCTTCGGTCACTTGATCGTTCGCATACAGCGCGGTCACGCCACAGCCCTGCAATGCAGGCCGGTTCGGCATGCAGCGCACGACTGGAACGCCGCCGCTCCAGCGCTGAATGTCGGTCGCGAGAATGCCGGCCGCGACCGAGATCAGTAACGGGCGGCTGCGCACCAACTGTTCCTGCAGCGAGCTGACGACATTGCGCAGTTCCTGCGGCTTGACCGCCAGCAGCACCACATCGGCATCGCGCACGGCGTCGGCATTGTCGCTGGACGTGTGTACCTGGTACTGGGCCTGCAAGGATTCCAGCGTGGGACCATAGGGATCGGCCACGACGATCTGCCCTGGCTCCATGCCCTTGGCGATCAAGCCGCCGATCAGGCTGCGGCCCATGTTGCCGCCACCGATGAATGCGATGCGTTGTTTCATATTTATCGAGATCGGTTCGTTATCGAAAAGGTCTCTGGGCCATGCTGGAAGGCATGGCGAGCTCACTTGCGAAGCCGTTCACCGAAGATCGCCGTACCTATTCTCACCCAGGTGGCGCCTGCCGCCACCGCCGCTTCCAGATCGGCGGACATGCCCATGGATAAGGTGTCCACGCTCAGCCCTGCGTCGAGGAGCTGACGCTGACAGGCCGCGAGCTGCTGGAACAGCTCGCGCTGTTCTTCGAAGGTGTCGCGCGGCGGCGGAATGCACATCAGTCCGCGTAGCTTGAGCCTCGGTAGGGCTGCGACCGCTCGTGCGAGGGGCAATACTTTCTCTGGCGGTACGCCACCCTTGCCGGGTTCGGGCACCAGGCTGACCTGCACACATATATTGAGAGGTGCGGCGTAGTGTGGCCGCTGTTCGTTCAAACGGATGGCGATACGCTCGCGATCCAGTGTGTGGACCCAGTCGAAATGTTCGGCGACCGCCCGCGTCTTGTTGCCCTGGAGCTGGCCGGTGAAATGCCAGGTGAGCTGCAGATCCTGCAATTCCTGGAGCTTCGGCAACGCCTCCTGCAGATAGTTTTCGCCAAAGTCCCGCTGCCCCAGCTCGGCCAGAATCCGAATGGCGGCCGCCGGGTGGCCCTTACTGATTGCCACCAGCCCGACCGAATCGGACAGTCTGCCCCAGCGGGCCGCTGCCGAAGCGATGCGTTGCCGGGTTTCCGCCCAACGATTCGTCAATTCTCGCGCCGTCTCATCCGTCATCATGGCCGCCACGGTTTCAGCCGAAATTTGCGGACCGGTTAACATATTGAGCCCGGTACCCGCCCGTTATACTGCCGCACGCTCATCATTGCGTCCGCATCGCCCGCTGGCGAGCCCGCCCCGCGAGGGGCGCGGTTCGCCGACTGGAAGGAAGATCATGCCCGTCGATATCGCGCAGCTGCTGGCTTTTGCCGTCAAGAACAATGCCTCGGATTTGCATCTGTCGGCCGGTGTGCCGCCGATGATCCGTGTGGACGGCGACATGAAGCGCGTCAACATGCCGGCGCTCACTCATAAAGAAGTACACAGCATGGTGTACGACATCATGAATGACAAGCAGCGCAAGGCGTACGAAGAATTCTACGAGACCGATTTCTCCTTTGAAATTCCCAAGCTGGCGCGCTTCCGGGTCAACGCCTTCAACCAGAGCCGCGGCGCCGCGGCGGTGTTCCGTACCATTCCGTCGCTGATCATGTCGCTGGACGACTTGAACGCGCCGAAGATCTTCAAGGACCTGGCCATGCAGCCGCGCGGCCTGGTGCTGGTGACCGGGCCGACCGGCTCGGGCAAGTCCACGACGCTGGCCGCCATGGTCAACTACGTCAACGACAACAAGCCGGATCACATCATCACCATCGAGGACCCGATCGAGTTCGTGCACGAGAGCAAGCGCTCGCTGGTCAACCAGCGCGAAGTGCATCGTGACACGTTGGGCTTTTCCGAAGCGCTGCGCTCGGCGTTGCGCGAAGACCCGGACGTGGTGCTGGTCGGCGAAATGCGCGACCTGGAAACCATCCGCCTGGCGCTGACCGCGGCCGAGACCGGCCACCTGGTGTTCGGCACCCTGCACACCTCGTCGGCGGCCAAGACCATCGACCGCATCATCGACGTGTTCCCCGCCGGCGAGAAGCCGATGGTGCGCTCGATGCTGTCGGAGTCGCTGCGCGCGGTGATC
>NZ_DASWVW010000058.1:0-8289 GCF_036406195.1 Steroidobacter sp.
GGCTGATGATCAACGGCGCGGAGCTCATTCCCTGGCTTCGGAGACTCTAAAGATATGTGGAGTGCATCATCCAGCTTCTCCGTGCGAAACCGATGTCGAGGTCCGCCGGCTCCACATATTTGAGTCCTCAACATAGGTCGACGATGAGCAGCTTCGGACCGAGCACCGCCCGGTTGAAGTAGCCCTTCAGCCGGCCTTGTGCTTTGGCAGCGGCGAGTTGGATCATCAGATCCGCGGCGGTGATGAAGCGCGTCTTGATGCCGGCCATCACGGCGCGATAACCCAGCGCCATCGCCACATGGCTCTTGCCGACGCCAGAGGGCCCGAGCAGCACGACATTCTCGGCGCGCTCGATGAAGCTGAGCGAGGCGAGCTCCTGGATCTGCTGCTTCGGTGCGCCGCTGGCGAAGCTGAAGTCGTAGCTTTCGATCGTCTTCACCGCGGGCAGTGTGGCAAGCTTCAGTAGTGTCTGCCGGATGCGCTCGGTCTTGGCGGCCTGCTCGCTCTCGAGCAGCGAGGTGAGGAAGTCTGCGAAGCTGGCCTGAGTGTCGGCGGCACGTTGAGCCAGAGCCGACCATTCAGCGCTCATCACAGGCAACTTCAGCTCTTCGCACAGCGCGGCGATGCGTTGCTGTTGGAGGCTCATGCCGCGTCCTCCAGCAGCGCCTGGTACACCGACAGCGGATGCTGCAGCGACTCAAGGGGCATGACGCTGCCGCGTGAGATCGCCGATGCGCCCTGGCTGGCGCGGATCGGCAGCGCGGTGAGCTGTGCCTGGTCTTCGGCCAGCCGCACACACGGTTGAACGCCCGTCGTGGCGTGGATGCGGGTGTTGGCCACCTCATTGAGCCAGCGCAGGACCTCGCGGTTCGCCGTGTCGACATCGAGCTTCAGCCCACCAGCACGCAGCGTCGCTGCCAACGGCACGAGGAAGCTGCCTTTGAGGTAGCCGTTGAAGCGCTCGACCTTGCCCTTGGAGTCAAGCGCGCATTGCATATGGTGACGAGCATGGCGCACAAGTTTTTACCGTCACCCATCCGTTCCATCCGTTGCGAGGACAGACGTTCGATCTGCTCGCGGTACGTAATAACTGGGGCGGAGATCGCGTCTCGTATGCCGGTCCGGATGGGCGGCTGCGCACGCTGCCAGTCGAGTGGACCGATGTTCTAGAACCCGATCTCGTCGTCACGGTCGGCGCCGGCCGCGCCTTTTTCCGCACCGATCGGTTGCGTGAATTGCGTGCCCTCATCGATGCGTACCTGCACGCGAAGGAGGTTCCGTCATGTTAGGTAAATTCTGTGCTGTCAGTCTTGCAAAATATGTGCTCCACTCGATGAAGATACGTCACACATGCCGTGGAGGAAGTCGATGTAGTACTATAGAAATGGTATTTGCCGCGGATCTGTACCTGAAATTACTTGCGAATCACAAAGTATTGGTACATAATTGCGAAGACATGTCGGCAACCCTCTTTCCGAGGAAGCGCGATGGCATCAGGCCCACGTCAGCGCACACGTCGCCAGCAGGCTCTGCAGTCGCAGGGCGCTGCCCATCCCCACCCCCAGAACGTGACCGATCCACTCTTTCGCGACAGTGCGTTCTTCGATCCGAACGATCTGTTGCAGGTCAAGTACGAGATGCTGCGCAGTGTCCAGATGGAGGGACGGGCCGTGGTCGATGCGGCGCAAGCCTTCGGGCTGTCTCGTCCGGTCTTTTACGTCACCCAGGAGCTGTTCCGCCGCGAAGGTCTGCCGGGCTTGCTTCCACACAAGCGTGGACCGAAGCGACCGCACAAGCTCACCGACGAAGCCCTCGCGATCTTGGCTCAGGCAGTGCGCGATGCCGAACGGATGCTCAGCGGCGAGGAGCTGGCGGCACTGCTGGCAAAGCGCTGCGGGATCCAGGCGCACCCGCGCAGCATCCTGCGACGACTGCTTCCGTATTTAAAGCGGCAGGAAAAAAAACTGCGGTGATCGCCGAAGCCGCTGCGCTCGAGCCCACGCAGTATGCCGTTCAGTACGAGTTGCTTCGTTCGCAGGTGATCGGAGCGCGAAGCGATCAAACGGCGGCGAGCAGCGCAGGCCAGCGGTGTGGTGTGGGTCTGGCGCTGCTGCTGCGTGAGGGGCTGCCTAGCTGGCTCACTGCCATTGACGCCGTGATCCGTGCATCGCTCGCGTCTGCGGCTACGGCTACGGATGCAGCGAAGCCACCGGTAGCGGCGAGTCTCACGGGTGACCGTGAGGTGCCGAGCTGGCTTTGCGGCGTCCAACGACACGACATCACGACACTTCTGGCGAGCCTGGTGCTCTCGACTCGTGATCTCCAACGTTCTTCACAGACGGAGGGATGTCACCCATGCCACTGAACAGTGAGGCTCATCAGAAAACACGACCACGCATCTGTCGCGCCTGGCCTATCTCTACGTGCGTCAGTCAACACTGCGACAGGTGTTTGAGAATACCGAGAGTACGCAGCGTCAGTATGCGCTGCGTGAGCGCGCCGTGGCGCTGGGTTGGCCGCTTGATCGAATCGTTGTGATCGACAGCGATCTCGGGCAATCCGGCGCCAGCACCGACCGCGAGGGCTTCCAGCGTCTTGTCAGCGAAGTCGGCCTCGGGCGCGTGGGCATCGTGCTTGGGCTAGAAGTATCACGCTTGGCCCGCAACTCCACTGACTGGCATCGCCTGCTTGAGCTGTGCGCACTATCGGATACTCTCATCCTCGATGAGGACGGGCTGTATGATCCGGCGCACTTCAACGATCGCCTGCTGCTGGGCCTGAAGGGCACGATGAGCGAGGCGGAACTGCATGTGCTCAAAGCGCGCCTTCGCGGCGGCATTTTGAGCCGCGCTCGTCGCGGCGAACTCAAGCAGATGGTGCCGGTCGGGTTCGTCCATGATGCCCAGGATCGAGTCATCCTCGATCCGGACGCTCAAGTGCGGGCGGCGGTGCAGCTGTTCTTCGATACCTTCAGGCGCACGGGATCCTGCCTGGCGGTCGTCAAGGAGTTCCACGCGAAAGACTTGCTCTTCCCGCGCCGCCTGAGAAGCGGCGCGCACAAGGGCGAGCTCGTGTGGGCGGAGCTCCTGCACTGTCGCGCCCGGCAGATCATCCACAACCCACGATATGCCGGCGCCTTCGTCTTCGGGCGCACCAAACACCGCCGTCTGCCGAGCGGCAAGTACTCCTCGCGGCAGGTCCCGAGCGATGAATGGATCCTACTGCGCGATATGCATCCGGGCTACATCACATGGGGCGAGTATCTGTCGAACCTGCAGCGCGTGAAGGGAAATGCTTTGGCCTGGAGTACGGACAGACATCGCGGTCCTGCGCGCGAGGGGACTGCCCTGTTGCAGGGACTTGTGATCTGCGGCGCCTGCGGCGAGCGCATGTCGGTTCGTTATCACTCTCACCACAATGCCCAGGTACCCACCTACTGGTGCGGTCGCCGCCCGATGCATCGAGGTGAGATCGGTCTGTGTCAAACGGTGCACGGAGGTGCGCTCGACGCGGCGATCGGCGATATCATCATCGAGGCGATGACGCCGCTTGCAATAGAAGTCGCGCTAAGCGTGCAGCAGGAGCTCGCGAACCGGCAGCAGGACGCCGATCGGCTGCGTCGTCAGCACGTGGAGCGGGCGAAGTATGAAGCAGAACTCGCGCAGCGCCGCTTCCTGAAGGTCGATCCTGACAATCGCCTCGTTGCGGATGCGCTGGAGGCTGACTGGAACGCAAAGCTGCGTGCACTCGCTGCGGCACAGGAGGCGTACGAGAAGGCCGCCGCGGCAGATGTGAGCGTCGTCACCGACAGCGAGCGTGCGCAGCTGATGGCCCTCGCAACAGACTTCCCACGTCTCTGGCGCGATCCGCACGCGCCGATGAAGGACAAGAAGCGCATGCTGCGCCTACTGATCGAGGACGTGGCGCTGACCAAGGGTGACTCGGTACACGTGGATATCCGCTTTGTCGGGGGCGCCACGCGTTCGCTCGATCTGCCGCTGCCAAAGTCTTGCGTCGAGTTACGCACGACGGATGCCGCCATCGTCAAGGAGATCGATCAGCTGATCGATACCTATACCGATAAGGAGATCGCCGATCTGCTCAACGAGCGCGGTGTGCGTACCGTAGTAACAACGCCCTGGACGGCGGCACGCATCGGACGGCTCCGTCACATCTACAAGCTTACCGATCGATACACGCGCCTACGTACCCAGGGGCTTCTCACTCCGCAGGAAGTGGCCGCTCGCTACGACGTTGTCGTCTCGACCGTCCACGGATGGCGTCGTCGCGGTCTGTTGCGCGCCCATCCCGTGAACGATCGCGGTGACTTCCTCTACGAGATCCCGCCGGAGGACCTGCCGGCGAAGTTCGCGCACAAGCGCGAATATCAGGTCGATGTCGAAACTTCATCAACACGCAACTGACGAGGTGCAGTATGAGTCTGAGCCCTTGGTGCGCGCCCGGTACGGGCGGCACACACGCAGCTGAAAGCCGTAGTCGCCGGCAAAATCCAGCATCCCCGGATGCCAGCGATGCAAGCCGGGACCATAGCCATCACGCTTGAGGATCACCGTCTTGGTGTTGTCGAACAGCACCTCACGCGGTAATCAAAAGGACCCAGTAATGCGAAGGAAGCGGCCCGTCCACCGTTTTTCGCAGAGGGGCGAGCCGCTGAGCTTCTCATTATTTACGCGAGGTCTTCACAGCGAGTCGAGCCACGCGAGCAATGCGGCCTCGCGCTTCCAACGTGGTGGCTTGCCTGGCCTTGTTGAGGGATCGACCTGCTCAAGTGCCTTCCGTTTGGTCTCGATATTCGCTCGGGCGTAATGATTCGTGGTATCCAGACTGGCGTGTCCGAGCCAGCTGCGGATGACGGTCACATCGACGCCTGCCGCAACGAGGTGGACACCCGCGGTGTGCCTAAACGTGTGCGGAGTGACGTTCTTTTGTCTGAGCGACCGCACTTCTCTGGAGGCGGCCCGAACATATTGATCGAGCTTAAAGCGAACGCCGGCGGCTCCCAGAGGACGACCATAGCAGTTGACAAAGATCACTTCGTCGTCCGAACGCGGCTGTCGCCTCAGCAGCGCCTTGAGCAACTCAACGGTCTCCGGCCAAAGCGGGCAGATCCGTTCCTTCCGACCCTTTCCGAACAGCCGCACCTGTGCAGGCGATTCGAAGCGGATTGCGCCGGGGGACGCGCTGAGCGCTTCCTGTATCCGCGCGCCGGTGTTGTACAAGAACGCGAGCAGCGCGTGATCCCGTTGCCCTTCCAAGCGGGACCGATCCGGCTGTTTGAGGATCGCGGTGACTTCATCAGCATCCAGATAACACATCGCCGGCCTATCGGTCTTCTTTGTGGGGATACGTAGAACCTCGGTGCACTGGGCGAGCGCCAGCGGCTCACGCTGGGCGACGAAAGCAAAGAAGCTGTGGAGAGCGGCCAGACGGCAATTTCTCGTACCGACAGTGACTTTGCGTTCCTGTTCGATGTGCAGCAAGAACGCGAGCACTTCGCTTGCGTTCAACTGCGCCAGCGACAGTAGAGCGACGGGACGATTCTGACGTTGAGAGACGAAGCGCAGGAACAGGCGCCACGTGTCACGATACGACATCACCGTATGGTGAGATAGATTTCGCTGCTGTCCCAACCATTCATGGAAGAACGCGTGTAAGAGGCTCGGGAAGGAAGTCGTCTTCATGATTGCCCTCCCACGCGCAGCAACGCGGCGCCGTTCCGTCGGAAGCGCTCACTGGCTTGCTGAAGCAACTCTTGCGTAATGGTCAAGTAGATCAGGGTCGAGTTGATATTCTTATGTCCGAGATAAGTGGCCAGGTACGGCAAGCGCGATTGCGGGTTAATGCCTTCGCGATACCACGTCAACATGCGGTTCACACAGAACGCGTGCCGAAGATCGTGGATTCTCGGCCCGATTTTCCCGGGTGATGGTTTGAGTCCTGCTCGGCGCAACACTCTCACCAGTAACTTGCCTGCCATAACCTGGGAGTATCGACCTGCCGACTGCTGGTGCCAGAACAAGCCGGCGGCAGGCCCCGTTGGAGCACCGGCCTTCTGGCGCGCGTCAAGATAGGCTTTGAGGGCGGCCATTACGCTGGGCGCTAACGGCAGTCGTCGAGACTTGAAGAACTTCGTGCAGCGGATCTCGATCGCTGCCTCCTCCAGGTTCACGTCGCCCACCGTGAGATTCACGATTTCGCGGAGCCGCAGTCCGGCACAGTACGAAAGCACCAGCATCGTATAGAGACTGAGCGGACGAAGCGGTGCCAGTGGCGATGGGAACGTTCGCGCGGTGGCCAGTAACTGCCGCACCTCGTCCTCTGTGTAAATGTAGGGTCGCCGATGTTGCTCCCGAACTCGACGCTCCAGATCCGCATCAATCGATCCGAGGGCAACGCTCGGATCAGCGCGGCGCCATGCCTTGGATAAGATCCGGCCACACTGTTGGCTCTCGAGTTCATGTTGCAGCCCGGTACCCGCCTGTCGCCATGCCTCGATTAGTACCGGCAACGACTCATCGATGAGATCCGGCCGACGCTGCAGGAACCGATCGAAGCGCAGCAACCGATCCGAGTACACATCGTAGCGGTGCCCCAGTGAGCGCATGAGCGCCACATGCTCCTGCATCCGCGGGCCGAGAAAACTCCCGAACCGAGGCAAGGGACGCAAGCGTTCGAGAGCAGTGGCGGAATCGGAACTGAGCAAAGCCCGTATGATCGGCGTGGTCGTCCGCTGGCCGTATTCGCTGCGAAGTTCATGCAACGGATTGCTCGGAAGACAATCGCACGCTGTCATCCAGTCCAAGAAGCGGTCGACCAGTCGTGCGCGATGAAAGACGATGTGCAGGGGCCATCGCTGGATCCGTTCCTCCAACCACGCGCGCACGGTGTCTGCGGCGAGCGGCTTGCCGACGCATCGTTGGATGGCGAAGCGCTGAAAGTCTCTCAAGATGCAGCTGTAGATTATGGGACTCTTCGGATGACGAAGTTTCAGCTTCTTGATGAAGCGCCGGATGTTCTCCTGATCCTCAACTGGTAGGGGCTTCATGTCGGCACCCCTGTCGGGATCTCCAAGGCGACTGCGCGCAGATCTTCAGTGGCCAGCTTCAGATAAACGGCCGTCGAGTCCACTGATCGATGTCCCAGTACATCGCCGATCAGCTTCAGCGGTATCGCTGATCGCAACAGACTGACCGCTCTGGCGTGACGAAACGCGTGCGGTCCTTTCTTGCCCTGCGGCGAGATGCCAGCCGCGGCAAGTCGACGGCCTATCGGCGTGTATAAGCTCGACCCCGTGGCGAACCCTCGGTACGGTGCGCGACTTCGCATGAACAGTTCACGAACCGTGGTGTGTGGTCGACCATGCCGCAAGTAATTCAGGATAGCATTGCCCGGTTCCGGAAGAAGAGGCAGTTCGGAGTGGGCTCTGGTCTTCGAGTGACGCACTCGAAGCACGCTGCGCTTCCAGTCGACGTCTTCCACGCGTAGTTTCGTGATCTCGCCGGCACGCAGTCCGTAAGTCGTCAGTAACATCAATATCGCGTAGTCGCGACGGCCGATGGGCGAACGATCCCGGCGCGTCGCCTGCAGGACCTTCTTGATATCTTCCGTTTGCAACGCCGAGGGTATCCCTTCAAAGGCGTACAGCGTTGGCCCGATGACGGCTGTGCTCAGGTCCCGGTTAGTTCTTCCCGAAAGATGCAGATGGCGCAGGAAGCTTCGAAGCCGGATCGTCATTGCTTTACACGTTGTTCGTCGTACAGGTGCGCCATGCGTTCGCACGTAGGCATCAATGTCTGCAACAGCGATCGCTGCAAGTTGGTCCTTGCCGTTCTCTTCCAACCATTTGAGGAATCGACGTGCCTCAGCACAGCGATCGGCTCGCGTCTCTGCGGCTAAACCACGCAGTTCGCTCATCCACGTGTCGTACTCACTGACGATTTGACGAAGCAGGAGTTCGCGCGCAGTAGGCGGAGTCTTCACGGCCGGCCACGCTCCGTGGACCAAGCGCAGCAGCATATGAATCGCGGATCGATGCAGTCTGCGTAGCCCCGTAGTTGCTCGGCCACGCCGGTCGCGAAATTTCCGGGATAGCCGAAGGGCGGTTAGATAGTGCTCAACATCTGGAAGCTGCACGCTCTCAACAACCAGCCGTCTCCTCTCGAGGTGGGCGAGGAAACGCCTCACCGCAGCTGAGTAATTCTGCGCAACGCAGCGGCTGTATCTTTCATTCTCCAGATGATCAGCTAATCGAGTGAGCCACAGACTATT
>NZ_DASWVW010000059.1:0-173933 GCF_036406195.1 Steroidobacter sp.
AAAGATGTGAAGGATCTGAAACGCACGATGCTCAGTCACTCGCGCCGGATCCAGAAGTCGCCAACCCGCGTGCGGGCATACTTCAAGAATAAGAACATTCGCTACGCCGCGTGAGTCCACTTCAATTACGCCGGGTTAATAGCTACGATCAGACGCTTCGAGCTAGCGACCGACGACGACCGAGGAACAAGCCAACCAACGCCAGGCCGAGCAGCCCGAAGGTTCCCGGCTCCGGAACCGTGGTGGTGGGCGGCGTTGGGTCGGTCGGCAGGCCGGGATCGAGCGGATCGTCGGTCACAGGCGGATTGGTGTCCACTGGCGGATTGGTGTCCACCGGCGGATTGGCGTCCACTGGCGGATTGGCGTCCACTGGCGGGTTGGCGTCCACTGGCGGGTTGGTATCGCCCGGCGGATTGGTATCTCCTGGCGGATGGGTGTCCACCGGTGGATTCATACCCACCGGAGGATTGGCATTCCCCGGCGGGTTCGAATTCTTCGGCGGGTTGGTGTCGGTCGGCGCATTGGGGGGCGTCGAACCTTCCGAGCCCGAGCCCGGGGACGTCGGGCCCGGAGTCCCGTTCGTCAACCGGCCGCCGCCACCGCCGCCCGCGAAGCCGCTGCCCGCGAACACACCGTGCAAGCCTCTCGAAACGAAATATTCAGGTTGGGTCGAAACGGACGCGGCGACGTCATTGAACAACACAGTGTCGTTGACCGCGACAGTCGAGCTGGCAAAGTCATCGTGCGCACCCGGCACGAAGTAGCTCGGCATGACCGCACCCGGGATCTCCGACTGGCGCGCCAGCAGATTTTGCCGGTGCAAGCCGGATTCACACAGATCGATCGGTACGGTGATGAGCTCACCCGACTCCGAAAGGACCCGGGATTCGAACTGGGAGCAGCCGTCGAGCCCCCACGCTGCGTCGTGCACCGACGCCAGCGGCAATCCGAGCTCGTTATGTTGATCGTTAGTTTGATCGACAGCAGCGTCGATCGATGCAACATCCCCTGCATCGGACGTGGATAGTGTCGACTCTTGGGCCGGTGGGGTCTTCGCCTTCGTTGCGACATAAGCATCCACCAGCGAGGTGCGCAACAGGATCGCAGCCACAATCGTGATCGCGAGCGCGAGCCATCCGTAACGTGCCACAAATTTCTCCTTCAGTTCGCCTTGCAGATCGCGGGAAATTCACGCCTGCTCGTAGTCTTCGACCTAGAGGATTGCAAACCCCATGCCACCGATGTAATCACGTTGCTGCTCAGTCACTTCGGCGATCGGCGCGCTGCCCCACTAGCACTTAGGTGCAATGCTTTTCGACATGCGATGGAAACATTGGCAAAGGCTTTGTAAATGCGGCGTCATTGGAGCGCCGACATAACCTGCTCGTTGTTTCGAGACTGCGTGCCGTTCAGATGCGAGCGAAGCGAGTCGAGCTCACAAATTGCTTCGTCACGCACACGACAAGTTCACACTTCGAGGCGCGCACGGCGCGGACTGCTTCTCATAATCAAGAAGCGATGTTCGAAGGCAGCGAAAAACGTCTGAACCTGAACGTCCGCGTCCAGCAACTCGCGTGCTTCACGCGATCGACGCAGGTGACGTGCGCTCACGCGAATGTATCTTGGATCGACACTCAGTGCGGTCCAGAACCTGAACGATCAGATCGAGCACTGAGCCTCGACATTGCGAGACTCGAGTTGCCTGACGATGCGGTGGCCGCGACGCGTGCGGCAACGATGATCCATCACGAAAGAAGAGCTGGCCGCTTCACATGCTCGAACGAGCATCGTTGCGATTTGCAAGGCTGGAGGAGATGGCGCCCTGGCGCGTCCAAAATGTCTTGAGATCCGTACAGTACGTCGCTCTGGGCTTGGCTCCCCGAGCACTACCAGCAGCAAGCCGCCGGCGACGATCGGATCGCTCAGGCGCGCTTTCAGGTCTTTGAAGGTCATCGCCACTCTTCCGTTCTCATGATCTCCGCCATGCGCTTTGCCCGGGCCGGCGTTTGTTTCGCCCATGTCGAGTCCAGCATCTCGATTGCCGCCGCGCTGTAATCGCGAATCCGCAGCGCGGCGCACATGCGCTTGAAGTTAGTCACGCCGTTGGTGCCCAGCTGATATGCCATGCAGAGGATCACGCCCTGGCGCGCGTCATCGATGCTGTGCCACCACTCGAATCGGCTCTCGCACTCAGCTTCCTTTTGCCAGGTCCGGTTGCGCAGTTGGTGTCATTCTGTGAACTCCATCCTACGTACACTCCAACGTCTGTGTTCAAGTGAACTGATGAAAGGAATCATCGCTTTCATAGCCTTCAGCGTTCTTTGTGGGTGTGGGTCGGATGGCTCGGCCCCTCCCGCGTCCCCAAGCGAGCCCGCGCTCGCACCGCTGCCGGCTGTCGAGTTGCCAGCCTACGAACTCATTGCCAATCACGGCCCGCTCGTGGTGCTGATGGCGATGGACATGCACACGACGCTGTACACGAACGCCCTGGGAAGCGTCCCGTCTGACCTGCTCGGTGCGGGTTTTTCGTTGCTGGCGCTGGATCTGCCATGCCACGGAGCGGATGCAACGGAGCCTGCGAAGTTCGAGCTGACGTGCTGGCGCAAGCGGATCGAAGCCGGCGACACGGAGCTGTTCCGGAAGTTCTGCTCGGGCCTGTCTCTCGTGCTCGACCAGATCGGAGCTACCGAGGTAAGCGTGGTGGGCCAGTCGCGCGGCGGCTACACAGCAGTCACCTGCGCGGCGTATGACGAGCGAATCCGAAACATCGCGCTGCTCTCCCCGGTGACCGACCTTCAGCGCCTGACTGAATTCGATGGATACGCGGTCGATCAGGAGGTTTACGGCTTGGCGCAGTTCGTTCCTTACCTTGCCGGCCGCCATATCATGATTCGCATCGCCTCCGACGATAGTCGAGTCGGCACAGATGCCGCTGTCGCCTTTGGCAAGCTCGTCAATGCTGAGATTCGCTTGGTTGATTTTGTCGGGCACGTGCCTCCAGAAGATGGCAGCACGACGGCTTGGCTGCTGGAACGGCATCAGGGATCGACCTTCGATAACAACCAATCAGCAGTCTCACCGTTATCAGTCACCCTGTGACCAGGTTCATAAGGCGTTCACGGCCAATGCGTTCCAGCTTCAGTGGCAGCGCCTACTGGCCAAACGCAAGGCGGATGGGTTCGCCGATCACTTCCACGATCTCAGGGCGAAGCGAGCGACGCAGATACCGATCAAGAGGCGGCCGATGCGCCCGGCCATGCCGATGTCCGGTCACAAAGAAGCGTTATCGCCGGCTGCCGCAACGATCGAAAGCCCTGCGGATTTTGGACAAGGCGAGTGATTTTGGACGGAGGCATTAGAAAATGGCGCCCCCGGCAGGAGTTGAACCTACGACCTACCGCTTAGGAGGCGGTCGCTCTATCCACTGAGCTACGGGGGCGACGGCCGGCATTCTAGCAGCTCGGGGCGGGATCATGACGTCGCCGGGTCATTCTTGCGGGTGCCGCGCAGGTTCAGCAGAAAAAGGCCCACCTGCAGCACGATCAGCGCCGCGGCGCCCTCGTGCCAGCCCCAGACGGTCCACAGCACGTTGCTCGCGATGAAGGTCCAGAAACCCCATTTGCGACGGCGCTGGGATTGGGACGCGACCAGCCAGGCGGCCACCAGGGTGACGAGCATCGCGGGCCATTGCAGCAGGGACAGCCAATCCATGAAAGCCTCAGTAGAAAGCCTGGGCTCGGCGCAGTGACTGGCCGAACCTCGCGACGAATCCAATCGTTGGCGGCGCGGGCGAGTTCCGGCGGCGAAAGCTGTTGGGAGCAAGCCCGCTTTGCTAGATTGCGCGCTTGTCGGGGGGACGGGCGGCACTTCGCGACCACTCATGCTCGTAAAACGCATCCGCAAGTGGTACGAAACCACGCAATTCCTGCGCGAAAGCCGCTGGCTGGGCCATGCCTTCGCCGTGGCCGCCAGCATCGCAGCGATGTATGTCCGTGTATTGCTCAGCGCCCAACTGCACGGCTTTCCCTTCATCACGTTCTTCGTCGCCATCGTCCTCACCGCTTTCATTTTCGGCTGGCGCGCGGGCGCGGTCGCGGGCGTGCTGGGTGCTGTTCTGTCCGGGTATTTCCTGTTGTCCCCGACCTGGTCGCTGTCTGCCGAGGGCCTGTCGAACTGGATCGGCATGGGCTTCTATGTCGTGCTGGTCAGCGTGATCCTGCTGATGACCGCGGCCATGCATCGCGGCTTCGCGGAGTACGCGCACGACAACGATCTGCGCCGCCGCGCCAACGATCTGCTGGAAACGCGGGTTGCCGAGCGCACCGCCGAGCTGGAGGACGCCAACCAGCAACTGCGTGACGAGGTGCAATCGCGCGCCCGGGCCGAGGCCCTGGTCAGGCAGATGCAGAAGATCGAGGCGGTCGGGCAGCTGACCGGCGGCATCGCGCACGACTTCAACAACATGCTGGCGATCGTCGTCGGCTCGATCGACATGGCGAAGAAATACCTCGTGCGCGATCCGGCCAAGGCCGCGATGGCAGTTGATCACGCCATGGAGGGCGCGCTGCGAGCCGCCGAGCTGACTTCGCGGCTGCTGGCATTCTCGCGGCAGCAACCTCTCGCGCCCTGCTCTGTGGACGTCAACAAACTGGTCGGCGGCATGTCCGAGCTGTTGACGAGAACGCTCGGCGGCAACGTCCGCATGGAGACCGTGCTGGCCGGCGGTCTGTGGCGCATGTTCGCCGATCCGCCGCAACTGGAGAGCGCCATTCTCAACCTATGCGTGAATGGGCGCGATGCGATGCCCGAGGGCGGCAGGATCACCCTCGAGACCATGAACGCGCACCTGGACGATATCTACGCCGCCGATCACGCCGATGTTCGGCCCGGTCAGTATGTAGCGATTGCCGTGACCGATACGGGAACCGGCATGACCGCTGAAGTGATGTCGCGTGCGTTCGACCCCTTCTTCACGACCAAGAAGCCTGGCCAGGGCACCGGTCTCGGCCTGTCGCAGGTCTATGGCTTCGCCAAGCAGTCCGGCGGTCACGTGAAGCTGTACTCTGAAGTCGGCCAGGGCACCACGGTCAAGCTCTATCTGCCTCGCTACGTCGGCGAGGAAGAAGCGTCCGTGCCCGAAACGCAGCCTGCCCCGCCGCCGGAAGGCACGCCCTGCGAAGTGATCCTGGTGGTCGAAGATGAAGACCGCGTTCGCCAGATGTCGGTGCAGTTGCTGCGCGACCTCGGCTACACGGTGATCCACGCGAGCGATGCCAGGCAGGCGCTGGCGATGGTCGAGGCGAACACCCGCTTCGATCTGCTGTTCACCGATGTGGTGATGCCCGACATCAATGGCAAGCAACTCGCCGATCGCATCCGCGAGCAGCGCCCGGACGCGAAAGTCCTGTACACCACCGGTTACACGCGCAATGCCGTCATCCATAACGGCATGCTGGATCGAGATGTTTCGTTCCTGCCGAAGCCGTTCACCCTCCAGCAGCTGGCGACCAAGGTCCGCCAGGTACTGGACCAGAAATAAAACGGTGCGCGCGTCAACTTCCCAGGTCGAACATGCCTTCCACCGCGGCCTTGGTGAACACACGAAACGCGATCATGGTCTCGGTGAGCTGCACGCCGGGTAGCTTGCGCATCTTGTCGGTGATCACTTCGGCCAGCTGTTCGTTCTCGTTGACGCGCACGATGGCCACGAGATCGTACTGCCCGGCCACCGAGAACACCTCGGCGACACCCTTCAACTCCACCAGCTTCTGCGCAAGCTCGTTGACACTGGAAGTCTCGGCCTTGATGAGGACCACTGCACTGACACCGCCGATCATGATGCTCTCCTGAGTTGTTCGTTGCTCATCGCAGGCACGCCATCAGCGAGCCGCGATGCTTGATGGTCTTCATGCAGACCGTGGTTTCCAAGCGCTGCACGCCGGGCAGCCGCGAAATCTGCGAGCGGAGCAATTCGTCCAGCTCGCTGATGCCACGCACCAGCACGTGCAGCAGGTAATCCGCCTGTCCCGCCGTCGTGAAGCACTCCAGCACGGCAGGGTGACGATTCACCGCCGCCTCGAAGTCGGTGTGCCGCGCCGAGTCGATGGTCACCTGCACGAACGCATGCAGCTCCAGCCCCACCGACGCCGCGTCGATCTCCGCTCGATAACGTCGGATGACTCCGCGACGCTCCAGGTCGTGCACTCGCGTCCAGCACGGACTCTTCGACAGACCGACCTTCTCGCCCAGCTCGGCGTATGAGAGCCGTCCGTTCTCCTCGAGCAATTTCAGGATAGCGGTTTCCGTTTTGTCCAGCATCGGGACATTGTCCTGCTAAAGGGCCCAGCTGCACTACTAACGTTCTTGGCGAGGCTTTGCAAGGGTGGCCATTCGGAACAATGTCTCGCGGCCGCAGCGCGACACTTTCCGGGTCACGAGGGACGGGACACATGCATCGCAAATTCGACAAAACCACCAACTTCGAGCGGCGAGATGCAATTACCTACCCGGCGATCCGCCGCTGGGACCAGGAAGACCCCCTGCGCCACCGGCGCGAAGAGTTCGAGCTGCCGGGCGGCCTCATATATATGGATGGCAACTCGCTCGGTCCGCTGCCCAGGGCGACACGCGCCCGCATCGAGGAAGTCGTCGCCAAGGAGTGGGGCCAGAGCCTGATCCGCAGCTGGAACGATCACAACTGGATCGATGCGCCGCTGCGCGTCGGCGACAAGATCGCCAGGCTGATCGGCGCTCGCAGCGGCGAAGTGGTCGTCGCGGATTCCACCTCGGTGAACCTGTTCAAGCTGCTGGGCGCCGCCCTCGCCGCTCGCCCGGACCGCCGCGTCGTGCTGTCGGAGCCGGGCAACTTCCCGACCGATCTCTACATGGCCGAGGGCGCCATCGGCACACGCAATGCGTCTCTGGAGCTGCGGCTGGAGCCCGGCGAGCGCATCATCGATGCCATCGATACGAATACTGCGGTGGTCATGCTCACGCATGTCCACTACAAAACCGCCGCGATCCATGACATGCGAGCCATTACTGCCAGGGCTCACGAGCATGGCGCGCTGGTGATCTGGGATTTGAGTCATAGCGTCGGCGCGATCGAGGTCGATCTCAACGGCTGCGAAGCCGATATGGCCGTGGGGTGCGGCTACAAATATCTCAATGGCGGGCCGGGCGCGCCGGCGTTCCTGTTCGTGGCCGAGCGGCTGCAGGCCGAGCTGGCCTCGCCGCTCAAGGGCTGGATGGGCCACAACCGTCCGTTCGAATTCATCGATCGGTACGAGCCCGCACGGGGTATCCGCCGCTTCCTGTGCGGCACGCCCTCGATTCTCGGCGTGCTCAGTCTCGAAGTGGGTGTGGACGTGATGTTGCGCAGTCGCATGCAGGACATCGTGCAGAAATCGCGCTGGCTGAGCGAGCTGTTCGTCGATCTCATTGCCGATATCTGCCCTTCGTTGCGCCTGGTGAGTCCGGCCAACGTGAACGAGCGTGGCAGCCATGTTTCTTTCGCGCATCCTGACGGCTACGCCATCATGCAGGCGCTGATCGAACGCGGCGTGATTGGAGACTTCCGCGCGCCTGATCTGCTGCGCTTCGGCTTCACGCCACTCTACCTTCGTTATCAGGATGTCTGGGACGCCGCTTACACGGTGGCCGATGTGGTTCACAGCGGCTGCTACGCGGACCCTCGTTATTCCGTTCGCGCGGCGGTGACCTGATGCTGGCTCCAACACTGCGCATGCCCTACACCTCGCATGTAGATCGATTCGCACGCGAGCGGTTGCCTCCGCCGCATCTTTGGCCCGAATTTCGCTTCGATCTGCCGGAACTCCAGTATCCGGAGCGGATCAATTGCGGCGTCGTGCTGCTCGATGATGCGATTCACGAAGGCCACGGCGAGCGCGTCGCGTTGTACTCGGACAGTGGCGTGTGGACATACGCACAACTGCTCGAACGCGCCAACCGCATCGCGAATGTCCTGGTGAACGAGATGGGCATCGTGCCCGGCAATCGTGTGCTGCTGCGAGGGCCGAACAACCCGACGCTGGTGGCCTGCTGGCTCGCCGTGATGAAGGCCGGTGCCATTGCGGTTACCACCATGCCGCTGCTGCGAGCGCCCGAATTGTCGGTGATCGCGGAGCGGGCGCAAATCGATCACGCGCTGTGCGACTGGCGTTTCGCGCAGGAACTGGAGCAAGCGGCGCAACTGGGCGGCCGGCTGAAACGCATCGTCTGCTACGGATCTAGCGCAGGGGATGGGCAGTTGGAGGGAATGATGAACGGGCAGGCTTCGACGTTCGACAATGTCGACACTGCCCGTGACGATGTTTGTTTGCTCGCGTTCACCTCGGGAACGACGGGCACGCCGAAAGCTACCATGCACTTTCATCGCGATGTGCTGGCGATGCGCGAGGTCGTTGCGGGACATCTGCTGGAAACCGCGCCGGACGACATCTATGTCGGCAGCCCTCCTCTGGGGTTCACGTTCGGCCTGGGCGCACTGCTGGTGTTTCCGCTCGGCCGGCGCGCTGCGACCCTATTGGTGGAGCAGCCGAGCCCGGACAATCTGCTATCGGCCGTGCAACGCTTTCGCGCGACGGCGTTATTTACTTCGCCGACGGCCTATCGCTCGCTGCTGCCGATCCTCGAGAAGTTCGATATCTCCAGCCTCGAGCGCTGTGTGTCCGCCGGCGAGGCGCTGCCCAAGGCAACGTCGGACGCGTGGTTCGCGGCGACCAAGATGCGGCTCATCGACGGCATCGGCGCGACCGAGCTCATTCACATCTTCATTTCCGCCAAGGGCGAGCAGATTCGCCCTGGCACGACCGGCAAACCCCTGCCCGGCTATCAAGCGTGCATTCTCGATCCAGATGGCTTGCCGCTGCCTCCCGGCAAGGTCGGACGGCTCGCCGTGAAGGGCCCGACGGGTTGCCGCTATCTCGACGATCCGAGGCAGCGCGATTACGTGGTGCACGGATGGAACGTCACCGGCGATCTGTATTCGCAGGACGAGGACGGCTATTTCCGCTTCGAAGCGCGCGCCGACGACATGATCATTTCGGCTGGCTACAACATCGCCGGTCCCGAGGTAGAGGCGGCTTTGCTGCAGCATCCGGCTGTACACGAATGCGCGGTCATCGGCGTTCCGGATGAAGCGCGCGGGCAACTCGTCAAGGCGTTCATCGTTCTGCAAGAGGGCATCGCGGGCTCGCCCGAGCTGGTTCAGACTCTGCAGGACTTCGTCAAACAAACCATCGCGCCTTACAAGTATCCGCGCGCCCTCGAGTTCCGCGACTCGCTGCCCAAGACCGCGACGGGCAAGCTGCAACGTCACGCCCTGCGGCCGCCGAAATAACCACGCCGCTCAGGAGGAGAAGGTAATGACGCGCAATACTTCGCGCGACACGCGCTCCTCGATCTCGGCGGCATGCCGCAGCTCGACTGGATAACGAACGATGGCGTCCACACCATCCACCGAGAAGCGCAACTGGACCTGCGGCTGAACATCGCCCGGGCCATGCGCCGAGCCAGCGCGCTCGATTTCCTGCGTCTGCCGCAGGATGTCCTCGCGGTAGTCGTTGAGCACGCCGCTGACAGCATCGCTCAACTTAGTCTTCAACTCCGTTGAATCCGCCCCCGTCGGCAGCTTCACGGTGATTTCACGCCAGGCGAGATTGATGCCAGGGATCTGTTTGAACAGCCCGCCCGAGGCCTGAAAGACAATGGAATTGGCGAACGCCACGACGCGGCCAGTCGGACTCATGGCCCCACCCTGGCCGCTCAATTCCAGCAAGTGCAGACGCACCAGCCCGAGATCGATGACTTCGCCGGTGACGCTGCCCACCTGGACACGATCGCCGACGCGAATGCCATACTTGCCGACCAGGAAGAAGTACCCCACCACCGAGACCAGCACGCTTTGCATGGCCACCGCCAGACCGGCGGTGATGAGACCCGCGAACGTGGCCAGCGATCCCAGCTCAGTCGCGAACGTCGCGGCAGCGATGGCGACCACCAGCGCCCACAGCACGATCTTTCTAAGCAACAACAGTCGCGAGCGACGGCGGATGTCAGGCACGTAGCGAAACACGGCACGACGCCACAACTCTGCCGCCGTGAAAACCAAAGCCAGCAACGCAGCAAAGATCACGAGGCGGATGCCGAGAACACGCCACGCTTCCCGAGACTGCCTTTGGGTAGCCTCACGCCAGTTATCGAGATTATTGCGATACTGAGTCAGCAGCACTTCCGCCTTGCTGAGCGGCGTGACGATGGATGATGTTTGCTGGAACAGCCAGGCAATGGTGTCGTACTCGTCGCGCACTCGCCGCAGACTCTCGCGGTCCTGCGAACCTGACTGCGCCGCCAACGCATCGCCTCGCGCGGCCAGCGCTTGCAATTGCTTCAGCGGAGCGTCGCGGATCTCCTTGAATGTTTCCTGCAGCTGTTCGGTGCGCCGATCGACCGTCTCGATGGTTCGCGCCTTGGCCGACAGGCGCAGCACGGTCGCGGTCAGATCCCAGATACCGAACTGGCTCAGCGATGTGCTCACCGCCGATGTGAACGACGCCGCGGCCGGCGCAGCTGCGATTGTTCCAGGCATCGTCACCGGCGTGGCACTGGCCGCAGGTATCGACGCCGCAATTGCATCGATGTGCGCCTTCAACGCATTCGCGCCGACATTCTCGCTGGCGTACTGCGCCATGTTCGAGAACAGATTGCGCTGGGCATTGATGAGATCCAGCTCGCCTTGCAGGACCTGACGCCGAGCTTGCAGGTCGCCTCGTTCCTTGGCCGACGCTGTGGCGATCTTCGCATTCACGGCTTCTATCTCGCCCTGCAACTGCGTGCGCTGCTGGTCGAGCTGCTGCTTCATGCGGGCATGCGACCGCATTTCCGCATTCGACTCGGCGTCTTCGTTTTCCTGCGCGCCGGCTTCGCTGCTGATCAGCTCGGCGTTCGCACGGGCGATCTCGAAGGCCAGCGCGATGACTTTCTCGGCGGTCTGGCGATTGGCGTACAGGATCAGCAAGTCGCTGGGTTGCGTCGCGGCTTGCTGCTGGGTGCCAAGAGTGCGATACCAGTCGACGGTCTCATCGAGGATCTGCACCACCTGCTCGCCTGTCATTACCGCTCGCGACGCGATCGGATCGATCTTGGCAGGGGCGTCGGCCTGCTCGGCGCCGTGGGCCGGCATCCACGAGAGCCCCAGCAACACACCCAACAGCAGCGATCTTGGCAGCATGCAGCCTCTAGCCATCGGACCGGGCGACGGGCTGGCGGAAGACCGCCGGGGCGCCCGTAAGTCATTGACGGATCGAGATTAAGGCACGGGTGGGGAAAGTTGGTGGACCCGAGGAGGATCGAACTCCTGACCTCCTCATTGCGAACGAGGCGCTCTCCCAGCTGAGCTACGGGCCCACCGAAGGGCGCGAATTGTAGCACCGGCCTGCCGGCAGGCAAGCGCAGCGGAGCACTTTGTCCGCCGCCCGGGTGCCGGCCAGATCGAGGACCCGCTCAGTAGGACAGTCTGACCACCTTGCTCTTGGACACCTGCGGCACGAACACCACGAACATGGTGTTGTACTCGTCCTCGCCCAGGGTCACGCTCTCGCCGCTCAATGCCTGCACCACCTGCGGGATGTTATTGGGATTGCCCGCGACCAGCACATATTCGCCGCGATGTTCCCGAGTGATGCGCTTGGCGAGCTCGGCCCAGGTGGCCGTGGGTACGACGTTGACCGGCAAAGCCAGGGTCTCGGACAAGGGTGTGACGGTCTGATGGGCGCGTCGAAACTCGGACGCGAAAATCGCATCCAGGCCGCGCACCGGGCGAGCCTTGGACAGCATTGTCGCCAGACGCGCGGCGCGTTCGCGGCCCTGGACGCTCAGCGGCGGATCCGGATCGTTGCCCGCTTCCACCTCGGCGTGACGCACGACGAACACCACGGTGGTGGCCCGGGCATCGAACAGCCACGCCGCGGCAGCCACCAAAGCGATGAACAATAGAACCGCGAGCACCAGCGGGAAGAAGAACGGCCGCCGGCGCATCTTGTCGAGATCTCGTTGCATGGGGCGGATCATAGCATCCGCGCCCGAACGGCCCGGTGACGGCCCTCAAACGCTCAGATGCTGCCTGCCCCAGACTGTCGTCCAGACTGTCCTTCGAGGCAGCCATTTTGCCGCCGGCCGCCATGCGGCCTTATCGATGAGGCAAGGCCGATGAGGGCAAGGCGGTCAGCACCGGCGATGCGCTGGTGGTTATGGAAGCGTTTGTTGCTATGCCAATGTGCCGGAATCGAAACGGCGAACCCCGTCGATGATGGCGCGGGCAATGTCCGTATCGCTGCCGCTCGTGAAGTGAGGATCGAGAAACACCGTGTACGCCTTGATCGCGAACACCGCGATGCCCATCGGGCCGGCAGGTACGCGAACGGTAAAGCTGTCACGTCGATCGCGAATGAACGCGGCGGCAGCGCGTACCGCCTCGTGTTCCTTGAGATCCAGCGGCTCTGGATAGGAAAACCGCCACTCCCGCACGCGTTTGTTGATGACGGCCTTGTCCTCGCCGCCCGCATCGATACCCGCAGCGGCGAAGATGCGGCAGTCGTAGTCGAGGCAGGTCTGCGGCCGGTCCGCGTAGATCGAGCATTTGCCGCCATCGAGCATGGGGCACACGCCACTCGGCAGCGGACGAACTGTGAGATGTCCCTTGGCGAAGCCCGGCGCGCTCACTACGAAGGTTGCCGGAATCCTGGCCGCGGCCCGGTGATCTTCGGGCCGTAGCTGCACGGAATACCCGGAAACGCAGCAACCATCGCAGTCTCCGCACGGCACATCCATGCCTTCGTTGCCGAGCAGCGAGCGACGCATTTGTCGCAGCCACGCGCTGAACGGGCCAGCCGCTACCTCCACTACAGCGGCATCCAGGCGAGGCCGAGTTGGAAACCAATGTCGGGTGTGTTGTTGATGTTCTGCAGGTTCTCGGTAATGCCAAAGGTGATCAGGAAGTTGTTGCGTCGATGGCGCACGCCCAGACTGACCTGGTACTTCTCGCCCAGCAGCTCATCGAGCTCGGTCTGATCGCGCGAGTAGACGCTCTGGCTGATGTAGCCCTGCAAGTTCACGTTGGTGCGCGAGGTCAGCATGCGCTCGTAGCCGAAGACCAGCGTGGGGATCACCTGCGAATCCTGCGGGGACACGTCTGCCGGGGCACCGTCGTAGTAGACCGCCGCTGCATCGAAGTAGAACGCGTGATTCTGCGCCTTGCGCTGAAAAGACACCTGGATGCCGTAGTCGGTGCGTCCGGTCGACAGCAACTCGCGCCGCCCCGCGACCGGCACCTTGACCGCGAGTTCCGCAGACAGATGCCAATCGCCTGGCAGCTTCCAGCTCGTGTAGCGCAGACCGAACGTGGGATCGAGCACGCCACCTTCGGTGGGACGGCTGAGGCTGGCATATTGAGTCGACTTCAGGTCGTAGATCAGGTTCACCCGGTTGCGCGCCACCGCCGGCCGGCCGAAGCTGCTGAAGCCGAAGGTGTTGTGAAAGCCCTCGATGGTGCTGTCCAGGAATCCGCCCTGGTACGAGACGCCGCTGGCGATCATGTACGCCGTCCAGGCCTCGGAGATCTTGTAATGGAAGGTCAGGTCCAGCAGCGCAAGCTCCATGTCGACCAGATAATTCTCGCCGGGCAGGTCGCGAATGTCTTGCAGCTCGGCCGCACCCAGCTCGCGCCGGCCGGTTGCTGCCAGCGCGGTGAGATAGTCCTCCAGCGCCGGGCTCAACGCCCAGGTATTCTGATAGGCCACTTCGGTCTCGATGGCCCAGGTGCCGGACTCGATCGCCATGGCGTGCGCCGGCCGCATGTCCAGGCGTAGAAAGCCGAAAGGAGTCAGGTCACGAGTGCGCAGCAGACCATAGAGTTGGCCATTCTCTGCGTGGGCCAGCGGCACGCCGGAGGCCAGGCCGACGAGCGTTAGCAACGCGGCTGGAAATTTCTTCACGTTCAACCCTTTTTCTCAACCCTTTCTCTTGGTGGCAAAGCGAGCTTGCACGGAACGCATGAACCGTGTCTTGAATCGCTGTGCTCGACACTGGATATTCTATCCGGCTCGCGCGCACGAGCCAGCGACGCCCGGGCTGGCGTCGTAAGGAGGATGCCCCCTTTGCCGAATGCTGGCCGAATACTGGCCGTTACTGGCCCGTCACTGGGCCCGTTACCTGACGAGTTGCCTGCGACATCTGACGGCGTGCACGCATCCGCTCGTGCAGCCGAAAAATGCAATCGCTGCCGGTACGAACGAACAGAAACGGCAGCAACGCATGGACCAGGCAGGCCAGCCCCGCAGCCACCATTTGGAAGCCAAAGCCGGCGGCGGTGCGCAGGTGCTCCAGATACGTCTCCCCGGCTGACGCGGGGTGCTCGGTAAAGGGATTCGCGCGCAGAATGTCCATGCACACAGCCTACCCAAGCCCGCCGGCGACACGATTGCGAAAACATGGACAGTCGGCACGAGGGACGCAACAATGTTGCGCAATCGCGCGTCCCTGCGCGTACCAGCCCTCGTCGCAGCCACCTCTGCCATGGACCGATTGGATCGCCGCATTCTCGACCTGCTGCAGCATGACGGCTCGCTCACCGCCGCCGACATTGCCGAGCGGGTCGGCTTGTCCAAGGCGCCGTGTTGGCGCCGCATCCAGCGTTTGCAGGAAACCGGCGTCATCACCCGAACGGTGGCCTTGCTGGATGCCAAGGCGGTGAACGTCGGCACCACTGTGTTCGTCACCGTCAAGACTTCCAATCACAGCGAAGCGTGGTTCGAGCAGTTCGTGCGCACGGTGCGCGACATCCCGGAGATCACCGAGATCCACCGCGTCAGCGGCGAGGTGGATTACCTGTTGCGTGTCGTCGTGCCCGACATCGATGCCTATGACGTGGTCTACAAGCGGCTGATCGCCGGCTGCGCTTTCCTGGACGTGAGCGCCAGCTTCTCGCTGGAAACCATCAAGTACACCACTGCCCTGCCGTTGAATTACGCGCCTACCGACGATTGATGAACAATGATTGATGAAGCAAGGTCCGTGGCGGTGTCGCCCATGCCGGCCACGGAACATGTTGACGTGTTGATCGTCGGTGCGGGTTTGTCCGGCATTGGCGCGGGATATCGCCTGCAACTCGATTGCCCCACGAAGAGCTACGCCATTCTCGAAGCGCGCGACGCCATCGGCGGCACGTGGGATCTGTTCAGATATCCGGGCATTCGCTCCGATTCGGACATGTACACGCTCGGCTATTCGTTTCGGCCCTGGCACGAGACCAAGGCCATCGCCGACGGCGCTTCGATTCTGAAATATGTGCGCGACACGGCGCGCGAATACGGTATCGACCGAAATATCCGCTTCAATCACCGTGTCAAGCGCGCCGCCTGGTCGACTGCCGATGCGCTGTGGACCGTCGAGGCGCAACAGCCGTCGGGCGAAGTCGTGCGCTTCACCTGCAATTTCCTTTTCATGTGCAGCGGCTACTACAACTACGACGCCGGCTACACGCCCGAGCTCGCAGGCACCGATCAGTTCAAGGGCCGAATCGTGCATCCCCAGAAATGGACTGACGACATCGAATATGCGGGCAAGCGTGTCGTCGTCATCG
Source organism: Steroidobacter sp. (assembly GCF_036406195.1). GTDB lineage: Bacteria > Pseudomonadota > Gammaproteobacteria > Steroidobacterales > Steroidobacteraceae > Steroidobacter. Next base: position 15,659 of record NZ_DASWVW010000059.1, read on the forward strand.
GCAGCGGGGCGACGGCCGTAACGCTGGTGCCGGAGCTTGCGAAGACCGCCGCGCATGTGACCATGCTGCAGCGATCACCCACCTACATCGTGGCGCGGCCCGCCGAAGATCGGATTGCCAACTGGCTGCGTCACATCTTCCCAGCGAAGCTGGCCCATGGCATCACCCGCTGGAAGAACGTCCTGCTCGGCATGCTGTTCTACAACTTGTGCCGGCGCGCGCCGGGACGCATGAAACAAATGCTCATTCGGCAGGTGAAGGACGAGTTGGGCGACAGCTGCGACGTCGAGCGTCACTTCACGCCGCGTTACAACCCGTGGGACCAGCGGCTGTGCCTCGTGCCTAACGGCGACCTGTTCGAAACGATCAAGACCGGCAGGGCTTCTGTGGTCACGGACCACATCGAAACCTTTACCGAGCAGGGCCTGCGATTGCGCTCCGGCGCCGAAATCGCCGCGGATCTGGTCGTCACGGCGACCGGTTTGGACCTGCAGGCGTTCGGCGATATGCAACTGGTCGTAGACGAGCAGCCCGTCGAGCTGGCACGGACCCTGTGCTACAAGGGCATGATGCTCGCCGACGTCCCCAACTTCGCCCTGGCGTTCGGCTATACCAACGCATCCTGGACGCTGAAGTGCGACCTCACCTGCGAGTATGTGTGCCGCCTGCTGAATCACATGGACCGGCAGGGTTACCGGCAATGCACGCCGCGCAATGACGATGCATCGGTCTCGCCCACGCCGTGGGTCAACTTCACATCGGGCTACATACGGCGCGCACGCGGCAAGTTCCCGAACCAGGGCTCGAAGCGGCCCTGGCGGTTGTATCAGAACTACGCGCTCGATCTCGCGACCTTGCGCTTCGCCGCCGTGGACGACGGCGTCATGCGCTTTTCTTCGCCGGCGGCGGTCAGCTCACCGGCTGCTCGCTGACCATGGTCAGAACGTCGTAGCTGGCCACGATTTCGCCATTCTGGTTGGTGATCTCGGTGTCCCAGGCCACTTCGCCGTAGCCCTTCTCGGCGCGCAGCGACTTGGACTTGCAGGTCAGCCGCACCTTGATGCGGTCGCCCGGCTTGACGGGCTTCACGAAGCGCAGGCGGTCGATACCGTAGTTTGCCAACACCGGACCATACGGCGGATCGACGAACAAGCCGGCTGCCGCCGAGACGAGGAAATAGCCGTGCGCCACACGGCCGCCGAACAATGGATTGCGAGCCGCCGCCTCTTCGTCCATGTGCGCATAGAACGTGTCGCCCGACAGCGCGGCAAACTTCTCTATGTCCTCCAGCGTGACTTCACGCTCGGCCGAGTTCAGGGTGTCGCCGATCTGCAATTCATGAAACGCTTTTCGGAACGGATGCCGGCCCGGATCTTTCTGCACGGCGCCTCGCGTCCACCGGCCGGTGACGGCAGTGATGGTCTGCGGGCTGCCCTGGATCGCCGTGCGCTGCATGTAGTGCATCACGCCGCGAATGCCGCCCATTTCCTCACCGCCACCGGCGCGGCCCGGCCCACCATGCACCAGCATCGGCAGGGGCGAGCCGTGTCCGGTTGATTCTTTGGCGCAATCACGATTCACCACGAGCAAACGGCCATGCAGCGGCGCCAGGCCCAGCACCAGCTCCGTGGCCAATGCATCGTCGGCAGTGAACACGGACGCCACCAGGCTGCCCTCGCCTTTGCGCGCGAACGCAATCGCTTCGCTAGTGGACTCATAGGGAATGAGTGTGCACACGGGGCCAAAGGCTTCGATGTCATGCACGGCCTTGGCCTTCTTCGGATCGCGGCAGTAAAGCAGTGACGGCGGCACGAATGCACCGCGGTCATGCTCGGCACCGGCGAGATCGATCTGTTCGGCGGTGATCAGCTCTGCTTCACGTCGCAGCTCGGCGATGCGGCCGAGCACTTCGCGTCGCTGTGACAATGCAGCGAGCGGGCCCATGCGCACATTCTCCAGACGCGGGTCGCCCACGACGACCTTGCCGAGTGCCGTCTTCAGTGCTTCGGCCACAGCATCGGCATACGCAGCCGGCACGATCGCTTTACGGATGGCCGTGCACTTCTGCCCGGCCTTGGTGGTCATCTCGCGGGCCACTTCGCGCACGAACAGATCGAATTCCGGCTGTCCCGGCCTGGCATCCTCGGCGAGCACGCAGCTGTTGATCGAATCCGTCTCGCTGATGAAGCGCACCGAGTGAGCGACGATGCTGTTGTGAGCCCGCAGCTTCTGCGCGGTGCTCGCCGAGCCAGTGAAAGAAACGACGTCCTGACAGGTCAGATGATCGAACAGATCGCCCAGGCTGCCGCACACCAGTTGCACCGAGCCCTCCGGCAGGATGCCGGACTCGATCATGCGCCGGACCACCAGCTCGGTGAGATACGCCGTCGCGGTGGCGGGCTTGACGATGGCAGGCACGCCGGCCAGCAATGTCGGAGACAGCTTCTCCAGCATGCCCCACACCGGGAAGTTGAAAGCATTGATGTGGACCGCCGCGCCTTCCAGCGGGGTGCAGATGTGCTGGCCGACGAACGTGCCGGTCTTCGACAGCATTTCGACATCGCCATCGATATAGACGCGGCTGTTCGGCAGCTCGCGCGTACCGCGGCTCGCATAGGCGAACAACGTGCCGAAACCACCGTCGATATCGATCCACGAATCGGTCTTGGTCGCGCCCGTTGCATACGAGAGCGCATAGAACTCTTCTTTGTACTCACCGAGCTTCTTGGCCAGCTGCTTCAGCTTGGCGGCGCGTTCATGAAACGTCAGCTTGCGTAGCGCAGGTCCGCCGACCTCACGCGCGTATTTCAATGTGGCCCGAAAATCGATTCCGGTCGACGACGCGGAGGCGATCACCTGGCCAGTCGTGGCATCGCGCAGCTGCTGCGCCTCGCCTTCACCGGCGAACCAGCGACCCTGAATGTAGCTCTTCAATTGCATGTCCACCCCCCTCGCGTGCAGCTCACCGGCCGGTGAACTTCGGCGTGCGCTTCTCGGTGAAGGCAGCGACGCCTTCGGCATAATCCTGCGAGCGGCCCAGCTCTCGCTGAAAGTCTCGCTCCTGGTCGAGCTGCTGCTCGAGCGTGTGACTCCAGGATTCGTAAATGGCTTGCTTGGTCCGCGCCAATCCGCGCGTTGGAGCGGTGGCAAGCTGGCTGGCCAGGTGATCGACGACGTTCTTGAACTCCGCGTCCTCGACACAACGCCAGATCAAACCCCATTGCGCCGCCTGCTCGGCAGGCAACTTGTCTCCCAACAAGGCGAGGCCCATGGCGCGTGCGTTGCCGAGCAGGCGCGGGAGGAACCAGGTGCCGCCCGAGTCGGGCACCAGGCCCAGCTTGCTGAAGGCCTGCACGAAGCTCGCAGACTTCGTGGCGATCACCAGGTCGCAGGCCAGGGCGATGTTTGCTCCCGCGCCTGCGGCAACGCCATTGACGGCCGCGATGACCGGCATGGGCAAATTGCGCAGCGCCATCACCAAAGGCTTGTAGTAATTCTCGATGGAGTCGCCGAGGTCCACGCCCTGCCCGCCCGGCGCGACCGCGCGATCGCCGAGATCCTGGCCAGCGCAGAACCCACGCCCGGCGCCAGTGAACACCAGCACGCGGGCCTCGCTGTTGTTCTGCAAAGTCGACAGCGCATCCCTCACTTCCCCATGCATCTGCACGTTGAAGCTGTTGAGGCGGTCGGGACGGTTCAAGGTCAGTCGCGCCACGCCCGCCGACACGTCGAACAGAATGGTTTGATAGCTCATGGCTCAGCGCTCGTCGTAAGTCAGCTCGATCTCGGCGCTGGTCGGGCGAGCCTGGCAACACAGGACGAAACCGGCTTCCACTTCCCAAGGCTCGAGGGCGTAGTTCACTTCCATCTCGGCGCTGCCACGGACCACCTTCGCCCGGCAGGTCGAACACACGCCGGCGCGGCAGGAGTACGGCAGCTCCATACCCACGCGCTCGCCCGCGTCGAGAATGGTCGCATCGTCGTCCAGCATGGCGAAGGTGCGTTGCCGGCCGTCCATGGTGATGGTGACTTTCGCCACCTCTTCGGCCGCGGCCTTTTTCGGCGCAGCCGCCGGCTGCGCTGCCGGTTGCACGCTGCCCGCGGGCATGTCGCTGGCGAAGCGCTCCGAATGAATCTTCTGAGCATCGACACCGAGACTCAGCAACGTCTCGCGCACGCTGTCGATCATGTTGCCCGGGCCGCACAGGAAGAACGCGTCGGTGTGCAATGGATCGAACACTTCCTTGCTCAGCAAGGTGACCTTGTCGCGATCCAGCCGGCCATTGAACAGATCCACGTCCTGCGGCTCGCGGCTGAGCAGGAAGTACAGCGACAGCCGCGTCGGATAGCGATCCTTCAGCGCCAGCAATTCCTCGGCGAACATGATCGTGGACGTGGTGCGATTGCTATAGAACAGCATGAAGCGGCTGTTGGGCTCGCTCGCCAGCAAGTTCTTCACGATGCCCAGGATCGGCGTGATGCCACTGCCGCCTGCGAACGCGCAGTACGTCCGGGCTGCCGTTGCCTGCGGCTCGGCGAAGAAGCGGCCGGTGGGCGTCAGCACGTCGATGCTGTCGCCCGCCTTCAGCTGCCTCGCCAGGTACTGAGACATGCTGCCGTTGTCGTGGACTCGCACGCCGATGCGCAAGTGGCTGTCGCCGGCCGCGCTGCAGATCGAATAGGTGCGACGCACCTCGTGTCCGCCGATGTGCGCACGCACGCCGACGTGTTGACCTGGCAGAAAACGATAAGCCTCACGCAGCGATTCGGGCACTTCAAACGAAATGCACAGCGCATCGCTGGCCTCGGGATGCACGTCGGCTACTTTGAGCGGATGAAAGGTCAGCATGGTTTCAAATGCACTTGAAGTATTCGAAGGGTTCCATGCAGCTGGCGCAGCGGTACAGCGCCTTGCACGGCGTCGATGCGAACTCGCTCACCTTGGCGGTCTGTGCCGACGAACAATGCGGACAGACCACGTTGGGCTCGCGAAACAGATGTTTCGGACTGCTCACGGAGTGAGCTGGCGGCGCGATGCCATATTCCCGGAGCCTGGTGCGACCGCTCTCGCTCAGCCAGTCGCTGGTCCACGGCGGCGACAGCACCGGCTCGACCTTGGCATGTGCATAGCCTTCGGCCTGCAGTCGTGTCTCGATCGAACGAGCGATCACTTCCGTGGCGGGACAGCCGGTGTAGGTCGGCGACACTCCCACGGTCACCTGGCCATTCTCGGCCACACGCACGTGACGGATGATTCCCAGCTCGACCAGGCTGAGCACGGGAATCTCCGGGTCGGGCACGTCGTTCAGGATGCGCCACACATCGGACTCGTCAGGGCGCTCGCTCGGAGCAGCGATGCGATCACCGGGATTGGTGGCTGCCGCGCTCATGAGCTACCACTGCGCGCCCGGATAGGTCCGCTGCATGAACTGCATCTCGGCCAACAAATGGCTCAGATGCTCGGTATGCTGCTGACGTTTGCCGTGCCAGCGATAGGTGATATCGGCGGGCTTCTTCAGAGTCGCTTCGTTCAGGACCTGGTCGACATTGGCGGTCCACGCAGCGCGTAGCGACGCCGGATCAGGACCCAGGCCCGCGGCCGCGGCCTCTTCGTCCACGGCGCCCGGCGCGAACATCTCGCCCGTGAATCTCCACAGCGCATCCAGCCCGGTCTGCACGCGATTGTGACTTTCTTCGGTGCCGTCGCCGAGCCGCACTATCCAGCCGGCGCTGAAGCGATAGTGATAGCGCGTTTCCTTCAACGCCTTGGCCGCAATCTCGGCCAGTCGCGGCTCGGACGAAGCTTGCAGCCGTTCGAACAATTCCAGCCGCCACGCATCGACCAGGAACTGACGCACGATCGTGTGGCCGAAGTCGACATTGGGCTGCTCGACCAGCGTGAGATTCAGGAAGTCCAATGGATCGCGCAGGAACGCGAGATCGTCCTCGCTGCGGCCCTTGCCTTCGATCTCGCCGGCATACGACAGCAGGTGGCGCGCCTGACCCAACAGGTCCAGCGCGGTATTCGCCAGCGCCAGATCCTCTTCGAGCGCCGGCGCATGACCGACCCATTCGCCCAAGCGCTGCGCCAGGATCAGGCTGGTATCCCCCAGGTGCAAGGCGTAGCGAAAGCGCAGATCCTCCGGCGCGCTGGCAATAACGGCGGCGGGCGAGGCGCTCATATGTTCTTCACCTCGTCCGGAATCGTATAGAACGTCGGATGACGATAGATCTTGTCCTTGGCCGGCTCGAACAATGCGTCGGCATCGTCCGGATCGGACGCCGCAATATCCGACGAGCGCACCACCCAGATGCTCACGCCTTCCTGCCGGCGCGTGTACAGGTCACGCGCATGCTCGATGGCCTGGCGGGCATCGACGGCGTGAATGCTGCCGACGTGTTTGTGTTCGAGGCCCGAGCGTGCGCGAATGAATACTTCGTACAGCGGCCACTGGTTACGTTGCTGACTCATGATGCTCTCTCTCAAGCTGCCTGCGTTGCGCGGGTACGCTGTTTTTCGGCATAGGCAAGTGCCGCCTCACGCACCCAACGACCTTCGTCATGCGCGCGACGGCGTGCTTCGAGGCGATCGCGATTGCAAGGGCCGTTGCCCTTGAGCACTTCCTCGAACTCTTTCCAATCGATGGGACCGTGGCTGTAGTGCTGCGTGGCTTCATCCCAACGCAGGTCGGGATCGGGCACCTTCAAGCCCAGGTATTCGGCCTGCGGCACGGTGACGTCGATGAACTTCTGCCGCAGCTCGTCATTGGTGACGCGCTTGATCTTCCAACGCATGGATTGCGCGGTGTGCTTGGACGCGGCATCGCTCGGGCCGAACATCATGAGCGCCGGCCACCACCAGCGATCCATCGCGTCCTGCGCCATGCGGTGCTGCTCGGGCGTGCCGCGAGCCAGCGTCATCATGAGCTCGTAGCCCTGGCGCTGATGGAAACTCTCTTCCTTGCAGATGCGCACCATGGCGCGCGCGTACGGACCATACGAGCAACGGCACAGCGGAATCTGATTCATGATGGCGGCGCCGTCCACCAGCCAGCCGATGGCCCCGATGTCGGCCCACGTCAGGGTGGGATAGTTGAAGATGCTGGAATATTTCGCGGTGCCGGCGAGCAGCTGATCGACCAGCTCGTCGCGTGAAACACCCAGCGTCTCGACGGCGCTGTACAGATACATGCCGTGACCGCCTTCATCCTGCACCTTGGCGATCAACACCGCCTTACGACGTAGCGTCGGCGCGCGAGTGATCCAGTTGCCCTCGGGCAGCATGCCGACGATTTCCGAATGCGCGTGCTGAGAGATCTGGCGGATCAGTGTTTGCCGGTACGCGTCGGGCATCCAGTCCTTGGGCTCGATGCGCTCGTCGGCGTCGATCTTGTTCTGAAAGCGCTCTTCCAGCGCAGCCGCGTCACTGACCTGGTGCAGGCAATCCGCCCCCAGGGAATCCAAACCTTGCGTGTACATAAGTCCCCCACCTTCGGACTGAGTCAATGTGACACAAAATGACGATATGATCAATTTTTTCTGTGTCACATGATCCATACTGCCATGCAGGTGCGCAACCCGGGCGTGCCGCTGCGCTAACATGCGAGCCATGTCAGCCAAATCCGCCAAAACCAGCTCCGCCTTCATCACCCGCACCAATGCGCTGGTCGCCCGCTTCCGGCGGCAACGCCCGTTGCGTGGCGGCTCGCTGCTGGTGACCATCCTGGGCGATTCGATCGCACCTCGCGGCGGCACCATCGCCCTGGCCAGTCTGATCCGGCTGGCGTTGCCCTTTGGCTTGACCGAGCGGCTGGTACGCACGTCCATCGGAAGATTAGCGAACGAGGACTGGGTGAGTTTTGAACGCAGTGGCCGTGCAAGTTTCTACAGCCTCACCACCAATGGCCGCGCTCGCTTCGCCGAAGCGACGCAGCGAATCTACGGAGCCCCGCCCCAGGATTGGGACGGCCTGTGGACTGTGGCCATCGTTCCGCCCTCGCTGAAGAGTCGTCGCGATGATTTGCGGGACGAGCTCGTGTGGCTGGGGTTCGGACAGATCACGCCCGGCGTGTTCGCTCATCCCACGTACCGCGAGCCGGCCATCAGTGCGCGCCTCGACGAGTTGCAGTCTTCGGGGCATCTGGTCGTCATGAAAGGCTCCATTCTGTCGGAAGCGGCCAGGGCCAACCTGGTCAGCATGGGGTGGGACCTGGGCGATCTCGCGCGCCGCTACAAGCGCTTCATCGATATGTTTGCACCGGTCGCGGCGGCGCTGGAGGCAGCAGGCAATGCACCGCTCCCTGGTGATGTAGCGTTCATCCTGCGCACGCTGCTGCTCCATGAATACCGCAAGATTCATCTGCGCGATCCGTTGCTACCTGCCGCACTGCTTCCCGAGGATTGGGTCGGCACGGACGCGCAGCGTCTCTGCCGCGATCTGTATGCGAAAGTGTTTCCGGCTTCGGAACATTATTTGTCCGCAACCGTGCAGACTCAGGCCGGCGCCCTGCCGCCCCCGTCCGCTGAAATATTCCAACGCTTCGGCGGACTGCCGCACGTCGATACCGAGAGCAGCGACGTGCGGGTCGCCTAGACCAGGATCATCAGCTCCAGTTCTCCAGCCGCTCCACCAGCACCTGCAGGAAACGATTGGCGCGGTGACCGTCCATCACCCGGTGATCCAAAGTCAGCGTGATGAAACAACGCGGTTGGATCACGATGCGGTCCTCACCGTTCTCCGTGACTACGACTGCGCGCTTCTCCAACTTACCGACACCGAGAATCGCGGACTGCGGCTGATTGATGATGATGGGCGTAGCCACCAGGCTACCGCTGACGCCATGATTGGATATCGTGAACGTGCCATCACGCACATCGTTTGGCGTCAGCTTGTCCGTGCGTGCCCGCTCGACCACATCGCCCAGTTCACGCGCGATGCCAGACAAATCCAGGCCCTGCACGTTGCGCACGACCGGCACCACCAGGCCCTTGCCTTCCAGCGCCGTGCCGACACCGATGTTGATGGTGTCCGGGACGATCAATGCATCCTCGGTCCATCGGCTGTTCGCCTCCGGCACTTCGCGGATCGCATCCACGCACGCGGCCAGGAAATACGCGGTGAACGTCAACGATACCCCACGCTTCTGAAACTCTTCCTTGTGGGCCGCGCGATGCGCAATCACAGCCGACATGTTCGCTTCGAACACCGTCGTTACATGCGGCGCGGTATGCAACAGGCTCTCGACCATGCGAGCGGCAATGCGCTTGCGCATGGCGGTATGCGGCACTCTACGACCTGCGACCGCGGCCTCAGCCTCGGTCGGCATCGATTCTTGGCGAGCCTGCGCTTCGGCGGCTTTCGCGCCCCTCGAAGCGACATACGCCAGCACGTCTTCGACGGTCACACGACCGCCAGCACCGGTACCACGAATCGGTGCTGACTCGAGACCGTGTTCGGCGATGAGGCGTCGGACCGCTGGGCTGCTGCGTCCTGTCGACAACGCCTCGGCATGCGCTGCAAGCGCCGCCATTCTCACTTCCGCACTCGAGTCGACTGGTTTGCTTGAGGAAGCCGCCGCAGGCGCGGCCGCGGTTGTCGTCTCTGCGGTTTCGGCGCCGACGGGTTGAATCGTCCCGAGCAACTCGCCCGGCTCGATCTCCTCCTGCTCCTGCTTGAGGATCTCACGCAATACGCCACCGGCAGGCGCGGGAATTTCAACGGTGACCTTGTCGGTTTCCACTTCGATGAGCGGCTCGTTCTCCTGCACGGTCTCGCCGATGTTCTTCAACCAGCGCTGCACCTGCGAACGCGTACCTTCGGACTGCTCGCTGGGGGCGCGCACTTCGATCGTCGTTGTCATTGTCGGTCTCTCGAGGTCGATTAGATGCTGGCCACCTGGCGGATAGCGTCAGTAATGCGAGCGACGCTCGGCACCACCGAATCCAGCAACAACGGGCTATGCGGGCTCGGCACGTCCGGCATGGTGACGCGCTCGATGGGCGCGTCGAGATCGAAGAACGCGTCCTTGGCCAGCGTTGCAGCGATTTCGGCGCCGAACCCGGCAGTGAGATTGTCTTCGTGCACGATCAGGCAGCGACGCGTCTTGCGCACCGATGCCAGCACTGCTTCGCGATCCCACGGCATCAAGGTGCGCAGATCGAGCAACTCAACATCGACGCTGGACTCTTCCGCAGCCTGTTCGCAGCGCTCCACCATCGCGCCCCAGCTGATGACGGTCAGCTCGGAGCCGGTACGCAGTTGTTTGGCCTTGCCAAACGGCACCACAAAATCATCACCGGGATACGGTCGACGCGCCCAGGCGCCATCGAGCATGGCGCGATGTTCGAAGAAGATCGTAGGATCATTCGCGCGCAGCGCACTGCGCAGCAGGCCGACCGCGTCTTCTGCGTTCGATGGCATCGCCACTCGCCAACCGATCGCGTGCACGAACTGCACTTCGTTGCTTTGGCTGTGCCACGGATCGCCGCACTTGAAGAAACCACCGGGCATGCGCACGACCATGGGTGCCGCAAAGCGATTCGCTGTGCGCCAGCGCATGGTGCCGCAGTCATTCAATTGCTCGACCGCCGGATCGGCGTACTTACGGAATTGAATCTCGGGCACCGGCATCAAGCCGGCCAGGGCCATGCCGACGGCGCGGCCGATGATGCCCTCCTCCGACAAGCTCGTATCGAACACGCGCGCCGCGCCGAACTTCTCCTGCAGTCCCAACGTCGCTGCGTGCACTCCGCCCTTGCGGCCGACGTCCTCGCCGAACACGACCACGCGCGGATTGATCGCCAGCTCATGTTCCAAGGTACGGCGAATCGCCGTGACCATGTTGATGCGTGGGCCTTCAGAACGCGGCGTCTCACTGCCCTGCGGGAACTTCACTCCGGCATTGAGCAGACCGCCCTGCTGCTGCAGGTCGACACTGCCATCTTCCTTGGTCTCCGAGAACACATGCGTCGTGGAGCGCGTCACGTCGGGAACCGGTCTGGTTTCGACCGCCGCGAGCGCGGCTTGCACGTCGGCGTGCGCTCGTGTTTCAAGGTCCTGCCACGCCTTCTCCGAAATCACAGAGGGTACGAGCTGCGCGCGCAACTTCACCAACGGATCGCGAGCACGCTCGGCGCTGATCTCTTCCGGAGACTTGTAGGTCTGTGTGTCCTGGCCAGAGTGTCCAGACAAACGCGGCACCAGCATGCGCATCAGCACCGGGCCTTCACCGGCGCGCACGGCCGCGACACCCTCGGCGATCAGTGCCGCGGCTTCCACCGGCTTGGCGCTATCGCCTTCAATGATGCGCAGGTTCTTGAAGCCCGAGAGATTGGCGGCGATGTTGCCGCCCGGCGTCTGGAAATCCGACTTCACCGAAATACCGTAGCCGTTGTCTTCGATGAAGAACAGGATCGGCAAGCGTTGCGTAGTCGCGATAGTGAGCGCAGACCAGAACCCATTGGTGGCCGTTGAAGCCTCACCGCCGTGAGCGACCGCGATGCTGCCGTTGGCTTCGGCTTCGCGCAAAACCTGCGACCGATATTGCAGCGACTGCGCCCAACCGATGGCCGGCGTGTACTGCGCACCGACGCCACCACAGGCGGGCAACACACACACGCCGTCCTTTCTTGGCAAGTTGAACACGACGCCGATGTCCCGGCCATCGCTGACGCTGCCCGAGCGCATCATGGTCGACGCCAGCGCATCCTCCAGCGCCAGGCCGACCGACAACAGCAACGGCCGCGAGCGGTAGTACACGCCGACGCCGTCGCGAGCACCGGTCAGCAACTGAGCCAGGAGAACCTGCGTGACATCGTGGCCACGCGCCGTGAACTGATACAGAACCTTGCGGGCCGGCAGCAGCTGGGTCTCTTCCAGCTCGTCCAGGGCTCGCGACACCAGGACGGCATGCACCACGCGCTGCCAGTCGGGTTGTGGAAACTGCCGGGCGCCGCTGCCGGTGCTGAAGAGTGAATGTCGTTCTGCGCTCATGTGCTCGGATCTTGCTGGTCCACGACGTCGTGCCGCGAACGTCAGCCTAACCTCGTACCGAAGGCGGAAATCAACAAAATGCGATAGGATTTCGCGCTGTATTGGTGATAATCTCTACGTTTAGAATCTGTATTAGCCGATTCCGCCAAACCGCAGGATGTGAGCCCAAGCCCATGAACCTGGACCGCTACGACGCCGCGATTCTCGACGAGCTGCAACGCGATGGCCGGCGCTCCATCGTCGAGCTGGCCGAGAAGGTCGGCCTTTCCAGTACGCCCTGTGCCCGCCGGGTGAAGCTCATGGAGCAGGACGGCATCATCCACGGCTACACCGCCGTCATCGATCCCGCGCGCCTGGGCCTGAAGATGCAGGCGTTCGTGCAGGTCAGGCTCAGTCGGCATACGGACGAGAACATCGAGCAGTTCCGCCGCGCCGTCGACGGCATGGAGGAAGTCATCAGCTGCTACGCCATGACCGGAGCCTTCGACCTGCTGGTGCAGGTGCTGGTCACCGATCTGGAGCAGCTGAGCAACGTGGTGCTGAAGAAGCTCATGAGCATTCGCGCGGTGCGCGACGTGCATTCCAGCATCGTGCTCAATACCATCAAGCGTTCATCGCGCGTTCCGGTGCGTCACCTGGTACGTTGATATGAGCAACAGCGCAGGCAGAATCCGCGCCGGCATCGGCGGCTGGACCTACGAGCCCTGGGAAGAAACGTTCTATCCTCCCGAGCTGCCCAAGAAATCGCAGCTCAACTACGCCAGCCGGCAGGTCACGGCCATCGAGATCAACGGCACGTTCTACCGGCTGCAGAAGCCGGCGGTGTTCGAGAAATGGCGGGACGATGCGCCCGAGGACTTCGTGTTCTCCATCAAGGCGCCCAGATATCTCACCTATCGCAAGGTGCTCTCGGAGGCCAATCCTTCCGTGCCGCGCTTCCTGGCCAGCGGTCTGTCATCCCTGCAGCACAAGCTGGGTCCCATCCTGTGGCAGCTGCCGCCGAGCCTGCACTTCGATGCGGCCGACATCGCGGCGTTCCTCGAAGCCCTGCCGCACACGTTGGACGGCCTGCCGTTACGGCATGTGCTCGAAGTGCGGCACAAGAGTTTCATGGATGCGGCCTACGTGGAGCTGGCGAAGAAACATTCGGTCGCCACGGTGTTCGCGCATACGGACGAGTTTCCGAACTTCGCGGACGTCACGGCTGACTTCGTCTACGCTCGTCTGCGCAAAGCCGAGGCATCGGAGCCTACCGGCTATTCCAAGCCAGCCCTGCAGGCCTGGAGCGAGCGTGCCAAGCTCTGGGCCGAAGGTGGCACACCCGGCGATCTACCCTATGTTACGAGCTCGGCGCCGGAGCAGAAGCCGCGCGATGTGTTCATATTCTTCATCAACGGCGCGAAGCAAAGAGCCCCCGCCGCTGCCAGGCACCTGCTGACGCTGATCTGAGCGCGCCGCTACTTCGACAGCAGGAATTTATAGACCACGAACAACACCGCGATGGTGGCGAGGAAGGCGATCGTTGCCACCACCAGGCTGCGGCCCTTGGACTCTTCTTCGCCCGTCCCGATTTCGACGAAACGCTGCGAAGCCGTGATGGCCCGGGAGCTATTGCCGTCGGTGTGGAACACGCATTCCACCGGCCCGAACCGCACGCGATCCCCCGAAGCCAGGTAACTCACATTGGCGCGCTTGCCATTGACGAACGTGCCGTTGGCCGACATCTGGTCGAGCACCTTCCAGCGCTCGCCTTCATTGACGATCTTGGCGTGCAGCGCCGACACGCCGCTGTCGCTGAACTGCACTTCGCGGTCCGCCTGGCTGCCGATGGTCCACTCCGCATTGCCGGAGTCGCCCACGGCCAACCGGATATTCAAACCCGCGCGGCTACCGGACACGACCTGTAGATGCGGCCCCTCCACCGCGCCGGGCATGGGCAGCGGCGCCGGCGCCGCGTTGGCCATTTGTTTCATCTGCGCCGGGTCGATGAACTTGGTCTTGTTGGCGCCCGCATCGCCCAGCGCATCGGGATCTGCCCAGGCACCCGGCCGTTTGAAGACGCCGCTGCTCTCGGCGACGACGGCTGCCGACTCCGGTGCGCGATAGACAGTCTTGAGGTCGTCTCCCGCCGGGGGCGCCGACGGCGCCGCCGGCAGTGCAGGAATGCGGAAGTCGTACTCTTCGACATCGAAACGCAGCCGGTCGCCCGAGGCCAAGCGCGCGCGGCCGGAGATGCGAGAGCCGTTGACGAAGGTTCCGTTGGACGAACCCAGGTCCTCCAACCAATAAGTGCCGTCCGCCAGCAACAGCCTCGCGTGCTTGCGCGAGGTGTGCCCCTCGGTCAGCAATACGTCGCAATCCGCCTGCCGGCCCAACACGGTGTCGGCCTTCAACGGAATCTCGCGGCTGTTGCCGACCTTGACCAGGAAAGCGTTGGACTCAGCGACCATAGAACCACCACCAAAGAACCGCCACACCCGTAGCTGCCGCCACCCCTCCCAAAACCGAGACCATCATAGGTAGCAGGGGCTTGAGTTTCTGCGACATCGCGCTAGAAAAGCTCACCGCGTCGGGGCCGTCATATTCCACCACCACGGCGCTGACATTGTCGCGCCCGCCCTTGGCCAGCGCCGCATCGATCAGGGCCTCGGTCGCGCCTTCGGGCTGCCGCTGCGAGCGCAACACATCGGCGATTTCGCGATCTTCCAATTCGTCATTCAGTCCATCGCTGCACAGGATCAGCCAGTCCCGGCGCTGCAGCGGCAGTCTGGCCACCGACGGCTCCGGCGTACCAATGCCCAGGGTCTTGGTGACCAGGTTGCGATTCGGATGCGTCCGCAACTGTTCCTCGGAAAGATTCTCCTGGGTCCGCAGCACTTCCAGAAAGGAATGATCGCGGGTCAGCGCGCTCAACGAGCCGTCCCGCCACAGATAGGCGCGGCTGTCGCCGACCCAGGCGATCTCGGCCTGACGCTCGGCGATTCGCGTCGCCACCACCGTCGCACCCATGTTGTCGTAGGCGCTGTTGGTCTTGGCCGTTGCCGCCACCGACTCGTGCGCCTTGCGCAGAGCTTCGACCAGGGGCAATGCCAATGCTTCGCCCAGCAATGTTTCTTTCACCACGCGGCTGGCGACATCGCCGCTGGCATGCCCGCCCATACCGTCGGCGACGAACCAGAAATTGCTCGCCTCGTCCCAACCTATGACGTCCTCATTGGTGCCGCCGCGGCGGCCGGGATGAGTGCGACCGGCGAATCGTTTGTAGGCGGTTCTGAAGGGCACGTTGGGAGCTCGTTCAGAAAGACCGCTGCGCGTTGGCCGCGGCGTTGGCGAATTGTTGCGGGCTGAATGTCGTATCGTTCTTGACGGCGTTGTACAGCGAGTCCAGCGCGGCCTTCTTGCTGGCGCGATCGCCGATCGTATAACTCAAGCTTTCCAGTCCAAGCACGATCTGCTCGGCGGCCGCGTAGTCGCCGGCCTTGTCGGTGGCCGCGTAACGCGCCAGCGTCTTGCGCATCTTAATTACATCGGCGTTCGAATATTGTCTACGAGCGAGGCCGTCGAAGGATGCCAGGTGGTTCAGCAACGCCTTGGCTGCCTCGTTCACCGCGGCACGGTCACGTTGCCCGGCGCGAATCAGCATGTTGGTCAGGTTCGCGAGCTCCGCGGTCGCGCTCGGATCGAAGGTATCGGTGAGGGCCTGCAGGACGATGAGATTCTGGGTCTGCAAACGCACGGTTCCCGGCTTGATGCCGGCGCCGGCGCGCGCGGAATTCCAACGGATCTTGTCCATGGGATGGTGGCAGCTGTGGCAGTCGTAGAACGCCAGCTCCGGAAACATGCTGCCGGCATGGAACATGTTTGTTTGCAGCAGCGACAGGTAGCGGCGTGTGGTTTCCAGCTGACCGGTGACCCACAAATTCATGCCGCCGATCTTGCCCTTGCGCTCGGCGTAGTCGGCATCGACGATGAAGTGCGCCGGCTGATTGGTGGTGTAGGCTTCCAGCTCGAAGCTCAATCGCGGATGGCCCGCGCCCATGATGGCGTGCGTGGCAAACTGATCCTTGGTGCCGAGGTGACAACCGAGACAGACCTGAACCCGTTTCAGCGGCTGCTCGGTGGGATACATGCCACGCGCCACATTGTCCTTGTGTGTGGCGCTTTCGGCGGCGTGACTCTCCAGCCACTTCTCCGAGCCGCCGTGACAGCCTTCGCAACCGACACCATCGCTGATCTGAAACTTCGGGCCGCGCTTGTCCGCGGGCACATTGTCAGCATGGCAGTCGAGACAGATCTTGGCCGCGGTTGCATTGGGCAAGCCTAGATTGGCCGCTATGCGCTTGGATTCAGCCAGCTCCAGCGTCCGATATGCCTGCGCGTGCCGGTCCTCCTGCTGCCAGATCCGATACTCGTTCAACGCTACGTCCTTGTCCGTTTGTGGCGCGAGCTTGCCATGGCAGACACTGGTGGAACAGCTGGCCACTCCCATGTGCTTGTAGTCGGCAATACCGGGCTCGATGGCGAGCGCGCGCACGCTCACGCCTAGTAGCGCCGCGACCATCCACAGCGCATTTGTTATATAGAAGGCACTCCGCCTCCACCCCATATGTCTACTCCGCTATTTTTGCGTCATCTGCTGTTGTAGTTGGTCGGTGACATACCAAGGTTGCCCATTGTCATCCAGGAACAGCTTGCGCATCTCCTGCAGGTTGAGCGGCCGCGAGCCGCGCCGGCCGAACACGGCGACCTGATTGCCCGTCTCGTCCACGCCGCGGTCGCGCTCCAGGCCCTTGGACAGGCTCAGCGCGGGCTTGCTGGTTTCATACATTGCGATCAGCTCCGGCTTGGGCTCGGGACTGAAGCCATAGAACTTCGGTTGCGATGCCGGCGACGTGAGCTGCACTACCTTCAGGCCGCCCTTGCCGTCCGCCACATACATGAATAGCGTGGCGTTGGTGGATGCAACAATCACGTCACGCGAATCCACGAGCTTGCCGCCCGCAGTGAAGCGTTGATATTCGAACATTCGCTCCGGCCGTTCGACATCGACGATCACCACACCGTCGCTGCCTGCGGCGACATATGCATACGTTCTAGCCACGAACACGCGCTGGGCGTTCTTCAGGCGAATGGTGTTGTTGGGCACCAGCCGCGGCGCCTTCGGATCGGTCACGTCGATGACCTTCAGGCCCTCGGCATCGGTCACGAACAGATAGCGGAATTGCAGCGCGCTCGAGTGGGCATTCTGCAGCGGCACTTCCGCCACCATGACCGGCTTCAGTGGATCGTCGACGCTGACGATGGCGAGGCCCTTCGCCGTCGTGATGTAGAGATAGTAGCCGCCCACTGTGATGTGGCGTGCGCCGTTGAGCACGCCGCCCGGATTCCAGGTCAGCGCGCGCTTCAGGAAGTTGTTGCGTGGCTCGCCGTCTGCCATCGTGTTCACGTCGACCAGAATCAAGCCTTCCTTGGAATCCGTGATGTACGCGTAGTTATAGAGCGGATGGAACGGCTGCTCCAGGTTCGCGACGCGCATCTTCTCGCCGGTGTTTCGCGGCGGATGGATAGGCTGGTTGGTCGGCAGCGCCATGCAAGTGGCGTCCTTGGTGCCGACCCGCGTGTCATGACCGAGCGGACTGAAGGGCGCCGTGATCAAGCGCTGTGACACGCCTTTGTTGCCCTGGCTCGCCACGTCGTACACACGGAAGCCGCCACGACCCTCGGCTACGTACAGATATTCGCCCCGCAGCTGCAAACAACGCACCTCGCCCGCGCCGTGACTGTAGCCGTCGCGCAGCTCGCGGCCGTTCTTCTCGTGCGCCGCATACCAGTCCGGATAAGCGTAACGATGCAAGTAACTGCCAATCACTGCCTGCGGCTCGTCCCACTCGGTCACCGTGACGGCATTGATCTGCCCCTCTCCGCCGACGTAAGCCTTGAAGCCCACGAAGTTGATGAAGTTGGTTCCCTGCACCAGCAACTGCGCCATGATGGCGTTGTTGTCGTTCTCCTTGGACAAATGACAGTCGGTGCAGGTCTTGGTCTCGGTCTTGCGCTCGGTGTGCGGATAGTGCGGGTTGAACGCCTGCGAGCTGTAGCCGCTGGCCGCGATCGGCGGCTGCTGCACATAGATCTTTTCGCGGTTGGCGTTGGTCGATGACAGCACCAGCGCCGAGCTGGACCGCACCGGCGCAATCTTGCCGCCCGCGGCCGGCTCGCGACGGCCGATCAGGAACATCTCGTCACGCGCCACCTGTGGGTTGTAGGTCGCATAGTTGCGTGTCTCGCCACCTTCGTAGTGATGACGTTCCGTCTTGTGATTCGCCTCGATGGGCAAGTGGCAGCCGCCGCAGCTGGTGGTCCACGAGGTGTGGCACATATAGCATTCGACGTTCTCGTCGGCATGCGCCAGGTTGTTCGACGCCACGCCCTTGCCCCATTCCAGCGATGTGGTGTTCTTGCTCATGAGCTTGGCGCGCGCCGCCTTCGGGTTGTATTCGGCGCTGTTCGGATCGACGGTGCGCTTCACCAGGCTCAGGCGCCACTCGACGCCGGGCTCCATCATCGAGCGTTGGTACAGCGCATCGCCGACCCACTCGAAGCGACGCCGGCCATCCGGAGTGCGCAGCGTGGTCATGTCGACACCGCCGCCCAGGGCCGCGGGTCCCGACGTATAGAGATTCGGTAGCTGCAATGCCGTGCCATGGCAGTCCTTGCAGTCGATTTCGACAGCCGCGGCTACCTCGCCATAGATATAGCCGTTGCCGTGATTGTCCTGCGAGAAGTGACAGTCGACGCATTGCATGCCCACGTCGACGTGAATCGACGACATGTGCACCGCCTTCTTGAACTTCTGCGGATCGTCATCGCTCACGATGCGGTTGTTGGCGTCGAGCAGGTTGCCTTTGCGATCACGTTTGAATATGGCACGGAAATTCCAACCGTGGCCGTGGTAGTCGGCAAACTGCGTGTCCTTGAGTTGCGGATTGAGCTCCGACACTTTCTTCAGGAACTCCACATCGGCCCATTTGCCGCGCGGGGCCGCACCTTCCGGATTGCGATCCAGAACCTTGCGAATCTGCTCACTGTCCGGGTACTGCTGCTTCTCCGGCCACATGAAGGGAGCATCGGACTCGTAATCCCACATCGTGTAGCCGAGAAAGGTGTTCATGAACATGTTGGGCTGGTGCATGTGACAGACCATGCACTGGCTGCTCGGCACCGAGCGCGTAAAGGAATGGGTCAGCGGATGACCGGGCTCGGTCTTGCTGATCGTCGGA
Source organism: Steroidobacter sp. (assembly GCF_036406195.1). Taxonomy (GTDB): domain Bacteria; phylum Pseudomonadota; class Gammaproteobacteria; order Steroidobacterales; family Steroidobacteraceae; genus Steroidobacter. The sequence continues at coordinate 34,931 of NZ_DASWVW010000059.1, forward strand.
TCGACCGTGCGCGTCAGGCCCTCGTGGCCGAACCTGGCATAGATGCTGGAGTGGCGCTTGTCGCGGTCGTTGGCATAGACGACGTGGCACGAAGCGCAACCCGAATGGCGAAAGTCTCCGGGCTGGTCGTTGGTGCCGATGAACCACGTGAACGGATCGTTGAGGCGAGTCTTGGTGATATTGATCACCGGCACAGCGATGCGCGCGCCGGTGCCCGGCCCGCGATTGGACTGACGAAAATCCGGCCGGCCAGGTTCCTCGATCCGCTGCAACTGCCCCAGCGCGTTGGGCAGGCCGGTCTCGGGAAACAGGTTGACGATGTTGCGGCCGCCGCGCTCGAACACGCGGAAGATGTCGCCGGGACGGATCGTTTCCCACGACGGCAGCGGATAGAGCTGCGGCAGAATGCCGGCGATCGCGGCCTTGTCGATCAGATGATCCGGAATCTTCGGCCCCTTGAGCAGCACGCCGTTGCCGTTGCGGTCGTACGATTCGCCCACGATGTACTGTTTGAAATCGAGAATGCCGTTGTTGTACGCGGCGCCACCCCACAACATCACGCCGGTGCTGTGCATGCTGCGCACCGATGCCTCGATGACCTCCATGTGACAGGCACCGCAGGACTCGCGCACGATGCGGTAATCCGACGGATTGATGAAGCGAATGAACTCCGGGCTCTCACGATTCAGCAGCGTATAGGTGCGTTCTGGATTGGCGCTCGAGGGATATTTCCACTCCTTCGGATAGCGCGGCAGAACGTGAGCGAGCTCCTGCTGTTTCATATATGCATCGGCGCCGCGCGGGATGCCGCCCCCGAGGCGAATGCTCGCGTCGCCACCGTGACAGTCGGTGCAGCCCAGCTTCACCGCCGGGTTGGTGTGCATGGTGGCCTGGTCCGTTTGCGTGTGACAGGTCAGGCAGCCCTCGCTCTTCTGGCGGACCTGCTCGTCGCTCTGGCTCTCAGGCGCCGGCGGCGCGGTGACGTACTTGCGCTCCTCATGGAACAGACCGGCGTTGGCGACGCCGTTGAATGTGAGCAGCACGAACAGTACCGCGGCCAGTTCCCTGGCCGCGAACCGCGCGATCTCACCGAGCTTGGTCATTGGCATCTTTGGCATGATCTCGACTGGAAACTCAGTAGGCGAAGATCGCGTTGAGCAGGAAGTAGCCCGGGTCCTCGTTCGGGAACAAGGCGTCGAAGCCGTCGCCTGCGATCAACGTCGCGTACGAAGCGCGCACCACGATGTTCTGCGTCATCATCGGCCGGTAGATGAGCGAGGCCGACACGTCATAGCCGATGTGCTTGTCGATCGGGCCCTGGTTGCGCGCCACCTCGAGCACGGTCGTGTCATCGAAGTACAAGCTGTTCGCATTGAGCGAGACGCGCAGCGTGGGCAGCACATCCATGTCGACCCCGAGCCCGGCCATGAGCACGCCCGGATTGGTGAAGTTGGACTGCCCTTGTTCCTTGGACGAGCGCAGATTGTTCAGCACGCCGTTGCGCGTGGCCAGCGCGACACGGCCTCCGCCGATCAGCGGCACTGCCTGGCGAATGAAATAGCTGGTATCCGCGCCGGCGAACTGCGGATTCTCGAACACGGCGTCGAAGCCGTTCGCCTCGTCATCGAACGGATCGTCGTCGCCACTGGCATAGAGCAGCGACACGCGCGGCCGTATCCAATCGAAGTCCATCGACAGCTCGGCCGCCGCGAACAGCGCGCTGATGTCCACCTCCCGGTTGACGAACACGCTCGGCGTCTCGTCGCCGATGGCGTAGTACACCGACGTGGTGAGATTCAACCGGCCGAAGTGACCGTCGCCGTTGTAGCCGATGTAGGTCACGTCGTACTCGCGCAGGTTCTCCAGCCCCAGCGACGACGGCCGCTCGATGAAGCCGTTGGCGTTGAACTTGATGTCGTCCTCGCGATTGCGGTTGTGGAGCACCGTCGCCTGCGACGTGAAGCCGAGCACCGGAAAATCCTGCCGGTACAGATTCATGACGAATACATCGTCCTTGCGCGGCGTCTCGCCAACATCGTTCAGGCCGCTATTGATATCCTTCTCCAGACGGCGGAAGTAGGCGATGTTGTACTGCCACTTGTTGTTGCCGCGCGTACCGAACAGACGCACGCCAAGCTGGTTGTCCTGGAACAGGAAGCCGCGAAAGTCCGAGGAGAACGGCTGGATACCGATGCGGATACTATCGAAGTCGTAGTTGTCCGAAACGTTCCTGATGTGCCGGTCGACGAAGGCGGCCTGCAAACCCACGAACGTATCGTCGCGAGTGACTCCGCGTCTCGGGTCGGCATTCACGCCCTGCACTTCTTCCAGCTCGGTGTAGTTGTACGACACCGCCGGTGTCACACGGAATTCCCAATCGGGTGGCTTGAAGACGGTGTTGCCCTTGTAATAGACGAACTCCGCGCTCACTGTCTGGGCCATGGTCCATTGATCGGAGCTGCCGAACACGTCGATGCCGCCCGGTTGATCCGTGGAGATGGCGCCCACCGGCGTGGGCACTTCACGCAGCTCGTACACAGTGTCCGAGATCAATCCCAGATTGAAAAACCAATCCTCGCCCACCACCGGCTTGTCGGCCTTGAGCACGTTGCGGTTGTACGGGTCCCACCAACGTTCCTGATAGCCCAGGCCATCGACGATGCGCCAACGGTCGGGGATGGGCACCGAATCCACGAAGTCTGCGAGACCGGGACGTGGAATGGGAGAAACCGACGCGGGCGGCGTACGTTCGATGGTCCGCCGGCGCAACGCGCGGCCGGTGTCTTCCACGGGTGGCGCCGTTCTCCTCTGAGGGCTCGGCAGCGGCGGCAGCACTTCCAGTGCCTCTGCAGGCTGCGGCGGTATGCCTTCGCCCTCGCCGCTGATCGGTGCCGGTTGTTGCACACCGCCTTCCTGCGGACACGGCACTTCCGTGTAGCCCGGCCGGCGACGTTTGACGATGCGGCCCACATCGTCCTGATAACAGACTTCCTGAGCGTCGGCCTCGGGCGCCCACGCGGTCGCAGTGACGACGAAGGTGCTGATCAGCAGCAGCGAAGCGGTCAGTGGCTGGCGGTTGGTGGTTGGTGAAGAGAAGCCATTGCTTTCTGCTTGGGCATCAGTCATGCGCAGCATCTGCGATGCGGCGTGCTCGCACATGCCATCCAACCGCAAATCGCCAACCGCCAACCGCTTCCTCATCTCACTTTCCTCCTCCACAAACATTGTCGTCCGTGCTGTCGATGAACGGCGCTTGCGGACATTGCACGTAACGAAGCCGAACGCCCATCGGCGTGAGCGTATCGGCGCGACGCTCGGGCGCCGCATTATTGATTGCGCCATTGAGCGCCAGCCCGGCGTTGTGCAGGCCCAGGAACGCCACCATGTCGTCCTGATCGACGCCATCACCGGAAACACCGACACCGCCCACCAGCGTGTCGCCTCGATAGATAGGCACACTGCCGGGGAAGATCTGCATGCCATTGGCGAGGCGCGAACCGGTGATCGTCTGCTGAGCACTCAGGTCGTTGTTGAGATTCACTCCCGCACAGCCGGGTGCGACATCGACCGGCGATGCGCCGGCAACGAACAGCACATGCTGCAGGATTGCATTGATGGACAGGTCGAGCTGCAGGCCGGTGGAAAACGGGCTCCACTGGCCGCGCGGCTTGCTCATCGGTCCCTGGCTCTCGGTGTTGATGCCGTCCGGAAAGAACGGGCGTGAAAGATTGCCGAAAGAACGATCGGTGAAGGCGATCCGGCCATCGGCGAGTGCATTGGGATCGCCCATGAATGTTCGGAACGCATCGACGTAACCACCAAGCGGGACGGCCTGCGCAATGCCCACTGCCGCGTCGGTCGTGCTGAGGTATTTCGCATCGGGCAGGGTCGCGATGAATGCCGCGGCCGAGTTGGACGACATGAAAGCGGCAGTTCTAGCCTTCTGCAAGGAAACGTCCACGCCGAACAACGGCGCATCGCGCGTCCGGGCGATGCCGAGAATCGCGCCTTGAGAGTCGACGACCGAAATCGTCACGCGAGCCTGCGAACCCGCCGGCCTGCGAATTTGTGCGCGCGCGCGGTTCGCCACATCCAACGCCGATTGCAGCAGCGTGCGCACTTCCGTTTCGGTGAGCACTGCCGGACCGACCACCGCCGCATCGGTGCCGTTCCTGGGGGGATAACGCAGCGTGTTGGTTTCATCGACCAGCACGAACGCATCCCGGCCCGGGAAATTCTGATCGCCGTCGGGACGAATGCCCGAGCCCGGCTGGCCGAACGCCGTGCCGTCGCGAATCACGCCATCCGTGTAGCCCGGCACCGCGATGAGCATGCCCACCGTGGGGCTCAGGGTATCGAAGGACGGCGCCGTTTGCGGATTGGTCGTGAGGTCGGAGAACTCGACATCGGTGAAGCGCAACACCTTGCCGTCGACGGTGATGCGATCGGCGCGCCTATCCACCGGCGCGCTGAAGCCGAACGTAGCCGCGAGCGCGATGGCTTCGTCGATATCGACGTCGCGATCCATGATGCTCTTGTCGATGCTGTAGAACCCGTCGGCCAGTACGCCGACACCACCGATCACCGTGCCGTTCTTGTACAGCGGGAAGCCGCCCGGATCGGCCGACAGGCCCAGCGGCGTGCGCTGCGGCCCGACACTGGGCCCGACATTGTTGAACTGACGAACCAGGTCGGAGCACGCCAGCGAGCTGAACTGCACACCGAACAGCGGGCCCGCCGGTTGCAGCATCTCGCCTGGATTGAAATTCTCCTGCACGATCTGGCTGGCGACGCGAGTGGAGAACGCGTTGCCTTCTGAAGACAGGTAGGCACCGGTCACTGCTTTGGCAATCGCCGCTGCTTGATCGATGTTCACCACGGCGGCCTGCACCGGCAACGTGATTCCTTCGAGTCCGCCGGTCACTGGCGCGTCGCCCAGCGGCGACGTCGTTATAGTCACCGTCCGCGTCGTCGGGTCGCCCATGCGATACACGGCGAGCACGTTGCCGACTCGGTCCACCACCGCGAATGTTGCATTCGTGCCGCGTCCTTGCGCTTCTGCCACGCCTTGCGCGATCACTCGTTGCACATCGGCGACGGTGAGATTCGATGCCGTGTTCTGACAGCTGCCATTGCACGACGGATTACTTGTATCAGTACCGGTCGTCGGCGTCACCGACGAACCCCCTGAGCAGGCCGCGAGCACCATTGCCGAGAACGGCAATAACAACATGCGCCACGCGCCAAGCTGCGTGCGAGTGCGTGCGCCAAGGTTTTCCAGATTCTGTCTCATGATCCAGCGAGTTCGCCCCCAGGCTCCCTTTCGGTTTCGCGGTCCAATTCTCGCGGGTGATATTCGTGGCAGCTCACGCATTGCACGGTTACTCGCTCGGCAGCGGCTCTATCGCCATGACACTCCGTGCACTTCGCAATGCCGGGTATCATCAGATCACTGCTGTCCTCGGATTTTCTGGCAGCATGACACGACAGGCACGCGTCATCGCCGGTCAGCTTGCCCTGGATGCGGTGGCTGCGATGATCGAAGCGGTTGGCCGGGAAGTAGTCGCGCGCAAAACGGATCGGGATGACCTGGAACCGATCGAACACGTTCGCGACCTTCGTATCGATCACGCCGTGACAGCCGACGCAACCGCGCCGCGTGAACTGGCTTTCGATTTCCTTGCGGGCACTGCGCATGGCGCAATCGAACGGCTCGCCTACGCACGTTTCCTCTTCCTGTTCACGCCCCGGCAGACGACGACGATCGCGCGGTGCCAAGCGGCCGGCATTCGGGTCGGAGAACTTGCGCGTGAAGTAATCCTGCAACGTGAGCACGACCTCGCGCGGTTTCCCGTGCGGCAACTGACGATCGGGCGCCGTGGGATCGAAAGTCAGCTCGTGACACTGCGCGCACTGATCTTCCATCTTGATGGGCGTGAAATGCTCGCCGTCCGACTCGAGACGATGGCAATCGCCGCAGTTCATCGGCCGGCTGTCGCCACGACGCAGCACTCGATCGGGATCGAGATGCTGCTGGTGGGAGAACTTCAGGTTCGACTGCTCGGCAGCCCGGTCCAGCTCGGCCACCAGCGTCTTCCATTCATAGGAGAAGCCCGAGCCGGCCGGCACCGTGGTGGACGTGAGCAGATGCGGCTTGAACTCGGGATGCCGCTCCAGCCCGAAGCCCAGCACACGATCGAGCTGGATCTGACCGAAGCCGTCCTCGGGATCGCCATGACAATCGACACACGCGCTATCGCTGCGGTTGACCAGGAAGGTCTGCGGCTCGTTGTGTTCGCGATGACAGGTCGCGCAGCGCGGCGTCGGGCCCAGCTCGGTGAGTGCCAGTCGAGCCGGTATGATGTGATCGTGCGTGGTGCTGTGACACTCCTGGCAGGCGGCGTCCTGTACGCGTTGGAACAATTTCTGGTGACAGGTATCGCAGCGATCGCCGATCGCCTGCTGATGCACCTGGTGCAGGGGTCCGGTGTTCCAGAACTTGTCACCCGGAATCCAGGCCGCGGTGTCGGTGCCGGCGCGATGCACTTTCATCACGATCATGGGCAGCGCCAGGCCGAACAGCATGACCAGCACGATGCCGGTCCAGGCCATGGTGCGCTTGCCGAGCCAGGTCTGCGCCAGGTCGGTGCGGAATGCGCTTTCGAAGGCGCTGGCGTCGACCAGATCGTTGGTTTGCAGCTCGATGGCGACGCTGAAACCCGGCGGCGGCTGCGCGATGCGCAGCTTGTGGCCGGCCAGCTCGATGAGGTCGCCTACCTTCAACTTGGCGACCGCACGCTTCCTGCCGTTGAGCCGCACCAGCTCGCCGCGCTTGCATTCGAGCATCAGCTGCGAGCCGACCTGGCGAATCACCGCGTGTTGAGCGGCGATGCCTCGGCCGAGCAATTGGATATTGCGATCGGCAGCGCTGCCGAGGGTCAGTTCCTTGGCGGTGATCTCGGTATCGTAGTACTCGGCGATACCGTCAGGACCTTCTCGAAGCTCACGTAGCAGTGCGTCCATGGTGTCCTCGCACTACCAGTAGAAGAAGGTGACGATGATGTGCAGCACCAGCGCCACGAGCAGCGCGATGGTGACCGGCACATGGAAGTACAGCCAGATCTTCAGCCAGCCGTACAAGCGAATGTCGCGGCGAATTCGTCGCAGCACCGCCTGCCTGCGACACAACAGCACGATCAACTGCTGCAAGTTGGCCGCTTCGGCACCCTTCGCGGCTCGCGGCAAGCGGGCACCGACGAAATCCACGACCGGCTGCTGATCGGTGTTGGGGACTGGCTTGCCCTCGCCGCGAATGAAATGCGAATCGTCGCGGGCGAACAGTTGCGAGTAGATGCCGCCGCCCAGCGTCGTGCGTTCGATGCTGCTATCGACGGCGATTGCGATGTCTGGAGCGCAGCGGCTCGCGATCGATCGCGCGCTGCGATCGAGCTCGAACAATTCGGCGAACAACTCCGCCCGCGCCCCGCCTTCGCGGTTCTTCGAGATGAGCTGCGGATAGCTCATATAGGTATACAGACCGAAGAAGCCGCTCAGGATCACCACGCACATCAGCACGTAGGCGAGCGTGTGCAGATTCCAGCCGATCTGGACGCCCGAATGCAAAGTGGCGACGACGATTAGCGTCGACCCCAAATAGACGTGCGCCGACGTCCAGCCCTGCACGGTACCCACGGTCGAGTGATAACGGCGTTTGCGAATGCCGAGCATGGTCAGCCACGCGATCAACAGCGCCCCGATCGTGCCGAGCACGTAGCCTTGCCACGTGCCCCCGTTCGGCGGTTGCGAATCCCCCTGCGTGACATACAACACGCATGCAAACACGATGAGCGCCAGCGACCACCACAGGTAGCGCGCGCCTCGATACATGAGGAGATTGCGATGGATCACCGCTTGCTCTCCTCGACCAGATCGATGAACTGCTCGGGCCCGATGCGAATCGCGGCGCCGGTCGGACAGGCGCGCACACAGGCAGGCCCGCCCTTGATGCCGACGCAGGCATCGCACTTGGTCGCTTTCTTGCCCTTTTCCTTGGCGCTCGCGGCCGGCTTGTAATCGGGCTGTTCGCCCGGTCCACTGCCACGAGCGAAGATCATCCAGGAAATCAGGCCCGGCTTCTTCGGTGCGTCGTACACCATGCGAATGACACCGTAAGGACAGTTCGCCTCGCAGTTGCCGCAGCCGATGCAGGTTTCGTTGATGTAGACCTCGCCGCTCTCCGACCTGCGTAGCGCGTTGGGCGGACAGTCCTTCATGCAGTGAGGCTGCTCGCAATGACGGCAGGAAATCGGAATGTGAATGTTGGCGAAAGTCGCACCGGCCTCGCGATCCAGGCGCGACACGCCCTCATGCGTTTCGGCGCAGGCCTTTTCGCAGTTGTCACAACCGACGCACAAGGCTTCGTCGATGACCAGCACGTTGGTGGCTTCGCCCAGTCCCTCCTCCATGAGGAAGTTCATCAAGGTGCCCGCCTCGGGGCGCACCTGCATACGCGCGTTGTCGACGACGCGCCGGCTCACGTCCTTCTGCAAGGGATCCAAGCGGGCATCGTCACGACGCGTCAGCTCCAGGAATTCCCTGCGCTTGATCTCGATCAGCTCGGCGGCCACGTTGGCCGTGGCGGTTTCGCGGCGCACCGGGTCACCCATCAGCGCCATCTCGCCGATGAGCTGTCCCGAGCGAACCTGCGACACCGGCGTGTCCTCGCCGGCCCGGCGACGTAACAACGTGATCGCGCCGGAGCGCAGCACGAACAGCGAGTCACCCATCTCGCCTTCAGTGAAGAGGACTTCGCCGGCCTTGAGCTTCCGCAACGTCACACGAGTCGCGATATTGCGCAGTTCGCGCAGCGAGGCGTATGGCGCGAAGTGCCGCTGCAGCTCGCGCACGATGAAAATCCAATCGATACCGCTGCGAACCTCCTCGTTGGAGTTCATCAGCTTCAACATGGTCCGGCGCGGCGTTTCCACCAGGATGCAGCCAGGACCGGCGATGGCTTTTTCCAGGCGCGGGCGGCCCGACAGCAAGCTCATCTCGCCGAAGAACTCGCCGCGTCCCAGGCGCGTGCGCAGCTTTTGCGGGCCGCTGGCTTCGAGCAGCACTTCGCCATCGACGATGGTGAAGAACGACGTGCCGAACTCGCCCGGCTGGTAGATCGTCTCGCCTTCGCGGATGACGCGAGTCATGCGCGGCCGCGGATCTTTCGTGGCCAGCCGCTTCTCCAACACGGCCATGCGCCGGCGCGCGTCGTCGAACTCGGCGCCGGGCGGGAACGCGACCATCAGATCGCTTTCAATCACCAGCTCGCGGAACGCCAGCGCGTTCATCTCGCGAAACATCGGGATCAGGGTCTGGAAGCGTTCGACGATCTCGTCCACCGAGCGCTCGAACGGCAGGCCGAAGAACTGATACTCCAGCAACGGATGATCGGCGGGCTTCACGTCGTTGCCGTTGATGAATTCGACCACGTCGTAGCCCTGGTTCATGGCCTGCTTGATCAGCGGGAAGCCGGCCAGCGAGCCGATGATGTATACACCCGGGACATTGCTTTCGTAATGACGCGACAACGCCGGGATGGCGTCGGCGCGCTCGTTGGGAAACTCGATTCCGATGGACTCGACGAACTTGCGCGGCGGAATCGCGCCCAGGCGCGCGATGATGCGATGGCACTGGATGGTCTTTTCACCCGCCGGTGTCTGCATCACCACGGTCAGCGGCATCGCGCCGTCTGACTGGGTGACGCTCTTGATGCTGGTTTCGTAATGACAATTCAAACGCCGTCGCGGATCGGTAATGGCCGCCACCACGGCGTTGAGGTTGGCGTCCTTGGCGCGGCTGAATTCCTTGCCGCGATTCAAGATCCAGACGTCGTTCTGCTCGGCCAGCGCCAGCGCGTTTTCGATGGCCGAATCGCCCGCGCCCACCACCAGAATGGTTTCGTTGGTGAATTCCTTGGGATCGTCGAGCTGATATTGAACGCGCTCCAGGTCCTCGCCCGGCACGCCGAGCTTGCGTGGATTGCCTTCGAGGCCGATGGCCAGCACCACGCGCGCGGCCTGGATGGTTTCGCCGCTGGCGAGCTGGATGGCGAACGCGCCCTTGTTGCCGCTGATCTTGCGGACCTCGGCCTGGTGCCGGATGTTTACATTGAGCTGGCGCAGACCGTCGCTCCAGGCCGACAGAATCTTCTCGCGGCTGCCGGCGGCGAATCCCAGATCGCTGCGCAGATCCAGGAAGCCGGGCTCGGCCATCACATGCTTGCCCTTCTGGTAGCGCTGGATGGTCTTGGCGTGCGCGCTGAAACCTTCGAGCAGGATGTAGCTGGGGCTGCTGCGCCTTGCCTGTCGATCACGCGCGGCGGCGCGTGCCGCTGCGCTCAGGCCCGCCGGGCCAGCGCCGATGATTGCGATTTGGTACATGCAGAAACAAATGCGCCAGCACTTGCTCCTCCCTGCTGCTTGCGACCCGCTGCCATCCCGAATTTCTTATTGCCGAGTATTGTTAAATTCGCGACTGATGCTAACCACCCCGTCGTGGCGCCCGCAAGGTGTCCCCTGTGCGCTACGTCACGGAATCCAGGATGTTTGCTCCAGCGAATGGATGAACCAGAGCGCCGCCTCGCAAGTGCGGTGATGAGCGAGCTGATGCGACCGAACCCAGTGTGTGACTCCAGGGCGTTTCGTGCCCCGGCCCCAAGTGGATGCGCCGGGCCGGCCATGGCCACGGAAATATTCATCCCCGGTACACGGACTGCCTGCTCTCATCGGCGTACCAACGATGCGTCCGGTCGCCTCCGGTGGACGTCAGCCCACGCGGCTTACGTTCGTCTCGGCAGCGACGTAGACTTCCGCCAGGCTTCAAGGAACTGCCAATGAAGATGTTCGTCGCCGTCCTCGCCGCGCTGATCGCCATCCCGGCACTCGGCCAGGCACAGGAATCCCAGGGACCGCTACGCTCGCGCGCCCCGGCGGATACCGATCAGATCATCGTGAAGTGGCGCAGCGGCGCGAAAACGACGCTCGCGGCGCCGGCGGCTCAAAAGGCCGGCAAGCTGTCCGTCCGCTCGGGATTGGGCATCCAGCACAAACGCCGCAGCGGCAGCCCCAACACGGATGTATTCAAGCTCGAGCGCCGCATGAGCGGCGGCGAATTGCAGGCCGTGCTGGACCGGCTCAACGCCGATCCCGATGTGGAGTACGCCGTCGCCGACAGGCGCCGCCAGATCCAGCAGATCCCGACCGATGCGCTGGCCATGGATCAATGGTATTTCCTGAGCGTGCAGCCGGCGGCGACCCGCACCGACCAGGCCTGGGATCTCACCACTGGCAGCGCTTCGACCGTGGTGGCGGTGCTCGACACCGGCGTGCGCTACAACCATCCGGATCTCACTAGCAAGCTGCTGCCCGGCTATGACTTCATCACCGACCCGCTGATAGCCAACGACGCTGACGGGCCGGATGCCGACGCCAGCGATCCCGGCGATTGGATCGACTCCGCCGATCGCTCCAGTGAGGTCTTCAGAAACTGCGACACCAGCCCGAGCTCCTGGCACGGCACGCGCGTTGCCAGCCTGATCGGTGCAGCGGCCAACGACGGTAACGATCTGGTCGGTGCCGGCTGGGCCACGCGCATCCTGCCGGTGCGAGTGCTGGGCAAATGCGGTGGCTTCGACTCCGACATCATCGATGGCATGCGCTGGGCCGCCGGCCTGCCGGTCGACGGCGCACCGGCCAATCCCACGCCCGCCAAGATCATCAACATGAGCCTGGGCGGCGACGGCGCTTGCAGCGCCGCCTATCAGAGCACGGTAAACGAAATCATTGCCCAGGGATCGTTGATCGTGGCGTCCGTCGGCAACGACGGCATCCCGGTCGGCACGCCCGCGAATTGCAATGGCGTGCTGGGTGTCAGTGGCATTCGCCACGTGGGCACGAAAGTCGGTTACAGCAATCTCGGCACTGGCGCGGACATTGCCGCGCCTGCCGGCAACTGCGTAAACGCCGGCCCACCTTTCAGCACCGATTCGCCTTGCGTGTTCGCCATATCGGTAGCCATCGATTCGGGCACGACAGCGCCGCAAGCGAGCACCTACAGCGACCCGGTCAACCGGCCGAATTACGGGACCAGCTTCTCCGCGCCGCTGGTCGCCGGAGCCGCGGCCTTGATGCATTCGGTGAATCCACGGCTCACGCCGTCGCAGTTCACAGCTCTGTTGCAGGAAACGGCCGCGCCTTTCCCCACTTCGAGCACCACGACCACGAACATCTGCCGTGTGCCGACCACCTTCGTGCAAGGTCAGGAATGCATTTGCACCACCGTGACTTGTGGTGCCGGCATGCTCGACACGTTCGCCGCCGTGAGTGCGGCGATGAAGCCCTTCGGTATCGTGCAGGCAAGCGGCACGATCGAGCCGAATACCGCCGTGGATATCAGCGGCAGCACCAGCTTCGGTGCATACGACACCACGGCCGCCGCCAGCCGGCCCATCACTTCCTATCAGTGGAGCGTGGTCAACGTGACGGGTGCCACGCCGAGCATCGTCGACGCCGCGGCGGCATCGACGACGTTGCAGGTTTCTGGAAACAGCCGCTTCACGCTGCGGCTCACGGTGACGGACGCTGCCGGCGGGACCGATGACACCGATTTCGCGATGGTCACCAGCACACCGCCGGAGCCACAGACACCGCCCGCCTCGACGCCCATCGGCACGGGCGGGGGCGGGGGTGGTGGCGGCAGCTTCGACTGGTGGTTGCTGGTGCTCGGCCTGTTGCCGCTGGTCCTGTCCGGTCCCCGCCGCCGCAAGCCGTTGCCGAGCTCAGCCGGTCGCGGCCACCGGCGCCGTCGCGGCAAGTACTTCGCGGAGTGATTTCTCGATGATGTCCAGGCCCTCGCCAATGAGGGCATCGGACGCGGTGAGCGGCACCAGCAGACGAATGACGTTGCCGTAAACGCCGCAAGAGAGCAGTACCAGGCCGTTGGCCGCCGAGCGCTGGACCAGCGCCTTGGCGAGGTCTGCATCGGGCGAATTGGCGTCGCGATTGCGCACCAACTCCATCGCGACCATCGCGCCCAAGCCACGCACTTCACCGATGCAGGTGAGCTCGACCTGCAGCTTGCGCAGCCGCTGCGTGAGAACCTCGCCAACCTTCACCGCCCGCGCGGGCAACTTCTCTTTTTCCATCACTTCAATGACAGCGAGCGCGGCCGCGCAGCTCACCGCCGAGCCGGCGTAGGTGCCGCCGAGACCGCCGGGGATCGGCGCGTCCATGATGTGCTGTTTGCCCACCACGGCCGCAAGCGGGAAGCCACCCGCCAGGCTCTTCGCCATGGTCATCAGATCCGGCTCCACGCCGTAGTGCTCGACCGCGAACATCTTGCCGGTGCGTGCAAAGCCGGTCTGGATTTCATCGACGATGAGCACGATGCCGTGCTTGTCACAGAGCGCGCGCAGCGCCTTGAGAAACTCGGGGGGTGCCGCGTAGAAACCGCCTTCGCCCAACACCGGTTCGATGATGATGGCGGCAACGCGCGAGGGCTCGACGTCGCATTTGAAAAGCTGGTCAATCGCTTCGAGACTGTCTTCGCTGCTCACGCCGTGATACGTCATCGGAAACGGCACGTGATAAACGTCCCCCGGGAACGGACCGAAGCCCACCTTGTACGGCGACACTTTGCCGGTGAGAGCCATCGCCATGTACGTGCGGCCGTGGAAGCCGCCGCCAAAGGCGATGACCGCGGAACGGCCAGTGTGAGCACGCGCGATCTTGATCGCGTTTTCCACCGCTTCCGCGCCCGTCGTCACCAACATGGTCTTCTTCGGCGTCGGGCCTGGAACCAGCGCATTCAACTTTTCAGCCAGCTCCACCGCCACGCGATACGGAGTGATCATCACGCATGTATGCGTGAAGCCCGTGTCCAACTGCTTCATCACCGCAGCTTTCACATGCGGATGCAGGTGGCCGGTGTTCAACACCGCGATACCGCCGGCAAAGTCGATGAAGCGGCGGCCTTCCGCATCCCACAACTCGGCGTTCTGCCCCTTCTCGATATAGACGGGCAGCATGGTGGACATGCCCTTGGTGAGCGCGGCGTTGCGCCGGTGGTGCAAGTCTGAATTGGCTGACATGAAGGTTCTCGAAAGACTAGTGGGAACAGTTGACGATCAGTTCTTTTGTGCGAGCGTCGTGGCGGCGAGATTGCGCAAATAATCGTGGAACTTGGTGCCGAGGCTGTCGTGCTTCAAACCGTATTCCACGGTGGCCTGCAGGTAGCCGAGCTTGCTGCCGCAGTCGTACCGCTTGCCTTCGAACTCATAGGCATACACCGGTTCTTCGCCCAACAGGTCGGCGATCGCATCGGTGAGCTGGATTTCACCGCCGGCACCGCGGCCGGTGTTCTCGAGCTTGGCGAAGATCGTCGGCGACAGCAGGTAGCGTCCCACCACGGCGAGCGTCGACGGCGCGTTCTGCGGACGCGGCTTCTCGACGATCTGCTTGACCAGGCTGACGCGCCCTTCGCGCTCTTCGGTTGCGACGATGCCGTACTTGTCCGTTTCGCTGCGAGGCACGGTCTCTACACCAAGCACGCTGCCGCCACGCTCCGCATACACTTGCGCCATCTGTCGCAAGCACGGCGTGGCTGCATCTATCAAGTCGTCGGCGAGATGCACGAAGAAAGGCTCATCACCCACCACCGGCTTGGCGCACAACACGGCATGGCCGAGGCCCAACGGCGATGGCTGACGAATATAGATGCAGCTGGCCCACGAAGGCACGATGTCCTTGAGCGCTTTGAGCAACTCGGTCTTGCCCTGCGACTCGAGCGCCTCTTCCAATTCGTGATCGGTATCGAAGTGATCTTCGATGGCGCGCTTGGAGCTGCCAGTGATGAATACCAGCTTGCGCGCGCCGGCCGCGAGCGCCTCTTCGGCGGCATACTGGATCAGCGGCTTGTCGACGATCGGCAACATCTCTTTGGGGCTGGCCTTGGTGGCTGGCAAGAATCGGGTGCCGCGCCCGGCCACCGGAAATACTGCCGTCCGGATCTCTGTCGTCGCTACGTTCGCCACTGCTGATCTCCACTGAAGTGTAAAGGGCGCGACGCGATGATATCGCAGGGCGCTGACATCCAGGGGCACGAAGGCGCGGCCCAGTGCCCGGTCACTGGTGACTTCCGAGTGACCGGGCTGCGCTGGCGTGGCTGTCAACTGCCTTTACGGGAATCGACGGTCGCGGAATCCATACGGATGTTGGCGCGGTTTCGTTCCAGGGTTTTGGCACCGATGCCCTTGATCTTGCGCAGATCCTCGACGCTCTTGAAGGCGCCGTTCTGTTCGCGATAGGCAACGATGTCCTGTGCCTTGCTGAGCCCGATGCCCTGCAACTCCCTGGCGATGGTAGCGGCGTCGGCACTGTTGATGTCCACCGGACCGGCCCAGACCGTCGCCGGCAGCAGACTGCAGATCAATAGTTGCACTGCGTAACGCACCCTGCCTGGCGCACCGCTGAGGGAACGATTGTTCGACATGATTCTCTCCTTGAATATTCCAATTGAACGATCCAGACGAATGATCGAGACCTGAGCACTGACAGCTGGAATCTGTCTCGGTCCATCTGTCGCGGGAGATTGTCGATCGACAGACGTGGTGCGGAATGCGCGATATCCGGGCGATTCACCCGGAAACTCGTCTTTTCTTGGGCCGCGGAGTGTGCTAGCGGCGCTGCATGCCCGGGGTGAGATCCAGCAACGCCACCGGGGCGAATGCATCCCAGCTGCGACAACCGGGGCATTGCCAGAAATGCGCCGCGCTGGCGAAACCGCAATCCACGCAGCGATAGCGCTGCGTGCGCCGCAGGACTCGTCCCAGCGCCGTCGCCAGCGCAGTGCGTTGTTCGGGGCTCAGTTGTGCCGGATCGCCGCTGGTCGCGCTGACGATCTCGCCGAGCGTCGAGTCCTCACGCAGCAGGTCGGGCAAACACTCGCGCACGAACGGTTCCCGCTCGAGACCCGCCACGATGGCGGCATACGCCAGCTCGGCGCGAGCCACCGGATCCGGCCGCATCCATGACTGGAAACGCCGCTCTATAGCGCGCGCATCAGTGTCGCGCATGGCACGCATCACGCGAGGCAGTGCCAGCGTCAGAAGTTTCGGATGCAACTCGACCGTTCGCTGGCATAACAAAGCGGCCAGCTCCGGTTGATTCATGTCGAGCGCAATGTCGGCTCGAATCAGAGCGCCGCGAGGAAAGTTACGTTGCACGTCGCGCGCCAGGTGCAGTTGCTGCCGGGCGCCTTCGAAGTCGCCTTTCGCACGCATCTGCTCCGCCAGCTCGCAGTGATAGTGCGCGATTGCCGTTGGATGCTCCGGGGAAGCGACCGCGACCAGGCGCCGATGCGTGGCGATCGCTTGTTCCCAGTCGCGCTGCTGCTCGTAGATGCGCAACAGGTAGCGCAGCGCTGGCACATGACGGCTGCCGCCAGCGGCGAGTTGTAGAAACAAACGTTCGGCGCGATCGAACAGGCCGGCGCGAAAGTAATCTTCACCCAGAGCAAACATCGCATGCACGCGATGCTCGTCGCGCAGCGACGGGCGCGCCATGATGTTTTCGTGAACGCGAATGGCGCGCTCCACTTCACCGCGCCGGCGATACAGGTTGCCCAGCGCGAAGTGAGTTTCGACGGTGTCGTTGTCGACATCGACCATCCGCAGGAACACTTCGAGCGCCTTGTCCGGCTCTTCATCGAGCAGGAAACTCAGGCCACGAAAGTATTCTTCGGAAAGCCGGTTGGCAGTGGGATTGGATTGCGACGCGCCGGCACCGGAACGATAGCGGCCGAACAGCCAGCCGGCGGCTGCGGCGATGAACAGCGCAGCGATCAGCAGAAGCGACGGCGAGTCAGCCGGCATTTTCCCCCGCCGCGGCGGCCGCATCGCGTGCCTTCTGCTCCGCCAGCCGCAATGCGCGTCGCAACCGGCCGCGCTCATTGAGCAACTCGGCCACCCAGTACACGCGCCAGATCAGCCCCGCGACCAGGCCGGCCACGAACGCCACGACCAGCGCCAGCCCCAGCGGCGTCGCGATGCGCAGGAACGCCAGTTCCACTTCGACACGATTCAAGTTCATGGCGCTGACCAGCAGCGCGACCAGCGCGGCGAGTGCCGCTGAAAAATAGAAAACCACGCGGGACATGGGAAGCGGTTGGCGGTTAGCGGTTGGTGGTTAGTTTAAGAGGCGAGCGCCGCTCTGACCAACCACTAACCGCCAACCGCCAGCCACTTTAATCTCGGATCGGACTGCCGGCGCCTTCGTTGACGCGCTCGCGCAGATCCTTGCCGGGCTTGAAGTGCGGCACGTACTTGCCGGACAGCGCCACGGTCTCGCCAGTCTTGGGATTGCGCCCCTGGCGCGGCGGCCGGAAATGCAGGGAAAAGCTGCCGAAGCCACGGATCTCGATGCGACCGCCCTGCGCCAGGGCGTCGCTCATGATCTCCAGCACCTGCTTCACTGCCAGCTCCACGTCCTTGGCCGGCAGATGTTTTTGCTTGGCTGCAATGAGCTCGATGAGTTCCGATTTGGTCATGCTCGGGCCCGTTGTTGTTCTTCCACCAAAGCTGCCGTGACAAGTACGGACAAACCTGTCGTGACAGGCACGGAGGTGGCCAGAGCCACCCCCGCGCCGCTGATCGTCACGCCACAATCATGTGGGCACAGGTTAATTGTCCTGGCCTCCGATGTGCTCCTTCAGCAGATCGCCCAGGCTGGTGCCGGCCGAGGTCTCGCTGGTGCGGTAGTTCGAGACCACCTCGGCTTCCTCGTGGATCTCCTTCGCCTTGATCGACAGGGCGATGGTGCGGCTCTTGCGATCGACGTTGGTGAAGCGGGCTTCCACTTCCTGGTCGACCTTCAGCACCGTGCGGGCATCTTCCACGCGATCGCGCGACAGCTCGGAGGCACGCAGGTGGCCTTCCACGCCGCCGCCCAGATCGATGATGGCACCCTTGGCATCGACCTCGCGGACGGTGCCCTTGACGATGGTGCCCTTGGGATGCTCGGCGATCCAGGTCGAGAACGGATCCTTCGCCAGCTGCTTGATGCCCAGCGAAATGCGCTCGCGCTCCGGATCGATCGACAGCACCATGGCTTCGACCTGCTGGCCCTTCTGGTAGTTGCGCACCGCCTCTTCGCCCGGGATGTCCCAGGAGATGTCGGAGAGGTGCACCAGGCCGTCGATGCCGCCCGACAGGCCGATGAAGATGCCGAAGTCGGTGATCGACTTGATCTGGCCGCTGACCTTGTCGCCGCGGTTGAAGTTGTCGCCGAAGTCCTTCCACGGGTTCGACTGGCACTGCTTGATGCCGAGGCTGATACGACGACGCTCCTCGTCGATGTCCAGCACCATGACTTCCACTTCCTGGCCGATGTGCACGACCTTGGAGGGATTCACGTTCTTGTTGGTCCAGTCCATTTCGGACACGTGCACCAGACCTTCCACGCCCTCTTCGATTTCCACGAAGCAGCCGTAGTCGGCGATGTTGGTGACCTTGCCGAACAGGCGCGAGCCGGTCGGGTAACGACGGGCGATGTTCTGCCACGGGTCGTTGCCCAGCTGCTTGATGCCGAGGCTGACGCGCTGACGCTCGCGGTCGAACTTCAGGATGCGCACGTCGATCTCGTCACCCACGGTGACGACTTCCGACGGATGCTTGACGCGCTTCCACGCCATGTCGGTGATGTGCAGCAGGCCGTCGATGCCGCCGAGGTCGACGAACGCACCGTAATCGGTGAGGTTCTTGACCGTGCCCTTGACCACCGCGCCCTCCTGCAGCTTCTCCAGCAGCTCGGAACGCTCGGCGCTGTACTCCTGCTCGACCACGGCGCGGCGCGAGACCACGACGTTGTTGCGCTTCTGGTCCAGCTTGATGACCTTGAATTCGAGGGTCTTGCCTTCGAGGTAGGAGGGATCGCGCACCGGACGCACATCGACCAGCGAGCCCGGCAGGAACGCGCGGACGAAGTCGATCTCGACGGTGAAGCCGCCCTTGACGCGGCCATTGATGACGCCCTTGACGATCTCCTGCTTCTCGAACGCCTGTTCGAGACGCGACCAGGTGCGAGCACGCTTGGCCTTTTCGCGCGACAGGCGCGTTTCGCCAGTGCCGTCCTCGACGCTGTCGAGGGCGACTTCAACGTCGTCGCCGACGCTGACTTCAATCTCGCCACGGTCGTTCTTGAATTGCTCGACCGGGATCACGGCCTCGCTCTTGAGCCCAGCGTTGACGAGCACCACGTCGGGCCCGACTTCCACCACCCGGCCAGTGAGGATGGCGCCTGGCTTGATCCGCTGGGAGGCCAGGCTTTCTTCGAACAGTTGCGCAAAACTTTCGGTCATGAGTACTTCCGGGGCCACTCTGGGCCCGCTTGGGTTGTCCTGTCGGCATCCGCTCCGATCAGGGGTTGTTGCATCGAGCCGCGCATCCAGCGCGGCGTCACCATGAAATCAAACGATCATCCACGAGTCGAAAGCGGGCCAAGGCCCTCTCGACCAGAAACCAATAACGCCTTCAGCTGGGAATCAACGACGGGCGAAACGTGCGGCGGCCAGCTCCAGAACCCTGGCCAGGACGGCGTCAATCGTCATCGAGGTGGAGTCCACGATCACAGCGTCATCCGCGGGCTTCAGCGGGGCGATCGGGCGGCTTGCGTCGCGTCGGTCACGCTCGGCGATGTCCAGCGAAAGGGCGGCGAGGTTAGCATCCAGGCCCTTGTCTTTCAACTGGTTATAGCGGCGTCGCGCCCGCTCTTCGGCGCTCGCCGTGAGGTATATTTTGAGGCCCGCGCCGGGAAAAACAACCGTTCCCATGTCCCGGCCGTCAGCCACCAGCCCGGGAGGCCGCGCGAATGCACGCTGGCGCTCTAATAGGGCCGCCCGGACGCCCGGCATGGCCCCCACCCGGGAAGCACCCTCGCCGGCCTGCTCGGTCCGGATGGCTTTGCTGACCTCCTCGCCCTCCAGCCAGATTTCTTCGCCGCCGTCCGGGGCGAGGCCGAATCTGACATCCAGCTGCTCGGCCACGCGCTGGTGCGCGCTTTGGTCGTCCGGGCAGAGGCCCTTGCGCTGGGCCGCATGAGCCACCAGGCGATACAGCGCACCGCTATCCAGCAGATGCCAGCCGAGCTGGTCGGCCACCCGCCGGGCAATGGTGCCCTTGCCCGAGCCGCTCGGGCCGTCGATGGTCAGAATGGGAATATCCGTCATCGGTGGGGTCCGGCGGCGTCATCCGTCATGTTGCATCCGGCAACGGTATCAGTCATGCACCTTGACATTCAGGCCGGCGGACGCCGCCGTGCCCGGGAAATCCGGGAACGAGGTGGCGACGTTCGCCACATCCAGGATCTTGATCGGCGCGGCCGCGCGCAAGCTTGCCACCGAGAACGACATGGCGATTCGATGGTCGCCGTGACTGTCGATCGTGCCGCCGGAAAACACCTTGGCCGATGCGTTGGCCGACTGCCGCCCCTGAATGCGAATCCCATCGCGCAGGACTTCGCAGTCCACACCCATCGCTTTCAACCCTTCCGCCATGACGGCAATCCGGTCGCTCTCTTTCACGCGCAATTCTTCGGCGCCGGTCACAAGGGTTTCACCCTGGGCGCAGGCCGCAGCCACGAACAACACCGGAAACTCATCAATGGCCAGCGGCACCAGGTGTTCCGGTACATGAATGCCCTTGAGCTGCGCCGGCCGCACTTCGATATCGGCGACCGGCTCGGCACCGGCGGAGCGATGATTCACCACCCGCAGATCGGCGCCCATCAGCGCCAGGATATCCAGCAAGCCGGTGCGTGTCGGATTGATGCCGACACCGGTGATCGTGAGCACGGCATCCAGCTTGGGATTGATCGAACCGGCGACCATGAAAAAGGCCGCGGAAGAAAAATCGCCCGGCACTTCCAGCGAACAGGCTTGCAGTTGCGTCGGCGGCGTCAGCGCCACTTCGCCATGAGCCGCGTCCACCTGGCAACCGAAGCTCAGCAGCATGCGCTCGGTATGGTCGCGGGTGACCGCCGGCTCGATGACCGTGGTCGGACTGTTTGCATATAAACCGGCGAGCAGCACGGCCGACTTCACCTGCGCGCTGGCCACCGGCAATTCGTAACGAATGCCCTTCAGCGTCGCGCCGCCTTTGATTTTCACTGGCGGCTTGCCGTCGAGTGTCTCTATTCGAGCACCCATTTCACGCAGCGGCTTGGCGACACGCTCCATCGGACGTTTCATCAGCGACGCATCGCCGATCAGCTCGCTGTCGAACGACTGACCGGACAACAGGCCGGTCATCAGGCGCATCGCCGTGCCGGAGTTGCCCATGTCCAGGGCATGGCCGGCCGGCCGCAAACCGCGCAGGCCGACACCATGTACTCGCACCGCCTGCGGTCCGATCTGCTCGATGCGCACCCCCAAGGCCCGCATGGCTTTCATGGTTGACAGGCAATCTTCGCTCTCCAGGAAGCCGCGAACCTCGGTGACGCCATCGGCGATGCTGCCGAGCATGAGGGAGCGGTGCGAAACGGACTTGTCGCCGGGAACGCGGACCGCGCCGGAGACGGCTGAAACGGGCTCGACTAGGTAGTACGACATCGAATATTCGTGAGTTTGCGACAGACGGGCGGCGCGGCCTCGGCAGCGCCGAGCATACGCCGATTCCTTGATTACAGCACCGCGGCCGGGTACGACCCGAGCACGCGGAACAGCGTCGAGGCCTGCTTCAATTGTGCCAACGCCGTTTGCAACGGCGGCTGCTCGGCGTGACCGAGCACGTCGATGAAAAACACATAGTCCCACTTGCGCTTGCGCGAGGGCCGCGACTCGATGCGCGTCATGGTGATGTTGTTCGCCGCCAGCGGGGTGAGCAGCCGGTGCAACGCGCCGGGCGACTGCGTGTCGCCGGCGGACACGAGCAAGGTGGTCTTGTCCTGGCCGCTGGCGCTGAACAACTTGCGACCGATGACCAGGAAGCGCGTGGTGTTGTCGGCCGTGTCCTCGATCTCCGGCACCAGCACGTTCAATCCATAGACTTCCGCGGCGGCTTCGCCAGCGATGGCTGCCGTGCCATCTTCGTCCCGGGCACGACGCGCCGCCTCGGCGTTGCTGGCGACCGGCACGCGTTCGATGTTCGGCAGATGTTCGTCCAGCCACTGGCGGCACTGCGCCAGCGACTGCGGGTGCGAGCAGATCCGCACGATCTTCTGCAACCCCGACATCCTGCCCATCAGATGCTGGCGGATGCGCAGCTCGATCTCGCCGCAGATCTTCAGCGGCGAATTCAGAAACATGTCCAGGGTGTGATTGACCGTGCCCTCGGTGGAATTCTCGATGGGCACCACGCCGAAGTCGGCATGGCCGGCCTGCACTTCCTCGAACACTTCGCTGATCGCGGGCAACGGCAAGGCCCGCACCGAATGTCCGAAATGTTTATTGACCGCCTGCTGCGAGAACGTGCCTTCCGGGCCCAGGAATGCGATCTTCAGCGGTTCCTGCTGCGCCAGGCACGCGGACATGATCTCGCGAAACAGCCGCACGATCTCTTCATTGCGTAGCGGTCCCTTGTTGCGTTCGATCGCACTACGCAGCACCTGCGCTTCGCGCTCCGGCTTGTAGAAATCCGCCGTGCTCAAGCCGGCGCCGCGTTTGGACAAGCCAACCTGCTGAGCGAACCGCGCGCGTTCATTCAACAACTCGTGGATGCGCAGGTCGATCTCGTCGATGCGCTCCCGAATGGAGCTCAGCTCGGGCACCGGGGCGGCGACGGCAGCCTGCCTGGCGGCGGCAGCCGAGGGCTTCTTGCGCTTGTTACGCGTATTGCCACCGGCGGAACGGGCCTTGCCGGCCTGGGGAGTGCGCTTCATTGTAGAACTGGATGTGGGCGAGTGACTTGGCAGGTGACTTGAAAGGCGGCCAGCAGTTGCAGCCCTTCATTCTGCCAGCGATTTTGCCAGCTGGGGCGGTCACAACGCACGTACGTTCAGCACACCCTCGATTTTGCGCAGCTGATCGAGGACCGAGCCGGGCACGCTGCCGTCGACGTCGATCAAGGTATAGGCCAGCCCGCCGCGGGACTTATTGAGCAGGTCGGCGATGTTGAGGTTGGCGGATGCCAGCGCGGTGGAGATCTGCCCCACCATGTTGGGAACGTTCTCGTTGGCGATGGCCAGGCGGGTGGCGTTGAGCGTCCGGGGCAGCACGGCTTCGGGAAAATTGACCGAGTGCCGGATGTTGCCGTTCTCCAGGAAGTCCTTGAGCGTGTCGGCGACCATGATGGCGCAGTTCTCCTCGGCCTCGCCGGTGGACGCGCCCAGATGCGGCAGCGCCACGACCTTGGGATGATTCTTCAGCCGGTTGGTCGGAAAGTCGCAGATGTAAGCGCCCAGCTTGCCGTCGTCGAGCGCCGCCACGATGGCTTGCTCGTCGACGATGCCGGCGCGCGAGAAGTTGAGCACGACGCCGTTTTCCTCGAGGAGCTTGAGCCGCGCGGCGTTGACGAAACCCCGAGTCGCATCCATCAGCGGCACGTGCACCGTCACCATGTCGCAACGTGAGAACAGATCGTCCAGCGACAGGGCCTGCTCGACGCCCGAAGACAGCTGCCAGGCGCGCTGCACCGTGATCTGTGGATCGAAACCCAGCACTCGCATGCCGAGCAAGTGCGCCGCATTCGCGACTTCGACGCCAACGGCGCCCAGGCCGACGACACCGAGCGTGCGGCCGGGCAGTTCGTAGCCGACGAATTTCTTTTTGCCCTGCTCCACCGCCACGTCGATTTCTTCGTCGCTGCCGCTGAGATTCCGTGCGTAGTCCCAGGCCCGGCAGATGTTGCGAGCCGCGAGAAACAAACCGGCAATGACCAGTTCCTTGACCGCGTTCGCATTCGCGCCCGGCGCATTGAACACCGGCACGCCGCGCTTGGAGAGTCGAGCGACGGGAATATTGTTGGTGCCGGCACCGGCGCGGCCGACGGCAAGAACGCTGGGCGGAATCTCGATCGAATGCATGTCCGCCGAGCGCACCAACACGGCGTCGGGATTGTTGAGCGCCGAAGCAACTTCATATCGATCCCGCGGCAGCCGTTCCAAGCCGCGCACCGAGATGTTGTTCAGCATCAGGATTCGATAAGCCACGTTGTCCTCGCCCATCTCAAGCAGTCATCCCTGGATCGTCAGCCAGCCGGTACTTCCATGTACCGTCGTTCGCGCCGCTCACCCGTGCTTGCGCTCGAACTCTTTCATGAAGCTCACCAGCGCTTGCACGCCCGCCAGCGGCATGGCGTTGTAGATGCTGGCGCGCATGCCACCGACCGAGCGATGGCCTTCCAGCGTCACCAGTCCCGCTTGCTTGGCTTCGGCGGTGAAGGTCTTGTCCAGCTCGGGCCGCGCCAGGGTGAAGGGAATATTCATCCACGAGCGCGCATCCCTGGCCACGGGATTCTTGTAGAACGGCGACTCATCGATGGTCGAGTACAGCAGCTCCGCCTTGCGGCGATTGATTTCGCCCATGGCCTGCAAGCCACCTTGCCGCTTCAGCCACTGGAACACGAGGCCCGCCATGTACCAGGCGAACGTCGGTGGCGTATTGAGCATCGAACCTTCCTTCGCCATGGCGGTGAAGTTCATGAACGCCGGCGTGCCCGGACGCGCGTGACCGAGCAGATCTTCCCGCACAATCACCAGCGTGAGGCCGGCCGGACCGACATTCTTCTGCGCGCCGCCGTAGATGATGCCGAACTTGGCAACATCGATGGGCCGCGACAGCAACGTCGAAGACATATCCGCCACCAGCGGCGCGCCGCTCGGCAACTCGGGCACGAAATGGAATTCCACTCCGCCGATGGTCTCGTTCGGCGTGTAGTGCAGGTACGCGGCGTTGTCGCTCAGCTTCCAGCTCGACAGGTCCGGGATCGAGGTGTACGGATCGCCTGCATCGGCGGCGACATTCACCTTGGCATAGTGCTTGGCCTCGCCGATGGCCTTCTTGGACCACGCGCCGGTGTTCACGTAGTCGACCACGCTGTCGGGCCTGGTGAGATTCATCGGAATCGCGGCGAACTGGCCAGTGGCGCCGCCCTGCAGGAACAGCACCTTGTAGTTCTTGGGCACCGCCAGCAACTCGCGCAGGTCCGCTTCTGCCTGCTCCGCGATGGAAATGAAAGCCTTGCCACGATGGCTCATTTCCATGACCGACATGCCCGTGCCGTGCCAGTCGAGCAATTCATCGCGCGCCTGCTCGAGCACTTCCTGTGGCAATACCGCTGGACCGGGACTGAAGTTATAGACGCGCATGGTTGAAGAACTGACTGTGACTAAAGACTAATGAATGGTCAGACGGGCTCCGGGGCACTGTCAGCGTCGTCGCCTTCGGCGCCTTCGCTACCTTCGCTGCCTTCCGCACCCTCGCCGCCGGCTTCGCCCGCCCCTTCGCTGACGATGCGTTCCAGGCCGACCAGGCGGTCGCCTTCATCGACACGGATCAGGCGCACACCCTGGGTGTTGCGGCCTTGCACGGAAATCTCGTTGACCTGCGTTCGCACCAGCGTGCCGCCGGAACTGATCAGCATGATCTCGTCCTCCGGCTTGACCAGCAGCGCGCCCACCATCCGACCATTTCGTTCGCTGATTTGCAACGCGATCACGCCCTGGCCGCCGCGACCATGGATGGGGAAGTCCTCGATCGGGGTGCGTTTGCCGTAGCCGTTCTCGGACGCGGTCAGCACCATGCCCTCGGGGTCGACAATGATGAGAGAAATGACTTCTTCGCGAACCGCTTCCTTGCCGGGTTCCGCAGGCGCCGGTTCCGGCAAGCGAATGCCACGCACGCCAGCGGCGGTGCGGCCCATGGGACGCACGTCATTTTCGTTGAAGCGAATCGCCTTGCCGCCGCTGGAGCACAGGATGATCTCCTTGGTGCCGTCGGTAATGTCGACGCCGACCAGCCGGTCGCCCTGCTCCAGCTCGATGGCGATGATGCCGGCCTGGCGCGGCCGCGAGAACGCTTCGAGCGAAGTCTTCTTGACGGTGCCGGCCGCAGTCACCATGAACACGAACTTGTTCGGCTCGAATTCGTGGATGGGCAGCACGGCGTTGATGCGCTCGCCTTCCTGCAGCGGCAACAGATTCACGATCGGCCTGCCGCGCGAACCGCGGCTCGCCTGCGGCAACTGATACACCTTCAGCCAATACAGCTTGCCGGTGCTGGAGAAGCACAACAGCGTGTCATGGGTATTGGCGATGAACAGCTTGTCGACGAAGTCCTCGTCCTTCATCGCCGTCGCCGCCTTGCCGCGACCGCCACGACGCTGGGCTCGATACTCCGTCACGGGCTGCGCTTTGGCATAGCCGCCGTGCGACAGCGTGACCACCACGTCCTGCTGTTCGATCAGGTCTTCGAGCGTCAGGTTGGAATGGTCGGCGATGATCTCGGTGCGGCGCGGATCGGCGTACTTGGCCTTGATCTCTTCCAGCTCGGTGCGAATCACCTGCAACAGCCGTTCGGGCCGCGCCAGGATGTCGCACAGGTCCTTGATGGTTTCCAGCAGCTCCTGGAACTCGGCGATGATCTTGTCCTGCTCCAGCCCGGTGAGCCGGTGCAGCCGCATGTCGAGAATGGCCTGCGCCTGGGCGTCGGAGAGACGATAGCCGCCCTCGGTGAGGCCGAACTCGGCCGGCAATCCATCGACACGCGAGCTCACGCCGCCGGCCCGCTCCAACATCGCGGGCACCGCGCCCGAGCCCCACAGCCGGCCCATCAACGCGACCTTGGCTTCGGCCGCGTTCGGCGACGCCTTGATGAGCGCGATGATTTCGTCGATGTTGGCCAGCGCCACGGCGAGGCCTTCCAAAATGTGCGCTCGTTCGCGCGCCTTGCGCAGATCGAAAATCGTGCGGCGGGTGACGACCTCGCGCCGGTGACGCACGAACGCTTCGAGCATCTCCTTGAGGTTGAGCAGCTTCGGCTGGCCATCCTGCAGGGCCACCATGTTCATGCCGAACACGGTTTCCATCGGCGTGTGCTTGAACAACTTGTTCAGCACGATATCGGCCACCTCGCCGCGCTTGAGCTCGATCACCACGCGCATGCCGTCCTTATCGGACTCGTCGCGCAGGCCGTCGGAGGCGATGCCTTCGATCACCTTCTCGCGCACCAGCTCGGCGATGCGCTCCAGCAGGCGGGCCTTGTTGACCTGGTACGGCAGCTCGGTGACCACGATGGTCTGGCGGCCCTTGTCGTCTTCCTCGATCTCGGTACGGGCACGCACGTAGACACGGCCGCGGCCCGTCAGGTACGCCGAGGCGATCTCGCCTGCGCCGTTGATGATGCCGGCGGTCGGAAAATCCGGGCCGGGAATGTGCTGCATCAGCCCGGCGATGGAGATGTTCGGATCGTCGATGAGCGCGATGCAGGCGCTGATCACTTCACCCAGGTTGTGCGGCGGAATGTTGGTGGCCATGCCGACCGCGATGCCGGCCGAGCCGTTCACCAGCAGGTTGGGCACGCGCGTCGGCAGCACGACCGGCTCTTTTTCCTTGCCGTCGTAGTTGTCGACGAAATCGACCGTCTCGCGGTCGATGTCGGCCAGCAGCTCGCTGGCCAGCGCGGTCATGCGGCACTCGGTATAGCGGTAGGCCGCCGGCGGGTCGCCGTCCACCGAGCCGAAATTGCCCTGGCCGTCGACCAGCTGATAGCGCATGGAAAAGTTCTGCGCCATGCGCACGAGCGCGTCGTAAGCCGAGGTGTCGCCGTGCGGATGATATTTACCGAGCACGTCACCCACCACGCGCGCGCACTTCACGTACGGGCGGGAGTAGACGTTATTGCTCTCGTGCATCGCGTACAGGATGCGGCGATGGACCGGCTTCAGCCCGTCGCGCACGTCGGGCAGCGCGCGCCCGACGATGACACTCATCGCATAGTCGAGATACGACTGACGCATCTCGTCTTCGAGGTTGACGTGCAGGATTTCGCGCGCGATTTCGGCCATGCGGAACTCGTCAAAGGAAGTTCCGAATCATATCACACGAGGCGTCCAAAACAGGGCGGCCGCATTGAATAGTTTGGGAACGGTCCGGTGCGTTTCGCCGCTATACTTCGGCCCGCATGGAACCTATCGACACGCTGCTGCACGCCCGCTGGATCATTCCGATCGAACCGGCCGGCACGGTGCTGGAAGCGCATTCGCTGGCGATTCATCAGGGCCGCATCCGTGCCCTGTTGCCCACGGCCACAGCCAGACAGCGTTTTTCGGCCCGGGAAGAGATCGACCGGCCGGCGCATGTGCTGCTGCCGGGCCTGGTGAATGCGCACACCCATGCCGCCAGCACCCTGTTGCACGGGGCCGTCGCCAGCAGCTCGTTCGAGCTTTGGGCGCACGCCATTCGGCAGCTTCAGCAGCGCTGGATCGATGCTGAATATGTCCGCGAAGGGACGGAGCTCGCGATCGCCGCCGCGCTCTCGAGCGGTACCACGTGTTTTGCCGACCAGCATCTCTTTCCCGAGGTGGTGGCGCAGACGGCCGCCGATGCGCGCATGCGTGTCTGCGTCGGCCTTCCCGTACAAGACGCGCCATCGGTGTGGGCCGGCTCGGCCGACGAGTGCCTGGCCAAGGGATTGCAGCTGCGGGACGAGTATCGCGACGATCCGCTGATCACGACCGCACTCGCGCCGGTGGAGCCCGCCTTGCTGAGCGACGAGACACTGGAGCGCGTGCGCCGGCTCGCCGATGAGCTGGAATTACCGATCTGCATGCACGTGAACGAAAGCCGCGGCAGCGCGCCTTCGCTCGAACGACTGGAGCAGCTGGGTCTGCTGTCGCCGCTGCTGGCCGCCGTGCATATGGTCAAGCTGGACTCCGCCGACGTGGAGCGCGTCGCGGCCGCCAGCGCCAGCGTCGTGCATTGCCCGCAATCCAATCTCAAGCTCGGCAGCGGCCTGTGCCCGGTGCCGTTGTTCAAGGATCGCGCGGTGAACGTTGCGCTCGGCAGCGGCGGCGTCAGCAACAACGATCTGCTGGCCGAGCTGCGTGCCGCCGCGCTGATCGCCAACAGCATGTTTCCAGCCGCCACGCCGGTCGACGCTCACGAGTGGCTGCAAACAGCGACGCTGAACGGCGCGCGCGCCTTGGGCCTGGCCGAGTCCATCGGTTCGCTGGTGCCCGGCAAGTGGGCCGATGTGTGTTGTATCGATCTGGGCCGTCCCAATACCCAGCCTACTTACGACCCAGCCTCGCAGATCGTGTTCGCCGCGTCGCGCGAGCAGGTCAGTGACGTCTGGGTCGCCGGCCGCATGCTTGTACGTGATCGCGAGCTGACACATCTGGACACGAACGCTGTGCTGAGCCGCGCCGAGCTATGGCGCGCAAGAATCGCAGCCCAGGAAATCGAGTGAGACTCTCATGAACGCCACCGCTTCCAACCATGACCCGGCCGAGATCGCCCGCTTCGATGATATCGCCCAGCGCTGGTGGGACCCGCGCGGCGAGTTCCGTCCGCTGCACGTTTTGAACCCTGTGCGGCTCGACTACATCGACGAGCGCGCTTCGCTGCGTGGCAAGCGCGTGCTCGATGTGGGTTGCGGCGGCGGCATTCTCAGCGAAGCGATGGCCAGGCGCGGCGCCGACGTCACCGGCATCGATCTGGCGCCACAAACCATCGAAGTCGCCGAGCTCCACGCTCTGGAAAGCCAGGTCTCGGTCCGCTATGCCCGCGAGTCGGCCGAAACCCATGCCGCACATTCGTCCGGTGCCTACGACATCGTGACGTGCATGGAAATGCTCGAGCACGTGCCCGAGCCGGCCAGCGTGCTGCGCGCCCTGCACGATCTGGTGCACCCCGGCGGCGACATCTTCGTTTCCACGCTCAATCGCAATTTGAAGGCTTATTTGCTGGCGGTCGTCGGCGCCGAGTATGTGTTGAACCTCCTGCCCCGCGGCACCCACACCTACGAGCGCTTCATCAAGCCTTCCGAGTTGAGCCGCTGGGCCCGCGACACTCACCTGAACGTGGTGGACATCGCCGGCATGGCCTATGACCCGCTGCAACACGCCGCCCGCCGCAGCAGCGACGTGAGTGTGAATTACATGATGCATCTGAGAAGAGATTCCTGACTTGGCCGATGCTCCAATTTGGTTGATCGTTTCAGCCGCGTTCGTTCTGGGCGCGGTCGTGGGCGCGTTGATCAGCAGCCTGCGCGCCCGCCAGCGCGCGCAATCGCTGCACGTCGAGATCGCCGTGCTCAAGTCGCAGCTCAAAGCTGAAGAACAGCTGGAGCGCGAGCGCCAGGCCGCGCTGGAACGTTCGATGGAGCGGCTCAAATCATCGTTCGACAGTATCGCCAATACATCGCTGCGCTCGAACAGCGAGCTGTTCCTGCAATTGGCGCGCGAGCATCTGACGCAGCACCAGCAGTACGCGGTGTCGGCCCTCACCGAACGCGAGAAAGCCATCGAAAGCATGCTCGCGCCGATTCGCGAGGCGCTCGGCAAGACCGAGCAGCAGATCCTGCGCATCGAAAAGGAACGGGCCGAAACGTTCGGCAGCCTGAAGACCTCGCTCGAATCGGTGGCCCTTGGCCAGCAGGCGCTACAGAAGGAAACGCGCACGCTGGTCAACGCCTTGCGACGCCCCGAAGTGCGCGGCCAATGGGGCGAGCTGACCTTGCGCCGGCTTGCCGAGCTGGCCGGCATGGTCGAGCACTGCGACTTCAAGGAACAAGTCCACGTCCGGGTCGAGGATGGCAACCTGCGTCCCGACATGATCGTGCACATGCCCGACGGCCGCGACCTGATCGTCGATGTGAAGACGCCGCTCGACGCTTATCTGGAAGCAGTCGATGCGACCACCGATGAACAGCGCGCCATCGCCATGCGCCGGCACGCCAACGCCGTTGCAGAGCGCGTTCGGCAACTGGGCGCGAAGAGCTACTGGAGTCAGTTCGAGCGCAGCCCGGACTTCGTCATCCTGTTCATTCCGGGCGACCAGTTCCTGTCGGCCGCGCTGGCCGAGCAACCCAACCTGCTGGAGGACGCCATCCGGCAGGATGTGATCATCGCCACGCCCTCGAGCTTCGTCGCCCTGCTCAAGGCCGTGGCTTACGGCTGGCGGCAGATGGCCCTGGCGCAGAATGCCGAAACCATTCGCACGCTCGCCGAAGATCTCTACAAGCGGCTGGCGGTTTTCACCACTCACCTGAGCAAGCTGGGCCGCAATCTCGGCAACAGCGTCGAGAGTTTCAACGCCGCGATCGGCTCGCTGGAGCGTCAGGTGTTGCCGGGCGCGCGCAAGTTCACCGAGCTCGGCGTGCGTCCGGATCGCGAGCTGGAAACGTTGGAGCCCATCGACAAGCTGGCTCGCGAGCCTAATGGCAATGGCGAGCGCAAGCTCACCGGCACTGGCGACGCGGTGCAGTAGTCAGAAGCCTATGTCCGCCCTGGATAACGAGCTGACCAATCGCACGGCCCCTCCGGGCTCGATGCGCTATTTCTCGCTGCTGTACTCGCCCGAGGAGCGGCGCGACTTGGTCCTGGCGCTCTACGTCATCGACACCGAGATCCGCGAGTCGGCGAAAAGCGCCAGTCACGACGTGGCTCATACGCGATTGACGTGGTGGCGCGCCGAAACCGATCGGCTCGTCAACGGCAATCCACAGCATCCCGCGACACGTCTGCTGCACGAACGCTCATCCGGAGACCTTTCCGTGTTCAGCAAGCTGCACGAAGTGCTCGCGGCGGCGGACATGGACCTGGCACGCATGACATTCACCAATGAGCGGGAGTTGCGTGCGTACTGCTCTCGCAGCGGTGGCGCGATTCAGGAGTTGGTCGCATCGCAATTGGCGGCCCCTGCGCCCTTGGACGAAGCCGCGCGTGCCGCCGCCAACAGGCTCGGCGTCGGAATTCGTTTGGCAGAGGTGGTGCGCGATCTGCGCCAGGATGCCTACGACGGCAATGTTTATTTGCCGCTGGACCTGCTCGACAAGCACGACTTGAAGACCGACCACCTGCGCGCGCGCGAAGTCGATCCGAAATTGAAAGAAGCGCTGCGTACTATCCGCAGCACGGCCATGTCCGAGCTGGACTTGCCGCCGCGCGGTCCGCAGTCCGAGTATCTGCGTCCGATCTATGTTCTGGCAGCCTTGCATCGCAAGCTGCTCGACCGCATCGCCGCTCGCAACTACGATGTCGCCACCGAGCGCATCGAGCTCGGCCCATTACAAAAACCCTGGGCCGCCTGGCGCGCCGCTCGCAAGGCCTGAGCCGTCAAAGCATCCAGCAACTACAAACCCAAGCCGACATCATGATCGACCCTCGCACCTATCAGCCTGCCAAGGACGCGCTCAAAGATCGCGTCATCCTCATCACCGGCGCGAGCGACGGCATCGGCAAGGCGGTGGCGATTGCTGCTGCCGCGCACGGCGCACAGGTCGTGCTGCATGGTCGGAACGTTCGCAAGCTGGAAGCGGTTTATGACGCCATCGTGCACCACGGCGCTCCACGCCCTTCCATTCTGCCGTTGGACTTCGAAAAGGCCGGCGCCGAGGAATACGAGAAGCTGGTGGTCGCGCTCGAACAGGAATTCGGCCGGCTCGACGGCCTGCTGCACAATGCATCGATGCTCGGCGAGCGCGCGCCGATCGAACATCACGACGTCGCGAAGTGGCTGCGCACCATGCACGTCAACGTCAATGCGCCCTTCATTCTGACTCGCAGTTGTCTGCCGCTGCTGAAGCGCTCGCCCGACCCGGTCATCCTGTTTACTTCGAGCGGCGTCGTCGCCAACCCACGCGCCTTCTGGGGCGCGTACCTGGTTTCCAAGTGGGCTAGCGACGGCCTGATGCACATGCTGGCCCAGGAGCTGGACAAGCAGCCCGCCATGCGCGTCAACAGCATCAATCCCGGCAAGGTCAAAACCAACATGCGCCTGCAGGCGTATCCCGCCGAGGATCGCAGCACGCTGCCGGAGCCGGAGGCCGTGGTCCCCGCGTATCTTTATTTGCTTGGTCCAGACAGCCGCGGCGTGCAGGGCCAGACCATCAACGCGCAATAGACACTCCGGAACAGCCGAAGTCTTGTTTTAGCGCCGCTTGGGTTTCTTGCGCCGATCCGGCGCTGGCCGGCGGCGCGGTCGCTGTACTTCGGGCTTGGGTGGTGGCGTCGGCAATGCCAGCTCAACGCTCGCGTACAGATCGGCGACCTCTCGCTCGGACAATTCTCGGTGCTTGCCGCGCGGCAGATCTCGCGGCAGCTCGAAATCGCCGAACTTCACCTGGATCACGCGACTGACCTTCAAACCGCGGCTATCGAACAAGGCACGAACTGCCGCACGCCGGTGTGCGCGATGCGATTCGACGCGGAACCAGCGATTGGTGCCCTCGCCGCCCGCGGGCTCGATGCTTTCGAACTCGATCGTTTCGTTGTCGTACTGAACCACGCGCGGAATGGATTCCACGTCGTAGTCGGGAGTCGGAACGAGCACGCGCGCTACGTAGGCCGACGGCGTCGTTTCCGCCCGGCGGCGCAAGGCGTCCGCCAGCTTGCCGTCGCTCGTCAGTAACAACAGGCCACTGTCGCCGGCCTGCATGGTGTTCACCACCAGCCAGCGCGAGCCCCGCAACGACGGCAACGACTCCATCACGGACTTCATGAGGGCTTTTTCCGCCCCTGCGTTGCTCACGTCGCTGCCGGTCGGCGTGATCGGCTGGCCCTGCGGCTTGTGATACAGGATCACCTTCGGCGCCGCGAAGACCTTCAACCGGGAAGTCACATCCTTGCCGTCGATGCTGACGCGGTCGCCCGGGTTGTAGCGATCGCCGGGCTGCGCCGGCTCATTGTTCAGGCGCACACGCCCTTCCAGCATCCATTTCTCGATCTCGCGACGCGAGCCGAGGCCGTGCTGGGCCAGGAGTTTGTGAAGACGTTCGGACATGTGTTTTCGAGGGACCAGGGTGGCTGCCGCCGCGTCGCCCCTCGGTGCTTCAGCCAGCCGGCTCAATGGTCGGACGGCGGCTCGGAGATACGAACGTGGTCCTGCTCGTCCTCCGAGGAAGCCACCATGATCGGCGGCGCGTCCGAGTCTTCGTCGTCATTGTCGGCGTCGGCCAATAATTCGGACTCGTCGCTGCCGTCGTCGATGTTGCCGTCGCCTTCGTCCGTATCGTCGTTAGACGAGTCATCGTTGGCGTTGTCATCATCGGCCTCGGCCACGACCTCTTCTTCGGACTGCGTCTCGGCTTCGGCGGCGCTCGCTTCGCTCGTTTCCGATTGCTCTTCGGCTGCGGCGTTCGCGACGATTTCGCCTTCGGCCACTGCCGCGGCGTCGCCGGTCGCTTCTTCCCCTTCAGCAGCCGCTGCGCCTTCCTGAATCTGATCGGTTGCCAGCTCCAGCTGCACGCCGATGGTCTCGACATCCTTCAGCTCGGCCAGCGTCGGCAGCTGATCCAGGCTCTTCAGGCCGAAGTAGTCGAGGAACTCACGCGTGGTGCCGAGCAGTTCCGGACGGCCCGGCACTTCGCGATGACCGACGGTGCGAATCCAGTTGCGCTCCTGCAAGGTGCGCATGATGGTCGAGCTGATCGACACGCCGCGGATCTCTTCGATCTCGCTGCGGGTGATCGGTTGGCGGTACGCGATCAGCGCCAATGTTTCCAGCAGCGCACGCGAGTACTTGGCGGGACGCTCCTGCCACAGGCGCGACACCACTTCGGCGGCGCGCGGCCGCACCTGAATGCGCCAGCCACTCGCCACTTCGATCAGCTCGATGCCGCGATTCTCGTAATCGGCCATGAGCATGCCGAGCGCGGTCTGCATCGTCTCGGCCGTGGGCCGCTCACGCTCATCGAACAGGTCCAGCAGTTGCTGCGTGGTGACCGGCTTGCCGGCCGCCAGCAGCGTCGCTTCGATGATGTGCTTGAGATCTTGTTCGTTCATCTCGATGATTCCGGGTCCGAATTGTCGGCCTCGCTGGAGGCTCCGGTCACTGTGTCGTCGGCGACGGACAACTCGCCGGTGGGATCCTCGCTGGCCTGCTCACTGGCGGCCTGGTCGATGCTCGGCTGATCGATGCTGTTCTCGACGATCGCCGCTTCAGGCTCGGCCGCAAGCTCGGTCGTATCAGGCTCAGCCATATCAGGCTCGGAGGGGGCAACGTCCTCCGCCACAACTTCGATCGACTCGAGCGCCGGCGCGTCCTCGACAGAGGCTTCGATCGTCACCGCCGGTTGCTCGCTCTCCACCGACTCGTCAGCGAGCTGTTCCGGGGCGGCCTGACCGACAACCTCGGCGACAGTTTCCGCCGGAGCGATGTTCTGCTCCAACCGCGGCTCGATGGACGGCTCGGGCACCTCGTGCTCTTCGACCACATGCTCGGGGACGACGTGCTCCTCGACGGGCTGCTCTTCGATGACCGCCGGTTCTTCGACGGTCACCAGCGACTCAGCCGGCTCCGTCGGTTCAGCGGCAACGTCCGTGACGACCGTGACCTCCGCAACCTCGGCGACGGTCTCCACCGCGTTGTCCGTCGAAGCCAGCGCCTCCGACACCGCCGCTTCGACGACGGCCGCGTCGCCAAGATCCTCGCCCGCTTCGACGCTATCGACAGCGATCGCCGACGCAACAGCGACATCAGCGACCGCGGCCTCGACTGCGGTTGCAGCCTCGTCAGCCGGCGGCGTCTCGTCGTCTTCGTCGGGAATGTCGTTCTCGCCAGCGAGCTCGGGCTGAGCGAGCGCAGCCACGTTCTCGGCGTCGGCGGCCTCCGAGGCGGCGCCTCCCTGAACGACTTTCAGATGACGCTGGGCCTGACGCACGTGAATCGGTGCATATGCCTCAGCCTGCACGATTTCAATCAAGCCTTCCTTCATCAACTCCAGAATGGCGATGAACGTCACAGTGACGCCCATGCGCCCTTCCTCGGGCTTGAACAACTGCGTGAATTCGAAGAACGCCGCGGTCTGCAGCCGGGCCAGGATTTCCGACATCCGTTCACGCTGCGACAGCCGCTCGCGCGAGATGTGGTGATGCGCGAACTTCTCCGCCCGTGCAAGCACATCACGAAACGCGTCGAGCATTTCCTTCAGCGTGACGTCGGGAGGCCGGGCAACAACCTTGCGCTCTTCCAATTCGGCGGACGCAGGCATGGTGTCGCGTTCCAGGCGCTTCAGCCGATCGATGTCTTCGGCCGCCTTCTTGAACCGCTCGTATTCCTGCAGTCGACGCACCAGCTCGGCGCGCGGATCTTCTTCTTCCTGGCCTTCGACGGTCGCCGGCCGCGGCAACAGCATGCGCGACTTGATCTCCGCGAGCATCGCGGCCATCAGCAGATACTCGCCAGCCAGCTCGAGCTGCAGATCCGCCATCACCTCGATGTACTGCATGTACTGACGAGTGATCTCGGCGATCGGAATATTGAGGATGTCCAGGTTCTGCTTGCGGATCAGGTACAGCAGCAGATCGAGTGGACCTTCGAACGCCGTCAGGAACACCTGCAGCGCGTCCGGCGGAATATACAAATCGCGCGGCAGCTGAGTGACCGGCTCGCCCTCGACCACGGCGAATGGCATTTCGCTCTGCTGGGGGGGCAGCTCGATGCTCAGGTCCTCGTCCTGCAGCTGCGAGCCGGTGTCCTCCACCAGCTTCAGTTCGGGCTTGGACTTGCTCACCTGTAATTCATCCCCATCGCCTGGTGCACCTCGTCGAGCGTCTGACGCGCAACGTCGCGCGCCTTCTCGTTGCCCTCGGCGATGATGCCGCGGACCAGGTCGCGATTCTCTTCGAATTCCTGGGCGCGTGCGCGGATGGTTTTGATCTCGGCGATCACGGCATCTATGAGTGGTTTTTTGCAGTCCAGACAGCCGATGCCAGCGGTGCGACAGCCCTGCGCGGCCCAGGCCTGCGTCTCCGGGCTCGAATAGATTCGATGCAGATCGAACACCGGGCATTTGTCGGGATCGCCCGGATCGGTGCGGCGCTGGCGCGCGGGGTCGGTCATCATGCCGCGCAGCTTCTTCGCGACCGTATCAGGATCCTCGCGCAACCCGATGGTATTGCCGTAAGACTTGGACATCTTGCGGCCATCGAGGCCGGGCACTTTGGGCGTGGCTGTCAGCAGCACATCGGGCTCGACCAGATAGCTGCGGCCAGTGCCTTCGAGATAGCCGACCAGGCGCTCGCGATCGGCCAGCGTCAGGCGCGCCGTGCCTTCCAGCAGCGAATGCGCTTTGGCAATGGCTTCCTGATCGCCCTTTTCTTGATAAAGCCGGCGCAACTCCAGGTAGCGCGTGCTGTTGCGACTTCCCAAAGCCTTGAGTGCTTTCTCCACTTTGGCTTCGAAGTCGGCCTCGCGGCCGTAGATGTGATTGAAGCGCCGCGCAACCTCGCGAGTGACCTCGACGTGCGCGACCTGATCCTCGCCGACCGGCACGAACGCGGCCTTGTACAGCAGGATGTCTGCCGCCTGCAGCAACGGATAGCCGAGGAAGCCATAGGTCGCGAGATCCTTGTCCTTGAGCTGCTCCTGCTGATCCTTGTAGGTCGGCACGCGCTCCAGCCAGCCCAGCGGCGTCACCATCGACAGCAACAGGTGCAGCTCGGAGTGCTCGGGCACGCGCGACTGGATGAACATGGTCGCCGAGGCAGGATTGAGCCCCGCCGCCAGCCAGTCGATCAGCACCTCGTGGACATTGCTCCGGAGCTTTGACGTGTCTTCGTAACCCGTCGTCAGCGCATGGATATCGGCAATGAAAAAGTAGCACTCGTACTGGTACTGCAGCTCCACCCAGTTCTTGAGCGCACCGTGATAGTTGCCGAGATGCAGGGCGCCGGTCGGTCGCATGCCGGACAGGACGCGTCGGTTGGTTGCGGGAGTCGCGCTCAATGCTTGGCCTCGGGCCTATGAATCAAGGCGTTATCGAGTTTAGTTAATTCAGCAAATCAGCAGCTTGCAAAGCTGGCGGCATTATACGCAGCTTGACACGCACTCTTGATAGCCTCGCGCGTGGGTCGTTCACCTGGGGTCATTCGAAGGCGCTGACATCGCCCTTGCCGCGACGGACCACCACGGGCGCCGGACCGACCAGGTCGATCACGCTGCTCGGCTCCAGGCCACAGTTGCCGCTGTCGATCACCGCATCGACGAAGTGATACAGCCGCTCCTGAATCTCGCGCCCGTCGGTCATCGGATGCTCGTCGCCCGGCAGGATCAGCGTCGAGCTCATGATGGGCTCGCCCAGTTCGTCGAGGATGGCCCTGGGCACCGCGTGGTCCGGCACGCGGATGCCGATAGTCTTGCGTTTCTCATGCTGCAGGCGTCGCGGCGTTTCCTTGGTGGCCTCCAGGATGAAGGTGTACGGCCCGGGCGTGAATGCCTTGAGGGTACGGTATTGCGTGTTGCTGACGCGGGCGTAGGTGGCGATCTCGGACAGGTCGCTGCACACCAGGGTGAAGTGATGGTGCCTGTCGGTCTGCCGGATGCGCGCGATGCGCTCCATCGCCGTCTTGTCGCCAATGTGGCACCCCAGCGCATAGCACGAGTCGGTCGGGTAAACGACCACCCCGCCCTCGCGAATGATATCGACCGCCTGACGGATCAGGCGCAATTGCGGGTCGGTGGGGTGAATCTCCAGATAGCGGCTGGTCATCCCGGTATGATAGCGGGCCTGTCAACCGACTCGGGTCGACTTGCCGCATGCAGTTATTGTTCGACTTCTTTCCGATCATCGCCTTTTTCGTCACGTACAAGGTCACCGGAAACATGTTCGCGGCCACCGCCGTGATCATCGTTGCCGTGATTGCGCAGACCGCCTGGCAATGGTTGCGCCACCGCAAGGTCAGCCAGATGGCGCTGATCTCCGGGGTGCTGGTGCTGATTTTCGGCGGCCTGACCTTGTTGATCCACGACAAAGTCTTCATCCAGTGGAAGGTGACGGTGGTGAACTGGTTGTTCGCGGCGGCCTTCCTGGGCAGCCGTTTCTTCGGCGACCAGCTGCTCATCCAGCGCATGATGGGTGCGAACGTGCAGCTGGAGCGCCCGGTGTGGGAGACCTTGAACTGGGCCTGGATCGGTTTCTTCACCGCGCTCGGCGCCATCAACCTGTACATCGCCTACAACTTCTCCGAGGCGTTCTGGGTGAACTTCAAGCTGTTCGGCCTGCTGGGGCTGACCCTGGTGTTCGCGCTGGCCCAGGCGGTGTGGCTGTCCTCCAAGATGCCGCAGGAGGAGACGCCTGCCGAATCGGGGAAACCGCAATGAGCACGCGCGCCGAGCGTATCGTCAGCAAGTTGCGCCAGGCGCTGCATACCGACCAGGTCGAGCTGATCGATGACAGCCATCTGCACGCGGGGCACGCGGGCGCGCGTGACGGCAGAGGACATTTCCGTGTGCGTATCGTGTCGCCGGATTTCGCCGGCCTGCGCACTTTGCAGCGCCATCAGCTGATCTACCGCTCGCTGGGCGAGCTGATGCAAACCGACATTCACGCCCTGAGCATCACCGCGCTGACACCGGATGAGGCGCGCTGACGAATATTCAGCTTCCAGCCCCTTCCGGGTGACAGACACTCTCCATCCCAAGGATTTCCATGAAAAGCCATTTCCTCCTCGGCCTGGTGCTGCCTCTGACGCTGCTGGCCGGCTGCGGCAAAGCCGCCGATTCCGCCAATCCATCGTCCTCAGGGCCGGCGATCGCCACAGTCAATGGCAAGCCGGTCAGCCAGTCCGAGTTCGACTTGTACGTCGAGAACGTGCAGAACCAGTCGAAGCGCCCGATCTCCGCAGAGGAGAAATCGACGCTGCTGGATCAGTTCATCAGCATGCAGCTCGCGGCCGAAGCCGCCGAGAAGGAAGGCATCACCAAGGACACCAAGGTGCAGGATCAGCTGGCGCTGGCGCGCCTCAACGTGATCGTGGATTCGGGCCTGCAGCAATGGCTGGAGAAACATCCGGTCACCGACGAGGAGCTGCGTCCCGAGTACGACGCCCAGGTCGCGCAGATGCCCAAGGAGTATCACGCTCGTCACATCCTGGTGGACGATCAGGCGAAGGCCGAGGCGATCACCAAGCAGTT
The DNA here is from genome assembly GCF_036406195.1 of Steroidobacter sp. Classification (GTDB taxonomy): domain Bacteria; phylum Pseudomonadota; class Gammaproteobacteria; order Steroidobacterales; family Steroidobacteraceae; genus Steroidobacter. The sequence continues at coordinate 75,046 of NZ_DASWVW010000059.1, forward strand.
GCAGGCCGGCGGTGACTTCGCCAAGGCGGCGGAAAAGAGCTCCAAGGATCCGTCGGGCAAGAGCGGCGGCGATCTCGGCTGGTTCACGCTGGACACCATGGTGAAGCCCTTCGCTGACGCCGTGGCGACCCTCGAGCCGGGCCAGATGACCGCCGCGCCGGTCCAGAGCCAGTTCGGCTGGCACATCATCAAGCTCGAAGATTCCCGCGTGAGCCAGGCACCGCCGTTCGAGGAAGTGAAGGATCGCGTGAAAATGATCGTGCAGCGGAAGAAGCTGCAGAACTATCTCGATGAGTTGCGCAAGGGCGCCAAGATCGAGAAGAAGATCTAACAGCCCAGAGTTGAGAGTCTTAGAGTTTCGCTCGGTGGTTTGCGTCGGCTGTCGGGGGGAGGTCCTCCCCCGACAACCGACGCCGCTGGCGCCGTGGCGTTTGCCAGGTAATGCGGAAAACGGTTTTGTTCTCCGGTTTTCTCTTCCTTGGGAAACCTTCTTACTGTTCGCCGAGGAGTTTCAGGAACGCGGCTTCATCGAGAATCTCGATGCCTAGCTCCTGTGCTTTCGTCAGCTTGGAGCCTGCCTCCGCGCCAGCCACAACATAGCTGGTCTTCTTCGACACACTCCCCGTCACCTTGCCCCCGAGCGCGGTGATGCGATCGCCCGCTTGGTCGCGGCTCATGCTGTCCAGCGTGCCGGTCAAAACAAACGTTTTGCCTGTGAGCGGCCCTTCCGCCGCAGTGGCGCGGGGCTTCTGGGCTGGCCAGTGCACGCCGCTGTCGCGCAAGGCTTGAATCACTTCTCGATTGTGCGGCTGCTGGAAGAACGTATGCACGTGGGCGGCGACCACGGGGCCGACATCAGGCACTTCCTGGATCGCCTCGGTGGACGCTTCCTGCAGCGCCTCGATGGAGCCAAAGTGGTTCGCCAGCGCGGTGGCGGTGGCTTCGCCGACGTCTCGAATGCCGAGCGCGTAAAGGAAGCGAGCCAGCGTGGTCTTCTTGCTCTGCTCCAGCGCGTCGACCAGGTTCTTCGCCGACTTCTCGCCCAGCCGCTCCAGATCGGCGAACTGCTGCACCGTCAGTTTGTAGAGATCCGCCGGGCTCTTCACCAGGCCGGTGGTCAGCAGTTGATCGACGATTTTTTCGCCCAACCCGTCGATGTCCAGCGCACGGCGGCTGGCGAAGTGGAGTATCGCGCCCTTCAACTGCGCGGGGCAGGACAAGCTGCCGGAACAGCGCGCGACCGCCTCGCCCTCTTCACGCTCCACCGCCGAACCGCAGATCGGGCACTTCTTCGGCAGCTCGACCGGCCGCGCATCCTTCGGTCGTTTTTCCCGAACAACTTTGACGACCTCGGGAATCACATCGCCGGCACGCCGAATGACGACCGTATCGCCGATATGCACGTCCTTGCGCTGCACTTCGTCCATGTTGTGGAGCGTAGCGTTGCTCACCGTCACGCCACCAACGAAGACAGGTTCGAGTCGTGCGACGGGCGTCAGTGCGCCGGTGCGCCCCACCTGAAACTCCACATCGCGGACGATCGTGTTTTCTTCGTGCGCAGGAAACTTGTGCGCAATGGCCCAACGCGGCGCGCGAGCGACGAAGCCAAGCTCGCGCTGCTGAGCGAAGCGATTGACCTTGTAGACGACGCCGTCGATTTCGTACTCGAGCGAGTTACGCTTCTCGCCGATGTCGCGGTAATACTCGAGGCAGCCTTCCACGCCCTTCACTACTTTGACGAGCGGCGAAACTTTCAGCCCCCACTCACGCAATGCTTGCAGCACTTCGCTATGCGTGGCCGGAAGTTTCCAATTGCCGTGCTCGCCGACGGCATAGAAAAACACGTCCAGTGGCCGATTCGCCGCGAGCCGCGGGTCGAGCTGACGAATGGTGCCCGCTGCCGCATTGCGCGGATTGACGAACACCTTCTCGCCGCGCTCCAGCGCGCGCTGATTCATCGCCTTGAAACCAGCGAGTGTCATGAACACTTCGCCTCGCACGTCGAGCACATCCGGAGCCTTGCCGCGGAGGTGCATAGGCACCGCTTTGATCGTGCGGATGTTGTGAGTGACGTCCTCCCCCCTCATGCCATCGCCGCGCGTCGCCGCCCGCACCAGACGGCCGTTCTCGTAACGAAAGCTCACCGCGAGACCATCGAGCTTCGGCTCGGCAACGTACTCGATCTCCTTCACGTCCTCGAGGCGCTCGCGCACGCGGCGATCGAAGTTGATGAGATCCTCTTCGGTGAAGGCATTGTCGAGCGACAGCATGGGCGTGGTGTGCACCACTTCCTGCAGCTCGCTGACGGGCGTAGCGCCGACTCGCTGCGTCGGCGAGTCTGGCGTGATCAGGTCCGGATTGTCCGCCTCGATCTGTTTCAGCTCGTTGAGCAGGCGGTCGTACTCGGCATCGGAGATTTCCGGATCGTCGAGCACGTAATAACGATAATTGTGATACTCCAGCTGGCGGCGCAGTTCCTCTGCGCGCGCCGCGGGCGAAGGACGTGTCACTCCTGCTAACCCTCGGATTTGCTGCCCGCGCGAACGTTGGCGCCGGGTGGCCGCTCGAATTCGCGAACTTCCTGCCGCATGCGCTCGATACGATGCACGGTCAGCGGCACGCCGCGATCATCCTGCAGCACGCCGCCCAGCGACTGATGCAGGCGACGCGCGCACGCGACCAATTCATTCAATGCATGCATGCCGGGCACCGGCCCGGGCAACTGCGCAAACAGGGTAACGCCTGGATATAGCGTCTCGCCCATCTTTTCCAGATCGAAGCTGCCGGGCTCGACCATGCTGGCGACGCTGAACACGCTCTGGCCGTCGCTGTGCAGGCGATGGAAGATCTCGTACTTGCCATGAGTCAGCAGCTCTCCCTGCAACACTTCCTGCAGCTTCGAACCTTCGACACGTTGTGGCGCCAGGCTCAGGCGCAGCGAGAGAATCTTGCGAACGCTCGGCCGGCGCGGCGCCGGCGCTTCGCTGGATGACAAGGTCGGCGCTGGCGTCAACACAGCCGTCGTCTCTTCCACTGCCGGCTGAACACCCAGTTCCTCAGTCACCTCATCCACACCGAGCGTGGGTTCAACACGGCCACGTCGGAAATCCGGCAGCGGCCGCGATACGTCGCTGGTTGCGGCGGTGAAGACTTCCTTGACCTGGGGACGCGACGGCGCTTCGGCTCGCGCAAGTCGAGCTTCACTGCGTGGACTGACGGGACGCGCCGCTGTTACCTCATAGTCGACAACCGGCTCGGGCCGGCGCACCGGGACCTCGACCGGCGCTTCTTCATACGCAGGCTCGAACGAAGGCTCGTCGGAAGAAAAATCTTCCCCGTGCATCGGTGGCTCGGTCCTCGGGCGCAGCGCAACTTCCTCCGGCGCGGCAGCGCCGGACCGCCGCCCCCACAGGTAGATGCCCGCGAGCAGCACGATACCGAACCCGATCAGAATCCAACGCAACTCGCTCATGCAGATGAGTCTTTACATTGCCGCCAAACGCACCGCTTCGTCGACGTCCACCGCCACCAGTCGCGACACGCCCGGCTCGTTCATGGTCACACCGACCAGCTGCGTGGCCAGCTCCATCGTGGTCTTGTTGTGCGTGATGAAAATGAACTGCACGCGCTCGGACATTTCTTTCACCGTGTTGCAGAAGCGGCCGACGTTGGCTTCGTCCAACGGCGCGTCCACCTCGTCCAGCAGACAGAACGGCGCGGGATTGAGCTCGAAGATGGAGAACACCAGCGCCACCGCGGTCAGCGCCTTCTCGCCACCCGAGAGCTGATTGATGGTGCTGTTCCGCTTGCCCGGCGGGCGCGCCATGATCGATACGCCGGCGTTGAGGATGTCCTCGCCCGCCAGCTCCAGATACGCGTGGCCGCCACCGAACAGGCGCGGGAAGCGTTCCTTCAGGCCGGCGTTGACGCGATCGAACGTGTCCTGAAAGCGCGCACGCGTTTCCTTGTCGATCTTCTGGATCGCGGTCTCGAGCGTTTCGAGCGCTTCGGTCAGATCCTTGAACTGGCTGTCCAGATATTCCTTGCGCTGCGACTGTTCCTGATATTCCTCGATGGCCGCGAGGTTCACCGCACCCAGGCGCTCGACCTTGCCAGCGATGTCCGCCAGGATTTCTTCCCAGGCCGCGATGCTGGCCTCCGGCGGCATCTCCTGATACACGGTCGCCAGGTCGAACTGCGTGGCCGCGAATTGTTCCTGCAACGTTTCGCGACGAACCTTCAGTTCTTGCGCGGCCATGCGCAGATCATCGAGGCCCGCACGCGCCTTCTCGATGGCTTGCTCGCGATCCATGCGTTGCTGGTCCATCGTTCGCATCAGCTGTTCCGCGCCTTCCAACGCTTCACGTGCGACCGACAATTCCTGCTCGACCGAAACACGCTGCTCCAGCTTGGCTTCCAGCTCCGCTTCGAGCGCATTCAACGGATCTTCGCCGGCGGACAGCTGCTGAGTGAGCATGTCGCGACGCTGCTGATACTGCTCCAGCTGATTGCGCAGACGATCCAGGCCCGCCGAGATGGACGACAGCGCCGAGCGCCGCGATTCCACCTTGATGGCCACCTCCTGCGCACTGTCGCGATCCTGCTGGGCCTGGGAGCGCGTGGCGGCGAGTCTTTGCCGGCGTTCTTCGCGCTCCGTCTCCAGACCGCCGCGCGCGTCTTCGAACTGCCCCATCGCTTCCAGGCCTTCCTGCAAGCGGGCACGAGCTTCGGCGATCGCTTCGGACTGGTTCTGATAATCCGTGTTCAGTTCTTCGATCTCGCCGGTGATCCGGCGCATGCGCTCGGCGGTCTGTTCCATCCTGGCGCGCAACGCATTGACCTGCGAGGTCAGCTCGCTGTGCGAGCGATGCAAACGATTCACCTCGCCCTGCAACTCGTCGCGACGCTGCTCCAGCGAGCTCACGCCTTCGCGGGCTTCGGCCAGCTGCAATTGAATGGACTCGCGCTGCTCTTCCGCCGCGTTGACACGGTCGCGCAGCTCGCCCATTTCCTTTTCACGCTCGATGACGCCGGCGTGAACGTCTTTGTCACGGCTGACGCGCAACCAGTCGCGGCCGATCCAAACGCCGTCGCGCGTGATGATCGACTGACCCTCGGCCAGTGAATGCCGACGCTCCAGCGCCTCGGGCAGCGAGTCGACGGCGACGATGCCAGTCAGCAGTGCGGCGATCGCCGACGGCCCCTGCACTCGCGACAACAAGCTGCCGCTGTCGCTGCTATGAGCGCTGCTTGCGCCGGAGGAGAAGAACGTGACCGAGCCGACCTGCAGCGAATCGATGCGCTGAGCGATGTCGTCCAGGGCATCGACTGACACCGCTTCGAGATACGAGCCCAGCACCGTTTCGACAGCGCGCTCCCAGCCCGGCTCCACGGTCAGCTGCTGACCCAGGCGAGGCCGTTCGCTGAGCGAATTCGAGGCCAGCCACTCGCCGACCTTGCCCTGCGCGAGACCGAGCGCCGCCTGCTGCAAAGCCTGCAGCGACATCAATCGGCCCTGCGCTTCTTGCAGCTGCTTGCGGCTGCTGTCGTCAGCGCTCACCAGCTCGCGCTCGCGTTCACGCAATCGCTGCAACTCTTCGGTCGTCTCGCGCAACTGCGTGGCGGCGGTCTCGCCTTGGACGGCAGCGTCGTCCTGCTGAGCCTGCAACATGCCAATGCGCTCTTCGGCGTCGCCCATGTCGAGGCCGCTCAACTCGGTGGTCAGGCGCTCACGTTGCGACTGCAATCGAGCGAGCTGGTGTTCCAATTGCTCGATACGCGCGCGCTCGACCTGCGTCTTTTCGCTGGCGGCCCGCGAGTCGCGATTGAACTCTTCCCAGCGCTCCTGCCACTCCTGCATCGCCTCTTCGGCTTGCGCCAGCGCTTCGGCCGATGCGCGCTCGCGCTCACGCGCGGCTTCCAGCCCGGGCTCCAGTTCTTCCAGCTCGGTGCGCAGCTGATCGATCTGTGTCTGATCGCGCGTCAGATGCATCTGCGCTTCGGCGGCGCCCTCTTCGGCCTGCTCCAGATCCTGGCGCTGACGCTGACGCATCTCGCGCGTGTGCTGAATCTGCTGTTCGGTGCGCGAGATCTCGGAGCCGATCTGGTAGTAGCGGCCCTGCACGGCATTCAACGCTTCGGACTTCTCGGTGAAATCCTCTCGCGAGGTTTCGATCGAGGATTCGATGGCGCGCAGCTCGGCGATCAACGCCTGCATGGCGGTGTCGCGCTCGCGCAGGATGCCTTCCTTGGATTCGGAGTCGTGCTCGATCCCCTTCAGGCGCAGCGCGATCAACTCAGCGGTCAGCTTGCGCTCGTCCTGTTTCAGGGTCTGATAGCGGCGGGCGGTGGCGGCCTGGCGCTGCAGGTGGCGCAGTTGCTTCTCGACTTCCTCGCGGACGTCGTTGAGGCGCTCCAGGTTCTCCTTGGTATGGGAGATGCGGTTCTCGGTCTCGCGGCGGCGTTCCTTGTACTTGGAGATGCCGGCCGCCTCCTCGATGAAGCCACGCAGTTCCTCGGGGCGCGCTTCGATCACGCGCGAGATCATGCCTTGCTCGATGATGGCGTAGCTGCGGGAGCCCAGGCCCGTGCCCAGGAACAGCTGCGTGATGTCCTTGCGGCGGCAACGCGCGCCGTTGAGAAAGTACGCGGACGTGCCGTCGCGGGAGACGACGCGCTTGAGCGACACCTCGTTGAAGCTGGCGAACTGGCCGGCCAGCTTGCCGTCGGAATTGTCGAACACCAGCTCCACGGAGGCCGTACCCACCGGCTTGCGCGAGCTGGAGCCGTTGAACACCACGTCGGCCATGGAGTCGCCGCGCAGGTGCTTGGCGGAGATCTCACCCATTACCCAGCGCACGGCGTCGATGATGTTGGACTTGCCGCAGCCGTTCGGGCCAACCACGCCGGTCAGGTTGCCAGGGAAATTCACCGCGGTCGGGTCCACGAAAGACTTGAACCCGGCCAACTTGATCTTATTGAGTCGCATCGCGCCTCGAGTGCAAAGAGGGGTATGAAAACGGGCCGTAGTGTATGTGAAACATTCCCGCCTGTGGACGCGTTGAGATGGGCTGGGCGGGCCAGAATTCCACCGGGCAATCCCCCCGGGACGCAGCTCGCCGATAGCCCTGTACGGGCCGGATGCGGTCTGTATAATCGCGCCCCTCTTTGGCGAGCGATTGTCCGGAACTTGTTCAAGGTGTAAGTCCAACCTGTTGCCGCAGCTGTCATTGCAGCTGGGGCGGAGGCAAAGTAGATGGCCGCAAAAAGACCGTCAGCGAAAGCGACGAAGGCCAAGCAACCGGTTGTCAAGAAATCCCAGGCAGTGAAAGAGAAGGAGCTGTCCACTGCCAGGAAGGCGGCGCCCGCCAGAAAAGGCCCCGCGCCAGCCCGGTCCAAGCAGGCCACCGCCGCGCCAGCGCCCCGCGCGACAGCCGCAGCGGCGGCCGGCAAGTCTTCCAACGTTCGCCAGAGTAGCGACAAGTCTGAAAAGCCCGATCGAACCGCCGCGAAACCGGCAGCTGTAGCCGCCGCGGCCAAGCCGGCCCACAAGCCGGCCAAGCCTGACCTGACAGCCGCACCGGCCGAGCCCGCCGACGAAATGTCGGAAGCCCAGCCGGCCCCAGCCACTGCCAAGCCAACGATTTCAGCGAGACCCGTGACTCCTCCTCCGATGACCAACACCCAGGATGCCGACGCGATCGGCGACAGCGAAGACAGCGACGGCCAGGACCTTTCCAGCCTCAACCTGCTGGCCGGTCCGCGCAATGTAAAACCCTACATTCCGCGGCGTGGCGAGCAGTACATGAACAAGGAGCAGCTCGAGCATTTCCGCCAGATCCTGAACACCTGGAAGCAGGATCTGATGCAGGAAGTGGATCGCACCGTGCTCCACATGAAGGACGAAGCCGCCAACTTCCCCGATCCCAACGATCGCGCCACCCAGGAATCGGAGTTCAGCCTGGAGCTGCGCACCCGGGACCGCGAGCGCAAGCTGATCCGCAAGATCGAGGAAGCCATCAAGCGCATCGAGGACGGCACCTACGGCTACTGCGTCGAGACCGGCGAGGAGATCGGCATCAAGCGGCTGGAAGCCCGCCCGGTCGCCACGCTGTGCGTGGAAGCCCAGGAGCGCCGCGAGCGTCGGGAAAAGCAGTACGGCGACCGCGACGACCGCTACAGATAGCGGATAGCGGTTAGCGGTTGGTTCAGAGGCGCAACTGCAATCGTCGGACTCTGAAGCTGGCTCGAATCCATCGTCACCTGACGATGATTCGGCGCGCACCACCCGCCAACCGCCAACCGCCAACCGCTCGTTCTACCGGGGCCGGTTCGCCCCTTCGCCGACCGGCCCCCTCCACTTCGGCTCCCTGGTCTCTGCGGTCGGGAGTTACCTCTGTGCTCGCCAGGCCGGCGGCGAATGGCTGTTGCGCATCGAAGACCTCGACACCCCGCGTGTCGTCCCCGGCAGCGCCGACCAGATCCTCCGCACCCTGGATGCCTTCGGCTTCGAGTGGACTGGTCCTGTCTTGCACCAGAGCTCACGACGCGAAGCCTATGAAGCAGCGGCACAACACCTGCTGAATACCGGCCGGGCATTCCACTGCTCCTGCACGCGCAGCGAACTACAAGCCGCGCAATCTTACGAACAGGATTTGTTTGATACCGATGAGTTGCGATATCCAGGCTGGTGTCGCAATGGCCCTCGCCACCCCGAGCGCAAGACCGCGCTTCGTTTGTTTGTGCCCCGAGGGGAAACCGCAGTATCCGATTTGGTGCAAGGACGTTTCACTGTTGATGTGTCAGTAGAAGTTGGCGACTTCGTCATACGTCGCCGGGACGGGCTGCATGCTTATCAGCTCGCCGTGGTGATAGATGATGCGTTCCAAGGGGTTTCCGCAGTGGTACGCGGCGCCGACCTGCTACACAGCACGCCTCGACAAATGATCCTGCAAAGCATGTTAAATCTGCCGACGCCGATGTACGCACATTTGCCGGTAGCCACAGATATGAATGGGATCAAACTGTCGAAGTCGGCAGGCGCCGCAGCAATCGACATTGCCCGCCCCACGTATGAGTTGTGGCGGGCGCTGGAGTTTCTGCGGCAAGCGCCGCCTCACGAACTGCGTCGCTCCGGGTTGGCGACGTTGTGGGAGTGGGCAATAAAACACTGGCAACTGCAACGTGTGAACGGACTGCGTCAGGCAGCAATCCGGGCCGGCGCGAGGATGGACTAATATGAATGCGCTAGAAACAAGTGTGGCTTCTAGCTCTGAGCTGCACCGGGGAGCAGTGATGAGCGAGCCGAAGATCGACACAAAAACGGAAGGTCAGGAAAGCGGGCCCAGGGAAGATGGACACAGGGCAGATGGACACAGGGACGACAGACCCACAGACGACAGACTCCGGGCCGATGGCGACGGCCCCCGGGTGGTGAAGAAATATCCCAACCGGCGTCTGTATGACACGGTCGAGAGCCGCTACATCACCCTCGCCGACATTCGCCGCCTGGTGATGGACAAGATCGACTTCGTCGTGATCGACAAGAAATCACAGGAGGACATCACCCGCTCGATTCTGTTGCAGGTGATCGCCGAGCGGGAGCACGCCGGCGAGCCGCTGATGAGCCAGGACTTCCTGTCGCAGGTGATCCGCTCGTATGGCGGCGCCATGCAATGCCTGGTCGGCAGCTATCTGGAGCAGAGCCTGAAGCTGTTGACCAGCCAACAGCAGCAGATGCGGGATCAGATGAATGGCGTGTTCGGCAGTGACGCCTACGACAATATCGCCACGCTGACGCAACGGAATCTAGAACGCTGGCGCTCGGTGCAGGACGATATCTTCAAGGTGATGAGCGGTGCGGCCTCGGCTGCCCGCAAGGACCCGCGGGCGGAAGACACGGAAGCCAGCTCGCACGTCTGATCGAAGAGCCAGATCGACGCATCGGGCAAGTACCAGTCTTTCGGCCGGGGGTGGTGGCCACCTCCCCCGGTCCGATTCATGCGGGCGGATCGACTTCGATCAGGCTTCGACGTTACGCATGCTGAGGCGCACGCGGCCCTGACGGTCGACTTCGAGCACCTTCACGCGCACCACGTCGCCTTCCTTCAGCTTGTCGCTGACGCGCTCGACGCGCTCTTCGGAAATCTGCGAGATGTGCACCAGGCCGTCCTTGCCCGGCAGGATGGTCACGAACGCGCCGAAGTCCATCAGACGCGCGACGCGGCCTTCGTAGATACGGCCCACCTCGACTTCCGCCGTGATCAACTCGATGCGACGCTGGGCTTCGCGGCCCGACACGCCGTCGACCGACGCGATCTTCACGGTACCGTCGTTCTCGATGTCGATGGTGGTGCCGGTTTCTTCGGTGATGGCGCGAATGACCGCACCGCCCTTGCCGATGACTTCGCGGATCTTCTCCGGATCGATCTTGATGGTGATGATGGACGGCGCCCACTCCGACATCTGCGGACGAGCCTGCGGGAGGATCTTGTCCATCTGCTCCAGGATGTGCAGCCGGCCGGCCTTAGCCTGCTCCAGCGCCGTCTGCATGATCTCCTTGGTGATGCCGTTGATCTTGATGTCCATCTGCAGCGCGGTCACGCCATCGCGCGTGCCGGCCACCTTGAAGTCCATGTCGCCCAGGTGATCTTCGTCACCGAGAATGTCGGTGAGCACCTGGAACTTGTCGCCTTCCTTCACCAGACCCATGGCCACGCCGGCCACCGACGCCTTGATCGGCACGCCCGCGTCCATCAGCGCCAGGCTCGAGCCGCACACGCTGGCCATGGAGCTGGAGCCGTTCGACTCGAGAATTTCCGAGACCACGCGAATGACGTACGGGAAGGTCGTCATGTCCGGCATCACGGCATTGATGCCGCGACGAGCCAGGTTGCCGTGGCCGATTTCGCGGCGCTTCGGCGAGCCCATCATGCCCGTCTCGCCGACGCTGAACGGCGGGAAGTTGTAATGGAACATGAAAGGCTCTTTGCGCTCGCCGGTCAGCGCATCGATGATCTGCGCATCACGGCCAGTGCCGAGCGTCGTGGTGACGAGCGCCTGAGTCTCGCCGCGAGTGAACAAAGCGGAGCCGTGAGTACGCGGCAGCACGCCGGTCCTGATCGTGATCGGGCGCACGGTCTTCATGTCACGGCCGTCGATGCGAGGCTGACCGGTGATCACGCGATCACGCACGATGCGATATTCGAGGTTGGCGAACTCCTTCGCCACGTCGGTCGCGGTGAACTGCGGAGCCTCGCCGGTGGCGAGCGCCGTCAGCGCGGCGGTCTTGATCTCTTGAATGCGATTGCGACGCTGCAGCTTGTCGGTGATCTGATAAGCCTCGGTCAGCGCGCTCTTCGCATTGGCGGCCACAGCGGCCTCCAGCGCGGTGTTGACGGGCGGCGGCGCCCAATCCCACGCCGGCTTGCCAGCCTCGGCCTTGAGCTCGTTGATCGCTTTGATGGCGATCTGCATCTGCTCGTGACCGAATACCACGGCGCCGAGCATCACGTCTTCGGGCAACCGGTCGGCTTCGGACTCGACCATCAGCACCGCTTCGGCGGTGCCGGCCACCACCAGGTCCAGCTTGGAGGTCTTCAGCTGCTTGCCGGTCGGATTGAGCACGTACTGGCCGTCGATGTAGCCGACCTTGGCGGCGCCGATCGGGCCCATGAACGGCACGCCCGACAACGCCAGCGCGGCGGAGGCGCCGAGCATGGCCGGGATATCGGCATCGATTTCAGGATTCAGCGAGACCACGGTGGCGACCACCTGGATCTCGTTGAAGAAATGTTCGGGGAACAGCGGGCGGATGGGACGGTCGATCAGGCGCGAGATCAATGTTTCTTTTTCGGACGGACGGCCTTCGCGCTTGAAGAAGCCCCCGGGGATGCGGCCAGCGGCGTAGGTCTTTTCGACGTAGTTGACGGTCAGCGGAAAGAAGTCCTTGTTCGGGTCGGCCTGCTTGCGGCCCACCGCGGTGACCAGCACCACCGTGTCGCCCATCGAGACCAGGACCGCGCCGTCGGCCTGGCGGGCCATCTCTCCGGTTTCCAACGTGACTTGATGCTGACCGAAGGGGAAGGATTTTTTGATAGCGCTCACGATGGTTCCTACTGATATGAATGGCTCAGCAGCTCATCGCGCAACACGAGGGCGCAAATTGGCCGAGACACGACAAGGGATTGAAGCCGTAAAGAAAGCGAACGCAACAGCATGGGGTCGAAGACGGAGCCACGGTTCGTTACGCGAGACAGCGAGCCGGCGGAATGGATCGCGACCGGCTCGACACATGACATGGATGGTTGCGGGTCGATGCCAGGGGCTTAGCGCCGCAGGCCCAGGCTGCTGACGACGGCGGTATAGCGCTCCGGCGCAGTCGCCTTCAGGTAGTCCAGAAGCTTGCGCCGCTGGTTCACCATCTTCAACAGGCCGCGGCGGGAAGCGTGATCGCGCTTGTGCGCGGAGAAGTGCTCGCCCAGGCCGTTGATGCGGGCGGACAGCAACGCGATCTGCACCTCCGGCGAACCGGTATCGTTGGCGTTGCGGCGGTATTGGGCGACGATTCCGCCCTTCTGTTCGGTCGACAAGGACATGCTTAACCTCGGTGCGGCGGACGAATCGCCGCGTGAAGAAAATCTCCGGCTCCCACCGAGCCGTTTTGAGAGGCGCGCATTGTACCCGCGCGGCCCGGAATCTCAACCAGAATCTCAAGTAAAACCACGAATTACGCCCGTAAGGTCAGCTTTGTGGCCAGTTCAACGCCGGCCACGGCCGGCGCGCTCCACCACGGCGACGAACAGGCGCGACGGCTTGACCCGTCCACCGGGCTGGCCTTCACCCAGGCCCAGGAACCGCCCGCCCTGGCCATAGAGCCGAACTTCCCCGGTCGCAGCCGGCACTTGCCCGGAAACGGTGCGGCCCAGGAGCAGGCTTTGCTCGGCCGCCGTGTCCAGATCCACGCGGGGCAGGTCGGCAAATGCCGTATCCACCGGCAGCAGGTGGCTGTCGCGCTGCTCCGGCGTCTCGGCCGAGAGCGCTTCGAGCGTGAACATGGGCGCGTCACCGAAGGGGTCCACCGACAGGCGGCGCAATCCCTTGACGTAACCCAGCGTCCCCAGCTTCACGGCGACATCAGCCGCGAGGGTACGGATGTAGGTGCCCTTGGAGCAGTACACGTCGAATTCCAGCTGGTTGGCCGCCAGGCCCTGCTCCGTGCTGACGCGCGCGATCCGGTGGATCACGATGTCGCGGGGCGGCCGCTCGACAGACTCGCCTTTGCGCGCCAGTTCGTAGAGGCGCTTGCCCTCGAACTTCAGTGCCGAGTGCATGGGCGGGATCTGCTGTTGATTGCCCAAGAACCCGGCCAGCACGGCGTCGACACCCGTCGCTGTCAGGGCCGGCACCGGCGCCCGTTCGATGACCTCGGTTTCGCCATCGCCCGAGGGCGTCAGCTCGCCGAGCTGAACCAGCACGCGGTAGGTTTTGCCCGAGTTGAGCAGCCGGCCGCAGACCTTGGTGGCCTGTCCGAAGCACACCGGCAGGAGTCCGGAGGCGAGCGGATCGAGGCTGCCCGCATGGCCGGCCTTGAGCGCGCCATAGAGCACGCGAACCTGCTGGAGAGCGGCGTTCGAGGACACGCCGAGAGCCTTGTCGAGCAGCAGAATGCCGTCGACTTCACGATGGAAGCGCTTCACGTGGGTGTGCCGTTCTAGCGCCTTGGGGACGCTGTGTCGTCTTGGTCCGAGTCGTCTTGGTCCGAGTCGTCCTGATCCGGGTCTTCGAGGTCCGACTCGTCGTCCTGGTCGGAGTCATAGTGACCATCCTCGTCCTGGTCCGAATCGTAGTGGCCGTCCTCATCTGATTCAGCGGCGCCGTCGGACTGCGCGACCGGCTCGTCATCGACGTGCCGGGCCTGATCATCCTTCACAGCCTTGTTGATCAGCGCCGACAGCCTCGCCCCGCTCTCGATCAACTCATCCGGCACGAACCTCAGCTCCGGACTGTGCCGGATACCCAGCGAACGGCCCAGCGGGCCGCGGAGGATATCCGCGGCCTGCGTGAGGATTTGCTGTGCCAGGTGCGGGTCGGCACCCAGCACCGAGTAATAGATCTTCGCGTAGCTCAGGTCGCTGGACATGCGCACGTCGGTCAACGTGATCATGCCCAGCCGCGGGTCGCGCAGCTCGCGTCGGATCAACTCGCTCAGCGCGCGTTGAATCTGCTGGCCGACCCGCTTGGCACGGGGATAGGACTTAGTCGACATCAAACCTCGAGAATCAGGCGTCCAGCGTACGAGCGACTTCGACGCGCGAGAAGCACTCGATCTGGTCGCCCACCTGCACGTCGTTGTAGTTCTTCACGCCGATACCGCATTCGGTGCCGGCACGAACTTCATTGACGTCGTCCTTGAAGCGGCGCAGCGATTCCAGCTCGCCCTCGAAGATCACCACGTTATTACGCAGCACACGGATGGGATTGTTCCGGCGGACATAGCCGTCCACGACGATACAACCCGCCACCGTGCCGAACTTGCTGGAGCGGAACACTTCGCGCACCTCGGCGAGGCCCACGATCTGTTCCTTCACTTCCGGCGCCAGCATGCCCGTCAGCAACGCACGCATGTCATCGATGGCTTCGTAGATGATGCTGTAGTAACGAACGTCGACACCCGATTCCTTGATCAGGTTGCGAGCCGAGCTGTCCGCACGCACGTTGAAGCCGATGATGCGGGCGTTGGCCGCCATCGCCATGGTCACGTCCGACTCGGTGATGCCGCCGACGCCGCTGCCGATCACCTTGACCGCCACTTCGTCGGTGGACAGCTTGGTGAGCGAGTCGCGCAACGCTTCGGCCGAGCCCTGCACGTCCGCCTTGATGACGACATGCACGGTCGCGACCTTGCCATCGCCCATCTGCGAAAGCATGTCTTCGAGCTTCGCCGGACCCTGCTTGGCCAGCTTGGTATCGCGGAACTTGCCCTGGCGATACAACGCGACTTCGCGAGCCTTGCGTTCGCTCTCGACCACGAGCAACTCGTCGCCCGCATTGGGCGCACCCGACAAGCCGAGCACAACCACCGGCAACGACGGACCCGCTTCGGTGACCTGCGCGCCCGTCTCGTCGAACATGGCGCGAACGCGACCGAATTCGGTGCCCGCAATGATCGGATCGCCCGGCTTCAGCGTGCCACGCTTGACGAGCACGGTAGCCACGGCGCCGCGGCCCTTCTCCATGCTGGACTCGACCACGACACCGGCCGCGGGGCCCGAACGCGTCGCCTTCAAGTCCAATACTTCCGCTTGCAGCAGAATCGTGTCGAGCAACTCGTCGATGCCCTGGCCGGTGTGCGCCGACACGTTTACGAACATCGTGTCGCCACCCCAAGCCTCGGGCAGCACCTCGTAGCGGGCCAGATCGTTCTTGACCTTCTCCGGATCGGCCTCGTGCTTGTCGACCTTGGTGATCGCCACGACGATGGGCACTTCAGCCGCCTTGGCGTGCTGAATCGCTTCGATGGTCTGCGGCATGACGCTGTCGTCGGCCGCGACGACCAGCACGACCACGTCCGTCACCTGAGCGCCACGGGCACGCATCGCGGTGAACGCGGCGTGACCCGGCGTATCCAGGAACGTGATGACGCCCTTCGGCGTCTCGACGTGATACGCGCCGATGTGCTGCGTGATGCCGCCCGCTTCGCCCGCCGCCACCTTGGTGCGGCGAATGTAGTCGAGCAGCGAGGTCTTGCCATGGTCGACGTGACCCATGATGGTGACGACCGGCGGACGCGCTTCGAGCTCGTGCGAGGCATCGGTGGCCTGCAACTCGTCCTCGATCGCGCTCTCCTTGTGAAGGATGGGGTTGTGGCCCAGCTCTTCCACCACCAGCACCGCGGTGTCCTGATCGATGGGCTGGTTGATGGTGGCCATCACGCCCATGTTCATCATCACCTTGATGACTTCGTTGGCCTTCACGGCCATGCGCTGTGCCAGCTCGCCGACGGTGATCGTCTCGCCGATCTGCACGTCGCGCTTGACCGGCGCGGCCGGACGTTCGAAGCCATGCTGAGTGCCGACATTGATCTGCGTCGGACGACCGCGCGAGCGGGCGCCGGCTGCTGCCTGCTGTTTTCTCTTCTTGAACCGCGCACTGGCATCGCTCGACACGTGCAACTCGGCGCGTTGCGGACGCTCGCCGGCACCGCCACGCTTGCCGGCACGTTCCGGAGCGCGAGGCGCCGCTGCCGCCGCTTCCTGTTGCTTGCGCTCGGCTTCGGCACGAGCCGCGGCTTCGGCCATACGGCGCGCTTCGTCTTCGGCAGATTGACGGGTTTCCTGGTCCGCCATCCGTCGAATCTCGTCCTCGAGCCGCTTCTGCTCGCGAGCGACCTGCTCGCGTGCCTCGGCTTCGGCTTGCTCTTTCTGCAGGCGATCGGCTTCCTGGCGCGCCGCTTCCGCCGCAGCTTCGGCAGCCGCCTGAGCGGCCTTCTCGGCTTCGGTCTTCGCGGCATTCTGAGCCGCGGCAGCCGCAGCCTGCGCGGCCTGCTCAGCAGCAGCCTCCGCATTCTTGGCGGCGATAGCGGCGTTTTGAGCGGCAGCACGCGCCGCCGCTTCTTCAGCAGCCGCTGCGGAGGCGCGCTCAGCGGCCTGATCTTCAGCCGCAGGAGTCGTCGCCGGTCCGCGTGCCTGCTCTTCGAGCACGCTGCGATTCAGATACGTTTTCTTGCTGCGAACTTCGACATTGACCAGGCGCGCACGGCCCTGTGCCGAGGCGACTTTGATTTCGCCCTGGGACTTGCGCTTCAAGGTGATCTTGCGAGGCGCAGTGGAATCCTGCCGGCCGTGTGCACGGCGCAGGAACGTCAAGAGCTCCATCTTGGCGTCGTCGCTGATCGTGTCATTCGCGCCGGAGACTTGAATCCCGGCTTCATCGAGCTGCGTCAGCAGCCGCTCGACGGGTACTTTCAGTACCTCGGCAAATTGGCTAACCGTCACATCCGCCATATACGCCCTCCCGACCCGCTACCAATTACGACCCCGCTCAAGCCTGTTGCCCCGCAGAGTCGAACCAGTGCTTACGCGCCGCCATGATGAGCGCGCCCGCGCGCTCGTTATCCACGCCCTCGATCTCCGTCAGGTCATCGATCGCCTGCTCGGCGAGATCCTCACGCGTCACGATGCCTCTGCTGGCGAGCTTGCGCGCCAGCTCGTCGTCCATGCCTTCCACCTGCAGCAGATCTTCCGCAGGCTCGGCGTTGTCGATCTCTTCCTCGCTCGCGATCGCCTGCGTCAGCAGCACGTCACGGGCGCGGTTACGCAGCTCCTTGATGATGTCCTCGTCGAACTCCTCGATGTTGGACAGCTCCGAAGCCGGCACATAGGCGATCTCTTCGATGGTGGAGAACCCTTCCTGCACCAGGATCGCCGCCACGTCCTCGTCCACGTCCAGTTGCTGTTTGAACAGGTCGATGAGCTTCTGCGACTCGCCTTCGCTCTTGGCTTCGGCGGCCTGCTGCGTCATCACGTTCAGCTCCCAGCCGGTCAGCTCGCTGGCCAGACGGATGTTCTGGCCGCCGCGGCCGATGGCCTGCGACAGCTTTTCCTCGGTCACTGCGATATCCATGGAATGCGAGTCCTCGTCGACCACGATGGACACCACTTCCGCCGGCGCCATGGCATTGATCACGAACTGCGCCGGATTGTCGTCATAAGGAATGATGTCCACACGTTCGCCGGCGATCTCGTTCGACACCGCCTGGACGCGAGAGCCACGCATGCCCACGCACGCCCCGACCGGGTCGATACGGCTGTCGTTGCTCTTCACGGCGATCTTGGCGCGGACGCCCGGATCGCGAGCGGCGCCGAGGATCTGGATCAGGCCCTGGCCGACTTCCGGCACTTCCAGCTTGAACAGCTCGATCAGGAACTCCGGGGCCGTGCGAGTCAGAAACAGCTGCGGGCCGCGCTGCTCGGTGCGCACCTCGGCCAGATAAGCCTTCACGCGATCCTGCGAACGGATCGGCTCGCGGGGAATCATCTGGTCGCGCGGGATGAAGCCCTCGGCATTGCCGCCGAGGTCCACGAACACGCCGTTGCGATCGACGCGCTTGACGATACCGGACACCAGCGTGCCCTGACGGCTCTTGAACTCATCGACCACCTGCGCCCGCTCGGCTTCGCGCACCTTCTGCACGATGACCTGCTTGGCGGTCTGGGCGGCGATACGGCCGAATGCCACCGACTCCATCGGCACTTCGACGTAGCCACCGACTTCCGCGTTCGGATCGATGTCCTTGGCGTCTTCCAGGCGCAGCTCGCTGTCCGGGAATTCCAGCTCGGTGGAGTCGTCGGCGAACACTTTCCAACGGCGCCAGGTGTCGTAGTCGCCGCTCTTGCGGTTGATGGAGACGCGCACGTCGATACCTTCGCCGTGACGTTTGCGAGTCGCGGACGCGAGCGCAGCTTCGAGCGCCTCGAAGATGATTTCCTTGTCGACGCCCTTCTCGTTGGAGACCGCGTCCACAACCATCAGAATTTCTTTGTTCATCGTGCGAACTCCGCTAACCTGGAGCGACTCCCGTCGCCGCCTTATACGTCCGGGACCAACCGCGCCCGGTGAATATCGTCGATCGGCAGCGTCACCTCGCTACCGTCCATATCGAGCGTAATCTCGCTCTCGCCCACCTTTTGCAACCGCCCCTGGAAGCGCTTGCGGCCGTTGATCTGCGCGATCATTTCCACCTTGACCCGCTCGCCCGCAAAGCGCGCGAAGTGGTCCTGGGTCCTGAGCACCCGGTCCAGTCCCGGCGAGGACACTTCCAGGGTGTACTCGTTGGGAATGGGGTCGGCCTCGTCCAGCACCGCGCTGACCGCCCGACTCACCTTCTCGCAATCGTCCAGTGAAATGCCGTCCGGGCTGTCGATATACAGCCGCAACAGCCCGCCGCCGGCCCGCGGCGCGTACTCGATTTCCCACAGCTCGTATCCCAGGCCGGCCACGACCGGACCGAGCAGCCCGCCCAGCTGGTCTCGCAGCATCGGTCACCTCCGGTTTTGAACTGTGGCCCACCCGACCCGCAGGTTTCGCCCTTGCCCCGGCGCTTGTTGTCCCGCGCCGGAAGAGCTCCGCCGGGCCGGTTTTTACCGTCGCCGAAACGAAAAATGGGCCCCAAGGCCCATTCTCACTCTCCGTCCCTTCCTGCCAGGCGGCCTTGAGATCCGCCCGACTCCCCTAATACGTCATCTAGATACGCCGTCAGGTTTCTGCGCCGGGCCGGTCCCGCTGGCTCCAGAAGCGAAAAAGGCCCTTCAAACGGGGCCCTTTCGTACCCGGACACCTTATATATGCCCGGAAGCGCTACCTACAACCCCCGTTTCGCCGCCACCTGTTACCAAGTAGAGACGCTAGTCAGGGGTCGCGGAGTTTACGGGGGTGGGTAAGGGATGGCAAGCGGGAGCGTCGACCGGCGGATCTCATTTCGCGCATGCTCCAGCAGTTTTCGGGTCCATCCGGCACTTGCCTCGATGCCCGCCCCATACCACATTCCCCTCCCGAACACGCTCATCGAAGTGAACTGATCGAACGCCCCCGCCCCGCTCCTCGATCCAATCCCTGAGCGTCTTCGGCACCAGCAGCCGATGCTGTGCCCGAGTCACGGCAACGTACACCAGTGAACTTGCCGTCGCGCGAGCACCCGGCACTTCGCTCCACAAGTCGGCAACCACATTCGGCGCCAACATCACTTCCGGAAACTCGAGATTGCGAACATCTTCGATCAATCCGAGTGCGTATCCACCAGACGCACGCGGGTCGACCTGCTTGGTCGTCTTGCCCCAATGCTCGCGCCGGTAACCCTTCTGCAGCAACTCGTCCATCTTCTGAAACCCGCGATGCCAACCCAGCGCGCGTCGCGCGTCGTCCCAGGAATGGTAGCGAAACAGCGATGCATCCCTCGGGCGCGTGCCATGCCAGTAAAGCTCGATGCAATCCTCGACCCACTGCCCCAGGCGAGCAAAGTCACTCAACGGCTGAATAACCAACCCGCGGGTTGCCAGCCGTTGCGCCCAATCGAACAGCTCCCACCAATCTTGTGTCAGCACCGTGACTGGTCGACTCGGAACCTGCGGCGCCGAGTAGTACGTGACTTCGGCTCGAAACCTGCGATGACCTTGGAACAGCTCCTTGGTCTCGCCCGGATGCGATTGAATGAGCGGATTGGCAATCGCCTCGATGGCCTTGGGCGAGCGCACTGACTGCGTGATGAGGCAGCGCTTGATGGTGCTGGCACGGGAGTAGGCTCGCCCACGAAGATGTTGATACTCATCGCCGAAGGAGATGGCCGCTTGCGAGCTCACATCCAGGATCTGCAGCAGCGGCTTGGAAAGATCGTGACACTCGTCGAGCAGAATGTGCGTGTACTTCGCTGGAATCGTCCACTTCTGCAGCGCGGCCAGCTTGATGCGATGAACGGCCCGCATCGGCGGTCGAAAGTCGCCAGTTCCAGGGGCAATCGTCGCCGTCCACAACTCGCACGAATGATGAAGAACGACCTGCCGCGCGACCGGATCAACGATGTCCGCCGGCAAGTGCTGCTCACCGATCTCGCGATCTCCCGTCGCGCAGAATGCAGCCACGGTCCTACGGGCGAATTGAACGATCTGGATCGCGGAGAGGTTGCCAACCGGATGAACCCCCAGATGACGAGCAATGACGTCGTCATGCATCGGGTTGCGACTGCTGTTCTCGTAGTACGCACCCCGCTGCCCTTTGTGGATCAGATCCGGCGGCGTGATCTGCGTGGCCAACTGGCCGAAGGTCAATCCGTCGACCCGATCGACCCCTTCGATGCCGGCCATGAGCGCACGCAACTGCCGCGGCCGCTCCGCGAGCACCAGCACGTGTCGCTGCTTGCTTCGTAGTCGCTGCTTACTTCGTAACAGATCCAACAGTGCATGGATGAGCAATGACTTGCCGCTGCCCGCGTAGCCCTGCACGTGCAAGTGATCATCCGGTTGCGCGACGACCGTTCGGTAGACGCCGCTTTGCTGACTCGTCAGCAGTCGTCCGTATCCCGACGGCAGCATCACCTCTTGAAGCGGCTCGCGTAGTCGCTGCCGATGACGCTCGCAGAATTCGCGATCCCACTCGTAGTTCTCAGTGAGATAGCTGCGCCAGCGGACGAGGTCGGGCTCCAAGAGCACGATCCCATAGTCGTCGAGCAACCGGTATCCGGCTTTGAGTTTCGCTCGCTCCAGCTCGGGACTCATGCCTCGGCGGAACTCTTCCAACCCCAGCTCTGCGCTGCGCGCATTGACGAGCTCAATCGCCCGGCTCAACAAGTGCTCCGCCCGGGATGCTTGCTCCAACGGCAGAGAAGGCAGCGCATGCACGATCATCAACGCAGCCAGTTGCGGCGCCCCGAGCGCAGCCATGGACTGCTCGAAGTCGACGTTCTCGTCCAGAACGGCGCTCAGCTGTTGATCGCTGATCGGCAGGTAGAGGTGCGCATCGAGCGCTACGGTGGATGACATGGCGGCGATTATCGGCTGTGCACCGTGAATATGCATCCCCGCGCTCGATCGCAGCCAGCCGATGAACCTCAACCACCGAGCATTTCGGGATTCATGCGCCAGACACTGTAATTGAGCGCAGCGGCAAAACTCACCCACAGCAGATACGGAATGAGCAAGGCGCCGGCCAGCGGCCGGATCCGCCAGAAAGCGATGATAGTAGCTACTAGCAGCACCCACAGCACCAGGATGTCGATGAAGGCCAGCATTCCCAGGCGCCAGGCGAAAAAGAGCCAGCTCCAGATCGCATTGAAAGCAAGTTGCACCAGGAAGAGCGTCAGCGCCGAGCGAGCGTGACGAAAGCCACCTTCGCGCCACACCATCCATGCCGCGATCGCCATCAACCCATAGAGAATGCTCCAGACGGGGCCGAAAATAGCGGCCGGTGGCGCCCACGCCGGCCTCTCCAGAGACAGGTAGAACGAACCCGCCTGAATCGAAGCGAAAGCGCCGATCGCCGACGCGACGAAGCATACCGCCAGCCACGAGATGAAGCCGACCAGCTGTCGTTGTCCTGAATGAATCATTCGCGCGCCGCAGTAGTGATGCCAGCAGCTACAACGCGCGAACCGCGCTCCAGGTTCTGGAGTGCCTGCCGATTGCCCTCGTTCAAAGCATGAGATTCATTCCCGCCACGGGGATTTTTTCATCCCGGCCGCCCGATATCGTTTGCCCATGCCACGGATCGTGGCTCAACGACGGAATGCTCATGACCAACCCTCTGTTCACGCCAACCAGGCTCGGCCGTATCGATCTAAAGAATCGCGTAGTCATGTCTCCAATGACGCGCAGTCGCGCAATAGGAAACGTTCCTAACGAATTGATGGTTGAGTATTATCGCCAGCGATCCAACGCCGGTCTAATCATCACGGAAGGCACATCGCCGTCGCCCGATGGCTTGGGCTACGCGCGCATTCCCGGCTTGTACAACGAGGCACAGGTGGCCGGTTGGAAAGCGGTCACGGACGCCGTACATCGCGCCGGCGGTAAGATATTCGTGCAGTTGATGCACACCGGACGTGTTTCGCACCCGCTCAATTTGCCAGAGGGTGCACGCGTGCTCGGTCCATCGGCCATCGCAACTCCCGGCGAAATGTGGACCGACCAGAGCGGCCAACAGCCCTTCCCCACTCCGGAAGTAATGACCGAAGCGGACATCGCGCACGCCATCGAGGAGTTTGCGACATCGAGCAGGCTGGCGATTCAAGCCGGCTTTGACGGCGTGGAGTTGCATGGCGCCAATGGTTATCTGATCGAACAGTTCTTGAATCTTGGCTCCAACCAGCGCACCGACCGATGGGGCGGCAGCGTCGAGAACCGGATTCGCTTCGCCGACGCCGTGGCGAAGGCCAGTGTCGAAGCGATCGGCCCGGAGCGCGTTGGCATTCGTTTGTCACCGGACGGCGTATTCAATGGCAGCATCGCGGATGCACAGACGGATGATCTCTATCTGCAACTCATCGAGCGGCTGAACACTCTTGGGCTGCTCTACATTCACATCGTGGATCACAGCTCGATGGGCGCTCCGCCGGTCAGTCCAGAACTGAAATCGAGACTGCGCGCAGCGTTCGAGGGCAAGTACATTCTCTCCGGCGGCTATGATGCCGCCCGTGCCGCGGCCGACCTCGAGGAACAGCGCGGTGACCTGGTGGCGTTCGGCCGCCCGCTCATTTCCAATCCGAATCTGGTCGAGAAGTTGCAAACCGGCGCAGCACTACGAGCACCGGATACGAGCACTTTCTATACACCCGGCGAGAAAGGTTATACCGACTATCCGGCATGACCCTGCGATGCAGCCGTCTCAACGTTGCACAGCAACCACGCGTCGAAATGTGAGATTCACTCGCGGCCCGCACGGATGCGTCATTTTGTTCATGCCGTCACTTCTCGCCCTTCATGGCCTTCTTGGCTTCTTTCGCGCCTTCCTTCACCGCCTCGGCGCCTTCTTTCGCGGCCTCGCCCACGGCCTTGTGTAATCGCCAGCGCCGAGCTCACGAATGGAGCGCGCGATCAAGTCGTGCAACAGCGGCTCATCGGCGGCGGTCGCCAGCCGTAACAGATAGTCCACGCGTAACTTGCCTCATCGAGCGAGCAGCACTCCACTGCCCGCGTACGATGCTAGCAAAAGTCAGCTCGTTGCTGGACTGGCCGCCAACAGCGCCGAAACGGTACGCTTGGAAATACTTGCAACGGCCGGCACGGTGGCTGCGATGGCTGCCGAGTCGCCACGGGCCAGTGTGTCCGCGTACTGCTCGGCGAAATTTTGCAGATGGGCGCGCTCTTTCGCAGCAATCTCCGAACTGCCGTCGATGTTCTGGGCCGCCTGCGCCAGAGCGGATCGGACCGTCCCGTGAGACTGCCGGATGAGCAGCCGGGCCTGCGCAATTTCCTGCAAGGTCCGACGAGTCGAGGCCTCGTCCGCGCTGCTCCACTTCGACGGTTGGATGGCCTGTTCGGCCGGGACCACGCGAACGTGATTGAACTGCCCTGTGGGAAAGCGGCGGCCGCCACCGCGAATGGCCAGCGAATCGCGCACTTGTGGCCAGTTGGCTTCGGGCACGCTGAATGCCAACTCGCCCTTCGCGTCGCGAGTCGCACGCACGCCCATGGGCGCCAACGCACGATCTAGTGCACCGACAATGGCGGACGGCGATTGATGCGGATCGACCGTGACGGAACTGGACTGCCGTGACCAGCGGCCGACGGCAAAGCTCAATGTTTCGGTGTCGCCATTCAGCAAAGCCTCGAAGCTCAAGCCGCGTACCGCGAATTCCTGTCTCGCCTGCGCGTCCGCATTGAACTTCAGATTGCCATCCAACGCGCCACCGGTGGCGGTCGCCCGTTGCTGCCAGAACTGATTGAACTTCTCGATCGCGGCTGATGCGTCCCCAGAGTTCAGCTCCTTGCGAAGCGCGCGCAATCGCGCATCCGCTTCGGTCAGAAACTGCAACGCTTGTTGAGCGCCAGCCACCTGCCGATTGAGCTGGCCGTGGTGGTTCGTCAGCCCGCCGCGCAGCGTAGCCGGTGCAATCGGCTCGATCTTGGCGACCGGCGCGGGAAATGCGGTCCGCGTCAGCGCCACGCCTTCGATGGCACCACGCGGAGTAACCTGCCGACCGGAATCTACGACTGGGAGTTGCATGCTTCAGCGGCGCTGAACGTTTGCCTTAGAGCGCGTTGAAGAGCGACAGCTTGCTGACCTCGGCATACGCCTTCTGCGTGGCCTGCACTGCTGTCGAAAAGCCATTGAGTTTCACGGCAGCATCGGCGTAGTCGAGCTGCCCCAGCGTCAACGCCGCCTGCTTGTTCGCCAGGCTCACATTGGCGTGGCCCGTCTCCATGGTCGCGAGGATGTTCTGTGCGCCACCCAGGCCCGCGATGCGGCCACCGATGCTTTCGATGACTACATCGAGAGTGTCGAGCGCACCGACGATCTCCGCACGTGTGGCCGGATCATCCACGTCCACACCAGGAATCTGCAACGTCGTGAGAGCGCGATCCAGGTCGTTCAGCAGCCCGGCAATCTCGGGCAGCGTGGTGTTCGCCGGCTGCGTGACGCCCGGGCCCACAGCCACCTGTTGCAGTTCCGTGTTGCCGGTGAAGCTGTAACGAGCTCCCACGGCTGCAGCGGAATCATACGTGATGGTCGGCGCGCCGACGAGCGTACCGGAAAATAGATATCGACCCTCGGCATCAGTCGTGTTGGCGACATAGAACAAGCTATCCAGCAGCGGCCGCAACGACCCTGCCATGGCAGCGACATCTTCCGAAGTGTTTGCACCGTCCGCCGCCCAGACCAGCAGATCGCGTGCACTGAGCATGTCGTTGGTCATGCTGGTCAGATACACCTCGTTCTGGGTCAGCCGGTTCTGCAGCGCGCCGATGTTCTCGCGATACTGATCGAGCGCGGCTTCTTCGCGATACAGGCGCGACATGCGGACCGTGGTCACAGGATGCTCGGACGGCAGCGAATATTTCTGGCCGCTGGCCATCTTCTGCAGGATGTCCTCGAGTCGAGAGGACGCCTTCTGCAGCGCCGTGTTCATGGTGGTGTGATATTGCGTGCTGCTGATGCGCATCGTTCGCTCGTGATCTCGATCAACGCAAAATGGCCAGCGTGCTGTCGAACAGCTCGTTGGCCACTGCAATGACTTTCATGTTGGCCTGATACATTTGCTGGTACTGCATCAGGTTGACGGCTTCCTCGTCGGTGTTGACGCCGCTGGTGGACTTCCAGCTTTCCTCGGCCTGGTTGCGCACGGTCCGCGCAGTGTCCAATGCTGCCTGATTCTGCTGACTGCTCATGCCCAGCCTGGCGACCAACTGCGTCGAAGCATCCGCCAGGGAAACAGCGCCGAGGCCAGGCAATGTGACCGGCTGGCTGCGCAGCCCGATCAAAGCCAGCAGGTTGTCGCTGTTGCCCGCCGCGGTGGCGACGGCCGAAAACGCCAGGTCGCTGCCGATGATGCCGGGGCGCACGCGCAGCATGCCGATCACTGTCGTGGAATCGAATTCGAACAACGGCGTGCCGGCCGTTCCGTCCGGCGCGAAGCCTGCCGCCAGCTGAGTGTTGACGGCGTCCGCGAACTGCTCGGCCATATCGCTGACCGAGAGCATCATCGGCACGAGCGTCTTGCTTTCGTAATCCTGAAGACCGCCGAGCTCGCCCCCCAGATTGGTCGTGGGCACTGCGAATACTTCCGACGCGAAACCCAATTGCAAGGTCTGCGAGCCGTCGGGATTGGTGGTCGCGGTCATAGTCGCGGCACGCGCGCCAACGACTAGCGGCTGGCCGCCACGCAGCGAGACGCTGCGCGAGCCGTCGGCTTGCTCGACCACTTGCAAGGCAACCATACTGGCGAGCTCGTCAATCTTGTTGTCGCGCGAATCGATGAGAGGAGACGGATTCACGCCGCTGCCTTGCGTCGCCGCGATCTCGCGATTCAGCTCGGCGATGTCGGCCGCGATGCCATTGATCTGCGTGATCAAGATCTGGCGCTGCTGCACGACCGCCTGCCGCTGATTGGACAGCACCTGCGTGAGGGTATTGAAGCGCTGCGCCAGAGCATCGGCCGCCGTGATGATCTGCTGGCGCAACGGGCTCGAAGTGGGATCGGTGCTGGCGGCGTTCAACGCACCGAAGAAGGCGTCGAGTCCGCTGTTGATGCCGGACGCTTCATCGCCCATCACCTGTTCCAGCTGCGTGAAGTACGGCTGCGCCGTCGCTCGCTGGCCGAGCTCGGACGCGGCACTCCACAACTGCAGGCTCTTGTAACCATCGCTGAAGCGCAGCAGTGCCGGCACTTTCACGCCCGCGCCAGCGCTGAGCGCGCCGCTCTGGTACGGCGCCACCGACGCCAGCAGGACGCCCTGGCGCGTGTAGCCGGGCGTCATCACATTGGCGACGTTCTGGCTGGTAGTGGCCAAGGCCGCCTGTGCCGCCAGCGCTCCCGACAATGCGTTGTAGATAATGCTCATCGCTGGCGCATCCGAAACTAGCTATCCATGCAAGCAAAGCGACCGGCCGGGCCCGGGACTTAAATCTTCTGCTGGGGCAGCAGTTGGCGAACGATCACGTCGGCGATACCGAACGCACGTTGCTGCGCCAACGCGTCGGCGAACGACGTGTCCGCGAAGTCGAGCATGTCGCGATGGTTGTTGCTGCCGAAGACGCTGCCCTCGCCGGCGATCTCCCGCGTAGCACTGCGCATCTGACGGAGCATCTGTGCGATGAAGAAACTCTCGAACTGCTCGGCCGCGTGCTGAACCTTGGCGCGATAGATCGTGTCTTCGGAGGCGTCGTTAGCGGGCGATTTGACTGCAGTGACATTCACCATGGCGGCGTCCTAGATGACCGTCAACTCGCCTTCGATCGCACCGACCTGATCGAGTGCTTGCAGGATGGCCATCAGGTCATCAGGTGTGGCACCGGTGCTGTTGACCGTATCGATGATCGCTTGCAGGCTCACGCCTTCCGGCCACTCGAACATGCGGCCCGAGTCTTGCGTGACGGAAACATCGGACTGTGGCGTGACCACCGTCTCGCCCCTGCTCAGCGGTCCCGGTTGGCTGACCTGCGGCGTCTCGGTGATGATCACTTTCAGACCACCGTGCGAGATCGCGGCCGAGCGCACACGCACGCCTTCGGAAATCACGACAGTGCCGGTGCGCGAATTGAAAACGACTTTGGGCAGCGCAGCGCCGATGTCCACCGGCAGCGACTCCAAGCCCGCCACGAATGCCACTCGCTGCGTCGGGTCCATGGGAGCAACCACTTCGACGCTCGTCGCATTGCGCGTCGTGGCGACGGCGCCATAGCGACGGTTGATGGCTTGCACGATGTTGGTAGCGGTCTGGAAGCTCGGCAGCTTCAGGCTCAGCAACACGGTGGGGCGCGTGTCGAAGTCGGTCTCGATCTCGCGCTCGATAGTTGCGCCATTGGGGATGCGGCCGGAGGTTGGCGAATTCACCGTGACGCTCGAGCCACTCGCACCTTGCGCGGCCAGGCCGCCAACGACGAGATTGCCCTGCGCGAGCGCGTACACTTCAGAATCGGCTGCGCGCAACGGCGTCAGTAACAACAATCCGCCGCGCAAGCTCTTGGCATCGCCCATCGACGACACCGTCACGTCGATCTTCTGACCGCGGCGGTAGCCGGGAGGAAACACTGCGCTCACCATCACGGTGGCGACGTTACGCAGCCGGGGATCGGTGCCTTCGGGCAACTTTACGCCGAACTGCTTGAGCATGTTGGCCACGGACTGACCGGCAAACTTCACCTGCGTGCCATCGCCCGTACCCTGCAATCCGACCACGAGACCATAGCCCAGCAACTGGTTCTCACGCACGCCTTCAACGCTGACGAGCGAGCGCAACGGCTTGGTCATCGACTGCGGCACGTTGGCCGCGGCGTTCATGCTGGGGACGCTGACCAGCAAGGCCACCGCCAGAGCACAAAGAATTCGTTGCATATGCATGGAGCAGATCCTCAGAACGGCATCCACGGGCTGCTGAAGAAGCGCGTCAGCCAGCCCGCCGAATTGGCATCGGCCAGACTGCCTCGACCTGAATAGGCGATGCGTGCATTCGCGACACGCTGCGAAGAAATTCGATTCTCGGCATCGATGTCTTCCGCACGCACGAAGCCGGACACGCGCAGAAATTCCTCGCCCTGATTGAGATACAGACTTTTCTCGCCGTGCACGCGCAACAGGCCGTTTGGCAGCACTTCCTGCACGATGACGGTCAGCGCGCCCTGCAAGGCATTCTGTTGAGTGCTGGTGGCGCCACCGGAGAACTCGCGGTCGGCCGAGATGGCGGTGTCGCCTTTCACCGTGGTGCCACCGACACGGAAGTTCGGTAGATCGACGCTGCTGCTCTTGCTGAACTTGGTGTCGGCGCTCTTGCGAGCCTGAGTCGTTTCTTGCAATACCACCGTCAACACGTCGCCGGGACGGAACGCACGCACGTCCGCGACCAACGCCCACGGCCGCTCCGCGGTGAACACACCGCCCGATGTGCCTTTGGGCAACGCGGTGAATTCCGGCAGGGTCGGCGACTCTTCCGCCGCCTTCTGACGCGGCAGCACGGAGCATCCCGACAGCACGAACACCGCCGTGAGGACTGCGAGAAGCGTGGACCGGCGAACGTTCATGGCCATTACCGCATGGCCGCCGCGAGATACTGCAGCATGTTGTCGGCCGAGCTGAGCACCTTCGTGTTCATTTCGTAGGTGCGTTGTGCAGCGATCATGTCGACCATCTCTTCGACGACCTGCACGTTCGAGCCTTCGAGCGCGCCCTGCTTGAGCTTGCCGAGTGCGTCTTCGCCCGGAATGCCTTCGGTCGGCACGCCGCTCGCGACAGTCTCCTGATACAGGTTGTCGCCGAGCGCCAGCAGGCCGGCGGGATTCATGAAGTTCACCAGCGTCAGCTGGCCGACCTGCACCGGCTGGGTGTTGCCCGGAACGGTCACCGACACTTCGCCGTTCTCGCCAATGACGACGTTCGTGGCGTTCACGGGAATGGTTACTTCCGGCGCGATCGGCATGCCCTGCGCATTGGTCAAGCGGCCTTCATCGCTGAGCTGCAACTGGCCGGCGCGCGTGTACGCAAATTCGCCGTTCGCCATTTCGACCTGGAAAAAGCCCTGGCCCTGAATAGCCACGTCGAAAGTCTGGCCCGTGGTCTGCAGGTTGCCGGTGGTGAACACCTTCTGCGTGCCGACCAGGCGCGTGCCGTTGCCGAGTTGCACACCGGACGGCAACACGGTGTTGTCGTCGTTGCGCGCGCCGGGCGGACGCTCGACCTGATAGAACAGATCGGCGAACACGGCGCGATCGCGCTTGTAACCCACCGTGTTCACGTTGGCGAGGTTGTTGGCGATGGCCTGCAGCTTGGCATCCTGGGCCTGCACGCCGGTCTTGCTGATCCACATTGCTGGATTCATGGGAGAGCTTCCGTAAAAATGGGTTCGAGAGTGACCGTCACGCGCCAACCAGCCGGTTGCCGTTTTCGGCCATGGCATCGGCGGCGCGATACAGCTTCATCTGAATCTCGAACTCGCGAGTGAGATTCATGACCGCGATCATTTCCTCGATGGCCGACACGTTGCTGCCTTCGAGATGACCACTGCGCACCACGACCGTCTCATCCGGCGGCAAGGGCTCGCCGTTGCGGGCGACGATCAAGCCCGCCTGATTCTTGGTGACTTCGGCCGGATTGGGCTTGACCAGGCGCAACCGATCGACCTCCTGAATTTCCAGCTGGCCAGGCGCCTGGATCGAGATCACGCCGTCGGTTGCAATCTGCACGCGGGAAAACTGCGGCAACACGATCGGGCCGCCGTCGCCGAGCACGGCGCGGCCATCGAGAGTCAGCTGTCCGTCCTGATCGACAGTGAAATGACCGGCGCGCGTGTACGCCTCTGCGTCGCCGAACTGAACGGCGAAGTAACCCTGCCCCGAGATCGCGACATCCAGATCCTGACCAGTGGCGCGCATCACGCCTTCGCGTGAGGCCACTGAGTTCGCCTGTAGCTGGCTCATGTGGCGCGCGTCGTAGCCATAGCCGTTCACGGCTTGACTGGTCGCGAGCTCCAGATCCGCGCGAAAGCCACCCGTTTCGAGATTGGCGAGATTGTTCGCGTGAATCTGCTGAGCACGCAGGCCACGCTCCGCACCACTCATCAAGGTAAAGATCAATGCATCCATGAGTGCCAGTCCCGAGTTCAGAGCTTCGATCAGACCGCCTGCATCAGCGCCTGCATCATCTCGTTCTGGGTCGCGATGACTTTGCTGTTGGCCTGATAGTTGCGCTGCGAGTTCATCAGCATGACCAGCTGTTCGGTCATGTCGACGTTGGACTGTTCCAGCGTGCCCGGAGTCAGGCCGCCGGCCGTGCCCACTCCCGGCGTGGAATACAACGGCGCACCCGATGCGCTCGACGTCGTCCAGGCCGTATCGCTCACCTGGATCAGCTCGCCTTCGGCCGGGAACGTGGCAATAGCCAACGTGCCGATGCGCTGTTTCTCACCGTTGCTGTATTGGGCCATCACACCGCCGTCTTCGGCGATCTGCAGACCGAGATACGTGCCCGCGGCATAGCCGTTCGTGGCATTGGTGGTGGTGGTCGCTTCACCCGCCGACTGCGTCGTACCCGCGTAGTTCACATTGAGCACGATTGGATCGGCACCGGTCGGCGTGCCCAAAGCCAGTGCCACCGCGCCCGCCGGAGCGACCAACTGGCCGCTGGTGTTGAAATCGAGCACGGTCGTGGCCGCCAGCGGCGTGCCGTCGGTGCTGTAATGCACGGTGACCTGGTTGGTGCCAGTCTTCACGAAGTACTGAGTGACGCTGTGCTGCACGCCCAGCGAGTCATACACCACCGACACCATCGAGCCGTTGAACGTCTGCGGATCGGTGCTATCGAACGGCGCCATTGCCGGCACTGTCCAGTCGGCGGACAGGTTGCCGACGTAGCTCAGCGTCGTGCTGGCCTGCGCCGCGATCTGGCCCGTCGGCACTCGCAGATCGCCGAACGCGCCAAGCGCCGTGCTGTTGGGAAGCGCGGCATAACCCTGCACGCGGCGACCGAAGCTGTCCGAGAGATAACCATCTTTATTGACCGAGAAAATGCCGACGCGCGTATAGACTTCCGCGCCACTCAAGTCCCGCGTGACGAAGAAGCCGCGACCCTGCAAGGATGCGTCGAGGGTACGACCAGTGGTCAGCACGCCACCACCGATGTCGATGCTCTGAGTCAGCGAGGACACTTCCGTGCCCATCGCTTGCGTGCCGGCATACATTGCCGCGAAGTTGGCGCGGCTGGACTTGTAACCATACGTGCCGGCATTGGCGATGTTGTTGCTGATGGCGTTCAGCTCGGTGTTGATGGCGTTGATGCCCGACAAAGCGATGTTGAAGCTCATGGACGCTCCCTAGAATCTGGATGAACTGAACGTTTATTGAGCACGGCCGTTGAAGGCCGTGATGGCACCGGCGACGATGCTGCCCAGATTGCTGACCTGGAGCACCACGCCGTGAGTCGCGGAGATGCGCACACTCTGCAAGGTGCCCTGCACTTCGATGGCAGGCGTCTCCTCGGTCGCGGTCTCCACACGCATGGAATATGAGCCGGGCGTGAGCCCCAGCTGCTGCGGATCGATCTCGAAGCTGACCTCGCCCGCAGGGCGAGTACCCAACTGGATGCGGCGCTGCTGACCGGTCGCGTCTTCGAGCACGACCGCCACCGAAGCGCTGCCCGACTCCAATGTGAAGCGGCCCGGCACCACCGCGTCATCGAGCACGACGCGATCGGCCACCGCCGTCACGTTCGAGCCGACCTGCGCGCCCAACGCCATCACTTGCATGCTCTCCAGCATGGCCGCGCTGGCGCTGGTCTGCGCCACCATCTTCTGCATGGATTCGACCTGCGTGAGCTGCGTCAGCTGGCTGACGAACTGGCTGGGGTCGGTGGGCTCGAGCGGGTTCTGATTCTGGATCTGCGCGATCAGCAGCCTGGTGAACAGCTGCGTCATCTCGCCATTGCCGCTGATGGCGCTCGAGGAGCTGCCAGCGGCAGCACCGGAACCCACTGTATTCGTGCCAATGGTCATGATCACTCCTCACCCAGGCGCAACAGCGACTGCTGCATGGCCTTGAGCCGGCTCAGCACTTCGACATTGGTTTCAAAGGCCCGCGACGCCGCCATCATGTCGGTCATCTCGGCCACGGAATTCACATTCGGGTAGAACACCACACCGTCGGCGTTGGCGAGCGGGTTGTCCGGCTCGTACGCCTCACGCACCGGCTCAGTGCTCTGCACGACATCCAGCACCTGGACGCGGGCACCGGCCAGCTGACCATCGGCGGCCTCGCTGCGATCGAACACCGCGGCAAATACGGGCTTGCGCGCACGATAAACATCGGCGGCACTGCTCGCCGCGCTGTCCGCGTTGGCTAGGTTGCTGGCGATGGTGTTGAGCCGCACGCTCTGCGCGGTCATGGCGGAACCGGCGATATTGGCGATATCTCGAAATGACATGCGTTAGCCCTCGATGGCCTTGGCCAACCCGCGCAGCTTCATGCCGATGAAGGTCAGGGAGGTATTGAAGTCCGAAGCATTCTGCGAGAATGCAGCCTGCTCCACGCCCAGCTCCACGGTGTTGCCATCCGCTGCAGGGTGATTGGGCACGCGATAGAGCAACTCGGGAGCGCCGTCGAACGCCAGCTCGTTCACTTCGCTGGCGGCTGTGGCGCGAGCCAGGCTGGCAGCGAAATCGATGTCGCGGGCCTGGTAGCCGGGCGTGCTCTCGTTGGCGAGATTGGACGCGAGCACTCGCGTGCGCTCGGCGCGCAGGCGCAAGGCGTCAGCGTGAATGCCCAGGGCTTTGTCAAAGTTGAAGGCCATAAGTGTCGTTCCGATGAAACTGTTCCAGATCAACTTGCCGCTGCGTCACGCATTGCGTTACTCGATACTGTTGCTGTCGCTAGCCAGCTATAAGGCCTGGTCCGCGAGTGCAACCGAGCGTGCAGTGGAACGCATTGCACGGGAGCACGTCGTTCGATACGCCGAGTCCATCGGCTGGACGAACCCGCAACTTAAGCTGAAATTACCTGCAGCAAATCTCGGTGGGTGTACCGAGGCCCCGATAGAAACAATCGACGTCCGCCATCCGTCGCGCATGCGCTTCGCGGTTATGTGCAATGGCGAACGGCGTGAGGTGATCGTTCGAGCAACGATTGCTGCCGATGTGGTCGTCGCGGCGGAAAACGTCAGAGCAGGACAGCCGATCGATGCCTCGGCGCTGGAGCTTGCACGTCGCGACGTGACGGCCACTCCGGGGGCCGTAACTAGCATCGAAGATGTCGCGGGCAAGACCAGTCGACGCACTCTACGCGCCGGACAGCTGGTCGATCGCCGCTGGCTGAGCGAGAGCCTGCTGGTAAAACGCAACTCGCCGGTCACCATCGTCGCGCGCAATGCAGGCGTGGAAGTGCATGTCGCTGCCGAGGCCCTGCAATCCGGCCGGCGCGGCGAAATCATTTCCGTGAAGAATTCCAGAAACGGCACCATCATCCGCGCACGCGTAATCGCACAGGACACGGTCGAACCGGTGGACGTTCCTTCCGGCGAACAGTAGTCGTGCTCAAGCCGGCGCATAGGTATCTCCACCGCCGGCTTGCATGACTCGTCGCAGAATCTCTTGCTGATTCATCAGCAGATCGCAGTTGCGCTGATTCAGGCGCTTGCACTCCTGCACTTGCTTCTCCAGGGTCTGCCACCACTGATCGAAAGCGGTGCGTACATTGGCCGGCAAGCGAGCGGCAACTGCAGAAATCGTCAAGTTGGCTTTCTTCCCGAGCAGCACCTTGGCGAGCGCCAGGCGCTCTACCCGGCGTTGTTCGAGCTGTGCGGTCAGCTGCGTGATGCGCTCGGCGACGTCGCTGATCACGGCGGTGCGATGCTTGAGCGCAGCTTCGAACTGCGCATCCAGCAACTCTCGCAAGGTGCGATAGTCGCCGAGATCGGCATGCACGCCCTTGATCAAGCGGCTGAGCGCCTCGCGCGCTGTCATCTGCCGCTCCGGTGGTAGCGCTCGATCAGCGCCGCCAGCTTCGCGGGATTGAAAGGCAACTCGCCCCGCTCCAGCGCCGTCTTCAACGCCGAAACTTTTTCCTGATCGATATCCGGCATTTCATTCATAGCCGCCATGGCCGGCTGCAACACACTCGATTGCAGCCTGGTCGAGTTGCTGACCGCGGTGGCGGGCGGCGTGCGAATCTCGGCAGCCGGCGCCACACCCGTTACCGCAGTGGTGGCGGAGCCCGGAACGACCTTCATGTTTGATCCTCGAGACTTGGTGCGCATGACTACATAGCCCTGTGCAGCCTGCCGCGCAGCGCCTGCAAGGCATCGCTGTCGGGCAGGCTGGTGCTCACGTCTTCGAGCAACGGCAGGGTTTCCGTCGGCGCTCCGAACATCTGGGCGATGCTGCGCGCCTGGCCGCTGGTGAGAATGAGCAGTTCGATACGACGGTTTTCGTGGGCAGTTGTGTCCTCGGTATTGATGGGCGCGCGATCGGCCAAGCCGACCACTTGCAGCACGCTATTCGCAGGCATGCCACCGGCGAGCAGATAACTGCGCGCCGCCATCGCACGCTCGCTCGACAGTGTCCAGTTGGAGAACGCGTTGTAGCTTTGATCGGCGTACGGCAGCGAATCGGTGTGACCGACGATCAGCATCTGATTGTCGATCTGCTCGAACAACGGGCCGAGGGTGCGCAGCAGGTTGCGGAAGCGCTTGTTCGGCACCGAGCTGCCGCGCTGGAACATGCCTTGCTTGTCGGTATCGTGCAGCAACACGCGCAAACCGTAGGGCGTGATGATGGTGCGAACGTTTTTCGTCAGGCCGACCTTTTCGCCCACCTTCGCCAGCACGTTGGACAGCTCGACCATGTCCGAATGCGATTCGTAGTGCGCTTTCGACAAGCGCATGCCTTCGCCAGGACCCGCCGGCTCGCTATCGCCGCTGGACAGCCTGCGCAGGGCCAGCGTGTCGCCATTGCTCGGCAACGGCTGTCGAGCGATCAGGCTGCCGCGCGGACCGCCCATCGATTCGGACATGCGACCACGACCTTCGTCGAGCAGACTGCCGCCAGCGGCCTTCAACAGCTCCTGCAGATGTTCCTGCTGGCGCGTAGCCATCAGCCACATCACCAGGAACAACGCCAGCAGCGCGAGACAGAAATCCGCGAATGCGACTTTCCAAGCCGCGCTGCCATGCGCTTCGTCGGCCTGACGGCGACTGACCCGCTTGACGACGGCGTGCTGGCTCTTGTCAAGCTTGCTGAGCACGCAAGTCTCCTTTGCGACGTCGCGGCGTAGCCGGCACTTCTACCGGCTCCGGATTGCGCAGCTTGTCGATCCAGCTTTCCAGGCGCGCGAAGCTCGGCTTGGTGTTCAACTGCACCAGGCGGCGGCCCGCGTCGATGGCGAGCAGCGGCGGCTTGCCGGCCACATGCGTCACGAGCACGACTTTCACCGAATCCAGCGCCATGCGCTCGTCATCGACCAGCTGACGCATGCGATTGGAGATCGGATCCAGCACGCCGTAGCACATGAAGATGCCGATGAACGTACCCACCATCGCGGCGGCCACAGCGATCGCGACTTCGCCGGTATTGGCGCCCGCGGCCACCGAGTTCATGGCCATCACGATGCCGAGCACCGCGGCCAGGATGCCGAAGCCAGGCATGGCATCGCTGACTTTGCCCAGTGAGCGCGCCGGCTGCAGCATCTCTTCGTGAATCGACTCGATCTCCTGCTCCAGCACGCCTTCCAGCTCATGCGCATTGATCTTGCCCATGGCCATCAAGCGGAAGTTGTCGACGATGAAGTGCAGCAGCTTGGGCTCTTCGAGAACCATGGGATAGCGTTGGAACAGCTCGCTCTCGTGCGGCGCCTCGACGTGCGCGTCGAGCGCCTTCAGGCCGCCGGCAGCCGTCTGCAACAGCT
Source organism: Steroidobacter sp. (assembly GCF_036406195.1). Lineage (GTDB taxonomy): Bacteria > Pseudomonadota > Gammaproteobacteria > Steroidobacterales > Steroidobacteraceae > Steroidobacter. Next base: position 111,631 of record NZ_DASWVW010000059.1, read on the forward strand.
CGTACATCAGCAGCAGCAACTGACGCTGGAACTCCTCGCCGTCCTTGCGGCGACTCAGGACATGCTTCACCTGCAGCCACATTTCACTGAGCACGTGGCGCGGGTTGCCGAGGATGATGGTGCCGGCACCGGCGCCGATGATGATCAGCAGCTCCACCGGCTGCCAGATGACTCCCAGATCGCCACCGTGCAGGGCGAAACCGCCGAACACACACAGCAGGATGGTGGCTATGCCAAGAATCGACTGCATCGAACGACCCTCGCTGCTACTGCAGCAGCTCCCGTAACTTTCGCAATGCCAGCTTGTTGATCTGGCACACCCGCGCCTCCGTGATATCCAGCACTCGGGCAATCTCTTTCAGGCTCAAATCGAACTCGTAGTACAACTGCACCACGCGCTGCTCCCGATCGTTCAAGCGCCGCAGCGCCTGCTCGATGCTGCGCTGGAGCAGCAGGTGCGATTCCGGCGAATGCCGCCGGTCGCCCGACTGCTCGCTCAGCTGTTGTAACAACTCGTCAAAGTTGGCGAGCTGCTCGGCGCTCTGTGCCAGCTGATAGTCCTGGTACTGCTCGACGCTCAGGCCCAGTGCCTGCTGCGTTTCGGCAGCAGAGGGCTCACGGCCCAACTTGCGAGCCAGCTCTCTCACACCGTCACGGACTCGGTGACTTTCCTGGCGCACCGTGCGCGGGCGCCAGTCCTGCCGCCGCAGCTCATCGAGGATCGCACCTCGCACACGCACGCTGGCGTAAGCAGGAAACTTTTCGTCCGGCATGCCGTAGCGACGCAGCGCGTCCAGCAAACCCATCAGGCCGATCTGCTGCAGGTCTTCGCGATCCAGCGCACCGCCCGTCTGCAACTCCAGCTGCTTGACGACGCGCTTCACCAGAGGCGCGAACGCCAGCAACTGGCGCTGTTCGTCGGCAGCGCTCAGCGGCGCGGCGACAAAGTCCTCGGCTACTGCGTATCCTGCTTGCATGTGCGACTGTTCGACCTATTCGACCAGCAGCTTGCCGATCATCACGTCGACGAACGGCTGATTCTGTCCGTCGCTCGTGTACTGGTGCGCGTAGGCTTCATTGATGCTGGCGGTGAGCTCGTCCACCGTCATCCTGCTGGCCTTGTCCATGGTCAAGGTCGACAGCGCCTTGACCGCGACGCTGCGCAGGAACGGCAAGTGTTCGCGAGTCTGGCGCTCCGCGCGCTCGGGCGTCTTGAACACGAGGTCCACCGCCAGGTAGTGCGGCACCGGCTCACCTTCCTCGCCGCGCAACATGACAATGACCTTGTCGAGGCTCACATACTTATAGACGCGGTTGTCGCGCTCACGCGCTGGCGCGGCTTCTGCGGTGGCGATGCCGCCCTCCTTCATGAACCACCACGTCGCGCCGACTCCCACTCCCACGGCGACCACACATACTGTCACCAGCGTGGCAACGATCTTTCCGAAACTCATGCGCCACGCTCCTCATCCACCGCCAGGGTGAATGCCTTGGACGACTCGTCATTCGATTCCGACAGCGCGCGACCCGGCGCTTCACGCTGGGCCTGCGACTGGCGCTGACCCTGCTGCTGGCCGGCGCTCTGCTCGCGCGACTGATCGGACACGTGCACCGAAACATCGGCGTTCTGACGATTGACCAGGTCCTGGCGCAGCGAATCGCCAATGCCGTGCAACTGCCGTGCGACCTCGGCATTGCTGGCACGCAGGTGGACCTGGATGCTGCCGCTGGCGTCACGCCGGATCACGATCTCGATCGTTCCCATCGAGGGCGGATCGAGGCGAATCACGGCATGCTCGCTGCGCTGAGTGATCTGCATCTGCAGACGATCGCCAAGCGCGACTTGCAACGCCGAACGCTGTGGATCGAGCGGTTGCGGAGCCTGTGCCGATAGCGGAGCCAGGACGCCGGGCTGCCGTGTCATCCCGTCGACCAGCGCCTGCGCCAGGCCGGCGTTGGTGATTGACGGCAGCTGAGTGGCAGCGAAGGATGCCTGGTTGTCGCCAGGCACGGCTGTGTGAGCCCCCTTCGACGCAGGCGCCAGAGTGGCCGGATTGATGGTCATCGCACCCAGCGCAGATGTTTCAGGGATCGCCGCGAGCACGCTCAGCAATGTGTTGTCGCGAGGCACGATCTGCTGAGGCTGAAGCACTGCACCGATCTGCTGAGGCTCAAACACTGCGCCGATCTGTTGAGGCTGAAGCACCGCACCGGTCTGCTGAGGCTGAAGTACCGCACCGATCGGCTGAGGCTGAAGCACCGTACCGATAGGCTGCGAGGCTTGCGGCGCCGGCCGCGAAGCTTCTCGCGGGCCTTGTGCGTACTCCAGCGGAACAGCAACGGGCTGCGTGAATGTGATGAGCCCGGGAAAGGGTTGCAGCCCGTCGCCCATCTGTCGTTCCGAGTCGGAAGACGCGTCATCAGACGACAGTTGCTCGTGCAGCAGGTCTTTCGGCACTGCCTCGCCCGTCATGCGAGGGGCCAGCACAGGCACAAGCGCGATGGGCTCGGCGCCCAGCGACTGGCGCAGCTGTTCACCGAATTGAATGGCAGTCACCGGTAGTGCAGGAGCCGGTAGCCCTGGCATCTGCGTGATCGGGAGCTGCGGCAGCAGTAACTGTGCGTTCGAAGCCAAGGCTTCGTTGCTCACGAGGGCGGCGCCGAATGCAATCGCGTTCATGGCCGCTCCTCGGCGACTTCGCCATTCATTGCATATGCCATCCAGCCCGCTTTCTGCTGGCGAATCTGACCGAGACGTGTCCGCATGGCTTCGGTTTCAGCGACGCACCGTTCGCGAGCCTGCTCGTGAGCGCGCTGCACAGTGGCGAGCGCCATCATCTCCTGCTGGGACCACTGGCCCCATTCGGTCCGGCGGACCAACAGCTCGGCCAACTGACGATCGACGCTTTGCAGAAGCGTCCAATCGCCGCGCTGCGAAGCGTTCAGCAGGTTGCGAGCGATGCTCATGAGTTGCGCGTAGCGATCCATTGCATCAACCCAGGCGCTGGTGCATACCCTGCCAGCCACGACGCAGGGTCGTGAGCAAGCCCGAAACTTCGTCGACTTTGGTTGGGTCCAGATCGATGCCGGCGCGATACAGGCGATCGGCGCAATAGTCGTAGAGCCGGCCGAGGTTCTCGCACACTTCGCCGCCATGCTCGAAATCCAGTGCGCTGGACAGACCAGTCAGCATGTCGACGCAACGATCGAGGCTGCGCGCCTTCAGCTCGTAACGGCGGGCTTCGATGTGCGCACGGGCGCGCACCAGCTCTTCGAGCAGGCCGTCGGTCAACAACAGCACCAGTTTCACTGGCGAGGCATGCGCGACCTGCGCACCCAGGTTGACGCTGTGATAGCTGCGGTAGGCTTCGTGATTCACGATCTGGTTTGCTCCTTGGAAGTCGCGACTGACGCTCATGCGGCGGTATTGATCGTCGCGAACAGGCCCGACGTCTGACTCATCTGCGCCTGCAACGCCTGCAGTTGCGTGAACTGCTGGAGATAGCGCTGGTAGACGTTGTCGTACTGGGCATCGAGGCGCGTCTGGCGCGCGGAGAGACTCTTTTGCAGGACCTGGATGCTGTTCTGGCGGTTGGCGATCTGGCCGCCGCCGCTGGTGAGCCACTGATCCAGGTAGCTGCTCATGCCACCGAGCAAGCCGGTGGGTGCCGACACGCTGGCGCTGCCGAACACCTTGTCGAGCACGGCCGGGTCGGATTGCAGCGCTTTTTCAAGACGCGACTGATCCAGCGACAGTTGGCCATTGCGATCCGCCTTGACGCCCAGCGAGGTCAAGCTGACGCCGTCATACTCGGTGCGTAACAGGCTGTTGAGACGGCTGCTGAGCGCCCGAACACCGGCATCCGAAGCTAACGCGCCGGCAGTGCCGCTCTCGCCGCCTGCCTTCGTCAAGGAATCGATCGCAGTGCGCAGAGTGTTGTACGCAGTGATGAACTTCCGCACGTTGTCGGCCGTACCGGATGTATCGTCGCTGACCGTGAGCGCCAGCGGTGCTTCGCTTGCTGTCATGGCGCGAGTGAACGTCAGGCTCACGCCCTCGATGCCAGTGAATGTATTCGACGCCTGTTGCATCCGAACGCCGCCCTGGCCTCCCAACCAAACCACGGCATCCTGAGCAGCAGTCAGTTCACGCCCACCACTCAAAGCATCACGCAGAGCACCCGCGGGCAGCGCGCTGGTGTCGAGCGTGATCTCGCCGGCTTCGCCCGTCTTGGTCGATGTGAGCAACAGCTGAGTCTGCCCGCCAGTGGTGACCACCGAAGCAACCACCTTGCCCTGGTTGTCGTTGGCTTGATTGATGGCGCGAGCAATCTCGGCTTGTGAAATCGTGCCGTCCGCATCGGAATCCGCGGCCACCAGGTTCAGATTGATGGAGCTGCCATCGGCCAGCTGCACGGTGATCGGTCCGCCCAGGGCCACCGGCACAGCGGGCAGATCTTCAAACACGACCTGATGCGCGGTCGCGATCTGCTCCACATGGAACTGATAGGACCCGGCCTGCGCCTTCGAGGTGGTCGTCGCCGTGGCAATGCCGCTGGTGCTGAAGGAGGCAGTGAACTGCTTCAGACCCTTGCTCGAGGACAGCGAGCTGAGCGCCGTATCGAACGCGCTCAGCGCGGAACGCAACGTATTCAGCGCCGTGGATTGCTTCTGCGCATTCTGCGTCTGCGTTGTCAGTTGCGACTGCAACGGCTGCGTGTACGCGGTCGCCAATTGCGAGGCAGTTGTGACTGGGTCGAATGTGGCCATGGGATCTTCCTCGGAACGGAGTCCTTCAGTCGGTGAAAGGCGACAGAGGGGGCGAGGAACTTAAGTCGTTGGTAAAGATATTTCGGGGACGCTACTTGTTACGCCACCACACCTGCGAGGCCAGCTCGTCCTGCTGCTTCCGCTCGCGCACTTGTGTGACGTGGCGCACGTTCGCGTGCTCACGCTGCAAGACCTGCCCAAGCGCTTCCTGCCGGCGCGCGGCATTGATCAGCTCGCGTTGTGACAAAGCGAGCTGCGATTCGTGCAATGACAGATCCATGCGATGTGTGGCGACCATTCTTAACATAGCCTGTTTGTAACCCGCGCTATTCACCGCCAGCACCGGCGAACCGTCGGTCGGCCCGCTGCTCTGGCAAAGCTGCTCCAGGCGAGAGAGATTGCGCAGATAGCGCTCGCGAGTGGCTCGCTTCTCTGCTACGTCGGCGTTGAGACGATCGACCTCTCGACTCTGCAAATCGACCAGGCGGCCCAGGCTGCGCAGACGCTGACGTTCGCTCATGCCATCAATCCTTCGAGTGCAGCAATGGTTTGCGCCAGCGGCGCCGCTTCACGCGTGCCCTGGTGCAGGAACGCTTCGATGCGTGGATACAGCTCTACCGCCTTGTCGGTGGCCGGGTCCGCGCCCGGAACATATGCACCCAGCGGCAGCAGATCGCGCACCTGCGCGTGTTTCGCAACCATTGCAAGGAGATTTCGGGCAGCGCGTTGATGCGGATGGGTGGCGACCAGCGGCATGCAACGGCTGATGGATTGAGAAATATCAATCGCCGGATAGTGACCGCGTTCGGCGAGCTGACGGGTCAACACGATGTGACCGTCGAGAATGGCACGCGCCGTATCGACGACCGGATCCTGCTGATCATCACCTTCGGCAAGCACCGTATATATGGCGCTCATGCTGCCCTCCTCGCGTTCGCCGTTGCCCGCCGTCTCGACGAGTTGCGGCAGCAGGCTGAATACCGAGGGCGGATAGCCTCGTGTTGCTGGCGGCTCGCCCAGTGCAAGCGCGACTTCACGACGCGCCATCGCATATCGCGTCAGTGAGTCCACCAACAGCAACACGTCCTTGCCCTGATCGCGATAATGGGCAGCAATGGAATGACACAGCTCGGTCGCACGCAAACGCATCAGCGGCGACTCATCCGCGGGTGCGACCACGACAACGGCGCGCTTCATGCCTGTTTCGCCGAGAGACAGATCGATGAACTCGCGCACTTCGCGGCCGCGCTCACCGATCAAACCTACAACGACGACGTCGGCGACGGTCTGTCGCGTGATCAATCCGAGCAGCACACTCTTGCCGACGCCGCTGCCAGCCATCAAACCAACGCGCTGACCTTTACCCAGCGTAAGAATGCCGTTGATGGCGCGCACGCCCACATCGAGCGCCTCCTTCACCGGCTTTTTCTTCAGTGGATTGACGCGGGGCGGCTGCGTGTCGAGCACGTGCTCGCCCCCAAGGCGGCCGCGACCGTCGACGGGCTCTCCCAAGCCGTTGACGATCCGGCCCAGCCACGATGGTCCGATACGCAGGACGTCGCGGTCTGTTTGCGGCAGCACGCGCGCCCCTGTGGCGAGACCCTCGGGCCGCTTGAACGGCATCAGATAAGAAATGTCTTCGCGGAAGCCGACGACCTGCGCGTCGATCCAGTCGCCGCTGCCGGTCTCGACGCTGCAACGCTGACCGGTGCTCAACGGACACCCGCGGCTTTCCAGCAGCAGCCCGGAGGCACCGACGAGTCGACCGGTCGGTGTCGCGATCGGCACCGATTCCAATTCGAGGCCACGCAACGCCGCGCCGATCATGACGTGGCCCGCGCCTCGTCCGAATCGGGGAACAAGCGCTCTTCGATCTGTTCCATGCACGCGGCCAGCCGCTGGCTGCAACCGGCATCGGCTTCGCGCGTGCCTGCCTTCACCCGGCACTCACCCGGCTCGAGCTTGTCGTCGGCCCACAGATTCCAGCGTTCGGCCTGCACAGGATCGAGCTCGATGATGCGCTCGCAGTCTTCGGGATTCAGATATACGGAGATTTCATTCGCCGCCACGCGCGGCATCGTCGACAACGCCTCATCCACCAGCGCGAGCATCTGCGTGGGCTGCATCTGGATTTCCTTGCGAATCACCTGGCGCGCGACCTTGGCGACCAGCTCGATCACTTCCTTGCGCATGGCCGCCTGATAGTCGGCCTGCATCTGTTGCAACTGTTCCAGCATCTGGCCGGCGGGAGCGGCGAGTCGTTCGAAACGAGCCAGCGCTTCCTGCCGCCCGGCGTCGAGGCCCTGTTGCCTGCCCTCTTCCCGGCCCTCGGCCCGGCCGGTCTCCATGCCAGCGCGCAATCCGCTTTCGTGGCCTTCGCGATAGCCGCGCTCCATGCCACGTTGATAACCGTCGTGCATGGCAGCCGTGACCTGCGACGGCATCGCACCTGGTCCGGCCCAGGCGTTCGGGTCCGCCAGCTGCGCGAGCGCGGTGAATCGATGTGATCGCCAGACGCGGTTCATTCCAATACGGCCTCCGCGAACAACTGCACTTCGATCTCGCCGGCATCAGCCAGCGCTTTGACCTGCGCCATGATTTCGTTGCGCGCCTGCTCGACACGGCTGCGCGACACCGGACCGCTGCGACGCATGGTCTCTTCGAAGCTCTGCGCCTGCCGGCGCGGCATGGCGCGAATGATGGCGTCGCGCACGGCGGGCTCGGCGCCCTTGAGCGCAATGGCCCATTGCTCCACCGGCACGTCCTCCATGATTCGCAGCAGCGTCGCTTCCGGCTGCCGCGACAGAATGAAGAAGTCGTACATGCTGCGCTCGATCTCCGCGACCACTTCGGCATCGTGATTGCGCAACACCTCGACCATGCGGGCGCGATTGTCGGGCAGACGATTGAGAATCTCGGCCACCTGCCGCACACCGGCGACGCTGGTACTTTGCAAGCCGAGGCTCGCCAGGCAGCGCTCCACCAGCTCGTCCAATTCCACCAGCAACTCGTGATCGACTTCGTTCAAGCGCGCGAGATTGACCAGCACGAGATCGCGAGTCCCCGCCGGCAATGCACCGATTACCTGACCAGCGAGTGCCGGCGGCAGGAACGCCAGGAACACGGTCTGCATGCGCACGTGCTCCTGACTGATGCGATCCGCCAGCCACTTTGGCGAGGCCCACTGCAAACGCGCCAGCTTCGGACGAATGGCATCGCCATAGATGCTGTTCAGCACGCTGTCGGCGATATCCGAACCGAGCGCGAGATCGAGCGAACGCTTGAGATACGAACGCGACGCGCCATGCACGCCGCTCTGCTGACGATACTCATCGAAGAACCGCTGCAGCGAAGTCTTGACCGCTTCGACCTTGATGCCGCTGATGCGCGACATCACTTGAGTTACTTCGAGCAGCTCTTCGCGCGACAGGCAGCGAAGCACGGCCGCGGCCGGCTCCTCGCCCATGCTGAGCAGTACGATGGCCGCCTGCTCGAGCGACGAGGCTTGCGGCCCCGCCATCTGCATGACTGCATTACTCGCGTCGGACATTCTTCTGCACCCATTGCTTGACGACTTCGGCGACGCGCTCCGGCTCCTTGGCCGCCAGCGCGCGCAGATGATCAACCATCACATCGACCGGCGAGCCCGGCGGTGGCAGGTCGTAGTCTTCCAACAGCGGCCCGACCGGGATTGGACCCTTGCTGGTGTTCGGCGTCGGCAGAGCCGTTGCCGCTGCGCCCGCACCTGCGGCCGGCACGGTCGTCGCTTCGATCGACTGCACTGCCGGCACCGACAATGCGAATCGCTGCTTGGCCAGTCGCAACAGCGGACGCAAGATGAGCAGGTAGGCAATCAGAGCGGCCAGGGCGGCCGCGACCCAGCCACCGATGTCGATTACGCGCTCGGGTTCTTGCCACCACACCGGCGGTTCGGCCGGCTTCGGGAACGCGAGCGAAGAAACGACGAGGCTATCGCCGCGAGCCGCATCGATGCCGAGGCCGCTGCGCAAGATACGATCGATGTTGGCGAGTTGGGCTTCGCTCCACGTAGCGCCATTCGGCGCGGCCGCGTCGTTGAGCACGACGGCGACGCTGAGCTTCTTGAGTCGGTTGCGGCTGCGCTGAATCTGAGTGACGCTGCGGTCATAGGCGAACTGGCGCGTGGCCGCATTGCGCTGGGTGCTGCTTTCCATGGCACTGTCCGTGGCCGACGCCACGGCGACGGGCCGGTTGCTCAGAGAGCCCGGTACGCCAAGCGCCAGCGGATCGGTGTCCGTTTCCGCCCGGGTCGATTCGCTCAACACTCGCGGCGTGTCGCCATACAGTTCGCGAGTCTCCTGAATGCGATCATTGTCCACATCAGCGGTGACACTGAGCTTGAAGTTTTCGCTGCCCACGACTGGCGCCAGCAAACTCTCGGCACTGCGCAGCGTCTCTTCCTGATAATGGCTCGCCGCGCTGTTGACCTGCGTGGACTCGAAGCCTTCGGTGAGGTCCACGCGCGATGACAGCAGATTGCCCGACTGGTCCACCAGCGTGACTCGGCTCGCATCGAGGCCAGTGGCGCTGCTTGCGACCATCTGCACGATGGCGGCGATCTGCTCGTTCGACAGCTTGCGGCCCGGCTTCAGACTGACCACGACGGATGCCGAGCTCGGCTCGGCAGTATTGACCACGAACGAAGAAGACTTGGCAATCGCGATATGCACGCGCGCGGTCTCGACTGCGTCGATGGTCATGATGCTCTGGGCCAGCTCGCCTTCCAGGCCACGGCGAAAGCGCACGTCCTGCACGAACTGACTCACGCCGAGCGGATCGCTGCGATCCATCAGCTCGAGGCCGGCAGGCAACTGCGCTACGACGCCCTTGGCAGCGAGCAGCATGCGCACTTCCCCCAGACGATCCTGCGGGACCAGCACCTGCCCGGTGTCGGGATGAACACGGTACGAAATGCCGGCGCCGTCGAGCACCGACATCATGTCCGCCGTCGCGACTTTCTCGCGCGCACCGAACAACGGCTTGTATGTCGACTGATTGCGCCAGGCGAACATCAACACCACCGCGGTGATGGCGATCGCCAGCAGCACGATCGGCAACAGTCCACGCAGCAGCGCCGGCCATTCGAATGGCGCGCCGGCCGGAGCGTTGCCCTCGGCCGCGGGCGCAGCGCCATTGCGTGGCCACCATTTGGCCACTGCAGCTTTCAAGGTACTTGTCACGACAGCGTTACAACGGCAGCTTGATCAGGTCTTCCATGGCGCCGACGATCTTGTTTCGGGCTTGCATCAGCATGGAAAACGACAGACTCGCTTGTTGACTGGCCAGCATGGCGCCGACCAGATCGTCGCTGCGGCCAGCGTCGACCGCGGCCATCTTCTCAGCGGCGATGCGATCTTGTGCATCGACATCGTGCACTGCTCGTTCGAGCAGAGTGGCGAATCCATGGACTGGGTCTCGAGATTGAGTCCAGGCGGGTTGTGGCAAGGATTGCTGTAACGATGCGGCATCGTTGGCGATGCGCGTCTGCACGGCATCGATCGCGTCAGCCATGGTGCTTCGTGCAAGCGGGCTGTTGGAGAACGGCGTTACTGACATCGCTTCATCCTTTCGTCATCAGGGGCGCTCGAACCGCCGCAGTGCGTCGAGCCATCCGTACACGCGTTGCATCGACGCAGCCTCGCCGCAGTTGAGTGCGTATCGGCCCATTTGCTACGCGACGCACACTTTTTTTAGCGCCTTCAGCACATCCGCGCGTCGCTCGTTGCGAGTAAACCCGAACGCCTTGTGAGGCTCGACATGAGCACGCACATGAGATCGATCATGAGACGATCTCGCGAGTCACACAGCTGCAAAATGCGCGGACGCAACTGCGCGACGACGAACACCAAGCGACCCAACTGCATTCGTCATTAAATCTGCGTTGCCGGTTGGTGACGTGAATCACAAGTGACGAACACTTCACCCGAGCGAGCTAAAGATTTCCGATCGTACATGCGATAACCGCCCTGACGCGTGCGCGACCCCGTTGGCGACACGCGAGCGGCGCGGACAAACATTTGCAGACGAGCGAGGTGGACGAGGCAGTGATGACCAGGAAGCAGTCCAACGTCCGCGCGCACATTGTCATAGACCCTCGCACCATGGGCCGGCCGGTGCACTTGCTCGGCGGCTTCGCCAATCAACTGCGCGACGATGTGACAGACTATTTTCGAGCGCGCATCAATCGTCGCTACAAGGCTGGCTTTCAGATCGACGCGGTGTCCTTCGCCGCGGCGCCTGCCGATTCGCAGCGCTGGCTCGCCTACAGCGCCGACGACGGCCACATTCACTTCGCGGTCGACCGGCCGCTGCTGTTGTGCCTGCTGCGCTATCGCTATGGCTCGGTGATGGCCGACGTAGCAGTAGCTGACGGCGTCACGCCAGTAGCCACGGTGGACGAGCCGGAGACCGCCACCGAAGAACGTCTCGGCACCATGCTGGGGCAGCAACTCGCCGAGCTGGCGGTACGCCGTATCGAATCTCTGCAGCGAGTACCGCCCGAGACGCCCGCTGCTGTCTCGTTCCTCGAAGCAGCGATTCACACCGCCGGCGACGGCGACTGGCTGTTGCGTCTCCAGCTCAGCGAATCCCGTCACAACGTCAGCGGGAATTTGCTGCTGAAGATCCCGGGGGTTTGGATGACGCGCCTGTTGCAAGCGCTGGCGCCGAACCGCGAACGTTCCAGACAGAAACAGCTGGCGGCCACCAAGCCATTCCCAGCTCGACTGCAGCTGACGTTGCGCGCGCGCTTGCTGGAAAAGGAAGTGCCGCTGGGAACACTGCTCGATCTGCAGCCGGGTCACGTGCTGCCCATCAGCCTGGGCGATGCCGACGTCCTGATCGGCGATTCCCGGCTGTTCACCGCCAGCATCGCCGAACACCACGGCAAGCTGTGCTTGACTGCCTTGACCGACGTCGATTGAACCTGCCGCAAAGCTAGTAAGGACAGATATCGTGAACACCGCTCCCCTGCCCGCCGATGACAGCCTGCTGGCCGACCTCGAAGACGTGCTCGAAGACGAGGCTCCGGCCGCCGCGCCGGCTGCCGCTCCCCCCAAGCGCAACTTCGCCCAGATCATGCGCCGTATTCCGGTCACGCTGACTCTCGAAGTGGGCTCGGCCAAGCTGTCGCTGCAGGATCTTGCCGAGATCGAGCGCAACAGCGTCATCGAGCTCGACTCGCTGGCCGGCGAGCCGCTGACCATCAAAGTCAACGGCACCGCCATCGGCCGTGCCGAAGTCGTGGTCAGCGGCGAGAACTATGGCCTGAAGGTCATCGAGCTCAGCGATCTGAACCTGGACTCGCTCACGTCATGACCGTTACGCCGGCGCAGCGGAGCCTGCACATGCCGACGTTGATCCTGACGGCGGTGCTGTCGCTCGGCCTGTGGTCGGTTGCCGGCGCCGCGCCCATCGAAGTCATCGGCGCCAGCGCCGATGGCAACACCACCGAGTTCACCGTCAAGACTCAGGTGCTGATCATCATGACGCTGCTCGGGCTGCTGCCCGTGCTGATGCTCATGATGACCAGCTTCACGCGCTTCGTGATCATCCTGGCATTGTTGCGCCAGGCGCTCGGTCTGCAGCAAGGACTGCCGAACCGGATCGTCACCGGCGTGGCACTCATTCTTACGCTGCTGGTGATGCGCCCCATCGGCGAGCATATCTACACCGAAGCCCTGGTGCCCTTCGACAACGAACAGATCACTTTTCAGCAAGCGCTGCAGACGGCCGAGGCGCCGCTGTCCCGCTTCATGCTGGCCCAGACTCACAAGGGTGCGCTGAAGCAGATGGCGCAGCTCGCCGGCGAATCGCACATCACCGATCCCACGCAGCACGGCTTTCTGGTGAAGCTGTCCGCGTTCGTGCTGAGCGAGCTCAAGACCGCGTTCCAGATCGGCTGCGTGCTGTTCGTGCCCTTCCTGGTCATCGACCTGGTGGTGTCCTCGGTGCTGATGGCCATGGGCATGATGATGCTCTCGCCGCTGGTCATTTCGCTGCCGCTGAAGCTATTGCTGTTCGTGCTGGTGGACGGCTGGACGCTGACGGTGCAGACCCTGGTCAGTAGTGTGCAAGCGTATTAGCGCCCCCGGAATGCCAGCTCCATGAACGCCGACGTCGCCGCCAGCCTGGTCAGCTCCGCCCTGCACCTCACCATGATCCTGGTCTGTGTGCTGGTCGTGCCCGGCATGCTGGTAGGCCTGGTGATCGGCTTGTTCCAGGCCGCCACGCAGATCAACGAGCAAACGCTGAGCTTCCTGCCGCGCCTGCTGGTGACGCTGCTGGCGATTGCATTGGCCGGTCACTGGATGGCGGCCAAGCTGATGGATTTCTGTGTCGCCGTCTTCCAAGGCGCGCCGCAGCTGGTGGGCTGAGCCCGTGTCATGGAACTGGTGCTACAGCAATTGCCGAGTCTGCTGAGCGCGGTGTGGTGGCCGTTCTGCCGCGTGCTCGGCATGTTGAACGCTGCACCCATCATCGGCGAGAACATGGTGCCGATCACCATTCGAGTGCTGCTGTCCGTGGTACTGGCCGTGATCTTCATTCCTGTCGCGCAGCCCGTGACCCCCATCGATCCCTTGTCCATGGAAGCGATCGTGATCACGTTGCATCAGGCCCTGCTCGGCTTCGGGCTCGGTCTCGCATTCCATCTCATCATGGCGGTGATGCAGTTGCTCGGCTTCGTGGTGTCCTCGCAGATGGCCATGTCGATGGCCATCATGAACGATCCGATGACCGGCACCTCCTCCGACGTGATCGCTACCTTGCTATATCTGTTGTGCGTGCTGGTGTTCTTCGCCATCGACGGTCACCTGATCCTGGCGCAGGTCATCGGTGCCAGCTTTCGCACATGGCCGGTGGGCGGAGCGCTCGACATCATGACCTTGCGTGACATCGCTTATAACGTCGCCTGGGTTTTCTCCGCCGCGCTGCTGCTCGCGATTCCGGTGGTGTTCTCCACGATGGTGGTGCAAATGAGCTTCGGTCTGCTGAACCGCATCGCGCCAGCGCTGAACCTCTACTCGCTGGGCTTCGCCGCGATCATCGTGTTCGGTTTGTACATGCTCGGCTTCCTGGTGCAAGTGCTGCCAGCTCATTACCTGCGGCTGACGCAGCAGGTGCTCGAACTGCTGCGGCTGAAAACGGGGTGATGCCGTGGCCGAGAACGAGCAGGACGACAAGAGCGAAAAACCGTCAGCGCAAAAACTGCGCAAGTCGCGTGAGCGCGGCCAGGTCGCGCGCTCGAAAGACTGGACCACCGCGGTCGGCATCTTCCTGTGCGTGCAGCTGACCGTCTTGCTGGTCCCCGGCTATCTGGACGACTTCCGGCACCTGTTCGCGCGCAGCTTCGTAGCGATGGATCAGGCCGGCGATCTGGAGAACGCCAACTCCACCCTGTTCGCCACCACCATGACGCTGATCTTCAAGATGGTGCTGCCGCTGCTGCTGGTGCCCTTGCTGGTCGGCCTCGCCTCGATGTTTCCCGGTGGCTGGGTGATCAGCGCCACGCCGCTGAAGCCGAAGCTGGACAAGCTCAATCCGCTCTCCTATTTCAAGCGCGTCTTCAGTCAGCGCCATCTCATCGAGACCCTGGCCTCCATGCTCAAGGCGGTGGTGTTGATCGCGACGTTGTATTGGGTCACTCGCGGCAACATCACCGACTTCCTGGAGTTGCAGTCGCGGCCGCTGCCGGAGGCGCTCAGAGGCGCCGCCAGTCTCATGGTTACCGGTGTGCTGGCGCTGTGCGCGGTGTTCATCATCTTCGCCCTCATCGACCTGCCAATCCAGAGCTTCGTGTTCCTGCGCGAGCAACGCATGAGCAAACGCGAGGTGAAGGAAGAGCACAAGCAGAACGAAGGCCGGCCCGAAGTTCGCCAGCGCATTCGACAGATTCAGCAGAAGATGTCGCGCGGCGCGATTCGCAAGGCAGTGCCGACGGCCGACGTCGTCATCGTGAACCCGCAACACTACGCGGTCGCGGTGAAGTACGACGAGAAACGTGCCCACGCGCCGTTCGTGGTCGCCAAGGGCGTCGACGAGATGGCGCTGTACATCAAGGCCGTGGCCATCGAGCACAACGTCGAAGTCGTGCCGCTGCCGCCATTGGCCCGCGCCATCTACAACACCAGCCAGGTGAATCAGCAGATTCCGGCGGCGTTGTACGAAGCCGTCGCCAGCGTGCTGGCGTACGTGTTGCAGATCCAAGCCTTTCGCAAGGGCCGCCGCACGGTGTTGCCGACACTGCCCAGCGAACTTTCCATGCCACGCTTATGAGGTAGACCATGAGCGCAGAACCTGACAATTTCCTGAGCCGCACCGTGCAATCGCTGCGCCAGCACCGCGCGGCGGTGCCGGTGTTCCTGATGGCGCTGCTGGCGATGATCATTCTGCCGCTGCCGCCGCTGGTCCTGGACGTGCTGTTCACGTTCAACATCGTGCTGGCGCTGATCGTGGTGCTGGTCACCGTGACGAGCCGCCGGCCGCTGGATTTCTCGGTGTTCCCGACAGTGCTGCTGGCGACCACCTTGATGCGCCTGGCGCTCAACGTCGCATCCACCCGCGTCGTGCTGCTCAATGGCCATGAGGGCACGCACGCCGCCGGTCGTGTCATCGAAGCGTTCGGCCATGTGGTGATCGGAGGCAACTTCGTGGTCGGCCTGGTGGTGTTCGTCATCCTGATGATCATCAACTTCGTGGTCGTGACCAAGGGCGCCGAGCGAATTTCCGAAGTGTCGGCGCGCTTCACGCTGGATGCTCTGCCCGGCAAGCAAATGGCCATCGACGCCGATTTGAACGCGGGCCTGATCAATCAGGAGAAAGCGCAGCAGCGGCGTCGCGAAGTCGGCGCCGAGGCGGACTTCTACGGCGCGATGGATGGTGCGTCGAAGTTCGTGCGTGGCGATGCCCTCGCCGGCATCCTGATCCTGCTGATCAACATGGTCGGCGGCGTGCTCATCGGCGCGATCATGCACGACCTGTCGTTCGGCGAATCCTTCAAGCTGTACGCCCTGCTCACCATCGGTGACGGCCTGGTGGCGCAGATTCCGGCGTTGTTGCTGTCCGCCGCCGCCGCCATCATCGTCACTCGCGTTACCGATTCCGGCGACTTCGAGAAGCAGGTCAGCTCGCAGTTGCTGGCTTCGCCGAGCGTGCTCTATGGCGCGGCCGCCATGATGCTGGTGCTGGGCGCTATTCCCGGCATGCCGTGGATGACGTTCCTGACGTTCGCAGCCGTGCTGGGATTTGCGGGCTGGCGGATGAGCAAACATGCCGCTGCCGCACCCGATGCAAACGCAGCTGCGGAAGCCGCAATCATCGCGCAGCCGGCGCCCGAGTTGGATTGGCGCAGCCTGCCCTTCGTCGAGCCGCTTTCGGTCAGTGTCGGTTACAAACTCGTGGGCCTCATCGATCGGACCCAGGGCGCGCCGCTGGATGGGCGGCTCAAGGGCGTGCGTCAGACGCTGAGCGAGTCCATGGGTCTGCTGTTTCCACCGATTGCCGTGCGCGACGATCTCACACTGCCGCCGACGCAGTATTCGGTCCTGCTGCACGGAAGCGTCATCGCCGAAGCGGAAGTGCATCCGGACAAGTTGATGGCCATCGCCTCGGCGCAAGTGTACGGCGAGATCGACGGCATTCCGGGCGTCGAGCCCGCTTACGGCATGCCGGTGATCTGGATCGACCCGAGCGAGCGTGCCAATGCGCTGGGCCTGGGCTATCAGGTCGTCGACGGAGCGAGCGTCATTGCTACGCACGTTTCCAAGCTGGTCCGCGAGCATATGTCCGAGCTGATTCGTCATGAAGACGTGCCGGCGTTGCTCGAACGCCTGGCCGCCATGTCGCCCAAGCTCGCGGCAGCGGTCGAAAAGGCGCTCACGCATAGCCAGCTCTTGAAAGTGTTCCGGCTGCTGCTGGCCGAGAACGTGTCGTTGAAGGACATCGTGCCCATCGCCACGACACTGCTGGAAAGCGCCGACACCACCAAGGACCCGATCCTGCTCGCGGCCGAAGTGCGCTGCGCCCTGCGCCGGCAGATCGTGAGCTCGATCCTGGGCAAGGCCACGCAAATGAAGGCGTTCAATCTCACCGGCGAGCTGGAGAACATGCTGCTGGGCTCGCTCAACCAGGCGACCCAGAGCGGCAAGGTGGCGCTCGACAACTATCCCGTCGATCCGAACCTGCTGTCGCAGCTGCAAACCAACATGCCGGTGATGCGTGAACAGATGAAGCAGCAAGGCGTGCCTCCGTTGCTGCTCGTCATGCCACAGATTCGACCCTTGCTCGCACGGTATGCGCGCCTGTTTGCGCCCGGCCTGGCGGTGCTCTCGTACAACGAGATACCGGAGCAGAGAGACATCAGCATCATCGGTTCGCTGGGTTAGGCCCAATGGTGCTTAGTCAACCGTCTTGGTCGCAGCGATTCGCGGATAGCGTATAGCGGTTAGCCAGAAATGAGTTAAATCCTGGCCTCCGTTCTGCCCTAACCGCTAACCGCCAACCACTGCAGGGCGCCAACTAAGTGCCATTGGGGTTAGGCCGCAACTGCAGGATGACGATGGCCGCCTCCGCCGCCGCTCGAAACAGCGACGCCGATGGCAGCTCCACGATCAGGTTCGGCGGCAGCATTTCCGAAGAATTCTCGTTCACCACGCTGAGCAGCGCGTTGCCATGCGTGACCTGCGCGCGTCGCAAGCGCAAGCCGGCGCGGCTCAGCGCCGACGCGATGTTCGGTAACGCCTGCTGAATCGCCAGCAAGCTGGAGCGCTGCTCGCTGGCGACCAGCAGCTCGACCTCCTCTCCGGACGATTGAACGTGCAGCACGATGCTGCCCATGACTGGCGGCGCCAGCCCGAGCTGCAACGCCAACGGCAGGCCGCGGCGAGCCGGCTTGCGTCGCGCCCGATCGATGGCAACCACCAGGCGCAGCATCAATTGCATGCCCGCCCATGCGTAGACCGGCAACAGCCAGCGTTCGTGTGCTCCAGGATTTGGCATGAGCACCGGCTCACGATACAAAGCCGCAGTGCCGGCACGCGCTCCATTGGCATCAGCAGCGCTGTAACCGGGTGGACGTGTCCAATGCTCTTGCGCGAGCGTGCGCCAGGAATTCGCCAATGCGGCCGGATCGGGCAATTGCCAGGCGATCTGCCGCAGCACGGCTTGATCCAGTTGCATGGCTTTGTGTTGTGTCAGTGGCGATGGCGAGCTGGTGCTCGGCGAGCTCGCGGCCGAAGGGTCTCGTAATGCCAGCTCGAGATGGGGCTCGGTGGCCAGGACCTGCATCAGCAACGTGTCGCCAGGGCGCAGCCCCGCGGTCATGCGATTCAATCCGACCAGACGCAGCTCCGTGCCGTTGGCCATGGTCACGAGCAGATCGTCGCCCGCAGCATCGGCGAGCGTGAGTAACAGTGTATCTCCGGTCGTTGGCGTGGAAGCTGGCGGCGGCCTGCGGTCGCCGCTGCGTTGTTGTATAGCCCGCGGCTGGACGATCGCGGCGACGCGCTCCAAAGTCATGTGTTCCCCTGGGAAGAGGGAGCCAACCGTTGCCACGGCTGGCTCCCGTGCCGTCTGGTGTCACCGCGACTGAAGGCTCGCGGCGCGCTCACTCGCTTACTGCATCAGAGACATCACCAGCTGCGACAGGCTGCTGCTCTGCTTGAGGGCCGACGTACCCGCCTGCAACAGCAACTGCTTGCTGGTCGAATTCGACGTTTCGGTGGCGTAGTCCACGTCCAGGATGCGGCCACGAGAGGCACTCGTGTTCAGGATCATGTTGCCCAGGTTGTTGTACACGTGCTCCAGGCGGTTCGAGGAGGCACCGAGCTGCGCGCGAACCGTGCCCACGGCGTTGATGGCGTCGCCAATGTCCGTGATTACGGAATTGGTTCCACTGAGCTCAGCGCCCGGCGTACCGGCGTACGCAGTGCTGATGCCGCCCAGGGCGGCGATCAGAGTGCCCAGCCCGGTCGAAACGTCGACTTCCATCGTTTCGTTCGCGCTGGCGCCGATCTGGAAAGTGATGGCGGCCGTGCCCAGCAAGCCGGCCGCCGCCGTGGCGTCCGCGCCGTCACTGAACAGCGTAGAGCCACCGAACGAAGTGCTCTTGACGATATTGGAAAGCTCGGTGCCCAGCGCATCGTACTCGGCCTGCAACGCGGCCTTGTCGTCCGTCGTCGAAGAGGCGTTGAACGCTTCGGTCGCGAGGTCTTTCATACGCAGCAGCACGTTGGTCAGCTCGTTGAACGCGCCTTCGGCGGTCTGCATCATCGAGATGCCGTTCTGGGTGTTGCGCTGAGCGACCGCCATGCCGCGGGTCTGCGCGTTCAAACGAGTGGCGATCTGCAGGCCGGCGGCATCGTCCATCGCGCTGTTGACGCGATAACCCGTGCCGAGGCGGGTCAGAGAGGTCGTCAGGGACTTCTGCGTGTTGCCAACCGCATTCTGCGATGACAGCGACGCAGCGTTGGTGTGAAGGGAAAGCATGTCTGAGCTCCTGGTGGTTGTCGTGTCGAGCGCGGCACCATCGGTCATCTCGCGCTCTCTACCTTTGAAGGCGGCGAGGCGCGCGCAGTTCTTAAAGCGTCTCGATGAGCTGCTGACGTCGTTTTCGGAGCCAGACGCGGCGTCGGTCAAACAAAAAAGGAGCCAACCGTTGCCACGGCTGGCTCCCGTATCGTCCAGTGAGCGCCACGCCATCGGGCGCGCGGCGTGCTCACTCTTACTGCATCAGAGACATCACCAGCTGCGACAAGCTGCTGCTCTGCTTGAGGGCCGACGTACCCGCCTGCAACAGCAACTGCTTGCTGGTCGAGTTCGACGTTTCGGTGGCGTAGTCCACGTCCATGATGCGGCCGCGCGAGGCGTTGGTATTCAGCATCATGTTGCCCAGGTTGTTGTACACATGCTCCAGGCGGTTTGACGAGGCACCGAGCTGCGCCCGCACTTTGCCGACCGCATTGATGGCGGTGTTGATCTGCGTGATGCGGGCGTTGGTGCCAGCCGTCAACTCCGTGCCCGTGCCCGGCGTCGCCGCCGCATAGTTGGCACTCACGGCGTTCAACGCGGTGGACAGCGCCTGCAGGTCGGCTTGAACGTTCACGACCATCGTTTCATTGGCGCTCGCGCCGATCTGGAAGGTGATGCCCGTGGCCGAGGCGCCCAGCAAGCCGGCGGCCGCGCCAGCGGCCGGAACCGCCGTGCCGTCAGTGCTGAACAGGGTCGAGCCGCCGAACGAGGTGCTCTTGATGATGTTGGCAATTTCCGAACCCAGCGCATCGTACTCGGCCTGCAGCGCGGCCTTGTCGTCCGCCGTCGAAGAGGCGTTGAACGCTTCGGTCGCGAGGTCTTTCATACGCAGCAGCACGTTGGTCAGCTCGTTGAACGCGCCTTCAGCGGTCTGCATCATCGAGATGCCGTTCTGCGTGTTGCGCTGAGCGACGGCCATGCCGCGAGTCTGCGCATTCAAGCGAGTGGCGATCTGCAAGCCGGCGGCATCGTCCATCGCGCTGTTGACGCGATAACCCGTGCCGAGGCGGGTCAGAGAGGTCGTCAGGGACTTCTGCGTGTTGCCAACCGCATTCTGCGATGACAGCGACGCAGCGTTGGTGTGAAGAGAAAGCATGTCTGAACTCCGGGTGGTTGTCGTGTCGAGCGCGACACCATCGGTTGCCTCGCGCCCTCAATCCCTGAAGGCGGCGGGCCGCACGGAGTTCTTAAACAGCGACAGTTGCTCGCCAGGCCGGAAATCTTGTGACTTGCATCACATTTCGAGCGCCGATTTAGAAGGCGTCGCCGGGCACTCTCACCCAACCTTCCATGAGCACGCGCGCGCTGCGGCTCATGATGGCCTTCGTGACCGTCCATTCGCCGTCGACCTGGCTGGCTTCGGCCCCCACTCGCAACGTCCCGGACGGATGACCGAAACGCACCGTATTTCGCTCGCCACCGCCGGCCGCCAGATTTACCAGCGTACCCGGTATCGCTGCCGCCGTACCGATGGCCACCGCGGCCGTGCCCATCATTGCGTGATGCAGCTTGCCCATCGAGAGCGCGCGCACCAGCAGATCGATGTCACCCGCCTGCACATGCTTGCCGCTCGAAGAGACATAACTTGCCGGCGGTGCGACGAAGGCGACCTTTGGCGTGTGCTGGCGCTTCGCTGCCTCTTCGAGCGTCTTGATCAGACCCATGCGAATGGCGCCGTGTGCGCGGATGTTCTCGAACATCGCGAGCGCTTTGGCGTCACTGTTGATGGCGTCCTGCAGCTCCGTACCCGTATAGCCGATGGCATCGGCGTTGACGAAGACGGTGGGAATGCCGGCGTTGATCATGGTCGCCTTCAGCGTGCCCACGCCTGGCACGTCGAGGTCGTCCACCAGATTGCCCGTAGGGAACATCGATCCGCCCGCGCCCTCTTCGTCCGCGGCGGGATTCATGAACTCGAGCTGCACTTCGGCGGCAGGAAACGTCACACCGTCGAGCTCGAAATCGCCGGTCTCCTGCACGGCTCCATCGGTGATGGGCACGTGAGCAATGATGGTCTTGCCGATGTTGGCTTGCCAGATGCGCACCGTCGCGATGCCGTTGCGTGGAATGCGACTCGGATCGATCAAGCCGTTGCTGATGGCGAACGGGCCGACCGCGGCCGACAGGTTGCCGCAGTTGCCGCTCCAATCGACGAACGGCTTGTCGATGGACACCTGCCCGAACAGATAGTCGATGTCGTGATCGGGCCGGGTGCTCTTCGACAGGATCACGGTCTTGCTGGTGCTGGAAGTCGCACCGCCCATGCCATCGATCTGCTTGCCGTAGGGATCGGGACTGCCGATGACGCGCTGGAGCAGCGCGTCGCGCGCGGCACCCGGCACCTGGGCGACCGCAGGCAGATCCTGCAGACGAAAGAACACTCCCTTGCTCGTGCCGCCACGCATGTAAGTGGCGGGGATTTTGATCTGAGGTGCGTGGGCCATGGCTATGAATGAAACAATCAGGCGACCTTGGACGATTCGAGGAAGTCCTGCGCGAACCGCTGCAACACTCCACCCGCCTCGTAGATTGAGACCTCTTCGGCGGTGTCAAGGCGGCAAGTCACGGGCACTTCGACGCGCTCGCCATTGCGGCGATGAATGACCAGCGTGAGATCTGCGCGAGGCTTGCGCTCGCCGATGACATCATACGTTTCGGTACCGTCGATGTTCAGCGTCTTGCGGTTCACGCCGGGTTTGAACTCCAACGGCAGCACGCCCATGCCGATCAGGTTGGTGCGATGAATGCGCTCGAAGCCTTCGGCCACGATCGCTTCAACACCCGCGAGCCGCACACCCTTGGCGGCCCAGTCGCGTGACGATCCCTGACCATAGTCCGCGCCAGCAATGATGATCAGCGGCTGCTTGCGCTCCATGTAGGTCTCGATGGCTTCCCACATGCGTACCACCGTTCCTTCTGGCTCGATACGCGCCAGCGAGCCCTTCTTCACCTGCCCATCCACCACAGCCATTTCATTGACCAGCTGCGGATTGGCAAACGTTGCGCGCTGCGCGGTCAGGTGATCGCCACGGTGCGTGGCGTAGGAGTTGAAGTCCTCTTCGGGCAAGCCCATCTTCGCCAGATACTCGCCCGCTGCGCTGTTCGGAAGGATGGCGTTGGACGGCGAGAGATGATCTGTCGTGATGTTATCGGGCAGCACAGCCAGTGGCCGCATACCCTGCAAGGTGCGCTCACCCGCCAGCGCTCCTTCCCAATACGGCGGGCGGCGGATGTAAGTGCTTTGCGGCCGCCAGTTGTACAGCGGGCTGATCTTGACCGCGCTGGCAGCGCTCGGCGCGAACATCGGCTCGTACACCTTGCGGAAGTGCTCGGGCTTGACGCTCCTGGCCACGATGGCGTCGATCTCTTCATCGCTCGGCCAGAGGTCCTTCAAGGTGACTGGCTTGCCCTGGGAATCCACGCCCAGCACGTCCTTTTCGATGTCGAAACGAATCGTGCCGGCAATGGCGTAGGCGACCACCAGCGGCGGCGATGCCAGGAACGCCTGCTTTGCATAGGGATGAATGCGGCCGTCGAAATTGCGATTGCCGGACAACACCGCGGTCGCGTACAGATCGCGATCGATGATCTCCTGCTGGATCTTCGGGTCCAGCGCGCCCGACATGCCGTTGCACGTCGTGCAGGCGAACGCGACGATGCCGAAGCCGAGCTTTTCCAGCTCGGGCAGCAACTTCGCCTCTTCCAGATACAGCTGCACGGCCTTGGAGCCGGGTGCGAGCGATGTCTTCACCCAGGGCTTGCGAGTGAGGCCACGAGCATTCGCGTTGCGCGCCAACAAGCCGGCGGCAATGACGTTGCGCGGATTGCTGGTGTTCGTGCAGCTCGTGATGGCTGCAATGATCACGGCGCCATCGGGCATCTGACCGGGCACTTCTTCCCACTTGCCGGCGATGCCGCGCGCGGCGAGATCGGTGGTGGGCAGACGCTTATGAGGATTGGACGGGCCCGCCATGTTGCGGACGACGGACGAGAGATCGAACTTCAGCACGCGCTCGTACTCGGCCGTCTTCAAGCTATCGGCCCACAAACCGGTCTGCCTGGCATAGATCTCGACCAGTTTCACCTGCTCATCGGCGCGGCCGGTGAGCTTGAGATAGTCGATGGTCTGCTGGTCGATGTAGAACATCGCCGCAGTGGCACCGAATTCCGGTGTCATGTTGGAAATGGTCGCGCGATCGCCCAACGTCAGCGCGGCCGCACCTTCGCCGAAGAACTCGATGTAAGCGCCGACAACCTTTTCCTTGCGAAGGAACTCGGTGAGCGCGAGCACCACGTCGGTAGCGGTGATGCCTGGCCCCGGCTTGCCCGTCAGCTCGACACCAACGATGTCCGGCAAGCGCATCCACGACGCGCGACCGAGCATCACGCTCTCCGCCTCCAGGCCGCCGACCCCGATGGCAATCACGCCCAGCGCGTCGACGTGCGGAGTGTGGCTGTCCGTGCCAACCAGCGTATCCGGAAACGCCACGCCATCCACGGCATGAATCACTGGCGACATCCGCTCCAGGTTGATCTGGTGCATGATGCCATTGCCCGGCGGAATCACATCCACGTTGCGGAACGCCAGCTTGGTCCAGTTGATGAAATGGAAACGATCGTCATTGCGACGATCCTCGATCGCACGGTTCTTGGCGAACGCATCCTTGTCGTAGCCGCCGTACTCCACCGCCAGCGAGTGGTCGACGATCAACTGCGTCGGCACCACCGGATTGATCAGCGAAGGATCGCCGCCCTTCTCCGCGATGGCGTCTCGCAAGCCAGCCAGGTCCACCAGGGCGGTCTGCCCGAGAATGTCGTGACAGACCACGCGAGCCGGGAACCACGGAAAGTCCAGATCCCGCTTGCGCTCGATCAGCTGCTTCAGCGAGTCCGTGAGCGTCGCTGGATCGCAGCGACGCACCAGGTTCTCGGCGTGCACCCGCGAGGTGTACGGCAACGTGGCGTAAGCATGCGGCTTGATCGCGTCGACGGCTTCGCGCGCATCGAAGTAATCCAGCTGCGTTCCGGGCAGGCGTTTGCGATAGGCGGTATTCATGACTTACTTGCGTTGCTCGATGGGCACGAACTTCAGGTTTTCGGGACCGGTGTAGTTGGCGCTCGGGCGAATGATCTTACCGTCGATACGTTGCTCCAGGACATGCGCGCTCCAGCCAGAAGTGCGCGAGATGACGAACAGCGGCGTGAACATGGCGGTCGGCACGCCCATCATGTGATAGCTCACGGCGCTGAACCAATCGAGGTTCGGGAACATCTTCTTGATTTCCCACATCACCGTTTCCAGGCGCTCGGCGATGTCGAACATCTTGGTGTTGCCGGCCTCCTTGGACAGATCGAGCGCGACCTGCTTGATGACCTTGTTGCGCGGATCGGAGATCGTGTAGACGGGATGGCCGAAGCCAATGACCACTTCCTTGCGCTCGACGCGAGCACGAATGTCCTTTTCGGCTTCGTCCGGCGTGTCGTAGCGTTTCTGGATCTCGAAGGCGACTTCGTTGGCGCCACCATGCTTCGGACCACGCAGGGCGCCAATGGCACCGCAGATCGCCGAATACATATCCGAGCCGGTGCCGGCGACCACGCGAGCGGTGAACGTCGACGCATTGAACTCGTGCTCGGCGTACAACACCAGCGAGGTGTGCATGGCCTTGACCCACGAACGCGGCGGCTTCTCTAGATGCAACAGATGCAGGAAGTGGCCGCCGATCGAATCCTCATCCGAATCGGTTTCGATGCGCTTGCCATTGTGCGCAAAGTGATACCAGTACAGCAGCATCGAGCCCAGCGATGCCATCAGCTTGTCCGCGATGTCGCGCGCGCCGGCATGGTTGTGGTCGTCCTTTTCCGGCATCACGCAGCCGAGCACCGAAACGCCAGTGCGCATCACATCCATCGGATGAGCCGACGGAGGCAACTGTTCGAGCGCGGCCTTCACCGCGGCCGGCAAGCCACGCAGTGCCTTCAGCTTGGTCTTGTATGCCTGCAACTCGGCCATGGTGGGCAACTTGCCGTGCACCAGCAGGTGGGCGATTTCCTCGAACTCGCACTGCGCGGCGACGTCGAGAATGTCATAGCCGCGATAGTGCAGATCGTTGCCGCTGCGACCGACCGTGCAAAGCGCGGTATTGCCGGCGACGGTGCCGGACAGAGCAACTGACTTTTTCGGTTTGAACCCGGTCTGGGTCGTGTCGGTCATTATGAGTCTCCTTCGCTAGAGAATACTGGTGCAGCGGGTT
This sequence comes from Steroidobacter sp., assembly GCF_036406195.1. Lineage (GTDB taxonomy): Bacteria > Pseudomonadota > Gammaproteobacteria > Steroidobacterales > Steroidobacteraceae > Steroidobacter. The sequence goes on from NZ_DASWVW010000059.1 coordinate 137,220, forward strand.
ACTTCTTGGCCTTGAACAGCGCGTCCAGATACTGTTCGTAAGCGTGATACCCGATGCGCTCGTACAGTTCTTCGCGCGTCTGCATGGTGTCGATGACATTGCGCTGATGGCCGTCGCGACGGATGGCGATGTAGACATTCTCCGCAGCCTTGTTCATGGCGCGGAACGCGCTCAGCGGGTACAACACCATGGACACGCCCGCTTCCTTCAGCTCGGACACCGAGAACAACGGCGTCTTGCCGAACTCGGTGATGTTCGCCAGCACCGGCACTTTTACGGCATCGACGAAGCGCTTGTACGTCGGGATATCGTAAGCGGCCTCTGCAAAGATGGCATCAGCACCCGCTTCCACGCACTTGATCGAGCGGTCGATGGCAGCGTCGATACCGTGCACGGCGATCGCGTCGGTGCGTGCGATCAAATAGAAATCGGGATCGGTCTTGGCATCGACCGCGGCCTTGACGCGATCCACCATCTCTTCGGTGGAAACCAGTTCCTTGCCGGGACGATGACCGCAGCGCTTGGCGCCCACCTGATCTTCGATATGGCACCCGGCAGCACCGAACTTGATCAGGCTCTTCACGGTGCGCGCGATGTTGAAAGCGCTCGGACCAAAGCCGGTGTCGATGTCGACCAGCAGCGGCACATCGCACACATCGGTGATGCGGCGAATGTCGGTCAGCACATCGTCGAGATTGTTGATGCCCAAGTCGGGCATGCCCAAGGAGCCCGCCGCGACGCCGCCGCCGGACACGTAAATCGCGCGGTAGCCGGCCCGCTTGGCCAGCAGTGCGTGGTTCGCATTGATCGTGCCCACGATCTGCAGCGGCTGCTCGGCCGCCAGGGCCGAGCGGAAGTTGGATCCGGCGGAAGCCATGCGAGTCTCCTTGGAAATCTGGGGGTTGCAGGGACAGAGCAAGACTTATGCCACGGCTCTGGCGCCGACACCGAAGTATAACACATTGAATTTACGAATCATTTTCACAGTGCCGTGGATGCGGCCGCGACTGGCGGTTTCAATGGCGAAACATTAAAGTTTCACACCTGAAACCGGATGAAACTGCTGTCATGAATGCTCCTGCACGCTTTCCTATCGCCCGCCCCGCCAGCGCCCGGCCGAACGATCCGCCACGGATCGTCGCGGTGGGTCTGCATCGGCTGAAAGACCTGTTCCGCGATCTCGTGCCGGCCTACGCCCAGGCCGCGCGGGTCGAGGTGCTGGATAGTGGTTTCGAGACCGCGGTCGACAGTATTCGCGATCTCAGTCGTTCCCAACCCATCGATGTGCTCGTCGCGGCGGGTTCGAACGGCACCTTTCTCCGACAGCACCTCGATTTGCCCGTCGTGCTGGTGCGGGTCGGCGGTTACGACATCTTGAGCGCGCTTGGTCGGGCTCGGAGCATTTCATCACGCATCGCGCTCGTCACGCATGGCGCTCTGCCCGCCGAGGTCGAACGTTTCAACGAGTTGTTCGGGTTGGGTATCGAGCAACGCAGTTACCGCACGACAGACGATGCGAAAAACTGCGTGCTCGAGCTGCGCGCGCGCGGCGTCGAGGTCGTAGTCGCGCCCGGTTTGGTAGCAGACCTGGCCGAAGCAGCCGGGATGGCGAGCGTGTTCTTGTACTCGGAAGACGCCGTTCGCGAAGCATTGGATGACGCCGTTGAAATGGCGCGTCTGTCGCGCATGGAAGCAGCGAAGCGCGAGCGACTGAACACCATCCTGGGGCAACTGCGCGATGGCGTCGTGGCGGTCGACATGGATGAGCGCATCGAGATCCTGAATCCCGCCATGGCGCGACTGCTGGAACGGCCGGCAAGCGATCTGGTTGGTCGCAAGCTCGGCGATATCGCCCCCGAGCTGTCGCTGGCGCGAACGCTGCGCGAGGCGCGTGCTGAAATCGATGAGCTGCAAAAGCTCGGCTCGCGGGCCGTGCTCACGAGCCGGCTGCCAATCACCGAGCAAGGCTCGCAAACCGGCGCCGTGCTCACCTGCCAGGACCCGGAGTCCATCCAACGCGTCGATCGACATTTGCGGGCCCGGCGCGACAAGCCCGCCGCCAATGTTCGCTATCGACTCGCCGATCTCGTCGGCACCAGCCCCGGCATCGTTCACACCCGATCGCTCGCCGCACAGTACGCGGGCAGCGATGCGACGGTGCTGATCTTCGGCGAAAGCGGCACCGGCAAAGAGTTGCTTGCCCAGGGCATCCACGCCGCGAGCAGCCGTGCGAACCAGCCGTTCATCGCCATCAACTGCGGCGCGTTTCCCGAGGCATTGCTGGAAAGCGAGCTGTTCGGCTATGAGGAAGGTGCGTTCACCGGCGCGCGGCGCGGCGGCAAGCTCGGCCTGTTCGAAGCCGCGCACACGGGCACCATCTTTCTCGATGAGATCGGCGAAATGCCGGTGTCGCTGCAAACGCGATTGCTACGCGTGCTGCAGGAGAAAGAAATATTGCGAGTGGGCGCTATCGAGCCGACTCGCGTCGATGTCCGCGTCATCGCGGCCACGCATCGCGATCTGACCGAACGCATCGTCACCGGCGAATTTCGCCGCGACCTCTACTATCGACTGAACATTCTGCGGCTGGAATTGCCCGGCCTGCGCGACCGGCGTCAGGACATTCCTGAGCTGGCCAGGCATCTGGCCCGCAAGATCGCCACGCGCACCGGCATCGATATCACCAACGACCCGCGGGTACATCAATTGCTGGAGGCGGCTCGCGGTTACGAATGGCCTGGAAACGTTCGCGAGCTGGAGAACCTGCTGGAGCGCGTCGCGATGCTGGCGAGCCCTGCGAACGCGGCACTAAGCGACATGCAGCTTCGCGAACTGATGCCCGAGATCACCAGCGCCGCGGCCGTTGCACCCGCCTCCTCCATTTTCATGCAGCGCGCCGAACACGAGATCGATCTGATTCGGCGCGTGCTCGAGGAGTGCGGCGGGTCCTATGCGAAAGCAAGCGCGCGGCTGGGCATCAGCCGCACGACGCTATGGCGGAAACTAAAACGACAGCGAGTTCCCTAGGTCTTTGCGCATGATTCGATTCTCGCGCGCCGGCGACTTGAACATGATGCCGTCGGCACGGGAGAGCGACTGCTTCGCGCTCACACCCGGAATGGGCATCGCGCCCGACGCGGCCGGACAGACCGTGTTGTTGCTTGCCCGGAACGCGAGCGCCGCAGCCAGGCGGCCTTCCAACGGGTCACCGAGCTGACGAGTGAAATCGTCCGCTACCGAGCATCCAGGCAACTTGATGCTGGCGGCATCCTGCGAGTTTGCGGGTGCGAAGCCGTCCGAATAATTGCCTTCGTCTTTCGCATTGAGGCCCTGGAACTGGATCGAGAAATACGTGGTGCCGCAATTGTCCTGCGGATAGAAGCCATACGGCTTGCCGCAAGTGGTCGAACCGATCTGATAAACCTGCACGTCTACGCCGCGCAGGCCGTTGATGATGGCTTCGCTGGCCGAGCAAGTGTTGTTGCTGGTGATGACGTAGACGCGCTCCAGGTTCAACCTCGGCAGCGGCACGCCCACTGTTCCCGAGAAACCCAACGTGGTCGTATGGAACGGTGTCGGCTCGAGCGGCTGGCCGGTGACTGGATTGGTGTTCGGATGCTTGTCGTTGAACACCAGCTTCTCGAACGTCTGGCCGGAGGTGCGCGAGTTGCCGGCGATCATGTAGGCCAGCTGGCTGGCGATGGCGAGATAGCCACCGCCGTTGTAGCGCAGATCCAGAACCAGATCCTGAATGCCGGCGTTGCCAAGCGCGTTCACGGCAGTCCTCAGCTGCCCTTCGGCAGTGGCAATGTGATCGTTGAACACCAGATAGCCCACCGGCACGCCGGACTGGTTGATGACACCGGACATGAGCACCGGCTGATGCGTAATCTCGCTGCTGGTCAAGGTGACAATGCGCGTCTGCCCATCCGCATAACGAATCGTGAACACATGCTGCTCGCCTGGATCAACCGGAAAGAACGCAGCATTGAGCTGATCCACCGCGGCATCGGTGTCCGCATTGATCACATCCACGCCGTCCGCGGTCAGCACCTCGCCGCCACGCGAAAGATCCTGAGTCGCTGCGGGAGAGCCCGGTTCGACAAAGGCGATGACGACCTTGCGTGGCGGGCGCTGGGCAAGAATCACCCACTGCGCGCCGTAGCCAACCTCGATACCACCCTCAGACAGTTCCTCCCACGCAGCGGTTGGATAGGTGAAGTGAAACTGATCCTTTGCGCGGCCTGACGGCGTGGTCAACGGTGTTTTCAATCCTTGGAAATACTCCTCGGTAGAAAGGCCGCGCGGATTGGTATCGGGCACTTCCCCGTACCACAGATACAGATCATTGGTCCAGGACCGCAGGAACATGTTCTCGGTGAACGTCGAACCGCTTTGGTCATCGGTGCCTGCGCGGGGCGCGGCGCATTGCTTGGCATAGGTCGAGGATGGATTGAAGATGCCTGGGATGTAGCCGTTGTTGCCACCGACGATGCCGCCGCTGCCGCCGCTACTCATGCCGCCGCCCGGATCCGTTCCAGGATTGCCGCCGAGCGGCGTGCTGTTGCCGCCGCCGCCCCCGCATCCCGCCAGAGCCCACATCGCAGCAATCAGCAAGACTTCCCGTGTCATGAATTTCATATCGACGACCTGCTCCCTGGGCTTCCGAATCCGCGCTTTGTACTACGTATGTCGCACCAGAAGTATGACATGGTACACATTTGCATCCGGCCGTTTATGAATGCCGCCGTCTAGCGACGTCGTGACAGCAGCGGCTTCGGCCCGCCTTCGACACCGACCAGAGCCAGCGACGTAAGTAACAACGCCTGCGGCCCGAGCCACGCGTTCACCGGTTCGTACCATTCGTCGAGCGAATGCGCTTTGTCCGCAATGCCGCCGCCGGAGGCCGTGATAGCAGGAATGCCCAGTCCCATCGGCACATTGGCATCGGTGCTGCCCCCGACAGTCAATGGCCGCTTTTGATCTAGAACAATCATTGCGTTGATCCATGCCGACGCGACGGCATTGTCATCGCCGCCCGCGCCCGCCGGACGGTCGCCCAACAGCTTACGTTCGACTCGAACAGGCTCGGCATTCCAACGCTTGCCCTCCTCGATGCCGGCGCGATCCGCCGCCGCGAGAATCTTCTCTTCCATCGCAGCCAATGCCGCGGCGGATTCGGAACGGATATCGAGTCGCAATTGCGCTTTTTCGGCAATTGCATTGATGGCCGTGCCACCCGAGACGATGGAGACCGTGAAGGTCGTCTTGGGCTCCGCGGGCGCCTGCAGGTCGGAAATCGTACTGATCGCACGTCCCATGGCATGTACCGCACTGGGCGTGCCGAAGTTCTCGAAACTGTGTCCGCCGGGACCGGTGAATGTTATTTCCCAGCGATGGCTACCCACCGCGCGTGTCACTACTTCCGACTCACCGGGCGCGAGGCGCGGCGATTCGGTGCCGTCGACAGAAATGAAACCGTCGATGTCCTGGCGATCACGGAACAGCGCCTTCACGCCCCGCAGGTTGCCAAGACCTTCTTCACCGACCGTGGCGACGAACAGCACGTCACCTTGCGTGCGCAGCTTTTGTTCCTGCATTGCTCGCAACGTGGTCAGCAACACAGCGAGGCCGCGTGCGTCGTCAGTGATTCCCGGGCCGTAGTAACGGTTGCCCTCTTTGCGAACCTTGAGCACGGTGTCCTCGGAGAACACCGTGTCCAGATGCGCCGAGAGCACCAGTGTCGGTCCGTTGCGACTGATGCCTGCGCGCCGGGCAATGATGTTGCCCTCAGTGTCGATGGAAATTTCGCTCAGGCCCAGCTCACGCAGGCGGCGAACGTAGTCATCGGTTCGACGACCTTCCTGATATGAGGGTGCTGGAATTTCGGCGATCTCGATCTGCTCACGTAGCGTGCGTTCGTCTTCGCGTCGAATCTGTTCCAGAGCGGCCTTTACCGCGGGCTTGCCGCTGATGGCTTTGAACGCAGCCTGCGCATTCGCGGCCTCGGCCTGCGATCCAAACAACACCCCCGACAACCACACCACGCTGGCGAGCCTCATGCTGACGAGGCTCGCCGACTTCATACATCCCATCGCTTGCATCCCGCTGGCCCAGGCGAAGTCCCGAATCATAGCGAACCATGATCCGGCCTGCCCGGGTTGCAGACCGTTACGCCTCGGCAGGCGCGCTCACCGGAGGCGTGACCGCCGCAGTCGACTTCAGCAAGCCGTCGAGCCCGTTGCCCGACAGGCCCACTTCCTTGATGAGCTGATCGATCACCGGCGCGTAAGCGCGATACTTCAACGCCGCTCCCACCGCTTGTTCGGCCAGGTTGCCGCCACCTGACGCGGCGGCGTACTCGCCCGCTCTCGCGCCGGAATCGCCGGTGTTGAGCCCATCGACCTGCATGATGCGAATCGAATCGATGCTCTGCATCGGCCGTACCGCCTCTTCGATGATCTTCGGCAGCGCCTGGATCAACGCAAGCTTCTCCTGCAGCGAGATCTGAGCGTTCGAAAGCGTGTTGATGGCTTCGTTCAAGGCGCGCTTACCGGCGGCCTCGGCTTCGTAGTTCTCGCGATTCGCCTTGGCGAGCGTGCGGATCGCGTCGGCTTTGGCTTCCGAAGCTTCCTTCTCGGCGAGCGCCGACACTTTCACGCCGATGGCCTGCCGCTCGGCTTCCTGGGACGCGAGCACCAGCGTCACCTGCTTCTCGCGCTCGGCCTTGGCGACTTCCTCGGCGGTCTTCACCGCCTGCTCCGATTTCACGGCTTCGGCCAGCGCCAGATTCGCGCTGGCCTGTGCCTTCGATTGCTCTTCGGACTTCTGTGCGATCGAGATCGCCTTGTTCTGATCGGCAATCTGCGTGGCGCGCTGCTGATCGATGGACGCGATCGCAATCTCGCGCTCGGCCTCGACTTCACGCTGACGCACGGCCTGTGCCTTCGCAACTTCGGCTTCACGGATCTGGCGCTGCGCGGTGATCTTCGCCTCTTCGGCTTCTCGCGCTCTCTCGGCCTGCACCTTCGCCACGATGGCGGCCTGTTCGGCTTCGCGAGCGGCGACCTCCTGCGCCTGTGCCAACTCGGCGAAGCGCTTCTGGCGATCGATCTCCAGCTGCAACTGCTTGGCTTCGAAGTTCTTGCGCGAGATGGCCACCGAGGTGTCCTGCTCGATTTCGTTGCGTTCGCGATTGCGTTGCTGCGTCTGTTCGGTGAGCCGCGTCAGACCTTCGGCATCGAAAGCGTTGTTGGGATCGAAGAACTGCATGGCGGTCTGGTCGATGCGCGTGAGCGACACGCTCTCCAGCTCCAGGCCGTTCTTCAACAGATCCTCACTGACCGCGTTCTGCACGCCCTGGATGAAATCCTGCCGCTTGTCGAGCAGTTCCTGCATGGTCATCCAGACGGCGGCGGCGCGCAGCGCGTCGACGAACTTGTCTTCGACCAGCTGCGACAGCGCCTCCGGATCGATAGTGCGCTGACCCAATGTTTGCGCCGCGTTCGCGATGCCTTCCTTGGTGGGCACCACGCGCACGAAGAACGCCACGACCACATCGACGCGCATGCGGTCTTTGGTGAACAGCGAATCCTTGCCGGAGCGCGTGACTTCCAGCTTGAGCGTATTCATGTTGACCAGAATGGTCTCGTGAAACACCGGAAGCACGATGGCACCGCCGTCCATCACGACCTTCTGTCCGCCCATGCCGGTGCGTACGAACGCTCGCTCCTTGGAGGAGCGGCGATACAGCCGCGAGAGGATCATGACGATCAGCATCAACGCGACGAACCCGATGCCCGCGAGGAACAAGTAGTTCATCAATTCCAAGTCCGACATGGCTGTCTCCCCAGCACGGTTGGTGAACGCTGCGCGTGGTCCATTCGTCCGGATCGGAGCCGATCATCGGAGCAGATGATCAGAGCTGACGATCAGAGCAGATCCGGCCAGGGATTGACCGCCCCGGCGAAACGATTGCCGGAGAGCTGCCTGGTGAGCAGCACGCGTTCCCCGCTTTGGAACGTCATGCCGTCCAGCTCCGGTTCGACCATCACGTAAAGGGTGTACCCGTGCTCGTTCGTGACCTTGGCCTGCGCGGCGTAGCCCGGCCGCGCGGTGCCGTTGACAATGGTCGCGACGCGGCCGATCAACGAGTCGAACGAGACTGCGAACGTTTGATCCTGTGGAATGAACCGGGCGATGACGCCGCCGCACAGGCGAACCACCGGCACGGTTACGACGCAGGCGACGATCACCGCCAGCAGCGTCGGCACCCAGATGCCGAAGAACCGGTGCACGATGAGATTGAGCGCGAAGCCCGTGACGGCGAAGCTCGCCAGGAACAGCACCAAGAGCACGAGCAGCGGCACGCGCCCGAACGACAGCAAGCCGAGCCACTTGTCGAAAGGTCCGGCGATGCCTTCGCCCGGATCGGGAAGCAGCTGCTGCAGGGATTGAGAGAGACTCGCCCCGACCACCAGCGCAACGGTTTCGACGACGGCGATCAGCACCAGGAGGAAGGTTGCCACCGTGAACGGCCAGGTTTGCGCGGCGAACAGCACGTGTCGTTTATCCCTCAACTGAAGCTGTTGAGGGCAGTATCAGTACAGCACGCCACCAATGCAACGTGCTGCCGGCGAAAGACCCGCGGTTACCGGCGAATGCGCCTTAGAACCAATGGTGCTCAGTTAACCGCTCTTGTCGCAGCGGTTCGCGGACAGCGGTTAGCCAGAAATGTGGCCTCCGTTCTACCCCAACCGCTAACCGCCGGCCACTGGAGGGCGCCAACTAAGTGCCATTGGCCTTAGAGCTGCTATTCGCTCTCCAGCCAGGCGTTGAAGCGTTGCGTGAGCTCGCTGGAGTGCTCGACCCAGAACTGCCCATCCAGCGCCAGGGCGTGAGCCAGGTTCTGCGCGTTCGAGGGCGTGTCGACCAGCAGCGCCGGATCGAGACTGGCGATGGCCTGGCGGTTCGACAGGCCGGTGGGAATGAAGTGCGCCAGCCGTGCCTCGTGCTCTGGCTGCTTCATGTATCGAACCAGCCGCAGCGCCTGCGATTTGCGCTGGCTGCCCCGCATGATTACCCAGAAATCGACGGCGTAGATATTGCCGTCCCACACTACCTTGAAGTTGCGGCCGCCCTCGCGATTGGCGACCAGCAGGCGGCCCGGGCTGGTGACGGACGCAACCACCTGTCCCGAGGTGAGCAGCTCCGGCACCTGCGAAATCGACGTCCACCACACGGCGTGCGGCTTGATTTCGTCGAGCTTTCGGAACGCCCGGTCCACGCCCTCCTTGGTCCGCAACACTTCATATACGTCGGCCGGCTCGACCCCGTCGGCCATCAAGGCGAATTCGAGGGTGTACTTGGGCGTGCGACGCAGGCCGCGACGCCCCGGGAAGCGGCGCACGTCCCAGAACTCGGCCCAGTTGCCCGGACCGTTCGGCATGCGATCGGCGTCGTAGCCGAACAGCTGCGACCACACCATCGCACCGACGCCGCAATCCTGCACCGAAGGCTCGATGAAAGTTTCGCGCCCGCCGAGCGCCTGCCAGTCGATCCGTTCGAACAGCCCCTCCGTGCAGCCGAGCAGCAGTTCTTCGACTTCGACTTGCACGACATCCCAATCGCCGCTGCGCGCCTGCTGGCGCAGCACGTCGAGACCGCCGTGCCAGGTGTCCTCGTGCAACTGGATGCCGGTGTGCACCACGAACGAAGTCCAATAGGCATCGCGATGCGCGCGTTGCGAGCTCCCGCCCCACCCGACTACGGTCAGCGGCTTGGGCGGCGCCTTCGCTTCGCATCCGGCCAGCAACAAACAAACGATCAGCGCGACGGCCTTCCATTGCCAATGTCTCAATCCCATACCTCCGTGTAGACGCGCGCGAAATTGCCGCCGAGCAGCTTGTCGATGCGCCGAGCGGGCCAGCCGCGAGCGCTCAGATCCTCCGCCAGGCTCAGGAAGCGGCGTGGATGGTTGTATTCGGAAATGAATCGGTAGCGCTCCACCGATTCCTCCGGTGATGCGATTCTCTGCGCCACGCGGCCTGCCTGTCTCTTTCGCATCGCCTCGAGGTACTGCTCGTCGACATGATGCGCGGATATGTCGCCGTCGGTGCCGAGGCCGACGTGATCTTCACCGCACACGTTGACCGCGTGCTCGATGTGACGGATCAGATCTGCTTTGGTGGCATTGCCTCGTGGAACGAGGAACGGCATGAAATAGATGCCGACGACGCCGCCCCTGGCGGCCAGTGCCTTCAGCTCGGTGTCGAACACGTTCCTGGGATGATCGTGCAGGTCGCGGCAGCCGGTGTGACTGATGACCGGTGGCGCCTTGGCCTCGCGGATCGCTTCGGCAATGGTGGTGCGGCCACCGTGACTCAAGTCCATCACGACGCGCGTGCGGTTGAGCTCGGCGACCAGATCGCGGCCGAGGTTGCTCAGGCCGCTGTCCGCACGCTCCAGGCAGCCGTCGCCGACGAGGTTGCGAGTGTTGTAGGTCATCTGCATCACTCGCAGCCCCAGCGCGCGTAGCATTGCAACGCGCGACAGGTCGTTCTCCAGGAGTGATGTGTCCTGGACGTTGTAGATCAAGCCGAGCCGGCGTGTGGCTTTTGCCTTGTCGAGGTCCGTGGCTCGGTGGATTCGCATGAGCACGTCAGGAGCGGCGGCGACCAGTTCGTCCAGCGTGGCGACCCGGTGGATGAATTTCGCAATCCGGTCGCCAATGCTGCCGACGCTCAGCGTGACACTGACCGCGGTGAGGCCCGAGTCGCGCAGGTCTTTGAGCAGTCGTGCCGAGGGTGCGGTTTCGATCGTCGCGCTGGGATCGGGGTCGCCGAGGACGCCGAGAGCATCGATGACGGTTGCGCGCTCGTAGTCCATGGCGGTGTAGGCGTCGCGCTCGGCGCCGATGGCGCAGTTGGCGGCGAGCGCCGCGCTGGTGGCGATGAATCGTCGTCTACTCCACATATCACTGACACCTCGGTTTTTTTGTGTACACGACACCGCCCTTCATCACGAAGCGCACGTGCTCCAGCCCGCTGACCGACTTCAGCGGGTCGCCGCACACGGCAACGATGTCGGCCGCTTTTCCCGGCGCGAGCGAACCGATCTCCTTTGACAATCCGAGGTGATCCGCCGAACCGATCGTTGCGGCACGGATGGCCTGCAGCGGCGTCATGCCTGCCTGCACCAGCAGCGAGAACTCGCGAGCATTCGTGCCATGCCTGGCAACGCTTGCGTCGGTGCCGAACGCGATCTTCACGCCGCCAGCGTGCGCGCGTCGTCCCATGCCGAGCATCTTAGGTCCCACCTCGAGCGCTTTCGCTTTAGCCGGCGGGCTCAAGAAACCCTTCGGATCATTGGCCCACGCGGACACAGTTGCTCCCGCGAGCAAGGTGGGAACGAGATAAGCACCGTTGGCTTTGAACAGCTCGATCGACTCGGCGTCCAGGAAGGTGCCGTGTTCGATCGAGTCGACGCCCGCTCTCAGCGCCGCATTTACGCCTGCAGTGCTGTGTGCGTGGGCGGTAACACGACGGCCCATGCCGTGCGCCGTCTCCACGATGGCTCGCAGCTCCGCATCAGTGAACTGCTGGCCCACACCCTGGGCAATGTCAGCGAGTACCGAGCCGGTGGCGACGATCTTGATGATGTCCGCGCCGCGCCCGATGTGATTGCGCACCAGGCGACTGCAGTCATCGGCGCCGGTGCACAGGTTGCCTCGTCGGATCGTTGTCGCGACGTCGGGGCGATAACCATGGATGTCGCCGTCGCCGCCATGCGGGCTGAGCACGTGACCGGCCGCGACGATGCGAGGGCCTGGCACGTCGCCGCGCTCGATGCCATCGCGCAGCGCGAAGATGGCGTCGTTCTCGTCACCCAGATTGGCGACGGTCGTGAACCCGGCTCGCAATGTGATTTCGGCGAAGCGTACCCCTTGGACGGCCCAGTCCGCGGCGGTCATGGTCACGCGGTTCATGCGGTCGTTCGGGCCGTTTTCGTGGCACAGGTGCACGTGGCTGTCGATCAAACCCGGCAGTACGAATTCGCCGCGCAGATCGACGACCTGCCCGGCTCCGTCGACATAGCCGTCGCGCAGCTCCGCGATGCGGCCGTCACGAACAACGATGGTTTGTTCGTTGAGCACCCGGCCGCTGGCGGGATCGGCGAGCAGGCGGCCGGCGTGAATGTAAGTAACTTCAGCCGAAGCCGCCGTCGCCAGCAACGACGCCACGAAAACGAGGATCGTGCCGATGCACGCTCGAAAAGCCGTCCTGTCACTCACGTGCGTTCTCCGCTTCGATCCAGGCATCGATATTCTCTTCCAGCATCGGCAGTGGCAGCGGCCCGCTGCCGAGCACCACGTCGTGGAATCTGGTCAGCTGAAAATTCTCGCCGAGCGCCCGCTGCGCACGTTCGCGCAGCTCGACGATCTTGAGCATCCCGACCGCATACGAGGTAGCCTGCCCCGGCATCACGATGTAACGATCGATCTCGCGTTGATTGTCGTAGTGCGAGCCCGGCATGTTGGCATCGAGATAGGCCACCGCCTGTTCCCTGCTCCAGCGCTGGTCGTGCAAGCCGGTATCGATGACCAGCCGTGCGGCACGCATCAGCTCCATGGCCAGACGTCCGAACTGCTGATACGAGTCTCGATACAAACCCATCTCGGCCGCGAGCCGCTCGGTGTATAGCCCCCATCCCTCGCTGTATGCCGCCACGGAATTGAGCTTGCGAAAGCGCGGCAAGTCGCCCAGCTCATGAGAAATGGCCACCTCCATGTGATGACCCGGAATGGCTTCGTGAAACAGCACCACGGGCAGCAGGTAACGTGGCGCCGCCTTCATGTCGTAGAGATTGATATAGAACACGCCGGGCTGCGAGCCGTCTTCCGAAGGATTCTGGTAGAACGCCTTGGCCGAGGACTTCTCCCGCCAGGCCGGCACCGGCTTCACCACCACATCCGCTTTCGGCACGTGACTGACCAGCTCTCGTTGGCGGCCCTTCACGACTTGCAACAGCGCTTCGGCATCCTTCACGTACTGCGCCCGCCCAGCCGCGCTGTCCGGATAGTAGTGACGAGGATCCTCGCGCATGTCCGCAAAGAACTCTTGCAGCGAGCCGCTGAAGCCGACCTGCTTCATGATCGCCCGCATCTCATCGTGAATGCGCGCGACCTCCTTCAGACCGAGCGCGTGAAGCTCCGCCGGCGCGAGCGGCAGCGTCGTGTAGCTCTCGATGCTGAAGCGATAGTAGTCGGCGCCGTTGGGCAACTTCCAAACGCCGGCCGTGTCGGTCGCGGTGCGTTGCGCCGCCCGCAACTCCTCGATGAGCGCACGAAAGCCGGGGCCGAAGCCCTCGATCATCGCGGCCTGTGCCTGGTCGATGAGAGTCCGAGTATCAACGGCGGAGAACTTGGCTTGCGCGAGCTTGGCGCGAAAGTCCGCCAGCACCGGACTGTCCTCGTCGGCGTGCCGGGCGACGTCCTGGAACGGACGGCCCGCGAGCAGATTCTCCGCTTCGCCGAGCACGAGGTCATAAACGAAGCGCGGCGGCTGCACTCCCTGCTTGGCTTGCGCTTGCAACTGCGCCACCAACTCCATCATCAGCGGACGAACACCGCGCAGTCGCGCGATGTACGCCTCGGCGTCGGCGCGATCGCTGATGGCATGACGATTCAGCAGCGTGGCCGCGACGCTTCGATGCAACCCGCCCATCTGGGTGACCAGGTAGTTCGAGTGCCGCCACTGGAATGCCTCCAGTTCCTCGCGCGAGCCGCGTTCGAACAGTCGATAGCTGAGCCGGGCGTTGGCATCGAGCTTCTGAAAGTCGAAGCGGCGCAGCTCTTCCAGGTCGCCACGCACCAGCTCGACATCCTCGAGCTGCCGGCGCTCGCTGATGTCATCCCACTGATCCTGCTGAGTCTTCAGGCCGAGCCGCGTCTGGCGCATCGGACTGCGCGCCAGCGAGCGTTCGAAGACCCGCTCGAAGAATGCGTTTATGCGCTGCGACTCGGTCGGCGCCGCAGACACCGTTCCCGACAATGCCAGCAACACCACCGCAGCAATTGCAACTGACTCTCTCATGCCTTCCCTACCCGGCGTCGCGGGCTGCACGCAGCGTCTGCGTGCAGCCCGTGCTTCATCAGAAGTGAGTGAACAACGTCAGGAAGTAGCGGCGGCCGATCGGGTCGTAGCCCGAGAAGCCGCGAGGCAATGCATTGAGCGGAATTTCCTGGTCGAGCACATTGACGGCACCGAGCTGAGCACGCACGGCGTCGCTGAACCGGTAACCGAGCGTGAGGTTATGCAGCGCATACGAGGGGATGCTGCTCGCTGTGGACGCCTCCGGATCGACATTGAAGCTCACGTCCACCGAGCTCTTCCACAAAAACGTCTGCCAGTCTATGTCCAGCTGATTCCACCGATAGCCGATGTTGAACTGCACCGAATATTCCGGAACATCTCGCAAGCCGGCCTGATCGACCGCTTCGTCGCCCGCGAACATCCTCTCCTCGAACTTGGCGGTGTAGAACACGGTGGCGCCCAGGCTCAACGAGCCCGGCCCCGCGTCGAACGCCGATTGGGTCGAGACGATCAGGCCCTCGAAGTCGAGCGTGGACAGGTTGATGTAGGTCTGCTCGAAGCCGTTCGCCAGATCGCCCACTTGTCGGCGGGGAGAATTTGGCGGCAACGCGGCGATGTCGGCCGCCGTATAGCGCCGGAAGCCATCGCAGGCGGCGTTCGGAAACGTATTGCTGTCGTAGCAGTTCGCGACGCGCTGCCCGATGCCGATGGGCTGGATGCCGCCTTCGAGCTTGATGTCGGTCCAGTCGATGGCCATGCGGAAATTCGGCCACGCCGCCGGTTGAAACACGATGCCCACCGACCACGACTCGGCGATCTCGTTGTCGAGATGCGGATTGCCGACCTGGCTGCCCGCTGGCGAGAACATTCCGGTGGTACCCCGGGTGTCGAATGCCGCCGGATCGGCCACGCCCGCCGCAGCGAGCGCGGCGGTACAGTTCGCGGCACGCGCGGATGGATTCGGTCCGCTCGTGATCAAGCGTGAGTCGCAAGGATCGTTGAAGGGCGACAGCACCGGTGAATTGGCGAACAGCTCGGTGATGGCCGGCGCGCGAATCGCTTCGGTATATACGCCGCGGAACATCAAACCATCACTCCATCCCGGCGTGCGCGGCTCGATGCGGCCACCCGCCGACCAGGTGGTTGCGCCGCCGGTCAATGAATGATCGACGTAGCGGACCGCGCCTTCCAGGCTCGCGCTCTTGATCAGGGGCACATTGGAGCCCGGCTCGATCAGGGGGGCCAGCAACTCGGTGTAGAGCTCGTTGGTGTCGAAGCCGCCGGAGATCGGAAACGCCGAGGCGACCTGCCCCGGCGCTCCGAGCAGGATGTTGCCCGTCCTGAAGGCACCATCGGGCGAGAATGAGCCTGTCTCCTCGCGGTGTTCATAGCCGAGGTTGAACGCGATCGGCGCGGCGACGCCGAACGGCAGGTTGCCGCTTAGGTTCGCCGTCGCCACGCGCTGCGTGTTGACGGTGATGGCGGTCGCCGGAATGCTCACAAAATCCAGCGCCGCCTGGCTGAAGTTGTTCGTGCCGAACAGGTTCAGCGGCGCGCAGTTGTCGCTGGGATCGCTGCAGACGATCTCGCCGGTAGGAGCCGTGGTGACGTCGATCGCCTGCACCAGCCGGTCCGGATTGATGAACGTCAGCTCGGAGACACCACGGCTGCGGCCGTAGTTGAAAGACACATCCCACGACCACCGCTCGCCGAACGCATCGAACCCGCCTTCGAAGCCGCCGACCAGTCGATACAGATCGACCGCCATGCGTCCGCCGGTGCGATCGACCAGATCGCTCAGGTTGCGATTGATATCGAAGGTCGCGTTCGGCCCCAGGTTCGCGATCAGCGTGTCGCGCGCCTGCTGGGTGAGGAAGGGATTGTTCACCGAGAAGGTCAGGCGCGGCCCGCCGAGCAGACCGGGCGCGACGAACGCGGCCAGTTCGCTCAGTTCCCGGCCGCGCGTGTTTGCGTACGACAGTTCGAAGATCGCGCGGACATGGTCGTTCACGTCGAAATGCCCGATCGCATTGATCAGCGTGCGCTGCGTGGGCGTCAACAGCGAGAAGTGATCGGCCGGATTCATGCCATCGCCGCCGCTGACGAGCGTCGGCAACAGACCGCCGGAGTCATCGAGCACGGTGCCGACGTTGAATGGCACCAGCTCGCCGTTTGGCGCGAAATGCAGCGGCCGGCCCTGGGAGTCGTAGATGTAGTTCGGGCTGGTGAAGAACGGGGGGAACACCAATCCCGGCAGGCCGCCGCCAACCAGCGGCGCCAGCGTGTTCGCGTGCGGCAAGCCGCCTTCGGTCAGAAAGGGATAGCGCAGCGTGCCGACCACCTCCGCCGGGATGCCGTCGTTCGGCCCGGTGTCGGCGAGATTGGGAATGAGTCTGTAGAACTCGGGAAATCGGTCCGAATACAACAAACCATCGGTTTCGTTGTACTCGATGCCGACGGCGATGTTGCCGCGGTTCTCCATGAAGTTGCCGCCCATCAGCGCGCGAAAGGTCTTGGTGTCGCCGCCGCCATCCTCGGTGGTGCCGTACTGGGCCGAAGCCTCGAAGCCCTCGTAATCCTTTTTCAGAATGATGTTGACCGTGCCGGCGATGGCATCCGCCCCGTACACGGGCGCGCCGCCGATCGACACGACTTCCATACGATCCACCAGGCCGACCGGAATCGTGTTCATGTCGACTTGCGCGCCGGCTGTGCCACCGACGGCCGGCGCGTTCGAGGTCACGTAGCGCCGCCCGTTGACCAGCACCAGCGTGCGCTGCGAGCCGAGGTTGAATAAATCGACGAACGTCTGGCCGACGCTGTGTGTGCCCTGCCCGGTGCCGACCGTGTCGACGCCGGAACTGCCGAATGTCGGCAACGCATTCAGCGCCTCGGCCACGTTCGTGTAGCCACGCCGCTCCATCTGTTGCGAGTCCGTGACCAACGCCGTCTGCAGCGTATCGAAGCCCAAACGCTTGATGCGCGTGCCGGTGACCACGATTTCCTGCAACTGATCGGCGTCGAAACGCTCATCCGGCGGCGTGCCCGGCATGGCGTTGGCGCGACGACGAATGGTGACGGTGTTCTCGCTGCTGGCGACGACTTCGAGGCCCGTCCCCTCCACCATCATCTGCATGGCTTCGATCGGCGAGTAGTCGCCGCGCACGGCATTGGTCTTGATTCCCAGCAAATGCTCTTCGGCCGCGAAGACTTGCAGCCCCGACGCACGTGCCCAGCTCTGGATGGCCACCGACGCGGGCTGCGCCGGAATATCGAAAGTGACTTTCTGCTGCGCCAGTGCAGTAGAAACGGCGAGCGCCAATGTCAGCAGCCCGCCAGCGATCTTCTTGCTTCCCCGTGTTCGCATGTGTCTCTCCCACGCGTTGTTCGATGGGAGCTAAGATGTGCGGCCGAGCAAAATCCGCTACTGCGTCAAACGTAAAGTCTTGTCTTGTTCGATGACGCGCATATTGAAGGCCACGGCGGCGGCATGCGCGAAGCCGCGCGCGTCGCCGATCTTGAAGTTGCCGACGAACGCTTTCTGCGCGAGCTCGGCATCGTCTATCACGACCGTCACGGAGGAATAGCGATTGACTTCGGCGATGGCCGCGGCGAGGCGCTCGCCATCGAAGACCAGTCGTCCTTCCCGCCAGGCCAGGCGCTGCGCGATCACCTCATCGCTCAACGGCTCCACTTCGATGGGCTGCGCGGCTTGGGCGATGACTTCTTCATTGTGATGCACGCGGTGGATGGCTCCCTTGTCCGCATCTGCCGCTCGCGTGACCTCGACGACACCCTCGGTGACGGTGACTTCGACACCTTCGGGCTTCATGCGAACGTTGAACGCCGTGCCCACCGCCCGCACGAACACGTCGCCTGCCCGCACGACAAACGGCCGTTGCTCGTCGTGAGCCACCTGGAATGAAGCCTCACCACGCCGCAGGACGATATGGCGCTCGTCGTCATCGAACTTCACTTGCAGCACCGACTGCGTATTGAGCGCGACCGCCGAGCCGTCATCGAGCAACAAGCGGCGCGTCTCGCCGCGGTCGGTACTCTCGCGGCCGGCGAGATAGCGGCTGGAAACACCAACGCTCGCCAGCGTCAGCGCCAACACGCAGGCGGCGATGGCGGCGGCACGCCGGAACGAATCCGTGAACCAACGCGGCCGCGGAGCACTCATCAGCTCGCCGGCGCCCAGCGCGGCGACTCGATCCATGTCGCACCAAATGGCCTGGGCACGAATAAAGGCGCCGCGATGGCGCGAATCCGCTGCCAACCATGCATCGAGCTCGCGCTGCTCGGCCTCGCCGATCTCGCCGCGATCCATTCGCATCACCCAGCGGGCGGCGCTGTCGTCGATGTCATCTTTGCCGATGACGGTATTCATGGGCTTTCACTTTGGGCTGCGCGGCCGCTGCGTCGGCCACCTTCATTTCGTTCATGAGCAGGCGCAGCGCCTTCACCAGGTGCTTCTCAACCGTGCTCTCGGACAATTGCATGCGCTCGGCGATTTCCTTCTGCGACAGCTCCGCGAACTTGCGCAGCTCGAACGCCTCGCGGCACTTCGGCGGCAGTTTGGTGAGCATGTGTTGCACGCGTTCGATCTCTTCGCGGCCGCTGATGCGGCGCTCGAGCCCGACAGCCTCGTCGGCGATGTTCAGCGAATCGATATCGGCGATGGTTTCGATGGAGACGACGCGCAGCCGGCGCAGCACCTCGCCGACGACGTGGCGAGCAGTGACAAAGAAATAGGCACGCGGATTCATGATGCGCTCGGGCCCGGTGGCCCACAGGCGAGCGTAGGCTTCCTGGACGATTTCATCGACGTGGCAATCGGGCAGCCCGCGCACCCGGCGCGCGAGCCAGCGCCGCACGTCTGCTTCGTGCGGCAGCACTTCCCGCGCGAACCAGCGAATATGTTCCCCGCGGTCCATTGGTCGATGTTACTTTTCCGGAATTCTGCGCACCACCTTTCCCGCTTCGTCCAGAAACTCGACACTGGCCTCGCCGGCGCCGTCCACCTTCAGCACCAGGCGCGGCCGGCCTTGCTTGTCGGCCAGGCGCACCATCGAATCATCCAATACCTTACCGGCGAACAAGCGCTCGCCCTGAGGGCCCCAGCTCTTGGCCAGAGCCATCATCTCGGCGCGGATCTCGTCGCGCTCGGCGTCGGTCGCGGCCCGGGCGGCCCGGTCGCTGAGCTCGATCGCCGGCTCCATCGAGGCATTCGGGCGATCCCAGACCTTGAAACCGGCGGCGCGTTTGCCGTCCTGCTCGCTGTACATCATGCCGACGGTCTGATCCTGCTGGAACTGGTCGAAGGCCAGGTTGGCGCTGGCGCCCCACTTGTCGCCAACCTTGTCGGCGTCGAACGTGAGACCGCCGACTTCATCGCCCTGCTTGTTGAAGAACAGGAAACCGGCGGTATCGCGGGCATGGTGCTTGTATTCCTTGCCGCCCCAGTACAGGCCGGGAAAGTGCTTGCGGTTGGAAATGATGACACGCGGCTTGCCGTCCGGCTCCACCACGTTGATCCGCTGCACGTTGATCTGTTCGAAGGTCGCTATTTTCGAAGCGGAATTGGCCTGCCCGATGGCCACGAACCCTACCGCCACGCTGATCAACGCCAGCCAGCCGAACACCAGATGATTGCGAATCGCGGCCATACAGCAGCCCTTTCTCTTGCTTGTTCAGATCACGATGGACGGCGAATCGAAATCCGCCATCCGTCAACCAGAATCAGTAGCCCCAGCTGGCCGTATCCGTGCCAGCAGGTGCGTGCTGCTTCACGTGCACGGCCATCTCGCGGATCATTTCGGCGAAATCCGTGAGGTGCCAGTTGTGACCTTGCTTGGGCCGGCCGTATTCGAATCGGCCCGGGTAGTGCGGGTCCTTGCTGTCCCTGAGCATGGCCTCGAAGTCGTAGACGGCCAGGTTCAGATAGAAGTTGTCCATCTCGCCGGCGAAGAAATTCAGCTTGCCCACCAGCTTGGGCCCGAGCGTCGGCCAGTTGCGGCGGGTGTACTCGGTGAGATCGTAGCCATGCTCGCGGTAGTAGTTGGCCACGTCCCGGTCGATGACGCCGGTCTGCTTGTCGAACAGCATGGCCGGGTAGCCGTCCGGCCCCACCGGGCCGTGCACGCTTTGCCAGGCGTCGAACTGGGAGCCCGAGCGTCCCTTGCTGCCCAGCGCGGCTTCCAGCCGCGCGACTTCGCGGAAGGTATGTGTGACCTGGCCTTCCACCGTCCGTCGCATCGGACGCTCCGCGGTGCTGAACAACGAATTCGCCACGGCGAACGCATTCTCGTCGCGGTAGATATTCATCAGCTGGTAGTGCGTGAAATCGATCGGATCGGGATTGAAGATCCATGCTCCGCCGAAGTAGTCGGGATACTTCAATTGCAGCGCCAGGCTTTCCCAGCCCCCGGTCGAAGCACCTTGGACGATGCGCGCGTAGCTTTGCGGAATCAGCCGGAATTTCTTTTCCAGGTAGGGAATCAGTTCCTCGGTGAGCGCCCTGCCATAGGGACCGTTGTTGGCCGAGTCCACCGAGTAGGCTTCCAGGAAATACGGGCTGGACTGCTCCATGACGATGACCACGAAGCGCGGAAAGCCATCGCTGATCCAGCTTTGATAGAACTCGTAGCCGGTCTGCACGTTGGCAGCGCGCGCCCCGAGATCCCGCTCATGGCTGGCCGGATCCGGATTGAAACGGAACGGCCGCGTGGGCTCCTGGCTTTGCGCGTATATCGTCGGATACTTGGTTTTCGGATGCTTGTCGTAGTCGCGAGGTACCAGCGCCGTTGCGCCGAGATACACCGGCGTGCCCCAGAACTCGCTGAGGATCTTGCTCTTGATACGCACGTGGCGCAGCCATTGGCTGTCCTCGGGCTCCTCGACCGGCCCGATCACCTCGGTCAATTCGAAGCGCGCCGGGCGTGGCTGCTTGGGGTCCAGATGCAGCTGCTGGGTCTTGCTGAACAGATTGCCCGGCAACATGTGGAACGGCATGCGACGGTGCTGGGTCGGCACCCAGATCGTGTGACCATCGGCGCGGCGCACCTGGCTGTAACGAATCAGAGTCGCCTGCACGAAGTAGTCGCCGGCCGGCAAGTCATTCAAGCTCGCCAGCGGAAAACTCTGCGCCGTGGCATCAGCGCTCGCCGTCCGCCCCGGCGGCAATTGCTCGAGATCGACGCCAACGATCACCGGGCCGGTCAGCCCGATCACCATGCGCGGCTCGGGTGTCTCGTGTTTGGCGATGGCGATCAGCAGGCGCCCGGTCACCGGCTCGGCCGACACGCTGCGCGGGATCGAAACATCGAAACGCAACCCCTCCGCGTCGGCGCGCGCGGCCGGCAACAACAGCACTGCCAGCACCAGGAGCGCCAGCCAGGGCAGGCGATGACTCATAGGATCTCCCCTTCACGATGTTGCGGGCCACGTCATTCGAGGCCGCTCGGCAGAACGATGTACGAGTGGCGAGAATCCGCCAGCGCGGCATAGGGGAAATCGCCGCGCCATGCATCGTGCATCGATGATGTTCACAAGAACGATGCGGGGAACCCGACCGATGCCACGTAGCTTCAGCACTCTGCTGACGATCCTCATGATGTTCGCGATGGCGCACCTCGCCGCCGCCTCCGCACCCAAGCCCGCGCACTACGATGTGCACGTACGATTCAATGCGGCTAATGGCGATTTCAAAGCCGATGTCACCATGACACTGCCGCCGGAGGAGCTGCGGGATCCGGCATTTCTGTTCGGCGGCGATGCGACCATCGACGCTGTCGAGATGAGTGTCGGTGGCACCAGCCGCGTCGAAGCGGTCGACAGGCCGCTGCCCGACTTGAAGCTGGTGACACTGCAGTTCGACCAGCCACCGACGCGGACAGTCAAGGTGCGCTTTCGTTACCACGGCTCTGTCAACGGGGAGCGCGAACTGCCGGCCTTCACCCCGAACGGGGTCGAGTTGCGGCTCGAGCATTTCTGGTTTCCCGTGCGACGCGACCTCGGATTGTTCTTCACCGTGCGCGCCAAAATCGAAGGCATGCCGGAGGGCGTGACCGTCGCCGCGCAGAGCAACCATCGCCTGCGCGGCACGACGCTGACGATCGATCGCACCATACCGGACACCGATGTGCCGATCGCGGCCTTGCGGGGCATGGTCAAGCAAGTCACCGACGACTTCGAGTTCTACAGCGCGGCGCCGGACGATCCCCGGGTCGCGCACACCTACGAGCATGCGCGAGGCTCGGTGGAATTCTTCAGTCGCAAATTCGGGCCGCTGCCCGAGCCGTTGCGCGTCGTGGCAGTGCCCCGTAACGTCGGCAGCGCATACGCACGTCGCCACTACATTGCGGTCGCCTCCCCGGCCGGCGGGCCCACGTCGTTCGATCCACTCGCGGTGTCGCGAACCATCGCACACGAGATCTATCACGCCTGGCTGCCGAGCCCGGAAGGCGGCGGCGAGAATCATTGGATCGCCGAGTCCCTGGCCGAATACTCGGCGCTGCGTTACCTCGAAGTGGCGTTCGGCGAGCAGCAGATGCGCAGTTTTCTGGCCCGCAAGATCGTGCCCGCGCTGGAAGGCGGCTCCCTGCTCACACCGGACCGTCCGAGCGGAGCTGCGCTGTATCAGAAAGGCCCGCTGTTGCTGTTCAAGCTGGAGGAGCGCATCGGGCGCGATACGCTCGATGGGATCCTGTATCGGCGGGACCGTCCGCGCAGCACCACGGCGTTCATGAACCTGCTGCAAGCCGCCGCTGGCGAGACGGTGGCGAACGAGTTCCATCAACAGCTGATTCAACCGGGACTGCCGGCGGATCTGGTGACGCCAACCCGATATTCGGTGGTCATGTCCGGCACCATCGTGGGCGAGCTGAGCGTCACGCCCGCCACTGGCCGGGAACGGCGCACGACTTTCAAGTACGACGATCGCGGCCGCGGGCCCGAGCTCGACATCGTCAGTCGTTACGACGAGAACGGCATGCTGCTGAGCTATCGGCTGCAAGGACTCGACTACGCCAAGCGCCCGATCCAGGAAACATTCGCGGTCAGCGACGGCAAGGCGCGCTGGACCAGCAACGCCGGCAGCAGCGAGACGGAAGCCAAGGGTTACTACCTGGCAAATGGAGCCCACGCCGAAGACATGGCAGCGCTGGCGCGCGCGTTGCTGGTGGCCAAAGAGGATCTGGCGTTGCTGCCTGCCGGCACTGCGCACATAGAAATGGCTCAACAACTGACGGTCAGCGGCTCGAGCGGGCCGATGAAGATCGTGCTGTTCTTGCTCTCGGGCATCGATCTGGATCCACAGCCACTCTGGCTGGATTCGCAAATGGAGTTGTTCGCGACGGCATCGACGTGGCAAAGCGTGGTCCGCGCCGGCTTCGAGGGCGCCCTGCCCGAGCTGATCGCCGCCCAGGATGCAACGCTGTCGACGGCCCGCATCGACAAGGGCAGGCAGCTGCGCAGACAGCCGCAGCGGCCCGTCCTGATCCGCAATGCCCGAATGTTCGATGCCGAACGTCGCGTCATGAAGCCAGGCATGTCGGTGCTGGTGCAGGGCGACCGCATCGTCTCTGTCGCGCCGACGACGGATCTCGCCGCGCCCAGCGATGTCGAGATCATCGACGCCAGCGGCCAAACGCTATTGCCGGGGCTGTGGGAGATGCACGCGCACGTGTTCGCGGAAAGCGATGGTCTGCTGAGCTTGATGGCGGGCGTGACCAGCGATCGCGATCTGGGCAACAACCCGGAGGCATTGGGGCGCTTGTCACGGCTGTTCGATGATGGCTCCCTGCCCGGCCCCTGGATCACCGCGGCGGGATTGATCGACGCCCGCGATCCGATGGCCGCGCCGATCGGCACTCTGGTCGGCACGCCCGAGGAAATGCGGGACGCCGTCAATGCCGCGGCGGACCGTGGCTATCCGCAAGTGAAGTTCTATAACTCGCTGTCGCGCGAGCTGCTCGAAGTTGGCATTGCCACTGCGCGCGAACGAAACCTGCGCATCAGCGGGCACGTGCCGGCGGGCATGACGCTACGGGAAGCGATCCTGGCCGGCTATCAGGAGGTCAATCACGGCAACTTCTGGTTCTTGAATTTCATGCCGCCGGAGGTGCTGAAGCTCACCAACACGCCGGTGCGCTTCTCCGCCGTGCTGGAGCATGGTCATGAGCTGGATCTGAAATCCGCCAAGGTGCGCGAGCTGATCGCGTTGATGAAGCAACGTGGCGTGGTCGTCGATCCGACGCTGGTGACGTTCGAGAACATGTTCACCGGCTACAAGGGCGAGATGGCTCGATGGATGGTGCCGTGGGCCGATCGCTTGCCGCCAGCCGTCGTGCGCACCGGACAATCGGGCGGTCGCGCCTCCACGACGGAGGAACGAGCCAGGTACACGAAGTCGTTCACACGAATGAAGCAGATGCTGAAACTGCTGCACGAGGCGGGCGTGCCGATCGTGGCCGGCACGGACGGCAGTGCGCTGCTCTACGCCCGCGAACTGGAGCTGTACGTCGAAGCTGGCATTCCCGCCGCCGATGTCCTGTATATAGCCACGCTCGGTGCTGCCCGGGTCATGGGACAAGATCGGGAAGTCGGCTCCATCGCCGCCGGCAAGCGCGCCGACTTGATCCTCGTCGACGGCGATCCGCTCGCGAACGTCGGTGACGTGCGACGCACGAAGCTGGTCATCAAGGGAGGCGCGCTGTACGACGTCGATGCGCTCGCCGCCGCGGGTCTGGGAGGTGCGCGATGAGAAGCAATCGAGTCTCCTACGAAGCTCGCGCCGCTGTCACTGCGGATTCGCAGTGCACACACTACACGATCTACAATCAGCGACACGGAATCGGCCGTGCGAACCGGGAACTGCCGCGGATGAATTTCAAAACCACAAAGTTCGGAATCGCGTTGTTGGCCGCCATCGTCGTGATGACGGGAACGGCATCCGGGCAGGCAACGCCCGGCGGCCAGATTCCAGCGGATTTCAAGCCGCCGACCGAGACGCAGAACTATGTGAAGCGCGTAGAGATGGTGCCCATGCGAGATGGCACCAAGTTGTATACCGTGATTGTCATTCCCAAGGGAGCGAAGCACGCGCCGATCGTTCTTACGCGCACGCCATACAACGCCGCAGGGCGCGCCAATCGCATGGAGAGCCCCAACATGAAGTCGGTATTGCCGCTCGCCGATGAAGCTTTCGTGGATGCTGGATACATCCGCGTCTATCAGGACGTGCGTGGCAAGTATGGCTCCGAAGGCGATTACGTGGTGAACCGCCCGGTGATCGGTCCGCTCAACCCGACCAAGGTGGATCACGTCACCGACGCCTACGACACCATCGAGTGGCTGGTGAACGAGTCCAATCTGCCCGAATCGAATGGCCGCGTGGGCATGATCGGCTCTTCCTACGAAGGGTTCACGGTCGTGATGGCGCTGCTGGACCCGCATCCGGCACTCAAGGTCGCCGTGCCGGAAAGCCCGATGGTCGATAACTGGATGGGCGACGACTGGTTCCATTACGGCGCGTTCCGCCTGGCCAACATCGGCTGGATCGGCTCGCAGACCGGCTACAAGGGCGCCGGCAAGAAGCCGGGCACCGGCAGCTACGATCATTACGAAGAATTCCGCCGCATCGGCGGCGCCAACGAGTGGGCGAAAAAATCCGGCTTCGATCAGCTGCCCTTCTGGCAGCTCATGCTGGAGCACCCCGCGTATGACGCGTTCTGGCAAGGCCAGGCGCTCGACAAACTGGTGGCGGCGAATCCTGCCAACGTGCCGACGCTTTGGGAACAGGGCCTGTGGGACCAGGAGGATATGTATGGAGCCATCATGACCTGGGAAGCGCTCAAGGCCAAAGGCAAGACCGGCAACAACTTCCTGGTGATGGGGCCCTGGCGGCACAGCCAGATCAATCGCGAAGGCCGTTCGCTCGGGCCGTTCCAATGGGAAGGCGATACAGCCGCGCAGTTCCGCGAACGGATGGTGCTGCCGATGTTCAATCACTATTTGAAGGACGGGCCGCCGGTCGAGATTCCCACGGCCACCCTCTACAACACCGGCGAGAATCGTTGGGAACGTTTCTCGGATTGGCCGCTGGCCTGCGAGCAGGGCTGCCCGGCGCCGCTCACGCCGATCTATTTGCAAGCCGATGGCGGTCTCGGTTTCGACAAGGGCGCTGCCGGTGGCGATAGCTATGTTTCCGATCCCGCGAAGCCGGTGCCGTATCTGCCCCGGCCCGTGAACTTCGACGACGGGCGTTGGCCGGATTGGCTGGTGAGCGACCAGCGGCATGCGGACGGACGGCCCGATGTCATGACGTATCAAACCGAAGTGCTCACCGAGCCCGTGCGTTTGTCTGGCGCGCCGATCGCGGAGATCTTCGCGAAGACCACCGGCAGCGACGGCGACTTCGTGGTCAAGCTGATCGATGTGTATCCCGACGAAGTGGCATCCGATCCGAAGATGGGCGGTTATCAGCTGGCGCTCAGCATGGACATCTTCCGTGGCCGCTATCGAGACAGCTTCGAGAAGCCGAGCGCGATCCCGGCCGGTAAAACCCAGCGCTATCGATTCCGTCTGCCGGTGGTGAACCACGTGTTCCGGCCGGGGCATCGGATCATGGTGCAGGTCCAGTCGTCGCTGTTTCCGCTGTACGATCGCAATCCGCAAAAGTATGTGCCGAACATTTTCCTGGCGAAGCAACAGGACTTTCAAAAGGCGACCGTGACCATCGAACGTGGTGGCGCGGCCGCGAGCGCTGTCTGGTTGCCGCTGGTGAGAGCTGAAGGCAGCTAAGGCTGCCTTGACAGGCCCTTTATCGCGCTGATCGAGCCATGATCCGGAAATCCCGCACCTGGCCGACACTCATCTTGTTTGTATCCGCTTGGTTGCTGGCGGCGGCTGCGTATGCGCAGCCGCTGCGAGTGATGACGTTCAACATTCGCCTGCCGACCGATCGTGATGGCGTGAACAACTGGGACGCTCGACGCGACATCGTGGTACAGATGCTGCGCGCCGAAGATCCCGACGTTATCGGCACTCAGGAGTTGTTCAAGCGTCAGGGCGACGACTTGGTGGCGAGCCTGCCGCAGTATGCATGGTTCGGCGCGGACCGCCGCGGTGGCGATGAAGACGAGCACATGGGGGTGTTCTATCGCAAAGATCGTTTGCGTGTGCGCGAGTCCGGCGACTTCTGGCTATCGGACACTCCCGAGGTCCCCGGCAGCCGGACGTGGGGAAACATCTATCCTCGCATGGTGACTTGGGCCCGCTTCGAGCGCATCGCCGACGGCGCTACATTCACGCTTTACAACACTCACCTTCCCTATCGGGACGAGGACGAGCCGATACGGATACGTTGCATCGAGTTGCTCGAGGCTCGACTCGACCGCTTGCCTCGCGATGAACGCGTGATCCTGACGGGCGACTTCAATACGTCGCCTGACAGCCAGGTGCATACCCTGCTCTCGGCTCAGCTCGCCGATGCCTGGACTGCCGCATCCCGGCGCATCGGACCGGAAGCCACTTTTCACGACTTCACGGGAACGCCAAAGCGGCGTATCGACTGGATCATGTTCCGGGGATTCACCGCCAGGTCGGCGAAGACTGTGACGACCGAACGTGACGGGCGGTACCCCTCCGATCACTTTCCAGTGATCGTGGAATTCGAGTTGCCTTCCAGACCGGGCAATTGAACGACGAACTCGCGAGCCCAAGCCAACCGGCGCGCCCGATCGAGCTTCTTCAGCGCCGCCTCCGCCTTGAGCGCCTCCGACTTGCTCGCGAAAGCGCGTGCACCGAGTACGCTGACTGGCGGATTCGAGCGAGTGAATTTCGCTCCCTTGCCGCTGATGTGCACAGCGAAGCGCGCCGCCACATCGGTCGCGATACCGACATAGGTGCGGCCATCTCGACAGCCGAGCAAATAGAGCCACCAGGACTGCGTCATGCGCAAAAGGTTAGCATTTAGAGGTGGACGGGAGCACGCCGCGAGGGCAGGATCGGCTCCGATGCCCACTTCAGGAGGCCAATGATGATCAAAGTCAGTGTGATGTATCCCTACAAGCCCGACACCCGCTTCGATCATGACTACTACCGCGACAAGCACATGCCCCTGGTGCAGGCGCGCATGGGATCTGCCTGCCGCTTTTATACGGTGGACAAGGGACTGAGTGGTGGCACCGGCGGGCCGCCGACGTATGTGGCCATGTGCCACATCTACTCTGACTCCGTCGAAGCCTTCAGCGCCGCCTTCGGTCCGCATTCCAAGGAAATCCTGGCGGACATCAAGAACTACACGGACCTGCAGCCGGTCATGCAGATCAGCGAGGTCGTGGTCGGTCAGCCGTAGGCAGCGGCCTCAACTCTTGCGCTTCGAGGTGGCCAGAGCTTTGCTCCGGCACGCCTTGAAGCGTTCGAGCAACTGCAGGTACATCCCTTCCTCGATGGGACCGGCGCCGAGCCATTCGATGGTCAAGGCATCGATCTGACCGGTTTCCGCCTTAATGCCCTGCCCCATGCTGTTCATCAGCAGTTGCATCTGATATTCGCGGCGTAATGCCTGGTCGGCTTCCGGCGTCGGAGTGTCGGTCAGCAGCTCGGCGCGAATGCAGAGTGTTCGTAGCGCCAACTCGTTCGCGGCGAGATCGCTCTCTCCTTCTCGCGAAAGCGCAGCCTTGACGGATTCGAGGCCGCGCTTGGGAGACCTGGCTGCTCCAGCGATGCGTTCCTCGGCAGCTGCTTTCAGCGTGTCACATTCCGCAGCATCGGCCTGCCGAGCCAGCGCGAGACGATAGGCCCGTACTGCGTTCGCTGCGTCGAACAGATGGGTCCAGCCCTGCTCGGCTTCCCGGGCGTGTTGTTGTGCCACTGCCTGATGGCAACGATCGAAGGCGCGCTCGAACCGGTCCTGCAATTGCCGCGCATGAGCTCTCGGAAGATCGCCGATGGCGTCGAAAGCAACCCGCAGCTCAGGAAGCTTCTTGACGTTCTCGACCAATTCCGAACCCGTGAGCGCAGCAATTTTCTCCAGCTCCTCGCACAGGCCGGCGGCTTGCAAACGCTTGCCCTCCCACGCTTCGGCCTGACTGGCGGACTCCTGCTGCCGCCGTTGAAACAACGCATCGCATTGTTGACGGAACTCGTCCCAGAGCTTGCGATCGTCATCGCGCGGCACCATGCCGACCGACTTCCATTGTTCCTGCAGTCGCTTCGCCTCGTCGATCGCCTTCCTGGTATCGGAAGACTGCAACAGTCCGCGCACGCGCGCGATCAAGGATCGCTTCTCCTTCACATTGCGCGCGTACTCGGCATCCAGCCGGCTCTGCAAGGTGGCGGTCAGCTGATTGAACTTGCCCTGCAGTTCTTCTGCGTCGGCCGGATCCACTGGAGAGTGCTGACGCCATAACTGCCGAGCCTCACGCAAGGCAGTGGCCACAGTGCGCCAATCGGGCTGCTCCCAATTGTGTTGCGATTCGAAGGCAGCAAGACGCTCGAACAGCTGTCCGCGCTGGCGCAGGTTTTCCTGCTTCACCTGAGCCTGTTGCTCGAAGAACTCGCGGCAGGGCTGATACGCCTTGTGCGCGGCCTCGTTGAAGCGTTGCCAGTCCGCTTCGATGTCCTCGCGCGCACCTTTGCTCAAAGCTCGCCACTGCTCCTGCAGATCCTTGATGTGACCTGCAAGTGCCGAAGGATGCAGCGTCGCGCCGATCAGAGCCTCCATCCGCTCGATGAGCTCCGCGCGCTTCGGCGCGACCGAGAAGCTCTTCCAGTCGTTGATCTCTTGCAGCTTTTCATCGAGCTGTCGCAGTTGATTCGTGAGATGCGCGGGCAGCGGTGGCGCGCTCGCCAGCTTTTCTTCAATCGCTCGACGCAAGCCCGCAGCCGTTCTGCTGCTGCCGGACGCGAGAGCGCCCTGTGCCTTTCGCAACAAACCGCCGATCTGCCGCACCGCATGCGCTTCGGCTTCCTGCTTCTCTGCTTTTGCCTTGCGCTCTTCTTCCTCGATTCGCGCACGTTCAGCGGCGGCAGCAGCGGCCGCCTGCTCTTCCTGTTCGCGCTTTTTCTGAGCCAGGGCTGCCGCATTCGCCGCGGCCAGTTCGCGCGCCGCTTCAGCTGCGACCTGACGAAGGTGTTGCGCGATGGTCTCGCGCGATCGGTCTATAGCCTGCTGTGTCTGTTGCACGATATCCGGCGCCGCATGCTCGACCACCGCCTGCCAGCGGATCTCCAGTTGCTCCAGTGCCGGCGTGAACAACGGATCGTAGGGTCGATGACTGTGTCGCTCGATGGCGGCAGACACAGCGTTGATCTCGCTCTGCACCTGCTCGGCCTCGCGCTCCTGGGCCAGCAAGGCATCGCGCTTGCGAGTCAGGATCTTGTAGACACTCTTGTCCTTGCCGCCCCGAGCATCTCGCAGCAGTTGCCGGATCTGCGCCGGATCGTCGATGGCTTCCGCCGCACGCTGCCGGATCTTGGTCGACGTGCCTTCGATGACCAGTGCCGCCACTGTCTGAAAATCCGCCGCCGAGATGGCGGCCGTCAACCGCGCCTCCTCCTGCTCGGCGAGCAAAGCCACCTCGGGAGCGACCGGCGCGGCCGCTGGAGGGGGAGCAATCTCCCGGGGTGCCGCCGCGGTCGAAGGAGGCGGCGCCTTGCGAAAGCGCGTAAACAGGGACATCGATGGATTCCTGGACTCGGGAATGGACTCGAAATGGACCCCGGGAATGAACCGAGGCGCCTCTGCCGGCTGCGTAGTTTACCGAAGACGCGGCGGCAACGGCCTGGGACTGATGAAGCTTGCGCTATGATCGCGCCAGACTGTATGTGTTGCCCGACAGGTCTGAAATGACGCTCGACGCCGTCCGCGCCCTCTCCCTCGAAGAAATGCAGCAGGCGCGTCAACGCATCGCGCCCTGGGTCGTCCGGACGCCGCTGTTGCGCCTGGACACGGGCAAGGATGGACCCGATATCCGCCTGAAGCTGGAGAATCTCCAGATCACCAACTCCTACAAGCTGCGGGGCGCGCTCAACGCCGTGGCCTCGCTCGACGAGGCGCAACGCCGTCGTGGCGTATGGACGATCAGCGCTGGCAACGCCGGACAAGGCATTGCCTATGCGGCCGGCCGGGTTGGGGTGCCATGCACGGTGGTCGCGATCGAAACGGCACCGACGGCGAAACTCGACCGCATGAGAGCGCTCGGCGCCACGCTGGTCCCGGTTTCATTCGCCGACGCCTGGCAGGCCCTGGACGAACGTCGCTATGCCGGCGTCGAGGGCACGTTCATTCATCCGTTCGACGACGACGCATTCATCGCGGGCCATAGCAGCCTCGCGTTCGAGATTCTGGAAGATGCACCAGAGGTGAGCAGCGTGGTCGCCGCGGTTGGCGGTGGCGGATTGCTCACCGCTGTCGGCAGCGCCATCAAAGCACTCAAGCCGCAGACCAAGGTGTACGGTGTCGAACCGGAGACCGCCTCTCCTCTCGCCGTTTCGCTCGCCAAAGGCTCGCCGCAACCGTTCCCGCAGTGGCAGGCCTCTTTCGTCGACGGTGCCGGCGGCAAGGGCGTGTTCCCTCGCATGTGGCAGCGGCTGCGGCCCGTCATCGACGGCTCCATCGTCGTCAGCCTCGAGGAAACCCGCCTCGCCATGCGCGAGATCGCGGAAAAGACGCGCGTCATCGCTGAAGGCGCCGGTTCCCTTCCCTTGGCCGCGGCCCGCAGCGGCAAGGCCGGTGACGGAACCATTGTCTGCGTGGTTTCTGGCGGGAATATCGATCTGTCCAAGTTCATCAGCTTGATGGCCGATTAGTACGCTCGCCCAGAGCGTCCCTGATGGCATCCGCGGGATGAAACCCGCGTTGCGCACTTTGTAATCCGGCTCCATCTCGGCCATCGAGTATCGATGTGCTTGGCCGAGGGCCTGATAGATCGCCCAGTGTTGCTGCAGGTGCGGATGCACAGTGTGAAGTGCAGGCCACATTTCGACCCGAAGCGGTCCTTGTGATGCGATTCGTAATTGGAATCGCAGGCCGAGCGTCACGCTTCGCGCCTCCACAACAGCAAATAACACTGGGAGAACGGAATGTATTGTCGGAACGCAGTGCATGGGATGTTGGTGCTTGCAGGAATGGGGATGGCCTTCGGTGTGCAAGCGCAAGATGCTACGAGTGGTTTCTACGTCGGCGCTGGCATCGGCCAGAACAAGCTCGAAGAGAGCAACGCTGATCTGGGCTTCAGCTTCGACGGTGATGACACCGCATTCACCCTGTTCGGTGGGTACCAGTTCAACCCGTGGCTCGCCGCCGAGGTGGGTTTCATCGATGGCGGCTCGCCATCCGACACGGTCCAGGGAGTAAACATCGAGGTGGACAGCACGGCCATCGAGGTGGCGCTGGTCGGCAAGGTTCAGGTCAACCGGGCGTTGACCTTGTTCGCACGCGCCGGCCTGCTCGCTTGGGATATCGAAGCGACAGCCCGCGCGGGTGGTTTTTCGGCACGCGTCGAAGACGACGGAAACGATTTGTCGTACGGATTGGGTGGCGTATTGGCTGCGGGGCCTGCCCTGGACATCAGACTGCAATGGCGCTCGGCAGAGCTGCAGGACACTGACCTGAGCCTGATCGACGTCTCTGCGATCTGGAAGTTCTAAACGAGGTCGCCAGCAACGAGGCCCGGTTACGCCTGCGAGGGACCGGGCCTCGTCAACGATTTGGATCTACGTGGCTATCCCGCGGTCGGTGAGGTTGAGATGGAATCGTTTTTACAAGATGAAGCGCAATCAGTTGCGAGCTGATATTCAGGCCGGTATCGCAAGCGGTGACGCCGGCACACTCGACGTCGAGGAGATCAAGCGGCGTGGTCGCCACAGTCACGGTGAAACGTACTTGGCCCGCGTCCGAAAAACGGTGCTGCCGCGCTTAGCATCGAAGACGATGCGCGAGCAAAGCTCAAATGCTGAACTATTTGGCGGCGAAACCCGCCTGGGTCCAGAGCCCGATGACGGGCTGACAGCTCGCTGGAACCTTCATGCTTCTGCCGTGGGAGAGAGCCCCAGGGAAGTTGGTAGCGGGGGCGTGATGTGGGCTGTTCCGGCGGTCCCTCAGAGCGTGCGGCTGAAGTAGCCGCGCAATCGTCCAGCACCGCGCCGGTGACTAGGGGGTCACCACCCCCATAGCCCGCTCTAAGCCATATCTTGGCGCAGGGGCTAGGCGCCTTTGTGGCGGGGCTGTACCCTTACTGGCCCGAGTAAGCCAGAAAGGCCGAACAGATGGCGGAGAATGAAAAGACGGGGAAGGCGGACGAAAAGATCGACTGGGACAAGATCGAGTGGGACAGTCGCCGGCTGCACAAATATAGTTTGGAGCAAATCCAGGAGGCGTTCGGCAAAGCGCTGCTGGAACTGACCGGCAAGCCGTATGACGTGGAGATCAGATCGCTGAATCGACACCCGGAGAATGAGCACTCATCGTCTCTATTCGACGCAGTGGATATGACGTTACGCGTGAAGAAGCACCGAGAACCGTCGGCGTTCTAAGGGTTCACGTCGCTCGGGCCGTTGCCTTCCTCAGCAGTCGATTCACGGCCTGACTCAGCTCGCTATTGTTCTTCAGAGCTTGCGTCGTCCTCTCCGCGAGATCAGTGAGTAGTAATCGGATGTCCTTCGCTAGTTCCAGGCATTGCTCATCGTCCTCGTTATGGAGCCCGGCGCTCAGTGCATCGTGCAACAGCGTGAGAGGGTTATGCCCTCCGGAGTGGCGCAGGCTATCCGGAATTGCGTCCTTCACCGTTTTCACCGCGTTCTCAAAGCTGATCATCTTCGCCGCTTTGTCGAGCGTGTCGAGCACGTCCTGCTTCGCGCCTTGAGCGACCGCGACCTTGCGGATTTCAGCGATGATTTTGTCCTTATGGCTCTCCACGAACCGCCGGTAGTATGCGAATGCTCCAATTCCGAGCCCCGCAGTTTCGGCATGATAGCCTCGCTCGAAGAACTTAATCTCATCGTCCAACACATCTTTAACGGCATTCGGACGCGGCTCGCCAAAAGCAGGGACCTCGCCGATCTTCATTATCTCGGCACTGTTGCCCGTAAGATTGGTGCCCATCCCGCCGAATCGAACTCTGAGCGCGTACGTCTTAAATGTCTTCTGACAATTTCGACACCGGTAAGTCGCGAAGTGATTACCGAAATGCCCGCTAGCGTTGTTGGGAAGCTGACAGGTCAGATCCTCTGACGTGGGATCGAAGAATCTCATCCCGGAGCAAGTACCCTGCGGGCAATGTAGTTTGATGGCTGGAAGCGCTAATGCGACCCTGACATAGGCCGTAGACTCACGCGAAAGCCCCTGATGTCACTGTAGTTGCCGCCCCGATAGATCTGTAACCTAGGGGCGTGAGGCGATGAAGTGGCACGATACGGACAAGCATTTAAAGAGCGTGCGGTAGCTCGACTGCTGCCGCCGGAGAGCGCACCGATCCAGCAAGTTTCGCAAGAACTGGGCGTTTCGGTGGCGACCCTAGAGAGATGGCGAGCGGATGCATTGACTACACCGATTCGAGAACGGGTTTGGACCGCCGCAGCGCGGCTGCAAGCCGTGATCGCGACGGCAGCGATGGACGAGACCCAGCGCAGCGCTTGGTGTCGCGAGCATGGCGTGTATCCGGCCGAGCTGCAGCAGTGGAAGGACAACGCCACGGCGGCGCTAAGCGAGGCGCCGGAAGAACGCGCCACGGCCCAGCAGAGTCGTGAGGCGAAGAAGCGCATCAAAGAACTCGAACGGGACTTGCGACGCAAGGAGAAGGCGCTCGCCGAGACGACAGCCCTGCTGGTGCTGTCAAAAAAATTCGAGGCGATCTTGCAGCGGGACGAGGAAGAATGATCGCGCTGGAAGATCGCCAGAGGACGGTGCAGTGGTTGGAGGCGGCCTGCCGCGAGGGAGCGCGGTTCAAGCTGGCCTGTGAAGTCGCGGGTATGGATGCGAGAACGGTGCAGCGCTGGAAAGCGGGCGATGGATTGAAGCGTGGCGATGGTCGCCCGCAAGCGATCCGGCCGACGCCAGCGCATGCGTTGAGTGCCGAGGAGCGTCAGCGCATCCTTGAGGTGGCTAACGAGCCCCGGTTCGCCGAGTTGCCACCGGCGCGCATCGTGCCGATGCTAGCGGATGAAGGCACCTATATTGCCAGCGAATCCAGCTTCAGCCGTGTGCTGCGCGCCCACGGCCAAGCGCGGCATCGTGGGCGAGCTAAAGCGCCCCAACGAAGCAGGCCACCGAGCACACATGTCGCGACGGCGCCGCGGCAGTTGTGGTGCTGGGATCTGACATTCCTCGCGAGCCGGGTGCTGGGTCAGTGGTTTTACTTGTACCTGATCCTGGATGTTTACAGTCGCAAGATCGTGGGCTTCGAGGTTCATGAGACCGACAGTGCCGATCATGCTGTCGATTTGCTGCGGCGAACGGCGTTGAGCGAGGGCGTTCATACGCTCAAAAGAAAGCCCGTTCTTCACGGCGACAACGGCGCCACAATGAAAGCGACGACGGTGCTCGCCATGTTGCACTGGTTGGGCATCAAGCCCTCGTACTCGCGGCCGCGTGTGAGCGATGACAACGCGTTCGTCGAGGCGCTGTTCCGAACAGCGAAGTATCGGCCACAGTTCCCAACCGCCGGCTTTGCTGATTTGGAAGCTGCACGAACTTGGGCGAGTCAGTTCGTCACTTGGTACAACCACGAGCACCGGCACAGCGGCATTCGTTATGTGAGTCCGGCAGAACGTCACGCCGGTCACGATCAGCGGATCCTGGCTCGTCGCCATGCACTGTACGCGCAGGCCCGCGAGACCCATCCGCGTCGATGGACGCGGCACACGCGCAATTGGACGCCGGTGGCAACCGTCACGCTCAACCCCGAGCGCGAGTCGGTGGTGAACTCAGTATTGGAGCAGGAAAGAGAAACGGCCGCCGCCGCGTAGAAACAAGCGGCAACTACCTTGACATGCACCGAAAGTTCGACCTGCACATGCTGGGACAAGAGCAAGGGCGTTCCCATGAGGAACTGCTCAAAGGTCGGGCCGGTCGGCGGTGCGTCGGACATAGTATTCGGTATTGTACAGGCTCGCCCAGGAAAACGCCTCGCCAGTGCATCCCGGACCCGCTCCTTGCTCCGCGGCTCCGCCGCTCGGGCAGCGCGCGATGAACGCCCAGATCGACATCGCCGAAGCTCGGGCCACCGCCATCGTGCTGCGCGCGACGGCAAAACACGTCCGCGCCGATCAGGGCTCGCTCATGTACAGACTCAATCGTGGCGCCGACATTCTAGGGCATCGTCGCGCTGGCTGTCCGCTGCCTTGAACGTATCGAGTAGTTAGAACACGAGTTGCGGCAGCTCCGGGGCGGTGCACCGTGAGCGGCGCTTGGCAAGGCCGGGACGCGCCCCGAGCGCACCTCGGGCGGGACAACAGCGCCCGGGTCGGACTCGCTACTATTAACCCGGCGTGCTTGTACCTGAACTACTATGCAGCGTAGCAAATCTCACGATGCTTGAAGTAGTTGCGAACTCGTCGCCGTGATCGCTGGATCACACGCAGGTGTCGTTGGGCGATGAGCTTTAGCTGTTGAGCG
>NZ_DASWVW010000060.1:0-98178 GCF_036406195.1 Steroidobacter sp.
CCGTCCGCTCGCAGCGCAAGGGCTTGCTTGCGCAACTCGATTCTGGCGTCTGTGCTGGCCTTGCGGCGATCTTCTTGGCTCACCGGCGGAGTATGTCACACCGATGTTTTAGATTCATGTAGTTTCACGCCGGGTTAATAAGTGCCATTGCCCTTAATCCGCTTCGCGACTGACCACGCGATTGCGGCCCAGATCCTTGGCGTCACGCAACGCCTTCAACGCCTGCTCGTAAATGCGCTCCGGTGCGGCATCGTGCGGCGGCACCAGGGAAACGACGCCGGCACTGGCCGTCACGTAACGCGACACGATCGAGCGCGGATGATGAATAGCGAGATCGCGCACTCGCCCCAGCACCGCCTCGGCCAACTTGGAAGCCTGTGCCAGATCCAGACCGGTGGTCATCGCGGCAATCTGGTCTTCATCGAAACGGCCGCACAGGTCGCTGGCGCGTCGGAAACATCCGCCGATGACCCGTGAGATGCGCTTGAACGATTGATCCGAACCGTTCTTGCCGAATGTTTCCTTGTAGGTGAAGTAGCAGTCCAGATCGAAGATCAGGAAGCTGAGGCGGCGTGACTCGCGCTGCGCCAGGCCCCAGTCCCGCTTCACCAGCTCATCGAAATAGGTCCGGCGCAACAGCCCGGTCAGTTTGTCGTCGCGCAGGTAGGCCAGCATGGTTTGTGTACTCAGTGCCGGATCACTCTTGTCGCGCGCTTCGGGAAGACGCAGCCGATCGCCGCCCTCGCGATGAAAGCCTGCGAAGTGCGTCACAGTCCCGCTGGCATCGCGCAGCGGCTGAATGGTCACTTCGTTCCAGAACATCGTGCCGTCACGCCGATAGTTGCGCAGCGTGGTCTGGCACGACTTGCCGTCTTGCAGGGCGGCGCGAATCTTGGCCAGGCCCTCCTGTTCATGATCCTCGCCCTGCAGGAAACGCAGGCTGCGGCCCAGGAACTGGCTGGCGTCGTAACCGGTGAGCTTCTCCATTGCAGCGTTCACGAACACCACCGGGTGATCGGCGGCACGGGCGTCGCAAACCACCACCCCCTCCGGGGCGGCCTCCACCAGGCTTTTCAGCAGTGTTGCGTCGACGCTCATGTTGTTCGGTTCTGCTTATGCATTCAGCCGTAGATCGGGCCGCTCCATGCAGCCCTTCACGGCCCCCTCGCAGGCACGCCACTCCAGCGAAGCGTGCAGCGCGTCGCGGGGCAATCCCGGCTTGCCGTGCAGGCGGGCCATGCGGACTTGACTTAAAGGATCTCCGCTCCCCCGCAAAGAATCGATGACCTGGAGCACACCTTGACGATCGTTGCACAAGGAAAGCACATCACAACCGGCTTCCAGGGCCGCTTTGGCCCGGGCCGGCATGTCCCCGACCACTTTGGCGCCGGCCATGGACAGGTCGTCGGTGAATATGGCGCCCTCGAAACCCAGCCGGCCGCGCAGCTCGCTTTGCAGCCAGCGGCGTGAGAAGCCCGCTGGCTTATCGTCCACGTCGGTGAAGATCACATGGGCGGCCATGATGGAGGCCAGGCCGTTGTCGATCAGCCGGCGATACGGGGTGAGGTCCTCGTCCATGTCCGCCAGCGGACGGCGGTCCACCGGCATGGCCACGTGCGAATCGGGGGCTACGAAACCATGGCCGGGATAGTGCTTGGCGGTGGCCGCCATGCCCGCTTCCCGCATGCCGCCCATGAAGGCGATGGCCAGCTCGGACACGATGCGCGCATCGCGATGAAAGGAACGATCCCCGATCACCGTGCTGGCGCCATAGTCCAGGTCCACGCACGGCGCAAAACTCATATCGATGCCCACGGCCCGCAACTCGGCGGCCATCAGCCAGCCGCATTGGCGGGCCAGCAAGCGACCTGCGACCGGGTCCAGATCGTATTGGCGGCCGATGACACGCATCGACGGCAACACGGTAAAGCCCTTGCGAAACCGCTGTACACGGCCGCCCTCATGATCGACCGTGACCAACAGCGGCGGCGAGCGCACGGCGCGAATGTCGGCGACCAGTCGCTGCAACTGCTCGACGCTTTCGAAATTGCGCGTGAACAGGATCACAGCGCCAACCAGCGGATGAGCCAGCAGTTCCCGATCTTCCTCGGTCAGGGTGGTGCCCTGCACGTCGATCATCAGTGGCCCGAGAGTCATAGGACGGCGGTTGGTGGTTAGCGGTTGGTGGTTGGATGAAGAATAGTCGACGATCCCGGTAGTGGTCTCGCTCTGGCTAACCACTAGCCACTAACCGCCAACCGCCTTCACGAAGAGTGCGGCCGATTCCACGTGCGCCGTATGGGGAAACATATCCATCACACCGGCGGCGCGCAGTTCGTAACCATGCTCGTGCACGAGAATACCGGCATCGCGCGCCAGGCTGCCCGGATGACAGGAAATGTACAACACGGTGTCGGCACCCGACTTAGCGACCACAGGCAGGACTTCTTGAGCACCGGCGCGCGGCGGATCCAGCAGTACCTTGTCGAACTTGCCGGCCCACGGGCTCGAGAATTGCGCCGTGCCCAGGCTCTCGTCGGCCAGGTTGGCCGTATAAAACTGCGCGTTCTCCAGGCCGTTTCGAGCCGCATTGGCCCGAGCGCGCGCCACCAGGCTGGCATCTCCCTCGACCCCGACCACTTGCCCCGCCCGGCGCGCCAGCGGCAATGAGAAATTCCCCAGCCCACAGAACAGATCCAGCACACGATCCGTGCTCTGGGGCGCAAGCAACGTGACCGCGCGATCGATCATCTGCAGATTGAGCGGGCCATTGACCTGGATGAAGTCGGTCGGCAGGAAATGCAGCGCGAGATCGAACGCGGGCACGCGATACTCCAGCGGCGCGAGTTCCTCCCCAGCGTCATGCAGGGGCGCGACGGTGTCATAGCCACCGGGCTGGAGAAACATTTGTACCGAATGTTCGCGGCCGAACCGCTGCAGCAGCGCTTTATCCGCATCGGTCAACGGCTCGAGCACCCGCACCACCAGGGCAACCGCGTTATCCGCCACCGCCACTTCGATCTGCGGCACACGATTGCGAATGCTCAATGCCGTGACCAGCTCCGACAGCGGCACGATGAGTCGATCCATCGGCGACTGCAGTACTTCACAACGCTGCAGGTCGGTGATGTAGGGCGTATTGCGCTCGCGGAAACCGACCACCGTGCGGTTCTTCTTGGGCACCCAGCGTGCCGCCAGTCTCGCGCGACGCCGATAGTTCCAGGTGTCCGCCTGCAGCGGCGGTAGAATCTCCTGCGGCGTGACTTTGCCGATGCGCGTCAAGGAATCCATAAGCTGCTTTTGTTTGAACAGCAGCTGTTGTTCGCCGGACAGGTGTTGCAACACGCAGCCGCCACACATGCCGAAATGTATGCAGCGCGGCTCGACGCGAGCCGGCGACGGCTCGATGACGCGCAGCAAACGTCCTTCGTCGAAGTTGCGCCCGCGCTTGAAGCGCTGCCATTCGACCAGCTCGCCGGGCAGAGCATCGTCGATGAAAACCGTCTTGCCCTCGACATGGGCGATGCCGCGGCCTTCGTGCGACAGATCGGTGATCTTTGCGACTTCCGGTGCGCGCTGCGCATTGCTCCGCCTGCTCATCGTTGGGACGGCCCCCAGGCGGCGAGGAATTCCTGGAAGTGCGGCTTGCCCTGAGCGGCCTGCGTGGCCAGCACCTCGCGCACCCTGGCGATCTCGGCTTCATACTCATCGCGCATGAGACGGCCACGCATCATTTCGAAGCGCAGATAGATCAAGAGCGTGTTGAGCACATCGGTTTCGCAGTAGTTGCGGATGACGTCGATCTGTCCCTCGAGGTAGGCATCCCAAACTTTGTCGCCGCTCATGCCGAGCTTGCCGGGCAAACCGAGCAACGTGGCCGCGGCCTGCAAGCTCACCCGGGCGCGGCTCTGGTAGCTCGACAGCACATCCATCAAGTCCAGGTGCCGGGAGTGATAGCGATTGAGATAGTTGTTCCAGCGAAACGCCTGGTCCTCATCGCCGCCTTCCCAATAGCGTGGCGCGACGATGCCGTGACGGAGCGCGCGATAGTGCAGCACCGGCAGATCGAAGCCGCCGCCGTTCCAGGAAACCAGATCGGGCGTGTACTTCTCGATGCCATCGTAGAAGCGCTGGATGATCTCGGCCTCCGACGCGTTCGGATCGCCGAGCGACCACACCTTGAATGTATCGCGCGAGCGCAGTGCCACCGAGATGGCGACCACGCGCTGCTGCTCGTAGGAAAGAAACTCGGTGCCCGAGGCTTCGCGACGCTTGGCCTGCATCACATAGCCGACCTGCTTGTCGCTCAGGTCGCCCAGGTCATAGATGCGACGGCCCAACTCGACGTCGGGAATGGTTTCTATGTCGAAAACAAATACGGGCATTTAATTCGCCATTCTCAATGACCACGGCACATCAGCACCGCCACTGCGACCACCAGCCCCGCTTCATCGGTCAATGTGATGTGACCCTCGCCGATGCCGAGCCGCTCGCGCAGCCGCTGGCCGCGCTCCGACCAGATGATGCCGGGCCGGCCGAATTCGTTCGCGGCCACGCCGACATCGCGAATCCAGATGCCATGCGCGAAACCGGTCCCCATGGCTTTGACAATGGCTTCCTTGGCGGCAAAGCGCATCGCGAGAAACCGCGCGGGGCGAGTCTGCGCGCGAAACGCGTCCAGTTCTGCGGGCAACAGCAAGCGCTGGATGAAATGCTCGCCATACTTCTCGTGCAGCCGCTCGATGCGCTGGATCTGCACGATGTCGGTGCCAATGCCGAAAATCATGGCTAGTGGTTGGCGGTTGGTGGTTGGTGGTCAGTTAGCGATCGTCGTAGCGCCCTCGTCCGGCCAACCTCTAACCACCAACCGCTTACCGCTCTTCTCATCACCGCCCGGCTCGGGCCTGCAGCATCAGACGCTTCATCTCGGCGACCGCAGTCGCCATGCCATGAATCACGGCATGCGCCACGATGGAGTGCCCGATGTTCAGCTCGACGATCTCGTGGATCGCTGCGATGGGCTGCACATTGTGATAATGCAGGCCATGGCCGGCATGCACGGTGAGCCCCAGCTTGGCCGCGTGGTGGGCCGCCGCTTCGATGCGCTTGAGCTCCTTGGCCCGCTGTTCGCCGATCGCATCGGCATAGGCGCCGGTGTGCAGCTCGACGACCGGTGCACCGACCCGTACCGCGGCTTCGAGTTGCGCCGGTTCCGGATCGATGAACAGGGACACGCGAATGCCGGCGTTCGCCAGCTTGGCGCAGACCTTCTTCAACGAATCCTGCTGGCCGGCCACGTCGAGGCCGCCCTCGGTGGTGATTTCGGTGCGCTTCTCCGGCACCAGGCAGACATCCGGAGGGCGGACCTCCAGGGCGATGCCGACCATGGCGTCGGTGGCTGCCATTTCCAGGTTCAGGCGAGTCTGCAGCGCATCCTTGCACATGCGCACGTCGCGGTCCTGGATATGCCGACGATCTTCGCGCAGATGAATGGTGA
Source organism: Steroidobacter sp. (assembly GCF_036406195.1). Lineage (GTDB taxonomy): Bacteria > Pseudomonadota > Gammaproteobacteria > Steroidobacterales > Steroidobacteraceae > Steroidobacter. The sequence goes on from NZ_DASWVW010000060.1 coordinate 5,498, forward strand.
TGCTGTCCGCGCCCGCCTGTTCGGCGATCAACGCCGCAAACAACGGATCAGGATAGGTAGTGCGACGCGCCTGACGCAGCGTCGCCACGTGATCGACATTTACACCGAGGTGAAGCATTGGGGAATGCTGTCATTTTCCCTTTCGCAACGCCAGCATGACTTGCCGGGTGCGCAGCTCTCGGCCCTCCAGGCAGCGGTCCAGGGCGGCTCGCAACAGACGGCGGGCATCGGCGCAGACCGCCGCGTCCGACAATTCCTCGCGGCCCAGCGACAGCAGCGTTGCGCCGGAATAAACCACCGTCCCCTCGGCCACGCCTTCGATCCGCACCGGCCCCTGCTCCATGCGGTAGTGATAAGAAGCGTCCGGATCGATCGGCTCGTGGTCGCGCGCGTCTCGTTCCAACGCCAGGCCATAGCCGATGGCGTCGAGCAGGCGCTTCTCGAACAGGCGCAAGGGCCGGATCGGGTCCTCTCGCTTCAGCTGGTCCAGGGTCTGCGAGTACAGCGCGAATACGTCGGGATGGCTGTCGTGACGCGCGAACAGCTTCAGCAACAGCTCGTTCAAATAGAACCCGTGCACCAGGCGGTCCGGGGGCAGCGGCATCATCGCGCCGTCGAACTCGGCCCCAGTCAACTGCCCCGCTTCGCCCCGCCCGCTCCACGACACCAGCAGCCGATTGAACGGCTGCAGGATGGAGAGCAGCGACGAGTTGGATTTACTGCCGCCGCGCGCGCCGCGGGCAAACACCGAAACGCGACCGTGATCGCGCGTGAACAACTCCAGAATCCGGCTCGTATCGCGATACGGCCGGTGATGCAGTACGTATGACGGCTGGAGATGAACGTTGGCCACTGCGGCTTGGAAGTGACTAATGAATGGTGACTAATGAATAGTCAGAGGCGCACGACCATGCCGCCGAAGCATTTCTGACCATTCATCAGTCATTGGTCACCAGTCACTTCGGTTCCTACATTTCGTAGCCCAGCTGCTTGAGCGCCATTTCGTTGTCCGACCAATTCTCCTTGACCTTCACCCACAGCTCCAGGTGCACCGGGCGGCCGAACAGGTTGGACATTTCGATGCGCGAGGCGCGCCCGACTTCTTTGAGTTGCTCACCGCCCTGGCCGATGACGATGGCCTTCTGGCCGGTGCGCTCCACCCAGATCACGGCATTGACCAGCAGCCGTCCGTCCTCTTCCTTGAATTGCTCGATGGACACAGTCAGCCCGTACGGCAGCTCCTGCCTCAGACGCAATGTGAGTTTCTCGCGCACGATCTCCGCCGCCTGGAATTCACGGCTGCGATCGGTGAGCTGATCCGGCGGAAAATGCGGCGGCGACAGCGGCAGATGGCGCGCGATGATGGACGGCAGCTGCTCGATATTGCTTTTCTTCAGCGCCGACAACGGCACCACCTCGACGAATTCAGCGCGCCGGTTCAGTTCTTCGATGAAGGGCAGCAGACGCTCGCGCGGCGTCACCTTATCGACCTTGCTGAGCACCAGGATGATCGGACGCTTCTGCTGAACCAGAGCATCCAGCACGCGCTGGTCCTCGTCGCTCCAGCTCAGCGATTCGACCACGAACAGGTTCACGTCCGCATCCTGCAGGGACGCGAGCGCGGCCCGGTTCATGTGACGATTCATGGCGCGACGGCCGCCGGAATGAATGCCCGGCGTATCGACGAAAATGATCTGTTCCTCCGGCCGCGTCAGTATCCCCAGGATGCGATGCCGCGTGGTCTGCGGCTTGGGACTGACGATGCTGACCTTGCGCCGGAGCAACGCGTTCAACAGCGTCGACTTGCCGACGTTGGGCCGGCCGACGATGGCCGCGAAACCGCAGCGATAATTCTCGGACACAGCCAGGCCGCCGGCTTCATCGTGCTCGTGCAGATCGGCGGATTCTTCGGAGGGCTGGTCCGGGACTTGTGGGGGTTGCTCGCTCATCGGATCGCGAAACGTCGCAGCTTCATCAGGTGGATTTTTCCTGGCTCTGGTGGAAGGCATTCAATAACAACTGGGCAGCGGCCTGCTCGGCGCGGCGCCGGCTCGGACCGCTGGCGGACACTTGCAGGCCCAGCGAGCTCACCGAGCAGCGCACCTCGAAAAGCTGATTGTGCGCCTCGCCGGTGATGGATTCGACCGAATATGAGGGCAGCGGCAAGCCGCGCGCCTGCAGTGCTTCCTGCAAACGAGTCTTGGGGTCCTTCAGTTCGTCGGCGCTGGGCAGCCGGCCCAGGCGCGGCACCAGCAATCGTTCGATCACGCCAGCGGCGGCCTCGAAGCCGCCGTCGAGATAGACGGCGCCGAACAATGCCTCCAGCGCATCGGCCAGGATGGACTTGCGTCGGAATCCGCCGGACTTCAGCTCGCCCGAGCCCAGCCGCAGCTGGCTGCCGAGATCGATCTCGGCGGCGATCACGGCCAGCGCCTCGCCACTCACCAGGCTGGCGCGGAAGCGGGACAGATCGCCTTCGTTGGCCTCAGGGAATGCATTGAATACCAGCTTGGCGACCACGCAGGTAAGCACTGCGTCGCCCAGGAATTCCAGGCGCTCGTTGTGCGCCCCACCCGCGCTGCGATGCGTAAGCGCGGACTCGAGCAAAGCCGGGTCGCGGCACTCGTATCCAAGCTTCTCACGTAGCCATTCGCGCGCGGTCTTCAAGTGCGACTCAGATCCCCGACTAGGTTGCGCCGCCGACAGTCACGCTCTTGTCGAAGTCGACGACCAAAGAAACGTTGGCGATGAACGGTGCCTCGGCACGATACCAGGCGCGCATCACGAAGCCTTTGCCGTCTCGTTTGATCTCGATGTCCTGGTAATCGATGGACTTGATGTCCTCGACCGCCCAGCGACGCGACAGCGAGTTTCTGAGCGCGCGCTGATCGCCGCCCGAATTTTCCTTGGCAGTCTGCTCCAGGGCGCGTGCCACCGCCATGTATTCCAGATACAGGGGGACCAGCCGGATCAAGGCGAACACGGCCAGACCCAGGATGGCGACGATGGTCAACATACCCAGGGCAGTAGCGCCACGCTGACGGGAACGCATGCTTGCAACTCCACTTTACGGGCCGCCAAAGGCCCACCGGTTAGGGGGTCAGTGGCGCGAAAGATACCTGAATTACCGGATCGGATCGCCGATTCGGTCCCAGATTGGCGCGGCCGGCAGGTCCCAGTTGAGCCAGATCCGCACCGCCTTGCCCACCAGGTTGCGCTCGGGCACGAAGCCCACCTCGAAGTAGCGGCTGTCCCGGCTGTTGTCCCGGTTGTCGCCCATGAAGAAATAATGCCCGGCAGGGACGATCTCGTCGTAGTCCCGGGCTTCGCGGCCCGGCAGATACAGCACCTGGTGCTCGATGTCGCCCAAGTGCTCGGTCGCCAGCTGCGCCCCGGTATGGCCGTGGCCGGTGTAGGTGCCGTTCATGTCGACCTTGACCCGCTCGCCATTGATGTAAAGGTTCTGGCCGCGCACCACGACGTGATCGCCCGGCAGGCCCACCAGACGCTTGATGTAGTTGGTGGCCGGGTCCTTCGGCAGGCGGAACACGATCACATCGCCCCGCTGCGGCTCGCCAATGGCAAGGATCTTGGAGTTGAGCACCGGCAGCCGCAGGCCATAGGAGAACTTGTTGACGAAGATGAAGTCGCCGTCGAGCAGCGTCGGCATCATCGAATCGGAGGGAATGCGGAACGGCTCGAACAGGAACGAGCGGATCAGCAGCACGATCAGGATCACCGGAAAGAACGAGCGCGCGTACTCCACCACCAGCGGCTCGCGAACGTGTTCCGGCGTGATGCCCTTGGCGGCCGCGTCGGCCATGCGCCTCGGCTTGAACGCCAGCGCGTCGATGGCCCAGATCAGGCCGGTGAGCAACGTCGCCGCCACCAGGATGAACGAAAAGTCGAAGATCATGCTGTGCCCACTTATTCTTTCTTGGCCTTGCCCACCTGCAGCACGGCCAGGAAGGCCTCCTGCGGGATCTCGACCGAACCGATCTGCTTCATGCGCTTCTTGCCTTCCTTCTGCTTCTCCAGCAGCTTGCGCTTGCGCGAAACGTCACCGCCGTAACACTTGGCGAGAACGTTCTTGCGCAGGGCCTTCACGGTCGCGCGCGCGACGATGTGACTGCCGATGGCGGCCTGCACCGCGATTTCGAACTGCTGCCGGGGAATCAGTTCCTGCATCTTGTCGACCAGCTCGCGGCCGCGCGCATAGGCGTTATCGCGATGCACGATCAACGACAGCGCATCGACGCGGTCGCCGTTGATCAGCACGTCCAGCTTGACCAGCGGCGCCGATTCGAAGCGGGCGAATTCGTAGTCGAAGGAAGCGTAGCCGCGGCTCACCGACTTGAGGCGGTCGAAGAAATCCAGCACCACTTCGGCCATCGGCATTTCGTATTGCAATGACACCTGGTTGCCGACGTATAGCATCTTGGTCTGCCGGCCGCGCTTCTCCGTGCACAACGTGATCACGGCGCCGACGTACTCGGGCGGCAAGAGAATGTTTGCTGTAATGATCGGCTCACGCAAATCCTCGATTTCGTTGCTCGGCGGCAGCTTGGACGGATTGTCCACGTATACCAGCGTGCCGTCGGTCTTGAGCACCTCGTACACCACCGTCGGCGCGCTGGTGATCAGGTCCAGGTTGTACTCGCGCTCCAACCGCTCCTGCACGATGTCCATATGCAGCAGGCCCAGGAAGCCGATGCGAAAGCCGAAGCCCAGCGCGGTCGAGACTTCCGGCTCGTAATGTAGTGCCGAATCGTTGAGCTTCAATTTGGCGAGCGCGTCCCTGAAGTTTTCGTAATCATCCGATTTCACCGGGAACACGCCGGCGAACACGCGCGGCTGGACCTTTTTGAAACCGGCCAGCGGCTCGCTGGCGGGCCGGGCGTCGAGCGTGATGGTGTCGCCCACCGGCGCGCCGTTGATCTCCTTGATGCCGGCGATCACGAACCCCACTTCGCCGGTCTCGAGCGACTCGCTGGCCACCGATTTGGGCGTGAAGCGGCCGAGCTTGTCGATCTGATAGGCGCGACCCGTCGACCACATGCGGATCTTCTGTCCCCGGCGCAGCGAGCCGTTCACCACCCGCACCAGCGACACGACGCCGACGTAGTTGTCGAACCAGGAATCGATGATCAAAGCCTGCAGCGGCGCCTCGGGATCGCCCTTCGGCGGCGGGATGCGCGCGATCAACTGCTCCAGCAGCTCCGGCACGTTCTCGCCGGTCTTGGCGCTGACACGCACCGCGTCGCTGGCTTCGATGCCGATGATCTCCTCGATCTCCTTGATGACCCGCTCCGGCTCGGCCGAGGGCAGGTCGATCTTGTTGAGCACGGGCACCACTTCCAGCCCCTGCTCGATGGCCGTGTAGCAGTTCGCGACGCTCTGCGCTTCGACGCCCTGCGCCGCGTCCACGACCAGCAGCGCGCCTTCGCATGCTGCCAGGGAGCGGGACACTTCGTAGGAAAAGTCCACGTGGCCCGGCGTATCGATCATGTTGAGCTGATAGACCTGGCCGTCGCGCGCCTTGTAGCGCAACGACACGGCCTGCGCCTTGATGGTGATGCCGCGCTCCCGCTCCAGATCCATGGAGTCCAGCACCTGCGCCTCCATCTCGCGTGCTTCCAGGCCGCCGCACAGCTGGATGAAACGGTCGGCGAGCGTGGATTTGCCGTGATCGATATGGGCGATGATCGAGAAATTGCGGATCAGCTTCATCAGAAGGCTTGTACTGCTGGCCGGGGGACTGGCCGGCGGCGGCGGATTATAGCGGGCTTGGTGCTGGGCAGGATGCCCGAATGCAGCAAGCACATGAATGTGCAGGAGCTGCCGCCGCCGGTGGGCGTAGCAGCACCCGGGTGCGGTTTACGCCGGTCCGGCAGTGATGCGCCGGACCCGCTCCCGGTCCAGCCGGTAGTTGCAGACGAATTCGTCGTCGGCAAGCAGCACGGGAATACGCAGGCTGTACTTGCGCTCCAGGGCCGGATCCTGGCCGATATCGACGACCTTGACCCGCGCCGCCTCGGCAGGACTCAGCTCTTCAGCCAGCTCATGGAGCATTTGCTCGCACAGGCTGCATTCGGGGCGGCTCAGGACCGTCCATTGTGTCATCGCGGAGGCTCGTTCCCCGTCACTGCTGCGGCTGGGGTGGCGGCAGAGCGGACTGATTCGTGGCAGGCGCAGGCGCGGTCGGCGCTGCGGCCTCGTCTTTGGTGACACCGGCGGCAATGGCCTCCAGGGTCACGGGAGGCACTTCGCCTACAGCGGTGACCTGATGGTCGTCCAGCGAGCGGGAGAAGGCGAAGGCAGCGCCCACTTTGGCCAGGCCCTTCACCGGCTCGGCCTGCGGATTGCGGGGCTCGATGAATACCGACACCGACGCCAGGCCGTCCGAATACACCAGGTGCTGCACCGGGCCGCTGGAGCCGGCGATGAATTGAATGCGCCACGCCGTCAGCCGGAAGCCCGCTGGCAGGCGGATCACGCCCCAGCCTCCGGCCTGACCCGCGGCCGCCAGCTGCGGCTGCGCGTCTTGCCGGATCCAGCGAAAACCTTCGCCGGTAATGGACGGCTTCAAGCTGTCGGCAGGAATACGGTCGCGGAAATTGAGCTCCGCAAACAGGATCTGTTCGATGACCTTGCCGTTGCGATCGCACAGTTGCGATTTGAGCGGCATCGCCGTTTCGTCATCCAGCCACAGACGATAGCCATAACGAAACTGGTCGCGAGGCGTGACATTGATCACCTGCGTGCGGCGGCCCAGCGCCTTGGTGAACGGTCCACGCTCGATGTTGTAGTGAGCTTCGAGCTGATCGTTGTACGCGGGCACGGCCGCGAGCAGTGTGTTGTCGTCGGTGCGCTTTTCCACCAGCACCGTGCGACGGTCCGGCAGATAACAGATCACTTCGGTCTGATTGCGAATGATCTCGCGACCGCTGCCGTCGAGCGAGACCAGGCGCTCGGTGACCTTGCCCCTGTCGACGCGGTGATAGATCCGCATCGCTTCGGAGCGCTCGTCGCGCAGATGAAAGAAGCGGCCTTCGTAATTGCGGGTGGCGAGCGCTTCGGACATGCGCTCCAGCCACTGGCGAGCTTCACGATCCGCCGCCCCTGCTCCCGTGGCCACCACGGTCAGCATCGCGGCCATCAGACCAACCGGCCATCTAATCGGCCATTTCGGCATGTGAACCGTGGTGTGCAACGAAGCCATCAACGTACCGAAGCAGCGTCATCGTCGACAGAAATCTGGATCGTGGCATCGCCCGATTCCAGCGCCTGAACTTCCGCGTCGTCGGCCAGCACTCCACTGAGCACCGAGCGGCGGCCGAGCGGCGACGAATATTCGCTGTGCGCGACCACGTAGTTGGTCAGGCGGGTGGCGGGGATGAACGCGGAGCTCGAGGTCGTAGTCGGCACCACATAACTCGGCTCAGAATCGTCGGCCGGCGAAACGATGGACTCGTTCGCCGCGGGCTGATTGGCAGCGACCATCGGCATCGCGACGCCCCCCGAGTCGGGCTGACCGGTGGGCTGCAGAGTGAGCACAGCAACAGCCGCGACACCGGCGGCGATGGCCATACCGGCCGCGGGCCGCAGGTAACGCAGGGTCGCGGGGGAAATCCAAGAAGCGGCGGCCGGCGCCCGGACACCGTCGTTTCGGGTGCGATTCGGGTACTGGACCGGCGAGCGAGTTGGTGTTGCGGCAGGCGCGGTCGATTCCGCGGCCACGGCGGCCATCACCTTGCCGGCGAAGTCGGGCGAAGCAACCGCCGGGCGCTCGGCCCGCATGGCTTCGCCAATCAGCGAATAGCGGCCGATGGCGGCACGCAACTCAGCCTCTCGCCCCACCCGCTTCAAGAGCAGGTCGAGCTCCGCCGGCGGCAGCTCGCCGTCCAGGCAGGCAGAAAGCTGTTCATTCAGAGCATCCGTCATGCTGTCACCACGATGGTCATCGCCCCGGTCATATGTGTCGACACGCTCACCAACCTGGCCAACCTTGCCAGCAATGCACAATTCGATTCAATCGCCGCTCATCGCTCATCATTCCGGCAACGGCGCTCACTCCAGCAATGGCTTGAGCTTCTTGTCGATGGCCTCGCGCGCCCGGAAGATCCGGGATCGCACGGTGCCCACCGGACAATCCATCGCTTCGGCGATCTCCTCGTACGACAGGCCTTCCAGCTCACGTAGCACGATCGCCGTACGCAGGTCCTCGGGCAGCTGCTCCATCGCCTCCTCGACGACCGCGCGAATCTCGTCCGTCAGCAGCACTGCTTCCGGAGTGTCCGCTTCCTTCAGCTTGGCCTGCCGGTCGTACTGCTCCGGGTCCTGCAGGTCCAGGTCGAAGTCCACCGGCCGGCGCCGCTGCGACACCAGCGCGTTCTTGGCTGTATTGATCGCAATCCGATACAGCCAGGTATAAAACGCACTGTCGCCGCGAAACGAGGCCAACGCCCGATACGCCTTGAGGAATGCCTCCTGGGCAACGTCCTCGGCCTCGGCCGCGTCGTTGACGAAACGCCCGACCAGCTTCAGTACCCGATGCTGGTACTTGAGCACCAGCAGGTTGAACGCCGTCTGGTCACCGGCCTGCACGCGCCGGACCAGCTCCTGGTCGGTGTCATCCGGGGTCGTCGTCGGTGTGGTCGTCAAGCGCCCGCTCCCTGCCCGACAGGCGGAAGCGCGCTCGGTGGCCACTCCACGACTGCACTCATAGACTGACGGGCCGCGCGAAAGTTCGCCGCGACATAAGCTTCCCTGAACATTCGCTGAGTGAATACGTGATGGCCGTCAAAAAACATGCTCATGCACCGAGAACCCGCGCGCGCAGCGGCTGACGGCAGACTGATTCCAAGCGCAGGCGGACGCCGAGGCGGCGCAAATCGCCGTCTTCGACATCGCCCTGGAGCAGCAACATCGAGCGTCGCCGCGGGCCGCCGGCTTCGATGTGCCAGCGAAGCCACAACCAGCGGCTGCCGACTCTGGATTGGGGTGACAAAGCCGCGGGCAGATTCACCAGTCCCGCGTCGGTAAGCATCCAGCTTCCGTCGGACAGCCAGCGGACGCCCGTCAGACGGTGAGCACCGCCCAACCACCCCTGCCGCCAGAGGCCCGCGACGACCAGGCTGCATGCACTGAAAAAAAGAACGGCAGCGGCCAGCGGGGACAAATCGAGCAGACGGGCAGCAATTGCCAGGGCCAGCACCGCCAGCGCGCCGAGCCAGCGCTCGGTGCGACGGCCGCGGACATCAATCGTCAGCGGCTGGTGAATCGCCGGGGTCGGCGTTGCGGAGTCTGGCAATGACATGCGCCCAATCCGGATCTTCCGGCACCTCGCGTTGCACTACATAGGCGAACAGCTGCGGGTCTGGCGCTTCTAGCAATGCTGCAAAGGCCTGTTGTTCGGCAGCCGGGGCGGAAGGATACCGTTCCTGAAGATACCGTTCGAGCAGGACGTCCAATTCGCGCATGCCGCGCCGGCAGCGCCATTTGAGCTGGCCAGCGGTTGGCGCTTGGCGGTTGGCGGTTGGTGAAGAATCGTCCCGGCTCACAATGGCCTCGCGCCTCTGCTCCGACCAACCACTAACCGCTAACCGCCAACCGCATCTTAGTGCTGCCGTTCGGCCAGCTTCTTCTTGATCTCGGCAATGGCCTTGGCCGGGTTCAGGTCCTTCGGACACGCCTCGGTGCAGTTCATGATCGTATGGCAACGATACAGCTTGAACGGATCATTGAGCGCATCCAGGCGCTCGCCGGTCGCTTCGTCGCGCGTGTCGACGATCCAACGATACGCAGCCAGCAGCGCCGCCGGGCCGAGATAGCGGTCGCCGTTCCACCAGTAGCTCGGGCACGCGGTCGAGCAACAGGCGCACAGGATGCACGCGGCCGGACGATCGATCTTCTCCTGATCTTCCTTCGACTGCAGGCGCTCGCGATCCGGGGGCGCCGGCGTCCGCGTCTGCAGCCACGGCTTCACCGACGCGTATTGCGCGTAGAAGTTGGTGAGATCCGGCACGAGGTCCTTGATCACCGGCATGTGCGGCAACGGGAAGATCTTCACCGTGCCCTTCACGTCTTCGGTCGCGCGCGTGCAGGCCAGCGTGTTCACGCCGTCGATGTTCATCGCGCACGAGCCGCAGATGCCCTCGCGGCAGGAGCGACGGAAGGTCAGCGTCGGATCGATCTCGTTCTTGATCTTGATCAGCGCATCCAGAACCATCGGACCGCACGTCGACATGTCGATTTCGTACGTGTCGTAGCGTGGGTTCTGGCCCGACTCCGGATCGAAGCGATAGATGCGGAAGGTCCGCACGTCCTTCGCACCGGCCGGCGCCGGATAGTGCTTGCCGACGCCGACGACCGAGTTCTTGGGAAGACGGAATTGCGCCATGGTCAGTACACCCTCGCCTTGGGCGGAACGGGCTCCACGTCGTTGGTCAATGTGTTCAAGTGCACGGGGCGATAGGCGAGCGACACCTTGCCCTGCGGATCCACCCACGCGAGGGTGTGCTTCAACCAGTTCACGTCGTCACGATTCGGGAAGTCCTCGTGCGCGTGCGCGCCGCGGCTCTCCTTGCGATTCTCGGCGGAAACGATGGTCGCGACCGCCTGGCTGCGCAGGTTGTCGAGCTCCAGCGTTTCGATCAGGTCGGTGTTCCACACCATGCCGCGATCGCTGACGTTCACCTGCTCGAACGACTTGAACACGTCCTGCATCTTCACCACGCCTTCCTTGAGCGACTCGGAAGTGCGGAACACGGCGGCGTGGTTCTGCATCACGCGCTGCATGTTCAGCCGGACCTCGGCGGTCTTCAGCGAGCCCTTGGCGTTGCGGAACTTGTCGATGCGGCTGAGCGCGAAATCACCCGCATCTTTCGGCAGCGGCCGATGTTTGGTGTTCGGCTTGACGATCTCGGCGGCGTGCCGCGCGGCCTCGCGACCGAACACCACGAGGTCCAGCAGCGAATTGGAACCCAGGCGATTCGCGCCGTGCACGGACACGCACGCCGCCTCGCCCACCGCCATCAAGCCCGGCACGACCGCGTCCGGATTGCCGTCCTTCAGCATCACCACTTCGCCGTGATAGTTCGCCGGGATACCGCCCATGTTGTAGTGAACGGTCGGCAGCACCGGAATCGGCTGCTTGGTCACATCGACGCCAGCAAAAATCTTCGCGGTCTCGGCGATGCCCGGCAGGCGCTCGTGAATCACTTCGGCACCGAGGTGCTCGAGGTGCAGATAGATATGATCCTTGTGCGGGCCGACGCCGCGGCCTTCGCGAATTTCCATGGTCATGGAACGGCTGACCACGTCGCGCGACGCCAGATCTTTCGCGTTCGGCGCGTAACGCTCCATGAAGCGCTCGCCCTGCGAGTTGCGCAGAATGCCGCCCTCGCCGCGCACGCCTTCGGTAATCAAACATCCGGCGCCGTAGATGCCCGTCGGATGGAACTGAACGAACTCCATGTCCTGCAGCGGCAGGCCAGCGCGCAGCACCATGCCGCCGCCGTCGCCGGTACAAGTGTGAGCGGACGTACACGAGAAGTACGCACGGCCGTAACCGCCCGTCGCAAGAATCGTCTGATGACCGAGGAAACGATGCACGGTGCCGTCGGACATGTTGATGGCGACGACGCCGCGGCATTCGCCGTTGTCCATGATCAGATCGACGGCGAAATATTCAACGAAGAACTGCGCCTCGTGACGCAGCGCCTGCTGATACAACGTATGCAGCATCGCGTGGCCGGTGCGGTCCGCCGCTGCGCACGTGCGCTGCGCGGTGCCCTTGCCGAAGTGCGTGGTCATGCCGCCGAATGGACGCTGATAAATGCGACCGTCGTCGGTACGCGAGAACGGCAGACCGTAGTGCTCGAGCTCGATCACGGCGCCGGGCGCCTCCTTGCACATGAACTCGATGGCGTCCTGATCGCCCAGCCAGTCCGAACCCTTCACGGTGTCGTACATGTGCCAGCGCCAGTCGTCCTCGCCCATGTTGCCGAGCGCGGCGCTGATGCCACCCTGCGCGGCCACCGTGTGACTGCGCGTCGGGAAGACCTTGGTCACGCACGCCACCGAGAGACCCGAATGCGCCAGCCCGAATGTCGCACGGAGGCCGGCGCCGCCAGCGCCGACGACAACTACGTCGTAGTAATGATCGATGAACTGATACGCGCTCATGCGGCGCTCCCGAATGCGATGCGCAGCACGGAGAAGATGCCGAGCGCGCCCAATACATAGTGAATGAACTGCAGCGCCAGCATGGTGATGATCTTGGCACCGTGATGACTCACGTAATCCTCGACCACTACCTGCACACCCAGCTGCGAGTGATAGATCGTCGTGCCCACCAGCAGCGACAGCAGCACGGCGTTCATCGGCTCGTGGATCCACGCGGTGACGGTTTCGTAACTGCGATCGGGCAGCGCGATCAGCGCGAACACGAACCACAAGCCCAGCAGCACCAGCGCCACCGAAGTGACTCGCTGCGTCCACCAGTGGCCGACGCCCTCACCGGCCGCTCCCAGGCCCAGAACTCGTCCGACCGGACTGCGCAGACTCATACCGCACCTCCGCGGGCCAGCAGGAACCAAAGGAAAGCCGTGAGCACGGTCGCACCGAGGAACACCAGCCAGCCGCTGGCGCGTGCCTTGGCCTTCTCGAAGCCGTAGCCCACATCCCACACCAGGTGCCGCACGCCGTTGAGCAGGTGATAAAAGAAAGCGAACGAGAAACCGACCAGCAGAACGATGGTCACCGGATGGGCGAACACATCGCGCGCCGACGCGTACGCCTCGGGACCGCTGGCGGCGGCGACCAGCCAATAAACAAACAACAGCAATCCGACGGTGAGTGCGCAGCCGGTGAGCCGGTGCAGGATGGACAGCGTATTGGTGTACTGCCATCGATACATCATGAACGGCGACAGCGGCCGCTCGAATTTTGGATTGCTCATGTGAAATGCCTGCAGGTTGGGCAATCGTGCCGAATCAAAATAGAGACTCAGAAATCTATGCAGCGGCCCGCTTTTTCCCAATCGCCGAAGCGCGTCGGCTCCGGCCCGTCGCGGCCGCCGATCTCTTTCGGCGGGGAACCCGAGCCACCCGCTCCGGTCCCTTTATCGGTCACATCCGCCTCCACGGCGGGGACATCGCCCCCCGTCCGCGAACTTGTCGTTGTGGTTGGCCTCGAATTTGTATCTGCCATTGAACCGGACGATGATGGCGGAACCGTTCAAACGACCGGTAGTGTGCCAGAAGCACCCCGATGCAGGAACGGCGCGCTTTTCGTTTGTGGCGAGGCTTGATTTCGGATTTCACGAATGTCTGCCCCTAACAGTATCCCTGACAGCGTGGCCAACGGCGCCGCAGTGCCGTCAGTGCCTTCGGCCATCCAATTGACCCGGCTCGCCGCAATTATGGTGAGCGGGGCCGACGCTCGTTCTTATCTGCAAGGTCAGCTGACGGCCGATCTGGACGCGCTCGATTCGAATCGGGTGCAGCTCGCCTGCTGCAATTCCCCGCAGGGGCGCGTGCAGGCGGTGTTCTGGGTGCTCGCTCGCGGCGATGGCATCGCGCTAGTGCTGCCGGCCTCGCTGGTCGACACCACCGTGCTGCGTTTGCGGAAGTATGTATTGCGTGCAAAGGCGAAGGTGGAGGCCGCCAAACACTTGCAAATCGCGGTTGCGCCCCGCTCTGCTTTGCCTGCGGATGTGACATTGGAGAGCGGTGCCCATCGCCAGATCGATGGGGTGAGCTATTTTTCGCTTCCCGGCGTTTCTGTTCCCGGCATCGATGACGTGTTGCTACTCGGTGCGTTCTCCGCGCCCGTCGATGCAGCCGGCGAGCATCGCTGGCACCTCTCTCACATTCGTGCCGGCTTACCCCAGGTGTATCCGGAAACTCACGAAGCATTCGTGGCGCAGATGCTCAACATCGATCTGCTCGGTGGCATCAGCTTCGAGAAAGGCTGCTACACGGGCCAGGAGATCATCGCTCGCGCCCACTTCCGGGGGACGGTGAAGCGGCGGATGTTTCTTTTCCAGAGCCCTGGCCCGGCGCCCGCACCGGGCACGCGAGTTCTATCTGGCGAGCAACATGCCGGTGAGGTTGTCGATTCCGCGCCCACCGACAGTGGCTCCGAGATTCTCGCCGTCGTCAGCCTCGCGCAGCGAGACTCACCCTTACACATCGATGGCCAGACGGCGATCCTCACTCGCGTGCCGCTGCCCTACGCGGTTGAATAAGAGATTCAGTCTGATGTTGCTGAATCCGCGAAAAGCGCGGAGTTTCTCACATGATCCTGGGGACCCAGCCGGCGCCTCCAGATCAGGTCTCCGGGCGCATGTACGGGAACAGCAGCACGTCGCGAATCGAGGGTGAGTTGGTGTACAACATCACCAGGCGATCGATGCCGATGCCCAAGCCGGCGGTGGGCGGCAGGCCATATTCCAATGCGCGGATGTAGTCGGCGTCGTATTGCATGGCCTCCTCGTCACCCGCCGTCTTGCGGGCGAGCTGCTCCTTGAAACGCTGCGCCTGATCTTCGGGATCGTTCAGCTCGGAGAAGCCGTTGGCGATTTCGCGGCCGCCGACGAAGAACTCGAAGCGATCCGTGATGAACGGGTCCGAATCATTCCGCCGCGACAGCGGCGAGACTTCGGTGGGATAGGCGTAAACGAAAGTCGGCGCCACCAGCCGGTGCTCGGCCGTTTTCTCGAAGATCTCGATCTGCAGCTTGCCCGGTCCGTCGCCAGGCGAATGAGGAATGCCCAGCTTGTCGCAGTGAGCCCGCAGGTACTCCACATCGCGCAGCCTGGCGCGCTCGATGCCCGGGTTGAAATGCACCACCAGGTCTTCGACCGTGACGCGACGGAACGGTTGGCCGAAGTCGAACACCTCGCCCTGATATTCGATGCGACGCGTGCCGAGAATGGTGTCGCACAGCCCCTGGCACATGCGCTCGACCAGATTCATCAGGTCGGTGTAATCGGCATACGCCTGATACAACTCCAGCATCGTGAACTCGGGGTTGTGTCGCGTCGACACACCCTCGTTGCGGAAGTTGCGATTGATCTCGTACACCCGCTCGAAACCGCCCACCACCAGGCGCTTCAGATACAGCTCGGGCGCGATGCGCAGATACAAATCGATGTCGAGCTGGTTGTGATGCGTCACGAACGGCCGCGCCACCGCGCCGCCGGCGATTGCCTGCATCATCGGCGTTTCGACTTCCATGAAATCGAGCGCATCCAAGAAGTCACGCAGATACTTCACGATGCGCGTGCGCGTGCGAAACACCTGCCGGCTTTGCGGGCTGACGATGAGATCGACATAGCGCTGGCGATAGCGCGTTTCCTGGTCCGCCAGGCCGTGCCACTTGTCGGGCAGCGGGCGCAGCGACTTCACCAGCAGCCGCAGCTTCTCCACCTTCACCGACAGCTCGCCGGTCTTGGTGATGAACAGCGTGCCCTCGGCGCCCAGGATGTCGCCCACGTCCCAGGTCTTGAACTCGTCGTACACCGAGCCGAGCGCGGTGCTCTGGATGAACAGCTGGATCTCGCCGGTGCGGTCCATGATCTTGGCAAAGCTCGCCTTGCCCATCACGCGCTTGACCATCATGCGGCCGCCGACCTTCACGCGCACCGTGTTCTGATCGAACCATTCGGGCGGGCGATCGGCATACGCCGTGTGCAATTGATCGGCCAGCGCGTCGCGGCGGAAATCGTTCGGGAACGCCACGCCGCTGCTACGCAATTTTTCGAGCTTGGCGCGCCGCTCGGCAATCAGCTTGTTCTCGTCCACCGGAGCCTGCTCCGCCGCGCTCGACGGATTCGCCTTGGCGGCCGACTTGGCGGTCGACTTGGCGGTCGACTGGGGAGGTTGCGTGGGTTCAGTCATATGCGTTACAGGCCCTGCTTCAAGCTCGCTTCCAGGAACTGATCGAGATCGCCGTCGAGCACCTTGTCGGTGGCGCCGACCTCGACGTTGGTGCGCAGATCCTTGATGCGCGACTGGTCGAGCACGTAGGAACGGATCTGGTTGCCCCAGCTCACGTCCGACTTGGAGTCTTCCAGCACCTTGGCGGCGGCGTTGCGCTTGTTCACTTCCAGCTCGTACAACTTCGCCTTCAGCATCTTCATCGCCTTGTCGCGATTCTTGTGCTGGCTGCGCTCGGCCTGGCAGGCCACCACGATGCCGGTGGGCACGTGGGTGATACGCACGGCCGATTCGGTCTTGTTGACGTGCTGACCGCCGGCGCCGCTGGAGCGATACACGTCGGTCTTCAGGTCCGCCGGATTGATGTCGATCTGGATGTCCTCATCGACTTCGGGCGAGACGAAGACGGAGGCGAACGACGTGTGCCGCCGCGCATTCGAATCGAACGGCGACTTGCGGACCAGACGGTGCACGCCCGTTTCGGTACGCAGCCAGCCGTAGGCATAGTCGCCGCTGAAGTTGATGGTGCAGCTCTTGATGCCCGCGACTTCGCCGTCGTTCACGTCGACGACCTCGGTCTTGTAGCCGTGCTGATCGCCCCAGCGCAGGTACATGCGCATCAGCATCGCCGCCCAGTCCTGCGCTTCGGTGCCGCCGGCGCCGGCCTGGATGTCCAGGAAGCAGCTGTGCGCATCCATCTCGCCCGGGAACATGCGCTGGAACTCCAGCTTCTTCACCTGAGCTTCGAGCTGGGCGATGTCGCGCTCCACATCGGCGATGGCCGAGGGCTCGTTCTCGGCGACCGCCATTTCCAGCAACTCGGACGCATCCTTCAGGCCGTTATCGACCCGATCCAGCGTGCCGACGATCTGCTCCAGGCGGGCGCGCTCCCGGCCCAGCTCCTGAGCGCGATCGGGCGTATTCCAGATGGCGGGATCTTCCAGCTCGCGGGTTACTTCCGCGAGGCGTTCGCTCTTGGTGTCGTAGTCAAAGAAACCTCCTCAGCGCCCCGCTGCGCTCGGTGAGGTCTTCGATGGAACGGAGGATGGGATTGATTTCCATGAATGCGTGCGAATGGCCGGGAAAATGCGGGATGGCGATGCTATCACAGAAGCGGTTGGCGGTTAGCGGTTAGCTCCGGAGGCTTCCTGGCTCGACCAACCACTAACCGCTAACCGCCAGCCACTCATCTACAAGACCCGCAGATACTCCACCACCAGTTGCAACCGCTCCGCGCCGTTGTAGCGGTTCACGTCCAGCCGGTAGGCCAGCTCCACGCGGGAATCCGGCTGCACCTGCGGCGCGTCGTCGTGATCGAAATGGCGAAACGCAATCGCTTCGCAACTGGCGGTGCGCCCGTTGTGGCCGTCGGCGCGCACTTCCAGCTTGAGGTGCCGCTCGCCCAGGATGCGCACATTGCGCACCTCGAAACAGCCATCGAACAGCGGTTCCGGAAAAGCCTGGCCCCAAGGCCCGGCCTGCTGCAGCAGCCGCGCAACGTCGAGCGTCAGCTCGTCATGCTGCAGGACGCCGTCGGAATGCACCACGCCGATGGTGTCCTCGACACTCATCCAGCGCCGCACCTCGGCGTCGAGCTCGGCACGGAATGTTTCCAGGGCAGCGGCCGGCAAGGTCAGCCCCGCCGCCATCGCATGGCCGCCGAACTTCTCGATCAACCCCGGATGACGCGTTGCCACCGCATCGAGCACATCGCGAATGTGCACGCCCGGGACCGAGCGAGCCGAACCTTTCAACGTGTTCGCGTCCGCGCGAGCCAGTGCGATCACCGGACGATGGACGCGGTCCTTGACGCGCGAGGCCACCAGACCGACCACACCCTGATGCCACGACTCGTCGAACAAACATAGACCGAGCGGCAGCTGCGGATCTTCGGCACGCATGTCGGCGATGGCCATGAGCGCTTCCTGCTGCATCTGCAGCTCCAGCTCCTTGCGGTCGCTGTTCAATTGCGTGAGCCGGGCCGCCAGCAGCCGCGCGGTATTCGGATCGTCGGTCAGCAGACATTGAATACCGATGGACATGTCGTCGAGCCGGCCCGCCGCGTTCAAGCGAGGGCCGATCTGAAAGCCCAGATCCGCTGCCACGACATTGCCGGCAATGCAGTTGGCCGCTTCGAGCAAGGCGCGAATCCCCGCGATGCAGCGACCGGCGCGAATGCGACGCAGCCCCTGGTGCACCAGGATGCGATTGTTTCTATCCAGCGGCACCAGATCCGCAATCGTGCCGAGTGCCACCAGATCCAGCAGGTCCGCGACCGGTGGCGCATTGCTGCACAGTCCGCGATCCTGCATGGCACGGCTCAACGCCGCCATCAAATAAAACGCGACGCCCACGCCCGCCAGCGCCTTGCTGGGAAACGAGTCGCCCGGCGCATTCGGATTGACGATGGCATTGGCCGCCGGCACCGAGGCCGGCGCGAGATGATGATCTGTAATCAGCGTCTGGATGCCGAGCGCGGTTGCCGCGGTAACGCCGGCGTGACTGGAGATGCCGTTATCGACAGTGACGATCAAGCCCGGGCGCGCTTCCGCCGCGAGCTGCACGATCTCCGGCGTGAGACCGTAGCCGTACTGAAACCGATTGGGCACGAGGAAATCGACGTGCTTGAAGCCCAGCCCTCGCAGCTGACGAACCACCAGTGCCGTGCTGGTCGCGCCGTCGGCATCGAAGTCCCCCACCACCACGATGCGACTGCCGCGACTGAAGTGCTCACACAGCAAGTCCACGGCGGCATCGATGCCGCCCAGCCGGCTCACTGGAATCAGGCGCGCCAGTCCGAGATCCAGATCGTCGGCGGCATTGATGCCGCGGTTGGCATACAAACGTCGCAACAGCGGATGCAGATCGCCAGGCAACGCGAGCGAAGCTCCTGCCTCGCGACGACGGATAGTGCGGTTCAACATGCAGCCCAGTTCGCCGGCGGCAGCGGGCGGCGCCAGAATTTGAACATCGCGGCACGATCGGTATCGATGCGCCATCCGTCGAACAGCACCGTCAGATTCGAAATGGCGCCGCGGAGCAAAGCACGGCTGAGCGGCTCGAGCCAATTCGTTTCGAGCGCGCGTAGATCGGGCGGATCGATGATCGCGACGGTCGGGCCCGCGATGCGAGTCAACAAGCTCGCTGCATCGGCAGATTTGGGCTGCACCGGCAGGCCATGCAAGCGATAGATACCTTGCAAATAAACATCATCGCCGCTGGCCTCGGGCAATGACTGCGGTGTCACGTCACTCAACATCCCTTCCCCATGCACCCATATCGCGTTCATCGCGGGCAAGCCGCGGCGCTCACGCGATCTGTTGACCGGATGGTCGTGTAACAGCATCTGCATTTCTGTCATCAAGCGGCGCAGGCTGCCCGCATCCCGCCCGGTCGGCAAAATGTCGGCACGCGGATTCTCGGCAGCAAACTCCGGAGTGACCGTCTGCACCTGCAACGGCTCTTCACTACGCAGCAGCCACTCGCCATCCGCACCCTCGTGCAGCTGAATACCCGTGGACTGCAGATGATCGGCGAGTGTCGGTGACAACGCCGCGCGCTCGGCGGCACTCATGCGAGCCGCGCCATGCAATGGAATCGTCGTCAGACGATCCAGACCCGCCGCGAAGTGTATAGGCTGAGCACGCAGCCAGAAACCAATGGCACGCTCGCCGGTGGCGCCGGTGCGAATGACCGCTGCGCTCGGATACTGGTCGGCGGCATCGCGCAATTGAAGTGCATCGAGCACGGCCGCATGTAAGGCTCCCCTGCCCGCCTCGATCTGCCGCTTGAGCACCGAACCGCGACCTGCAAGGCGTGCAAGGCGAGTAAGCGGGGGCAGTCGACCGGTACCCGCCTCGTGCTCCGCGCCCAGGGGATTCTGATCGGGCGGATTCAGCTCGGGAACGATCAGGGTCACGGTGGACGTCAGCGTCTTCACATCTTCAGCAGTGGCAGGGACCTGCGCTATGGTAGCCGAATGAAACTGACCGACGAGAACATTGGTGGCATCAACCTGATCCGCTCGTATGCGGCTGGCGAGGTGCGCATCGGCGAGACCGTAATTCGCGGCAGCTGCCTGGTGGCGGCCGATCAGATCGTCAGCGACTGGCGCCCGCGCACCGCCGCCGATCTGTCGGTCGATGATTTGCAGCCGGTGCTCGCGATGAAGCCCGAGGTGGTGGTGATCGGCTCTGGACCGCGCCAGGAGTTTCCCGCGCCCGAGATCCTCGGCGCGGTGCTATCGCGCGGCATTGGCTGCGAGGTGATGGATACAGGCGCCGCCTGCCGCACCTACAACATCCTGGCGAGCGAAGGTCGCACCGTGGTGATGGCGCTGCTGCTGGGAAGTGCTCAATAGCGCCGCTCGGCTCGAGCAGCAGTCACAAAGAAAACGAACGAGGATCGGGAAACCGCGCGGGCCCGATCTGGAGTCTCAAACGATTCTCCCGGTCACCCTGTTGCCAGGATGACCGGGAGAAGACGCGAGGGACTGAAGATCGTTCGACCCAACTCGTCTAGTGCGCTCCAAAGGAGTCGTCGCTGGACGAAATATTCTTGTTATTTTGCTTTTGTTCTTCTTCGCGCTGTTTCCTCGAATCCCCCTCCGCCCCCGCGTCTTCACCCGGTCACCCTGGATTGAGCGGCCGCTGACACGTTGGGGGCGGATTTAGACACACGAGCGCGCGCAGCGCAACCCTTACGCGCATCGAGAAAGCCACGGGGGCAATCCTGTCCAGCGCAGAACAGGCGATGCAAAAACACGTTGCAACGATCGGACCAACGATCGTATTTGCGAACCGCTCTCAACGTTGCGGCAGCAATGAAAGCGGATTGCCCGGTGTGCCGTTGATACGAATCTCGAAGTACAACTGCGGTGAGCCTTGCGGCCCGTTGCCCATGGTGGCGATGCGCTGCCCGGCCCCGACCGTATCGCCCTCCGCGATCAACACCGACTGCAAATGGCCGTACGCGCTCAAGTACGTTTCGTTGTGTTTAACGATGACCAGCTGGCCGTAACCCAGCAGCCCGGAGCCGGTATAAACAACCTTGCCATTGCCCGCGGCACGGATCTCTTCTCCGAGCCGGCCGGCAATGGTCAGTCCGTGTCCCCCATTGGGGCGCGAAGTGAGCGTGGCCGTGCCGCCATTCACGGGCCAGTGCCATTTCACGGGAGGTCCGCTCGGAGTCGCGCGTCGTGGCGGCGGCGTAGGTGCGGGTCTCGCCTTCGGCGGAGTCCTTCTGCTTGAAGTGGTGGGTGCCGATGCCGTTCGCGCGCTGCTGCCGCCAGGAGGATACAAACGCAAGGTCTGCCCGGGATAAATCACATAATCCCGGCCGATACGATTCCAGCGCGCCACGTCCCGATAATCGAGCTTGTGACGAAACGCGATCGAATAGAGGGTGTCGCCGCGCTTTACGAGATACGTAGCGGGACGATCGCCGTTGGAGGCGCAGCCGGCCAGCAGCGCCAGGGCGATCAGTATCGGCGCGAGCCACCGGCACGACACGCGCCCAGCCTCATCGACTCGGGGCCCATCAATCCAGGCCTTTCAACAACGGAACGAAGCTGACCAACCCCAGGGTCTCCTTGTGAAGCTCATCGCCGCGGCGAGTGATGCGCACCAGTTGCTGCCGGCCTTCCGGCCCCACCGGCGCGATCAGCCGGCCACCCGGTGCCAGCTGACTGAACAAGACTTCAGGAATCGCGAGCGGCGCGGCCGCCATCAGAATCGCGTCATAGGGCGCGTACCCGCTCCAGCCCTGGAAGCCGTCGCCATGACGTAAATGGACGTTGCCGATATTCAGTTCCCGCAAGCGCTGGCGCGCGCGCTCCTGCAAAGCGCCGATGCGCTCGATGCTATACACAAAACGCACCAGCGGCGACATCACCGCGGTTTGATAACCGCAGCCCGTGCCGATCTCCAGCACTTTGCCGGGCGTGCCCGCTTCGATCATCGCCTCGGTCATGCGCGCCACGACGAAAGGTTGCGAGATGGTCTGGCCATGCCCGATGGGCAGCGCCGTGTCCTCATAGGCACGCGTGGCGAGCGCTTCGTCGACGAACAAATGTCGCGGCACGTTGCGGATCTGATCCAGCACCGCCGGATTGACGATGCCCTGATCGCGCAGACGCTGGACCAGACGCTCGCGCGTGCGCGCCGACGTCATGCCGATGCCGGCGCGATTGCCACTGGTGCTGGCTGTGATCCTGTGGGTGGTCTTGGGCGCCGGTGGTTTCATTCCACTCGCCCCTGCAACCAGTTGCGCATGTCGTCCAGCATGGAATGACGCGTGAGATCGATCTGCAGCGGCGTCACCGATACATAGTTGTTGGCCACTGCATGGAAGTCGGTGCCCGGCCCCGCATCCTGACCACCGCCGGCGGGACCGACCCAATACACCGGCCGGCCGCGCGGATCGTCCATGCGGACGATGCGTTCGGAGCGATGACGGAATCCCAGCCGCGTCGCTTGATAGCCGCGCAGCTGCTCATAAGGCACATCGGGCACATTGACGTTGAGGATGGTGGCCTGATGCAAGGGCGTGCGCCGAATGCGCAGCACCAGCTCGGCGGCGACGCGCGCGGCGGTGGCGAAGTGATTGCCCGAGTCCGGCCGGATCACCAGCGACATGGCGATGGCCGGCAAGCCCAGGAAGCGCCCCTCGATGGCCGCCGCGACCGTGCCCGAATAGAGCACGTCGTCGCCGAGGTTGGCACCGTCGTTGATGCCCGAGATGACCATGTCCGGATCGCTCTCGTCATCGAACAGCCCGGAGATGGCCAGATGCACGCAATCCGTGGGCGTGCCGTTGACCACCATGAATTTGCGCTCGTCATAGGGCAGCACGCGCAGCGGCACGTCGAGCGTCAGTGAGTTACTGGCACCGCTGCGGTTGCGGTCCGGCGCGACTACGGTAATGTCGGCCAGCGGCGCCAGGGCATCGCCCAGGGCGCGCAGGCCCTCGGCTCGATAGCCATCGTCATTGCTGAGGAGAATCTTCATGTATAGGCCCGGGAGATCCATCCCGTGGCTCCGGATGGAAGGTTCATGCCAACTTGCGGCGCGGAACTATACTGGAATCGACGCCTCAACTTCATGACGGGCCCCGCGGTAATCGAACCGGGGCGCTGGATGAGACGACTACTGCGGCGCTGGAGCGAGTGGTGAACGACGATCGGGATCCTGACGACCGGACTTTTCGCGAGGCGATGCGCGACGTGCGCCGCCTCCGCGACTCCGGCAAGCATATCCCAGCGGGCCCCAAGCCCCCGCCTCTCGCGCGCTTTACGCGTGCGGACCAACAGGAGGTGCTCCGGGAAAGCCTGCTGCCACCGTCCGATGAAGCCGCGCTTGCCACCGGCGACGAGCTGAGCTTTCGACGGCCCCACATTCCAGAAGCAGTGCTGACCAAACTGCGCCGCGGCCATTACGCGGTCGACGCCGAGATCGACCTGCATGGCATGACCGGAGCCGAGGCGAAAGCAGCCATGCGCGAGTTCCTCACCGAAGCGCTGCAGCGGCGCATGAGCTGCGTGCGCATCATTCACGGCAAGGGTCGCCGCTCTGGCCCTCGCGGCCCGGTCCTGAAGAACGTGGTGAACCAGTGGTTGCAGAGGATCGATGCCATTCAAGCCTTCGGCTCGGCCCGACAGGTCGATGGCGGCAGCGGCGCCGTATACGTGCTGTTGCGAGTGAAGTGAACGCCCCGTAGCGCGCATTGAAGTCATACATCCGCCTCGGGGGTATCCGCTTGGAATGCATTGCTGATCAGCTCGTGTAGCACCGCGGTCGCGAACGAGCCTCGCTGCAAACGAAACTGCAGATGCACGTCGGCACCATCGATGCGCCAGCGCAGCTCCCTCACCGGCACGCGCAACGGGCGTCGCTCCGGCTCCAGCTTCGCTTTCGACAAGCCCTCGGCGAGCGTCGCGTGACGCTGGGCGATCTGCAATTCCATCTCAGCGACCGCGCCCGTCGACGGCAATGCATCGCCATGCCACATCGGCCCGGTGGGATGCACGTCGAGACGATCGCATCGCTCGCGCAGCGTGTCGTCGATGCTCTCGGCAAGGAAGATGCTGCCGCTGCCGTTGAGGTTCACCACATCGCCGTCGCGCAGATGATTCCAAGTGCCGTCATTCACGCGCTCGGCAAGCACCGCATTGAAAATCACCGAGCGCGCGGCGGATAACGCAAAACCTCGCTCCATACGCTCGGGAGCAGGCCCGCCTTCGAACCATGCAATCGCCGTCGCAATGTTGTTGCCGTCGCGGCCAAAGCGCTGCGGCCCGAAATAATTGGGCACGCCCGCTGCCGCGAGCTTCTGCAATCGCTGCTCCAGCACGGCTGCGTCGCCAACGAAGTCCCTCAGCACCAGCTCAAAGTCATTGCCCTTCAGCGCGCCTCGCTTGAGCTTGCGACGGATACGTTCCGCACCGATGACTTCGAACCCCTCGCCCGTGACGCCGAGCCAATTCGGAACCGCCGATCGTGCCGGCACGGTGAACGATTGCTCGGCGACGGCATCGCGGTCTTTCAGGCCAGCAAAGCCGACATCACGCGGCGGTATCTTGCCCATTCGCGCCAGTTGTTTGGCGACCCACATCGTGTTCGCGCCACGCTTGCGGATCTTCAACAGCAGGTGATCGCCGTCACCATCAGCGCCGAATCCGAGCCACTCGCGCACCACGAAGTCTTCGGGCATCGAACGCAAGCGAGCACTGCCTGCCGGGCCACCGTGCGCGCACGGCAGATTCATGAAGTCGGCCCAGCTCATCCGACTCATGCAGAAATGTACTCGATGAGCGCAATGGCCTGGCAAGCCAGTCCCTCGGCGCGGCCGATGAAACCCATCTTTTCGCTCGTGGTCGCCTTGATGTTGACGCGCGTGATGTTGATGCCCAGATCGGACGCGATATTGGTACGCATCGCTTCGCGATACTTGCCGAGCCGCGGCGCCTCGCAGATCACGGTCGAATCGACATTGACGATGACAAAATCGCGTTCTTTGAGCAGCTCCCGCACATGACGCACGAAGGCGCGACTGTCGGCTCCCTTCCAGCGCGGATCGGTATCGGGAAAGTGCATGCCGATGTCGCCCGCCCCTGCCGCGCCGAGCAGCGCATCGCAGATGGCATGTAACAGCACATCGCCGTCCGAATGAGCGAGAACACCGTGCGAGTGTGGAATCTTCACGCCGCCCAGCGTCACATGATCACCGGTGGTAAATGCGTGTACGTCGTATCCCTGCCCGATGCGAAGGTGAGAAGTCATGCCGGGCTCCGTGATCTCAAGATGCGCTCGGCGCGCGCCAGGTCTTCGGGCAGCGTGATCTTGATATTGTCGGCATCGCCGGCCACCAGCTTCGGTTGCAATCCCAGCGCCTCGACCGCCTGCGCTTCATCCGTCACCGCGACACCCCGCGCTCGCGCCTCGGCCAGAGCCCGCTGCAAGATATCGCGTCGAAACATTTGTGGCGTCAGTGCGCGCCAGAGTTTTTCTCTCGCCACCGTTTGCGCGACCCTGCCGTTCTCATCGGCACGCTTCAATGTATCCACGACCGGTGCGGCGAGTAGCCCGCCCACCGCATCGTCATTCAGTTCTTCGAGCAAGCGATCCAGATCCGTGGCGGACAAGCACGGCCGGGCCGCATCGTGCACCAGCACCCAGTCGTCCGGCGCCGCTTTCGCCTGCAAGACCTCGAGCCCCGCCAGAACCGAATCCATGCGCTCCGCGCCTCCGCTCGTCGTCATGATCTTCGCCTCCCTGGCAAGCTCCATTCGCGACCACCGTGGGTCCTGCTCGGCCAGCGCGATGACGATGCCGGCAGTGCAGGCATGCGCCAGAAAAGGCGCAAGCGACCACTCGATCACCGTTCGGCCCGCCAGCGGCAGATACTGTTTGGGAACAGCGCCTCCCATGCGGCGAGCACTGCCGGCCGCGGGCACGATGACCCAAAAGTTTCTGCTCACCACGGATCCTCTGGTCCCCGAACCAGACGGCGCTAATCTTTGTTCGGCACGCGCGCTTGGATGACGCTGGACGTGCCACCGCTGCGTGAACTGCCACCGCCGCGCTCGTCCTCGTCCTCGCGCGGGACGCTCGGCGCAGGCTGCGCAATCGGCTTGGTTTGGACGACCTGATAGAAGGTCTCGCCCTTGCCCACCATGCCCAGGTCGGTGCGCGCGCGCTCCTCGATGGCGACCGTGCCCTTCTTCAAGTCCTGCACTTCCGCGGCCAGCGTCCGGTTGCGCTCCTTGAGTGCGCGATTCTGTTCGCGCTGATCTTCGATTTCCGCGCGCAACCGACGCACTTCGGCCATGCCGCCGTCGCCCAGCCACAGCCGGTACTGCAGCAGCACCAGGACGATGACCAGGCCGGCGGCAAGAATTTTCATGGCAGGTTAGCGAAGATCTCTTTCGGCCCTGTCACTTCTTAGCACGACATGCCCGGCAGTGGCACCGGCAGCGCTTCGATGCCCGCGTACTTGGCCTCGCTGCCCAGCTCCTGCTCGATGCGCAGCAACTGGTTGTACTTGGCGATGCGATCGGAACGCGACATCGAGCCCGTCTTGATCTGCGTGGCGCGAGTGGCGACCGCGATGTCGGCAATGGTCGCATCTTCGGTCTCGCCGGAGCGATGCGACACCACCGCCGCATAACCGGCATCGGCGGCCATGTTGATGGCGGCCAGCGTTTCGGTCAGCGTGCCGATCTGGTTGACCTTGATCAGGATGGCGTTGGCGATCTTCCGGTCGATGCCCTGCTTCAGGAACTTGGTGTTGGTGACGAACAGATCGTCGCCCACCAGTTGCACCTTCTTGCCGAGCCGCTGCGTCAGCAACGCCCAGCCGTCCCAGTCGTCCTCGCTCATGCCGTCTTCGATGGTGACGATGGGATAGCGGCCCACCAGGCCTTCGAGGTAATCGGCGAACTGCGTCGAGTTGAACTTACGATTCTCGGACTCGAGATGATACACGCCGTCCTTGAAGAACTCGGTGCTGGCCACGTCGAGGCCGAGGAAGATCTGCTTGCCGGCCTTGTAGCCGGCGCGATCGATGGCTTCGAGAATGGTTTCCAGCGCCGCTTCGTTGGACGGCAGGTCGGGCGCGAAACCACCCTCGTCGCCCACCGAGGTCGCGAGCTTGCGCTCGTGCAGAACCTTCTTGAGCGTATGGAAGATCTCCGCGCCATAGCGCAGCGCTTCGGACAGCGACGGCGCGCCGATCGGCAGTATCATGAACTCCTGGATATCGACGCTGTTATCGGCGTGCGCGCCGCCGTTGATGATGTTCATCATCGGCACCGGCAGCGTCGTGGACGTGCCCAGGCGGCGGAACAGCGGCTGTTTGGTTTCCTTCGCCATCGCGTGCGCGTTGGCAAGCGACACAGCGAGCAATGCATTGGCGCCAAGGCGCGACTTGGTCTCGGTGCCGTCGAGCTGGATCATGGCCTGGTCGATCGCGGCCTGATCGCCCGCGTCGCGGCCCACCAGCAGCTTCTTGATCTCGCCATTGACGTTGCCAACGGCCTTGAGCACGCCCTTGCCGAGATAACGCGACTTGTCGCCGTCGCGCAGCTCGATGGCCTCGCGCGCGCCGGTGGATGCACCAGAGGGAACCGCGGCGCGTCCCATCGCGCCGGACTCCAGGAATACATCGGCCTCCACGGTCGGATTGCCGCGCGAATCGATGATTTCGCGGCCGCGGATGTCGACGATCTTGCTCATAACAAACTTTCCTCGTAGGGCCGCGACTTCACGGCTTGGTCTAGTTCTTTCAGTGTGGTCAGCAGAGTTTCCATGCGCCCCAGCGGCCACGCATTCGGGCCATCGGAGAGCGCTTTATCCGGATCGGGATGGGTTTCCATGAACAAACCCGAGACGCCCGCGCCCACCGCGGCGCGCGCCAGCACCGGCACGAACTCGCGCTGACCGCCCGACGCGGTGCCTTTGCCGCCCGGCAACTGCACCGAATGAGTGGCGTCGAAAACGACAGGCGCGCCGGTTGCACGCATGACCGACAGCGAGCGCATGTCGGAGACGAGATTGTTGTAGCCGAAGCTGAAGCCGCGCTCGCACACCATGATCTGCTGGTTGCCGGTGGAGCGAGCCTTGTCGACCACGTTCTGCATTTCCCAAGGCGACAGGAACTGACCCTTCTTGATGTTCACCGGCCGGTTGTGCGAGCTGACATTGACGATGAAGTTGGTCTGGCGGCACAGAAACGCCGGCGTCTGCAGCACGTCGACAACCTCGGCCACTTCGGCGAACGGCGTGTCTTCATGCACGTCGGTGAGCACCGGCAGGCCCAGCTGGCGCTTCACTTCGGACAGAATGCGCAAGCCTTCCTCCATGCCCGGGCCACGGAAGCTCCTGGCGGAAGAACGGTTGGCCTTGTCGAACGATGACTTGAAAATGAACGGAATCTGCAGCCGCGTGGTCAGCTCCTTGAGCTTGCCCGCCGTGTCGAGAATCAGCCCTTCGCTTTCGACCACGCAGGGACCGGCAATCAGGAAAAACGGCTTGTCCGGCCCGACGTCGAAATTCAGCAGTCGCATGTAAGTCTCGATGGCCTCGTTTCGATAGCCAGTCAGGCGCCGCCGACGGCGACGCGCTTCTCTTCAGGCTGCTGGCTCTGGTGATAAGCGCGCGCGGCTTTCACGAAGCCGGTGAACAACGGATGACCATCGCGCGGCGTGGAGCGGAATTCCGGATGGAACTGGCTCGCCACGAAGAATGGATGCGTCGGCAGCTCGATCATTTCCACCAGGCCGTCGCGCGAGAAGCCGGAGAAGCGCAGGCCCGCGTTCATCAGCTTCTGCAGGTAACGGTTGTTGAACTCGTAACGATGGCGATGGCGTTCCATCACCGTGTCGGAGCCATAGATCTGGTGAGCTTTCGAGCCGTGTGACAGTCGCGCCTCCTGGGCGCCCAGGCGCATGGTGCCGCCCATGTCCGACTTCTCGCTGCGCTGCTCGACATTGCCCTTCTCGTCCTGCCACTCGGTGATCAGCGCGACCACCGGATGCGGCGTGGCACGATTGAACTCGGTGGAATGCGCGCCTTGCAGGCCCGCAACGTTGCGAGCGTATTCGATGATCGCCAGCTGCATGCCGAGGCAGATGCCCAGATACGGAATCTGCCGCTCGCGCGCGAACTTGATCGCCGCAATCTTACCTTCGATACCGCGCTCGCCGAAGCCGCCGGGCACGAGGATGGCATCCACGCCTTCGAGGCAGGCGGTACCGTGCTTCTCCACGTCGGTCGCCTCGACGAACTGGATGTTCACGCGCGTGCGCGTACGCACGCCAGCATGCGTGAGCGCTTCGGACAGCGAGATGTAAGAGTCGCGCAGGTTGACGTACTTGCCGACCATCGCGATGGTGACGCTCGCATCGGGATTCGCCTTGGCTTCGACCACGCGCTGCCATTCCGACAAATCGGCCGGCGGCACGTCGAGACGCAGCTTGTCGACCACGATGTCGTCCAGGCCTTCTTCGTGCAGCAGTTGCGGAATCTTGTAGAGATCGTCGGCATCGACCGCCGTGATCACGGCGCGCTCCTCCACATTGGTGAACAGCGCGATCTTGCGACGATGCTCGGCGGGCAGCGCGCTCTGCGCGCGGCACACCAGGATGTCCGGCTGAATACCGATGGAGCGCAGCTCCTTCACCGAGTGCTGGGTCGGCTTGGTCTTGATCTCGCCCGAGCTCGGGATGTACGGAATCAGGGTCAGGTGCATGTAGAGCACGTTGTTGCGGCCGAGCTCCACGCCCAGCTGGCGAATCGCCTCGAGGAACGGCAGCGATTCGATGTCGCCCACCGTACCGCCGATCTCCACCATGCAGATGTCGGCGTCGCCGGCGCCCATGCGGATGCAGTGCTTGATCTCGTCGGTGATGTGCGGAATCACCTGCACCGTCGCGCCCAGGTAATCGCCACGACGCTCCTTCGCGATCACACGCTCGTAGATGCGCCCGGTGGTGAAGTTCGAATTACGTGAAGTGGTGGTGCGAACGAAGCGCTCGTAGTGGCCGAGGTCCAGGTCGCTCTCGTAACCATCGGTGGTCACGAACACCTCGCCATGCTGGAACGGGCTCATGGTGCCCGGATCGACGTTGATGTACGGGTCGAGCTTGACCATGCTGACCTTGAGGCCGCGCGATTCGAGGATGGCGCCCAGGGAAGCCGCGGCAATACCTTTGCCCAGCGAGGAAACCACACCGCCGGTCACACAAATAAAACGCGTCATCGTAAGCACCGTCGCAGATAAAGGGGGGAGCAAAGTCGGTGACGCGGCGCTTCACATCCACCGAATGGCGCGCGCATCACTAGAATCACGACGGGAGCGCAGTGTAACTCAAAGCGCGCGGCGGCGATAGCCGCGCATGCATGGAAATTGTCCGTACGGCACGATGCGCCGGCCGAGAATGCGTTAAGTACTCGAACGATGGGCGACGACTGCGGGCCGCTCGTCCCAGACTACCGCGAGGCCCGGCTTGCCGGCCTCAGTCGCGAATTCCGCGGCGATCCACAAATCGCCGACAGCGACCAGTTGCTTGCCCGCATAAACGAGCGGCAGGCGTTCGCGCCACCACGGCAGGATGTCAGCCGCTTGCAGCAGCTTCTTGAGTTTGTGGTGAAAGCGATGCCCGACGGGCTGCAAGGTCTCGCCGCCTGCGCGAAAGCGCACTGTCAGATTCGCCGGCAGCTTGGCCGGATCGAGGCGGCCTGACTCAGCGACCATCATGCGCAATGTACCCAGGCCCGCGGGCAAAACGAGCGGCGCCTGGTGCGACCACGACATTTCTTGATCGGTGTCGAGCGATGGCAAATGGGGCTCGCAGTACAGCCAGCCTCGATGCCGCCGCATTTCCCAGCCATCCCAGGCCACGCATGGAGTGCGATCCGCGCTTGCCGACAGCATGTCGTGCTCGATTGCCGTCAGCTTGCGAGTGGACGGAGCCCGAGCGCCGCGTCGGCGGATCCAATATCGGAGCAGATTGCGACGTCGCTCGGGATTGAGCGCGGCCAGCCGATCGACATCGAGGCACTCGCCGCTCAGCGCCGTTTCGGCATCGATCGCGGCGAGTTGCTCCAGGGTTCGCCATGCCTCCTGCAGATGTTGCGTAGAGCGCAGCGCCGTTTGTGCCGCCGCGGGCCAGCGTTCGCGCAATGCCGGGACGACGCGGTGACGGATGAAATTGCGATCGAGAGCGTGATTGTCGTTGGAGGGATCGCCGAGCCAGCGCAGGCCCTCCGCCCTCGCCCACTGCTCCAACTCGGCTCGCGTGAAATCCCACAGCGGTCGCAGCAGCGCGCCTCGGGCGAATTGTTCGAATCTCGGCATCCCGCTCAATCCCAACACACCGGCGCCACGCATCAGCGCGAGCAAGACCGTCTCGAGTTGATCATCCGCGTGCTGACCGAGCAGCAAATATTCGCCAGGCCGCAGCTCTTTCGCGAAGGCATCATATCGAGCATCGCGCGCGGCCATTTCCAGGCCAAGCCTGGCGATGCGCGTCACCTCGACGCGGATCGACTTGAATTCAACCTGCAGGGATCGAGCCTGTTGCTCGCAGTGGTCGCGCCACAGTGCGGAATCGGCGTGCAGTCCGTGATCAATGTGCACGGCTCGCACGCGATAGCTTTGATGCTGCGAAGTTTCCGCTTGCGCGGCGAGACGGGCGAATGAATGCAACAAGACTGTGGAATCGAGACCGCCGCTGAAAGCGACGCAGACCGACGCATCCGGCGGCAGCAACGCGAGGCCGCCGGCGGGCCTGTGCAAGCGAGTCTGCAGCTCACGTGGCGAGAACATGAGCTACGGCACCTTTAACCGACGCTGTAGACTCCGTAGCCGCGCAGGCGCTGTTCGCGCGCCTTCATCAACTGCTCCAGCGGCCTGGCCTGCAATTCGTTGAGGTGGCGCAGCAGCGCATCCTTCAACGTATCGGCCATGGCCTGCGGATCGCGATGCGCGCCGCCCAAAGGTTCCTTGAGAACTTCGTCGACCACGCCGAGCTTGGCGATGCGCTCGGCGCTCACGCCCATGGCCTCGGCGGCCAGATCTTTCTTATCCGCGCTGCGCCACAGGATGCCGGCGCAACCCTCCGGCGAAATCACCGAATAGATGCTGTACTGGAGCATCAGCAAACGATCGCACACCCCGATCGCCAGCGCGCCGCCCGAGCCGCCCTCGCCGATCACCACGCTGATGATGGGCACTTCCAGGGCCGACATCTCGAACAAGTTGCGGGCAATGGCCTCGCTCTGACCGCGCTCTTCGGCACCGACACCAGGGTAGGCACCGGAGGTGTCGATGAAGGTGATCAAGGGCAACTGGAAGCGCTCGGCCATGCGCATCAGGCGCAGCGCCTTGCGATAGCCCTCGGGCTTGGGCATGCCGTAGTTACGACGCACGCGCTCCTTGGTGTCCCGGCCCTTTTGCTGGCCGATGAGCATCACCGGCCGGCCATCCAGGCGGGCCACGCCGCCCACGATGGCGTGATCGTCGGCATACATCCGGTCGCCATGCAGCTCCTGGAAATCGCTGAAGATGGTGCTGACGTAATCCAGCGTATACGGCCGCTGCGGATGGCGGGCCAGCTGCGCAATCTGCCATTGGCTCAAGTTGGAGAAGATGCTGGTGGTGAGCGCCCGACTCTTGGCGCGCAGCCGTGCGATCTCCTCGCCGATATTGACCTCGGCATCGCTGGAAACGAACTTGAGCTCGTCGATCTTCGCCTCCAATTCGGCGATCGGCTGCTCGAAGTCCAGGAAATTCATTGCCATGCAAACAGTTGCCTCATCCTTTGGAGGCGCGAACATAGCGGGCGGCACCGGGAAGGGCAAGCACGGCGCCAGCCCGGCCAGCGGTTGGCGGTTGGCGGTTAGTGGTTAGGTAGGGGGCGCGTGGGCCTCGGTTCAGGTCCGACCAACCACTAACCGCCAACCGCCAACCACTGGTTATTCCGAGTCCGGCGCGCCGGCCGCCTTGGCCAGATCCTGCTGGTTCACCTTCTCGACATTGAACCTGGCCAGGCGCTCCTTCATGGTTTTGAGCACTTCCGGCAGCGGCGGCGGCTCGTCCTTGATCCAGCGCAAGGGATTGATGCGCGCGACCACGAAGGCGCGCAGGTACGGGCTCACCAGGCCGCGCTTTTTCAACTTATCGACGATGTCGGTGACCTTCTCGTCCAGCTCGAACAGCTGATCGGCGTACTTCTGATGGACCTGCAGCGACTTCTGCAGCGACTCCGAGGAGAACTCTTCCAGCCGCCGCAGGATGGGATGATAGGCGCCGCCGGCGAAGTTGCCCCGGCGCTCGTAGCACAGCCCCAGCGTCACCAGCGACGCCTCCTCCAGATAGAACGCGAAATCGCTCTCCGGCCGGCGCGGGTCTTCCTCGATCAGGCCCTTGTAGATACGAATGACTTCGAGCGCGCGCTCGCGCAAGTTGTGCGCCTTCTCGGTATTCAGCGCCAGGATCTGCCAGGCGATCTCGCGCTTCGGGACGACCAGCGCGATGATGGTCTTGGCGCCCAGCCGGCGCATGGCCTCGAGCCGATGCCGGCCGTTGGGTGTCCAGAAGCCTTCCTTGGGCGCGGTGATGGCGATCACCGGGTCCAGGAACAGGCCAATGCGATCGATGACGCCCGAGAGCTTCTTGTGATGCGCATCGGAAAGGTCGCGCTGAAACGGCGTCGGCTCCACCTGCTCGATGGGCAGCGCGGCCAGCAGCAGCGGATTGCGACCCAGCGGCTCATAATAGCTGGCGATCAGCAGGCCCCCTTCGCGCTCGATGCGTGCGGCCACCTCGGCCGCGTCGCCTTGCAGTTCATCGAGGCGACATTCTTCCGGCAACACACCTCGTGTACGCGGCGCAGCTTTTTTCGGAGTCTTGCGTCTCGCCGGAGCGCGCTTGCGCTTCGCAGTCGTCTTGCTCTTGGTGGCCATAACAACTCCGTGCTGTTGTCCGGGACGGCGCCCCATGCAAACGTAGTGCGCAAACCTGGTGCGCAAACCTCGTGTGCAAACTATGCATACGAAGCCGGTATCGGTCCTGCCCGGCGCTGATCCTACGTGGAACCTGTCAGCAATGCATGGCGTTGTTTGCAAAGACCGGCGGAACGTCCAGGCTCAGCGGCCGCCCCACCACGAGAGCTCAGGAGACCTCCCATGCGAAACGGCGCATTCGATACCCCAATGCGGAATCTGCGTAACGATCTGCAGAACGTTGCCCGCGATGCCGAAGCGCTGCTGCGCGCCACGGCCGATGTCGCGAACGATCGCGTTCAAGAAGCGCGCGCGCGCACCGAGAAGACCGTGAAGCAGGCGTTCGATCATCTCTACAACCGCAGGATGCACCGTCGCGTGCGCAGGTACGCCCGGCACACGGACGAATATGTGCGCGATCACTCCTGGACCGTCATCGGTGTCGTGGCAGGTGTCGCGCTGCTGATCGGCCTGCTGTCCCGCCGCGATTGATCAGTCTCGCCCGAGATTCAGCAGATTTGCGGGGGAATACTGGTCGGTCAGGACACGAGCATTGCGCTTCCAGTCCTGCTTGCGTGAGAACAAGTCCAGTATCTTGCGGCTGCTGAAACCGAACGAATCGAAGGCAGCTTCGAAACGTTCGCTGTTCTGCGCCAACTGCTCATCCGTCGGCAGCGCGCCATTGGCCGCGATGATCACGCGGTTCTCGCGCTTGAGATTGAAGAACTGCGGAAACACGGACGCATAAGTCACCGACTCGTGATCGTACAAGCGGCTCGACGAAAACGTGTTGGCCGCCAGCACTCCCGAGGGCGTCAGCAGCCCCTTCACTTCCTGCAAGAACTCGCGAGTCAGCAAGTGCTCTGGAATGTATTCATGATCGAAGGCATCCAGCATGACGATGTCGTAGCGTTGCTGCTGGCGTAGCGCGCGCTTCACTTGCACGCGGCCGTCGGCTTCGATCACGTTTACGGAACTGCTGTTGCCGAGATCAAAAAAGCGCCGCGCGACTTTCACTACCGCCGGATCGATCTCGACCACATCGATGCGCGCATCGGGCACGACTTCCTCGAGCGCGCGCGGAATGGTGCCGCCGCCCAGACCAATGATGAGTATCGACTTTGGATCGGGTTTGGCGAACAACGCGCCGAGCATCATCTGCGGATAGTTCATCACGATGCGCTCGGGCTGCTTCACATCCTGGCAGGTCTGCCGGCCGATGCGGCAGTAGCGCGTGAAACAGATACAGCGCACATCGCCCGCCTGGTAGACGAGCACTTCCCGATACAACGAGCGCTCGGAGTGCAACAGCTTCATGTCATTGGCGGCAGCCTGCCCGGCGGCGACGAAGCCGGACAATAGCAATAGCAACGCCATCCAACTACTGCGCATGCGCTTCTCCGCGTACCAGCCAGGCGGCCGCTCCCAGCGAGCACGAAATCGCCATCAATGCCATCAGGATGTGATCCACCTCCATGATGAGTACCAGGTAAAAAGAGGTGAGTAGCGTGCCCGCCGCACTACCGAACGTCGACACGAAGTACAGCTGGCCGGCGTGCCGGCCCGAGCTCGACCGGTCGGGGACGATGAGCCGCACCGCATACGGCGAAATCATTCCCGAGAATACCGTCGGAATGAAGAACAATGCCGTCGCGCCTACCAATGAACCAAAGCGCGGATCGGGAATGGCGTTGGCCACAGCGTCAAGCATCGGAATCGCGAACAGCAACAGCGGCAGCACGGTAAGCGCGGCGACGATCAGGATCAGGCCGAGCTTGCGCACGCTCGGCGCGTTCATGGACAAGCGTCCGCCGAGCAGATAACCGATCGACAGCGCCAGCATGAACACCGTTATGATTGCGCCCCACACGTAAATACTGCTGCCGAAGGTCGGCGCGAGCAACCGCCCACCGAGCAGTTCCACTGCCATGACGAAGAACCCCGACCAGCCCGCAATCGCATAACTCAATACCAGCTGCATGCACCCGCCGCCTTGGAATCAGGGGTTTTTCTGCGGCGGGGACTGAGGATCATCGACGGGGCGCACTCGCTCGCCCGACGCAGCCACCACCGTGAACGAATCTTCGACCGTACCGCGCGAGCGCGGTGCCGCGCCTCTCATCCACACCTGGCTCGAAAAATCGCGCGCCTCGCCCGGAGGGACTGCGATCGAGATCCAGTGCTTGTCCTGCCACAGCACCACGCAACCGCTGGGGTCCAGCGCGCCCTCGTAGCAATCACGCCGCGTCACCAGCAGTGTGATCGACTTCAGCTGCGCATCCGAGCGGTTCTCGATCCGGCCGCTGAGCTCGAACGGCGCGCCGCCGCCGGTCATCTTCAGGTTCTCGACTTGCACCTGTTCTGGCGCGATCACCTGCATTGCCGCCGCCGGTGATGTCGGTCGGCCGCGTTGCTGCACCTGGGACCCGGCATCATCGGCAGGACTGCGTAAGCGCTGTATTACGCCCCAAGTCAGCATCGCGCCCAGCAGCACGCAACCAACGACACCGATGGGCCGATATCTCGGCACCGCCAGCGCGATCAGGATGAAGATTGTAGCGAGTATCCAGTACACCCTGAGAGCATACCTTGCCTGACGGTCCAGTATCTCTACAGCATCGCTACGGCGGTCACGGAACCTCGCTTTGCAGGGGGCGTTCTAGCCAGCAGTACCCCAGCACTACCGGGACGCATTGGAGGAATACATGGGCAGACAGCGTAACGAAGGCGAAGGCAACAAGACCGCTGATCGCAACTATCGCAAGGCGACGCAGGAGTTCGTCGAATCCGAGCGCGGTCAGCGCGAGATCGACAAGGCCGGCAACGTCTCGCCGCGCGAGGAGCAAGACATCCGGCGTGCGGAGGAACAAGCCAAGCAGCGCGCCAAAGAGCACGATCCCGCCGAGATGATTCGCGGCGGCAGTGGTCCGGGCGCCAGCGAGAGCCGGCCGGGTTCATCAGGTTCGTCTCGAGATTCACGATCCGGCCATTGACGGTGGCACCGCCACGGGCGAATCCGTGAATCCCTTCAGGCCCCTGCTCGTCAGGCCCCTACTCGGGGCCTTTATTTTGCAGCCGCTTTTGTTCACCATCGCACGGTCCGCTTCCGGGCTCACCGAACAATGATAAGTGAACGATAGCGCGGGGACCGCCGCTCCCAACACGACCGCCAGCCAACGAGTCCGCGCCGTTTTCGGCGGCTCCATCGGCAATCTCATCGAGTGGTACGACTGGTACACGTACGCCGCGTTCGCCATCTATTTCGCGCCCAGCTTCTTTCCCGCAGGCAACCACACCGTCCAGCTGCTGAATACCGCGGCGATCTTCGCGGTCGGTTTCTTCATGCGTCCGATCGGCGGCTGGGTGCTGGGACGCTACGCGGATCGACATGGTCGCAAGGCTGCGCTGACGCTGTCGGTCACGCTGATGTGCCTGGGCTCGCTGATGATCGCGGTGACTCCCACCTACGAAACCATCGGCGCCGCCGCGCCTGCCCTGCTGCTCGTCGCACGATTGCTGCAAGGGTTCAGCGTCGGTGGCGAGTACGGCACCAGCGCCACCTACATGAGTGAGATCGCGCCGCGCGGCAGCCGCGGTTTTTATTCCGGCATCCTGTACATGACGCTGATCATGGGCCAGTTGCTGGCGCTCGGCGTGCTGATGGTGTTGCAGTTCCTCGTGCTCGATGCCCAACAGCTGGAAGCCTGGGGCTGGCGCATTCCCTTCGCCATCGGTGCGTTAGCAGCGCTGACCGCGCTGTATCTGCGCCGCAATCTCATGGAGACGGAGGCGTTCAAGAAAAAATCCGATGCGCCGCAGGCCGGTCAACTGGCCTTGTTGCTGAAGTATCCGCGCGAGGCGTTGATCGTCGTCGGCCTCACCATGGGCGGCACGCTGTTCTTCTATACGTTCACCACGTACATGCAGAAGTTCCTGGTCAATACCGTGGGCCTCGACAAAGGCGAGTCGACGCTGGTGGCCACCGCGAACCTGTTCATCTTCATGCTGATTCAACCCTTGATGGGCGCATTGTCCGATCGCGTTGGCCGGCGCCGCATGCTCGTCACGTTCGGCACGTTGGCACTGTTTGCCACCGTGCCGCTGTTGACGGCATTGTCGCAGGCACAGGATATGTGGACCGCGTTCTTTCTGATATTGGTCGCGCTGACGATTTCGTCGTTATACAGTTCCATCAACGCGGTGGTGAAGGCGGAATTGTTTCCAGTGGAGATCCGCGCCCTGGGCGTAGGACTGCCGTATGCAATCGCTGTTTCTTTGTTCGGCGGCAGCGCCGAGATGATCGCATTGGCGTTCAAGAACGCCGGCCACGAAGAACTGTTCTATTGGTATGTGACCGGCTGCGTGTTCTGCTCGCTGCTGGTCTATATCTTCATGCGCGACCCGCAACGCACGTCGCGCCTTTGACCATTGTCAGACGAGGAACGGGAATGTCCGTCGTATCTCCTGAAAGCGTGGGCCTCTCCAGCAGCCGCCTGCAGCATCTCGATCGCCATCTACGGCAGCGCTATCTCGACACCGGCCGTCTGCCCGGCGCGCTGGCGCTGGTCGCACGACGCGGTGAGATCGCACATTTCAGCGTGCAAGGTCACATGGATGTGGAGCGAGCGCGGCCCTTGCAGCAGGACACGATCTTCCGCATCTATTCCATGACCAAGCCCGTCACCAGCGTGGCCATGATGATGCTGGTGGAAGAAGGCCTGATTGCGCTCGACGATCCTGTGCATCGATACATTCCTCAATGGCGCAACCTGGGCGTGTATGAAGCCGGCGTCGCCGGCGCGTTTCGCACGCGGCCCGTCACCGCGCCCATGCGCATCGTCGATCTGATGCGCCACACCTCGGGCCTGACTTACGGCCTGCAGCAGCGAACCAATGTCGACGCCGCGTATCGCAAGTTCGGCTGGGGCGATCCGAACGGCAGCGGCACGCTCGAGGAAATGATCGAAGGTCTGGCGAAGCTGCCGCTGGAAGCGTCGCCGGGCGAGGTCTGGACTTACTCGGTGTCCACCGACGTGCTCGGCTATCTGGTCGGCAAAGTCTCCGGCGTGCCGTTCGATGAGTTCGTGCGTCAGCGGATCAGCGCGCCGCTCGGCATGGTGGATACCGATTTCCATGTGCCCGCGGCCAAGGCATCGCGATTCGCAGCCTGCTATCTCGCCACGCCCGAAGGGGGCATGAAGCTGCAGGACGATCCGCAGGCCAGTCCGTTCCTGCGGGCGCCGACCTTTGTTTCGGGCGGTGCCGGCTTGGTGTCCACGGCGGCGGACTATCTGCGCTTCTGTCGCATGCTGTTGAACGGTGGCGAGCTGGAAGGCACTCGCCTGCTCAGCCGCAAGACCGTCGAGCTGATGACCACCAATCACCTGGCCGGCGGCAAGGACCTGACCGATGTGTGCGTGGGCCTGTTCAGCGAAGTCGCATTCTCGGGCGTCGGCTTCGGCCTGGGTTTCGCGGTCACCACCAGCCCGGCGCGCTGCCTCCTGCCCGGCAGCGCAGGCGACTATTCGTGGGGCGGCATGGCATCCACCTATTTCTGGATCGACCCGCGCGAGCAGTTGATCGTGATCTTCATGACGCAACTGATCCCCTCGACGCTCTACAACGTGCGTCGCGAGCTGCGCACGCTGGTCTATTCGGCATTCGCCGATCCGCCGTCGTTTGCGGCATGATGCGCCCCTCGCGGCACGGAGATACAGACGCATGCGATCCCGACTGACCCTCGCCTGGGCGACGCTTTCGCTGAGCATGATGCTGCCCACCGGCCCGAGCCTGGCAGCCGAAAGCGAATTCAAGGTGCCACCAGCGCCGCCTCGCCAGGAAGGTGAAGGTCCGTACTCGCAACTGATCCTGCGTAGCGCGACCGTCATCAATGGCACCGGCGCGCCCGCCTTCGGCCCCGCCGATATCGTCATCGAAGGCAATCGCATCGTGAATGTCATGTCCGTGGGCGCTCCCGGCGGCGCCAAGCTCGATCCCCGTCGCCCCAAGCTCAAGCCGGGGGGCCGCGAGATCGATCTGAGCGGCCACTATGTCCTGCCGGGCCTCGTCGACATGCACGGCCACATCGGCGGCAGCGAGCAAGGAGTTTCTGCCGAATACGTCTACAAGCTCTGGATGGCCCACGGCATCACCACCATTCGCGATCCCGGCTGCGGCAACGGTGTCGAGTGGTGCGCCAGCGAGACGCGCCGGAGCGAACGTAACGAGATCACCGCGCCACGCATTTTTCCATTCGCCTTCCTGCTCCCGGAAAAGCCGCTGACCACTGCCGAACAGGGGCGCCAGTGGGTACGTGACATCAAGGCCAAGGGCGCGGTCGGCATGAAGTGCTTCGGCTATCGGCCCGAGGTGCTGCAAGCCGTCTTCGACGAGCTGAAGAAGCAAGGCATGCGCAGCGCCTGTCACCATGCGCAGCTCGACGTCCGCCGCGTCAATGCGCTGACCACGGCGCGTTGGGGGCTCACGACCATGGAACATTGGTACGGACTGCCCGAAGCGCTGTTCGACGACCGCACCGTGCAGGACTATCCGCCCGCCTACAACTACAACAACGAGCAGGATCGCTTCGGCCAGGCCGGCCGTCTATGGCGCCAGACCGCCAGGCCGGGCAGCGAGAAATACGAGGCCGTGATCGAGGAACTGCTGTCGCTCGACTTCACCCTGGATCCCACGTTCACCATCTATCTGGCATCTCGCGACCTGATGCGCGCACGACGCGCTGACTGGCACGAGCAATATACGCTGCCGCAGCTGTGGGACTTCTACACGCCGAACCGCGACAACCACGGCAGTTTCTTTTTCGATTGGGGCAGCGAGGACGAGATCGCCTGGCGCGACAACTACCGGCTGTGGATGGCGTTCGTGAACGACTACAAGAATCGTGGCGGCCGCGTCACGGTCGGCTCCGACTCGGGGTTCATCTATCAGCTCTATGGCTTCGGCACGATCCAGGAGCTGGAACTGTTGCGCGAGGCCGGCTTCCATCCCCTGGAAGTGATTCGCTCGGCGACACTGAACGGCGCGCAGGCGCTTGGCGCCGAGGATCGTATCGGCTCGATCGAGCCGGGCAAGCTCGCAGACCTGGCCATCATCGACGAGAACCCGGTCGCGAACTTCAAAGTGATGTACGGCACCGGTCACGTGCGTCTCGGCGACGACGGACGCACTCATCGCGTCGGCGGCGTCAAGTACACCATCAAGGACGGCATCATCTATGACGCCAGGCGCCTGTTGAACGACGTGCGTGACATGGTGGCCGAAGAAAAGCGCAAACGCGGCATCACGCAGCTGGCGCAGCCCTGAGACAAGCGCGGCCCCACTTCGTGAGGCCGAGGCCGCCACCAGGGCCACGGTAAAGCTACAGCGGTCGAGCTGGATTCCTTTCTCCGCGGCATAAGTCTTATGTGCGCATA
Source organism: Steroidobacter sp. (assembly GCF_036406195.1). Classification (GTDB taxonomy): domain Bacteria; phylum Pseudomonadota; class Gammaproteobacteria; order Steroidobacterales; family Steroidobacteraceae; genus Steroidobacter. The sequence goes on from NZ_DASWVW010000060.1 coordinate 46,880, forward strand.
CTGCCTGCGCGGGCGGCCGGTCGCGGTTGCACATGCCCGAGAAAGCCGCAACACTTTCGCGCCATGAATGCCCTCATGAACGACACCGCCCTGCTCCGATGACGTCCACGCGCAAAGCTCCGCCCGACGGCGGCGGCATCGTCTATTCAACGGGCATCGGCGAGCGTTGTCCCAACTGCCTGCGCCCGGTCCGCGAGTGTGTCTGCAAGAAAGGCACCCCCGGCAAGACATCGAGCGACGGCGTGGTGCGCGTCAGCCGTGAAACGCAAGGGCGCAAAGGCAAGGGCGTGACGGTGATCAGCGGTCTCGGCCTGCCCGCCGAGCAACTCGCCGCGCTGGCCACCGAACTGAAAAAGAAGTGCGGCTCGGGCGGCGCCGTCGCCGACGGCCGCATCGAAATTCAAGGCGACCATCGCGACAAACTGGTTCAAGAGTTGACGGCGCGCGGCTTCAAGGCCAAGCGGGCCGGCGGCTGAATCGTTCTTTCCCACTCTCGATCGACGGAGATTCGAATGAAGTCATTGTTGCTTGCCCTTGCTGCGTCCACCGCGCTCGGCGCCGCCGCGAGCGCCGCTCCCGTCAAGTACGACATCGATCCCAGCCACACCTACCCCAGCTTCACCGCCGACCACATGGGCGGGCTGTCCAACTGGCGCGGCAAGATCAACAGCAGCTCCGGCACGATCACGCTCGACACCGCCGCGCAGACCGGCACCGTCGATGTGACGATGGACATGAAGACAATCGACTTCGGCCACGAGAAGATGAACGAGCACGCGAGATCGCCCGATATTTTCGACGTCGAGCAGTTTCCGACCGCGACCTACAGCGGCAAGCTGGTGAACTTCAAGAACGGCGCCCCCACCGAAGTCGAAGGCTCGCTCACCCTGCACGGCGTGACCAAGCCGGTGAAGCTGAAGATCAACCAGTTCCTGTGCAAGCCGCACCCCATGAAAAAGACAGAGGTCTGCGGCGCGGACGCCTCCGGCAAGATCAACCGCGAAGACTTCGGCGTGAGCTATGGCAAGGGCTACGGCTTCAAGCAGGAAGTGGAGCTGCAGATCCAGGTCGAAGCCCTGAAGGCGGGCTCGGAATCCACTTGATCAATCCATGCTCGCGCGCGACGTCGTGCACGTTGCGCGCGGGACGAGCGTCAATTGACGCTTGGCGCGCCATAGATCAGCTTGAAGCCGTCATGCCCGCACAGCTGTGAGAGCCGCTCCGTGAGCTCACGCGTCGGCTTCACCTGCCACTCCTGCGACAGCACCAACTCAGCTCGGGCATTGGAACTGGTGTAGTAAACCGCGACGGCGCAGCGGCCGCCGCGGAACGGCCGCAAAGTCTGCTCGAGTTGTTTGAGGAAATTGCGCTGGCCCTGCGCGTCCAGGCCAGGCGGCCAGCGCACGGCCAGGCGCTTGGCGTGCTGCTCGCGAGCCTGGTCGATATCGATGACGCGCTTGGCATTGAGCCGCCAGCCCTCGATGTACTCATCGAACCGCAGCTGACCTTCGACGATCACGATCGCGCTCTTGGCGATCACGGTCCGATACTGCTGCCACACGTCCTCGAACATGGAGGCTTCCATACGGGCGCTGCGGTCATCGAGCGTGAAGATCACGCGCTGGCCGCGCTTGCCCACGTCGAACACCATGCCGGCAACCGTCACCGGCTTGCCCTTGAACTGCTGGAAGCCTTCGCCGCCGCTGGGCGCGGGCCGGTCGCTCGTGAGATCCACGATGCGGCCGCTGGTGATGGGTTTGACCTCGGCCTCGAACTCCTCGAACGGGTGGCCGGTAAGATACAAGCCGAGCGTGTCGCGCTCGCCATCCAGGCGCACACGCCGGCTCCAGTCCGGCAATACCTCGGTGACGACCGCTGGCGCCGCCGTCGCACTGGTATCCATCAAGCCAAACATATCGTCCTGCCCGACGGCACGAGCGCGGATCGTTTGATCGGCGAGTTGCATGGCCGAGGGCAGCGAATGCATCAACGTGGCGCGGTTCGCGCCGAGCGAGTCCACCGCGCCGGAACGGATCAACGCCTCCAGCACGCGACGATTCATACGATTCGCATCACTGCGGCGGCACATGTCGGCCAGGTCGCGATACGGCTCGCTCTTGCGCGCCTCGACCAGCATCTCCACCACGGCCTGACCGACGCCTTTGATCGCGCCCAGGCCGTAGCGAATGGTGCGCTCGCCCGACACGGTGAACATGAAGTTCGAAGAATTCACATCCGGAGGCTCGACCTTCAAGCGCATGCGCCGCGCTTCGTCGATGAGCGTCACGACCTTCTCGGTCTTGTCCATATCGGAGGACAACACCGCCGCCATGAAGGCCGCCGGATAGTGCGCCTTCAGCCAGGCCGTTTGATACGACAGCAACGCGTACGCGGCCGAGTGCGACTTGTTGAAGCCATAACCGGCGAACTTCTCCATCAGGTCGAAAATGTGCTCGGCCTGATGCTGATCGACGCCGCGCTCGGTCGAGCCCTTGACGAAGATGGCGCGCTGCTTGGCCATCTCCTCGGGCTTCTTCTTGCCCATCGCGCGACGCAGCAGGTCGGCGCCGCCGAGCGAATAGCCGGCCAGCACCTGCGCGATCTGCATCACCTGCTCCTGATACAGGATGACGCCGTAAGTCGGTGCCAGCACCGGCTGCAGATCGGGATGCAGATAATCGATGGGACCGGTGGTATTGCCGCGCTTGCGCTGAATGAAGTCATCGACCATGCCCGATTCGAGCGGGCCGGGACGGAACAGCGCCACGAGCGCGACGATATCTTCGAAGCAGTCCGGCTGCAGGCGGCGGATCAAGTCCTTCATGCCGCGCGATTCCAGCTGGAACACGGCGGTGGTTTCGCAGCGCTTCAGCAGCTCGAAAGTCGCAGCGTCGTCCATCGGCAACGCGTTCATATCGAGCGGCGGCTCGCCCTTCTGCGCGCGCTGGGCGTTGATGACCTTCACCGCCCAATCGATGATGGTGAGCGTGCGCAGACCCAGGAAGTCGAACTTGACCAGGCCCGCCTGTTCGACGTCGTCCTTGTCGAACTGCGTGACAATGCTTTGGCCGTTCTCGTCGCAGAACAACGGCGAAAAGTCCGTGAGCACCGATGGCGAGATCACCACGCCACCGGCGTGCATGCCGGCGTTGCGCACCAGGCCTTCGAGGGACATGGCCATGTCGAGGATGGCGCGCGTCTCCTCCTCGTTCTGATAGCGGCGCCGCAGCTCTTCTTCTTTTTCGAGCGCGGCCTTGAGTGTGATGCCCAGCTCGAACGGAATCAGCTTGGCGATCGAGTCGGCGAAACCATAGCTTTGGCCGAACACTCGCGCGACGTCGCGCACCACTGCCTTCGCGGCCATGGTGCCGTAGGTGATGATTTGCGAAACACGCTCGCGGCCGTAGCGATGCGCCACGTACTCGATGACGCGATCGCGGCCGTCCATGCAGAAGTCGACGTCGAAGTCGGGCATGGACACGCGCTCGGGATTGAGGAAGCGCTCGAACAGCAGGTCATAGCGCAGCGGATCGATGTCGGTGATGCCCAGGCAGAACGCCACCAGCGAGCCTGCGCCGGAGCCACGGCCCGGCCCCACCGGCACGCCGTTCTCCTTGGCCCACTTGATGAAGTCCGCGACGATCAGGAAGTAGCCGGGGAAGCCCATCTGGATGATGACGCCCAGCTCGATCTCCAGGCGCTCCTGGTATTCCTCGTCGGGAATCACGCGGCCCTGCACCGGCGATGACTTCAGCTGGACCAGTCGCTCCTGCAGACCTTTGCGAGATTGCTCACGCAGGTAGTCGTCGACCGGCATGTCGTTCGGCGTCGGGAACTTCGGCAGCACACTCTTGCCGAGCTTCAGCTCCAGGCTGCAGCGGCGCGCAATCTCGACGGTGTTCTCGAGCGCTTCGGGCACGTCCTTGAACAGCTCCGCCATTTCCTTTGGCGACTTGAGATATTGCTGTTCGGAGTAGCGGCGCCGACGTTTCGGGTCGCCCAGCAGCGCGCCGTCGTGAATACAGACGCGCGCCTCGTGCGCCTCATAATCCGATTTGCGAATGAAACGCACGTCGTTGGTCGCGACCACCGGCACGCCACGCGCAATCGCAAGGTCCAATGCTCCCTGCACGTGCCGTTCGTCGCCTTCGCGCCCGGTACGCTGCAGCTCCAGATAGAAACGATCGCCGAACAGGTCGAGCCAGAAATCCAGCGCGCTGCGTGCATCATCGTCGCGGCCATTGACAATGGCCCGGCCGATATCGCCCTCGCGCGCGCCGGACAGTGCGATCAGACCTCTCAGGTCCTCGGCATTCAGCCAGGAGCGATCGACCGTGGCCACGCCCTTCCTCTGGCCTTCCAGGTACGACTTGCTGACCAGCTTCGAAAGATTGTTGTAGCCGACATTGTTCTGACACAGCAGCACCAGCGCCGATGGCTCGGCGCGATCGCCGGGCTCGTACACGCGCAGGTCCACGCCGATGATGGGCTTCACGCCGGCGGACTGCGCCGCCTTGTAGAACTTCACCATCGCGAACAGATTGCTCTGGTCGGTGAGCGCGACCGCCGGCATCTGGGCCGCTGCGACCGCATCCATCAGCCCGGGATTGTCGCCCTCCTTCGTGATGCGCACCACGCTGTCGACCAGCGAGTATTCCGTGTGCAGGTGCAGGTGAACGAACATCGACACTACGAATCGGCCCGGGCAGCAGCTTGCAGATCGACGACCGCCAGCGGGGCCGCATCGGCGTGCGCAAGGTCGCGCTCGTCATCGGCCCTCATCTCACCCATGTCGGCGAGCGACAACCGCCGCTCGCCTGCCAGCCGCACCGGCTCGAAGCTGCGCCGATGAATCGGCGTGGGCCCGTGACGTTTCAGCGCCTTGTAGTGTTGCGGCGTGCTGTAACCCTTGTGCGAGGCGAAGCCATATTCGGGATAGAGCGCATCGAGCTCGACCATCATGCGATCGCGCGTGACCTTGGCGAGGATGGACGCGGCGCCGATGCAAGTGCGCAGAGCGTCGCCATCGACGATTGCTTCGTAACTGCACTTCATCGGCAGTCCGGCGAAGGACGGACACAGGTTACCGTCGACCTGGACGTGACCGGGGTGGATGTGCAGGCCGATGAGCGCGCGACGCATGGCGAGATGCGTAGCCTGCAGGATGTTGTGGCAGTCGATCTCTTCCACATCGGCCCAGGCCACCGACCAGGCCAGCGCCGCCGAGCGGATCTTGATGGCCAGGGCCTCGCGCTCCCCGGCTTCCAACTGCTTGGAATCCTTGATGCCGCGAATGCGGCGGCGAGGATCGAGAATGACAGCGGCCGCGACCACCGGGCCCGCCAGTGGCCCGCGCCCCGCCTCGTCGACGCCGGCCACCAGCCCGGGCGCCTGCAACGGCAAAGCCATTGTTCGCTGAGATGCTGCCATCGTCCTCTTTTACACCAACGCGTGCTGTCGGCGGCGTCAGCCGCCGGGCGCCAGCAGTTGCTTGTTTGCGAGCAATGCCACGATCGCGTCGGCGGCGCGCGAGCTCGCGTCGCGCCGCAGGGTCTCGTGGATGGAGGCGAAAGTTTGCACGAGCTGCTCGCGATCGGCACGCTCCAGTTGCTGAAGCACCGCGGGGCCGAGCACTTCGGCGCGCACCTCGGAGTTGAAGAACTCCGGCACCAGCTCGCGGCCGGCCAGCAGGTTGGGCTGGGCGAAGAACGGCGCCTTGAAGAGTTTCAAGCGCTTGAGAAGAAAACTTGTCAGCATCCCTAAGCGATACGCCACCACCATCGGACGCTTGATCAAGGTGGCCTCCAGGGTCGCGGTGCCCGAGGCCAGCAGCACCACGTCGCTGGCCGCCATCACCGTCTGCGCATGCCCGGACATCAACGTGAGCCGGTCGCGAAGCGTGGGCTCCGAGGAGCGCTCGAGCGCCGCCTCGAAGGTCATGCGCGTCGAGTCGTTGGCCAGCGCCGCGATAAAGCGCAGGTCCGGCTGGCGTCGGATCAACCAACCCATGGTCGCCACGAAGTCCGGACTGAGCCGCGAGACCTCGCCTGGCCGGCTGCCGGGCAGCACGGCGACGTACTGCCCCTTCTCCGGCACGCCCAACTGGTAGCGCGCCGTCTCGGCGCTCATCTCCATGGGTACTTGATCGGCGAGCGGATGACCGACGAATTCGGCGTGCACCGAATGCTCGTCATAGAACTGCTTTTCGAACGGCAGCAGGCACAGCACCAGGTCCACGGCCTTGCCGATCGTATGCACCCGCCCCTGCCGCCACGCCCAGACCTGCGGGCTGACGTATTGCACGGTCGGAATGCCCACCTCTTTGAAGCGCGGCGCGATGCGCAGATTGAATTCCTTCGCATCCACACCGACGTACACCGCCGGCCGCTCGGCGAGCACGCGGTCGATGAGGTTGCGGCGAATGCGCAGCAGTCGCGGCAGATGGGGAATGATTTCGAACAGCCCCATCACCGAGAGACTCTCGACTCGGTCCCACGCCTCGCAGCCTGCCGCCACCATGCGTGATCCGGCAATGCCGGCGAAGCGGGCGTTCGGGATGCGTCGGCGCAGAGCAGTGATGAGTTGCGCACCGAGGTTGTCGCCGGAAGCCTCGCCTGCCACGAGGACGATCAGCGGTGCGCCGTCATTGGAAGTCACGTCGTTATCCAACCGATCAAAGGTGCGGAGTCGCCCGCAAACGTCTGGGCGAGACTGTTGATGCGCCGGTGGTACTCACTCGCTACCGGACGATGCCAACGCGCTCGCGTCGCGGCGTGGAGTCGTTCAGGAAGTCGAGCAGCGGCTGCAGCTCCGGTTGTGTCTTGGCGCGTTGCTCGATCTGTTCGGTGGCCTCGATCAGCTTCAGCTGCGAGCGATACAGGATTCGATAGGCATCGCGGATGTTGCGGATCTGCTCGGGCGAATAGCCACGGCGCTTCAAGCCTTCCGAGTTCACGCTGTGCGGCTCGGCCGGCCGGCCCACCGCCATCACGAACGGCGGCACATCGCGAGTCACGGCGGTGTTGTTGGCGATGAATGCGTGCGCGCCAACCTGGCAGAACTGATGAATGCCGGCGAAGCCGCCCATGTGCACCCAGTCGCCGATGATCACGTGACCGCCGAGCGTGGCGTAATTCGCCAGCACGCAATGTGAGCCGATCACGCAGTCGTGGCCGACGTGCGAGCCGGTCATGAACAGGTTGTCGCTGCCGATCCTGGTCACCAGCTGGTCCTTGGTCGTGCCGCGGTTGATAGTGGTGTTCTCGCGGAACGTGTTCCGATCGCCGATTTCGAGCCGCGTCGGCTCGTTGTTGTATTTCAAGTCCTGCGGCGCGGCGCCGATCGAAGCGAACTGGAAGATCTTGTTGTCGCGGCCGATGGTGGTCGGTCCCTCGACAACCACGTGCGGCCCGATCCAGGTGCCGCCGCCGATCACGACGCCGGCACCGATCACTGTGTATGCGCCGATGTGCACGTCCGGCGCAAGCTGCGCGCCAGCGTCGATCAAAGCTGTGGGATGAATGGCCATGGCAGCGGTTAGCGGTTGGCGGTTAGCGGTTGGAAAGAAAAGACCAGGCCAACGTTGCTGTGTCTGATGTCATCGTCAATGAATCCTTGTGCTGGACGTACCGCGGTTCTACTAACCCCTAACCACCAACCGCTAACCGCTTTTCTTCGTATCGCCGGGAGCCACCATGATCTCGGCGCTGCACGCCTCTTCGCCGCCGACCTCGGCGATGGCGGCGAATCTCCAGATGCCGCGCAGCGAGCGCTCGAGTGTGGCCTTGAGAATCAGCTGGTCGCCCGGCTCCACCGGCCGGCGAAAGCGCGCCTTGTCGATGCCGACGAAATACAGCTGGCGGTGCTCGTCCGGATACACGCCGGCGGTGACGAAGGCCAGGATGCCGGCGGCCTGCGCCAGCGATTCCAGGATGATCACGCCCGGGAACACCGGACGATGCGGGAAATGACCGGTGAAGAACGGCTCGTTGACGGTCACGTTCTTGAGCGCGTGGATGTGCTTGCCGGCGACGCACTCGAGCACACGGTCCACCAGCAGGAACGGATAGCGGTGCGGCAGCCGTCGCATCACCTCGTGAATGTCCATGGTGATCGCCGGTGGCAGCGCTACGCCGGCCACGTCGCCGGTCGCCTTATCCTGCCCGGAGGTTGAACTGCTTGCGGTCATAGAACCCTTGTCATTCCCCACTCGTCGAATCGGAATCTTGCGTCGCGCCCCCGTCCTCGGCGGCGTCTCGCTCCCGGCGAACCTCGCGCACGAATTCGTCCAGCCGCTGGAAGCGGGCGGCATTCTTGCGGAAACGCGGCGTTTCGTCGACCGGCAGGCCGCTCGAATAGTAGCCGGGCCGCCGGATGCTGCCCGACACGAAAGACTTACCGGTGATCACCACGTCGTCGCAGATGCTCAGGTGGCCGGCCACGCCGACCATGCCGCCGATCATGCAGCGCTTGCCGATGGTGGCGCTGCCGGAGATGCCAGCGCAGCCGGCGATGGCTGTGTGATCGCCGATTCGCACGTTGTGGCCGATCTGGATCTGGTTATCCATTTTCACGCCGTCGCCGATCACCGTGTCGTCGATCGCACCACGGTCGATGGACGTGCTGGCGCCGATCTCGACATCGTCGCCGACGCGCACCGAGCCCACCTGCGGCACCTTGATCCATTCGCCTTGATCGGGCGCGAGACCGAAGCCATCGGAGCCGATGACCACGCTGGGATGAAACAAACAGCGGCTACCGATGATGACGCCGTGACATAAAGTCACATTTGCGGTGAGGCGCGTGTCATCGCCGATCGTTACATCGTCCATCACGACGCAGCCCGGGCCGATGACGGTGCGCGCACCGATCTTCACTCGCGCTCCGACGACGGCGTGCGGGCCGATCGATGCACTGGCATCGATCTGCGCCGATGCGTCGATCACCGCGGTCGCATGACGGCCTGGAGGCGCAGACGGCGGTGGATACAACAAAGCCGCGATGCGCGCGTACGTTGCATACGGATTCTTCGCGAGCAGCGCGTTCACCGGGCAGGCATCAGCCAGCTTCGGATCGAGCACCACGACGCCCGCCTTGGTCTGCTGCAAATAACGGCGATAGCGGGGATTGGCGAGGAACGTGACGGACTGCGCGTCCGCACGTTCCAGCGCAGCAACCCGCGACACGCGCAGGTCAGGATCACCTTTGAGGATGCAGCCAAAGCGGACGGCGAGTTCGCCCAGGCTGAGGCCGGGCTGCGCGGACATCGCCGTCGCCCGGCTCAGCCGCGCAACCCGGAATGGAGGTGCGCGTTCATGGGTTTATTGCTTGGCCGGCGGGCTGGCGGGCTTCACGCCGCCGCTCTTGGCACGAGCCTGCAATGCGCTCAGCACCTGCGGCGTAATGTCGAGTTGCTCGTTCACGAACAGCACGCCGTCGCCGACCACCAGGTCATAACCGGACGAGCGCGCATACGCCTGCACTTCCTGCAGCAAGGAACGTTGCAGCTTGCCCAGCTCCTCGTTACGGCGCACGTTCAGATCTTCGACGTACTCGTTCTGTTTGCGCGCCAGGTCGCGCTGACCCTCGCGCAGCTCCTTCTCGGCGTTGCGACGCTCGTTCTCGGCCATCACCGCGCCGTCACGCTGCAGCTTCTCTTCCTTGGCCTTCAGGTCTTTCTGCTGGGCGGCCATCTCGCGCTGCCGGGGCGAGAACTCGTCCTGGAGCGCCTGCATCGCCGTCTTGGCCTGCGGGGCCTCTTCCAGCAAGCGAGGCACGTTGACGACGGCGATCTTCAATTGCGACTGGGCGCTCGCGAGCGGCGCAGCCAGCATGCCGCCCAGAGCCACCGACATCGCCAGCGGAGCCAGCAGGTAAGCAGGAATACTCAAACGTGCCATGTATCCAACCTCGGAATAGGTCCCATTATCGTAGGATCGAATCTCGCCGCAGCAGGCTTTCGCGAAACCGGCGTACCGTTCGCGACGCCCGTCAAACACCCGTCAAAACGCTTGTCCGATCGAGAACTGGAAGCCCTCGGTCTCATCCCCGTAGCGATCGGGCGTGTCGCCACTGAATTTCTTGAGCGGCACCGCGTAGCTGAACCGGAACACGCCCAGCGGCGCCAGCCACTGCACGGCAATGCCGGCGGACTGCCGAAGCTCATCATAACTGAACCCGTAGTCGACTTCCCGCGGCGCCTGGTTCTCGGCGAGCTGCGGGCCGAAGAACTTGATGTTCTGGTCCGAGAATACGTTGCCGATGTCGTAGAACAGGCTGAAACGGGCGCTGTTGCGCCACTTTTCCGGCATGGGCAGCAGCAGCTCGGTCTGCGCAATGGTCTTGATATTGCCGCCGTAGGGCCGGCCGAAGTTGTCCTTGGGACCGAGCCGGCTCTCGCGGAAGCCGCGCACCGAGTCCGGGCCGCCGCCGAAATATTGGCGGTACGGCGGCAGCGCCGTGGTGTCGCCCAGGGCTTCGCCGTAGGCCAGCTCGAGGTTGAACATCAGCGTAAAGCTGCGCCAGATGGGCACGAACTGCAGGTAATCGTACGACGCGGTCCAGAACTCCACGTCGCTGCCCGGGATCGTGTAACCGACGTTGAAACGATGGCGCGCACCGCGATCCGCGAAGATGGCGCGATTGCGCGAATCGTAGCGCCAGCCCAGATTCAATTCGAGCGTATCGAAGTCGCTGCTGTACAGGAAGTAATCGCCGTAGCTGAGGCCGGGGGCGCAGATACCGTCACTGAGCAGGTCCACGCAGCGGGTCCGGGAATCGCCGTTCGAGCGCACCCAGTCGGTGGCCTGCTGGGCGCTGCCGGTCTGACTGGTCACCAGCTCGGCGCGCTGCGCCGAGAGACCGACGCCCAGATACTGGTACTCGGTGATCGGCCAGTCGTAGTTGATGCCGAGCGTGATGGTCGTGGTATCGAAATCCGAGGTCGCCGAGGTGAACTGCGTGACATCGCGATAGCCGGCCGAGATGGTTCGCTGCACTTCGTCGATGGTGGTGTACCGGTCGGTGTGCGAGAAGCTGAACGCCTTGGCGTAACGGCCGGAGTTGATCTCCATGGCGATGCGGTTGCCGGTGCCCATGAAGTTCGAGTGCACGAAGCTGCCGTTCAAGATGATGGACTGCGACTCGGAGTAGCCGATGCCGCCGCCGAACTGGCCGGGCAGGCCCTCCTCGATCTCGAAATCCACGTCCACCAGGTCGGCCGCGCCCGGCACCTGGTTGGTCTCGACCGCCACCTTCTGGATGAACGGCAGGCGCTGGATGCGCTGCTTGGAACGCTCCACCGCCGAGTTCGACAGATACGCGCCTTCGAACTGGCGCATTTCGCGGCGGAACACCTCGTCGTTCACGCCCGAGGTGCCGTTGAAGTTCACCCGGCGCACGTACACGCGGTTCTTCGGATCGACCACGAACGTCAGCGAGATTTCCTTGGTCTCGTTGTTCGGCGTCGGCACCGGATCGACGGTCGCGAACGCGTAGCCGTCCACGCCCAGGCGCAGCTTCATCGCCTCCTGCGTGGCGGTGATCTTGCGCAGCGAATAAGTCTCGCCGGGCTTGAAGAAGATCAGCCGGCGCAGCTCCGACTCCGGCACCACCATGTTGCCGGCCATCTTGATCTCGGAGATCTTGTACACGTCGCCTTCATCGACGTTCACCGTGACGAAAATGTCGTCCTTCTCGGGCGCGATCGCCACTTGCGTCGACGTCACGTGGAAGTTCGCATAGCCGCGGTCCATGTAGTACGAGCGCAGCTTTTCCAGGTCGCCCGACAGCGACTCGCGCGAATAGCGGTCGTCCTGCTTGTACCAGGACAGCCAGTTGGGCGTGTTGAGCTCGAACTCCTCGCGCAGTTCCTCGTCGGTGAACGCAGTGTTGCCGGCGATGTTGATCTGGCGAATGCGCGCGCGCTTGCCTTCGTTCACGTCGATGGTCAGCTTGACCTTGTTGCCCGGCACTTCCTCGACCTTGGTCTCGACGCGCACCGCGTACTTGCCGCGCGAGAAATACTGGTCGGTGAGATATTGCTTGACCTCGTCCAGCACCGACTGATCGAAGGTCTTGCCGGTGGCGAGGCCGACGTTGCGCAGCGACTTCTGCAGGTCCTCGGTCTTGATGTCCTTGTTGCCCTTGATCTCGAAGCTCTCGATCGAAGGACGTTCCAGCACCGCCACCACCAGCGTGCCGCCGTCGCGGCGAATCTCGACATCGCGGAAGAAGCCGGTGTTGTACATCGCGCGCAGGGCTTCCTGGACGCGGCGCTGGTCGATCCGGTCGCCGATGTTCACCGGCAGGTAGTTGTACACCGTGCCTTCGGAGATGCGCTGCAGGCCCTCGATACGAATATCGCCGACCGTGAAACTCTCGTCCGCCGCCTGGCCGACCTGGGCCGCGGCCTCGCCCTGCCAGACACCCGGCAACGCGCCCGCCGCTGCGACCGCGAGCGTCGCGTGGATGATGGACTTCAACCGCATCAGCCCTGTGCCCCTATTTTATCGTTCGCCATATTTGTCTTGTGCGGGTTCATCTCGAGCGGGCCGCTGCCCGCCGCCTGTCTGTTCAGCATCAGGGTCAATTCAAATGCCGCGCGATGTCGTTGTAGAAGGCCAGTGTCATCATCAGGATCAACATCGCGATACCGATCTGCTGCCCGAGCAGCTGTGCACGTTCTGAGACCGGCCGGCCCTTCACCAGTTCCGCCAGCTGATAAACGATCTGGCCGCCATCCAGGATGGGAATGGGCATCAGGTTGAGCACGCCCAGGCTGATGCTGATCAGCGCCAGGGTGCTCAGGAAGATGCGCCAGCCCTGTCGCGCGGCGAAACCCGTGGTCTCGGCGATACTGATGGGACCGGAAATCGCCTTCAATGACACATTGCCGGTGACGATCCGGCCGACGATGCGCAAGGTGAACAGCGAGGTGTCCCAGGTCTTGGCCGCCGCCTGGCTGATCGAGCCGAGCACGCCGTACTTCTGCAGCGTAAACAGGTCCTGCGGGGTGCGGCCGGTCTCGATGGGCTGGTTCACCGGCGTCACGCCGATCAGGCCGACGGTGCGTCCGCCCGAAGTGGTCTCGCCAATGGTGATGGGCACGCTCATCGCCTGGCCATCGCGCTCGATTTCGAGCGTGACGCTGCGGCCGGGGTTGGGCTTCACCTGGCGCACCAGTTGATTGAAATCCGCGACCGGCTGCTGGTCGACCGCGAGAATCTTGTCGCCGGGCTGCAGGCCGGCTTTGGCCGCCGCGCTGTCCGGCATCACGGTCGCGACCACGGCCGGCACCTTCGGTTGCCAGATATCGAAGCCCAGTCCCGGCAACAGCGCTTCGGGCTGTGTCAGCTCGCGGCTGCGATCGCCAGCGATCAGCGCCAGATCGCGCTCGCTGCCATCGACGCCGCGCACCCGCATTTCAATCGTGCCGTCGTCGGTGAGGTCTTCGATGATGCCGAGCGTGGCAGCTTCCAGCGTTTCGGTGGGCTTGCCGGCGACCGCGATGATCTGATCCTCGTAACGCAGGCCAGCGCGTGCGGCGATGGAATCCGGAGTCACCTCGCCGATGATCGGGCGCAGCGCGGGCACGCCGGCCGTGAACAGGATCCAATACAGAAACACCGCGAAAATCAGGTTGAACATCGGCCCGGCAAGCAGCACGGCGATGCGTTTCCACACCGGCTGGCGAGTGAACGCCCGCGGCAGCTCCGCGTCGGGTACGTTGCCTTCGCGCTCATCGAGCAATTTCACATAGCCGCCGAGCGGAATGGCCGCGATCACATATTCGACCCGATCCGGGTCCTTGCCGGTGCGTCGCCACAGCGGCTTGCCGAAGCCGATGGAGAAACGCAGCACCTTGATGCCGAGCCGGCGCGCGACCCAGTAGTGCCCGAACTCATGCACCGCGACCAGCACGCCGATGGCGACGATGAACGCGGCGATGGCGATCAACACTTCCAAGGGACTGTTGGTGGAAATCATGCACACACTCCCGCGGCTGCCCGAAGCGCCGCATGCGCCTCGCGGCGCGCCCAATCATCCGCGCTCAACACGTCGTCGAGCGAATCGGCCGCTGTCGCCGGGTGACGCGCCAGCACGCGCTCGATCACTTCCGGAATCTCCAGGAATGACAACCGGCCCTGCAAAAATGCTTCGACAGCGACTTCGTTGGCTGCGTTCAACACCGCGGGCGCCGTTCCGCCCGCCTCCGCCGCCGCGCGCGCCAGCCCCAGGCACGGGAACCGGGTCGCGTCGGGCGCTTCGAAATCCAGCCGCGCGGCCCGCAGGATATCCAGCGATTCTACACCGGAGGCAATCCGCTCCGGCCAGCCGAGCGCATGGGCGATCGGTGTGCGCATGTCTGGATTGCCCAGTTGCGCCAGCATCGAGCCGTCGATGTATTCGACCAGCGAGTGCACGATGCTCTGCGGATGGACCACCACCTCCACCTGCGCCGGCGGCAAAGCGAACAGCAGGCAGGCTTCGATCTGTTCCAGCCCCTTGTTCATCAGCGTGGCCGAATCCACCGAGATCTTGCGACCCATCACCCAACGCGGGTGGGCGCAGGCTTGTTCGGGCGTGACGGCGCGCAGCGCGCTGGCCGGTGTGCGCAGGAAAGGTCCGCCGGAGGCGGTCAGCAGCACGCGGCGCACATCGGTGCGGGTGATGCCGGCTCGAGTCGAGCCTGGCCCGCTCATGCATTGGAACACCGCGTTGTGCTCGCTGTCGACGGGCAGCAGCGTGGCGCCGCCCTCGCGCACTGCCTGCATGAACAAGGGCCCTGACATGACCAGCGCTTCCTTGTTTGCAAGCATGATCCGTTTGCCCGCCCGGGCGGCTGCCAGGCTGGAGCGCAGTCCGGCCGCCCCGACGATGGCGGCCATGACGGCATCGGCCTGATCATGCGCGGCGACTTCAGCGAGCGCCGCTTCGCCAGCCAGCACCTTTGTTTTGGAGCCTGCGGACTGCAGTTCGGCAGCGAGTCTGGCCGCGGCCGCGGCGTCGACCACAACGGCAAATTGCGGACGATGTGCAAGACATTGCTCACGTAAGCGAGCGACGTTCTGGTGCGCACTGAGCGCGAAGACCTCGAAGCGCTCGGGGTGGCGAGCCAGCACGTCCAGCGTGCTCAAGCCGATGCTGCCGGTGGACCCGAGCACCGCGACGCGCATGCGGGCCTGGCCCGTCATCGCAGCAACCCCAGGCACTCCAGGCCGATCACGAAGACCGGCGCGGCGGCGGTGAGGCTGTCGACTCTATCGAGCACGCCGCCATGCCCCGGCAGCAGGCTGCCACTGTCCTTGAGGCCCGCGTGACGCTTGAAAAGACTCTCGGTCAGGTCGCCCACCACCGACGCGATGGCGACCACGATGCACAACGCCATGAACGGCACGGTATCCATGCTGAACCACCATACGCCCACCGCGGCCATCAGCGCCGCCGCCAGCAGGCCTCCGCCCACCCCTTCCCAGGTCTTGCCCGGGCTGACCCGCGGGGCGAGCTTGTGTCTACCGAATGCCCGGCCGGAGAAATATGCGCCAATGTCGGCGGCCACCACCAGCAGCAAAAGAAACAACATCAGCTGCGGTCCCCGGGCGGACTCGCCGTGCAGGCGCACCAGGGCCACCCAGACCGGCACGAGTGCGAACAGGCCGGCGATGGCCGCGGTGGCGCGATTCACATTGGCCGGAGCGATGGCGATCCACAGCAGCGCCAGCACCCACCAGAGGAGCGCCGCATACAGCAGCAGGTTCGACTCGCGACCGTCGACACCGGCATACCAGAGCGCCGCCACGCAAGCGGCGATGAAGACCACGTAGGCCAACCGGGCCGAAGCGTGCGTGAAGCCGGGAAAGGCCGACCATTCCCAGGCGCCCGCCGCCGCCAGCACCGCCAGCACCGCGGCAGTGACTGGATGGGGAACCCAGAGAATGACCAGCAGAACGAAGGGAGCCAGCACCAGCGCCGTGATCACCCGCTGGCGGAGCATCAGCGTGCCCCCGCCTGGCCCGGTGTCAGGCCGAAGCGCCGTTGCCGGCGCGAGAAGAACTCGATGGCCAGGTCCAGGTCTTTCACGCCGAAGTCCGGCCACAGCGTGTCGCAGAAGTAGAGCTCGGTATAGGCGAGATTCCACAACAGGAAGTTGCTGATGCGCTGTTCGCCGCCGGTGCGAATGAGCAGATCGGGATCGGGCAGTTGCGCCAGCTGCAGATGCGCGGCCACCGCCGATTCGTCGATTGCATCGCTGCGTATCTCACCGGCGGCCGCGCGCCGGGCCAGCTCGCGCGCGGCCGTAGCGATGTCCCAGCGTCCGCCATACGCGACCGCGATCACCAGCGTCATGCCCGTGTTATCGGCGGTCAATCGCATGGCTGCTTCCATGCGCTCGCGCAACGCCGCCGACAGCTGCGACAGGTTGCCGATGAAGCGTATCTTCAGGCCGTTGCGATGCAGGCCTTCGACTTCTTCGTCGAGCGCTTCGAGGAAACGATTCATGAGCATGGACACTTCTTCGCGCGGCCGCTGCCAGTTCTCGCTGGAGAACGCGAACAAGGTGAGCGCTTCGATGCCGCGCTGGGCGCAGCTCTCGACGATCTGCTTCACCGAGCGCACGCCCATCCCGTGGCCCGCGGTGCGCGGCAACGCGCGAGCCGCGGCCCAACGGCCGTTGCCATCCATGATCACCGCGATGTGCCGCGGGATGCCGCCGGAGCTTGGATTCTTCACTCTTCAATCCCAGGCACAGGGATGTGCCCGCCGCCACAGGTGGCGAGCGCTGGGGAAAGGTCACGCCTTTTCTCCAGCGCAACAGCGCGAGTGGCAGGATGCCCGAGTCGCTGTTCCATGATGATCAGATCTGCATCAGCTCTTTTTCTTTTTCCTGCAGCACCTGCTCGATCTCGGCAACGTGCTTGTCGGTGAGCTTCTGGATTTCGTCCTGCGCGCGCCGCTCGTCGTCCTGCGACAGCAGCTTCTCCTTGAGCATGTCCTTGATCTCGTTGTTCACGTCGCGACGCACGTTGCGAACCGCGACGCGCGCGTTCTCCGCTTCGTGGCGCACGACCTTGGTGAGATCCTTGCGGCGCTCTTCGGTGAGCGGCGGCATCGGCACTCGGATCACCGTGCCGGCGGTGTTGGGATTCAGGCCCAGGTCGGATTTCATGATGGCCTTTTCGATCGCCTGCACCATGGTCTTCTCCCACGGCGTCACGGTGATGGTGCGCGCATCTTCCAGCGCGATGTTGGCTACCTGGTTCAGCGGCACTTCGTTGCCGTAGTACTCGACGCGAATGTGCTCGAGCAGGCTCGGATGCGCCCGTCCGGTGCGCAGCCGCTTCAACTCGTTACGGAATGCGACGACGCATTTCTGCATGCGCTCGACGGCATCTTTCTTTACGTCTTCCAGCATGGTCGTTCTCCTAACCAGCGGTTGGTGGTTAGCGGTTGGTGGTTAGTTCAGAAGACCATCCCGGTAACCCGGCTCTGTATATCTGACTAACCACCAACCGCCAACCGCTAACCGCCTCTTAGCCGTTGGTTACCAGCGTGCCCACGTCTTCGCCGCGCACGATGCGCAGCAGCTCGCCGGGGGTGTTCAAGTCGAATACGCGCAGCGGCAGATTATTGTCGCGGCACATGACGATGGCAGTCGCGTCCATCACGTTGAGGCGGTCCGTCAGCACCTTCTCGAAGGTCAGGCGCGAGTAGCGCGTGGCGTGTGGATTCTTCATCGGATCGTCCGAGTAGATGCCGTTCACCTTGGTGGCCTTGAGCAGCAGGTCGGCCTCGATTTCGATGGCGCGCAACGAAGCGGCCGTGTCGGTGGTGAAGAACGGATTGCCGGTGCCCGCCGCCAGGATGCAGACCCGCCCTTTTTCCAAGTGCCGGACCGCGCGGCGGCGAATGTACTCCTCGCAGACTTCGTTGATCCGGATCGCCGACATCACGCGTGCGTACATGCCCAGCGCTTCGACCGCATCCTGCATGGCCAGAGAGTTCATCACCGTCGCCAGCATGCCCATGTGATCGCCGGTGACGCGGTCCATGCCGGCTCGTGCCAGGCCCGCGCCACGGAAGATGTTGCCGCCACCGATCACCACCGCCACCTGCATGCCGAGGCTCATCACCTCGCGGATCTCCATGGCCACGCGCTTGAGCATCTTCGGATCGATGCCGTAGTCCTCCTCGCCCATCAGCGCTTCGCCCGAGAGCTTGAGCAGGATGCGGCGCAGGCCATTGCCGGGCGGGGAACTGGTAGCTGCCATAAAACCCTTCGTTCAGATAAAGCTGCCGGCCATTATAAAGAACCCCGCACAAGGCGGGGTTCTAACTCGGGATCGGGCATCCTGCCACGACTTTCGTGCGAGTTGGCAAAAGCCGTGACTCTTGCCGCCTCGCCGCCGCCTGCGGCGGCGGGGTACATCCATGTACCCGGGATGGCTCGATATGCCACCAGGGTCAGAGTTCAGGCCTTCTTGGAGCTCTCGACCTGCTTGCGCACTTCCTCGGCGAAATCTTCCTGCTTCTTCTCGATGCCGGCGCCGACCTCGTAACGCACGATGGACAGCACTTCGCCGCCCGCCTTTTTCAGGTACTGCTCCACCGTCTGCTTGTCGTCCTTGACGAACGGCTGGCCCAGCAGCGTGATCTCGTTCAGCCACTTGCGGACCTTGCCCTCGACGATCTTTTCCAGCAGCTCGCGCGGCTTGCCGGCGTTCTTCGGGTCCTGCGCGGCCTGCTCGATGAACACGCTCCTTTCCTTGGCGACTTCATCGGCCGGCACTTCGGCGGCCGAGACGCGGGCCGGATTGATCGCGGCGACATGCATCGCGAGGTCCTTGGCCACGGCATCGTCGCCGGACTTCATCGCAACCACGGCACCGATGCGGGTGCCGTGCAGGTAGGTGCCGACCACGGCCGGGGCCTCGATCACCTGGAAACGACGCACGGTGATGTTCTCGCCGATCTTGGCGATCAGCTCGCGGCGAGTGTCTTCGATGGACTTGCCGCCGTCGATCGGCAGCGAGCCCAGCGCATCCACGTTGGCCGGATTCTTTTCCAGCACCGCCAGCGCGACCGCGTTGGCGAAGTTCTGGAAATCCTTCTCACGCGCGACGAAGTCCGTCTCGCAGTTCACTTCGGCGATGGCGGCACGCTTGCCGTCGGCCGAGCGCTCCAGAACGATCACGCCCTCGGCGGCAATGCGCGAAGCCTTCTTGTCGGCCTTGGCCAGGCCGGCCTTGCGCATCGCTTCGGCGGCGGCGTCCAGGTCGCCATTGGCTTCGACCAGCGCCTTCTTGCACTCCATCATGCCCGCGCCGGTTCTCTCGCGCAGGGTCTTTACTGCTTCAGCTGTAACGGCCATGAATCAATTACTCCGTCGGCGTGTCGCTGGCAGCCGGGGTCGCGGCAGCACCGGTCGGCTTACGCTTGGCGAGCGCGGCCTGACGGCGCGCCATGAACTCTTCGGGAGACACGTCGCCTTCGACGTCGTCGACCTCGGCAGCCACCACTTCCTCGACCTGCCCTTCAGGCAGCTTCTCCGGCGCGCGCCGGCGGGTCGGGGTCTTCTTCTTGACCGACGCGGAAGGCCGGCGATCGCGACGCGCGGCAGGCGCGCCCGCAGCCTTCGGCTTCGGCTTGCCTTCCTCGTCCAGCTCGACGAACTCGTCTTCGCCAGCCGGCACTTCGGGCTGCGCCGAACGGCCTTCCAGCACCGCGTCCGCGATGCCTTCGGCGTACAGCTGGATGGCGCGCATGGCATCGTCATTACCCGGCACGACGTAATCGACGTCGTCCGGCGTGCAATTGGTATCGACGATGGCGACCACCGGGATGCCCAGCTTCTTCGCCTCGTGAATGGCGATCTTTTCGTGACCCACGTCGATCACGAACAGCACGTCCGGCAGCGACTCCATCTCCTTGATGCCGCCGAGGCTGCGCTCGAGCTTCTCGCGCTCGCGGCGCAGGCCCTGGGCCTCGCGCTTGCTGTGCTGCTCGAGCTGGCCGTTGGTGGCCATCTCATCGAGCGTCATCAGCCGCTTGATGGAACCGCGCACGGTCTTGAAATTGGTGAGCATGCCACCCAACCAACGGTGGCTGACATAAGGCATGCCGGCGCGCAGCGCGGCCTGCTTCACAGCCTCGCGGGCGGAACGCTTGGTGCCGACGAACAGCACCCGGCCGCCGTCCGCCACGACCTGGCGGATGAAAGCCGCCGCTTCCTGATACAGGGGCAGCGTCTTTTCGAGATTGATGATGTGGATTCGGTTACGTTCGCCGAAGATGTAGGGAGCCATCTTCGGGTTCCAGAAGCGGGTTTGGTGTCCGAAATGAACGCCCGCTTCCAGCATCTGTCGCATGGACACGCTGGTCATCGCAAAACTCCTAAGGGGTTGAGCCTCCACCTGCCCCATGTGACGACCCGTACATTTTGAGTACAGGCACCCCGTCGCATGTGTCGGTCAGGTGTGAGAAATCAGGTTGAAAACAGTTAAAACCAGAGAGATTCGTTGCCAAAAAAACGCGCGCTTTATACCATAAACTCCATGATCATTCACAAATTTTTCCGTGGCCCCGGTTCGCGCCCCTGCCGGGCTGAGCTGACCGGCACGCGCGCTGGCGCAACCCCATGATGCGCGGGCTGTTGCAATCGCTGAACCGGCGCGTCTCGGGTACCGAGGAAAGCGCGGCCGCCTCCCTGCCTTCCGCCCCACACTCCATGCAGGTGACGATCAAATCCCCTTCCGAGCAGGAGGCCATGCGTGTCGCCGGCCGCCTGGCGGCGGACGTGCTGGACATGATCGGGCCGTTCGTGGTTCCTGGGGTCACCACCGAGGAGCTCAATGCCCGCTGCCACGACTACATCGTCAATGTGCAGAAGGCGATCCCGGCACCCTTGAATTATCGAGGCTTCCCGAAGTCGGTCTGCACCTCGGTGAACCATGTCGTCTGCCACGGCATCCCGAGCACGGACAAGCGTCTCAAGCAGGGCGACATCATCAATATCGACGTGACCGTCATCAAGGACGGCTGGCACGGCGACACCAGCCGGATGTACACGGTCGGCAAGATCGCGCCGTCCGCGCAGCGGCTCATCGACATTACCCATGAGGCCATGTGGACCGGCATCCGGATGATCCGTCCTGGTGCACGCCTGGGCGACCTGGGCGCCGCCATCCAGGCGTTCGTCGAGCCGCAACACCTGTCGATCGTGCGCGAGTATTGCGGACACGGCATCGGCCGAATCTTCCACGAAGATCCTCAAGTGCTGCATTATGGCGAGCGAGGCCGCGGCATCGAGCTGGTCCCGGGCATGACCTTCACGGTCGAGCCCATGGTGAATGCCGGCAAGCGTCACGTGCGGCTGCTGCCCGACGGCTGGACCGTCATCACCAAGGATCATTCCTTGTCCGCGCAATGGGAACACACAGTCCTCGTGACTGACACCGGCTACGAAGTGCTCACGCTCGGCGCGGCCCAGCGCTGAGTACAATAGTGAGGATTACAGCGGTACTTACCGGGCGCTGCCCGGGTACAGGGAAGTATCCCGCCGCCGCAGGCGGCGAGCAGCAAAAAGTCACGCCTTTTTGCTCGCTCGCACGAGGGTCGTGGCAGGATGCCCGATCCCGAGTATTTAATGGGTTATGCCGGTAATTACTCCCGATGACTTGGACGATCTCGCCGCCACGCAGGCGAGCGATCCCTCCTGGGACTATCTCTCCTCGTTGCAGTCGACGCTCGCGGCGCATCCGCGCGAGGTCAACACTTTTCGCAATGCCCTGACCGAAGGCGACAACCGCCTCAAGCAACGTTTCCTGGATGACGAGCCGGTCGAGCGCCTGGTGCGCGACCGCGCCCGCCTGGTCGACGCATTGTTGAAAACCGCGTGGTCGATGCACGTCGGCGAGCATGTGCGCGACGTGGCGTTGATCGCCGTCGGCGGTTACGGCCGCGGCGAGCTCAACCTGTGCTCCGACATAGACATCATGATCCTGCTGCCCAAGAGCGAAGCCGCTCCGTGGCAGGGCTCGCTGGAAAAGTTTCTCACCTTCATGTGGGACATCGGTCTGGAAGTGGGCCACAGCGTGCGCACCATCGACGACTGCCAGCGCGAGAGCGCGGCCGACGTGAGTGTCGCGACCACGATGATCGAAGCACGCCTGCTGCAAGGCCCGGAGCAGCTCTTCGAAGCCATGCGCCGCGCGCTCGCGCCCGAGCGCGTCTGGCCGACTCGCGATTTCTTCGAAGCCAAGGTCAACGAACAGACCGCGCGCCATCACCGCTATTACGACACCGCCTACAACCTCGAACCCAATGTGAAGTCGAGCCCCGGCGGCCTGCGCGACATCCAGACCATCGGCTGGGTCGCCAAGCGGCATTTCGGCGCCGAATCGCTGGACGAGCTGGTCGAGCACGGCTTCCTCACCCGCAGCGAGCTGCGCAAGCTGAAAACGGCGCAGGCCTTCCTATGGAAGATCCGCTTCGCGCTGCACGTGCTGACCGCGCGCCGCGAGGATCGTTTGCTGTTCGATCATCAGATCCGGCTCGCCAAGATGTTCGGCTACGAGGACGCGACCTACACGCTCGCGGTCGAACAGTTCATGCAACGGTATTACCGCACGGCCATGGACGTGAGCCTGCTGAACGAAATGCTGCTGCAGCTGTTTCGCGAAGCCATCACCGATTCGAACGAACCGCCGGTGCCGGTGAACGCGCGCTTCCAGATCAGGAACGATTTCCTCGAAGTCACCAGCGAGGACGTGTTCGACCGCTATCCCTCCGCCATGCTGGAGCTGTTCGTCATCATCGAGCAGAACTCGGAGAAGATCCGCGGCGTGCGCGCCTCGACCATCCGGCAGCTGACGCGGCACCTGTGGTTGATCGACGAAGAGTTTCGTCAGCACCCGCGCAATCATCGCTTGTTCTTCGAGATCCTGAGCGCGCCCGTGGGAGTGACCCACGAGTTGCGCCGCATGAACCTGTACGGCGTGCTCGGCCGCTATATTCCCGCGTTCGGCCGCATCGTCGGCCGCATGCAATACGATTTGTTTCATGCGTACACCGTCGACGCGCACACGCTGTTCGTAGTCAGCAACCTGCGTCGGCTGGCGATGCCGAAGTACGATCACGAGTTCCCGGCGTTGTCGCGCATCATGCAGTCGCTGCCCAAGCCGGAGCTGGCTTACCTGGCGGCCATCTTCCACGACATCGCCAAGGGCCGTGGCGGCGATCACTCCGAGCTGGGCTCGGTGGACGCCGAAGCGTTCTGTCTCGAACAAGGCTTATCGCGTTACGACGCGCGCCTGGTCGCATGGCTGGTGCGCAATCACCTGGTGTTCTCGGTTACCGCGCAGAAAAAAGACATCTCGGATCCAAAGGTCATCAACGAGTTCGCCAAGCACGTCGGCGACCAGACGCACTTGGATTACTTGTATGTGCTGACGGTGGCGGATGTTCGTGGCACCAATCCAAAGCTCTGGAACAACTGGAAGGCATCGCTGTTCGCAGAGTTCTATGAGCGCACGCGGCAAGCCCTGCGCCGCGGCCTCGAAAGCCCGCTCGACAAGGACGAGCTGATCGCCGAAACGCAGGCGCGCGCGAAAGATCTGACCGCCCTCGCCGGCGTCGGCGACCTCCTGCGCCAATCGGTCTGGCAGCGTTTCACGGTCGATTATTTCCTCCGGCACACGCCGGAAGAAATCGCCTGGCATACGCAGATGCTTTCGGAACGTGACAGCAATGATCAGGTGTCACTCGTGTCCGTGCAGCAGCTCTCGGGGCGCGGCGGCACGGGTATCTCGACGTACACGCCGCAGACCCAACACAGCTTCGCGCGCACCACTGCCGTGCTCGACCAACTCGGCCTGAACATTGTCGATGCGCGCATCACGCCGACCGCCGATGGCTTCAGCCTAGACGTGTATCACGTGCTGGAAGACACCGGCGCCGAAATCACCGATCCCGCGCGCATTCGCGATATCGAGCAGCAGCTCTCGCATGCACTGGCAAAGCCGGATAACGTCGCGGTGACAGTCACCCGGCGCGCGCCACGCCAGGTGCGCATGTTCACGACCGCAACCCAGGTCACGTTCAGTGAAGACCCGGTGAATGGTCGTACCATCGTCGAAATCATTGCCGGCGACCGTCCGGGTCTGCTCTCGCAAGTGGCCCAGGTGTTCATGAACGAGCACGTGAGGATCTATACCTCCAAGATCATGACGGTCGGCGAGCGCGCCGAAGACGTGTTCTATGTCACCGACGACGCCGGCGGGCCGCTGAACGAGCAGGCCAAGCAACAGCTGGCGCAAAAAATCACCGAAACACTCGACCGCCGCGTATGAATCCCGCTCTGAACAAGCTGCAGCCGTATCCCTTCGAACGGCTGCGAGCGCTGCTGGCTGGTGCACAGCCGCCCGCCGGCCTGTCACACATCGCCATGTATATCGGCGAGCCGCGTCACCCTGCTCCACCGCTGGTGGTCGAGGCCCTGACCGCGAACATGACGGGCCTTGGCAGCTATCCGGCCACTGCAGGCATTCCGCAGTTGCGTGAGGCGATCGCGAACTGGCTGACTCGTCGGTTCAAGTTGCCGAACGGCTCGCTCTCGGCCGAGAGCATGGTGTTGCCGGTCAACGGCACTCGCGAAGCGTTGTTCGCCTTCGTGCAAGCGGTCACCGATCCCGGCCGGCGCCCGCTGATGGTCATGCCGAATCCGTTCTATCAGATCTATGAAGGCGCGGCGTTGCTGGCCGGGGCCGAACCGTACTTCATGCGCAACGACGCGCAGCACGAGGCATTGCCGGATCTGGACAGCGTGCCCGCCGAGGTCTGGGATCGTTGCCAGATCCTGTTCCTATGCTCGCCCAGCAATCCGACCGGCGCGGTGGCCAGCATCGAGTATCTGCAACACGCGCTGCGGCTCGCCGAGCGTCACGACTTCGTCATTGCCTCCGACGAGTGCTACAGCGAGATCTACTTCGACGAAGCAAAGCCGCCGGCAGGACTGCTGCAAGCAGCTGCGGCCGCGGGCCACACCTCGTATGAACGTTGCGTCGTATTCCACAGCTTGTCGAAGCGCTCCAGCGTGCCCGGATTGCGCTCGGGATTCGTGGCCGGCGACGCGAAAGTACTCAAGTCGTTTCTGCTCTATCGCACCTATCACGGGTCGGCCATGCCGCCGCCGGCGCAGTTCGCGAGCATCGCTGCTTGGAACGACGAGGCTCACGTCCTCGAGAACCGCAACTTGTATCGACAGAAGTTTGCAGCGGTGCTGCCCATCCTGCGCGAAGTCATGCCGGTCGAGATGCCCGAGGCATCGTTCTACCTGTGGCCGCAAGTCGACAACGACGAGCGCTTCACACGCGCATTATTTGAACAGCAGCACATCACGCTGTTGCCGGGTAGCTACATCGCGAGACCGACACCGGAAGGCAGCAATCCGGGCCGCGGACGCGTGCGCATTTCGCTGGTCGCAACGGTGCCCGAATGCGTCGAGGCGGCCTCACGCATTCGCGAGTTCGTGAAGAACGGCCGCTGACCGCGAGTCGACGAGCAAAACGATCACAAACCGACCACTGACTTTAGTCATAGTCGGCCGCCCATTTAAGCTACAATGTATACATGACCGAGCTAGCCAAGATCATTGACGCCGCCTTCGAGCGTCGCGCCGAATTCAATCCCAAGAACGCGCCCACCGAAATCCGCGGAGCCGTGGAGCAGGCCCTGACCATGCTGGACACGGGCAAAGCCCGCGTTGCCGAAAAGCGCGACGGCCAATGGCATGTGAATCAGTGGCTGAAGAAGGCCGTGCTGCTGTCGTTCCGGCTCTACGACAACCGGCCCATGGAAGCGGGCTTCACGCAGTTCTTCGACAAGGTGCCGTTGAAGTACTCGGATTACGACGAGGCACGCTTCCGTGCCGAAGGCGTGCGCGTCGTACCGCATGCCGTCGTTCGCCGCGGCGCCTTCGTGTCGCCGAATTCCGTCCTGATGCCCTCCTACGTCAACGTCGGCGCTTTCGTCGGCGAAGGCACGATGGTGGACACCTGGGCCACGGTCGGCTCGTGCGCCCAGGTCGGCAAGAACGTCCACCTCTCCGGCGGCGCCGGCATCGGCGGCGTGCTCGAGCCGTTGCAGGCCAATCCGACCATCATCGAAGACAACTGCTTCATCGGCGCGCGCTCTGAAATCGTCGAGGGCGTGATCGTCGAGGAAGGCGCGGTGATTTCGATGGGCGTGTTCATCGGCGCCAGCACCAAGATCTACGATCGCGAGCGCGATGAAGTGACTTACGGCCGCGTGCCCGCCGGCGCTGTGGTCGTCGCCGGCTCGCTACCTTCCGCCAACGGCAAGTGCGCGCTCTATTGCGCTGTCATCGTAAAGCGAGTCGATGCGCAGACCCGTGCCAAAGTCAGCCTGAACGAGCTGCTGCGCGACTGAAGGAAAGTGGTTGGCGGTTAGTGGCTAGTGGTTAGTCAGAAGCTGCGATAGCAACCGTTATTCTGTCTAGCTACTAACCGCTAGCCACTGATCACTTCTCTGGCGTGCCGGCCTCGGCATGCTTCTTCTGGTGCCGGACATCCTCGCCACTGGACACGAACACGACCTGCTCGGCAATGTTCTTGGCGTGATCGCCAATGCGTTCCAGCCCCTTGAGGGCGAAGACCGTGTCAATGGTCGCGCCGAGAAAGCGCGCGTCCTGCATGACCAGGGACATGATCTGCCGCAGGGCCGCCGCGAATTCATCATCGAGCTCTGAATCGCGGGCGCTGACCTGGCGCGCCATGTCCGCGTTGTTTTCATCCAGAGAGCGCACGGCATCGCGAAGCATGCCCGTCGTGAGCTCCGCCATGTGGCGAAGGAAGCGCGCCACCGCGAGTACCGGGCCTTGCGGCTCGCCGGTTGCGACCCGGGCGGCAAACTTTGCGATCTTCTTCGCTTCATCCCCGGCCCGCTCCAATTCCACCGTGATGCGTGAGACCGCCTTGGCCATGCGCAGGTCGCCGGCCATGGGCTGATGTAGCGCGATCAGACGAAATGCTTCGCGGTCGACGAAACGCTCCAGCTCGTTGACCTTCTCTTCGCGGGACAGCACCAGCTCCGCGAGCGACGCATCGCCATCGAGCAGCGCGCGCACCGCCGAGGACACCTGATCGATCACCAGCCCGCCCATCCCCACGATCTGCAGCCGCAGATCGGACAGCGCCGCATCGAAGGCTCTGGCCGTGTGACCTTCGACGGGATCGGGCAGCTCCGTGGGAGTCATGGCCGCACCCCCGGATCTCTAGCCGTAACGGCCGGTAATGTAATCTTCGGTCGCCTTCTTGCGGGGATTGGTGAAGATCTTGGCGGCCTCGTCGAACTCGATGAGCTCGCCGAGATACATGAAGGCGGTGTAGTCGGACACGCGCGCTGCCTGCTGCATGTTGTGAGTCACGATCAGCACCGTGACCTGGTCGCGCAACGTGGAAATCAATTCCTCGATCTTGGCCGTGGCGATCGGATCGAGTGCCGAGGTCGGCTCGTCGAACAACAGGATCTCCGGCGTGGTCGCCAGCGCGCGAGCGATACACAAACGCTGCATCTGACCGCCGGACAGCGCCAGCGCCGAATCCTGCATGCGATCCTTCACTTCATCCCACAAGGCCGCGCCGCGCAGCGCCTTCTCCACTTCTTCGGCGAGCATCGCGCGATTGCGCACGCCACGCAGACGCAGACCATACGCGACGTTCTCGAAAATGGTCTTGGGAAACGGATTGGGCTTCTGGAACACCATGCCGATGCGCATGCGCACTTCGATGGGATCGATGCCCGAGCCGACCAGATTGATGTTGTCGGGGTGCAGAGTGATGCTGCCCTCGTAGCGCGTGTCCGGCTGCAGATCGTGCATGCGGTTGAAGCAACGCAGGAACGTGCTCTTGCCGCAGCCCGACGGACCGATCAGCGCCGTGACCTGTTTGTCCGCGATGGGAATGGAAAGGTTCTTCAGCGCGCGATTCTGGCCGTAATAGAAGTTCAGGTTCTCGACCTGCGCCTTGACGCTGGTGATGGCGCGCGCCTGGCGAGTGTCGTTCACCGCGATCGCCACCCGAGGCGGCGCCGCCCCCACCGCTGGTTGGCTGGAGCGGGCGGGTTCTTCGTTACGCAAGACAGTCTCCTGGCCGTTGGCGCCTTGCTGGCCCGCGGCTGATTTTACAACGCGCGGCGCCGGGCCCGGTTGGGTAGTGGTTTCCATGGGGCTCACCAGTTGATCTTTTTACGGAAGCGGTAGCGGATCCAGATGGCTACCGCATTCATGATCAGGGTCATGCCGAGCAGGATGGCGCCGGCCGCCGCGGCGTTGGCCTGGAACGCCTGGTCCGGGCGCGACACCCAGTTGAACATCTGGATGGGCATCGCGGTGAACGGATCCTTCAACCATTGAAACGAAATGAACGGGAATTCGCTGGTAATGGGCGAAGACGGCAGGAAGGCGATGAAGCTCAGCGCACCAATGGTGATGATGGGCGCCGTTTCGCCGATGGCGCGCGACAGGCCGAGGATCATGCCGGTGAGAATGCCGCCCGTGGAATACGGCAGCACGTGATCCTTGGTCACTTCCCAGCGCGTCGCGCCCAATCCATAGGCCGCCTCGCGAATCGACTTCGGCACGGCACGGATCGATTCACGCGTGGCGACGATGACGATGGGCAGAATCAACAGCGCTAGCGTAAGGCCCGCGGCGGCGATGCTCTGCCCCAGCCCGAACTGATACACGAACAAGCCCAGCGCCAGCAGGCCGTAAACGATCGACGGCACACCGGCGAGATTGGTGACGTTGATCTCGATGATGGCGGTGAACCAGTTCTTTGGCGCGTACTCTTCGAGATAGATCGCCGCGGCCACGCCCACGGGCACCGCGCAAAACGCCGTGACCAGCATGATCAGCGATGTGCCGACCCAGGCTCCGAGAATGCCCGCCCGCTCGGCACGGCGTGACGGGAAATTGGTAAAGAAGTCCCAGCCGAAGCGTGAGGCGCCGTCGCTCACCAGGTCCAGGAACAGCACGGCGAGAATACCGAGACAGGCCAGCATCAGGATCAGGCCGACCAGCACGAACACCTGATCGAGCAGCTTGCGCCGCGACAGCCCGGTGCGAATCGAATCCGGGTTCAGGTACGCGGGCAACTGCGAATTGGGAACGGTAGCCATATTAGTTAACCCCAGGCACAGGGATGTGCCCGCCGCCGCAGGCGGCGAGCGCAGCGGAAAAAGTCGCGCCTTTTTCCGTCTGCGCAACAGCGCCAGTGGCAGGATGCCCGAGTCGCTGTTCCATCAATACGCCTCGCGGAACTTGCGGGTCAGCGAGAAGCCGATCACGTTGAAGAACAGCGTGATCAGCATCAGCACCAGGCCGGCGGCAAAGATGCTTTGATAACCGATGCTGCCATGGGGCAGATCGCCGAGGCTGACCTGCACGATGTAAGCCGTGATGGTCGCGGCCTGCTCGCGCGGATCGAAAGTGAAGTTCGGCTGCATGCCGGCGGCGATGGCGACCACCATGGTCTCGCCCACCGCTCTCGAAATGCCGAGAATGAAAGCCGCCGCGAGACCGGAGAACGCGCCCGGCACGACCACGCGCAATGCCGTTTGCAAACGAGTGGCCCCCATCGCGTAGGAACCTTCACGCATGTAGCGCGGCACGGCCCGCATCGCGTCCTCGCTCACCGACGCGACGTAAGGAACGATCATCAGGCCGATCACCAGGCCGGCGCTCAACATGTTGAAGCCGGGCAGCTCGGGGAAGATCTTCTGCAACAACGGCGTGACCATCAGCAGGGCGAAGTAGCCGTACACGACCGTCGGCACCGCGCCCAGCAATTCCAGAATCGGTTTGACCGTTTCGCGCAGCCGGTACGATGCGAATTCGCTCAAATAGATCGCGATGATGGTGCCGACCGGAACGGCCACGAGCAGCGCCACGATGGTAGTGGTGAGCGTGCCGGCGACCAGCGGCAGGATGCCGTAGTGCGCGTCGGCGAACAGCGGCGTCCACATCGTGTCGGTGAGGAATTCCTTGAGTGAGACGTGCTCGAAGAACGCCGCCGATTCGATCAACAGAATGGCGACGATGGCCAGCGTGGTGAACACCGCCACCAGGCCAGCCGCGAGCAGCAGGGTTTCGATGATGCGGTCGCGGATCTTGCGGTAGCGCAAGCCGCTACGCGAGATCAGCTGTTCGGATTTTGTCGCCGCAGTGGAAGCCATAAATACCCGGCCCGCGAAAAGGGCGCATTGTAGTGGCATGGCGCCCCCGATCCCAGAGTTTGACCCACTCCCGCAGCCGTACCCGGTCCCGTCGTGGGCCCCTACCCGCTTGATTTTCAGAGCTTGCCCTCGCGAGCCAGCAGGCTCTCGATGGTGACGCCCACCTCCGGCACGCCGCCGAACACCGTGCCCAGCTTGCCGTCGGCGAAGTGCTTCAACGCCACTCTGTAAGCCTCGGCCGGCAGCGGGACATAACCCACTTCCTTGGCCAGCTCGGCACCTTCGGTGAGGTAGCACTGGATGAACTCCTTTACATCGGCACGCGCGGCGGCGCTCTCGCGCACATAGATGAAGAGCGGGCGCGACAGCGGCTCGTACAAGCCGTCGTTCACGGCCTGGATGCTCGGCAGCACTTCCTTGCCATTGGCATTGACGATGGGTACCGCGCGCATCTTGTCCTTGTGCGCGATGTAGTACGCGTAACCGAAATAGCCGATGGCGTTCTTGTTGCTCTCCACGCCCTGCACCAGCACGTTGTCGTCCTCGCTGGCGGTGTAGTCGCCGCGGCTGGCTTTCGCCTTGCCGTTCACGGCCTCGGTGAAGTAATCGAATGTGCCTGAGTCGGCGCCCGGACCGAACAGCACCAGCGGCTGCGCGGGCCACTCGGGCCGCACCTGGTTCCACTTGGTGATGCGGCCCTGCGCCGAGGGCTCCCACATCTTCTTCAGGTCAGCGGCGGTCAGCGACTTCACCCAGTTGTTCTGAGGATTGACCACGACGGTCAGCGCGTCGAACGCCACAGGCAGTTCAATGTACTTGATGCCCGCGGCCGCGCACGCCTGCATTTCTTCCTTCAGGATGGGGCGCGAAGCGTTGGAGATGTCGGTTTCGCCGCGGCAGAAGCGCTTGAAGCCGCCACCCGTGCCGGCGATGCCGACGGTGACGCGCACCTTGCCCTTCTTGGAAATCTGGAATTCTTCCGCGACTGCCTCGGCGATCGGGAACACAGTGCTGGAGCCATCGATCTTGATGACGTTCTGCGCATGTGCGAACTGCGGCGCGCCGAGCGCCACGAAGCTGGTCAGGACCACCGACACGCCCAACTGGTGCCACAACTTCATTGCTTCGAACCTCGTTCATCCAAGAGGAACCGTTTGCCTACGGGGCGGCAGTGTGACGAGCTTCGATGACAGTGGTGTTACAGCCGGCAACGTTGCCGCGCCGAGTCGTTTTGAAGGCGTAACGCGAGTTGGCGAGGCCGCGCGAAATCGCTGGCGGTGTAACCACTTACAGAACACACTTGCGAGCAGGGGCCTGGGTGGCTATAAGACCGCGCCGATTCCCATCCCTCCCGCGTCGCATTCCTGGAGCTCCTGCCTTGCCGACTCACGCCGACGACCCGACTCTGCTCCTGACCCAGGACCTCATTCGTCGTCCCTCGGTCAGCCCCGAGGATCAGGGTTGCCTGCAGCTGATCGGGCAGCGCCTGGAAGCGGCTGGCTTCCGGCTGGAGCGCATGCCGTTCGGCCCAGTGGAAAATCTCTGGGCCTTGCACGGCACCGAGCGTCCACTGCTCTGCTTCGCCGGTCACACCGACGTGGTGCCCACCGGGCCGCGCGAGGAATGGGTGACCGATCCGTTCGAGCCGGTAATCAAGGACGGCATCCTGTACGGCCGCGGCGCCGCGGATATGAAGAGCGGCCTGGCCGCCATGGTCACCGCGACCGAGCGCTTCGTCGCGAAGTATCCCGATCACAAGGGCACCCTCGCCTTCCTGCTGACCAGTGACGAAGAAGGCCCGTCCGTCGACGGCACTCGCCGCGTCATGGAGGTGCTCGAGGCGCGCAACGAGAAGATCGATTACTGCGTGGTCGGCGAGCCCAGCAGCACCAACGTGCTCGGCGACGTGATCAAGATCGGCCGCCGCGGCTCGCTGTCCGGCAAGCTGACGGTTCACGGCGTCCAAGGGCACGTTGCCTATCCGCACCTGGCGGACAATCCGGTGCACGCCTTTGCCCCGGCGCTTGCGGAGCTGGCGTCTCGCACCTGGGACAAAGGCAACGAGTTCTTTCAGCCCACGACCTTCCAGATCTCGAACATCAGCGCCGGCACCGGCGCGCCCAACGTGATTCCCGGCGAGCTGAAGGCGCGCTTCAACATCCGCTTCTCCACCGAGCAGACCGTCGAAAAGCTGCAGTCAACCATCACCGAGATCCTGAACCGGCACAAGGTGAACTACACGCTGGAGTGGTTCGTGTCGGGCTTGCCGTTCTTCACGGCACCAGGCGCGCTGTCGCAGGCCGTGGTGCAGGCGATTCAGGAACAGGTGAATCGCACGCCGGAGCTGTCCACCACCGGCGGCACGTCAGACGGCCGCTTCATCGCGCCCACCGGCGCGCAAGTCGTCGAGCTCGGCGTGATCAATGCGACCATTCACAAAGTGAACGAGAATGCGCGCGTCGAAGACATCGTGAAACTGTCGGCAATGTACGAGCGCATCATGGAGCTGATGCTGACAAGATGAGGCACGAGAAGTGACTAATGACTGGTGACTAGTGAATGGTCAGAAAGCCGGAGGGTGCACCTTCCGATCTCTGACTATTCATTAGTCATTGGTCACCGTTCACTTCCAGGGCTTGGCTCGGGCCACTACGTTCACCAGCACGGCCCACACGCCTAGTACCACCAAGGAGATCAGCACCCACCACGGCATGGACAAGCCGAGCAAGGTCCAGTCGACCTTGCCGCATTCGCCCGAACCGGTGAGCACTTTGTTGATGACTTCGGTGACCGGCAGGATTTCCAGCAGATAATTCAGGTCCGCGCCGCAGGCGGCGACGCTGCCCGGCGGTTGCGCCTGGATCCAAATGTGCCGCGCCGAAATGCCTATGCCAACCAGCGCGGCCAGATCGATGAGCGCACCGTAAGCAATCGCGCCCTTCCGCGACGGGTTGTGAAGCGCGGCGATCAGAAACAGCACGCCCACCACGATCACGGCGACGCGCTGAAAGATACATAGCGGGCACGGCGCCAGTCCGAGCACGTGCTCCGCGTACAGCGCGTACGCCATCAGCGCCACACAGGCGAGAAAGCCCAGCGCGTTACCCGCGCGACGGTTGATTGTCAGCATGGATTAGTGCGCGGGAGGTTCGCCCTGTTCACGCTGCGAACGCGATTGCAAATGCCTTTCGACGTCCTCCATCGACAGATGGCGGATGTCCTTGCCGTGAACCATGTAGACCACGTACTCGCAAACGTTCTTGGCGTGATCGCCGATGCGTTCGAGCGCGCGCGCCACCCACAACACGTCCAGGGCACGGCGGATGGTGCGGGGATCTTCCATCATGAACGTGATGCATTGACGCTGGATGGCCTCGTATTCCTCGTCCACCAGCCGATCCTTCTTCGCGATGGCTACCGCCCCCTCGGGGTCCAGGCGCGCAAATGCGTCAAGCGCCTCGTGCAGCATGTCGCCGACGAGCCGGCCGAGGTGCTTGATCTCGCGATAGCGATCCGCCGGTCGTTCCACCGCCGCGAGACGCGAGCCGATGTAGCCGATTTTTTCGGCCTCGTCGCCGATGCGCTCCAGGTCGGTGATGGTCTTGATGACCGCCACGATCAAGCGCAGGTCCGACGCCGCCGGGCTACGCGTTGCCAGGATGCGGCTGCAGTCGTCGTCGATGGCCACCTCCATGGCGTTCACCTTCTGATCGCCGCGCGCCACCTGCTCGCCCAGCCGGCTGTCGCCCTGAACCAGGGCCGCGACCGCCTGCTTGAGCTGCTCCTCCACGAACCCGCCCATCTGCAGGACGTTGGAACGCACGCGCTCCAGGTCGTCGTTGTAGCGACTCAGGATGTGGTGCGACAGATCGGACTTTTCCATAAAAATTCACCTGTTAGAGGCTCAGGCTGTATACCCGTCACAGCCATCGGCCGCAAGATGCGTCCTGCCTTGGACCGCACCCGGCGCCGAAAATTGCACCTTAGAATTTCACATTGAAGTCGACCTGCAGACGATCGTAGTCGACCCCGGTCTGGCCGGCGCCGTTCGGCACGTCGACATTGCGCTTGCTGAGAATGTAAGTCGCATTGAGCGCCCAATTGCGAACCGGCGCATAGCCGGCGCGCAGCATCCAGCCCTCGGTATCGGTCACGCCGCCGCCAAGATCCGAATCGATCAGCTGGCCGAACAGCGAGTCCTTCTCGATGAGGTGGTAGGAGGCCCCGAATTCCCAGGTGCGATAGTTGGATGCCTTGCCGAACAGCACGCCCGCGGCCCAGGCGGTGTCCAGATCGTTCGGGTCCTGGTTCTGCGCCACGTCCGCCCACAGCTGCAACGGCAGCTCACCGAGCAGAGCGTTGAATTCGGCGCTGAGATTGATCACCTGGAAATCGTAACGAAGCACCGAGGTGCTGGTGGTGCCGCTGACGAGAGTGTCCGTCGAATTGCCGTTCGAGTTGCCGTTGTAGAACGGCGCACGCCCCTGGCCCGCGCTCAGATCATAGTAATGCGCGGCCAGCATCAGAGTGTTGGCACCGATCGGCAACCGCGTGCCGATCTGCAAGCCGTGCAGCATCGTGTCGGCGGTGCGGCTGGTCTCCGGGCCGGACACTTCGTTGATCCAGTAGTTATAGGCGGTGCCGAACAGCATGCCGCTCTGGAATCCGACCGCCAGGCCTTCGGGATTGACGTCATTGTCCCAGAACAAAGTCTGCCCCGGCTTCACGAACGGCTGCTTCATCTTGCCGCCGACCAGGTTGCCCCAGCTGGCGAATTTCCAGCCGAAGTAGGCGGTGTCGAGATCGATGCTCTTGCGCGAGAACGAACCGGTCAGCGACTGATTCGAGGAGCGTGGATCGCCGTTCTCGGTGGTAGCGAAGCCGATGCCGACGGTGATGTTGTCGGTGGCCTTCACCGTTGCATTCAAACGTGCACGCACTCGATCGCGATAGCGATCGGCGGTCTGCACGCCGCCGTTCAATGTTTCATCGCTGATCATTTCGTAGCGATAGCGCAGGTCGCCGCTGATGGCGACCTTGCTCGCCCAGTCGGCACCTTTCACTTTGCCGACCTCCATCGCTTGTTGCGCGGTTTCCTTGCGCAGGCCGCGAGCCTCGCTCTTGAGGTATTCAGCGTTCGCTTGCAGCTTCTCGTCCGCGGCCTTGAGGCTCTCGTTCTCCGCCTCGAGCGCGACGTTCTCCTGCTCGAGCTTGTCGACTCGCTGCATCAGCGCTTCGAGTTGCTCGCGAATCTGCGCCAGTTCATTGGAGCTGGCGGCATGTGCGCCCATAGACGTCGTGGACAGTGCAGCCGTCACAGTGGCCGCAAGGACTAGGTTCTTCACGTGCGCTCTCCATTGGATTGTTGCGGATTCGCCGGGGAGCGTTATACGGAGCGCGTATTACAGGAACGTTTCAAGAGGCGATCATCGGACGGCACTCATGTCAGTCGGATGACAGCAGGCCGCGCCGAGCCAGGCTCGGAAAGGGTCAATGTTACAAACGTGCTAAGCGGTGGCGAGCGCGCCCGTGCTGCGCTGGACCACTCGATCGCTGGGGAAGTGACACGTAAAGGTGCTGCCCGCGCCTTCCTTGCTCTTGATCTCCAGAGTGGCGTCGTGGCGCTGCAGGGCATGCTTGACGATGGCCAGCCCCAGCCCCGAGCCACCCATGCTGCGAGCACGGCCGGGGTCGACGCGATAGAAACGTTCGGTCAAGCGAGGAATATGTTCTTCCGCGATGCCGATGCCGGTATCACGCACCGACAGATGCGCGCCCGACTCGTCGGTCCACCAACGCAGCTCGATCTCGCCATCCGGCGGCGTGTATTTGACCGCGTTGGAAATCAAGTTGGAGGCAACCGAATGCAATTCGGACTCCACGCCTTTGAGCAGTGCATTGCTCTCCAACTGCAAGCGCACGTCGCGCGGATGCTGTTCGAGTGCCATGACCTCCTTACGCAACAGCGTTAGCATGCCGGCCATGTCGACGGGCTGATCATCCTGCGTGTGCTCGCCGGACTCGAGCTTCGACAGCTCCAGCAGATCCTTGATGATGGTCCGCATGCGCTCGGCCTGGCGGCGCATTTCCTGCACGGGCGTGTTCCAGGCCGGATCCATGTTGCCGTCCTCAGCAAGCGCATCGAGGTAACCGCTGATCACGGTTAATGGCGAACGCAGCTCGTGCGATGCATTGGCGACGAAGTCCTTGCGCATGGACTGCAGCTGCTGCTCCTGGCTCACATCGCGAATCATCAGCAGCTGACGTTCGGTGGTGCCGGTGCGCACCAAGTTGAAGGCGAGCCAGCGATCGGTTTCCAGGTCCTGCACGATCGCGCCCTCGCTCGGATGGCCGCTGCGCAGGTACTCGACGAACGTCGGATGACGCACCAGGTTCTCGATGCGAATGCCGACATCGCGCTTGCGGCGCAGCCCCAGCCATTCGCCCGCGTGTGCGTTGAACCAGAGAATCTCGTGCTCGGGTCCCAGCAGCACCGCGCCTTCGGGCATCGCCGCGGTGAGGCGGCGAAACTCGCGCAGTAGCTCTCTGACGCGGGCGCGGTGAAACTGCTTGCGTCGGTAGATGCGGCTGATGATCGTCACCACTTCTCCCCATACGCCACTGATGTCCGGCGGGGCCTCGACCCGGCGATAGCGCAGCCAGTACTCCACGCGCAGCACGTTCCACAGCTGCACGAGCGAATAGATGCCGAAGGTGATCGCCAGCGCCAGCGCGACGCGGCCGAACATGAGGCCGAGCAGAAAGGCCACAGCCAGCGCGATACCCAACCGGGAGATGGATTGCCAGCCCGAGGGCGAAATGGCGCCGAGTATCTTCTTCAACGGCTACTCCGAGCGCGTTGAGAACCTGTACCCCGAGCCCCGCACGGTCTGGATGAAACGGTCATAGCTGAAGGCTTCGAGCGCCCTGCGCAAGCGACGGATGTGCACATCGACCGTTCGTTCTTCCACATAGACATTGCCGCCCCACACGCGATCGAGGAGCTGAGCGCGACTGTACACCCGTTCTGCGTGGGTCATGAAGAAGGACAGCAACCTATATTCTGTCGGGCCGAGCTGCACAGTGCGATCACCCACCGTAACGCGGTGGCCGGCGGCGTCGAGCACCAGGCCCTCGGCCTCGATCAGCTGGTCGCCGTTGGTCGAGCGGCGCAGAACCGCGTTGATACGCGCCAGCAGTTCGCGCGGCGAAAACGGCTTGGTGATGTAGTCGTCGGCGCCGCTGTCGAGGCCCATGACCTTGTCCTGCTCCTCGGCACGCGCTGTGAGCATGATCACTGGGACTTCCTGCGTGTCCTTGTCGCGCTTCAAGGCTCGCGTCAGCTCCAGGCCGCTCATGTCCGGGAGCATCCAGTCGATGAGCACCAGGTCGGGGCGCTGGTCCGCGATGCTGGCACGCGCAGCGCTCACATCCGCGGCCTCGCGCACCTCGAAACCACTGCGTCGCAATCCGAACGCAATCATTTCGCGGATGGGTTGCTCGTCCTCGACGATCAGAATTTGCTTGGTTGCCATCGAACTAGTAAGTGACGCCGCCGTATCGATCGTGACTTGGGGCCACAAATTCAAGCACATGGATCACGAGGCACATTACAGCAATGAAGTATTACAGTCCCATGACGAGCGGCGGGGAAATTACTCTGGAATGACAGGGGCGCGAACCAGGTCCGGTGCGCACGCTCCCGACGGCTGTGAGGGCTCCCCCTCACCCCGGCCCTCTCCCCGGAGGGGAGAGGGAGATGGGAGATGAGTCTTGGCCCCTCTCTCCGGAGGGGAGAGGGAGATGGGAGATCTTGGCCCCTCTCTCCGGAGGGGAGAGGGAGATAGGAGATGAGTCTTGGCCCCTCTCCCCGGAGGGGAGAGGGAGATGGGAGAGAGTCTTGGCCCCTCTCCCTTCGGGAGAGGGGTTGGGGTGAGGGTCTGCGCTTGGAGCCGTGCTGTTGACGTGCCATCCGCGCAAGGTCTGTGAACTGTGCCCGGCTCACGTGCTTTTGACGTGAGCCACCTGATCGCGAACGTATACAGGCTCGGCCTCGACCGCCGGCTTAGCGCGTCCTGCGCGGAATTCAGCCTCCGCCAAAAGCGCGATGTCGCTCGCACGAGGCAACGTCGAGTCATGAACGATGCGCCCGCTCGTGGCCAATCGCGAGCGCAACTGGGCATAAGCCTTGAAGCCTGTGCCGGCCAAGACGCTGTAGTCGCTATCGGCGACTGCATCGGGCGGATCGACGCGTTCCGGCCCGAGCGAGCTCACCAGTTCACTGCCCTGCTCGCGCGCAAAGCTCGACCAGTACACCTGATCCATGCGTGCATCCATGCACACCAGAATGCGATCACCGGGCCGCGCCACTTGCTGCGCGACCGCCGCGAGGTTCGACACACCGACCGTCATCAGCTGTGCACCAAACGCCAGTCCCTGAACGACACCGACCGCGATCCGTACTCCAGTGAACGCGCCCGGCCCTCGCCCGTAGGCAATGCCGTCGAGGTCCGCCAGTTTCAGCCCGGCTTCCTGCAACACCGATTCCACCATCGGCAAGACCAGATCCGCGTGGCCGCGTGGCTGCTCGCTCGCGCGCTCGATGACTCGTCCGTCGATGCGCAGGGCGACGGAGCAGCGTTCGGTGGCGGTGTCGATGGCGAGCAGGCGCATGGATTTAAAAGTGACTAATGAATGGTGACTAATGACTGGTCAGAAGAAGAAGAAAAGCGTTACCAGTCGACGGCGGCGGAAGGATTCATCGCATCGGGATCGGGCGCGAGTCCGATCTCGCTCAGCCTTTCGAACAGGAACTGCTGAACGTCGACGAGATTTTCGGTGCGCGGCATCGAGGGCAGGCTGTCGAGGAAGATCCGGCCATAGCCCTTGGTCCGCACCCGTTCGTCACACAGCATGATCACGCCAAAGTCGTTCGGATCGCGCATCAAGCGCCCGACCCCTTGCTTCAACGTGATCACCGCCTGCGGAATCTGCTCCTCGAAGAAGGCATTGCCACCGCGACGTTCGATCGCATCCAGTCGTGCTTTGAGTACGGGATCATCGGGAGCGGCGAACGGCAGCTTGTCGATGATCACCACCGACAGCGCAGCGCCCTTCACATCGACGCCTTCCCAGAAGCTGCTCGTGCCCAGCAGTACCGCGTTGCCGCGCTCTCTAAACTTCGTCAGCAAGACTTCGCGAGGAGCATCGCCCTGAACCAGCACGGGGAACGGCAAGGCAGGTCCCAGACGCGCCAGCAACGAATCGGCGGCTTCACGCAAGGCACGATGGCTGGTGAACAGCATGAACGCGCGACCACCGCTCGCACGCAATACTGGCAGCGCGGCGTCCACGACACTCCCGGTATGCCGAGGCGATGACGGCGGCGGCAGTCCCTTCGGCAGATACAGCATCGTCTGCGACTCATAATCGAACGGACTGCCGAACCGCGCAGTGCGCGCGTCGCGCATGCCAATGCGCTGCATGAAATGTTCGAAGCTCTCGCCGATGGCCAGTGTCGCCGACGTGCACACCCACGCAGCCGCGTGCTCCTGCACCAGGTCGCCCAGTTGTTCGGCGATGTCCAGCGGCACCAGATGGAATGACACGCCCTGCCCCGAACTCTGCGCCCAACGCACACTCGCGGTGGCGGCCTGCGACTCTTCCTCGATCATCGAGCCCAACCGGCTCGACAACTCGATACTGCGCCGTTGCAGATTCGCGAGCCCCGCACTGTCCTTCGCGGCTTCGTTCAGCGAAGCCGACAAGTCGTCCAGCGAGCTGCGCAGATTGGCGAGCGCTTCGACAACCGAAGCTGGCCAGTCCTTGAACTCGCAGCGCTCGCGCCGGGTTCTGAGCGCGTCCTGCACGTCGACCAGCTGTCGCTCGATGGTCTGAGAGAAGGCGGCGGAAACTGACTGCTGCGGCCCGCTCAACATCAACTCGCTGCCGAGATCGCGAGCTAGCGATTGCAGCTGGCGACTGGAAACGGTGAAGCCGAGAAAGTTTGCGGCGACATCCGGCAACTGATGCGCCTCGTCGATGACGATCGCGTCCGCGCCCGGCAGCAAGTCGCCGAAGCCCTCTTCCTTGAGCACCAAGTCAGCCATCAGCAAGTGATGATTGACGACGACGACGTCGGCAGCCTGCGCGTTGCGGCGCGCGTTGACGACATGACAGCCATCGAACGATGGACAGTCGGGGCCAAGGCAGTTGTCGCGAGTCGAGGTGACCCAAGGCCACACCGGGTCCGAGTCGCTGAGTTGAGCCAGCTCCGCGATATCGCCACCTTTGGTGGCGTTCGCCCAGGTCCTGACGCGGCCCAATGCGGTGGCGACTTCACGTCGCAAGCCACGAGAGATTGCTTGTTGTTCCGCCAGCTCGAGGCGATGCAGGCAAAGGTAGTTCGCGCGCCCCTTCAATAACGCGACGCGCGCAGGTCGCCCGATCGCCGCGGCGACGGTCGGCAAATCTCGATGGAACAACTGATCCTGCAGATTGCGCGTGCCGGTGGAAATGATCACGCGCCGGCCCGACAACAACGCAGGCACGAGATACGCGAACGTCTTGCCGGTGCCCGTGCCTGCTTCAACGATCAGCCGGCCATGCGAGCGCAGCGCCTGCCACACCTGCTCGGCCATGGCGATCTGTTCATCGCGCGTGGCGAAGCCCGGGATCGCCGCGGCCAACGGTCCTTCGGCCCCGAAGATGTCTTCGAAATCCTGCATCAGTTGAAAGTAGCGCGAAACCGCGCCAGTGCGGTCGCTCCAGGCGCGAGCGGATTGCGCAGCCGCCAGCGGATGTGGGTGTAGCGTTCCGGCGGCGCCTTGGCGCCGTCGGGCAGCTTCAGATCCGTGGCCGGCGCAAACGTCTGCCCGCCATCGATCGAAAACTCGATCTCGGTGCCCGGCCCCGACGCCGATCCGGCAACGTAGGTGGTGTTGGCGGGGATCATCTGATTAACCTGGACGTTATTGGCAAATACCGGCGTCGGGTTGGTGATTCGCAGCGTGTAGTAGACCACCTGGCCCTGTGCCAGCCGTTTCGCCGGGACCATGCGGAAGCTGGGATGCTCGGACGTGCCGCTGGTTTCGCGGACCTCGGCGATCAGCTGAGTGCGCAACTCGACCGCCTCGGTGGCCCTCACCACGGTGGCGAACGTTGTCATCGCCACGAGCACTAAAGCAAGGAATTTCATTCGGTTACGACGATTTCCAGCATTCCTTCGACAACCCTCGTGTCACAACTGCCGACAAGCCATGCAGCGCCAAAGGCGCCGGGTATAATCACTGGCACTAATACATCTATGAGTTTTCATGAAACCCGGAGGTTGCGTCTCTAATGTCCACGTCTAATGCATCGCTCAAACGCTGGGTGGAGGAAGTCGCCCGCCTGACCCAGCCGGCAGCCATCCATTGGTGCAACGGATCGGACGCCGAGAACA
The DNA here is from genome assembly GCF_036406195.1 of Steroidobacter sp. Classification (GTDB taxonomy): domain Bacteria; phylum Pseudomonadota; class Gammaproteobacteria; order Steroidobacterales; family Steroidobacteraceae; genus Steroidobacter. The sequence goes on from NZ_DASWVW010000060.1 coordinate 88,575, forward strand.
GCGCGCTGATCGATGCGATGCTCCAGAGCGGGGATCTTATCAAGCTCAACCAGGACACCCATCCCAATTGCTATCTGCACCGCTCCAACCCTTCGGATGTGGCCCGCGTCGAGCACCTGACCTTCGTCTGCACGCGCAATAAAGAAGACGCCGGCCCGAACAACAACTGGATGGATCCGGCCGAAGCTCATCGCAAGGTCGACGACCTGTTTGCCGGGGCCATGAAGGGCCGGACCATGTACGTGGTCCCGTATTGCATGGGCCCGATCGATTCGCCGTTTGCCCGCTGCGGCATCGAGATCACCGACAGTCCCTACGTCGTCGCGAACATGCGCCTCATGACGCGCATGGGCGATGCCGCCCTCAAGCGCATCGAGCGCGAAGACAAATACGTGAAGGGCCTGCACTCCATCGGCGACCTGAATCCCGACCGCCGCTTCATCATGCACTTCCCCGAGGAGCTGACCATCAAGAGCGTGGGCTCCGGTTACGGCGGCAACGCGTTGCTCGGCAAGAAGTGCCACGCCTTGCGCATCGCCAGCTGGCAGGCGCGCGAAGAAGGCTGGCTCGCCGAGCACATGCTGCTCATGGGCCTGCAGAGCCCCGAAGGCAAGACGCATTACATCGCCGCGGCCTTCCCGTCCGCATGCGGCAAGACCAACCTGGCGATGCTGGTGCCGCCCAAATCGATGCCGGGCTGGAAAATCTGGACGCTGGGCGACGACATCAGCTGGTTGCATGTCGATGCCCAGGGTCAGCTGCGCGCCATCAATCCCGAGTCGGGCTACTTCGGCGTGGTGCCGGGCACCAACCGCAAGACCAACAGCAATGCCTACGACATGATCCAGCGTGACACCATTTTCACGAATGTCGCGATGACGGCGGACAATCAGCCGTGGTGGGAAGGACTGGAGAGCGGCACGCCGGCCGTCGACTGGCAAGGCAAGCCGTACCAATCCGGCAATGGTCCGGCCGCGCATCCGAACTCGCGCTTCACCGTTTCGGCGAAGCAGAATCCGATCTACTCCACTCTGGCGGATGCGCCCGAGGGCGTGCCGATTTCGGCGATCCTGTTCGGTGGCCGTCGTCGTGAAGTCGCCCCGCTCGTCTATGAAGCGCGCAACTGGGCACACGGCGTGCTGGTCGGCGCGGGCATGGCTTCGGAAACCACCGCGGCCGCAACCGGTCAGACCGGTGTCGTGCGTCGCGACTCCATGGCGATGAAGCCGTTCGCCGGCTACAACTTTGGCGACTACTGGAGCCATTGGCTCAAGTTCGGCAACGCCAAGAACGCGAGCAACCTGCCGAAGATTTTCCACGTGAACTGGTTCCGCCAGGATCGCAATGGCAAATTCATGTGGCCCGGCTTCGGCGAGAACCTGCGCGTGCTGCGCTGGATCGCCGATCGCTGCGAGGGCAAGGCCCAGGCCGTCGAGACGCCGATCGGTTTCGTGCCACGCAAGCAGGATCTGGACACTCGCGGTCTGGACATGGACCCCGCGACGCTGGAAACACTGCTGTCCATCGACAGTGCCGCCTGGCGCCAGGAAGTCGATGCCATCGGCAAATACCTCGACGAGTTCGGCAGCCGCGTGCCGCGTGAGCTGCGCGACGAGTTGAACGGCGTGGCCAAGCGACTGGAAAGCGCGAACGCAGCCTGAAACAATGTCCCTGGCGGGCGGCGACGCATGCATGGCGTCGCCGCCCGCACATCTGCTAGAAATCACATCCGTGTCGAACCAAGGAAGATCGCACGCCGGTCGCCCTCCGCAATGAAGACCGCGTGTCCAGAGGAAGGATATGCCGCGAAGATTCACGATCCTGGTCAGCCTGCTCGGCTTGCTGCTCGCCGCCTGTGGCCATTCCGGGCATGACCCCAACCCGCACGAGCCCGGGCCGAATGGCGAGCCAGGCAAGTTGCCCAACGTACACGCCAGGCAGTTCCGCGTCGCCAAGCGCGACTACTTCACCGCCATGAACGAGTTCTATTCGTTCGTGCGCGCGCAGGGCTTCGACAAGGTCGGTTTCGGCTCCTGCTTCGGCGACATCCTGGACGACAGTGCCGACGACGAGAACAAACATCTGCCCTGTCTCGGCGTGTACGCCGTCAAGGGCTCGCCGGCCAGGGCGCACATGACCTTCACCGTGCTGAACAAGGATTTCGATCGGCTCGACTACAACGACTTTCTCACCTGCCGCATCGATATCCATATCCACGAGGCCTATCAGCGGGTGCTCGACCTGCGCTCCGATTTTCATGCCGAGGTCGATGCCAGGCTGGAAGCGCTGGATCGCAAGGTCGAGATGGGTTTCGGCGGGCCGTCGTATGGCATGCGTGGCCGCTGAAGGACACAGCGGCGACCAGTGGCGACGTGGTGCAAGTTGCGGGTAAGCCGACGGCCCGCGATGGCGGACTGTTACGGAAATGACTCGTGACAGTCAGACGATGAGCATGTGGCCGCCCTGCTCCGTTCGGCCGAGCCGCTCGGCGCAGCGCGCAAAAAACGTCTTATTCTTCGCAGACGAATCGGACCGTCAGGGACGAATTGTTCTCCGGCACGCGGCCGAAGCCGATCAGACCCTCGCCCTTCAATTGCATCGTGTCACGACGCACGAACGCTTCCTCGCCATCACGCGTGGTGACGAAGGTACCATTGGTGCTCTGATCGACCAGTTGAAACTTGTTGCGCACCAGCTCGATCTTGGCGTGCAGGCGCGAGATCAGATTGCCCTTCACGACGATGTCGTTCTCTTCGGCACGGCCGATCGCAATATTGGAACGACTCTCGTCGACCACGATCTCCTGCCCCTGGAATCGCAAGCGCAGCCGGCGCGCACGTTGTTTCTCACGATTGGCGGCCGACGCGCCGAGCGCGATCGCCGGCAACATGCTGGTGGCGTCTTCTTTCTGCCAGAGCACCTCGAACAGCTCGTCCTCGCTGGTCTTGCCCTTGAGGGTGGCCACGTCGATCTGCCGCACGGCCGACTGCCACTCTGGCGCCAGGCGCTCGACCATGGCGCTGGTGATCATGATCTGCCCCGCCTTGGCCTGGCTGGTCATACGGTTGGCGGTGTGCACCGCGGCGCCGAAGATGTCCCGGTTCTCGAGCACCACCGGCCCGAAGTGGCCGCCGATACGGATGGCGATGGGCTGGCCTTCCACCTTGAGCTCGGCATGGATGCGGATGTCGTGCTGCATGCGGCTGCCGGCATTGATGGCATCGTTCGCGGTGGGAAACGTGGCCATGATCTCGTCGCCGATGGTCTTGATGACGGTGCCGTGATTCTGCTCGGTGGCCGCCCGCATGATCTCCACGCAGGTCAGCACCATGTCCCGGGCGCGCAAATCGCCCATGACCTCGTAGATTCGCGTGCTGCCGACCACATCGGCAAACAGGATGGCTAGTTCTATGTCCTTTCCCATGACCTCTTGGCGCTCATCATCGTTCCCCGTCGGGTCGCTGGCCCATTGGTATCCTTGCTGCTGACGCGCGAGGTACCGGCCGCAACGGACGGCTGTGCACGGGCGGCAGTATATACGACAACGCTACATAACCCTGCTCGATCCACCGACCGCGGTCGGTACCGGCCATCGGCAGGGCCAAAAAGGAGTTCGGATGCTCGAAATGGTCCCCCCCACCGGCCGACCGGCCCGGCCTTGCGCCCAGCTCCCCGCCCTGGGCGGCGTCATGTTTTTGGCGCTGTTACTGATTCTAGCGGTCTGGACCGGCCCGGCCGCGGCTCAATCCACCACCGTTGCCGATTGGGGCGAGGCCGATCTGGCCACGGCCGCCGCCCTCCGCGACCGCGCGCTGAAAGGCACTTCGGCCTATGACCATGTAAGCTCGCTGGTCACGGAAGTCGGGCCCCGCCTGGCCGGCTCCCCCGGCGACGAGGCCGCGGTGCGGTGGGCCATGAACCGGCTCGGAAAGCTCGGCTTCACCGGTGTGCGCAGTCAGGATGTGCTGGTACCCCGCTGGGTTCGCGGCACCACAGAGGTCAGCTTGCTGGGCGCCGCGCCTCAGGCATTGGTCGCGGCCACGCTGGGCGGCAGCATCGGCACCTCAGAGGAGGGCATCGAGGCCGCAGTGATCGAAGTCCCCTCCTTGGACGCCCTGATCGGCAATGAGGCCCCTGACGTAAAGAACAAGATCGTTTTTATCAACGAGCGCATGGAACGCACCAAGGACGGCGCCAGCTACGGCAAGACCGTGGGGAATCGCGTCCGAGGCGCGAGTGCAGCGGCCAATCTTGGCGCAGTTGCGGTGGTGATCCGTTCCGTGGGCACTTCGGATGAGCGCTTTGCTCACACCGGCCGCATGGTCTACGACATGGATGCGCCGCGCATTCCGGCGTTCTCGCTCTCGAATCCTGATGCAGATTCGTTGTCGCGGCACCTGAAAGCAAACAAGCAAACACGTCTTCGCCTGAAGTCCACGGCTCGCGAGTTACCGCCCGCCTGGTCCGCCAATGTCATTGGCGAAATCCCAGGCACCGATCGCGCCGACGAGATCGTGCTGCTCGGCGCTCATCTCGATTCCTGGGACCTGGGCCAGGGTGCTCTGGATGATGGCGCCGGCGTGGCCATCGTCGTCGAAGCCGCCCGCTTGATTTCACGGCTGGATCGCAAGCCCAAACGGACGATTCGCGTGGTGCTGTTCGCCAACGAAGAGTTCGGCCTGTCGGGCGCCAAAGAATATGCGCGCCTCATCGGCGACGAACACATGAAGCACGTTCTGGCAATGGAAGCGGACACCGGCATCGGCCCCGTCATCCGCCTCGAAACCCAGGTTGCACCCGAATCCCTCGGCGCGATCGAGACCATGCGCAAGGCACTGCAGCCGCTGGCTGTCGAAGCTGGCAACAACACCGCCAGCGGCGGCGCCGACCTCGGCCCTTTGCGCTCTCTCGGCGTGCCTGTGCTGGATCCAGTGCTCGATGCCAGCCTCTACTTCGACGTACACCACACGATGAACGACACCCTCGCCAAGGTCGACGCCAAGGTGCTGGACCAAACCGTCGCCGCGTATGCGGTGATGGCTTACCTGGCGGCGACCAAGCAGGACGACTTCGGCCGGCTGGCGCCTGATCGGTGAGCGCGTTCAGCACGTCTCGCGTCGAACGCGCGAGACTCAGGCGGCCTGCACGATCCGCAAGGCGTCGAGCAGCAGCTCTGCGCCTGCCGTGGGGCGTCCCGCCCCTTCGGACAAGTAGCGCCGCCACGAGCGAACTCTAGGCAGACCCGCATATAAGCCTTGCACGTGCTTGACCATGCTCCGCAACCGATGGCCTTCGGCCAGCCGGGTGCGCACATAGTCCGCATATTGCTCGATGACCTGCTCGCGCGCCGGCAAGTTCCAGCCCGGATTGAAGACCGCCTGCTCGAGCTGCGCCAACAGATACGGATTCGAGTACGCCTCGCGCCCGATCATCACGCCGTCGAATGTTTGCAAATGTGTCTGCACTTCTTCGACGGTACGAATGCCGCCGTTGAGCACGAACGTCAGCTTGGGAAACTCGGCACGCAAAGCGCTGACGACGTCGTACCTCAGCGGCGGGACCTCGCGGTTCTCTTTCGGGCTCAATCCTTTCAGGATGGCCTTGCGCGCATGCACGATGAACACCTCGCAACCCGCAGCGGCCACCGTCGCGATGAACTGGCGCAGAAACTCGAACTCATCGCCCGCCTGCGGCATGGGCTCGATACCGATTCTGCACTTCACCGTCACCGGCACCCTCACCGCCTCGCGCATCGCGCTCACGCACTCCGCCACCAACGGCGGCTCGCCCATCAAGCACGCCCCAAAGCTACCACTCTGCACGCGCTCGCTCGGGCATCCGCAGTTCAGATTGATTTCGTCATACCCCGCCTGCTCTCCCATGCGGGCCGCGATCGCCAGTTCCTTCGGATCACTTCCGCCCAACTGCAGAGCGACCGGATGCTCGGCTTCGTCGTAAGTAAGCAGACGCGCACCGTCCCCCCGCACCAGGGCGGCCGAGGTCAGCATCTCTGTATATAAGAGCGTGCTCGGGCTCAGCAGGCGCAGGAAATACCGACAGTGGCGGTCGGTGTAGTCCATCATAGGAGCTACACTGATGCGATTATGCCGCCTGACCCCTGAAGAATCGGGTTTTCGCCCGCCGTTTCTGCTGCTTTCCGACTCCGTCATTTCAGCGCTATTTCCGGGCATTTGTGGGCATTTATTGCTGGCAATTGTCCCAAATTTGTCCCCAAATGGGCTTGGGACAATTGGGAGGTCGCCATGGCCACAATCGTAACAAGAAAGGGGGTTGCGGGCCCTAGCTTTCAAGCACGGTTGCGGCTCACGCGGGATGGGGAGCTCATCCATAAGGAGTCCAAGACTTTTTCCACGAAGGCGGCTGCAAAGAGCTGGGCGCAAGGGCGAGAGGTCGAACTCACGGACCCGAAGGCCCTTGCTGTCGCCATATCTGGCGGCACTTGCACCCTCGCAACCCTCATTCGCTGGTACATCGAAACCTTCGAGACGATCTCCCCTTGGCAACGCTCGAAGCAATCTGCCCTTGAGTACCTGGAAAAGCATGTGATCGGCCAGCTAGATCCCCTGACCGTCACAGCCGACGTCCTTATCAACCACATCAGGCAGCGGCGCCTGGGTGGCGCCGGTCCCTCCACCGCCGCGAATGACCTAATTTGGATCCGGATCGTTCTAGATGCCGCGCGGGCGGGAAAGAAACTCCCGATTCCCATCGAAGTAGTAGATGAGGCCCGCGAATTCTGTCTCAAGCACCGCTTAATCGCCAAAAGTAAGCGGCGGGAACGACGACCGACAAACCAGGAGTTGGAGAAGCTCGACGGACACTTCCAGATTCGGGACCGCCACAAGGCCACGGTCGTCCCCATGAGGCCAATGACGTGGTTCGGTATCACATCGACTCGCAGACAATCGGAGAGCTGCCGATTGGAGCATGCCGACAACGACCCTGTCGCGCAGACAGGCCTCGTTAGAGATGCCAAACATCCGCGGGAGAAGCTCGGCAATCACCTAAGGTTCAAATACACACCAGAGGCGTGGGGCATCATCCAAGTGCAACCGGTATTGGGGCCGTACATCTTTCCGTACGAGCCGCGCACCGTCAGTGACGCGTTCACGACCGCGTGTCGGATACTGGGTATCGAGGACCTGCACTATCACGATCTCCGGCATGAGGCGATCAGTCGGTTGTTCGAACTTGGGTACGACATTCACGAAGTGGCTCAGTTTTCCTTGCATTCCTCGTGGGAAGACTTGAAACGCTATACGCACCTGAGACCCGAGAATCTGAGACAAATCATCCGAAAGCCGTCGGGAGAAATTGAAGTGATCAGCTCACCGATCAAGATCACGACGTTGTCATGCCCACCGGCTATAGAGCTGATACCGCCGACCACACGTGCTTCAAGAGCACAGATATTTCGCCGACTGGAGGCAATGGAAACGCAGATGCAAGCATAAACGTTGGAGCGAACTACCGGGCCGCACGATTACGTTGCTTATCGATCAGCTCCGCCAAGTCAGCGGCACTGACGAGCCAAGGCGCCTTCTGCGATCCAAGGCGAAAGACTCGACACGGAAGCAAGCCCGTCGGCGCACGTCGACGGGCCTCGTCCTCACTCAATCCGAAATACTTGGGAGCAACCTTCTGGAGGGGGATGTTGGCTTCGCCGAACTCCGCGAGAAGACCAAAGTATGTGTTGTTCATACGAGCAGTCTCCGGACTGGTGCGATGACCCCAAGGTGTACGCCGGCACCGAAGAACGCAATGCGAGTTTCTTTCGACTTCTTGTTCAAACTCTTGTCGCATCCGGTCGCAAGAGCCGCCCAAACCGCGACACTTCAAAACCTGTCGCCTTCTGTCGCACGCGAGCAGATCTTTGTGCAGCTTCCTCAGCGGGAAGGGGGAAGCAACCTTAGCAAAGGAGCGCTCACACTCCATGCGGAAATAGCAGAATAGTCAGCGCATTGCCTGGATCGGAGCATTCGGGATCAAAACCCGGACAAGGATTCGCGTAATCAGTAACTTACTGATTAAGCCCTGTCTTTCAGTCCCCTCGAGTCCCACTGATTCCCCGTAGCTGGCACCAGCGATACAGGTGAACGAGTTACAGCACACGCTCGAAAGCGGGAGGCGCAATCTGGCTCGGCCGCCATGCTTCTAGGCTTATAGGCTGACCGGGCCTCGGTCGGAACGCTGCCGCAGATTCGGCGCTTCAGCATCCTCGCCACCGTTGGCCAAGCCCGCGCGGCTAGCTGCCCCTCAGCTCTTAGAAGTCGATTCACCAGACATCATCTAAGAAATACCCCCCGCCTCCCACGCAGGCAGGTGACAAGACCAGAAGCAACCCGGACGGTGGCGCCGGCAACAGGGAGTCGCAGCCTGTCGCAACCCGTCGCTCGATTTGGCTGTAGTCGCATCCATGTACATCCCGAACACTCGTTTGAATATGATCCCATGGGCGCTGGTACTCATCGGCGTCTCGGAGGGCTGCTCGGCTCGAAATGGCGCTGCCAAGCTAAATTCGAGGCCACCTTAGACAAACTCTGCGCGTCTGGTCTAGCTCCCCCCGGCCGGAGTCCAGCCGATCAAGTCTTCGCTTTACTCAGCCGGACCAGCCACGAGGACCTCGACCAATCTCGCATCAACGATGCGACGGCGCTCGCGAAAGTTACAAGGGGGAACTCACAGAGGGAAGGTCGGAATCGAGTTCCAGTCGGGAAAGTAGACGCCGCCGAAGACAACGGTTTCGCGCAGGGGTTGCGTTGTCATCTCTCCTTGCCAGTACCGATGCGCATTCCCCTCCCAGTCCGCGGCCTGTGCGTTCAACAGCACCGAGTCCGCCGTGTGGCGGACCGCGCTCGAAAACAAGCGACACTCGAAGACATTGGTTGGAACTCCCGTAAACCATATCTGCTGAGCGCGGATCGCGTGCGCGCGATCGTCGAAAACAAATAAGGCGCCTAGGCGAGAGGGCAGCGCTGCGTACGATTCAGTACGCACCCGTTCAAATAATTGCTCCTTCTCCCGGTCCTGGTGTGTCGCGGAATACGGCGTCACCGCACCCAGTAGGCCACTGGCCACCATCGCTGAGGCAGAAAGCAAATAGCCTTGGCTTACGCGAACGTTGTTTTGAAACATAAAGGCGCCGGGGCCTCGCTGGGCGACCACATGCCAGTGCGACACATCGTCGATCGGAGTCGGTCCAAGATAAGTCGTCACAATGGGCATTGGCTAATTGGCGGGGAGTCGCGCGCGTGGTTTCGTGTTGAGATTCTGACCGCCAAGCTGGCATAGAACAAGAACTGCCGGTGCTCCACAATTTTCGCAGTGAGCAGATCAAGCTCGCCAGCTGCCGCTCCTGCAGCAAGGTGACGAACCTGCAACCTGTCGCACGATATTTCGCTCTGTTTCAATATTCATCGATTGAGCGCCGTGACAGGTTAAATACGACCGTTCAAAACGGTCTCGAAGTAGCTGGGATAGTCCAGGAGCTTCTCGCGAACAGTGTCGACCTTCGCCGCAACCAGATCGCCGATATTCGTTGTGAACTCATCGACCTCCAGCACGTCCCGCAGATCCTGGGCCA
>NZ_DASWVW010000061.1:0-537809 GCF_036406195.1 Steroidobacter sp.
ATAATCCAACAGCGCCTGGTGCTGCAGGGACTGCCCCAGCGGTTGATCCAGGACGGCCTGGTCGACGAGCAGACCATGACGCAGGCGATGACCGCCGCCAAGGAGGGCGATGGCAACCTGGTTTCGCACCTGGTCACCAACGGCATCGCCGAGGCGAAGGAGATCGCCATCGCCGCCTCCCAGGAATTCGGCGTGCCGCTGCTCGACCTCGATGCCGTTCAGCTCGACCTGGACGTGGTCAAGCTGGTTTCCGACAAGCTGCTCGCCAAGCATCGCGTGCTGCCGCTGTTGAAACGCGGCAAGCGCCTGTTCGTCGCGGTCTCCGATCCGACCAACCTGCACGCGCTCGACGAGATCAAGTTCCAGACCGGCCTGTCGATCGAAGCCGTGGTCGTCGAAGACGACAAGCTGCAGAAGATCGCCAACAAGACCATGGAACAGGTCGACACGCAGATGCCGGCGCTCACCGACGACGATCTGGATCTCGACAATCTGGAGGTTACCGGCGGCGATGAAGACGAGAACGCGCTGGCGGCCGCGGGCCGCGACGACGTTGAAGACGCGCCCATCGTGCGTTTCGTCAACAAGGTGCTGCTCGACGCGATCAAGCGCGGCGCCTCCGACATTCACTTCGAGCCTTACGAAAAGTCCTATCGCATTCGCCTGCGCCTGGACGGCTTCCTGAAAGAGATTGCGAGCCCGCCGGTGCAGCTGGCCGTGAAGCTTGCGGCGCGCATCAAAGTCATGTCGCGCCTCGACATCGCGGAGCGCCGTATTCCGCAGGACGGCCGCATCAAGATGCGCATCTCGAAGAATCGCGCCATCGACTTCCGCGTGAGCACCTGCCCCACGCTGTTCGGCGAAAAGATCGTCGCGCGTATTCTCGATCCGTCCAGCGCCATGCTCGGCATCGACGCGCTCGGCTACGAGCCAATGCAGAAAGAGCTGTATATGAATGCGCTGGCGCAGCCGCACGGCATGATCCTGGTGACCGGCCCGACCGGTAGCGGCAAGACCGTGTCGCTGTACACCGGCCTCAACATCCTCAACAAAGAGGATACGAACATTTCCACCGCCGAGGATCCGGCGGAAATCAATTTGCCTGGCGTCAACCAGGTCAACGTCAATCCCAAGGTGGGCCTGACCTTCGCGTCCGCGCTGCGCGCGTTCCTGCGCCAGGACCCGGACGTGATCATGGTCGGCGAAATCCGAGACCTGGAGACCGCCGAAATAGCGATCAAGGCCGCCCAGACCGGCCACCTGGTGCTCTCCACCTTGCACACCAACGACGCGCCCAAAACGCTGACCCGCTTGATCGACATGGGCGTGAAGCCCTACGCGATCGCGACCTCGGTGTCGCTGATCATCGCGCAGCGACTGGCGCGCAAGCTCTGCAACAACTGCAAGGTGCCTATGGAGATGCCGCCCGAAGCGTTGCTCAAGGAAGGTTTCACCGAAGAGGAAGTGGCCGAGGGCATCAAGATCTACAAACCGGTGGGCTGCAGCTCCTGCACCGACGGATACAAGGGTCGTACCGGCCTGTATCAGGTCATGCCGGTGTCCGAAGAGATTCAACGCATCATCCTGCAGGATGGCAACGCGGTCGATATCGCCAAGCAGTCGGCCCGCGAAGGCATCTGGGACCTGCGGAAATCCGGCCTCGCCAAGGTCAAGGCCGGCATCACCAGTCTCGAAGAAGTCAACCAGTGTACGGTCGAGTGATCGCAAGGACTTAGACCATGGCCCAAGCAGCATCCACGCAGCAGTTCCCGTTCGTCTGGGAAGGCACGGACAAGAAAGGCAAACGCATCAAAGGCAAGATGCTGGCCGTGTCCGAAGCGGCAGTGAAGGCGGACCTGCGCCGCCAGGGCGTGCTCGCCAGGAGCGTGCGCAAGGAAGTGCAGCTGTTCAAGAGCGGCAAGAAGATCACCACCGAGGATATCGCGCTGTTCGCGCGCCAGCTCGCCACCATGCTGCAGGCGGGTATTCCGATGGTGCAATGTTTCGACATCATCGGTAACGGCCACGACAAGCCCTCCATGCAGAAGCTGGTGCTGACGATCAAGGCCGACATCGAGTCGGGCACCTCGCTGCACGAGGCGCTCGCCAAGCATCCCCTGTACTTCGACGATCTGTTCGTGAACCTGGTGGAAGCCGGCGAGCAGGCCGGCGCGCTGGAGACGCTGCTCGACAAGATCGCCACCTACAAGGAAAAGACCGAAGCGCTGAAGAAGAAGATCAAGAAAGCACTGTTCTACCCCGCCGCGGTGCTGGCGGTAGCCGTCATCGTCACCGGCATCCTGCTGATCTTCGTGATCCCGCAGTTCGAGTCGCTGTTCCAGAGCTTCGGCGCCGACCTGCCGGCGTTCACGCAGATGGTCATCAACCTGTCGAAGTTCGTGCAGGAAAAGGGCTGGATGATCGCGCTGGTCGCGGGTGGCGCAGGCTTTGCGTTCTTCTACTTCAAAAAGCGCTCCCGCCCGATGCGACGCTTCCTCGACCGCCTGCTGCTGAAGGCCCCCGTCATCGGTCCGATCATGGTGAAAGCGGCCATCGCACGCTATGCGCGCACGCTCTCGACGATGTTCGCCGCCGGCGTGCCGCTGGTCGAAGCGCTGACTTCGGTGGCCGGCGCGACCGGCAATATCGTGTACGAGGAAGCCACGCTGAAGATTCGCGACGAGGTTTCCACCGGCCAGCGCCTGCAGCGCTCGATGGAACAGACCAGCCTGTTCCCCAACATGGTCATCCAGATGATCGCCGTCGGTGAAGAGTCCGGCTCGCTCGACTCCATGGCCGCCAAGGTGGCCGACTTCTACGAAGCGGATGTGGACGCGGCGGTCGACGCCATGAGCTCGCTGATCGAGCCGCTGATCATGGCCATCCTGGGCGTGCTGGTCGGCGGCCTGGTGATCGCCATGTACTTGCCGATCTTCAAACTCGGCGCGGTGGTGTAAGCTCGCCCGCCAAGCGCTTTCGTTCTAATAACAAACGAGTGCCGCGCCCCTCGTCGCCGAGCGGGCGCGGCGTTTTTTTAGCCTCCCTATGCAGGATGTGCTGGGCCAATTGGTGTACTTGCTGAGCTCCACGCCGACCGCGTGGGTGGTGCTCATGCTGGTCCTCGGCCTGCTGGTCGGCAGCTTTCTCAACGTCGTCATCCATCGCCTGCCGATCATGATGGAGCGCGAGTGGCAGGCCCAGGCCACGGAAATTCTCGGTGCGAACCCCTATGACCCGCCGCGCGAGGCAGCCGCCGAGCCGGCACGGCACCAACCGTACAACCTGGTCGTGCCCCGCTCGGCCTGCCCCAAGTGCGGAGCGATGATCACAGCGCTGCAGAACGTTCCGATCATCAGCTATTTGTTTCTGGGGGGCGCCTGCGCCAACTGCGGCGCGAAGATTTCCATTCGTTATCCGCTGATCGAATTGATCACCGGCCTGCTGTCGGCCGCGGTCGCATGGAAGTTCGGCGTGACCTGGTACTGCGGGGCCGCGCTCCTGCTCACGTGGGCGTTGGTGGCGTTGAGCGCCATCGACATCGACCATCAGCTGCTGCCCGATGACATCACACTGCCGCTGCTGTGGATCGGCCTGCTGCTCAGCCTCGCGCCGGCCCTGCCGGAGCTCGGTCTGCCGGTGGGCCCGAGATCCAGCATACTGGGCGCGATATTTGGTTACTCGAGCCTGTGGAGCGTCTACAAGCTGTTCAAATGGCTTACCGGCAAGGAAGGCATGGGCTACGGCGATTTCAAGCTGCTCGCCGCGCTGGGTGCCTGGTTGGGCTGGCAGATGCTGCTGCTCATCATCCTGGTGTCCGCCTTCGTGGGCGCAATAGTGGGCATCTCGCTGATCGTGCTCCGTGGCCGCGACCGGAATGTGCCCATTCCCTTTGGGCCCTATCTGGCGGCGGCGGGTTGGATCGCTTTGATGTGGGGCGATGAGCTGGCCGGCGCGTATGCGCGCAGTCTGGGACTATGATCGTGGGACTATGATCGTGGGACTATGACCCTGGATCCATGACACCAACATTGGGGACCTGGGATCGTGACTCTGATCGGGAAGCTGATTGCGCCGCTGCTGGCCCGGCTGCTGGGGCCTCGTGCTTCGCCTGACGCCGCCGAGCCGCATTGCCCGACCTCGGCCGGGCCCATAAACTGGCCGGCAATGAAGCAAAGTCCGAATTTCCGGCCGCTGCTGATCGCGCTCACCGGCGGCATCGCCAGCGGCAAGAGCGCCGTGGCAGAAATATTCTCTCAGCTCGGCGCACCAGTGCTGGATACGGACCAGATCGCACGCGACGTAGTCGAGCCGGGCTCACCAACCCTGGCCAAGCTGGTCGCGGAGTTTGGCAGCGATATCCTCGATGCCGAGGGCCGGCTCGATCGCGCTCGTATGCGCGCGCGTGTTTTCGCCGATCCGGAGCAGCGCAAGCGTCTCGAAGCCATCACGCATCCGGCAATTCGCGAAGAGCTTGCGGCCCGGGCCCAGCGGGCGCAGGGGCCCTATCAGATCCACGTGATTCCGCTGCTGGTCGAAAGCGGGCGCAGCGACCTCTATGACCGCGTATTGCTGGTGGACACCAGCGAAGAGGAACAGCTGAAACGGTTGATGGCGCGCGACCAGTCGAGCCCGGAACTGGCTCGCCAGATTCTGGCCGCGCAAGCGTCGCGTGAGGCACGGCTGGATGCGGCCGATGACGTCATCGTCAACACCGGCACGCTGCAGGATCTCCGCCGATTCGTAGAGACCCTGCATCGCAATTACACTTTGTTGTCGGAGCGGATCAACGCCGAAGCCGCGCGGCCTGGATGATCAAAGCTGCGCCGATCAGAACTTGTACGCCACCTGGGCGCTGACGATATCCACCGCCGACTCCTGCTCGCCCAGTAGCCACCCGCGAGCGGCGACGTTGCCGTCATCCTGATTCATGCGCGCATCCTTGGCGAACAAGTGCGCGTAGCCCACATCGACCATCCACGAATTGCCGGAATTCCACTGCGCACCGATGGCAACCCAAGTGCGATACGAGTCGGGCAAGCGGGCGGTACGCGTACTGTTGGGAACGTTGGTTCCGTCGTGAGCCACGCCGCCGCGCAATTTCCATTGATCGTTGAGCTGATAGGTCGCCCCCACCGAATAGCGCCACGTATCTTCCCAACGCTCCGGCGTCACCGATAGCACCTGGCCCGAATCGCGCACGAAGCGCAGCTCCTGAATGCTGCTCCAGCCAGTCCAGGCGATATCGGCCAGCAGCTCGACCTGGCCCATGCGGTGATACAAAGATGCGGTCGCGATATCGGGCAATTTCAAGTCCACGCTGACAGGTCCTGTAGCGAGCGTCGCGCCCGGCGCGGAAGCAGCCGCAATGATGCCGGCGCCAATGGGGCTGGTCGCCGTCGCAGGCCGGAAGCGCGCGCTTCCTTCGATCGTGTAATCGACCGTAGAGCGATACGACAAGCCGACGCGTGTATCGTCGGAGAATTCGTAGAGCACGCCAGCGTTCCAACCCCACGAGCTGTCGTCACCCCGCACCGCCGTAAATCCTTCGAGCCCGGCATTTGCCGCCAGCAGTCCAGGCACATCGTCTGGCGCGAGCTGACCCGCGGCCACCAGGCCCTGCAGACCTTGCGCGACCACCGCGGTGTAGTTCACAGCGTTGGTCAACTCGGCTTGGATGCGCTGATAGTTCGCACCGATGCCGAAGCTGAGCTGTTCGTTCAAGCGCCAGGACAAGGCCGGATTGAAGTTATAAGTCTTGATCTCCGAATTGAGCGCCTGGAACCGACCCATCCAGCCGTCGTCATATTCCAGCTTCAAGCCGAACGGTGCATTCACGCCGAGGCCAACCGCCAGCTGCTCATTGATGAGCATTGCAAAATAGCCGGCCGGGATGGCGTTCCAATCGCCAGCATCGCCGCCATCGCCACCCAGCGGCTGCCCGAGCGCCGCTTGCGAATTGCCGTTCTTGAACTCGGAGCTGATGAGCACGCCGCTGGCCACCACCAGAAATTCGTTACCGGTGAGCTTCGCCATGCCGGCGGGATTGAAAAAAATGGTGCTGGCATCGTCGGCCGCGGCCGCGGTGCCGGAAAATGCGGTTCCCAGACGGCTGGCGCTCTGTTCGAGCAACGCGAAGCCCGATGCAAACACACTCGAGGAAGCGCAATACAGCAACATTCCCACCGGCAGCGCGTAGCGGCGCACGACCCAACGATTGTTCATCGAAATCCCTTCACTTGGTTTTCGCTGGTTCATGGCGGCGCTCCATTGCGAGGACGAATGCCAGAAACTTGAACGCGCGCTCGCCGGGAGAGTTCCTGCCCGCCCTGGTCAAGCAAGGACTGGACAAGCAAATATTACGGAAAAGATTGCCGGTCTCTGGCACTCTGACCCTGGATGAAACATTGCTTGGAGCATGAAATCGTCGCGCGACCGGGCTCGCATCCGCATCGGAATTTCCGGATGGCGCTATAAACCTTGGCGTGGGGTGTTCTATCCCAACGACTTGCCGCAGCGCCTGGAACTGCACTACGCCTCGCGCGTCCTGCACACCATCGAAATCAACGGTTCCTTCTACTCGCTGCAGTATCCGGCAAGCTATCAACGCTGGCATGACGATACGCCGGAGGATTTCGTGTTCGCGGTCAAGGGGCCGCGCTTCATCACACACATGAAAAAGCTGCGTGACGTGGCAGTGCCGCTGGCGAATTTCTTCGCCTCGGGCGTGTTCAATCTGCGTCGCAAGCTCGGGCCCATCCTCTGGCAGTTTCCTCCCAACTTCAGATATGACCCGGCCAGGCTGGCAAAGTTCTTCGATCTGTTGCCGCGCGATACCGAAGCCGCTCTGAAGCTGGCGCGCAGACGCGATGCTCGCATGAAAGGCCGTTCGAAGTTGTCGATCGACGAGCGGCTGCCACTACGCCATGCCATCGAGATACGCCACGAGAGCTTCTGCCACCCCTCGTTCATCGATCTGCTGCGCAAATACAATATCGCACTGGTCATCGCGGAGAGCGCGCAGCGCTATCCCATGATGCACGACATCACCGCGGACTTCGTCTATATCCGCCTGCATGGCGACAAGACTTTGTATCAAAGCGGCTATGGCGACCAGGCTTTGGAGAAGTGGGCCAGGCGGATCAAAGCCTGGCAGCGAGGCGGCGAGCCACGCGACGCCGAGAAGATTTCCAAACGCAAACCGCCCACGTCGAAGCCCAGGGATGTCTACTGCTACTTCGACAACACGGACGTGAAGCTGCGCGCGCCCGTCGATGCTCGCACGCTCATTCGCAAGCTGAAGTTATGAATGCTACTTCGCCGCAACCCAACGGCGCTCGATCCAACCGAACAGCCACTGCACGAGCAACGCAAGCAACGCCGCGGGCACGGCACCTTCGAGAATCAAGTTCGTGTCATCCAGCCGGATGCCGGTAAGGATGGGTTGACCATAGCCACCGGCGCCTATCAGCGCACCGAGCGTAGCGGTGCCTACGTTGATCACCGCGGCCGTTCGAATGCCAGCGAGTATCGATCGCGCCGACAAGGGCAACTCGATATAGCGCAATTGCGCCATCCGCGGCAGCCCAAGTGCCTCGGCCGACTCCCGGAGGTCGCGCGGAATATCGGCAAGCCCTGTATGTGTGTTTCGCAAAACAGGCAAGACGCTGTACAGGAACAACGCCACGATGGCGGGAGCATAGCCAATTCCCAGCCAAGGAATCAGGAACACCAGCAACGCTAACGCCGGCAATGTCTGCAGCACATCGGCGATGGTAAACACCACACGCCCGACACCTGGGCGATAGAACGCAACAATGCCCAGTGGCACGGCCACCAGCACCGCCAAGCCGAGCGAGATCCCGACCATCGCCAGGTGCTCGCGTGTCCGCTGCCAGATGCGAGCGGCGCGAGACTGGACCTTGGCATCGGAATCAACGTGCAACTGCTCGCGCAGGAAGCGCGCGGCGATTTGAGTTTCGGGCTGTCGATCCAAAGCGGCACGCGCATTCATCCGGGTCATGGCCGCTTCGTCGATGCGACTTCCGAGGCGATTCAGCGACTCGCGAATCGCTTCGGGCACATCCTCGCGGCAGACGATGATCGCGTCGTAGGCTGGAAAGAATCGGGCATCGTCCTCGAGCGTGGTCAGATCGTAATGAACGATCTCGGCGTCAGTGGAGTAGAGATCGGTGAGATCCAGCGAGCGGGATTCCAGCCCACGGTAAGCCAGGTCATGCGACAGGCCGCGAACATCCGTTTGCGGCAAATGATAGTACGCGCGAATGCCAGGCCAGCCGTCGGCGCGCTCCATGAACTCGTTGCTGAAGCCGAAGCGCAATGCCGGATGCTCGACCAGCTGCGACATGCGCGTAATTCCCAGTTCCGCCGCACGATCGCGCCGCATGCCGAGCACATAGGTGTTGTTGAAACCGAGGGGCTCGGAAGTCCACACCGATTCGCGAGTCAAAGTGGCACGCAACTCGGCATCACTACCGATGCGTTGATTCGCAAAGATCTCCGTCCGTAGCGTGCCGGTGTACTCGGGATAGCATTGGATATCGCCGCGAACCAGCGCGCTCCACAGCACACGAGTGCCGCCGAGTTGGCGCCGATGCTCGACATCGTAGCCTGCTTCCCTGGTGAGTTGAGCGGCAAGCTCGCCCAGAATGACCGACTCGGTGAATGCCTTCGAGCCAATGACGACGGCGGCGAACGCGCTGGAGGCGGTCATCGACGCCGCCAGGACGAACGTCATCCACAAGAGCCAACGGCGCGCCTCAGCCATCGAGCCCCTCGATATGCAGCCCGCGCTGTGCCTGCACGAAATCGCTCACGAACTGTTCGGCCGGCGCCTCGATGAGATCCTTGTACGTGCCACGTTGCACGATCTTGCCCTCGCGCATGAGCACGATACTCCGCGCGAAGAAAGCTGCTTCGGCCATGTCATGCGTCACCAGCAGCACCGACTTGCCCAAGCGCTCGAACAAGCGCCGCAGGTCTTCCTGGAGACCGTGTCGTACCATCGGATCGAGCGCGCCCAGCGGCTCATCG
The DNA here is from genome assembly GCF_036406195.1 of Steroidobacter sp. Classification (GTDB taxonomy): domain Bacteria; phylum Pseudomonadota; class Gammaproteobacteria; order Steroidobacterales; family Steroidobacteraceae; genus Steroidobacter. The sequence goes on from NZ_DASWVW010000061.1 coordinate 9,052, forward strand.
AGCAAGAGTACCGCTGGATCGAGCATGAGCGCTCGCATCAGGCTGACTCGCTGCCGCTGACCGCCGGACAGGTTGCTCGGAAAGCGATCCAATGCCTCGCGCGGCAATTGCACGAGATCGGCCAGCTCGGCGACGCGATCGTCGATCCATTGCCGTTCCTTCTTCAGAAAGCGGGCCGCCAACGTCACGTTGTCCACGGCACTCATGTGTGGAAACAAGCCGCCCGACTGGATCACATAGCCGATGCGATGGCGGATCTCGAGAACATTGTCCGGCGCCAGCGTGCGATCCGTCACGATCACCGAACCCTGTCGCGGCCACACCAGCCCGGCCGCGAGTTTGAGCAGCGTGGACTTGCCGCAACCGCTCGGGCCAATCAGTGCCACGGTTTCGCCTGCTTCGACACGCAAGCTTACGTCGTCCACCGCGACCGCGTGCGGATACCGGTGAGTGACGTGATCGAAGGCGATGGCGCAGCTCATGAGCGCGACAGCTTAAAGCAAACGCCGTGTCGGTTCCCACCCTGCAGCACCAACTCATCGCCTGCGGCTGGCTGATTGCATATGACGGCCCCGAAGCGGAAACTCGCCAGTCACTGCCCGATTCCACGATACTCATGGCTGATATCCCAACCATTGCCGGCTCGGTGGCTTCCCTGAAGCAACATCTGGAAGCACATCGCTACATCTGCTCCGACCAGATCGCGACCGCGGTCTACCTTGCTTATCACCTGCGCAAACCCGTGCTCATCGAAGGCCCGCCGGGCGTCGGCAAGACCGAGCTGGCCAAGACCACCGCGGAAATGTTCGAGCTGCCGCTGATTCGCCTGCAATGCTACGAGGGGCTGGACGAAGCCAAGGCGCTATATGAATGGAAGTACGGCAAGCAACTGCTGTACACGCAGGTTCTGAAACAAACGCTCGACGAAGTTCTGCAGGGCGCGAAGGGCTTCGCCGAGTCCGTGAAACGGCTGCATGAGTTCGGCGACATCTTTTTCTCCGAGGAGTTCCTCGAGGCTCGCCCGCTGCTGAAGGCGCTGCAGGAGGAGCGCGGCTGCGTGCTGCTGATCGACGAGGTCGACAAGTCGGATCACGAGTTCGAGTCGTTGTTGCTGGAGATCCTGTCCGACTATCAGGTGTCCATTCCCGAGATCGGCACGGTGAAGGCGAAGCACTCGCCGCCGGTGGTGTTCCTGACGAGCAACAACACTCGCGAGATTTCCGATGCGCTGAAGCGCCGCTGCTTGCACTTGTACATTCCCTTCCCGGACATCGCGCTCGAGCAACGCATCATCCATGCTCGCGTGCCGGAGATCGCGCCTCAGCTGCGAGAGCAGTTGGTCACGTTCATTCACGATCTGCGCGAGATGGATCTGAAGAAAGTGCCATCGATCAGCGAGACCATCGATTGGGCGCGCACGCTGCTGTTGCTGCATGCCGATCGGCTGGATCCCGAGCTGGTTCGCAACACCATGAACGTCATCCTCAAGTTCCAGGAGGACATTGAAAGCGTGCAACCGGAGCTGCGCACCCTGACCGACAAGGCTTTGAGGTCCTGACCGAGCAGGCTCCCTGCCATGGACCAGTTGCTGACCCGGTTCATTCGCGCGCTGCGTAACGCCGACGTTCGCGTTTCGACGGCAGAAACGTTGGACGCGTTTAGCACCGTGCAGCTCGTGGGCTATGGAGATCGGCAGCTGCTAAAAGACAGCCTGAGTCTCGTGCTGCCGAAAACGGCGGATGAAAAAGCAGCGTTCGACGCCTGTTTCGATCAGTTCTTCGCTTCTCGCGACCGCGATGCGCTTCGAGCGCCGGAGGTACACGACGCGAATGAAGGTGGCGACACCCTACCGAACGAAAGCGACCGCCATGGCGACGCCGAATCGGGCGATAAAAGCAACGGCAACGCCGAAGCAAACGATGACGAACGCACCGCTGAACTGCAGGCAGGCAACGGCGATGCCGGCGGCGGCCAAGCTCGAGGCAACCGAACCGGTCGCGGACGAGCCGGAACGGCAATCAGCGACACTCGCGACGCGGCCTCCAGTACCGAACAACTTGGCACCGGTGAGACGGCTTTACCTCAATCGGACCTGGGCCAACTGCTGACGCGCGCCAATTCGATAGAAATCAATATGGCCATCAACGCCGCCGGCCAGCAAGTTCGGGTTCACGAGATCGAGCTGTTCACGCAGAAGGGCCTCTACACCCGCCGCATCCTCGATGCCATGGGCCATGCGGAGCTTCAGCAAGAAATCTTCTCGCTGAGCGATAGCGCCACGCTCCCTGATCGCCGTCTAGCTCAAGACCTGAGTCGCCGCCGGGACTGGCTGCGCGAACGCGTACGCGAGTATGTCGAGCATCAGTTTCTGCTGCACGCAGATGTGACCGGCCGCCGACTGCGCGAGAGCTTGCTCCGTAACGTGCGCCTCTCGTCATTGGAGCAGAGGCATCATCGGCAGCTGCAGGAACTGGTCCAACGCATGGCGCGCAAGCTGGTCGCCGCCTATTCTCGCCGTCGCAAAGTGTTCCGCCGCGGCAGCCTGCACGTGCCTCGCACGCTGCGCCGGAATATGAAATACGACGACGCGATCTTCGACCTGCACTGGAAGTCGGTGAAGACCGATCAATCGAAGGTCTTTGCCATCTGCGACGTGAGCGGCTCGGTCGCCAACTACGCCCGCTTCATGCTGATGTTTCTATACAGCCTGGAGGAAGTGTTGCCGAAGGTCCGCTCCTTCGCCTTCTCGTCCGACCTCGGCGAAATCTCCAACCTCTTCGCTCGCAACGACATCGACGCGGCCATCGCCTTGGCCCTCCGCCAATACGGCAGCGGCTCGACCGACTACGGCCAGGCCCTCTCCGATTTCCGCCGACTCTGCCTCGATGACATCGATCGCCGCACCACCGTCATCATCCTCGGCGACGCCCGCAACAACTACGGCGACGCTCGCATCGACATTCTCAAGGAGATCTACGACCGGTCCCGTCGCGTGCTCTGGCTCAACCCTGAACCAAGATCAATGTGGAACACGGGCGACTCGGAGATGCGTCACTACGTACCCTACTGCCATCAAGCAGATGAATGCGGCACCTTGACGCAGCTCGAGCGCGTGGTCAGTCGACTGCTGCTGTCCCATCGTTAGCCCGCAGCCTTGTTCTGCTGCTTCACCACACTCGTCGCCATGGCGATCATCGAGGAAATATCGCTCAGCGTCGCCGGCACGATCAGGGTGCTCGACGCTTCGTCGGCGAGCTTGCCGAACTGCTTCACGTACTCTTCGGCGACGCGCAGTTGCATGGCTTCCATGCCGCCCTGACTGGCGAGCGCGATGCCGACGCGTTTCAGGCCTTCGGCGGTCGCGGTGGCAACGGCGAGAATGGCTTCGGCCTGGCCTTGAGCTTCGTTGATCTGTTGCTGCTTCTTGGCTTCCGATTCCTTGATGACGCGCTGTTTCTCGCCTTCGGCCTGGTTGATCTTGGCGTCGCGGTCGCCTTCGGAGGTGAGCACGACGGCGCGCTTTTCGCGCTCGGCGCGCATCTGCTTTTCCATCGCGTGCAGCACGTCCTTGGGCGGATTGATGTTCTTGATCTCGTAACGCAGCACCTTCACACCCCAGGCACCCGAGGCGTGATCCAATTCGCTCACGACGTTCGCATTGATCGTGCCACGCGCTTCGAAAGTACGATCCAAATCGATCTTGCCGATCTCGCTGCGCAGAGTGGTCTGCGCGAGCTGCACGATGGCGAAGCGATAGTTGGTAATACCGTAAGAAGCGCTGCGCGCATCCAACACTTGCAGATACAAGACGCCATCGACGCCGACCTGCACGTTGTCCTTGGTGATGCACACCTGCTCTGGAATGTCCAACGCCTCCTCCTTGAGCGTATGTTTGTAAGCGATGCGCTCCACGAACGGGACCAGAATGTGAAAGCCCGCCTGGATGGTGCGACTGTAGCGGCCCAGCGTCTCGACCACGAAGGCGCTTTGCTGAGGCACGACGATGGCGGTCCTCATCAGGACGATGACCACCAGCACGAAGATGGCCAGCACCACGTACATGGTTGTGCTCACTAAAACCTCCGCTTTGTCTCGTTGGGATTGTTGTTGAAGACGCGTCAGACCGCCGAGCGGACCAACAAGGTCAATCCGTCGACGCGCGCGATGATGGCCTCACGGCCGGCCTCGATCGGCCGTTCATCCACATTGCGCGCGGTCCACGAAGAGCCGCGATAGTCGACCCGGCAGGTTTGCGACGGCTCGAGGCGCACGGGCACGGTGACGCGATCGCCGATCGTCAAGCGCTCCGGCACGTGTCCGGTGCGCTGGCGCACCAGCTCGTAAGCACGTTTACGAAATGTGACCATGGAAGCCACCGCGAAAATGGAAAGCGCCAGCCACTGCGCCCAGTCGGGCAGGTTGACGCCGCTCAGGCCAAGCAGGCCGATGAGGGCGGCCGAGATGCCGAAGAACACCAGGTAGAACTGCGCGTCGAACACGAACATTTCGATCGCGAGCGCCAGCACGGCGACGATCATCCAACCCCACCAAGGCATGGTGCATCTCCCAGGTCAGCTGTGCAGATATTACCAGCACCGCCCCTGACATTGCCGGTATCCAACCGTTATCCGCCGATACCGGCGAGTCATTCACCGGCGCAGCCTCAATCGGCCATCCGCTCCTGGTCCCAGCAACCGAAAGTTCGCACTGCCGGCAGCAGCGCTTCGTCCGCGAACGGGCAGCCCGTCATGACCGGATCCACTTGCTGATGACCCGTAGGGCGGTTGCCGCCGCCACTGGCAGCAAGCGCCGCGACCATGGGCTCGTAGCCCGGGCGCCAGGCGGTGACCTCGCCGAAGCGTTGCCGCAGCGACTTCAGCATCGTCATGCTGGCGAAATCCAGGTCGCCCCAGAAGAACAAGGGCTGCAGCGGCAGAACATCGTCGAACCACCAGCCCTCGAAGCGCTCGTGCCCATCGATGCCGGGACCGCCGAAATGCAGGTGCACGCCTTGCCGATTGCGAATGCGCGCGGCCGTGCCACGGAAACCGTGCAAATAGACGATTGCCAGGTCTTGGGCGCCGGCCAGTTCGCCGCTGATGGCCATGCCATAGTTATCCTGGTTTTCGATGAACAGCACACCTTCGATACGCGCCGGAAGGTGCACGGCGACCACGATCGGCCGCTCTCGGATCTGCAGGTTGGGAAACAGCTGCGCGATCAGCTCGCCGCGATCATCGAGGACCTTGGAAGCGCCCCAGAAGATAAGAGTGCTGAGTTGTCGAAGCGTGGCCGGCTGCGTGATGGAAGCCAGCTGCGTCAGCGCGGTAACAATCTCGCGATCACTGCGGCCGGGCACGACAATCCGTCGGCCAAGCAGCGCTTCACATCCGGCAGGAAACAAATGCGCCTGTTCTGCCACGGCGCGCCGCCATTGATCCATCGGCGAAGCCGTGGCCGGCCGCTGCAACCAGTCTCGCAACACCGGCTCGCAGGCAGGTGCGAACGCCAGCTTGGCTCCCTGCCAGTCGGGATCGAATCTGCCGCGCCGGCCCGGCCGTATTTCCAACACGCCAGCGGTGGCCAATTCCTGCACCAGCGCCCAGGTATGGTCGGCCTGTTCATCACCCCTGGCGAGACTGGGCAGATGCGATTGCACCTTAAGAGACGTGGCGCGGCTGCGCTGCTCGCCCGGCTGATCATCGAACCGATCGAGCGCGGCGCCGAGCAGTGCTCGAATTTCCGGCTCGTCCTGCAGCCAGGTAGGAGCACTCATGCCCGCACCTCAGCCGCGACCGGCGGCGACCTTGCCCCGAGGCGGCGGCGACTCGATCACATCGTCCATGAAGTCCAGCTCCGCTTGTTGCCGCACCGTGCGGCGATGCTGCGCCCACAGCTCGCCGATGCGGTCCTTGTTGCACTCCTTGCGGTCCACGAGCACCCGGGTGTTCAGCTGGCCACGTGGCGCGCTCGGCACCTTGGCAAACACGAACTCGTTGCTGATCAAATCCATGAACGGACCGCACTTGCTGGTGGGCATGATGAACACCAGCTGCAATCCCAACGAGCGAGTCAGATAGTCGATCACCTCGCGTGAGCGCGCCTCGTCCATCTTCGAGAATGCTTCATCGACCAGCACCATACGCAGGTGATTGACACCCTCGCCATAGCGCAACGCCGAGGTGATGCTGGCTGCCCGCACTATATAGGCCGGGGTTTCGAGCTGACCGCCGCTGCCCGTGCCGTACTCCGAAAGTGCGATGGGCGGCTTGCCTTCGACTTCCTTGTAGATCTCGTAGCGATGGTAGTTGCGATAGTCCGCGATACGCTCCAGCTCGCGCAGCGATTGCTGCTCATCCGCGCCCAGCAGCAAGCTCATGAGCGAGTCACGCACCGCCGCGGACTTCGGTGACAACTCCGCCTCGAACAAGGTCGTACCCTCGCCCATCGCCGGATTGCGCACCACTTCTTCCAGGAAGCGCCAGTATTCCTTGAACTCCGGCACCCATTCGGCGGCAAAGCGAAACTGTTCGCGATCCGAGCCGAAGCGATGGTTCACCAGTTCCTTGTTCAATCCGTCGAGCTGACGCTGCCCATCCAGGATGGACTGGTAGATCTCCTGGCACAGGTGCGAGACGAACGCGTCGTTGAAGCTCTGCTTCAGCGTCTGCAACTGCTCGTGCTTCTCCACCAGCACGTTGTTCTTGAGAATGTTATAGATCCGGTCGATCTCGCGGCGCAGATCGCAGATCGCCTGGAACAACGCAGCGTCGTGCACGCCATTGAACGCGGTATACACCACGGCGTCGACCGGCCGGCATTTCTGGTTGTGCTGCAGGATGACGTTGCTCATCGCGCGTTCGCTGGTGGCCAGCCGGCTTTCGATCTGCTCCCGCTCGCTCGCGGCGCGCTCCGCATTGAAGGAAGCGGCTTCCTGATCGGCAAAGCGCAGGCGCGCCTCCAGGGAAAATTCCGGCCACACCGCATGCACGGCCTGCAATGCCTGCTCGGCGTCGAGCATGGCCTCCTGGGCCTTGTCCTTGCGCTCGCCCAGGGTTTCGATTCTCCTGGCGGCTTGCTCGATCTTGACCTTCAGACCGCCGGCTTCGCCGCTGAGGCGGTTGAGCGCGTCCATGGCCGCCCGTTCCTCTTCCTTCAGCTGCGACAGCTTGAGATCCAGCGATTCATACTCGCTCACGTCGAGTTGCTCGATCAGCAACTCGGCGGCGCGAATCTCGCGATGCACGGAGAGAAGCGAGGCGATCGAGTCGGCATAGCTGGAGTTTTGCAGCTTGTCGACGGTCTCGAGCAACCGCGCGGTCTCCTGCATGCGCTCGTTGGCTTCGTTGCGCGCGACCCGCAGATTTTCCAGTTCCTCGCGTCGCGCTCGCAGCGCGCGCTCGCGAGCGGCAGCGCCGAACACCAGGTCGGCATCGGGAATATCGCAACGAAACATCGAGTAGTTGCCCGATCCCATGCCGTCCGCAGTCACGCCCCGCGCGGTCTGACGCAACTCTTCGGCCGATTCCACGCGCTCCACCAAACCATAGCTCGCCGTCAAGAACGCCTGAGCAATGGCATGCGTGAACTTCAACACGTGGACAATGGAGTTCGCGGGCGGCTTGATTCGAGCCGCATCGCGCAACGCTTTCGCGCCCTGAACGATGCGCGCGCGGTTGTCACGACCTTGGAACGAGCGAACCAGACGAATCGCGTCTGCCTCGAAAGCGGGATCGACGATGATGTTGAAGCGTGCACCACCCAGGTAACCCTCGACGGCCATCTGCCATCGCGGGTCGGTCACCTCGATGTGGTCACACAGCACGCGCGGATCAGCCTTGGGCAGCTGCGAGCGAATCGCGGCGAGCGCGCGCTCGACATACGCTGGATACACGGTCTGCTTGGCTTCGAGCCGTTCGACTTCCGCTTCCTTTTGCCGGCACTGGGCCGACAACTGGTCGTACTTCTGTCGCCGCCCATGATGCGCCTCGCCCAGTTGATCGCGCCGGCTTGGCGCGCCAGTGGCACTCTGTTTCCAATGATCGACCAGGTCATTGTGGGCTCGCTGGGCAGTACGAGCGTCATCGAGATGCTTTTCCAGCATCGCCATGTCGCCGGTGTGATCCCGCTGCAGCAGTCGGGTCAGGTCGATATCGGCTGCTTTATCGGTGGAGCGTGCATGGTCCGCCAGCTGGCGCGTGTGCATGTCCGTCAGTTGCGGCAGTTCGGACATGAGCGACGGCGACGACAGCAAGCCGCTCAGCGCGCGGGCGCTGCGGAAATTCTCCTGCAGCCGCTGGTCTTGAGTCAGCAGCTCGCGCGCAACCTGCGCGAACTGTTCATTCAATGCACGCGCCCGCTTGTCCAACTCGTCTTTCTGGCGCAGCGGCTCGACATTCTGGCGCTGCGCTTCCAGCAGCACAACCGCGTCATGCGCCTGCATTCGACGCTGCTCGGCGAGCGCCACCTCCGCGACGTTCTCTTCGAGTTGCCGCTTCAGCCCATCGCGCTCCTGCCGCGCACGCAGGTATTGAGTTTGCACGTCGAGGAACTCGGCCTTGGCTTGCACATAACCGGCGGTCTGCCGATCGGCCCAGGTTTCGATGAAGGTCTGCGCGTGATTGCCGGCCGCTTCGAGCAACTGTGCGCTGTCCTTGAAGGACTGCGCTTCGCGCTCCATCGCATGAATGGTCTTCAGCTGTCCGGATACGGAACGGATCGCCTCGCCCAGGTCCTTGCGCTCCAGCACTTCCTCCGCGACGAACGCATTGATGCCGCTGATGGGCTTGTACGCCATGAATCGCGAAAATGCTTTAGCCGCCGCCATGGCCTCGCGCTCAGCCACGGAGTCGCGCTTGCCGCGAAGCGCTGCGTACAAACGGCGCAGATACGCCCGTTTCTGGTCGTAGCGCTCCACCACGCCTTTGCGATAGCGCTTGATCAGCGCCTCTTGAATCTCGTCGCGCAACACGACGTGTTTCGCATCGCCGCGCTGACGAATGAAATCGTCCAGGCCGAGCTCGGTGCCAGGCAGGATGAAGAACAGCGGCGGCTCTTCGCGTGCAGTGGGCTGTTTACCCGATTGATCCAGCCACGCGCGCATCGCCACGACAGCCGTGAAACTCTCGGCCGTTTCGCCCTTGGTCGGATGAAACACTGCTGCCAGATAACCATCAGTGGCTTCGGTGCGGGCGTAACTGCCGTCGTCGCAGCCGAGCACATAGGACGCGAGCGTACGAACGCGTTTGCCACCGCGACCCCGCTGTGTGGTCTCTTCCTGCCCCGGATTGAAATGAAACAGGTTCTCGTGCGCGGCGGTCATCACCGTCTGGATGGCGTCGGCCGCCGTGGTCTTGCCCGAGCCGTTGCCGCCCGAGAACAGGCTGATGGGACCGAAATCGAATTCGCCGTTGGGAATGTTGCCCCAGTTGACCAGCACCAGCCGTTTAAGAAACACGCTCGACCTCGCTCGCGGTGCCGCTTTCCGTCAAGGCGTCGATGGCTTCGTTGCTGACGAAGTCGACGATCATGGGATGCACTCGAATCCACGCCTCGGCCTGTTCCAAGTCGTCGTCCTCGCGATATTCGATCAGCTTCAGCTGGCGCAAGCGCTTGAACACGCCGCGACGTTCCGTGGTTTTCTCTGGAAGGCTGCGGCCCAGCCAGTTCTTCATCGCCAGTCCAATCGACTCCAGCGGCTCGGTGGCGAAGCCGCGGTCATCGAGCTTGCCTTCACGAACTGCTTTGTCGTACTGAGCGCGCAGCACGAGAATCAGCGCGACTTCATGCTGTGACAGTCGTGCGCGAAGGCTGCCACCGAATGCCTGTTCTTCAGCCTGATCCATGCCAGGACGGCGACTGCCTGGTGGATACAAGCGCACGTATTCGAACTTGCGTTCGTGATGCAGCTCGATGCCGTACAGATCGAGCGCTTCCACCACCAGCGGCTCGATACGCCGGAACCGGTCGTACAACTCGCGAGTGGTCTGCGATTCATCGCGCACCAGCACGCCGTAGTTGAGCAGCCGGATCAACAGTTCCTGCAACTGATCGTAGGTCACGGCGGCCGATTCGAGACGGCTTTCCAGATACTGCTGCAAACTGCCCTCGGGCATCGTTCTACCTCGTCACCGACGGCTGGTCGGCGACCACGCGGATTACGAACTCGTCCATGCCGTCGAAATACTCATTGCTGGTGCGCCTGCCGGTTTCCCGCACATCGAAGCGATAGCCATAGTTCGCCGCGTTGGCACTCCCCAGCTCGATGGCGTGCGCCGAGTACAGCAACTGGCGGGCATCCCCGATCGGCAAGGTCGTCGTGCGCAGCTCGTGGCCGCCCGCGAGCGCATCGACCACATAGTCATAGAGCTGCCTGTTGTTCACGGCGAACGCCCGCTCCAGCGCCTGCTCGACGAACAACCGGCGCCGCGCTTCGGGATCATCCGCCGCCTCGTTATCCAAGACCGTCTGTACCACGCGTTTGCGCTCCAGGTTGTAGAGCCGCAAGTGGTCCGGGTCGACGAAACCGACTTCGAGCACCGCCATGTGTTCGGCGGCGCGCATGAACCGCTGGTCCTGCTCCGCTGGCGTCAGCTTGGACAGTTCGCCGAACGCATCGAGCAGCTGATGCTGGCTGGCCGCCGAGAAGCTCAGCTGCCGCAGCAAAATGTCGGCGCGCCGGGTGAATCCGTGCAGGGCATTGCGCAGCGCCGGCAGCATCGTGTCGGCGGCGCTGTGCAGCCGGCTCTCGATCTGTTCGAGCACATGCCAGTACACCGAGCGCGAGCTTTCCTGCACCAATTCCGGCGCCACGCGCCGCAGCTCTCGCTCCACTTCCGCCTTGGTTTCGCGTCGCTGCGCGCGGGCGCTGCGGAGCAAGCCATCCAGCTCGTCGCGATACTTCACCACGCTGTCTTCGGAAAAGCGCAACGCAAGATCCGGCATGAAACGCTTTTCCATGAAGTCGAAGAACTGGTCGCTGGCTCGCTGCACCAGCTGCTGGGATTCGACCTCGCGGACCAGCTCACGCTTGCGTTCGTCCAGCTCGGCGATCACGTCGCTGAAGTCGGCGACGATCCTCTCGGAATGCTCGTAGGCGTCGAGCAGGTCGTAGACCTCTTTTTTATCCAGGAACGAGCGCAGCGCGCTGCAGGTATTGCGGGTGTTGCGATGGCGGGTCCGGAAGCGGCCGCTCTCCAGCTCGTGCATGGGCTGCGTAAACAATCGGCCGACACGCGAGAAGGCATACGTGCTGGTGAGCGTTGCTTCATCGACGTGGCGCTCGATCCAGCCGTACTCCAGCAGCAGGTTCAACATCCAGTTGGCCTGCTCGCGCTCGCCTCGTGGCGCGGGCGAGAACTCGTCCTCGGCGTCGTCGAAGATCGGTGTGCGGGCGATGGTTTCCTGGAAGACTTCGATCACCAGGTCCCGCTGCACCACCCGGCTGTAATCCGCCAGCGAGCTGTAAAGGCGTGCATACAACGCGCGCAGGCACGCCATCACCTGTTCGCGATATTTGCCGGTAAGCGGACGGAAGAAATGCAGCCGTTCGTCGCTGAAGAACTGCGGGTCTGCTGACATGGGGCCGCAGTGTATTACTGGTACGCTCGCAGGCCAAACAAAAGAAAAGCCCCGCGAAAGCGGGGCTTTTCCAGACAGGGTAAGTGTCGAGGACGGACTGAAGTCCGTCCCGCGACGCTCTTACATGTCCATGCCGCCCATGCCGCCCATGCCGCCCGGAGCGCCGTGAGCGTGATCTGCCTCTTCCTTCGGAGCCTCGGCGATCATCACCTCGGTCGTCAGCAGCAGGCCGGCAACCGACGCGGCATTCTGCAGCGCCAGGCGGGTGACCTTGGTCGGATCCAGGATGCCCAGCTCGAGCATGTCGCCGTACTCGCCGGAAGCGGCGTTGTAGCCGAACGTGCCCTTGCCTTCCTTCACCTTCGCCAGCACCACCGCGGCGTCTTCGCCGGCGTTGGCGACGATCTGGCGCAGCGGCTCTTCGATCGAGCGCGCCAGGATGCGGATGCCGAAGGCCTGATCTTCGTTCTTGCCTTCCAGCTTCTCGACAGCCTTCTGGGCACGGATCAGCGCCACGCCGCCGCCCGGAACCACGCCTTCTTCAACGGCAGCGCGGGTCGCATGCAGCGCGTCTTCGACGCGAGCCTTCTTTTCCTTCATCTCGATCTCGGTGGCAGCGCCGACCTTGATCACGGCCACGCCGCCGGAGAGCTTGGCAACGCGCTCCTGCAGCTTCTCCTTGTCGTAGTCGCTGGTGGCTTCTTCGATCTGCTTGCGGATCTGGTCCACGCGGGCCTTGATGTCCGCGTTCTTGCCCTTGCCGTCGATGATGGTGCTGTTTTCCTTCTCCACCACGACCTTCTTGGCTTCGCCGAGGTCGTTCAGGGTCGCCTTCTCGAGCGACAGACCGACTTCGTCGGAGATCACGGTGCCACCGGTCAGCACGGCGATATCCTGCAGCATGGCCTTACGGCGATCGCCGAAGCCCGGCGCCTTGACGGCGGCCACCTTGACGATGCCGCGGATGGTGTTGACCACCAGGGTCGCCAGCGCCTCGCCTTCGACGTCTTCAGCCACGATCAGCAGCGGCCGGCCGGCCTTGGCGATGCTTTCCAGCAGCGGCAGCATTTCGCGGACGTTGGAGATCTTCTTTTCGTACAGCAGGATGTACGGGTTCTCGAGCTCCGCGGTCTGGTTCTGCTGGTTGTTGATGAAATACGGCGACAGGTAGCCGCGGTCGAACTGCATGCCTTCGACCACATCCAGCTCGTTCTGCAGGCCCGAGCCTTCCTCGACGGTGATCACGCCTTCCTTGCCGACCTTCTCCATCGCATCAGCGATGGTCTTGCCGATCGACTCGTCGCTGTTCGCGGAGATGGTGCCGACCTGCGCGATCGCCTTCTGGTCCTTGCAGGGCTTGCTGAGCTTCTTCAGCTCTTCGACGGCGGCGGCGACGGCGGCGTCGATGCCGCGCTTCAGGTCCATCGGGTTGGCGCCGGCGGCGACGGCCTTCAGACCTTCGCGCACGATCGCCTGGGCCAGCACGGTGGCGGTGGTGGTGCCGTCGCCGGCCTCGTCAGAGGTGTTGGAAGCGACTTCCTTCACCATCTGCGCGCCCATGTTCTCGAACTTGTCCTTCAGCTCGATTTCCTTCGCGACCGACACGCCGTCCTTGGTGACGGTGGGGGCGCCGAAGCTCTTCTCGAGCACCGCGTTGCGGCCCTTGGGGCCGAGCGTGGCTTTGACCGCGTTCGCCAGGATGTTCACACCCTTGAGCATGCGCGCGCGGGCGTCATCGCTGAAACGTACTTCTTTAGCTGCCATGTGAGTTCAACCTCTGATGCAAATTCTTGATGGAGAGGGCAATCGATAGAAGTCGAATTACTTCTCGATCACGGCCATGACGTCTTCTTCACGCATGACCAGCAGCTCCTCGCCGTCGACCTTCACTTCGGTGCCGCTGTACTTGCCAAACAGGATGTTGTCGCCGACCTTGACGTCCAGCGGACGTACTTCGCCGTTCTCGAGGATCTTGCCCTTGCCCACGGCGATGACCTTGCCCTTGATGGGCTTTTCGGTCGCCGAATCCGGAATCACGATGCCACCGGGAGTGGTGCGCTCCTCTTCCAGGCGCTTGATGATCACGCGGTCGTGCAGGGGGCGAATCTTCAGTTTGTCAGCCATAGCTCAAACCTCGGCAAAGCTAGTTTGCGAATGGATTGATGTGGAAAGGCCGGTTTGCGTTCTACCGGCGTGTTCGAATCTGGAGGGCAAGCGCCCGCAGCTTCGGCCCGGCCTCTCGCCCCGAAAGGCGCGAGAGACATCGAGATCGAGCGTTAGCACTCACCCCAGGCGGGTGCTAATAATAGGCAGAGAAAGGGATATTTCAAGTCGAATTTGGCCTTGCCGATGGCCCCCTCGAGGTCGCTTCGGCGCTGACACCGAACGCTCGCGCGGCTCTGTTGCGCGGCGCGCCATGCGAGAGTAACTCTATGACTGACAAGGTAATTGTCGCGCTTTCCACCTGCCCGGACGAGGCCTCGGCGCAACGCATCGCGGCCGCCTTGGTGAGCGAAAGGCTGGCCACCTGTGTCAACCGAGTGACAGGCATGACTTCTACTTACTTCTGGGACGGCCGTCTCCAAGACGACCCGGAGATTCTGTTAATCATCAAGACCACGGCGGCGCGCCTGGCCGAGCTGACAGCGCGGCTGAAGGTTTTGCACCCGTACGAGCTGCCGGACCTGGTCGCCCTCGAGGTGGCCGGCGGGAACGAACAGTACCTGCAATGGGTCCGAACCGGCGTGGCAAGCACTGCGAACAAAGGCGAATAACTTGAACGGCAACAGGCGGCAGGCCAGGCATGGCCATCTCATGAGCAGCCTCATGAGCCAAACAGGACTGATCGCGAGGCTGACCTCCCTGGCCGTGGCGTTGCTGGCCCCGGCGCTGCTGGCGATCGCGCCACCGGCCGCCGCCAAGCAGGACTTCCTGCCGCCCGAACAGGCCTATCGCTACACCATCGAGGCCGAGGGCGAACGCATCGTCGTCCATTGGAACGTGGCGCCGGGCTATTACCTCTACAAAAAGAAGATGGGTGTCGCCTCGACCATGGGCACGGTGCAGACCGCCGAGCCGCAGTGGCCCCAGGGCGAAGAGCACACCGACGAGTATTTCGGCACCCAGGAGATCTATCGCGGCAAGGTCGCGGTACCGGTGGGCTTCACGGTTCACAGCGGTGAGCGGCCGAAGAAGCTGGCGCTGGAATTGAAGCTGCAGGGCTGCGCCGATGCCGGGTTGTGTTATCCGCCGCTGCGCTGGAAGACGGAGGTCGATCTGCCCGCGGCCGGCGGCAGCAGCGGCCTCGGCTCGCTGTTCAAGTCGAAATCGGGCGGGGAACTGGAGAAAGGACTGGGTCAACCGGGTCAGAGCCGGGTCCGGCAAAACGACGACTTCCTGCCGCCCGATGAAGCCTTTCGTTTCGGCCCGGGCATGGAGCAGCCGGATTCGGTGGCGCTGACCTGGATCATCGCCGAGGACTACTACCTCTATAAGGATCGCATCCAGGTCACCACGGACACGCCGGGCGTGACGCTGGGCAAGCTGCAATTGCCCGAGGGCAAACCCAAGCATGATGAGTTCTTCGGCGACACCGAGGTTTACTACGAAGTGCTGGAAGCCTCGTTGCCGATCGCGCGGCCTGCCGGCGCCGGCAAGCTCGATCTTGCTGTGACTTATCAGGGCTGCGCCGAGAGCGGCCTTTGTTACAACCCGATCACCAAGAAAGTCTCTCTGGATCTGCCGCCGACGGACCAGGCGACGACGCTCCCGGCGGATGCACAGCCTGCAAGCTCCGCGACCAGCAGTGCCGGCGCGGCCTCATCGCGAGCGCCGGTGGCGGAACAAGACCAGCTGGCCTCGCTGATTCGCGACGGTAATTTGCTTGCCGTGCTGGGCACATTCTTCGGCCTCGGCATTCTGCTGTCGCTCACTCCGTGCGTGCTGCCGATGATTCCCATTCTTTCCGGCATCATCGTGGGCCAAGGCGGCACCGTGACTCCGGCGCGAGGCTTCTCGCTCGCGTTCACCTATGTGCAAGGCATGGCGCTCACTTACGCGGCCGCGGGCGCCGCGTTTGTGCTCGCATTCAAACAAGCGCCGCAAGCATTCTTTCAGCAGCCGTGGATCATCGGATTGATGACACTGCTGTTCGTCGTGCTGGCCCTGGCGATGTTTGGTGTATTCACGTTGCAGCTGCCGAGCACGCTGCAGACCAAGCTCACCAATGTGAGCAATCAACAAAAGTCGGGCACGTACGTCGGCACGTTCATCATGGGTGCGCTGTCCGCACTGGTGGTCACGGCGTGTGTCGCTCCTGCCATCATTGCTGCGCTGTCGGTCATCAGTCAGACCGGACAAATCGCGCGTGGCGCCGGCGCGTTGTATGCGACCGGCTTGGGCATGGGCGTGCCTCTCTTGGTCGTCGGCGCGTCGGCTGGATCGTTGCTGCCGAGAGTCGGCCCGTGGATGGATACGGTGAAGTCGCTGTTTGGCGTGCTGTTCCTCGGTGTTGCGGTCTATCTGGTGTCGCCACTGCTGCCGGGCGGTGCTGTGATGTTGCTGTGGTCGCTGCTCGCCGTGTTGTCCGGCTTCTGGGTGTTCTCGCTGAAGGCACGTGACGGCGCCCCGGTCGCAGCGCCTCTGCGAGCCCTCGGATTGGTGGGAGTGGTGTACGGCATCCTGCTGCTGATCGGCGCCGCTTCGGGCAGCAAAGATCCATTGCAACCGCTCGACCGCTTGAGCGTCGGCGGCGGTGGCGCGGGTCCGCAAGAACATGCCCTTGCCTTTCAGCGAATCAAAACGGTCGCGGATCTAGAGCACGCCGTGGCTGCCGCGAAGGCCGCGGGCCGACCCGTAATGCTGGATTTCTATGCAGACTGGTGCGTGTCGTGCAAGGAAATGGAGAAGTACACGTTTCCCGATCCGGGCGTACAGAGCGTGCTCGCCAACGCCGTGCTGCTGCAGGCGGATGTGACCGCCAATGACGATGACGACAAGGCATTGATGACTCGCTTCGAGATCTATGGTCCGCCGACCATCGCGTTTTATGGCGCCGACGGTGTCGAGCGCAAAGACTTCCGGCTGGTGGGATTCGTGCAGGCTGAACGCTTCCGCGAGCACGTGCGAGCCGCGTTCAGCAGCTGAGCCGCGCTTGCACCAGCGCGGATCTGCGGCAATCATGGGCCGCGCCCCATCGAGACATCTCTTATATGAAATTCATCGGATATATCGCAGTCGCCGTGGTCGCGGCGGCTGCAGGCTTTGCCATCTATCAATTCGGCATCGCGCCCCGCGTGAGCAGCGAGCAGGCGGCGCTGCCCGAAGCCGTGGCGCCCGCCGCCGAATCCGAGGCGGCAGCCGACGGCCTGCCTGAAACACTGCCGGACTTCACACTGGCCAATCTCGAAGGCGAGCCGCAGTCCATCCGCAGCTGGCCGGGCAAGTCGATGATCGTGAATTTCTGGGCGACCTGGTGCGCCCCCTGCCGCCGCGAGATTCCGCTGCTCAACAAGATCCAGGCGGAACATGGCGCGGAAGGCTTTCAGATCGTCGGTGTCGCGGTCGACTTTCGTGACGACGTGCTGAAGTACGCCAACGAGATCGGCATCTCCTACCCGCTGCTGATCGGCGAACAGGACGGCCTCGACGCCGTGACCCAATTCGGCCGCGGCTCACTGGGATTTCCCTTCACGGTATTCACCGACAATCAGCAGCGGCTGGTGCTGTTTCACGTCGGCGAGCTGCATCCGCCGCAGGCTGAAATCATGTTGGAAGCGGTCCGCAAGGTGAACAGCGGCGAGCTGACGCCACTGGCGGCTCGCGCCGTTGCAGCCAAGCAACTCGCGGAGCTGCCGCCGGCGAGCGGGTAACCGTACAGCGAGAACTTCCCAGAGGCGCGCGATCCGCTATGATGCGCGCCCCGGATTTCCAGGGGGTTGGCGCCCCAAAGCCGTCTGGAAAGCGATCTGGTGGAGTCTGGAGCCGAACGGAACCGATCTACCCCCATTGGGGCCGTTGTTGCGGATTCACGCCGGGAAGCCCGGGCAGGGACCGGCAAACAGCGCCATCGTGGCGCAAATCATCGCCAAGTTGCTTCCAATCTGGTTAAACTCGCCGCCATCTTCGTTTAAGTGAATTGGCGCGACCAGCCTGCATGGCCCATCTGCTGCTTTTGAATGGCCCCAACCTGAACCTGCTCGGCACTCGCGAGCCGGGCACGTATGGGTCCGTCACGCTGGAGCAGATCGTGAGCCGCGCCAGTCAGCTGGCCGCGGAATTCGGCCATCGCCTCTCGGCGTTTCAAAGCAATGCCGAGAGCGAGTTGATCGGCTGGATCCATGAAGCGCCGGCGTCGCACGTCGCCTGCATCATCTTCAATCCGGCGGCGTTCACACATACCAGCGTCGCGCTGCGCGATGCTTTGCTGGGCGTGAAGATTCCTTTCATCGAAGTGCATATGAGCAACGTGCATGCGCGGGAGCCTTTCCGCCATCACTCCTATTTCTCCGACATCGCCATCGGCACGATTACGGGATTGGGCGCGTTCGGGTACGAGCTGGCGCTGCGCGCGGCCGCGAATTACCTGACGATATCTCGCAAGTCGGTGCCATAAGTAACGGGCGTCTTTTTCCAACGCACTCTTTCCGCGCTCTTCGCAGGAAAAGAACAAGAGGATCGGTATGGACATTCGTAAGGTCAAAAAACTCATCGAGCTGCTCGAGGAATCCGGCATCGCCGAGATCGAGATCAGCGAGGGCGAGGAGTCGGTACGCATCAGCCGCTATCCGCAAGGACAAGCTCCTGCGCCGGTGGTGCACTACGCGGCTCCTCCGGCTGCAGCGCCAGTCGCTGCCGCTCCCGTGGCCGCCGCCCCTGTCGCCGCTGCTCCGGCGCCCAGCAAGACCGATCACACGGTGACGGCACCGATGGTAGGAACGTTCTATGCAGCGGCATCGCCGGGCGCGAAGCCGTTCGTTGATATCGGCAGCGAAGTCAACGTCGGCGACACGCTGTGCATCATCGAAGCCATGAAGATGATGAACCAGATCGAATCCGACAAGGCGGGCCGCGTCACCGCCGTGCTGGTGAAGAACGGCGATCCGGTCGAGTTCGGCCAGCCCCTCTTCATAATCGAATGAGTACCAGCGGTTAGCGGTTGGCGGTTAGCGGTTAGCAAAAACCCGAGCCGCCTCTGCTTTTGAACCAACCGCCAACCGCTAACAGCCAACCACTAATACCAAACATGCTGGAAAAAGTAGTCATCGCCAATCGCGGCGAGATCGCGCTGAGGATTTTGCGCGCCTGCCGTGAGCTCGGCATCAAGACCGTCGCGGTGCATTCCACCGCCGACTTCAATCAGAAGCACGTGCTGCTCGCGGACGAATCGGTGTGCATCGGCCCGCCCTCGTCCAAGGAAAGCTATCTCAATATGCCGGCCATCATCAGCGCCGCCGAAGTGACCGATTCGGTGGCCATTCATCCCGGCTACGGCTTTCTGTCCGAGAACGCGGATTTCGCCGAGCGCGTCGAGAAGAGCGGCTTCATTTTCGTCGGCCCCAAGCCCGAGACCATTCGCTTGATGGGCGATAAGGTCTCGGCCATCCGCGTCATGAAGGCCGCCGGCGTGCCGTGCGTGCCCGGCTCCGGTGGACCTCTCGGCAACGATCCCGATGAAAACATCCGCATCGCGCGCGAGCTCGGCTACCCCGTGATCATCAAGGCATCCGGCGGTGGCGGTGGCCGCGGCATGCGCGTCGTGCACAGTGACGCGACGTTGCTGAACGCGATCAATGTGACCCAGGCTGAAGCGCTGGCCGCGTTCGGCAACGCCGAGGTCTACATGGAGAAGTTCCTCGAAAAGCCGCGCCACATCGAGATCCAGGTGCTCGCCGACAACTACGGCAACGTGGTGCATCTGGGCGAGCGCGACTGCTCGCTGCAACGTCGTCATCAAAAGGTCATCGAAGAAGCGCCCGCGCCGGGCATCACGCCGAAGCAGCGTAAAACCATCGGCGATCGCTGTGTCGCCGCCTGTCGCGAAGTGGGTTATCGCGGCGCCGGCACGCTGGAGTTCCTGTATCAGGACGGCGAGTTCTATTTCATCGAAATGAACACGCGTGTGCAGGTGGAGCATCCGGTGACCGAGCAGATCACCGGCATCGACATCGTGAAAGCACAGCTGCGCGTCGCCTCCGGCGAGCGCCTGCCGTGGACGCAGAACGACATCAACATTCGCGGCCACGCCATCGAATGCCGCATCAACGCCGAAGATCCGAAGGGCTTCATTCCTTCACCGGGCCCGGTGAAGCTGTTCCATGCGCCGGGCGGGCCGGGCATTCGCGTCGACAGCCATCTGTACAGTGGCTATACGGTGCCGCCCTACTATGACTCGATGATCGGCAAGGTCATTGCCTACGGCGAGGACCGCGACACCGCGATCGCGCGCATGAAGAACGCGCTGTCGGAAATGGTGATCGAAGGCATCAAGACCAACATCCCGCTGCACCAGGAAATCTTCAATCACGCGGCGTTCAAGGCCGGCGGGTTGGACATTCACTACCTGGAACGTCGTCTCGGAATCAAATGAGAGAAGCGGTTGGCGGTTAGCGGTTGGTGGTTGGTTGCCACCTCCCGAACAACCACTAACCGCAAACCGCTAACCGCCATGCCTTTTCTCCAGCTCATCCTGCCCATCGGCGCCGCCGACCCTGCGCCGTACGAGGATGCGCTGCTCGCGGCCGGCGCCTCCTCCATCACCCTCGAAGACGAGGGTGATGACCCTGTTCTCGAACCGCTGCCCGGAACGACTCCGTTGTGGCCGCGCGTGCGGCTGAAGGCGCTGTTCGATGGCGCCGTCGACCGTGACGAGGTGCTGGGAATGCTGAACGCCGAGCTGGGCAGCAAGCTGGCGCAAGCGCTGGCTGGCGCCAGCTTCGAAACACTGGCGGACCGCGCCTGGGAGCGCGAGTGGCTGAAAGACTTCAAGCCCATGCGCTTCGGCCGGCGCTTGTGGATTTGCCCCGGCGGGCAGCAACCGGACGAGGAGCAACTGCGCGACAGTCAGCCTGCCGTGCTGATCGAGCTCGATCCGGGTCTTGCGTTCGGCACCGGCACGCATCCGACCACGGCACTGTGCCTGGAATGGCTGGACGCCGCACCGCTCGCCGGCAAGCGCGTCATCGACTACGGCTGCGGTTCAGGAATTCTCGCCATCGCCGCGGCCAGGCTCGGCGCGGCCGAGGTGCTTGCGGTCGACATCGATCCGCAAGCGCTGCTGGCAACTCGCGACAATGCTGAACGAAATGGCGTCGCGCAGCTGATCGAGGCGCACCTGGTGGAGGATGGCGCTGACGATTCGCGCGAGAACCCGGCCGACATTCTGCTGGCCAACATCCTGGCCGGCCCGCTGGACAGCCTGGCGCCGGCGTTCGCGGCCCGGGTTCGCAGCGGTGGCCAGCTGGTGCTGTCGGGAATTCTTCGCCACCAGGCGGAAGCGGTGGCAAGCCGGTATGCGCCGTGGTTTGATATCGGCCCTGTCGTCGTCCGGGACGACTGGGCGCGCCTCGACGGCGTGCGCCGCCCGACTCCACCGCCACCTTCGAATTGACCCGAGCATGCTGACTCAGTGTCCCAGCTGCCAGACGACGTTTCGCGTCACCAGCGAGATCCTTCGGGTCGCGCATGGTCAGGTGCGTTGCGGCCGCTGCCAGACACAATTCGACGCGCTGGAACGGCTGATCGAGGAAACCGACGACGGCGGCATCGACAGCAGCCGCTACATGCGGCCGCCACGGGCCATTCCGCAACCGCCGCCGCCACCGGGACAGATCGAGGTGGAGGAGCCGATCGAGCACGAGGACATCACGCTCGAAGGCCGGCACATCGAGATCAGCGGCGTCTATGAAGGTATCGACGAGAGCGGCCAGGGCCAGCCGCAGTTCCACGAGGAAGTGATCGAGGAATGGGTGGAGATCGACCAGGACGATGCCACCATCGACACGCTCGAGACCGGACCTGCAGAGGAACTGGAGCCTGACGAGGAGCTGGAAGCGCAACCCGAGTCCGAAGTCATGGACATGCGGGACGAATACTCCAGCGTGCTCGCGGAGGACGAAGCTCTCGAGGCCGCTGCCGCTGAAATCGAGGCGCAGCGCTCGATGTCACAATCGGGTCGGTGGGCACGGGCCCAGCCGCAGTCCAGCTTCAACACCACTCGCGTCCGCCTGCCGGAAGGCACGCGCACACGGCGTAATCCACGCGCCATCGCAGTGGACGACTCGCCGGCAGTCGACTTCGATTTCCCGACCCGGGAACCCGGCGAGCCCGCCTCGGCCATCTGGAAGATTCTGGCCGTGCCGCTGGTACTGCTGTTGCTCGCGCAAGTCGTACATCATTACCGCGCCGATCTGGCGCGCCATCCGCAGATCGGCGCACCGTTGCAGAGCCTCTACGGCGCGCTCGGCCTGACGCTGCGCCCGGATTGGAACCTGCACGCTTACGAAGTGCGTCAATGGGGCGTGATCGCCGATCCTTCGCAACCCGGCACATTGAAAGTGCGCGCGAGCGTGAAGAATCTCGCCGATTTCCCGCAACCTTATCCACTGCTGAAGCTGGTGCTCGAAGATCGCTGGGGCGATCAGGTGCGCGCACGCGAATTCGAGCCCTCGGAATATCTCGATCCCACCAGCGCGCCGGACCGCATGCTCGCGCCCGCCCAGCAAACCAATGCCAGTATCGCGATCGTCGATCCGGGTCCGGATGCGGAAGGCTTCCGCTTCGACGTCTGCTTGCGCGGCTCGCGCGGCTCGGTCTGCGCAGCGGATGTGCCAGGCCAGAAGTGAACGGTTCACTTCCGCGCATGCGCATCGGCAACTACGAACTGGCCAACAACCTCGCGCTCGCGCCCATGGCCGGTGTCACGGATCTGCCGTTCCGACTGTTGTGTCGACGCATGGGAGCGGCCATTGCCGCTGGAGAAATGCTGACTTGCGATGTGCGTTTATGGCACACCGAGAAGTCGCGCCGGCGCATGGATCACAGTGGCGAGCCCGAACCACGCGTCGTGCAGATCGCCGGCGGCGATCCGGCGATGATGGCCGAGGCCGCGCAACGTAATGTCGATGCGGGCGCGCAGATCATCGACATCAACCTGGGTTGCCCGGCGAAAAAAGTGTGCAACAAGGCGGCCGGTTCGGCGCTGATGCGCGACGAGCCGCTGGTACGCGCGATTCTCGAAGCTGTGGTCAAGGCGGTCAATGTCCCGGTGACACTGAAAATGCGCACAGGCTGGGATCCCGCCCATCGCAACGGCCCCGCCATTGCGCGCATGGCTGAAGCGATCGGCGTGCAGGCACTCGCCATTCATGGGCGCACGCGCGCCTGCATGTATCAGGGGCAAGCTGAGTACGAAACCATCCGTACCATCAAGCAAAGCGTGTCGATTCCGATTTTTGCCAATGGTGACATCGACTCAGGTGCGAAAGCGAAGCACGTGCTTGAACAGACGGGCGTAGATGGCTTGATGATCGGGCGCAGCGCACAAGGTCGGCCGTGGATCTTCCGTGAAATTCTCGCCGCCCTGAACGCAGGTCCACAGGGGGGTGACTTCGTGGCGCCTTCCATCGCGGAAGTCCGTGATATCATGCTCGCCCATTTGCGCGATCTGCATGCTTTCTATGGGGAAGAGGCTGGAGTCCGGGTCGCGCGTAAACACATCGATTGGTATGCGAAGAGTCGCGCGTCCGCGCCGGCTTTGCGACGAGCCGTGATGCAGGCGACCAACGCGACGACACAACTCGAGCGCGTGCAGGCATATTTCGATGCGCTTGCAGCAGCGCCGGAAGAGAGTCTGTCGAGCGCGGCCTGAAGCAGACCGCGCGCCCATTTGAGTCGATGGGAGTGGATCGGTGAGGCTCGCGACGTGGAAGAACAGTTCTTGATTGCAGAGAAGTTTGGCGGAGAGGCCATGGCCCCCAGAAAAAAAACCAGAGCTCGCCGAGAGCCGCTGGCACGACCGGCGCCGCGGTCGATGCCCCTCAGGACGATGACCGCGGAAGCGCTCGACTCCTATTTCGCGACCTTGAATGGCCACAAGCCCGGCCAGCTCTACGATCTGGTGTTACGTGAAGTCGAGGAACCGCTGTTCAAAGCGGTGCTCGATTACGCCGAGGGCAACCAGAGCCGCGCCGCCGATATTCTCGGCATCAATCGCGGCACCTTGCGCAAGAAATTGAAGACCTACGGACTGGCCAATTGAGGTCATGCTCCGGCCGCATGGGCGCGGCGCAGGTCGATGGTTCGGGCCGATTCGCTAATCGAGAGTGCACATGTCAATTGCCGTGCGGCGCGCGCTGCTGAGTGTTTCCAATAAAGATGGCCTGGTGGAGTTCGCGCAGGCCTTGCAACGTCGTGGCGTAGCGATTCTGTCCACGGGCGGCACCGCGAGCTTGCTGGAGAAGCACGGCGTCAAGGTGACGCAAGTGTCGGCGCACACCGGCTTCCCGGAAATCATGGACGGCCGCGTCAAGACGCTGCATCCGAAAATTCATGGCGGCCTGCTCGGTCGTCGCGACATCGACGACGAGGTGATGCGCAAGCACGGCATCGATCCGAT
Source organism: Steroidobacter sp. (assembly GCF_036406195.1). Classification (GTDB taxonomy): domain Bacteria; phylum Pseudomonadota; class Gammaproteobacteria; order Steroidobacterales; family Steroidobacteraceae; genus Steroidobacter. Next base: position 33,245 of record NZ_DASWVW010000061.1, read on the forward strand.
CGATCTCGTGGTGGTGAATCTATATCCGTTCGCCGCGACCATCGCCAGGCCCGATTGCACGTATGAGGACGCGATCGAGAACATCGACATCGGCGGACCCGCGATGGTACGTGCTGCCGCGAAGAATCATGACCGGGTCACAGTGGTGGTCGATCCGACCGATTACGCCGCTGTGCTCGACGAGTTGAACAGTGCGGACGGCGTGGTCTCCGAGCAGACGCGCAAGCGTCTTGCCGCGAAGGCGTATGCACACACTGCGAGCTACGACTCGGCTGTCGCGAGCTATCTGACTCGCGTCACGCAGCCTGAGCAAGGAGCGCAGCAAGAGTATCCGGAGTCTTTGTCGCTGCATTTCCGCAAGCGCATGGATCTGCGCTACGGCGAGAACCCGCATCAGACTTCGGCTTTCTACTCGGTCGCCGACACGCCCGGCGCGAGCATCGGCACTGCGAAGCAATTGCAGGGCAAGCAGCTCTCGTACAACAACATCGCCGATGGCGATACCGCGCTCGAATGCGTGCGGCACTTCGACGAGCCGGCATGCGTGATCGTGAAACACGCCAATCCCTGCGGTGTCGCCGTCGCGGGCGACACGCTCGCTGCATACGATCGCGCGTATCGCACCGACCCCACCTCGGCATTCGGCGGCATCATTGCGTTCAATCGTCCGCTCAATGCGAATACGGCGCGCGCCATCGTCGAGCGTCAATTCGTCGAATTGATCATCGCGCCGGAAGTCGACGCTGACGCGCTCGAGATCTGCGCGCGCAAGGAAAACGTTCGCGTGCTGGTGACGGGTGGTCTCGCTGCAACGGGCCTTCGTCACGAATACCGCAGCGTGAACGGCGGCCTGCTCGTGCAAACGCGCGACGAAGGTCGCGTCGGCAGGAACGACTTGCGCGTGGTGACCAAGCGATTGCCCTCCGAGCAGGAGTTCGCAGACCTGTTGTTTGCCTGGCAGGTGTGCAAGTACGTCAAATCCAACGCCATCGTGTACGTGAAAGATCGCATGACGATTGGCGTCGGCGCGGGCCAGATGAGCCGCGTGGTGTCCAGCCGCATCGCTGCCATGAAGGCCAAGGATGAAGGTCTGGAAGTTGCCGGCGCGGTGATGGCCTCCGACGCGTTCTTCCCGTTCCGCGATGGTCTCGATGTGGCCGCGGAGTACGGCATCAAGGCAGTGATTCAGCCCGGTGGCTCGATGCGAGACAACGAAGTCATCGCCGCCGCCAACGAGCATGGCATGGCCATGGTTCTCACCGGCATGCGGCACTTCCGCCATTAATTTATGCGCGTACTGATTCTTGGTTCCGGTGGCCGCGAACATGCGTTCGCGTGGAAGGCCGCCAATACGCCGCGCGTAAGCGCGGTGTTCGTTGCCCCAGGCAATGCGGGCACCGCGCTCGAACACGGCGTGAGAAACGTCGACATCGCTGCCGACGATATCGACCGGCTGATCGAGTTCGCCAAGCGCGAGAAGATCGATCTCACCATCGTCGGGCCGGAGGCGCCGCTGGTCATCGGCGTCACCGATGCCTTCGAAGCAGCCGGCTTGCGCTGCTTCGGTCCTCGCAAGCTCGCGGCGCGGCTCGAAGGCTCGAAGGCCTTCACCAAGGAATTCCTGCGTCGTTACAAGATTCCGACGGCGGCTTACGCGACGTTCACCAAAGCAAATTTCGATGCCGAGTGGGTTCGCGCTCAGCGTGCGCCGCTGGTGGTGAAGGCCGACGGCCTTGCTGCCGGCAAGGGCGTCATCATCTGCGCGACGCAGGAGGAAGCGATCGAGAGCGCACAGGCCATGTTCGATGGCCAGTTCGGCGCCGCGGGCAGCACCGTCGTCATTGAAGAATTTCTCGAAGGCGAAGAAGCCAGCTTCATCGCCATCGTCAGCGGCAAGCACATCCTGCCGCTGGCCACCTCGCAGGATCACAAGCGCCGCGACGATGGCGACAAGGGCCCGAACACGGGCGGCATGGGCGCCTACTCGCCCGCGCCAGTGGTCACTCCCGAGTTGCACGAGCGCATCATGCGTGAAGTGATGCGGCCGACGGCCGAGGGCTTGATCTCGGACGGCACCCCATACATCGGCTTTCTGTACGCCGGCTTGATGATTGCGGCGGACGGCACGCCCAACGTGCTGGAGTTCAACTGCCGCTTCGGCGATCCGGAAACTCAGCCCATCATGTCGCGGCTCACGTCGGACCTGACCGTGCTGTGTGAAGCGGCGCTCGACGGCCGGCTCGATCAGGTGCAAGCGGAATGGGACCCGCGCGCTGCACTCGGCGTCGTGCTGGCCGCGGGTGGTTATCCGGATTCAGTACGCAAGGGCGATGAGATCCATGGCCTGGACGAAGCAGCCGCGCTGCCCGGCAAGGTGTTCCACGCTGGCACGGCGTTGAGCGACGGCAAGGTCGTGACCAATGGCGGCCGCGTGTTGTGCGCCGTCGGGCTCGGCAAGACCGTCAGCGATGCGCAGAAAGCAGCGTATGCGCTCTGTGACAAGATTCGCTGGGACGGCATGCAGTATCGCAGGGATATCGGCTATCGCGCGGTACAGCGAGAACAGGCGAAGAGCTAGCCGGACGGCGGCGTGATTTCCAGCACGGTGCGCGCTTCGCCCTCGGCCTCCGGAGCGAATTCCAAGATCACTTGCACCTGTTGATTCTCCGCTAGCGGAAAGTCGTGCACCAGCCGCTCGGCGAACGACGCGGTCTGACCGAGTTGCTCGAGCTCGGCGCGGGGCAGAGTCACCCAGATCCCGGTGGGGTCGCTGTCCAATTGCCAGCCGCCGCGATCGGCGGCCAGGATCGACGGCCGCACACTCACTCGGAAGGCATGATTTCTCGGCAAGGCGACGTGCAGGTCCACCGAGCGGCCGGATGCGAGGTGTGCCAGCTCAGCGCGGCTGAGGTGGCAATACAGCGCCTGCCCGGAGAATCGCACGTCCACGGCGCAATCAGTCGTCGTCCACGATGATGACGGCGGCACTGCTGCGCTCGCCGAGCGTGACACCGTCACCCTCGACCTGCAGCTCCACCAGGAACAGCTCGGTGCTTTCCTTGATCGAATCCTGCACCAGCGGCACGGTGATGCTGGCCTCGCGTACGCCAGCGGGAATACGTTCGGTGCCCGGTCCGATGCCCGCGAAATCCGAACCCATTTCCGCGGAATTGGCCCGGAGGTTCCAGGTAAACGAAACCTCGCGGCGCGTCGAGCCGGTGCGGCGAATGCTCAGCCGCACCGAGCCATCGCCTTCGGATGTGACATAGCTGTCCTTGTCGAACTCGATGACCGCCGGACGCATCGGCGCCGAGGACTCGGGTTGCGATGAGCTCGCCGCCGGCGCGTTGGAGCCCGCTGGCGACTGCTCCGATTGCCCACGAGAAGTTTCTTCCTTCGGTTGCTCGCGGATGGCAGGCGGGAGCGGCACCACCGTTTGCGTGTTCTGCCGTGTGTCGGCGCGCGATTCCACGGGCTCTCCGGCAGGCGCGCTTCTCTGTTCGCTCTGTGTCGAAGCCGAGTCGGCCGGACCCCCCGGCTGTTGTGACGACGGCAGGGGTTCAACCGTTAGCGGCGCAACGGGCTGCAGCGGACGCGAGCCGACGACATCGCCTCGATCAACCTGCGGATCGGTGACCACACTGCCGCCCGCAACTTCGCTCTGCAGCTCGCGGTCCGCAATCGGCGGCATCACCGGCAATACGTTCGAAAGATTCTTCGGCAGCAGCTCGTACTGCCACACCAGATAACCGCCGGTCACGAAGCCCACTGCCAGCACCATGGCAAAGACGCCGCGGCGCCAGCGCGAGTGCGGCCGGTGGGGGACGGACAGTTCGGTGGGCAAGCCCAGGCGGTTCGGCGCCGAGCCGCATCCCAAGCCTGCCAGCAACTCGACCACGTCGATGCGACGCTCGCCGCGAGTCCACAGCAACGCACGCTGCAATACGGCCTGCTGTTTGCCGGTCAAGCCAGGAATACGTTGTGGCTGTCGGCCATGCGCCCTTGCCAGCGGCGCCGATCGGCCTCCAAAGGGATGGCGGCCGGCCAGCAATTCATAAGCAATGCAGGCGAGGCTGTAGACGTCATCGCTCGGATGCGGGTCGCTGCCGTTCACACGCTCCACGCTCGCATATGCCGGCGCCGAAACGGGGCCTTCATGGAGTCCCGAGGCGGAGTGCAAATCCAGCGGACGATCGCGCGCAAAACCGAAGTCGAGCACACGCGCCTCGCCAGCCGACGTGATCATGATGTTGCGTGGCTTCAAGTCGGCATGCACGACGTTGCGACGATGCGCATACGCCAGCGCCGCGCCGACGCTGGCGATGATAGCCAGTGCATGGTGGCGCGCCATGGGCTGGCCATCCAGACGCTTCAGGATGTCGGCGAGCAGCTCGCCTTCGAGCAACTCCATGACGATGAAATACACATCGCCGTCGCGATCCAGATCGAACACGCCGACCACGTTCGGATGCGACAGCGACTGCGCTTCATGGAACTCGCGCTCCAGCTGCGCCAGTTCCTCCGGCCGATCCTTGAAATTTTGCTTTAGCACCTTGACGGCGACACAGCGCGCCGACGCATCCAGATGCGCGCGATGCCGGTCGAGCGCCTTGTACACGGTGCCCATGCTGCCACGGCCCAGAATGGAGATCAGCTCATAGCGATCCCGGAGCACATCGCTCGTCAGCCCCGGCGGCGGCACGGGCGACGGCCGCGATGGGCGCTCGCCAGCCAGGCCACGCAAGTGTGCGCTCGACGCCGGCTCTTCCTTGCGCGCACGCACCAGCGCGGCGTCATCTTCAGTCAACTTCAGGGACGGCGGCGGCCGGGTGGCCGGCTCTTCCAGGTCGCGACGGAAGCCAATCGCGTCTTCTTCGCGACGGCGGAAGTTGGTCGCGTCTTCATCGACCGGACGGCGGAAAGCCGCAGGTGCATCGTCGCGACGGCGGTATGCTGTTGCATCGTCATCAGCACTGCGACGGAGACTCGCCGGCTCCGGCTCGCTCCGTCGCGTCGGGTCCACGACCGCGGGCTCGGAATTGATCGAATCCGGATCGCGATCGGCGATCAGCTTGCGCCAGCGCGAGCCGGTGGTATCGATGGTGACGTCGGTGGTGTCGCTCTCGGCCGCGGTATCGGCCTTGCTTTCGGTCTGGTTGGCGACGCCGAACACCAGTTGCGCGATATCGGTCTTGAGCGAGCGCGCCAGAGACACGTCGATGCGGCCCCGCCGCTGGTACTGATCGAGCAAGGCCAGCGCATCCCAGGGCGCGTCGGGATTGCTACGGCAGACCGACAGGAATTGGGCTTGCATGTCGGCACGGTCGCACCGGCCGCAGATGTAGTCATCCAGCCAGCTGGCGAGGACAGCGCGCGCATTCTCGCCTTGCTCTCCAAGGTCCTTGTCGATGGACAGACTCATCACCGTTTTGCAGTATTGCCCCAATCTCTCGCGTCTATATCGTTAGGCGGCCCGCCGCCCGATTCGTTCGGTGCCGGGTGCATGGAGCAGAGCCATCGCGACCGGGTCCGTGGGGGTCCCAGGTCCTTGGGCGCCGGGTCCGTCAGCCAATGTATCGGTGCGGCCAGCCGAGCGATAGCTGTCGCCCGGTTCCGACCCGCGACGACCCGGCGCGCGCTGCGACTGAAGCGGACGTCAGGACGCCAGCGTCTTTTCCATCCGATAGTCATCCATCACGAAACCGCCGCCGATGTCCATTACCAGTTCTGCGGCAATCCGGAAACCCAGCCGCTGATAGGCCTGCACTGACGGATTGCCCTTGTTGACAGTCAGCCATAACAAAGAGAGCTCGCGCTGTCGGGCGAGCCCTTCAATGAACTCCATGCATCTGCGCCCGGTTCCGGCGCCGCGCGCCGCATGGAGCAGATAGAACTTGCTCAGAAACAGCCCCCTTCCAGGTTGTTGCTGAACGGCGCAATAGCCGATGTCGCTGGCCGGGCCGCCCGCAGCTGTCCGCCGCACCAGGAAGTATTCGTAGCCCTGGTCGATTTGGGCTCGGATCGCCGGGGCATTCTGAAATTTTTGGACCATGTAGTCGACCTGCGCTCGCCCTATGAGCGGTACGTAAAATTCGTACCAGATCTCGTGCGCCAGGGCGGCCACGGCAGCGACCTGCTCGCTGCTGGTCACCGGCACGAACGACAGATCCGCCGCAGATTCGGTATTTTCGGCAAATTGCTGGGGGGTGGAATGGGCTGGGCCAATGCTCATCGGCCAATACTAGCCCAGTTCCTGGCGCAGACGATCCTCGTCCAGTGCCCGGCACCATTTTGCAACCACCAGGGTGGCGACGCCGTTGCCGACCAGGTTGGTCAGCGCCCTCGCCTCGGACATGAAACGATCGATGCCCAGGATCAACGCCAGCGCGGTGACCGGCAGGGTGCCCAGCGCCGACAGGGTCGCGGCCAGCACGATGAAGCCGCTGCCCGTCACGCCAGCGGCGCCCTTGGAAGTGAGCAGCAGCACGCCCAGCAAGGTCAGCTGATCCAGCAAGCTCATCGGCACATTGGCGGCCTGCGCGATGAACACAGCCGCCATGGTCAGGTAGATCGACGTGCCATCGAGGTTGAATGAGTAACCGGTGGGAATGACCAGGCCCACCACCTGCTTTTCGGCGCCGGCCTGCTGCATCTTGGCCATCATGCGCGGCAGCACCGACTCGCTCGACGACGTGCCGAGCACGATGAACAGCTCCTCGCGAATGTAACGAATGAATCGCCCGATGCTGAAGCCGTGCAGCTTCGCAATCGCGCCCAGCACGAAAAACACGAAGAACAGGCACGTGACATAGAAACATGCCATCAACTTGCCCAGCGAAGCCAGCGAGGCCAGGCCGTATTGCCCGATGGTGAATGCCATGGCGCCGAACGCGCCGATGGGCGCGAGCCGCATGATCATGCCGACCAGACGGAACAGCACTGCGGAGAAACGATCGATGAAATCGAACACCGGCCGCGCGCGCTCGCCGACCGCATGCAGCGCGAACCCGAACAGCACCGAGAACAGCAGCACTTGCAGGATGTCGCCTCTGGCGAAGGCATCGACGATGGTGGTGGGAATCACGTTGAGCAGGAAGTCGGTGACGCTCTGCTGCTCGGCCGCCTTGGCGTACGATGCCACTGCCCGGGCATCCAGTTGCGACACGTCGACGTTCATGCCGGCACCGGGCTGCACCACGTTGACGATCACCAGCCCGACGATGAGCGCGATGCTGCTGACGATCTCGAAGTAGAGCAGCGCGAGCGCGCCGGTCTTGCCCACCGCTTTCAAGTTTTCCATGCCGGCGATGCCGGTCACCACGGTGCAGAAAATGATGGGCGCGATCATCATCTTGATGAGCTTGATGAAGCCATCGCCCAGCGGTTTGAGCTGCGCGGCCGTCTCGGGCACGAAATGTCCGAGCAGCACGCCGATCGCGATGGCGAGCAAGACCTGGACATAGAGCGAGCTGTACCAGCGGGCCGGCGCCGCTGGCGAGGTATGGGTGTCGGTTACCATCCGCGTCCGCGATTTGTTCTTGCCAGAAATCGCGAGCGAGTCTACATGAGCGGGACGGCTATGCGGGGGCAGCCTGTCTGGCGTCGGGCGGCGTGGCGTTGACCCAGATGCGGCCGCCGTGCGGATCGAGCCGCACCGCCAGACCGTCCGAGCGGTTGAATTCCTTGCACTCCACCGGCAAGCGCGCGTCGGCGAAATAGGCCTTGGCGAGATCGATCACGGTCGCGGCGGGACCTGCCATGCCGGGCACATCGGGCGTGTGCCCGAAGATGCTCACGCGCCAGCTCTGCTTGCGCGCGCCTGCCGTGCGCAGCTCCTTGCAGAAGCGATCCATCAGCAACAGGTCCGAGCTCAGCGTGTTGTCGGTGAGATCGAGCGGCTGGTCGTTCGCAATCGCGACGTAGCGTAGATGCAGGATGCCGCCGGCCGGCTGTGTATCGTCATAAACGCACACCGCCAACGCGCCACGCAACTCGCAGGCGAGCAACGTCGATTCACGGGAGACGCGAAACGCATCAGGCTGAACTACGATTTCGGGCGGCGGCTGACTCATGCGGGGGGCGATGATGCCGACCTGCGTCCATGTGATTTGTGCATTGGATCACGGAATCGCGCGAAGCGACGGGCACTGGCACCTTTGCGTCAAATTTTGTCCGTGATTGTCATTCTTTGGCGACGGGCATTTTGCCGCTCATCGCCTTGTCCACTACCGTCGGTCGCAAACCACCGAACGACAGCGAGTTGGTTGCGAGGATGACTTCACGCAGGAAATAAACCAGCCCCGCCGCGAGACTCAGCAGCGCCAGCACGAATGCCACCGCGATGGGCGTGGCCAGATCGATCGACAGCGAATAACTGATGAACAGCGTCGCGACCACCAGCGACACCAGCAAACCGCACATCACCGACAGTCCGATCGCCCGATTGATCAAGGTGGCGCGCTTGGACAGCACGCGCAGCCGCTCGTGCAACTCTTCGAGTTGCTCGGGACTGGAGTGCGGCAACCGGTCCTCCATCAAGCGCGCGCGATCGATGATGCGGCCGACGCGAGTCGCCAGTACGTTCAACGTGGTTCCCACACCCGCCAGGAGAAACACGGGCGCGACGGCGAGCTGGATGACCTGCGCCAGGTTGGCAACATGCGGGGCAGCGGCGTTGAGCATGCGTAATTCCTTGCGGCTGTCAGTGAACAATACACCACCTGCCGAGCCGCCGCGTCAGCCGTGCGATCGCTCGATCATTGCGACCCCATTGCAACCCTTTGCCGGGGCGCCGCATCCAATCCGACAACCCCGAACGGAGGCAGACAATGAAATACATACGGACGGCTCTGGCGTTGTTCCTCACCTCGCTCCTGGCGAGCACGGCATGGGCGGATGGCGAGAATATATCGAAGGTCAATGGCTCCATTCGCGTAGCGAGCGGCCGCCAGGTCGGCTCGGTGGAAACGGTCAATGGCTCGATCCGGCTCGAGGACTCGGTCACCGCCGGCAACATCGAAACCGTCAGCGGCTCGATCGACATCGGCCGCGACTGCAGCGTCGGCGACATCGGCGCGGTCAATGGTGATGTGACCCTGGATACCGGCGCCAAGGCCGGATCAGCCGAGCTGGTCAACGGCGACTTCCGCTTGCAGGAGCAGGCGCAGATCCGCGGCAATGTGACTTCAGTGAACGGCTCCGTCACGCTGGCGAAAGGCGCTCGAGTGCAGGGTCGCGTGGAGAACGTCAACGGCGCAATCGAGCTCGACGGCGCCCGCATCGGCAACGGCATCAAGACGGTCAATGGCGACATCGAGATCGGTGCAGGCTCGCAAGTCGACGGCGGTATCCTGGTGGAAAAGCCCGGCTTCAGTGTCTTCTCCAAGCGCAAGCCCAGGATCACCATCGGGCCGGATGCCGTCGTGACCGGCACGCTCAAATTCGAACGCGAAGTGGAGCTGCGCGTCAGCAGCCGCGCGCGCGTCGGCAAGATCGAAGGTGCGACTCCAATCAGGGATTGAGGCCGAACAGGCGTGAGTCAGAGAGCAACGTAAGTCACGCGTCCGGCGACCAGCTCGCGCCGGACGCGGCCAGCATGAACCAGATATTCCAGATGCGCCAGCGCCTCGCCAATCGCCAGAAACAAGTGCAGGTCCTTGAGCTCGCGGCGAAACATGAATGGCAACACGTCCATCACGAGCTTTGGCTCGGCGCACAGCGCGGCGAGTTTGTCCAGCTGCTCCAGATGGTGGCCAGTGAGATCGTCGATACGGTGGCGCAGTCCGCGAAATGGCACGCCATGCGCTGGCAGCACCAACGTATCCTCGGCGAGCGCACGTAGCCGCTGCAGCGAAGACAAGTACGAGCCAAGCGGATTCGGATCGCCGTTGCCGAACATGAAGCTGATGTTCGAGGAGATGGTCGGCAGCACCTGATCGCCGCTGATCAGCAGCCGCAAAGCCGGATTGGACAGGCACAAGTGGCCTTCGGCGTGTCCGTCGGTTTCCAGCGCGGTCCACTCGCCCGCGCCCCAGTGCAACACGTCCTCGTCGGCGACGAATTGCTCGACGTGTGGCATGCCGCTGGTCAAGCGGGCAAAGCGCTCGGGACGGAACATCGCGCGGATCTGCACCTCGTCGGTCATGCCGTGCGACCTGAAGAACTGCTCCGACTCGTTGAACGCCGCCTTGGCCCGGCCGCTCCACATGGAGAGTGCAAGCTCATCCGTTCGCCGTGATGTGAACACCGGTACGCCGAAGCGCTCCTGCAGCCATTTCGCCAGACCGATGTGATCGGGATGGATGTGCGTGACGAACACCCCACGCAATGGCTGTCGCGAGAGATACTCGCGTTCGATGTTCTCCCACGCGTCCTTGCCGATCGACGCCGCCATGCCGGTATCGACCACGATGCAGCCGTCGCCGGTCTCGATCAGCCACACATTGATGTGATTCAGATCGAGCGGCAGCGGAATGCGGGCCCAGCGCACGCCTGCCGCGATCGGCACGCTTTGCCCCGGCTCGGGCGCCGGCACATCGATGTAGTGCAACCGACGGGGCGCGGACGGAAACGCCTCGCCCTCGGCGGTAACGGCGGGCGCGGCAGGAGTATTGGCAGGGTCGAGGACACTCATCGCTCGCGTATCATGCGGCCTCTTGGCCCAAAGAGGAAATTCCACTATGCGACATGCCCTGGCGCGCGGCTCCCTGCTGGTTGCCCTGGTTACACTGGCGTTTTCCCAGCCTGTATACACGGCGCCCCGAGATGCCAAGGTGGATGCCAAGGAAAAAGCCTTGGTCAGCCACGTCAGCGCCGGCGAGCAAGCGTCCATCGCGCTGCTGGAACAGCTCGTCAACGTCAACAGCGGCACGATGAATTTCGCGGGCGTGCGGCAGGTCGCCGACATGTTGCGGCCTCGCTTCGAGGCGCTGGGCTTCAAGGTGAGCTGGGTCGATGGCACGCCGTTCGGCCGCGCCGGGCATCTGGTAGCAACCCGCGCGGGCCGCGGACCGCACGTGCTGCTGATCGGGCATCTCGATACCGTGTTCGAGCCCAATCATCCGTTTCAACGCTGGGAGCGGGTGGACGAGAACATCGCTCGCGGCCCGGGCGCAGCTGACATGAAGGGCGGCATCGTCGTCGCGCTGGCCGCGCTCGACGCGCTCAGCCAGGCCAATCTGCTCGATTCCTTGCAGCTCACAGTCGTCCTGCACGGCGATGAAGAAGATTCCGGCCGTCCTCTCGATCTCGCGCGCCGCGATCTCATCGAAGCGGCCAAGGCCGCCGATATCGCCATCGCGCTCGAGAACGCCGCCGACAATCCCAAGACGGCCGTGACCGCGCGTCGCAGCTCGACCGGCTGGATCGTGAAGGTCGAGGCGAACAGCGCGCACTCCTCGCAAATCTTCGCCGAGGACGTCGGAGCAGGCGCTGCCTATGAGCTGGGCCGCATTCTCAATGGCTTCTACCAGGAAGTGCGCGGCGACGCGCTCGTGACTTTCAATCCGGGCTTGATCGCCAGCAGCACCCAGGTGGACTTCGAAAAGCAGCCGCTGGGCGCCACACTTTCCGGCAAGAACAACATCATCGCGCCGACGGCAATTGCGTCGGGCGATCTGCGGACGCTGACCGTGCAGCAGCTGGAAGAAACACGCGCCAAGATGCGCAAGGTGGTGGCAGCGAGCCTGCCGCACACTTCAGCCCAGATCGAGTTCACCGACAGCTATCCGCCGATGGCACCGACCGAAGGCAATCGCAAGCTGCTGTCCATGTATGACGAAGTGAGCCGTGACCTGGGCTTCGGTGCGGTGACCGAAGTAGACCCGCGCAATGCCGGCGCCGCCGATATTTCTTTCGCGGCCGATCACGTCGACATGGCCATCGACGGCCTGGGCCTGCTGGGCGGCGATTCCCACACCCCGGAAGAGTTCGCCGATCTGCGCACGTACCCGATCCAGACGCAGCGGCTGGCGGTGTTGTTGTATCGGCTGGGGAAGAAATAAACGCAGCGCCCCGGTTATACTCATCGGGCGGGAAACAATAATAGTACGGAGACTGACCGATGAGGCGTATTCCGGCGGCCTTGCTGGCCGCAACTGCGCTGTGCGCATGGACATGGCAGGCAACGGTGCAAGCGGCGGAAACACCCGCGCGGCCGCCCATCGCCGCCTTCGGCAAAGTGCCGGCCATGACGGGTGTCGTGCTCAGTCCCAACGGTCAGCAACTGGCCTGGATCGACAACAGCGCGCCCCGCCAGGTGGTGGAGGTACTCGATCTCGCCAACAGCAAGCGACTGGTGCAGATGGAGTCCGAACAGGGGCTCATCGTCCGGGCTCTAGAGTGGTCCGATGACGATGTCCTGCTGGTCCACAACAATTTCACGATCACGGTCCCGCTCAACCGCGGCAGGGAACAGTACAACTGGGTGCGCATCAGCGCGTTGAACGTTCGTACGCGCAAGATGCAAGTCCTGTTACATAAGGGCCGCGATTTCTCCTTCGCCACAGGCGCTTCCGTGCTCGCCCCACGTACCGCCACGCCAGGGCACGTGGTGATGTCGAGCTGGAGTTTCGACATGACCAACCACCGCGGCGAGACCGGCACGAACATCGCCAGCGGGCGCAAGTATTCGGGCTGGACCTACAACGCCTATGACGTCGACACCAGGACGGGCAAGGGAAAGCAGATCGCCGAGGGGACGGCGTTCACCGACGGTTGGGTGGTGGACAGCCAGGGGCAGCCGGTCGCACGCGTCGAATGGGAACCACAACGCCTGCGTTTCTCGGTGCTATATCGTCGCGGCCTGGCATGGAAAGAGATTTTTGCGCTGGAGGACGGCCAACGTCCGACGGTCTTCGGAGTCACCGGCGACGGCGCGGCATTGTGGATGCTGGCTACGCTCGGGCACTCGCACCAGGCGCTGTGGCGCCTGCCTATCGACGGCAGCGCGCCGCAAGTGGTGATCAAGAATGATGAGTACGACATCACCGGGCCGCTGTTCGATCCGTACACCGGCGAGCTGCAAGGCGTATGGCGCGGCGGAGAGGACCCGAAAATTCTCTGGCTGGATGAAAAAGCGCAGAAGCGCTCCGCAGCGCTGCGCAAGACATTCGGCGGCTATTACGCGCATGTCGTTGGCCGCTCCGCCAACAACTCCCGCGTTCTGGTCGACGTGTCCAGCACCACCAAGCCATCGATTTATTATTTGATCGACTACCAGCGAGGCGCCGCCGACATCGTCGGCGAGCAGTACCCGGCCCTCGTCAATGTCACCCTCGGCGAAGTTCGCACGATCGTTTACAAAGCGCGCGACAGTTACCAGATCCCCGCCTATCTCACCTTGCCGCCCGGCCTCGAAGCGCAACGATTGCCGCTAGTGGCGCTGCCTCACGGCGGCCCACAGTCACGCGACATACTCAACTTCGACTGGCTCGCCCAATTCCTCGCATCGCGCGGCTATGCAGTCATTCAACCGCAGTTCCGCGGATCGACCGGTCTTGGCGAGGCTCACGCCAAAGCCGGTTATCGCCAATGGGGCGGACTGATGCAGGACGACGTGACCGACGCCGTCAAGGCGATGGTGGAGCAAGGGATCGCGGACCCGGCGCGGGTCTGCATCGCCGGCGCCAGCTATGGCGGCTACGCCGCGCTCGCCGGCGCTGCATTCACTCCCGAGCTCTATGCATGCTCGATCAGCATCAACGGCGTTTCCGATCTGCCGATGATGCTCGGCTACGAAAAAGTGAGCGCAGGCTCGCAATCGAATGAGCTGGCGTATTGGACCGACCACATCGGTTCCCCCTTCGACGCGAATGTCATCGCGAAATCGCCGGCGCGATCGGCGCGGACGATTCGCGCTCCGGTGCTGGTGCTGCACGGGAGCGAGGATACGATCGTGCCGATCGAGCAGGCTCAGACGATGGTCACAGCGCTGCGGGCCGCAGACAAGAAGCACAAATTCGTCGAGTTGCCCGGCGAGGATCACTGGCTATCGCGCAGCGAATCGCGCATCCGCGTGCTCACGGAAATGGAAGCGTTCCTGGACGAACATTTATCGCCGCAGCCCGTCGGCGTGGAATGAGCGGGCGCCCTCAGGCGCTGGTCATGATCTGATCCATGGGCAGCATGTCCGGCGGCGGACGGCGAGCGGCGGCCAGAAGGTCGACGATACGGTCGTCGCTACGAAGCACGAAGCTGTTGCCGCTCTGTTGCTTGGCGTATTTCTTTACGTGCGCGAGCAACTGAGCCACGGCATCCGCGCTCGTGGCACCCATGGTTTCCGAATCCAGCGCGGCGACGGATACTGTCAGCAACGGAAAATTGCGCTGCAGGCCGTCGCGACCGGTGGCGATGATCGACCCGGCCGCGGCATGCTCGGTCGAATAGAAATCAGCGACCGTCTGGGCGAACCGATCCAGCACGTTGACCACGCGCTCGCGCCAATCGGCCGAGCGCATCACGACCAGGAAATCGTCGCCGCCCACGTGGCCGACGAAGTCCAGCCGCGGCGAAAAATGTTTCTTGAGCAGGCCGGCGAGATGCAGGATCACCTGGTCGCCGTGCGCGTACCCATACACATCGTTGTAGGGCTTGAACGAATCCAGATCGAAGTACGCCACGATGAAGCGCTTGCGCGCGCCGATCAGCTTGTCGATGGAGCTGTGCACCGCGGCGTTGCCGGGCAGCAGCGTCAGCGGATTGGAATGCTTGGCTGACTGCAATTGCTGTTCGGTGATCAGGCGCAGCACATCGATGGTCTGGCCCATGCCGTGATAACGGCTGTCCTTGGTGATGACGAACTCCTCGGTGAGCCGCGGGCGTCCTTTCTGCGTCACCAGCCGGCTGACCTGTTCCAGGCGCAGCCCGCCATCGATGAGCAGGGTCGGCGCTTCCATCACCGCGGTCACCGGCTTCTTGTTGAAAATCTCCGGATGCAGCGGCTTGGCGAGCAGATCGAACAGACGCTCCCGCTGCACGATGCCGAGCGGCCGGCCCTCCTGCACGACCGGGAAACTCAACTGTTCGGGATTGTCGCGAAACAGCTCGCAGACTTCGGTGACACGCATTTCCGGCGGCACCGGCGGCACGAAGGTGGCGATGTGCTCGGCGCACAGCGCCGTATACGTCACGATGGAACGATCCAGCGTGTCGACCTGTTGAAGCGCCGCCACCGGCGCCGCGCTCGGGCGGCCGAACAAATGGCCTTGCAGTCGATCCAGGCCGAGATCCACCAGCTCACGGCATTCGCGCTCTGTCTCCACGCCCTCGGCGATCACGCGGCAGCCCATGGCCCTACCCATGTCGAGCATGGAGCGCACGAACTCGAGCTTGGTGGGATCGGCGTCGATGCCGGTGATGAAATATCGATCGATTTTCACGTAGTCCGGCTTCAGCTCCGACCAGGTGCGCAGGCCGGAGGAGCCGGCGCCCAGGTCGTCGATGGCAATGGTGCAGCCGGCGACACGCAGGCGCTGCATGGTCGAGCGCAGGCGGTCATAGTCATCCAGCAGGCTTTCCTCGGTGAGCTCGATGACCACACGGTCGACCGGCATTGCGGCTTCGTTGGCCAGACCGAGAAAACGTTCCGCGAAGCTGGAATCTTCGTAGATCGTGTCGGGCGAAACGTTGATGAACAGCTGCCCGGACACGCGCGCCGCCACGAAGCGCTTGAAGGCGTTCTGCATGCAGAGGTAGTCGAGATCGACCTTGAGGTCGGCGCGCCGCGCGGCTTCGAAAAGATTCTGCGGGGCGTGCAGCCAGCTGTCAGACGGGCCGCGCGTCAGCGCCTCGTGCGCCACGATGCCTCGCGAGCGAGGATCGACCACGGGCTGGAATAGGGTCGTGATGCGCCCATCGCGCATGACGTCCGCGAGCTCGAGCGCCGAGGCGTCGAGTCGGCGCAGGCGTAGCGTCGGCGAATCGGGCCGTGAGTCGGACATGCACTTGCGCGCCGGATTTGCCGGCCTTCCCTGAATTCCTTAGGGCCCCGCGCAGGGGTGGTCGACGCAAGTTAATAAGGTTGTCTGACAAGAACAGAGAACGGCTTCGCAGGGCCGCCATCGCGGCATCGCGAAATCACCGTGGCGATGACAAATCTGTGACGGAGCGCACACCTGGACACACATCGGCCATGACCCTTCCAGAGGGGTGGTACCGATGAGCGGTCAACGCAGGCGGTCAACGCTTCATTGCGTCGAAGAACTCGCTGTTGGTCTTGGTGTCCTTCATCTTGTCGATGAGGAACTCGATGGCTGCCAGCTCGTCCATCGGGTGCAGCAGCTTGCGCAGGATCCAGATCTTCTGCAGCTCTTCGGCGGAGGTGATCAACTCCTCGCGGCGGGTGCCGGAGCGGTTGATGTTCACGGCCGGGAACACGCGCTTTTCCGATACGCGGCGATCCAGGTGGATTTCCGAGTTGCCGGTGCCCTTGAACTCTTCGTAGATCACGTCGTCCATGCGCGAGCCGGTGTCGATCAGCGCGGTGGCCAGAATGGTCAGCGAGCCGCCCTCTTCGATGTTACGGGCCGCACCGAAAAAGCGCTTCGGGCGCTGCAGGGCGTTGGCGTCCACGCCACCGGTGAGCACCTTGCCGGAGCTGGGCACCACGGTGTTGTACGCGCGCGCCAGGCGCGTGATCGAGTCCAGCAGGATCACCACGTCGCGCTTGTGCTCGACCAGGCGCTTGGCCTTTTCGATCACCATTTCCGCGACCTGCACGTGGCGGGTGGCCGGCTCGTCGAACGTGGAGGACACCACTTCGCCGCGCACGGTGCGCGCCATTTCGGTGACTTCTTCCGGACGCTCGTCGATCAGCAGCACGATCAGATACACGTCGGGATGGTTCGAGGTGATCGAGCTGGCGATGTTCTGCAGCAGCATCGTCTTACCCGCCTTGGGCGGGGAGATGATCAGGCCGCGCTGGCCCTTACCGATCGGCGCCACCAGATCGATGATGCGCGCGGTCAGGTCCTCGCTCGAACCATTGCCCCGCTCCAGCTTGAAGCGCTTGGTCGGATGCAGCGGCGTCAGGTTCTCGAACAGCACCTTGTGCTTGGCGCCTTCGGGCGAATCGAAATTGATCTCGCCGACCTTGAGCAGCGCGAAATAGCGCTCGCCGTCCTTGGGGGGACGGATCAGGCCGGAGATGGAATCGCCGGTGCGCAGGTTGAAGCGGCGGATCTGGCTGGGGCTGACGTAGATGTCGTCGGGCCCGGCCAGGTAGGAGCTGTCGGCGGAGCGCAGGAAGCCGAAGCCGTCCTGCAGGATCTCCAGCACGCCATCGCCGTAGATGTCCTCGCCGCTGCGCGCGTGCGCCTTGAGGATGGAGAAGATGATGTCCTGCTTGCGCGAACGGGCCAGGTTCTCCAGCCCCATCTTCTGCGCGATCTCCACCAGCTCCGGTACCGGCTTCAGCTTCAGCTGAGTCAGGTTCATGGACTGGCGGGACGCCGCCAGCTCCGCCGGGGAGATTACGCCAACGTCATCGCCATCGAATGCATCGTCGACCGGCAGGTCGTCGTGCTGCGGCCCCTCGCCGCGATGATCGGTGTCGCGATTGCCGCGATTGCCGCGATTGCCGCGGTTGTCGCCGCGATTGGAGCGGCCGCCGCCGCCACCCTTGTTGCCCGGGCGATTGCGGGCCTGATTGCCGAGATAGCCTCTCACAGTTTGCTGTCCAGAAATGCGGCCAGGTCTGATTTACGGAGGGCTCCCACCTTCTGGCCTTCGACCTGACCATTCTTGAAGAGAATCAGGGTGGGAATGCCGCGCACTGCGAAGCGCTGCGGCGTCTTGGGGTTCTCGTCGATGTTGAGCTTGGCGATCGTGACCTTGTCTTTATATTCGGTCGCGATCTCGTTCAGCATCGGCGCGATCATCTTGCACGGCCCGCACCATTCCGCCCAGAAGTCCAGCAGGACCGGGCCCTTGGCCTTGACGACGGCCTCTTCGAAGCTGGCGTCGGTGACATGCACAATCGTCGTCTCGCTGCTCACCTTAAAACTCTCCTCCAGGTGATGGCTGGGATGTGGGATGGACGGAAGCGTGGAAATTGCAGTGACTCAAACCTGCGGGTCGGGTCATGGGTGTGGGGGACGGCGGAAAATGACCGGGTGACTTGGGTGTGCCCGGTCGGGCACAATGCCCCAGCCTGGTGCCATCACGTACTACGTGGGTTGCCTTGGGCCGATCTCCATACGAAGGCCGCGTGTGAATGCTTGCGAAAAATCTGTGTGAGCGGTGCTCGTGCTCGCTGTAAGCCAGTCTGCTCGTCTGCTACTACTGCGTCTGCTACTGATGCGTCTGTGCTTGATACGTCTGAACTGGGCAGTCGTTGCTCGCGCCGTCAAATCAAAAGGCCGCTTGAGTATCCCCCTCTCCACCCTCTTGAGTATCGGGTGCGATACTCCATCAAGGGTCACGTCTTCGAGGGGCTTGGAGCCTTTGCTCCGGTCGGGGCAGGTGCGGATGAGTCCGCTTCGTTGAGGCTTATTAAAACCGGGCGACTGCCAATTTGCAAGCGCCCCCCTCTCTTCCAACAGGTAAATCATATCGAATGGCTGATTCGCACTTAACCGAGCTGTCCTTTTCCAGCCTGCATCTGCCCGAGGCTCTGCAGAAAGGCCTGGCGGATGCCTCTTTCGAGCGCTGCACGCCCATCCAGGCGCAGACCCTGCCGCAGGCATTGGCCGGCCTCGATGTGGCGGGCCAGGCGCAGACGGGGACGGGGAAAACCGCGGCATTTCTAGTAGCGATGTATGCGCGACTGATGCGCGAACCGCCACCGGCGTCGCGCAGCTTGAATGCACCGCGGGCTTTGATCATCGCCCCAACGCGCGAGCTGGCCGTTCAGATCCATCGCGATGCCGAGGTGCTCGGGTCGCACACCGGTCTGCAGCTCGGCCTGGCCTTTGGCGGCGTCGACTACGAGAAGCAGCGGCATCACCTCGAACAGGGTGTCGACATCCTGATCGGCACACCCGGACGCATCATCGATTTCGTCAAGCAAAAGGTGATCGACCTGAGCTCGGTGCAGGTGCTGGTCCTGGATGAAGCGGATCGCATGTTCGACCTCGGCTTCATTGCGGATATCCGCTATATATTGAGACGGCTGCCCGATCCTCAAGCCCGGCTCAACATGTTGTTCTCGGCGACGTTGTCCCATCGCGTGCTGGAGCTCGCCTACGAGCACATGAACGAGCCGACGCTGGTACGCATCGAACCCGACAAGATGACGGTGGATCGGGTTCGTCAGGTGATCTACTACCCTTCCAACGACGAGAAACCGCGCTTGCTCGTGGGGTTGCTCAAGCACATGGATCCGCGACGCAGCATGGTGTTCGTGAATACCCGGCGCGCGGCGGAGGAAATCGAAGCGCTGTTGCGAGCCAACGGCATCAACGCGGAAGCGATCTCGGGCGATGTGCCGCAACGGAAACGTTTGCGGATGCTGCGTGATTTTCACGAGGGCACGCTGGCGGTGCTGATCGGTACCGACGTCGCTTCGCGTGGCCTGCACATCCCGGATGTGAGTCACGTGTTCAACTACGATCTGCCGCAGGATCCCGAAGACTACGTTCATCGCATCGGCCGCACCGCGCGTGCGGGTACGGAAGGTGATGCGATCAGTTTCGGCTGCGAGGAGTACGTGATCTCCCTGCCAGATATCGAGGCGTACATCGGGCGCAAGCTGCCGGTCGCGCCGGTCGTGAGCGAAATGCTGCCGGAGATCATTATGCCGGCACGAGTGCCGAGGAAGCATTTCGGTGGTGGTCGAGGCAAGCCGGGTGGCGGTGGTCGCGGTGGCGGACGTCATTCGGGTGATCGCGATCGTCGTCGAGGTCGTAGCGGTGGCGGTGGTCGTTCGTCTCCGCAGCCGGCAGAACAGACGGAGAGCACGCCTGCTGCAACCGTATCTGCGGACTCGGGAGCGAACGTGAGCTCGCCCGGCGTCAATGGCGAGGGCGCGCACGAAGCTCCACCGAGGAAGCGGCGGCGGAGACGGCGCAGTAAGAAGAACTCTAGCGGGCCGAATGCTGCTCCTCCGGCGCCGGAAGCGACCTGAGACTTTCTTTCGGAAGAAGAACCAAGAAGAACAGAGAGCGTCGGTGCTGGCGGTGCGTCCACGGTGGGTATGTCCTCCCGGCACCGCGCACCCGCCGTCGCTACGCTGTCGCGTGCGACGCTGCTCGTCCATTGCGCTGCGCAGTCCCTGCTCGGTGCAAGCCCAGGGTGTACATCCGTGGACACCCGCTCGGCGGAGCGAAGCCGTGCTTCGCTGAAAACACCGCCGAGCCCATGTAGCGCTTGCTGAAAAACATCCTGTTTTTCAACATACCGGGAGAACACACCCACCCTGGACGCACCGCTGAAACGTCGCTTTGAGCGTCAGCTGCAACCGCAATTCATCGCTGAAACGTCACATCGGTTTTGAGCTGGTCAGGCCCGGCGGAATAAAGCGAGGTCAGGTGCCTATTTCGCGTCGTCGCCCAGCAAATGGCTCACAGCCTCTACCGACATGAACTCCGTGACAGCTCTTCGATCCGCGCTCGAATCCGGTTTCGAGATGGCGAAGATATGTGCGATGCCGTGTTTTCTTGCGGCGGTGAGCACCGAGTGGCTGTCGTCTACGAATAGAGTGCGTGCGGGCTCGAATGCCAGTGCTGACTGCAGTTGGCGCCAGAAGTCGGGGTGCTCTTTGGGCACGCCGAAGCTGTGTGAGCTGAACACCACGTCGAAGTAGTTCAGCAAACCGGTTTGCGTCGCTTTTACTTTCAGGCTGTCACGATGCGCGTTGGTTACCAGCGCAACGCGCACGGCCTTCGCGCGTAGCGCGCGGAGGAAATCTTCGGCGCCGGGCAGGAAGCGAATGTGTTCGCGCACCTCGTGTTTCATCCCGGCGATATCGATCGACAGCGCGCGCGTCCAGAAGTCGGTGCAGTACCAGTCCAGGGTTCCTTGCTTTCCGGCGAACATCGGCGCAAGCACCGCGCGCGCCTCCTCGATGGTCAGGCCGTGGCGGGCGGCGTAGCGCGCCGGAACCAGATCCAGCCAGAAATAATTGTCAAATCGCAGATCCAGCAACGTGCCGTCCATGTCCAGTAACACGGTGTCGATGGCTTCCCAGCGAGGCAGGGACGTCACGGACTCGGCTGCGGAAAACGTGGACGGGCTCAAGCGAAATCTCGATCTCTTCGGGGCGGCGGCGGCCGTATGATAGGGCAAGCTCTGGGTAAGCTCGTGTCGGCAATGTCGGGGGATGTCGGTTGATGGAATTGGGTTGGGGCGCACTGGTGCTGCTCGTGGTGGCCGCCGCGATCGTCTGGTTCTTGCAGGACAGCCTGGCGGCGCGCGAACGGGCCAATATCGCGGCCATGGAGGCCTGCCAGCGCCTGAGCCTGCAGTTCCTCGACGGGACTGTCGCATTCGCGCGACTGGCGTTCGCGCGCGAGCACGGCCGGTTGACGTTCCGCCGCACCTACGTGTTCGATTACACCGCCAACAGCATCGAGCGGCGCCAGGGATTTGTCATTTTGCTGGGCCGGCGGATCGAGTCGGTGGGTTACGCCCCCGGCGAGGAGCGGCGGCAGTCGCAGCAGCCGCCGGTGACGATTTCGGCATCCGCGACCTTTACTTCCCAGGCGGCGCCGCCGGCTCAACCGCGCCAGATCGAGAGCGCCAAGGTATTCGACCTGGCGGACTGGCGCGCACGCCGCCGCGCCACGGAACAGCAGTCATCTGCCTCGCCGCAGACCCCTGGAGAGTCTTCTGGCACCGCGCCCAGAACGCCTCCGAGAACCTCCATCGGCGCTTCGGAGCATGGCAATGGCCACGCGGACGGCCAGGATCACCATCAATAGTCCCGCATGCGCTAAAGTACGCGCCGATGAGCGAAGCGGAAAACAACGTCGAGACTGAAACTTTCCGGCGCCTCGAACGGCTACGGGAACTGCGCATCGAGCATCGCGACCTGGATGACGTGATCCACCGGCTGCAGATGGACCTGTACGTCAATGAAGTGCAACTACGTCGGCTCAAGAAACGAAAGCTCATGTTGAAAGATCAGATCGCCCGCCTGGAAAGCGAGCTGATCCCCGACTTGAACGCTTGACCAAAGCCAATCATGCAGGAATTGCTGCGTAACGCGGGCCTGGCTCTGGAGGCACTGCTCACTCCCGCATCGCTCTTTCAACTGGCGGCGATCGCCGTGCTCATTCTGTTGGCCTGGTGGTTCGGCCGGCAGGTGCGCAACACCGAGCGGGCCAAGCTGGCGCTGGTCCAGGCCGGTCTGCAGGCCCGGGTGACCGAGGCGCTGGCCATCGTCAGCCCGCACCTGGCGGCGCTGGTGCTGATCGCGGCGTTCGGCGGCGCACTGCACGCACTCAAGGTCGACAGCACGCTGGTCGACCTGGCGATCACGCTTTCCGGCCTGTTGCTGCTGATCCGCTTCGTGGTCTATGTGGTGCGCGTCTCGCTCGGCAACCGCACCAAGGGCTGGGGCAACGTCATCACGTTCGTGATCTGGGGCCTGCTGGCGCTGCACGTGCTGGGCTGGTTCGATCCGCTGGTGCAGGCGTTCGACAGCGTCGGCATCAACGCCGGCAACCGGCGCATCACGCTGTGGTCGGTGATCAAGATCCTGTTCACCGTCGGCGCCTTCATCCTGGTGGCGGTGTGGATGGCGCGCTGGGTCGAGCGCCAGCTGATGTCCATGCAGGGCCTGGCGCTGAGCATGCGCATCGGCATCGCCAAGTTCTCCCAGGCGTTCCTGATCGGCCTGTCCATCCTGCTGGGCCTGAATGCCGCGGGCCTGGATCTCACCACGCTCAACATCTTCACCGGTGCGCTCGGCATCGGCCTGGGCTTCGGCCTGCAGGCCATTGCCGCCAATTTCGTCAGCGGCTTCGTGCTGCTGATGGACCGTTCCATCAAGCCCGGCGACGTCATCAGCTTCACGGGCACCACTGGCACCAGCACGGAAGGTTTCGGCTGGGTGCAGGAGCTGCGCGGCCGTTACGTGGTGGTGCGCGACCGTGACGGCGTCGAGACGCTGGTTCCCAACCAGAATCTCATCACCAATCCGGTCATCAACTGGAGCTACACCGACCCGCGCGTGCGCCTGAAGCTGCCGGTGCGCGTGAGCTATAAATCCGATCCGGAAAAGGCGCTGGAGCTGCTGCTGAAGGCGGCGGAGGATCAGCCCCGCATCCTGCGCGACCCCAAGCCGGTGTCGCGCATGATGGGCTTCAACGATTATGGTTTCGATCTCGAGCTGCGTTTCTGGATCGCCGATCCGCAGGAAGGCGTGAACAACGTCCGCTCGGACGCGAACCGCGCCATCTGGCGGCTGTTCAAGGAGCACGGCATCATCATTCCGATCGCGCAGCGCGAAGTGGTCCTGGAGATGCGCGAGCGCGGCCCGCGCGACGACTAGCCATGGCGCTCGAAAACGAGCTGGGCATTCCGGAAGAAGCCATCGAGCTGCGCTTCATTCGATCCGGCGGCCCTGGCGGCCAGAACGTCAACAAGGTCGCTAGCGCGGTGCAATTACGCTGTGACTTGAAGCTGTGGCCGGCGCTTCCCGAGCGCGTCCGCGACCGTCTGCGCACCCTCGCCGGCCGCCGCCTCAACGCCGACGACGTGATCGTCATCAGCGCCCAGCGCTTTCGTACTCAAGAGCACAACAAACGCGACGCCCTCGAACGCCTGGGCGAGCTGATCGCACAGGCCCGCATCGAACCGCGCATTCGCAAGGCGACCAAACCGACGCGCGCTTCAAAGGAGCGGCGGCTGCAAGGCAAGCAGAAGCGCAGCGAGATCAAGCAAGGGCGCAAGGTCTCGCACGATTGGTGAGCCAGTGGTTGGCGGTTGGTGGACAGAGCGGATCTGGCTCCGTTCCGGCCAACCACTAACCGCCAACCGCTTCTTCTACAGCGCCACCGCAATGCCCAGGCGCCACTGCGACTCCAGCTTGCGGTTGTAATCCAGCAGGCTCTCGCCATAGCCGTTGAAGTACTGCAGCATCAGCCAGCCGGTCAGGTCGCCGCCGCTCAGCTTGGACAACGGATAGGAAAGATTGAGCTCGACGCTGCCGTAGTCGCTGCGCTCGCCCTTGCGCAATGTGGTCCAGAAATCCAGCCCGCCCTTGGCGCCGAAGCCGAACAGCCAGTCGACGTAACCGCGGTAGTCCTTGATGTCGGGGTTCTCGTCTTCAGCGATGTAGTTGTGAAGCAGCGGCGCGACGAAGAATCGCAATCCGGCCGGATCGCCCAGCGTCAGCGTAGGACGGACGTAGAGCATGTTGAAACTGCGCGAGTCGTCGCCTTCCTTGCCGTTGGATTCATGACCGAAACCGGCCTCGACCCCGACGCGCAGCTGACCGTCGAAATAACGCGCCAGATCGTAGTGCGAATAAAACAGCCGCGGGCGATAGCTGGAGTCCTTGAACGGCTTGGAAGCATCGCTCAGGTCCCACAGGGACGTCTGCGAGTACGACAGATACAGGTCGTCGATCCACGGCAGGCGCTCGGCCAGCCGGCCGCGATCGTCGAACAGTCGATAACGCAAGCTGATCTGGAATTTCGCATTCAAGCCGCCGTCGCCGCCAACCACCAGATAAACCGGCTCGTATACGGAGACCGCCAGCGGCGGTGGCTTGTCCACCAGCGCCATGGTGTACGAATTCGTTCCCTCCGCCGTCGTCACCGTGCGAGTCGCCTCGTTGGACGCAACGGCCTGCGTATCCGCAGCGGGCGGAAGAATTTGCAGAGCCACCGAGTTCGAAGCCAGTCCGGTCGGAACCAGCGTCGCCACACCTTCGACCTTCGCGGGCAGCGCGCCGTGCAACTTCATGCGAGTAAACCCGCCGGGCGCCACTTCGATCTTGCCACTGCGCTCGGGTGCAAGCTCGATGATGGACAATGCCGACGGTGTCTCGAAGCGCACGTGCAACTCGGCAGGAATATCCACGGTCAGCGGCTGCGAGTCGCCGTTGGTGATGGTCAGATCGAGCTCGAAGGGCGCTCCGGAGACCACTTGCGCATGCGGCGTGGAAAGAATGATGTCGGCACGAGCGCGGCCATGCGCCATCAAGACCATCGGGGCAAGCACGAGCAGCAGTCGGGAAATATTCATGTCCAGATACTCACGGCGAATCCTCGCTCGCGCAAAGGGTAACGGGCGGTGCGCCGTCCGGCCAGCGGCCTCGCCAGCGGTTAGCGGTTGGTGGCTAGCGGTTGGCCAGGAGGAGCCAGTGCCTCTGCTCGGAACCAACCGCTAACCGCCAGCCACTAGCGGTGAGTGACCTGCAGCACGCTGTTCCGGATCTGCTCGTGCAGCACCAGCTGCGCGTCGTCGGCGACCGCGGGCAGCATGTCCGTGTAAGTCAGGCGCCCCTCGGCATTCACGCCGAGCACATTGCGGGCCCGCAGCAGGTCGATGAAATTCTTGAACAGGGTCTTGTCGAAAAACTCCGGCGAGTTCAGCTCGTACAGCAGTGACATGCGCTGCGCCATGAGCTGACACTGCGACTCGAGCGCGTCCTGACTGATGCGGCCGCTGCCATGTTTCAGCAGCACCGCGATCACGAGGTAATAACGCTCGATGATCTGCACGGTGATCTGCGCCAGCATCGACAGCTGCACCGCCTCGGCCGATCCGGTCGGCGGCCGCCGCCATTGCGCGCCCGCTTCCACCGACTCGAGCAAACCGTGATTGGCCAGGTCGTCGAGCGTTTCCAGCGTGACCGCGGCGATTTCATCCTCGGTCCAGCGCAGGAACAGCTCGTCGCGCACATACGGATAGATGCGCCACATTAGACGCTGGATGTCCTCGGTGCGCATGGTGCGATTGTTCAGAAAGCAACATGCGATCAGCGACGGCATCGCCATCAGGTGCAGTACGTTGTTGCGGAAGTAGGTCATGAGCACGGAGTTCTCCTCCGTCATCTTCATGACATCGCCGAGCGGATGTTTCAGGCGCTGGATCACGCCCATGCGTTCGCCATGCCGCACGATGGACGCGCCGTCATGATCCGTGACCCAGGTCAGGGGCGAGTACGGTGCCTGGCGCAGCAGCGAAGCGAGCAACTCGAACTGCCGTGCCAGATCGCTTTCCAGCATCGACTGCTTGGGTGTCGCCAGCAGCGCGGTTGCAATCAGGTTCATCGGCGCCACGCATGCCGCATTGTTGATGTTGACCATGATGCGCGTCGCGAGCTCATCGACGGCCGCGGACAGCCAGGGCGGCCGCTCCATCTTCTCGAGCGCGCGACGATTCTCCGGATCGTGACGCTTCAAGACCTCGTCGAGATGAATCGCCTCGCCGAAGCTCACGTGCACCTTGCCGAAGTGCTTGCGCAACGCCGGCAGGGCTCGCAGCATGGTAAAGATCGACTCCTTTTCCTTCGGCTTGCCGAGCATCTCGTTGACGTACGTCTTGCCTTCGATCAGGCGCTCGTAGCCGAAGTACACCGGCAGGAACACCACCGGCCGGCGCGGGTCGCGCAAGTAACTGCGCAAGGTCATCGACAGCATGCCGGTCTTGGGTTGCAACAAGCGGCCGGTGCGGCTGCGCCCGCCCTCGATGAAATATTCGATGGAATGGCCGCGCGCCATCATCAGGCCCAGGTACTTCATGAACACCATGGTGTAGAGCGCATTGCCCTTGAAGCTGCGGCGCATGAAGAATGCGCCACCCATGCGCAGGAAGCGCCCGACGCCCGCCATGTTCAAGTTGATGCCCGCGGCGATGTGCGGGATGGCGTATCCCTTGTAATAGATGACGTAGCTCAACAGCAGGTAGTCGATGTGACTGCGATGACACGGCACGTAGACCACTTCGTTGCCGTCGATCACCTTCTGCAGCTGTTCGACGTGATGCAGCTCCACACCGTCATACAGGCGCGTCCAGAACCAGCTCAACGCTTTGGCCATGAACGCGACGAAGATGTGCGAATAGTTGGCGGCAATCTCCCACACGTAATCCTGGGCGAGCTTCAGCGCCTCGCGCCGCGAGATCTTCTTCGAGCGCATCTCGTCGGCCATGGCGCGGCGGACGGCGGCGGCACGCAGCACTTGCGTCGCCATGGTTCGTCGATGTGACAGGTCCGGCCCGATGGTCGCCGCCCGCTGGCGTCCGAGCGCGAGCCGTAAAGAGCGAGTGAGACGTCGAACGGCTCGCGACTTGTCCGTGCCCTCGTTCACCGCCGCGCGCAGCGACATGGGCTCGCCGAACTGAACGAACAAATTGCGTCCATTCACCAGCAGCGACAGCAAGCGACGGAAGCGGCCCACGCGCTCCCAGTTCTCGGACAGCAGAATACGCAACCAGGAATCTTTACGATCCGGCGCGCGCCCCCACAGCACCGTCACCGGAACCAGATCGACGTCGAGCGTCGGATCGTCGAAGGCGGCGGCAACCAGCGAGCGCATCGACTCTGAAATGCGATAGTCGGTGCGATCGCCCCAGAAGCCGGCGCGCCGCTCCAGAAACAGCACGGATTGCGATGGCAGCGGCTTCTTCAAAGCCTCCATGGGCGCGGGCAAGCCGTGCGCGGCACAGACCTTTTCCAACACGACCAGATCCGCGACCGCAGACTCATTCAACACATAGCAGATCGGCCGCTCACGCTGTGCGTAGCGGGTCCGCAGGTCCTCCGGC
Source organism: Steroidobacter sp. (assembly GCF_036406195.1). GTDB lineage: Bacteria > Pseudomonadota > Gammaproteobacteria > Steroidobacterales > Steroidobacteraceae > Steroidobacter. The sequence goes on from NZ_DASWVW010000061.1 coordinate 60,902, forward strand.
AGCACGTGCGGACGTGCCCACACGGAAATGGGCGCGCGCAGCAAGGGCAACCAGAGTCTGTCGAATCCGGAAAGTTCGGCCATCGCTAGCTTCGCGAACGCTACTCGGCGCTCGCGTTCTCGTTCTGTTCCAGCGTCCGGTCGAGCGCTTCCTTGTGTTCTTGCGCGATGCCTTCGACGGCACGCGCCTTGTCCATGGTGCCCACCATGTCGCCGAACGCGGTGTCCTCGACGGGCGGAGGGTTGCTCGGTTGCTGTCCGGAGCCGCATGCGGCAAGCACCGAGGCGACAATCATGAACGCCGCGCCCCGCATCGCCACTCGCGCGAGCGCCACGTTCGCGATCAATGGGGCGTTTGCCTTCCTGATCTCATCGGTCATGTGAAACTCCTGTCGCGACCCACCCTGCTAAATAGTATCAGGAGCAGCCCTGCTCCAGCCGCGCATTCAGTCAACGCTGGCGTCAGGCCGGCGCGAGCGTCCGGCGCAGGAAATGGTCGAGCAGCGCGCACACATCGGTGATGTTCGCCGTCAGCCGATGATCCGAATCTAGAATATGCAGCGCGCACTTGTATTGCCGCGCGTAGCGAATGCTGTTCTCCACTGGCACGATGTCGTCGTTCCAGCCGTGCACGATGTCCACCGGACAGGCCGGCGGCGCCGGTGTGTACTTCTCATAGCCGGGCATGAAGAACGCCGGCGCCAGCAGGAACAGTCCTCGCGTCGGCACCTGCGTCGACACCGTCGTGCAGACGTGCGCCCCGAGACTCGAGCCCACCAACAGCAACTGCCCCGGCAGCTTCCTGCAAACCTCGAGCAGCCTCTCGACCCGCAGCACCGGATCGGCCATGCCGCGATAGTCCACCGATTCGACACTCAAGCCATGGCGCTTGGCCACCTCGGCCATGGCGACGATCTTCGTTCCCCACGGCTCGCCCTCCTGGCCATGGGAGAACACGATGTATTGCTGGCTCACTCGAACAGCTCTCCGGGATCGTTCGTGACCGGGCCCTGGTCCGCCGCAACGGGCGCGGGCCGCGCATTGAAATCGAAGCGCTTGGGATCGGCGAGGTGCGATGGCACCACGTTGCGCAAGCTGGAGAAGATCGACTCGGTACGGCCGGGATATTGCCGCTCCCACTCGCGCAGCATCTTCTTGATCTCGACCCGCTGCATGTTTTCTTGCGAGCCGCACAACGAGCACGGAATCAGCGGAAATTCGCGAGCGCGCGCATAACGCTCGATCTCCGCCTCGGGAACGTATGCGAGCGGCCGAATCACGATGTGACGGCCGTCTTCCGAATGCAGCTTGGGCGGCATGGCCTTGAGCTTGCCGCCGAAGAACATGTTCAGGAACAGCGTCTCGACGATGTCATCGCGATGATGACCGAGCGCGATCTTGGTGACGCCGTTATCGGCCGCGTATCTGTACAAGGCGCCACGCCGCAGCCGCGAGCACAGACCGCACATGGTCCTGCCCTCGGGAATGACGCGCTTGACCACGCTGTAAGTGTCCTGCTCGATGATGTGGAACGGCACGCCGAGCGATTTCAGATAGTCGGGCAACACATGCTCGGGAAAGCCCGGCTGCTTCTGATCCAGGTTCACCGCGATCAGCTCGAAGTCCACCGGCGCGCTGCGCTGGAGCGACAGCAAGATGTCGAGCAGCGTGTACGAATCCTTGCCGCCCGACAGGCACACCATCACCTTGTCGCCCGCCTCGATCATGCGGAAGTCTTCGATGGCCTTGCCGGCGAGGCCGCGCAGCCGTGCTTGCAGGCGCTTGAAGTTGTTCGAATAGTCGGGGACGGCGGACATGCTCAGGCTTCCAGGTACTTGCCTTCGATATAGCGCAGCCAGGCGGCGGCGGACAGCGTTTTGCCGGTGGCGTTGCGAATCAGCTCCGGCGTGCCGACGCTGGCGGCCAGCGAATGCACATTCTGCCGCAGCCAGTCGAACAATCCGGCGAACTGGCCCGCGGCGATCTCTTCGTCGAGCTGCGGGCGCTCCGAACGCAGGCTCTCATACAACTGGCCGGCGATCACGGCGCCGATCGCGTAGGACGGAAAGTAACCGAACGAGCCCACCGCCCAATGCACGTCCTGCAGGCAGCCTTCGGCGTCGTTGGCCGGACGCACGCCGAGGCGATCGGACAGGCGCGTATTCCACGCTTCCGGCAAGTCGCGGATCTTCAGCTCGCCCTTCAGGATCTCCCGCTCCAGCTCATAGCGCAGCAGGATGTGCACGGGATAGGTGACTTCATCGGCGTCGACGCGGATCGAGCTGCGACGGACCCGCACCAGCAAGCGGTACAGATTCTCCACTTCCCATTCCAGCCCGGTGACCCCGAACGTCTTTTCCATCAGCGGCTTCAAATAGCTCAGGAACGGACGGTTGCGGCAGATGAGCATTTCCAGCAGCAGCGACTGGCTTTCCTGCATGGCCATGCCGCGATCGCGGCCGACCGGCTGGCCGCGCCAGGCCTCCGGCAAACCGACGTCATACATGGCGTGTCCGGTCTCGTGCAGGACTCCCATCAGGCCGGTCAGTGGCTCCGCGGGATTGAAGCGCGCGGTGATGCGGATGTCGCCGGGGACGCCGCCGGTGAAGGGATGCTCGCTCTCGTCCAGGCGGCCGCGATCGAAGGGGAAGCCCATGGTCTTCATCAGCTCGATCGCCAGGTGGCGCTGTTTGCTGGCGGCAAAGCGGCCAGTGATCTCCAGCGGTGCATGCTTGGCCTGGCACTCGATGGCGTCCTGGATCAGACCCGGCAGGCGCCGGCCCAGCGTAGTGAAAATCGCGTCGATCTCCGCCGTGGTCATGCCCGGACTGAACTCGTCCAGCAGGGCGTCATAGGGATCGAGCTTCAGCGCCTTGCCCAGCAGCTCGGCCTTGTTGCGCACCAGGTTCGCGACCTCTTCCAGATGCGGCGCGAACAGGGCGAAGTCGCTTTTCTGACGCGCCTCGATCCATTTGATCTCGGCGCGCGAAGTGGCCTTGGCGAGTCGAGACACCAGGTTCTGGGGAGTGGCGATGGCGTGATCGCGCTGCCGGCGCATCTCCTTGAGGTTGGCCCGCTGCCAGTCCTCCAGGCCTTGCTGATTGGCTTCGGCCCGGTCCAGGAGGCGCGACACCCGAGGCGAGGCCACCAGCGAATGAGACTCGGTCTCGAGGACCGCCAGCTGTTCGCCACGCAGTTCGGAGCTGCCCCGCGGCATCATCACCGCGGAATCCCAGCGCAACAGGCTGGCGGCACTGCGGAAGGCGTGCACACGTCTGAATTCCTGTTCGAGTTGCTGATAAGGCGTAAGAGCCATGGGTGCGGTCCGAGGAAATCGCCCGACCGGCGGCGGGCCGGCCAAAGTCGCCATTCTATCAATCCGCGCCCGGTGGCCACTTTGTCGATGAAGAGCGGTCTTTGGCGGCCTGCCGCGGGTGTCCGCGCATGCCGACGGATCAGTTAATTTTCCTAACTAATGCGACAAGCCAAGCCTGCTACAACGCGGCAATGGCGCGGATCATCATTCCAAAATTGTATTTCCGAATTACAAAATATTTAGGGAACGAGGGGCCGGTGCCGTGGTCTCATATCGTGTCCTCCTGCGAGAGCGGTTGCGAACTGCTCTGGGACACGAGCCGGTATGTGTTGCAGCCTACCGGCTCATTTTTTTTCGGATCCGGGCATCCTGCCCGAGTGCGAGCTGGCAAAGAGGCGGCGAAGCCGCCAAAAAATCCACGTGGCGGCGCTATGCCTCGGAGTCGCGCGGCGTCGGCAGCGCTTTGTTCGGGGTAGCGCGCAGGCGCTCGATCATCTGGCTGATGTACTCCGGCGACTGGGTGTTCCGCGCGACGAACGTATAGACGACCGGCACCACATACAACGTCAGCAACAACGAGAACGTCACGCCATACACGATCACCGATCCGATGGTGCTGCGACTTTCCGCGCCAGCGCCCGAAGCCAGGAGCAGCGGCACCGCGCCGAACACGGTACACAAGCTGGTCATCAACACGGGCCGCAGGCGAATTGCCGAAGACTCGACAATCGATTCGTAGAGCTCGACGCCGCGATCGCGCAGCTGGTTGGCGAACTCCACGATCAGGATGCCGTTCTTGGCCGCCAATCCGATCAGCATGATGCAACCGATCTGGCTGTACACATTGATCGAGCGATCCGTGAGCCATAGACCCAGCAGCGCGCCGGCCACCGCCAGGGGCACCGTCATCATGATGATCATTGGATGCCGGAAGCTCTCGAACTGCGCCGCCAGCACCAGGAACACGATCACCAGCGCCAGCGCGAAGGTCACGTATAGCGCGTCGCCCGAGCGCTTGAATTCGCGCGACTCGCCGTCGTAGTTGATCACGGCGTGCGCCGGCAACTCCGTGCGAATCAGGTCCTCCATGTACTCCAGCGCCTCGCCGAGCGAATAGCCCGGCGTGAGATTGGCGGACAACGTGATCGAGCGCAGCCGGTTGAACCGCCTCAGCTCGACCGGACCGGCCACTTCCTCGATGGTGACCAGGTTGGACAGGGGCACCAGCTGACGGGTGGTCGCCGAGCGCACATAGATGTTGGTCAGGTCGCTGGTGGTGGCGCGATCGGTATCCTTGGCCTGCAGGATGACGTTGTATTCCTCGCCACGATCCAGATAGGTCGTGACGATGCGCGAGCCCATCATTGTCTCCAACGTGCGGCCCACGGCAGTGAGCGACACGCCGAGATCGCCGGCGCGATTGCGATCCACCTGGACGCGGATCTGCGGCTTGCGAGCATGGAAATCCGATTCCAGGTTGGTGAGTCCGGGATTCTCCGCCGCCTTGGCAAGCACGATGTCTCGCCAGCGCGCCAGCTCCTCGTAGTCGCTGCCGCCCAGCACCACCTGCACCGGAATCCCCGAGCCGCGAATGCCCAATCCGGCCGGCGTGCCGACGCTGACGTTCACACCCACCAGGTCGGAAAGTCGCTGGCGCAGGCGAGCCGCGATCTGTTGTGCCGATTCGCTGCGCTCGCCCCATTCGGTGAGATTGAGAGAAACGAAACCGGAGTTGACGTCGCTGCCGCCGCCGAAGTTGCCGCTGCGGGTATTGAAGCGATGCACGTTGCCACGCTCGACTTCTTCGAGCGCCACTGCCTCGACCTGACGCAGATATCGATCCAGATACTGCAAGCTGGCGCCTTCAGGCGCGGTGACTCTGATGAAGGCACGCTGGCGGTCTTCGGTGGGCGTGTATTCGGACGGCAGATCCTGGAACAACACGAACATGAGCCCCACTGCCAGTGCACCCACCGCGATGACGACCGCCGGTGCGGCAAGCGCACGCCGCAAGCTGCGCTCGTATGCGTTGGACAACCATTGAAAGAACCGGTCGACCGCATGCGCCACGCGGCCACGCACGACGCCACCGGCAAAGATCTTGGAGCACATCATCGGCACCAGCGTCAGCGACACCAGGGCCGAAATGGCGATGGCCGCCGCCATGGTGATGCCGAACTCGCCGAACAGCCGGCCGACGTTGCCCGGAATGAACGAGATCGGCACGAACACCGCCATCAATACCAACGTGGTCGCAATGACCGCGAAGCCGATCTCGCGGCTGCCATCGACGGCCGCGAGCAACGGCGCTTCGCCCAGCTCCATGCGACGCACGATGTTCTCGAGCACCACGATCGCGTCATCGACCACCAGGCCGATGGCGAGCACCGCGCCGAGCAATGTCAGCACGTTGACCGAGAAGCCGGCAATCGCCATGACGATGCACGCCGAAATGATGGCCACCGGAATCGTCACCGCCGGGATGAGGGTGGCGCGCACGGTGCCGAGGAACAGATAGATCACGATCAGCACCAGCAACAGCGCGACCACCAGCGCATGCTCGACTTCATAGATCGATTTGCTGACGAACACCGAGTCGTCGATGCTGATATCGAGCGTCAGATCGCCCGGCAGGGTTTGTTGCATTTCGCCGATTTCGGCTTGCACGCCCTTGGCAACGTCGAGCACGTTGGCAGTGGACTGAGGGACGATGCCGAGACTCACGCCCGACTTGCCATCCGTGCGCGCCAGTGAACGCAAGTCCTCCGCGGCGACTTCGATCTTCGCCACTTCGCCGAGCCGCACCAGATAACCGTCGCCGCCGCGACCTATCACCAGCTGGCGAAAGTCTTCGGGCGTGCGAAAGCCGGTGTCGGTGCGCAAAGTGAACTCACGTTCCAGCGATTCGATGCGACCGGCCGGCAGCTCGACATTTTCCTGCAGCAGCGTATCTTCGACATCCTGCACGGTCAGCTGACGCGCAGCCAGCAACTTGCGATCCAGCCACACCCGCATTGCGTAGCGCCGCTCGCCGCCGATGCGCACAGTCGCAACGCCTGGCACCACCGACAGCCGATCGACGAGGTAGCGATCTGCGTAGTCAGTCAGCTCCAGCTGCGAGCGCGTGGCGCTGGTCAACGCCAGCCACAGCACCGGCTCGGAGGATGTATCGACCTTCGCGATCTGCGGCTGATCGGCTTCGTCAGGCAACTGACGGACCACGCGCGCCACGCGATCGCGCACATCGTTGGCCGCCGATTCGATGTCGCGATCCAAAGCGAACTCGATGGCGATGCGCGAGCGCTCGTCGAAGCTCGAGGATCGTAACGTCTCGACCCCTTCCAGCCCGGCGATCTGATTCTCGATCACCTGAGTGATCTTCGATTCGACCACCGCGGCGGAGGCGCCTCGATACACCGTGTCGATACTGACCACGGGTGGCTGCACGTTGGGCGTTTCGCGCACCGTGAGCCGGCTCAATGCCATGACGCCGATGATGGTCAGCAACATGCTGACCACCATCGCGAATACCGGACGGCGGACCGAGATATCGGAAAGAATCATGAGACAGCCTGTGCGCCAGGCTCGCCGTCGCGCACCGCCACTGCAGTGCCATCGTGCAAGCTGAGTGTGCCGTCGATGACGACGAAGTCTGTCTCAGTCACGCCCTCGAGAATCTCCACCTCGCCGGGACGACGGCGCCCGAGTGTGACTTCACGCTTGTGTGCGCGACCGTCTGCGACAACGAAAACGAACTGCTTTGTGTCCTCGGGAACGATGGCGCTCTCGGGCAGCATCAGCGCCTTGCCCGCCGAGCGCTCGAGCTTCAGCGTCATGAACATGCCGGGGCGCAGGCGGTTGTTGCGATTGTCGATCAACGCGCGCACGACCACGGCCCGCGTGGTCGGGTCGACGCGAGTGTCCACGCTGTCCACCCGCCCCTTGAATGTCATGTCGGGATACGCGCTGCTCTGCGCCTCGATGGTCAGGCCCGGCTCGAGCTTGGCAAGAAACAATTCCGGCACGGCGAAGTCGAGCTTGACCACGCTCAGATCGTCGAGCGTGGTGATCACAGCGCCCGGGCTGACCAATCCGCCCAGACTCACATTGCGCAGCCCGACGCGGCCATTGAAAGGCGCGGTGATGATCCGATCGTTGAGCCGGGAGCGGGCCGCGGCAACGCGGGCCTGATTGGCGAGCATGGTGGCTTCGAGCTGATCCAGCTGTGCTTCCGACAACGCCCGGGTCTGAAACAGCTCCTGGCTGCGCTTGTACTGGCTGCGGCTGTCACGCTCGGCCGCTTCGGCGGCGGCCAGATCGGCGCGCGCCTCCTGGTTGTCCAGCTCGACCAGGACGTCGCCCCTCTTGACCTGTTTGCCTTCCTCGAAATGAATGGCGGCAACGCGATCGGCCACCTTGGAAGTGATATCGACGGATTCCTTGGCCCGCACCGTGCCGAGCGCTTCGACCTGGAGCGGGAAATCCTTGAACGCAGGGCGCGCGGCCACGACCGGCACTGCGCGCGCCACGCCGGCTCGGACGCCGTCCGGCGCCTGGCGCCGGTCAGATCCGGCGCCGCCGAAGTAGTACCAGGCACTGGCGCCGAGCACGACCGCCAATGCCACAGCCACGATATTGCGATTCACAGTCCCGCCATGCAAACAGGAGAAAGTGGATCATTCTCCCAGCTGCATCGCGGCTTGTCTGTGCAATGGTTATGCGAAATTGATACTGGCTCGGGTCGTCCGTGCAAAGAATTCCTGATTCATTGGCCCGCGCCCGAGACTGCGAATTGCAGCCTGTGGCGCGGGCCTGTTTGTCAGTGGGCCAGCTGACAGAAATGTCAGATAACGGTGCCGGGCTCGGCGTCCGAGGCGTCTGGAATGCCTTCGAACAACGGCGTCGACAGATAGCGCTCGGCGGTATCGGGCAGCATCGCGAGAATGACGGAGCCCTGCGGCGCCTTCTGCGCGACCTTCAACGCCGCGGCGACCGTGCCCCCCGAAGAGATGCCGCAGAAGATGCCTTCCTTCGCCGCCAGCTGCCGCGACGTTTGCAACGCCTCGTCGTCGGTCACTGGCAGAATTTCGTCGGCCACCTCGCGGTTGAGCACGGCGGGCACGAAATCGGGCGTCCAGCCCTGGATCTTGTGCGGCTTGAACTCGCCACCGGAGAGCAGCGAAGCGCCGGCCGGCTCGGTCGCGATGATGCGCACATCGGGCCGCGCCTTCTTGATCATCTCGCCCGCACCCGTCAGCGTGCCGCCGGTGCCCCAGCCCGATACCCAGAAGTCCAGCCGGCGGCCGGCGAAATCACTGAGAATTTCCGGACCAGTGGTGTTGCGGTGGTATTCGGGATTGGCCTGGTTTTCGAACTGCCGCGCCAGGAACCAACCGTGCTTGTCGGCCAGTTCCTGCGCCTTGCGCACCATGCCGGTGCCACGCTCGGCGGCCGGCGTGAGAATCACTTTGGCGCCCAGCAGCCGCATGATCTTGCGACGCTCGACCGAGAAACTCTCGGCCATGACCGCGACGAACGGATAGCCCTTGGCCGCGCACACCATCGCGAGCGCGATGCCGGTGTTGCCGGAGGTGGCTTCCACCACTGTCTGGCCAGGCTTCAGCGTGCCGCGCCGCTCGGCATCTTCGATGATGGCGATGGCCAGCCGATCCTTCACCGAGGACATCGGATTGAAGAACTCGCACTTGACGTACAGCGTCACATGCGCCGGTGCCAGCCGGTTGATTTTGACGATGGGGGTGCGGCCGATGGTGCCGAGGATGTTTTCGTAGATCATGGCTGAAACTACTGCTTTTTTTGAAGGGGGACGGCAGATTGCGCGCGGTCTCGTGGCCCGTCAATCTCCCTTTCGCATGTATCGATTCCCTAACTTTTTGGCCCTGACTTTAGGTGGCTAACTCGCATCGCGCTGGCGCAGCCAGCCGGCGATCTTGTCGGGGATCTGCCGCTGTGCGGTGCCGCTCACGTAGATGCCGATGTGACCGCCTTGAAACTCGTGCGTGCTGTAGTCCGGGCTGCCGGTCAGCTGCGCCAGGGGCTTGCTGCTCGACGGCGGCACCAGGTGATCCTGCAATGCGTAGATGTTCAGCAACGGCACGTCGATCCGTTTCAGGTCCACCCGGCGTCCGCCCACCTCCAACGTGCCCTTCACCAGGCGGTTCTGCTGGATGAACAGCGTCAGGAACTGGCGAAACATTTCGCCGGCCTGATCCGGGCTGTCGAAGATCCACTTTTCCATGCGCAGGAAATTCTCCAGCGCCGCCGCGCTGTTGTTCGGATCGTTGAGCTGATGCAACAGGTCGACGTACTTCTGGCTGTTCAAGCGGAACGGCATCAGGCTGACGAACAAGGCATTGAGCGCGTCGCCGGAGACATTGCCGGTGGCGGCCACCAGCGCGTCCACATCGACATGCTTCGCCCATTTGGTCAGCAGATTGTCCGGCGTGTGGAAATCCACCGGCGTGACCATCGTGATGAAATTGCGCAGTCGCCCCGGATGCAATGCCGCGTAACACAAGCTCATGGTGCCGCCCTGGCACACACCGAGCAGATTGATCCGGTCATGGCCGCTGTGCTTGCGCACGAAGTCCACGCAATGCGGCAGGTAGCGCAACACATAGTCTTCCAGCGCGAGATAGCGATCGGCGCCGTCGGGATAGCCCCAATCGATCAGATAGACATCGACGCCCCGTTGCAGCAGACCGCGAATCAACGAGCGGTCGGTCTGCAGATCCATCATGTAAGGACGATTGACCAGCGCGTAGCAGATCAGCACCGGCGTGCGCACGCGCAAATCGGGAGCCACCACTTCCGAGGCGCGATAGCGATACAGTGTGACTTTGTCTTCTGAGAAAACCGCGTCTTTCGCCGAGCAGCCGACGGTGACCTCGCCAGCATTGGCAAGCGCCGCGAGACCTTGCGACATGCTCCGCATGAAGTCGCTGGCGACGGCGGCCAGTTCGGCAGAGCCGGGAGTGACTTCGCTCATGATCGTTCCTCGCCGCGCGCTTCGGCCAGCTGCGCCTCCAACGCAGCGACTCGCTGGCGCAGCTCGCGCATCTGCTTATGTACCGTGTTCAACTCGGATCGCGTCGGCAAGTCGTATTGCTTCAGCACGCGCTCCAGCAACGCCTGTTGCCGGGCACGCAAGCGAACAGCTGCATTGCCCAGCTGCGCCTGCAGCTTGCAATACGACTCGCTGTGCGCCACTTGCGCAAAGACCTTCTCGCCACACTCCACCCAGAGATTGTAGAGCTCACGATAGTCTTCGATGCCCGGCACCGCGCCCGCATCTGCCTGCTGCGCCTTGCGCTCGCGAATGAGCGCTTCGAGCATGGTGAGCGCGTCGGTCTGCACCTTGGCCCACACGGTTCGCACTTCTTGTTCGAGGTGCTGATATTCCGCTTGCGCGGCGAGCAACTCGCGCCACGCCTCGGTCTGCTCACGAGCCAGGCCCATTGCCGGCAATCGCGAAATCAGATCGGCGAACTGTTGCGTAGCGCCCTCGCCGGCCGCAGCCGCTCCAGTCCAGGCGCCCTGCCATGCGTTCAGCATGTCCTCGCCGAACTTCAATGGCGGCTCGCCGGCGGCGGCGCCGGCCGCGCGTTGCTGCGCGAATTGCTGCCAGCCTTGCAGATACGCCTGGCCCGCTTCGAGCCATCGCATGCCGATGTCGCGCATCTGATCCGAAAAACTGTCGGTCTGGGTACTGCCGCCGCCCGCGGCCACGCCGGCGCCTGGCTTGCCCGCCCGGCGCAATTGCTCCCGCTGCTGCTCGATCCAGGCCTGGATCCAGTCGGATCCGTCGTTTTTCGACTCTATCATTGCCGCTTCTCGCCCTTGCCCGCCGGCATTATTGCCTCAGGGCGGGCGGCATTATCGCCTGAGCGGCGCACAATCGGCGGCATCTGAGTGCGCGCAGTGCCGGCTTCGGCATCTCGTCTGTTGCACTGCCAAATGAGCGTCGTTACAGTACCCCGCCGCCGGTGCTGACAAGGGTCACGCGCGACGCGCATTGTGTCCCACTCCATGCCGGGCTGCGCGCCAAAAGCCTGTCGAGCTGAGCATGAGCGAAGAACGACTGATCAAGAAATACGCGAACCGGCGCCTGTACGACGCCGCACAGAGTCGTCATATCACGATCGACGACATCCGCGACATGGTGGTTGCCGGCACGCGCGTGAAGGTGATCGAGGACAAGAGCAACGAGGACATCACCCGGCTGGTGCTGCTGCAGGTGATCGCCGATCAGGAACAATTCGGCCGGCCGATCCTTTCGACCTCGTTGCTCGAATCCATGATCCGCTTCTATGGCAATTCCATGCAGAGCTATTTCAGCAGCTACCTGGAAAAGAGCGTCGAGACCTTCATGCGCCAGCAGGAGGTCATGCAGGCACAGCTCGGCCGCACCCTGAATGGCACGAACAGCGGCGCGCCCAATCCGCTCGCCGAGCTCACTCGACAGAACCTCGAGCTGTGGGCCAAGATGCAGGAAACCCTGCTGGCCACGTTTGCGCCGCCGCGGCCGGCCGACGACACCACGCGCGATGCGGCACGCGACACTTCACGAACCAATAACAAGACGAGCAAAGGCGGCAGCGGCAGCGACAAGTCCCAGTCAACCGACGAAGATGACAAGTCCTGACGCTGCGCGCGCCGCTGCCGACGCATGCCGCTGAATATCTGTTTCGTAGCTTCCGAGATCGCACCGCTCGCCAAGACCGGCGGACTTGCCGACGTGGCCGGCGTGTTGCCGAAACATCTGCACGCGCTGGGTCACGACATTCGCGTGTTCATGCCTCTGTATTCGAGCATGAGCAACGGCGCCGTTCGAAACGCGCCGACGTTGGATTGCGCGTGCAATGTGCCACTGGCGCTGGGCTCGCATCGCTACTCATATACCTTGCTCGAATCGCGACTGCCGGGCTCGTCGGTGCCGTTGTATCTCGTGCACTGTCCGGAAGTGTATGACCGTCCTTCCATCTACACCTCCGGCGTGGATGAGCACTTGCGTTTCCTGGTGCTGCAACGAGCGACGCTCGATGGCTGCCAGCGCCTGCAATTCGCTCCGGACGTCATGCATTGCAATGACTGGCACACGGCGCTGATACCGATGATGCTCAAGAGCCTGTATGCCTGGGACGGCCTGTTCGCCGCCACGCGCTCGGTGCTGTCGATTCATAACATCGGCTATCAAGGCATTTTCGACGCGAGCACGGCCTACGACATCGGCGGCGACGTGCGACATCTATTGTCTCCAGAGACGCTGGCGGGCGGCGGCTTCAACTGGTTGCGCGAAGGCGTGCGGCATGCGCATCGAGTCACGACGGTCAGTCCGACCTACGCTCGCGAGATCTGCACGCCCATCGGCGGCCACGGCCTGGACGGCGTGCTTCGGGCGAGGGCCGACGGCGTCGTCGGCATCCTCAACGGGGTCGACTACAGCGAGTGGAATCCCGCCACCGACCGCTACTTGAAACATCACTACTCGCCGGAAGACCTGTCGGGCAAGCGCGCTACCAAGCGTTCGCTGCTGGACTGGTTGAATCTTTCCGTCAGCGACAGCGTGCCAATGATGGGCATCGTGTCGCGCATGACGGTGCAGAAGGGTTTCGACCTGCTGTTCGACGCTTTGCCCGAGATCCTGCAGACGCGCGAGATGAGCCTGGTGGCGCTGGGCAGCGGCGAGGCGCACTACGAAAACTTCTTCGTCGACTTGCAACACCGCTTTCCGGATCGCGTGGTGTTCCATCGCGGCTACAACGAGGAGCTGTCGCACCTGATCGAGGCGGCAAGCGACATGTTCCTGATGCCCTCGCAGTACGAGCCATGCGGGCTGAATCAGATGTACAGCCTGAAGTACGGCACCCCGCCCATCGTCCGCCGCACGGGCGGCCTGGCGGATTCAGTGCAGATGTGGGACCCCGCCACGCGCCAGGGCACCGGCATCGTGTTCAACGATTTCGACGTCCCGGCGGTGCAGTGGGCCATCCATACCGCGCTGGATTTCTTCAAGGATCAGGATGGCTGGCGCCAGCTCATGCTCAACGGCATGGCGCAGGATTTTTCGTGGGATCGTCAGACCGGCGAGTACGTGAAGCTGTACCGCGAGCTCACCGGCAAGTGGGCTTGAAGCCGACTATTTCAGGACAGCGATATTGACGCTGCCGGTTTCCTGAAACGGAATCTTCTTCAGGAAACGGATGTCGGTGAGCAGCTTGCCCTCGACCGCGTAGTTCACCTGCGTGCGGCCGTTCAGGCGCGACAGCAGCCGGCCGACCCCGCTGACGAAGTTGGTGCGCACGGTCATGTCGAAATCCGTCTCGCCATTGGCCGGCACCGTGAACGGCTTGTTCAGCAAGCCTTCGGCGAAACCATCGCCTTCCAGGAACAGCTTGTAATCCAACCCCGTGATGGGCAGGTCGCGATCGTTCGGATTCTCGATGTTGATGCGGACCAGGAACTGCTGATTGAAGATGTCCGCCGACGTCATGGCGACGCTGACCAGCGCCAGGCGCGGCGCCTGCAGTTCGGGACGCAAGGCACTGCAACTGCTGACGGACACGAGCAGCGCGAACGCCAGCGCAAGACGCGTAACGACCTTGTTCATCGGTGCTCCCAGGGTATCTGGGCGCGAAGAATAGCAGACCGGGCGCGCGCCTCGTGTGACGCACGCCCTGGCTTTTTTCGGCTCAGGGCTGCCGCAGCTTGGCCAGCATGTCCCGAGTCACCAGCGCGACGCCTTGCTCGCTCATATAGAACCGCCGGGCATCCTCTTCGGGATTCAGGCCGATCTGCGTGCCGGGCGGCACCACCCCGCCGGTGTCCACGATGGCGCGCTTGATGACGCTGCCGGCGCCGACCACCACGTCGGGGAAGATCACCGAGCGCTCGATGTAGCTGCGCTCCTCGATGCGCACGTTCGAGAACAGCAGCGACTGATTGACCGTGGCGCCGGAGATGATGCAGCCGCCGGACACCATGGAATTGATCGCCATGCCGCGCCGGCCGTCCTCGTCGAGCACGAACTTCGCCGGCGGGTACTGGCGCTGGTAGGTCCAGATCGGCCACTTCTCGTCGTAGATGTTCAGCTCGGGATTGACGTACACCAGTTCCATGTTCGCGTCGTAGAACGCATCCACCGTGCCGACGTCGCGCCAGTAATGCTGAACGCGCGTCTCGTTGTCGGTGAATGGATAGGCGAACACCTTCAGCGACTTCAAGGCGCCGGGAATGATGTTCCGGCCGAAATCATGGGAGGTGTCCGGTTGCCTGGCCTGTTCCTCCAGCAATCGATACAGCAGGCTGGCCTTGAAGACATAGATGCCCATCGAGCCCAGCGCGAAATCCTCGCGGCCGGGAATGCCTTCGGGATCCTTGGGCTTTTCCGAGAACTTGGTGATGCGATAGTCCGGATCGACGCTCATCACGCCGAAGGCCGTGGCCTGCATGCGCGGCACCTCGACGACACCCACCGTGATGTCGGCCCGCTTCGCCACGTGCGAGGCGAGCATCACGCCGTAGTCCATCTTGTAGATGTGATCGCCCGCCAGCACCAGGATGTGCTTGGGATTGTGCAGCTTGATGATCTGCAGGTTCTGATACAGCGAGTCGGCCGTACCCCGGTACCAGAAATCACCCATCTGCTGCTGCGCCGGCACGATCTCCACGAACTCGCCGAATTCGCCGCGCAGGTAGCCCCAACCGCGCTGGATGTGCTGGATCAGGGAGTGGGATTTGTACTGGGTCATCACCTGGATGCGGCGGATGCCGGAATTCACGCAGTTCGACAGGACGAAGTCGATGATGCGGAACTTGCCGCCGAACGGCGTGGCCGGCTTGCACCGGAAATCGGTCAGATGTTTCAGGCGCTCGCCGCGACCGCCGGCCATGATCACCGCCAGCGTATTGCGCGTGATCCGGCTGACATAGCGTCGGGTTCGCGCGTGCGATTCGCTGGTTCTTCGCGTCAACGTCACCGATCGAGCGGGCTCTGCTCTATCGTCCATAGTTGGAATTCTCGCTTCACGTAAGTTCAGCCAATCAGCGCAGGGCTCTCCGGTCAAGTCCGCCGCCCCCGTTGTCGGCGCAGACCGTCGCCGCTTGCCTCGCAGGCGCGGCTTCGGCATTGTGGGCTGCTCGCCGTCCCCATACTGCTCGGGATGGTGAGGCTCCGGCGCTACAGTCTGCCGGAACCGCGCGTCCAGAGTAAGCATACCGGCATGCTGCAACGGTTCAGTAACGACCTCGTGCTCCCAATCGGCCATGGCTGCGGCACCTCCCGCTTTACGAGCTGGCGTCGCTGCCTGCCCGCAATAACGATCTGCTGGTTAACGTTGGGACTGACCTGCAAGGTCCATGCTCAGCCACCGGCAAGCGACGATGAGAGCGCTACCGAAGCTGCGCAGGCCGTAGTCTGCCTGCCGGACGGCGGCGGTTTCCTCAAGGCGCGGCTGTCGGGCGCCGTGCAAGCGGAGCTTGTTTGGGGCAACGACGGCACGGAGTGCACCGGCGCCGTGCGACCGGATGGCGGCATCCGGGTACGTTTCAGTCACGATGACGGCGAAGGCCGGTTGGTGCTGCTGTTCGGGGTCGCCGGTCTGCGCGAGGGACAGACGGCCAAGGCACTGCCGGTGAATGTGACTGTCATACGGGAAGGCCTCGGCGAGTTCTACAGCACCCAGGGCGACAACAAGTGCACCCTGGACGAAGTCCGGCAGGAGCCGCTGGTTGGCATCCCGCATCGCTCTCGCTCCTATCGCATCATCGCGCGCGGCTTCTGTACGCATCCGGCGCGGGCCGTGCGGGGCGATGGCGTCATTCTGCTGTCGCGGTTCGACTATGCCGGCCGCATCGACTTCGATAGCGAGGACCGTGATGAAGATCTGGACCAGGGCCCGATGACAGCGCAACGCCTGGCAGGAGCTCGATGATGACCGTGCATTCCCTCCGGCGCCTGCTGACCTGCTCCGTTGCTATTGGAGCCGTTGTCCTTGGCGCGCTGTTGTCCGGCCTCTCGCACGCCGACAACACGCCGAAGAACGCGACGGCGGAGGCGCCGAACGTCACCGCCAGCGACCTGGACCGCGTCTTCCGGCGCTCGACCCTGCAGATCGCGACGCCCGACGCCCGTCTGCATCAGTTCAATGTCTGGATCGCGGACGACGACCAGCGCCGGGCCCGGGGCTTGATGTTCATCCGGGAACTGCGCGCCGATGACGGCATGCTGTTCATCTATCCGCAGCCGCATCCGGTGTCGATGTGGATGAAGAACACCTACGTATCGCTCGACATGCTGTTCGTAGCAGCCGATGGCAAAGTGCTGCGCGTGGTGGAGAAAACCAAGCCGCTATCGCTCGATACCATCCAGTCCGGCGGCCCCGCGCTGGGCGTGGTCGAACTGCCGGCGGGCACGGCGGCGCGGTTGAAAATCTCAGCCGGCGCGCAAGTCATGCATCCGGCGTTCAGTGCCGGCCGTTGAATTATGCTCGACCTTCCCGGCCATCCTGTCATCGATAAAGCTGCGCTGGTCGGCGGGTGCTTGCGATTGCCGCTGCAACTGGACGCATCGCGGTTCGCCGCCGAAGTCGATGCTTTACCGGCTTCGCTGTGGGGAACTCGAGGCGGGCGCGTCGGCGTGCATCGCGCCGCCGAAGCATTGTTTCTGCGGGGTTACGCGCCCGCTCAAGGTGAGCTGCCGATCGAGGACCGCGAGCCGCTCGCACTGTTGTCATACGCACGCGAGATCATCGAGAAGCTGATTCCAGCGCCCGCGCAACGCTGCTTGTTGGCCCGTCTGCCGGGAGGCGCCACCATCGATCCTCACATCGATCGTGCGCCCTATTTCGCCAAGACCCTGCGCCTGCATTTCCCGGTCGAGACGCACGACCAGGCATGGATGATCGCAGGCCCGTTGTGTTACCTCATGAAGGCCGGCGAAGCCTGGGTGCTGAACAACAGCGCTCCGCACGCCGTCTGGAACGCGGACCCGCAGCGGTCGCGCACGCATATGATTTGCGACTTCCTGCCAACGCCAGCTTTGTTACAGATGCTGGCCGCGGGCCAGCGCGATCTCGGCCGCCGGATCGAAGCAGTCGAGCGACACTTCGCCACGCCCGCCGCGGGATGATCGTCACTCCACGCTTCGTCTTTCTCCACCTGCACAAGTCGGGTGGCACCTTCGTCAACACGGGCTTGGTGCGCTTCGTCGCGGGTGCGCGCCATGTCGGCTATCACCTGCCCCGCTCCATGCTTCCCGAGTCGTGCGCTTCGCTGCCCGTGCTCGGCCTGGTCCGCAACCCCTGGAGCTATTACGTTTCGTGGTTCAGCTTCCAGCGCTCGCGGCCACGGCCGAACGCGCTGTTCCAGACTCTCAGCGACGGCGGCACGCTGGATTTCAAAGCCACGGTGCGCAACATGCTGAATCTGGATCGCGAACACAGCTTGCTCGATCGCGTGCTCGCCGCGCTGCCCGGTGCGTACACCAATCAAGGGCTGAACTTGCCGGGATTCGCGCTCGCGCCCATTCGCGATAGCGAGCTGGGCTTCTACTCGTTTCTTTATCGTTATTTGTACGGGCCTGACACCGAGACAGCGAAGCTCGCGCGCATGGAACATTTGCGCAGCGAAATGCCGCAACTGCTCGAATCCATCGGCGAGCCTGTCTCGCCCGGCTTACGCGACTACATCGACACAGCGCCAGCGCTGAATACGTCGGAGCATGCGCCGCATCGTCAGTTCTACGACGACGAGTTGGCGCAACTCGTTGCCCAGCGCGACAGCTTAGTCATCGAGCGCCACGGCTACGTTTTCTAGCAGTCGAGCGATCAAAGCGAGCGCAGTCGCTCCCAAGTTGCCTGGACCGACGGCAATACCCTGGCAATCTCGGCCTCATTCGCTCGCCACTTGTCCGCCGCCGGCGCGGTCAACGTATAGCGAGCCTGCGGCAACGGCTGAGCCACACGGCTGGCGAGGGCCGGATCCACGCCCATACCCAGGAACTCACAAACCTTGCCGATGGTGCCCGCTGGATCGCGAACCAGATCTGCATATTGCACCACCGTCCAGCGCTGCGGCGGCAGTGTTTGCAGATCATCCAGTATCCGCGCATTGGTCTCCTGCCACTGCCAGGCAGCGATCTCCTCCAACGCTCGTCCGTTCATGCTGCGCCAACCCGGCGGCAACAACATCGACCACGGCCCTTCGAAGCCGTCCAGCTTTGGATACGTGTGCCACTGTCCGGAACGCCACGCTTCCATGATGCTACTGATGTTCTCGGGCGGCTCGCGCCACAGAAAAACGAACTGAGCATCGGGGAAAATATGATTGAAGAACGGAATTCGCAGCGCGTTCTTCGGCGTCTTCTCCAGGAAGCGGCGCGCCCCAGGCTCACCCACGGCCTGACCTCTGTGATCCTGCAACCGCGTCAGAATCTGCTCGCGAATGTCTTCGGCTATGGCCGGGCTGGCATGCTCGGCGGTGAGTCGATTGGAGTCGACGCCGGGCGCGCCCGGGCGCAGGCTTTCGATACCTTCCACCAGCCAATGCGCTTCTCCACCCACCGTGCAGAGTTGCGAACTGGCCGCCAATGTTTCGAACAGCAAGGTGCTGCCCGAGCGTGGCGCAGCGACAATGAATATCGGCCGCTCGATCTGCGGCGCACGTGCGCGAGTCGGTTGAATCGGCGCGGCTGCCATGGCTGTTTGTTCCGGCAGCGACAACATCGCTCGCAGGACCCGACCTTCCAGCACTTGATGCGCGGAAACGCGATTCGTGCGCATCATCAATCCTTCGGATAACTGGCGCGACGCGTTGCGGACATGGTCGCGCAGGCGCACGAACTCCGACCAGCCTCGCGGCTCGTCACCGTACAGCGCGTACAGCTGTCGCCAATCCTTGCACATTGCGTCGAGCAATCCGTGATAACGCACGAGGCGCATACGAGCGTCCGCCAGGCCCTCTTCCGCCGCCAGCTCCGAGCGCAAGTCGAGAATGAGGAAGTCCACCTCGGCCGGTGTCATCACAGCGGCGAGCCTGGCCCGCTCGGTTAGCGGCGTTGCCTGACGCCCTTCGACATAGGGAACATTGCGAACCTGCGCGGCGGGATTGTCGCTTTGCGCGACCAACTGCCAGAAGGCCGCGCTGCCGGACGTATCCGCGACCAGATGGATACGCTCGTCAGGCGCAAAGTTTTCGACTCGATGCGAGCGCCAATTGTCGAATACCCATGCCTCGCCTGCTGCCATGTGCACGACCTGGTCGTCACAGAAGAACCGCACTTCAGGTCGCGTCACGATCGGAATATGCAAGCGCACGCGCGTAAACCAGTGATAGTTGATATCCGCGTGCTCTGGCACTGTTGCCCCAGGGGCGAGTCGCAACAACCGCGAGCGGCTCCACACGACGCCGAAGCTGGCGAGGATCTGGCGAATGTACGGCGACTGCTGGAGATGCGCGGTGGCCTGCATGCGACCGTTCACGTCGTCGTTCTCGCCGCCATCGACGCTGATCAACCGGGCAGCGCTGTTGCCTTTGAGATCGTTGGGATGTTTCACCCAAGCCTGAGCAGGCAACGCAGCCGCTTCCGCGCGCAGCCGCTCGAAGTCAAACCGCAGCGGCAAGCGATAGAACGGTTTGGGCAGCCTCATGACTATGCCGCCTCCGACGCCTTTCGGAAATCGCCGATCGCCGGTACCAGCAACTCGATGGCGGCACGCTCGACTTCGGTGAGATGAGGATTCCAGATATCGAAGATCAGCACGACGCGCGTGCGATCGCTGCGGTTCCACGCCTCGTGCTCGTAAGTATCGTCGAAGATGACCGCGCGGCCTTCCTGCCACTCGTGGACTTCGCCGCCAACGTTCAGCGCGCAGTCCGGCGGCACCAGCAGCGGCAGATGTCCAACGAGCCGCGTATTGGTGACGCCGCGATGAGGCAGCAAATGCGTGCCCGCCGTGAACACGGAGAACAATACTTCCGGTCCATGTTCTCGCACGTGGGACAGCGACAACAGATCCAACGTCTGTGCGGTGACGGGACAGGCGGCGCAGTTGTCGTCGCGACGCTCGCCATGGCGATAGAAATAATAGCCGTTCCAGCTCGGCGGCGACTTCAAGCCACGCAGATTCTGTTGCTCGATGGCCTCGTTCGAGAACACGCGCTCGCGACCTGCGTCACTGGCCAACAGTCGCAGCAACTCCTGGCGGATGTCATCGGTCCGCGCCTCCAACGCTTCGAGCCACGGAAACAACGATCGATCCAGGTACGCCGCCGGTGGCAGGCCCGGAAAATAAAGGAAGGTCGGTTGCTGGCGCGGATCCGGGTAGACCGGCTCCTGTTCCCTGAAATAGATGCGCAGACACTGCTCAACACGCTCGAGCGAGTCGACACCAAATTGCTGGCGCAGAGGCTCGATCACGCTTGCGTACCGCGCGCGAGTGGTCTGGCGCACCATGCGCACCGCATGCTCCACGATCGGTCGTAACGCCGACGCCGTCGTTTCGGCGTTGAGCCAGCGGCCCTGCGCCCTCGCATCGTTGGTCGCGCGAAAGTAGTGAATCGCCGCCTGTTCGTGCTGACCGGCTCGCTCCAAGGCGACGCCGTAATGCAACCGGATGATGAACATTGCAGGCGCGAACGCGAGCGCGGCCCCGTGCGCTGCGACGGCCGCGTCTATGTTGCCGGATGCGTCGTGCACACGGCCGAGATAGTGCCGCGTCAGCGCATGATTGGGATCGATCTCGATGGACGATTCCAGCAACTGCTGAGCGCGCGACAACTGGCCACGACGCAGGGCAACCAGGCCCAGCACATTCAGCGCTTCCACATCGCGCGGCTGGTGCTGCAACGACTGGCGGGCAGCCCGCTCGGCCTCGTCGAGGCGGCCTTGCTGCAACAGGGTATGGGCGTCGGATGAGCTCATTTCCGCGCTACTATAGCTGGCCATGAGCCCCAGCCAGAGCCTTGCCCAGAGTCTTACCCAGAGCCCTGCCATGAGCCACGCGGACCTGCGCCGCTACATTCGGACCTACGATCAGGATCTGGACCCCAAGCTGTGCCAGCAGATGATCGCCTCGTTCGCCGGCCTGGAGCGCTTCCAGCTGCGCAACGGCCGTGGCGTGCGTAGAGGATTGGAGGACTCGGCCTGGACCGAGTTGAATGTAACGCGGCTGTCGGATGCGGCCTTCCTCGGCATGTTCCGCCAGCTGATCGACCGCGCGCTGGATCGCTACAACCGCGACATCGAACTGGCGATTCCCATCCCCAACTCGCCGGTGATCTCCAACCTGACGCTGAAGCGCTACCGGGCGGGCCAGCAGGAGCAGTTTCAGCTGCACTTCGATTCCATCAACCATGTGGCCAATCGTTACCTGGTGCTGCTGTGGTACTTGAACGATGTCGATCGAGGCGGCGAGACGCACTTTCCCCAGCTCGAGGTCACCATCCCGGCGCGCGCCGGGCGGCTGCTGATGTTTCCTCCATACTGGATGTACCAGCACGAGGGTCTGCCGCCCTTGTCAGGCGACAAGTACATCCTGTCCACGTACCTGCTGTTCATCGATCCGAGTAACCCCAGCGCTGCAGATAAGGCTGTAGCCGAGGGATGATTGGAGCGAGGTGCCGCTCGTAGGCGCGCCAGCGACCCACAGCCTTCTGATTCACCGGCTGCACGACCTGCGAATAACTGGGTGTGCTGATATATCCTTTGGCGCGCGCATGTTCGGTTGGCGCCAGCATCGCGTCGTGCCACGGCAGCCGCAGAAATTCCGCCATCTCGCGCACGCCGCGCTCGAAGTCGGCGACGAAACTCTCGTAGCGGATTTCGAGCACGTTCGGCGACAGCATGGCCGCCTGCTGATACCAGAAGTCGAACGAGCGTCGATAGCCTTCGGCGAGCGACTGCAGGTCCGAGCACAACAGCACGAAATGCGGCGCGCGGAAGTGCTGCATGAAGCAGCTGACGATCACGTCGCAAGGATGCCGGATTGCAAGAATGATGGGTGCGTTCGGAAACAGCCGCTTGATGGTCGGCAGCCGCAACATGTTCAGCGGATTCTTGTCGACCAGCCGCTGGCCCGGCGCAAGATTCACCCTGGCGGCGGCCCGCTCGAAATATCGGGCGCGAAGCGCCTTCACCTGCCCGGCTGTGAGCCTACCCATCTCTTCCGGATAGCGCACACCTGCGGCCAGGATGTCGTCGAGCGCGGCCTGCACGATCGGCTGCTCATCCATCGATTTGAGTTGCGGATGCGCATCGAGCGTCTGCTCCAGCAGCGTCGTACCCGAGCGCGGAAATGCCAGCACGAACACCGGACTATCTTCCAGCGACGGCGCGCCGGTGTGGTCCCATTGCGCGATGTCGGCGGGATCGCAGCTCCAGCGCGCGATCTCCCATGTCGGCGTGCCCCGGGCTACGGCCAGCGGCGCGGTCAATTTCAAATGCTCGACCTGGGACACATGCGCTTCGCTCATGACCGCGAAGGCTTCGTCGTTGCGTTGCAGCGCATCCAGCGACTTCAGCAGCGGAAACAGCACGAAGTGTCGATCATGAAAATGCTCGACGCCCCGTAACACACGTTGAAACAATTCACAGGCGTGCTCGTGATCACCGCGCCGCTGCGCGAGCTGCGCCTGCGTGAGAAGCAGGTCCGTACCCAGAGATGACGCGCGCGGATCGTGCGACAGGCGCTCGATCAAGCGCTCGGCCTCATCCAGGCGATTGGTTCGCTCCATGATCTGCGCCAGCGTGAGCATGGCATGCACATCGAGCTGGCTGGAGCCAAGCTGCCCGATGACGCTTTCGGCTCGCTGCATCTCGCCCAGGTTCATCAGGCGCGCGGCCAGCATGGCAAGCTGATCGGGTGCAAGCTGCGAAAAGTCATTCCAGCCCTGCACCGCCGCCAGGGCCTCTTCGGTCTGCATCGACTCGTAGCAGGCCTTGATGTACTCGGAGCGGATCGATGCGTCGGCAGGGTCGAGATCCAGCGCCTTCTTCAGCACTGCGCGCGCGGATTCGTAGTCGCGCCGGTCCATGTGCGTGAGGCCGACGTTGAAATAGAAATCGGCGGTGGCACAGCCGAGCTCGGCAGCCCGCGTGTACGCCTGCAGAGCCTGTTCGTACTTGCCGGCGCATCGCCGGGCAGTGCCCAGATTCACCCAGTGCAGCGCCGTGCCCGGCTCGAGGTTCACCAGCCCGCCGAAAACGTGCTCCGCATCGGCATAGCGCCCCTGACCGTGCAGCACGGCTCCATACAAAGCCAGCGCTCGCGCATCGCCGGGCGCGTTCGCCAGAAGCTGCTGGCACCGTGTTTCGGCCGCGGCGAACTGATTGGCATTGAACGCAGCCACGGCTTCCCGCAGCAGCCGCCGCGGGTCGATGGGTGACGAAGGGGGAAAGCGCTGAGGCATGCCCGCAAGCTAAACAGAAAAGGGCCGCGAGGCAAAACCTCGCGGCCCATCATCGACAGGTCCGACCTTCGACGCGATCAGAACTTCTGCGACAGACCGATGTACCAGCGACGACCCAGCAGGTCGTAGGTGGACACGTCGGTGTTCGCGTTGATCACATTGTTCTGATACAGCAACGGCGGTTGCTTGTCGGTCAGGTTGACGCCGCCGATCTGCACCTTGGTGTCGGTCGGGAAGGTGTAGCCCACGGTGGCATCGACATAGGTCATCGAACCGATCTCGAGCGGCGGCTCATCGACCAGCAGCCCATCCGGGTCGTTGACCTTCAGGTTGTCGATGTACCGCAGCGTCAGCAGGCCGTCGAAGCCGCCCATCGCCCAACCCACGCCCAGCAGACCGCGCCACTTGGCATAGTTGCCGAACTGACGGTCGAACGTGCCGGCAATTTCCACTGGCGCGGCGCCCGGCGACGGCGTGTTCTCGTAGCTGTTGATACGAGTCAGGTCCAACGAGAAGTTGAACGAGCCCACCGGGGTGTCGCGCAGCGCGTACTTCACTCCGAAGTCGATACCGTCGGTCTCCAGCACACCGAGGTTGACGATGGGTTCCTGGAACACCTGGAACTCACCGGCAGCCGGGTGGCCCTCCGGATAGCGGAACATCAATTCGCAATAGGTGCCGTTGTCGACGCACTGCTCGACCGCGAAGTTCGGGTCGAGCGGCGTGATCAGGTCCTCGATCTTGTACCGCCAGTAGTCCACCGTCAGCGACAGGCCCTGCACGAACTGCGGGTCGTACACCACGCCGAACGTGACTACGTCACCCGTTTCTGGCTTCAGATCCGGGTTGCCGAGAATCAGGCCGGTGATCTGACTGACCGGCTGCGAGAAATCCCCGGTGGTCGGCACGCCCACGCAGGCGCGCTGCAGTCCGGGGCTGGCGGCCAATGCTGCGGGCGTGAGGTTCGTACAAGGATCGCTGAAGGTCGGCGAATCCTGCGACGGTGCCTTCGACAGATCGAGGATGGTCGGCGCGCGGAACACCTGCGCATACGAGCCGCGAATCAACACATCGGAGATCGGACGATACTCGATCTTGAACTGTGCATTGGTGTCGTCGCCGATCGTGTCCACCGAGTAATCCGAGTAGCGGATGCCGGCGGTAACGTTCAACGCCTGCACGCCCGGCAGATCTCTGAGCAGCGGCACGAAGAACTCGGTGTAGATTTCGCGGACGTTGTAGTCGGCCTGCGAGTTGCCGGTACAGGTTTCCTGCGCCAGCAAACACGACAGGTATAGCGGCGCTTCACCGCGCGTCAGCACGTCCGTCTCGAACACGCCTTCCTGCTCGCGGTATTCGGCGCCAATCGCCATCAGCACGGGACCCGCGCCGAAGTCGAACAGCTCGCCGTTGGCATTCAGCGAATAGCCGGTGCTGGTGTACTTGTAGTCGCTGCGATAGTTCGTGGAAATGTCCTGCAACGCCTGGATCTGCGCCGGATCCGACAGGTTGAAGATGTTGATCGGCGTGCAGCCGCTGATCGCCAGGGCTTCCGTAGGACCGCAACGGAGCACACCGTCGGCACCGACGTGAGTCGGGCCCACCGCGGCCTGCAACTGCGGCTTGAGCAGATAACCGCTGATGTTCTGGTCCTGGCTCATGCGGCCGAGTTGCACACCCGCGTCCCATTGCCACGAGGTGCTGCCGACATTGCCGCGCAGGCCGGCGTTCGCCAGGATGGAGTCCGTGTTGACTTCGCTGCGGCGATTGCCGAGCGCTTCCAGGCGCACCAGGAAGTTCGGGTTTTCTCTGCCACTGACGGCGCCACCGAAATCGGTGCCGAACGGGTTGTAGGCATTGGCCGCGGAAATGACCACGTCATCGGCATTCGCGTCGAACGGCAGCGGCGCAATCTGGAAGCCGGAGCGCGTGCGGTTGTATAGCACTTCGCCATACGCCTCCATGCCCTCGTTCAGCTCGTAGTTCAACATCGTGAACAGGCTGGTGCGCTCCTGCGGCGTGATCAGCAGGTTGAACGGTTGATAGTTGTAGGAATCTTCGGCGCTACTGTAGCAGCGGTAGCTGTCCAACCCTGCGCCGCTCGCGCCAGGAGTTCTGGTCACACTGCTGCAACCGAAGTCATCCGTCAGGGAGTCGGGCAGGGAAATTCGACCGCGTGGCGTCCGACTCGAACCGAATTCCTGCGCCAGACCGCCATACAGATACAGCGCGGCAGCGGAAAAATCGCGATCGGACGCGGACACCGCATCCTGCTTGTTGTAGTTGGCGCCGAACAGCACACTGAGCTTTTCACCGGTGCTGCCGAGCGTGAGGCTGGCGGACTGACGCTCACCATCGCCCTCACCCGTCTGGCCCCACTCGACGCTCACGTCGGCGCCGTCCCAATCCTTCTTGGTGATGAAGTTCACCACGCCAGCGATGGCGTCGGAGCCGTACACGGCGCCCGCGCCTTCCTTCAACACTTCCACGCGATCGATCATGTTGAGCGGGATCATGTTGATATCGACGGCCGAGGTCGTGCCGTTCGCACCGAGGATGTTGATGCGACGGCCGTTCAACAGCACCAACGTGCGCTGCGCGCCGAGGCCGCGCAATTCGACGTTGGATTCACCGGTGCCACCGCCGTTGTTCACTTGCGGATTCGTTGCCGCGCCGGAGATGGCGGGCACACGCATCATCAGATCGCCCAGCGTGCTCACGCCGGTGTTGGCAATCGTACTGGCATCCATCACGAACACCGGGCTCGCGGTTTCTTCGTCGACGCGACGAATGCGCGAACCGGTGATCACCACTTCTTCAATGGGCCGCGCCGCCGTGTCGGTTTGCTGAGCGATCGCGGGGGCGGCCGGAATGGCCGCGGTCGCGCTGGCCAACAGCACGCCATGAATCGCGTGCCGTAGCGAATTATTGGTCGGAAGCATTTTTGCGCACCTCCTGCGAGGATGAAAAAGCAACGGCGACCGAATCGGCCGCTTTGCACTGTGACCGATGTACAACAAACTGGCGCCTGCAATGACGACAGCGCTGGCTCATGGGGCGCGGAGGATACAACCGTTGCTTTCGCCACAACAAGCGTATTTGCTGCGACGAGAGGATTAAGGATGCTTGTAAATCACCTACTTAAGCTCGGACTATCGAGCACGAATCGCCACCCATAATGCCGGCGTTGCGGATTGACAACGATGGGTGAGCGCTTGACAGCTGCACCCGCAAGCCGAGTTCGCTGTGGCATTTTTACACTCGGGAGAGCGCGCGTCCGACCACAGCGCGGGCTGCTGCCGGAACGAGGCCGGAGTTCGCAGAAGAATCAGCATCTTGATGGTTCGACAACAATTGAGCGCGCTAGCCGCCGACCGAGTCGTCGGCCCGAGCGAGACCCTGGCAGGCGCACGACGTCAGAGGGCTTCGCTAGAATGAGAGGCTCGTTGCAGCAGTTGCTCGAGCAAGCGAGGGCACGCGATACCGAGTGCAGGTTCAACCAGCAACCAGAACGCCTGTCGCGCGTGAAGTTTAAATTTTTGTCATTCGCAACGCCTCGGACTCTAATTGGCGTTCGCTGTAAGAAACAAACAGCGTTGCGATGATCGAGTAACTAATGACGCGTCATTCGGCAACGGCTCGCGCCTGGCGCGACTGCCTTCTCGTAGACCTCGTTCGTGCACATCGGCGTGCCTGAACGACACATGAACGCAAGCTGGTGAGGGCAATCGACAATCGTGGCTCCGCTCACCTGCGATGACATCGAGCAAAACCGGCGAGCGATTGGCTTGCTACGACCGTGGGACCGCTTGTGAAAATACCCGGCCACGGCTAATTTGGTGCAAGGCAGTCGCTTCGATCCAATAAATCGCAATAGTGCAGCGAGCGACTCTTTATCTTCCCAAGCGACCGAACAGGACTTACAGGGAGCGGTATAAATGCGTGTTCTTGCGATCTGCTTAACCCTCGCCGCCACAACGCTGGCTGGCTGCGCCGCGCCACCCCAGAACCAGACCAGCGCTACACCGGAGGCAGCGGCGTCTGCAGCCGAACCTGCGGTGGCCGCGCCACCCAACCCGCAGGCAGTTCCGCAGCAGCCTGCCACTCAGGCGGTGTCGGCGGAGTCGGCCAAGCTCGCCGCCAACGACGATGAGATCATTTGTCGCAACGAGAAACCGCTGGGCACGCGTATCGGCAAGCGTGTTTGCAGGACTCGGGAGCAACTGCGCCTCGAAGAGGAGTCGGCGCGTCGCATGATGCAAAACCGCGACAGAAACAGTCACGGCGTGGTTGATGCGAGCACCACGGGTACTTAGGGGTTTTAGAGGCCCATTCGGCAGAGGTGGGTGGCGCCAACGTATCGCACGAGGCGCCACTCACCCGAGAAGAATTCAGCAACCGCTGCGGCTCTTGCTGCAAGGAGTCATCGTGACTGCCGGCAGCATATGCAAGCCCTCGCTGGTCGTGCTGTTAACGAAATCAGCGCTGAGAGGCCGGCCGCTGGCATCCAGATAACGCGGAATTCTTGAACCGCTTACCTGATACTTCTGCCAGGAAGGGGTGCGGTCGCGGCTGGCGACTCGCTGCCTGGCCTTGGCAGGTTCAGCCTGGGTGGTATTAGCCTGTTGCGGGCCGGGCGCGCTGGCGCAGCCAAAGAGAATTGCCGACAGGATCAGCACGCCACTGGCGCGCACAACTTGGAGCTTGGCCATGACACGACTCCCACCTGTTTGTGTCTGGAATATATCCCAGCCAGAGTGGCTGTACACGTGATCCAGGGGGCAAATCCAGCCCATCAGGCCCACCGGGTCCGATCGGCCCCAGCATCAGACGCTCCAGGTCTCCCCGCCGCGGCTGAACGAATCGATCGCCGTCAACAGCGCAGTCACCTGCTCCCGCTCGCCGTCAGTGAGCTCCGGACGCCATATATCGAATATCAGCACTACGCGTGACTGGTCACTGCGATTCATCGCCTCGTGCTCGATGGTGTCGTCGAATACCCAGGCCTCGCCAGCGCGCCACTCTCGCTGCTCATTGCCCACGCGCAAAACACAACCTGGTGGCACGATCAACGGCAGATGACAGATCAGCCGCGTGTTCAGGAATCCCGTGTGAGGTGGGATGCACGCGCCGGGCGCCAGCCGCGAAAACAGGATTGACGGTGTACGCCCGGGGATACGGCACAGCGGCAGCTGCGCGAGCGCTGCCAGCGTTTTCGGGCAGCGCTCGGCACTACCCGGCACGGGCGCCCCATCCTTCCACAAAAAGAACGCGCTCCAGGCCGCGTCGTTCAGCAACGGATGACCCAGGCGCGTCGGCGCATCGGCGGATTGCTGGATGTAAGGCTCGAACTTCTGATCGGTCGCCAGCAACTGTTCCAACTCGGCGGTGATCTGCGGCGTTGCCGCTTCCAGCGATGCGAGCCATGGAAAGCTCTCGCGTGGAAAGAACTGGATGTCGGCCAGTCCCGGAAAGAAATAGGCGCGCGGTTCCTGAACGTAGCGTTGTTTCTTGCCCATCAGCATCTCGATGGACTGCGCGAAGCGAGGGCTGCCTGGCGCGTGCCCCGCCCCTGCCAGCTGCGTACGAATGTGATTCTCCAACTCAGCATTGATGCGCCGATGCATATCCTCCGCGTGACGCGCGAGCTGAACGATACCGGGAGGCAACCCCTTCGCTTCGGCTGCCGCCCGCAACGCTGCTGCGTAAAACGCAATCGCCGAACGGGATGCGCCAGTGGCCACCAAGTGGTCCCCCTTCATCACCAGCGCACGGATGTTGTGAGGATCGATGGCGAGCGCACGCTCGAGCGCGGCCAGCATCGCCGGCTCGTCCTTCAGGGACTGACACGCGAGCGCCAATCCCGCCAACACACCGGCATTGGCTTGCCCGCTGGCGACGATCCGCTCGAAATGAGCTCGCGCGGAGCCCGCATCGCCGGCTTGCAGGGCGGCGGCCGCCGCTTCAACGAGAGCGCGCATCTGATCGGACGGACTTTCCATGGCGGCAGGCTCTGACAATCAACCGAATTCGCGGACCGCTGCGGTGATCGCTCGCACCATGTCACGCTCGGCAGGCGACAGCAGCGGATTCCAGACGTCGAAGATCAACACGACGCGCAACTCGTCGCTGCCATTCATCGCTTCATGCTCGATTGTGTCGTCGAACACCACGATTTCGCCAACCTTCCATTCATGCCTTTCGTAGCCGACGCGCAGCCAGCAACCCTCGGGCACGATCAGGGGCAGATGGGCGACCAGGCGCGCATTGGTCTCGCCATTGTGCGGTGGAATGTGAGTTCTTGGCGCCAGCGCAGAGAACATGGCATTGGGACACAGACCGCCGATGTCCACTTGCGGAACGAGCGCGAGCGCCTGGGCCGTCACCGGACACAGCTGCAGATTGTCATGAACTGGCACGCCGCCGCGCCAAAGTTGAAACGCGCTCCAGCGCGTCGAATGATTCAACTCGCGCCACTGATTGACTGGATCGCCCTTGCCATAGGCAATGTAGGGACCGAAGCGGTCCCGCTGCGATTGCAGGGCCGCCAGTAACTCCGCACGGATCGCGTCGGTTTGCGCTTCGAGCGCCGCGGCCCAGGCAAATTGACTGCGCTCGAAAAACGGAATAGCCGGCAGCCGCGGCACCAGCAACTGATTACTTTCCGAAACGAACGGCTTGGAGCGGCCGGTGACGATGGCTGCCGCTTCGTCCCAACGTCCCGCAACCGAGGGCTCCAGAGCGGCGCGAGCCTCGGCCAACTTTGTTTGCAAATGTTTCGAGAGTGCCGCCGAGTAGAGCTCGGAGACTTCGCGCGCATGTTGCAGCTGAGGTTTCAGCTGCGCGGGCCAGTGACTCGGGGGTGGAGCAACCTTCAACGCATTCCGATACATCGCTGCCGCGGCGGAGGCCCTTCCATAACGCTCCATCCAGTGGGCTCGCGCCAGCAGCGCCGGCAGGAAATAGGCATCGAGCGCAAGCACCGACTCGATGACTTCACGCTCTGCGTCCCGATCGCCTTGCTGGGCATATGCGTTTACCAGCGTCATCAGGATCACGGGATCGGTGGGCGCCACGGCGCGCGCCGCGCATAACAATTCAATGGCCGGCGCCAGCTCGCGCCTCTGCAACGCGTGCACTCCGAGACTGAACAACGCCTTGGGATGCTGGGGATGGAGACGCCGAACCTCCAGCCACACGCGTTCGGCTTCATCCCAGCGACCGGCGCTGGCCAGCTGTTCGGCCGTACGTATCAGCTGTTCGAGCTGGTTGGACATGCGAGCCAGCCTAGCGCAAAAAAGCGGCGAGCCGAAGCTCGCCGCAGTTGTTTGCAGCGGACCGGCAGCCCGAGCGGGCTGCCGGTGCTGATTGTGGTTTTAGAAGCTGAAACGCAGGCCAACCGCGAACTGCCGACCCAGAGCATCGTAGAGCTGCGGGAAGGTGTTGCCGGAGTTGGAACCCGTGTCCGCCGCCTCGTTGCCGACCACCGGCGGGTCCTTCTCGAACAGGTTGCTCACGCCGAAGCTGACGGAAGCCTGCTCCATGAACTGCCAGCTGCCGAACAGATCGAAGTAGTCGTACGAGCCGACCTTCTTGAAGGCCGGGAACACGCAACCTTCGTCCACACCCGGAGGACACGCTGGCAGCGCGCTCTGGATGCTGCTCATGTGACGCCACAGCAGCGAGACAGTGAAGTCGTTGTAGTTCCAGGTCGTACGCTGCAGCCAGCGGGTCTCGGGCAGCGGACCACCCTGCGGACCGTTACCGCAGTTGGTGCCGTAGATGCCCACGCAATCCACCAGGGCCGTCGTATTGTCGCTCTGCGACTCGTGCGTCAGGTATTTGTTGACGTTGGCCGAGAAGCGCAGGTTGCCGAACTTGCCGATATCGACACCGAACGCCACGCCCAGCTCCACGCCCTCGGCGCGTAGATACTTCAGGTTGGTCGTGTAAGTCTCGACGCCCGAGCCGTCCACCACCAGGTTGCCACCGATACGTTTGATCTTGGCGCACTGGTCGGCGATGGCATTGACGTAGCAGGCATCCAGCACTTCCTGCGCACCGAACTCGCCGATCACGTCCTGGATGTCGATGTCGTAGTAGTCCAACGAGACCAGTACGTTGTTCACGACCGGGATGAAGTCCGGCGACCACACCACGCCGACGGTAAACGTGTCCGCCTGTTCCGGTTTCGGCAGGTTGTTCAGGTCAGTGCCGGTGAACGAGTTGACCTGACCGGCTTCGATGTTCTGCACCACGCCGACCTGGCCCGGATCCATGCCGGTGGCCACGCACAATGCAGTCAGCTCCGGAGTGATATTGGCGGCATTCGCCACCGAGCAAGGATCGATGGAGGCGTTATCCAGAGCGGTGACGTTCGGTGCCGCCAGCTCACCCACGTTCGGAGCACGAGCCGCACGCTGCTTCATCACGCGGAACATCACCTGATCGACCGGCTTGTAGCTGAAGCCGTACTTGTAGGTACGGTTGGCGCCCGACGGATCGTAGTCTGAATAGCGATAGCCGGCTTCCAGGTCGAAGCTGCGCACGCCCGGCAGGTCGCTCGCCACTGGCAGCAGCACCTCGCCGAACACTTCGCGGACATCGAAACCGCCCGCGATGGGCAGGATCGCGCCGCCGGCGCCGCCCAGGCAGCTGGCCGGCAGGGTCTGCCAGCACAGGTCCGGAGTCGCGGTGCCGTATTCTTCGCGATATTCGACGCCGAAGCTCATCGCCATCGGGCTGGCCGCCCAGGGCAGTTGCACGGCATCGATCGGACCGCTGACGGACGCGCCTATGATCTTCTGCTCGTAGGCCTGCTGCTCGATCGCCGAGGCGCTCGAGTACGGCACCTGGTCCGGCGTGATCGCGCCGAAGCCACCGAACAGGTTCAGCGGCACGCAACCAGGGGCACCGCTACGGCACACGGCATTGCCATTGGCATCGGGAATCGCTTCGAGCGCGTTTGCGATGTTGGTCACGTTGGCGTAGCCGTCGCTGACATTCGAGCGCTCCGACTCGCCATACTGGCCGAACACATCGTAGTCCCAACCGGCGAACAGCTGACCGCGCACACCGACCAGCATGCTGAACGAATTGTTGTCGTACGTGGTGGAGCGGGGACCGAACTCGACCGTGCGGCGCTGATAGGTGAGGCGCACGTCGTCGGCTTCGTCGATGATGCCGTTGTTGTTCAAGTCGCGCCAGTTCTCCGGCGCGGCCTGGGTCGCCGTGGCGGCAGTACGCATGCGAGCCAAATCCTGGGCGGGGTCGTTGAACCTCGCGAGCAGGCCAGCGCGCACCGTTGGGTCGAGGAGCGGGTTGCTCATCGGGGTCCAGAACGGCGTATTGAAAATGCCCGAAGGCGCCACCTGCGTGCGCACACTGGTGCTGGTGTAGCCAAAGCGCGCGTACGCCTCGGCGTGCTCGTTCATTTCGAAGTGACCCATCACCATGCCGCCAAAGCGCTCGAGCGGCGTCTGGTAATAGTTGTAAGGATTGAAGTTGAACACCGAGCAATTGGCGCCGAGGCTGCCATCCTCGCGAAACTGGCCGAGGGCGCCGCCGCCGAACAGCGCGACGCGCGTCGGCAGGGTCGTTCCCGAGCCACCGGATTGCACGGAATTCGGACCACCGCAGCCGGCGGGAGCCGCCAAGGGCGGTTGACCGTTGAGGAATTCCTGGTAACCGGCACCCGAGGCGGTTTCGATGCCCAGCTGCCCGAGCGGGCGATCGCCCAGCATGACGGCTTTGCGATCCGTCCAGTTCAGGCCGACCACGATGTTGCCACGGCCGTCGGCCACGTTGGCGCCCATCACCAGCGACACGGAACGCAGATCGCCATCGCGCTCGTCGAACTGCGAAAAGTCGGTGCTGATGTCCACACCTTCGAAGTCGCGCTTCATCAAGAAGTTGACGGCGCCGGCGATGGCGTCGGAACCGTACACGGCGGAGGCGCCGCCGGTGACGATGTCCACACGCTCGATCAGCGCGGTCGGAATGACGGAAGTGTCGACCTCGCCGTCATAGTTGAAGGGCGTGACGCGCTTGCCGTTAATGAGGATCAGGTTGCGCTCCGGGCCGAGACCGCGGAGGTTCAGGGTCGCGGCACCGGCCGAGCCGTTGTTGACGTTCGAGCCGTCGCCCACCTGGGTGATGGGCAGGTCGCGCAACACCTGCTCGATTTCCGTGGCTTGTTGCAGCCGGATTTCATCAGAGCCGATCGAAAGGATCGGGCTGGAAGAGATCGCCCCGGGGACGCTGATGCGCGTACCCGTGACCACGACTTCCTGAATGGTGTCTAGATCTTCTGCCGCATGGACCGACTGAAAAGCGGTCACGCTCGCGGCGCCCGTCCACAAGGCCCATTGGACGGCACGCCGAATCGATTTGCTCGTCGACATTAGTGACTCCTCCTGCGAGAGGTATGTTTGATCTGCGTAGCAAGCCCACCGCAGGTTGCAGACTGCGGTGCTCCCTTCTTGGTGTCCTTGATCTTTACGAAGGATCAGAGAATTTCCGATCCGAACCCAAGCGTGGCTCGGAGCATACAACTGCGTCGCAGCTATTTAAAGGACCGGCGTTGTATACAAGCGTCAGCTGCAGCTGGGAAACGCACGGATATACCGATTTATAACTCCGGAGGCGTACCATGTTCGCCACGGCACAATCGGCCGCTGACCCAATGTTGCGCACAGGCAACCTCAACAAAGCTGCACGTCGATACCTGGTCTTGATTGCCACTAACTTTAGTTAGTAGTCTAAACCAACGGAGGTGCGCCGGTGCACGACTTCCGAGCCGCCGGCAATGTCGTATTGGCTCCGCGCCCGAATTTACATGGCAGCTGAGCGTTTCTGTGGTGCAACCCTGGCACCGGTCGCACCAAGCCGGTCGCGCAGAAACTCTTTGAGAATACGCGCTGTGTGCGATTCGCGCGCCGCGCGCAAAATTTCCTCCGGCGAACCCTGCACGACCACGCGGCCGCCATCGGTACCGCCCTCCGGACCGAGGTCGATGATCCAATCGGCTTCGGCGATGACATCCAGATCGTGCTCGATCACCACCACGGTGTTGCCGGCATCGACCAGACGATGCAGCACGCGGATCAGCTTCTCGACGTCGGCCATGTGCAATCCAACCGTCGGCTCGTCCAGCACGTAGAGCGTGCCCGGCAACTTCTCCACCGTCTCGCCCGGCTCGGGAGTGCGCAGCATTCTGGACTCGCGCACTTTGGAGAGCTCGGTCACCAGCTTGATACGTTGCGCCTCGCCGCCAGAGAGCGTCGGGCTCTGCTGTCCCAATGTGAGATAACCGAGGCCCACGTCCTGCAGCAGCCGCAGACAGTGATGCACGCGCGGATGCGCGCTGAAAAAGTCGACAGCCTCATCGATGCTCATCATCAAGACATCGCCGATGCTGCGTCCCTTGTATTGCACGCTGAGCGTGTCTTGGTTGAAACGGCGGCCACCGCAGCTGTCGCAAATCACGCGCACGTCGGGCAGGAAGCTCATCTCGATCTTGCGCATG
The DNA here is from genome assembly GCF_036406195.1 of Steroidobacter sp. Taxonomy (GTDB): domain Bacteria; phylum Pseudomonadota; class Gammaproteobacteria; order Steroidobacterales; family Steroidobacteraceae; genus Steroidobacter. The sequence continues at coordinate 96,171 of NZ_DASWVW010000061.1, forward strand.
CCCTGCCCTTCACAGGCTTCGCAGCGGCCACCCGCCGTGTTGAACGAGAATCGCGATGGCGTGTAGCCACGCATGCGCGCTTCGGGCGTTTCGGCGAACACCTTGCGAATGGCGTCCCAGAAGCCGATGTAGGTGGCGGGACAGGAGCGCGGCGTCTTGCCGATCGGCGTCTGGTCCACTTCCAGGATGCGCTCGATCTGCTCCCAGCCAGCGATCTCCTTGCAGCCGCGCCACTGCAGCTTGGCACCTTTGCGCCGGCCCAGAGCGGCACGCAGATTGTCATGAAGCACGTCGCGCGCCAGGGTTGATTTGCCGGAGCCGGACACACCCGTCACCACGACCAGCCGATCCAGCGGCACCTTGCACGTTTGCCTGCGCAAGTTGTGCAGGGAAGCTTCCTTGATCACCAACGCGGGAGAACGAGGCGTCACTGCGCGGCGCTGGCCAATGGGATGTTGCAGCGGCTGTGCAAGCAACCGTCCCGTCACCGATTCGGCAGAGCGTTCCAGCTCTTGCGCCGTGCCCGCGGCCACCACGCGCCCGCCGCGGGTGCCGGCGCCCGGGCCAAGATCCAGCACGTAGTCGGCGCGCCGGATGGTTTCCTCGTCGTGCTCGACGACCAATAGAGAGTTGCCCTTGGCGGCAAGCTTGTCGAGCGTATCGAGCAGAATGCGATTGTCACGCGGATGCAAGCCGATGGTCGGCTCGTCCAGGATGTAACAGACGCCCTGCAGGTTGGAACCGAGCTGCGCCGCCAGACGGATACGCTGAGCTTCGCCGCCCGATAACGTCGGCGCGGAACGATCCAGTGCGAGATAGCCCAGGCCGACATCTTCCAGGAACGCGAGACGCGAGTTGATTTCGGTGAGCACATCGCGCGCAATCTCGCTGTCTCGCCCTTTGAGCTTCAGTGTCGTGAATTGCTTGCGCATGTCACCTACCGACTGAGCCGTCACCTCGGCAATCGACTGATCGCGGAAGCGAACATTGCGTGCGATCGGGTTGAGCCGCTCGCCCTCGCAGCTCTCGCACACTTCGGCTTCCTGCTCGAACCACTCGTTCCACCAGATCTCCTCGCCGCTTTGTTCCTCGTCGAAACCGCGAATCTGCAAGCCGGTGCCATAACAGTCTTCACACCAGCCGTGCTTCGAGTTGAACGAGAACAGGCGCGGATCGAGCTCGGCGAAACTCTTGGCGCAGGAGGGACAAGCCCGTCGCGTGGAGAAAATAGCGGTTGGCGGTTGGCGGTTAGTGGTTAGCGAAGATGCTTTGCGCGACTTGCCCGCCGGAGCGGCCTTCTTCCGACCAGCCGCTAACCGCAAACCGCTAACCGCTTCTTCCAGCAAGTGCACCACGCCTTTGCCGAAATCCAGCGCCGTGGTCAGCGCTTCACGCAGCTCGCGCTCGTTGCGAGCGGAGACCTGCACGGTGGCGACCGGCAACTCGATGGTGTGTTCCTGGAAGCGCGACAGGCGTGGCCAGTTGCTGGTCGGCAGCAACTCGCCATCGACGCGCAGTTGCTCGTAGCCCTTCTTCGCAGCCCACGACGCCAGGTCTGTGTAGAACCCTTTGCGTGCCACGACGAGGGGCGCCAGCAAGCTGATGCTCTTGCCCTTATAGTCGCGGCAAACGCGCGCGAAGATGGACTCGAAGCTCTGCGGCTCGATAGGCACATCGCAATCCGGGCAGTACTGCGTGCCCAGCTTGACGTACAGCAGACGCAGGAAGTGATAAATCTCGGTCAGCGTAGCGACAGTGCTCTTGCGACCGCCGCGACTGGTGCGCTGTTCGATCGCCACGGTGGGCGGAATACCAAAGATCGCATCCACGTCGGGACGCGACGCCGGTTGCACGAACTGTCGCGCATAGGCGTTCAGCGATTCCAGATAACGCCGCTGACCTTCGCCGAACACGATGTCGAACGCGAGCGTCGATTTGCCTGATCCCGACACGCCGGTCACGACCGTGAACTTGTCGCGCGGCAACTCCACGTCGATGTTTTTGAGATTGTGCTCGCGAGCGCCGTGGATACTGATGACATTGCCGCGCGGTCGATGAGAAGCCGAAGCCGCCAACGGCACGACGGTGCCTTGGTCGTTGGCAGAGTCAGCGATATTCCAGCCACTCTCCACTTCGCGCAGCGCCTTGCCAGTGTGCGAACCGGGCACCTTCATGACTTCGGCTGGCGTGCCCACGGCGACGATCTCACCACCGGCTTCACCGCCTTCGGGTCCCAGGTCGATCAGCCAGTCGGCAGCGACGATGACATCCAGGTTGTGCTCGATGACCAGCAGCGAATGACCTGCCGCGATCAGGCGCCGGAAGGCGCGCAACAGCTTGGCGATGTCATCGAAGTGCAGGCCGGTGGTCGGCTCGTCGAATAGAAACAACTTGCCGGGCGCACCGTCGTCGGGCCGCACAGTCGCGCTTTCCGCCAGGTGACCGGCGAGTTTCAGCCGCTGCGCCTCGCCACCGGACAGCGTCGGTACCGGCTGGCCGAGGCGCAGATAATCCAGGCCGACTTCCACCAGCGGCCGCAATGTCGCCAGCACTTCGCGCTCACCCGCGAAAAATTCCACCGCCTCGGACACGGTCATGTCGAGCACGTCGGCGATGCTGCGGCCTCGTCCTGGACCGCGATTCAACTTGATCTCGAGGATCTCGTCGCGATAACGCCGGCCGTTGCAATCGGCACAGCGCAAATACACATCCGAGAGGAACTGCATTTCGACGTGCTCGAAACCGTTGCCGCCGCACGTCGGACAGCGTCCATTGCCGGAATTGAAGCTGAAGGTACCGATGGTATAGGCGCGCTCCTTGGCGATCGGCTCGTTGGCAAACAGCTTGCGAATCGCGTCGAACGCGCCGACGTAGCTGGCGGGGTTGGAACGCGTGGTGCGACCGATGGACGTTTGATCCACCATGACCACCGCACCGATGTGCTCGGCGCCTGCGATGCCGTCATGCTCACCCGGCGCTTCCGTCGGCTTGCCGAAGTGTTTCAACAACGCCGGATACAGCACATCCTGGATCAACGTCGATTTACCCGAACCCGACACGCCGGTCACGCAGACCAGGCGGTGCAAGGGAATGGAAACGTCGATGCCCTTGAGATTGTGTTGCCGCGCGCCCTTGACGATCAGCGACGCGGCCGATGACGGCGGCGTTGCGACCGGCAATGACGCATCGCTGACCTGCTTGCGACCGAGCAGATAGTCCGCTGTCAGGGACCGTTCCGCGCGCTGCAATTCCGAGGGCATGCCAAAGAACACGATCTCGCCGCCCTTCTCGCCCGGGCCCGGCCCCACGTCGATCAAACGATCGGCCGCTTGCATGACCTGCGGATCGTGCTCGACCACCACCAGCGAGTTGCCCGCGGCCTTGAGCCGGCGCATCACGTCGATCACACGCCCCATGTCGCGCGGATGCAGGCCGATCGACGGCTCGTCGAGTACGAACAACGTATTGACCAGCGACGTACCGAGCGCGGTGGTCAGGTTGATTCGCTGCACCTCGCCGCCCGACAACGTGCGCGACTGCCGATCGAGCGTCAGGTAGCCGAGGCCCACATCGAGCAAATAACTGAATCGCCCGCGGATCTCTCGCAGCACCAGGTCGCTGGCTTCATCCAGCGGCGCCGGCAGCGCCAGTCGATCGAAGAATTGTTTGCACCGCTCGATGGGCAGCAGCATCAACTCGTGAATGCCGATGCCCGGCAACTGCGCCAATTGCTCGTCGGTCCATCGCACGCCGCTCGGCTTGAACCGCAAGTTGCCGGGGAGCACCGCGTCAGCGTCTTCTCTGCTTCCCAGGCGCCACAGCAACGCATCGGTCTCGAGACGCGCGCCGTTACATGCGGTACAAGGCGTGTATGCGCGATACTTCGACAACAAGACGCGAATGTGCATCTTGTACGACCGGCTTTCGAGCCACGCAAAAAAGCGCCGCACGCCATACCAAACCTTGTCTTCCCAGCTGCCCTCGCCCTCCAGCACCCATTGACGCTGCTGCTCGGTCAGATCGCGCCAGGGCACGTCGATGGGAATGTTTCTTTTGCGCGCGTACTTGATCAGATCGTCCTGGCATTCTCGATAGGACTCGGTCTGCCACGGCCGCACTGCGCCGCCCTTCAGCGTCTTGCTCTCGTCGGGAACGATCAAGCCGAAATCGATGCCGATGATGCGACCGAAGCCACGGCACGACTCGCACGCGCCCAGCGGAGAGTTGAAAGAAAACAGGCTGGGCGTGGGCTCGCGATAGTGAATGTCACAATCGGCGCAGTGCAGGTCGGAGGAAAACCGCCAGGTCGCAGCGGTTTGCGGTTGGCGGTTAGTGGTTGGTGAAGACTGCCCGACGCGTTGATCGGTCTCGGAGGACTTCTCCAAAACGTGAACCGCCACGCGGTCACGACCGACGCGCATCGCGGATTCCAGCGCTTCGATCACTCGTTCGCGATCGGTGCTGTCGAAGCGGAAGCGGTCCTGAATCATCTCCAGGACCACACTCGATTGCTGCTCGGCGCTGACCGCCTTGTGGCCTTTGCCCTTGGCCTGCTTCTTCGCGCCTTTGCCCTTGGCAGGCTCGGTCGCGGTCACCTGAGAGGCGATGCGCTGGAACACGCGCGTGTAGCCGTGCTTTTCCAGCAGGCTCAGCACTTCGGCTTCGGCAAAGTTCGCAGGCACCGGCACCGGGAACGTCACTACGACGCGGGCGTCGGAGCGGCCGAGTGCCTGCAACCGTTCACTCAGCTCGTGGTAGATGCTCTGGGCGGTGTCGCGCTTCACCGGTGCCGAACATTGACGGCAATAGACCTGCGCGGCGCGGGAAAACAGCAGCTTCAAGTGATCGTTGAGCTCGGTCATCGTGCCGACGGTGGAACGCGAGGTGCGCACCGGATTGGTCTGGTCGATGGCAATGGCCGGCGGAATGCCCTCGATGCGCTCGACCTGCGGACGATCCATGCGATCGAGGAACTGGCGCGCGTATGGCGAGAACGTCTCGACATAGCGGCGCTGACCTTCGGCGTACAGCGTATCGAACACCAGCGAGGACTTGCCCGAACCGGACACACCGGTCACCACGATGAGCTCGCCCGTGGGCAGCTCCAGATGCAGATTCTTGAGGTTGTTCTGGCGCGCGCCACGAATGACGATTGATTGGGACATGCTCACTCGAGTGGCCAGCGGCCACGAACGCAGTGTAGGAATACCGGAAGCCCGAGAACCGGGCTGATGATAGATGCGGATTGTAAACGCAGCTTCAACTGCGCGCTCCCCGCCGCGCGCATTCAATCTCCGAAAGCTGTCAACCTATGTCATCTATAAAGACAGGGGTCGGTCAGCGTCAACCCGTCGTGGCAGCGCTTACGAGCGGCGGCAACGGACAATGCAGGCTGGCGCAGACAGCCCGGAGCAACTCGCTCTCGCCGAGGGTAAGTCGCTGATCATGGGTCACTGTCTTGACCAGCGCCTCGACCAGCTGCTCCTTCATGATGGGCGCCAGCTGATCCAGCCGGCTCAGCGCCATGTCCATGGCCGGCGCCCAATGCGGGAGATTCACGAACGACGGCCGCTCCCGCGGCAGGAGGTGGTGCACGCCCGCCTCGTAGGCGCGCCGGGCCGCCGCCGCATCCACATGTCCGTGCTGGGCGAGCACCGAGAACAGCACCTGAATATCCTTCGCCACGGCCGTCAACGGCAGCCGCCGCACACGGGCCACGGGATTGAGATCGTCGTTGAGATGGACCTGCGCGAGTTTGCGCAGCACATAGCTTTGCAGCGAAACACGCCCTTCCCGTTGCAACATGCCGTTCAACGCAGCCATCAGCCGCAGACGCTCGTCTCGCGTCAGCTGGCGCAGCGCCGGAATTGATCCGAACAGTGCAGGCATGCGCTGCTCGGGTTCCAGCGCATCGATGGCATGCAAGAGCCCGGCGATGCTATCGGCAGTCTGGTAGCCAAGCTGTTGGCTGATGTAGTCACGTTGCCGCTCACGCGCTTCGGGATTCGAATCGAGCGCCAGGCCCAGCAACAACGCGCGCGCAGAATTCGGATAGTGACTGGCGGCTACGATCTCCTCCGGCAGCGACTTGCGAATGTCACGAGCCACTTGCATGTGAATGGTGGCGGGATTGCCGACCAGGCCCGCGACCGCGGCGGCACCCGGCACGTTGATCAGCGATTCCAGTTTCTCGGCCGCCTGCGGCTTGGCCGCTGTCGCCGCCCTCTTCTGCTCCGCCTCGAGCAACAGCTGGGCGCGGACCCGATCGATCTCCTTCGGATCGAACCTCGGATCGATCGCCTTGAGGCGGTCTTCGAGCTTCGGATGAGTCGCGAACAAGCGGCTCATGCCCGGGGCGAACAGCATATGCGCCACTTCTTCCACTTCGGGGTTGGCGATCTTCGAGCCGTTCGAAAGCGCCCCGATCTTCACCAGCGCGCCGCGCAGGCCGGTGGGATCGCGAGTGAACTGAATCGCCGACGCATCCGCCAGCGATTCACGGCTGCGCGACACCGCCGCTTGAATCAACCGTCCGAAGAACAAGCCCACATAGCCGATGACCAACACCGCCATTGCCACCACGACGACGGGCAAGGCTTTCCTGGAATCCCGCCCGCCCGAGGTCAAGCGCAGCACGGTGCGGCCGATCATCGCGATCACCAAGAGCCCGAACAGCAATCCCATGAGACGGATGTTCAGCCGCATGTCGCCGTTGAGGATGTGACTGAACTCGTGCGCAATCACGCCCTGCAGTTCAGCCCGATTCAAAGTCTCGATCGTGCCTCGCGTGACGCCGATGGCCGCGTTGGCGGGATTGTGGCCGGCGGCGAATGCGTTGATGCCGCGCTCCTGCTCCAGCAGGTACACCTCGGGCATGGGCACCCCCGAGGCGATGGCCATTTCCTCCACGACATTGAGCAACCGCCGCTGCTGTGGGTCGGTGGTATCAGGCGAAACGCGCACCCCGCCGAGCGAGCGCGCCACTACACCGCCCCCGCCACCCAGCGTCGATGACTTGTACAAGCTCGCCATGCCGATGATGGCGAGAACCATCACGGTCGTGAATACGACCGTGCGCGGATGAGCCATCACCCACTCGCTCATGGGCGGCACGTATCCGATCGCGTTCTCCTCGAGCTGCGCCAGCACCAGGCACACGACGACGTTCACCGCGATGACCACGGCCGTCACCGCGAGCGCAAACAGCGCTATGAGCAGGCGCGTCGAACGCCGCGACTGTTCCTGTCGCTCGAAGAAATTCATCGCGTAGCCTTGCGTGGCGGCGTGGCGTTAGAACTTCACCACCGGTACCGCGCGCTTCTCGGGCGACTCGATCTCCAGCAGTTGCGCCGGCAGGAACGCAAACATGTTGGCGACGATGCTGTTCGGGAACATCTCACGCGTGTTGTTGTAGTTCATGACGGCATCGTTGAAGGCCTGGCGGGCGAACGCGACCTTGTTCTCGGTCGAGGTCAGCTCCTCCGACAGTTGCATCATGTTCTGATTGGCCTTGAGGTCCGGATAGGCTTCGGCCAGCGCGAACAAGCGGCCCAGCGCGCCGCTCAGCGCATTCTCGGCGCCGGACAGCTGTTGCACGGCGTTGGGATCGCCGGGGTTGGCCGCGGCGTTCTTCAATCCGGTGACGGCGGCATTGCGGGCATTGATGACCGCCTCGAGCGTCTCGCGCTCGTGCTTCATGTAACCCTTGGCGGTCTCCACCAGGTTCGGAATCAGGTCGTGACGGCGCGTGAGCTGCACGTCGATCTGCGCGAAAGCGTTCTTGTATGCGTTGCGGCCGCCGACCAGCCGGTTATAGATGGAAACGAAAAAAATCGCGATCAGGACGACGACGATCAGAACGATCCAGCCCATCTGACGACCTCCAAGGCGAATATCGCCGGCCACAAGCATACCGAATGCATGCGCTGCAAAGCAGTGCTGCCGGCCAATCGCGGCCGGTCACCGGCAAACGCCGTTCGCCGGCAGCGCGTGTGCGACTCAGTTCACAGGCTGACCCGTAGCGGCCGCAGCGATCGCGCTGTCCAACCAGCCTTGCACTGTGCCGTTCGAGATCTGTTGCGCCAGCCAGCTGTTGACCTGCTCAAGGAGGGCTGCGTCTTGCGCCAGCAGAGCGGCTTTCTCGGTGCGCGTGAATGTAGTTTGCGTCGCGCGGCAGAGTCGTTCGTCACGACGGGTCTGCAAGTCGACCTCCACATCGTCAGTCACCATGACGTCGGCTCGGCCGCCGGCGATCTCGGCAAAGATAGTGCGATTGTCGGGATGCACGGTGACCCGGGCACGAGTCAATCGCTCACGCACGAACTGCTGATTCGTGCCGCCTGGATTGACGACCACGCGCACCTCGGGCCGATCGATTTCCTCAACCGTGTCGAAGCGCGCTTCGCTGCCACAACGCACGATGGGGGTCTTGCCGCCGGCGTGATAAGGGACGGAAAACGTCGCGACCCTGGCACGCTCGGGAGTAATGCTGATGCCGCCGAGCGCGATATCGAAGCGGCCCGCCTGATAGTCGCGCATCAGGTTGCTCCAACTGGTGTGCACGAACTGCGGCTGCGCGCCCAGCGCATTCGCCAACGCTTCGGCCATCCGCACATCCGCGCCCGATAAATGGCCATTGCGCTCCAGCGTGAATGGCGCGTAGTCGCCCGTCATGCCGATACGGAGGATCTTGCTGGCGCTGATGCGCTCGAGCGCGGGCATCTGGGCGGGCCGTAGTCCCGCGAGGGCTTTCAGCAAAGCTTCCTTATCTTCGGCGCGCAGGCCCGGCATGTCGATCTTCTCGACGTGCGAGCCGTAGCGCGCGGCGAAGTCGCTCGCCATCAGCTCCGGCAACGCCAGATAGATGGCTCGGAGTAGCTCGGCGCCCAGGCGATCCAGCTCGGGGCGCAATTCCGTCTGCAGATCGCGCACGGCTTCATCACTACCGTCCTGAGCTTTCCAGGCCGAGATGAAATGCTCCTGGACGTCGCGAGCCATGCGAATTTGCAGCGAGTACAGCTGGCGCGCCGGATCGCCGTCGATGCCCAGCCGCTGCGCTTGAGCCACGGTCGCGTCCAGCACTTGCTGCTCGCGGACGGCATCGGTAACGGGCACGTTGTTCGCGTATTTCCAGGCGGCGACCGAGCGCATGATTGCCAGGCGCTGTTGCATGAGGGCGAAGACTTTCGCGACCTCTGCGGGACCGCTGAAGCTGGCCGCCATCACGATCGACGGCGCAATGTTCGCTGTCAACAGCAGCGCGAGCGAGATGCAAAGACGGTGCAGCGACATTCGCCTCCTCCAAAGACGCGCAAATCTAGCACGGCTGGAAAAGACGCCGGTCGCCTCAAAGTCAAAAGCCCGCCGGTGCGGCGGGCTCTCGAGGAGGCGTGGATGGAATCAGCGACGCGGGCCGAACAGATCCAACACCCGGCTGAGCAGCGTCGGCGCGAATACGTCCGCGTCCAGCGCGGTGCGCATGACTGGAACATCGGCGAGATGCAAGCGGATCTCGTCCTCGCCACGCGGCTTGGAAAAATCGAACACCTGCGTGGTCTGCCGCTGCGGTGCCTGGGCTGGCTGGGCAGTGGCTTGCGCAGATCGGGAAGGCGCGGCCGCGGCGTTGCGACGAACCTGGGGTTGGGCGGGGCTGGCAGCGCTCATCGAAATCCTCCATAACGAAACAATGGATCACCACACCGACGCCGGGCAGACTAAGGTAAGGTCCGCGAGTGTCGTGTGAGACAAATCACGTTCGCATCAGCGCAGCCGTGCGGATTCGCGCGACGTGAGTTTTATGTCGAGCGCTTGTCGCCCGTCGCAGACGCACGAGCGGCCACCGAAAAAAATCATTGGCCATTATTTGTCACCCTGTGACGTGAATTCGAACCATGAAGCACGCGCACCCGTCCAAACGACTCCACGCCGCAGCGCTCATCTCGACGTTGATGCTCATCGCTGCCTGTTCGAAAGAACCGGCCGTGCCGCCGCCCACCACACCGCTCGTAGAGCAGCGCGCCGCCGACACGACACCTGCGACAAACGAATTCCACGGTTCGTTCGCTCCGGGCGGCATTGCCGCCACCTATCGCGCCATCTTCAGCGATGGAAAAATCCAGAGCCTGGAAGAAACGCGCACGGCGACCTCGCAAACCGGCACGTATGAATTCCTGGGAGCGCGCCTGATGAAGTACCGGGGCACCGCACTCGGTTCGAACGACATCATCGAGTTGCAGCTCGATGAGCAGGGCAAAGTGTTGACCGCTCGCGCCGGCGATAGAGAAGCCAGCATCGAAGAGATCACCGCGATCCGCGATCGGGCGCAAGCATTGCGCAGCCATGCGGTCGCTCGGTACGACGTGCAGGGGCACGATCCGACCCAGCACTGAATCCATCGTCAAAGTCATCGTCGCGCCGGGCTGTCGGAAGTTTTCTGGGCAGGCGCCAGCATGATGCGCGTCTCTGGTACCCTAGACGCATGGCCGTACCCTGGTTACAAATCGTTCAGCTGGTGCCCTCCATCGTCGAGGTGTCGCGGGAGCTGTTGAAACGCACCAAGCGCCTGCCGGAGCCCGGCACGGCGCCGGTGCCGCAGGACACCGACGAGTTGGCTCAACGCGTGCTGATGCTGGAAGAAAACGAGCGGCGTCAGGCCGAGCTGGTCAACCAGATGGCCCAGCAGCTGGCCAATCTAACGCGGGCGCTGACGGCCCTGCATCGTCAGGCACTGTGGTTGGGCGGCACGGCGATCGTCGCGCTGATCGTCGCCGTCGTCGCGATCGGCATCGCCGCCACCCGGTAATTCAGATACGGCGTCAGGGCTTCGCCGCTGCTTGATACAGCGGCAGCACGCGCGGCACGTTCTTCTCCAGATCCTTGATACGCGACTCGCCCGACGGGTGCGTGCTCAGGAATTCCGGCGGACCGCCGCCATTCGCCTTCGACATCTTCTGCCACAGCGTGATAGCCGCGTTCGGGTCGTAACCGGCACGCGACATCAGCTCCAGGCCGATGCGATCGGCCTCGGCTTCCTGTTCGCGACTGTGCGGCAACGTGAATGTCACAGCGGAAATCTGGCTGGCGAGCTGCATGGTCGACTGCTCCGCCCCCGTGGCCATCGCTACTCCGGCAAGCACCAGCTGCTCGGCATAGGCTCGCGACAAACGCTCCCGCGAATGCTCACGCAGCGCATGCGCGATTTCGTGGCCGATGACAGCCGCAAGCTCCGCGTCCGTTGGCTTGATGGTGTCGATCAAGCCGGTGTAGACCATGATCTTGCCGCCAGGCATGCAGTACGCATTCACGTCCTCGGACGTTTGCACATTCACTTCCCAGCCCCAACCCAGCGCATCCGGCCGGAAGACCTGGGTCTGCGGGATCAAGCGCTGCGAAATCTTCTGCACGCGGTCGTAGACCTGCTTGTCCTTGTTCAAGGCGCCAGCGGCGCGCGCCTTGTTTACTTCCTGGTCGTAAGCAACCTTGGCGCCCTCGTCCACCTTCTCCGCGGACACCGCCATCATCTGTTTGCGGTTCACGCCGATGGCGCCGGGCTGCGTCGTCTGTACGGTCTGGCAGGCCGTGACCACGACGGCAACCGCGGCCACGAACAATGATCGAATGCGCATGGGGATTCCTCCTTACACGTGCAATGTTTCTATTGCTTGGGCGGTTCCGTGGCCGTCTTGGGCGCGTCCGGATTGCCCACGGTGACGTAGCGGGCCAGCCGCTGTAATTGCTCGGCGAGCACTTCATCGACGATGGGGGCCCAGTCGGCCAACGGCCGGTCGGCGAAGCCACCGACGCTGTATGTGAACGTGATGCGCGAACCGCCCGCGGCCGGCTCGATCTGCCAGGTCATCACGCCGTTGGTGCCAAACTCCTGCAGCGGCCCGAGCGAGCCCTGGATGCGCAATGTCTTGGCCGGCATGGCATACACCACGCTGCCATGCTCGATGCCGGCATACAGGCCGAGCTTTTCGCAGAAGCAGCCACGCACGAACGGTTCCAGCGAAAGATTGCGGGCGTCGCCGGAATAGGTGTGCTCCGGGTCCCACCACTTCGCGACATCGGCCAGCGCGGCCCAGATGATCGGCGGCGCGACGTTGGGCGCATCGGCCACGTGGCGCAGGTTGAACCCGCTCGGCCCGGCGCTGACGATCTCGGCGCGCGCCGCGCCGGCACCGAACGCGGCGCTCATGACAATCATCGAGGTCAGGCTGGCTCGCATCGAAAGTTTCCTCGGCCTCAGTTCTATCGTGGGGGCTGCTGCGCAAGCCGCGCATGGTAATCCGAAGGCGGTCAAGGATGGTACGCTTGCGCCCATGAGCAAGAGAAAAGGCCCGGCCGCCCGCCGGAAAGCCAGCAAGCCCGCCGACAGCGCCATCCCCGAGGCGCACATCCAGACGCCTACCGTGAGCGAGCAGGAAGCGCGCCAGGCCATCGAGACGCTGTTGCGCTGGGCCGGAGAGGATCCCCGGCGCGAAGGGCTGCAGGACACGCCGAAGCGCGTGGTGACCGCCTATCGCGATTGGTTCTCGGGCTACCTCAGCGATCCGGCCGACTATCTGCGCCGTACCTTCGAGGAAGTCGAAGGCTACGACGAGATGATCGTCCTGCGGGACATCGAGTTCGAGTCCCACTGCGAGCATCACATGGCGCCGATCATCGGCCGCGCGCACGTGGGCTACCTGCCGACCAACAAGGTGGTCGGCATCAGCAAGCTGGCGCGTGTGGTCGACGGTTATGCGCGCCGCTTTCAGGTGCAGGAGAAGCTCACCGCCCAGATCGCCCGGTGCATCAACGACGTGCTCAAACCGCGCGGCGTGGGCGTCGTCATCAGTGCCGTCCATCAGTGCATGACGACTCGCGGCGTGCACAAGCGCGGCGTGTCCATGATCACCAGCAAGATGCTGGGCGACTTCCGCGAGGACGCGCGCACTCGCAACGAGTTCCTGCGATTCATCGGCAACGGCCACAGCTGACGCACTCGCACATGCCACTGCAGCGCGCGCCACACATTTAACACTTGGCCTCGCGCGCTCGGGGACTCCCGCAAATTGTGGGCGACCGGCGACATCACACTGCGCGAGTGTGACGGCGTTCTCGTTGCCGACTGCGTCACAGTCCTAGCATCCGGACTCCGGCGGCTTCGCCTTCGTGAAATCGCGACGGTTGGATTCAGAGGTCCAGGATGTGAACGCGCTTGTCGAGACGACGATGCAGGAGCCTGATGCACGCCCCATCCGCGCACGCGCCGAACACATTTCCCTCGAAGCGAGCCTCGAGGAGGCTCCCAAGAAGCGCGTCCATCGCCGCACCCTGCTCGATTACACATTGACCAGCAAGCTGCGTGGCTGTCACACGCGCCTGGCGCTGCTGGACGAGCATTTCCTCTCGGTACAACTGTCGCGCCCCGACAGCGAGCCGCGCAAATACGATTTCGATCTGCGTTTCGCCAGCGCCAAGCCGGTGATCGTGCGCCACGTCGCCTGGTTCTGGCTGGCGCTGGCCGTGAGCCTCGCCCTGCTCGCCGGCTGTGCGCTGTGGCTGCTGTGGCCGCAAACCGCCGCCGAATGGCTCGGCCCCGCACCGATCACGGCGGTGAGCGCGCTGATAGCCTCGTGCGCATCGGTCTTGATGTTTCTACGCCGCACTACCGAGTCGCTGGAATTTCTCAGCGTGCACGGCGGCGTAACGCTGATCAGCGTCACCGGCGCCATCGGCAGCGCCCGCGAAGGCAAGAAATTCTTCGTCGAGCTGATCAAGAGCATCAACGCCGCCAAGCTCGCGCGGCCGCAGCCGACCCACCAGTTTCTAAGAGACGAGATGCGCGAGCATCATCGACTGCGCGAGCTCGGCGTGCTGACCGAATCGCAGTACGAAGCCAGCAAGTCTCGCATCCTCGCAGCACATTAATCAGGCTCCCCGCGAACGAAGCGCCCGACGTCGATCTCGGCGCGCAGCGGTAGATGATCCGACGCACGCTTGGCCAGCGGCGTGGTGTGCACTTTCACCGAGACGATGGCTTGCACCGGCCTCACCCAGATGCGCGTCAGCGCCAGGAACGGCCAGAACGAAGGAAACTCCGGCGGCGCCAGCGCTTTGCCCAGGATCTTGTGCGCGTCGCGCAGCGTGCCGGCGCTGGGGAGCCATTCATTCATATCGCCGAGCACGACCGTCGGATGATCCGGCGGCGACGCCGCGACCGCTGCCAACAACTGCCGCCATTGGAAACGCCGCTCCGAGCGACTCAACCCGAGATGCGTGGCCATGACTCGCAATGCCCGGCCGCCGACGTCCAACTCGACATCGAGCGCGCCGCGCGGCTCCCACTTGCCGAAACTCAAATCGTGACGATGCACACTGATCACGGGAAAGCGTGTCAGCAACGCGTTGCCGTACTCGCCGCTGTGACGCACGATGCGCATGCCCGGCACCGCCGCCATGTCCATGGCCTCGGATAGATATTCCAGCTGCTTCGAGTCGTCGTCGTCGCCCGGCTCGTTGTCGACTTCCTGCAAGGCGTAGATATCGCAGTCGAGCTCTTTCAGCACGCTGGCGATGCGCGGCGGCGAGCATTTGCGATCCAGCCCGATGCAACTGTGGATGTTGTAGGAGCCGATGGAAATACGGCGCGCGCCAGGGGCCGGCGACTGTTTCACCACGCCGCCGTTGGCCCCGGCTTCAGACAGTGCGCGCGTCGCGGACGCCATGTCGCTCGGAGGTGGACGCTGCCGATATCAGCCAACGCCGCACGTACCAGCTCGCGCCACCCAGCAGGAACAGCACGAAGCCAATCGCCCAGTAGTTGATGCGGCCCGGATCGTCCAGCCAGGTCGAGAGCTGGTCGCCGAACACCGTCGAGGTGAGCGTGCCGGGCAGAATGCCGAGCGCCGTTCCCAGCAGGAATTCCCACATCCGCATGCGGATCGCGCCAGCAACCACGCCTTCCACCGCAAACGGCGCCAGTGGCACCAGCCGGAGGGCCGTCATCGCGATCACTCCACGACGGCGCAGCACCTGCAGAATCCTGTCGAGCTTCGCGCCCGCTATGCGCCGGATGGTCCCTGGAGCGAGGCGCTGCCCGGTAACGTAGTTGCTCAACGCCGCGATCTGAATTCCGGTCATGGCAATGATGAAACCCCAGATCGGCCCATAGGCGATCACCGCGAACAAAATGATCAGCGGCCGGGGAAACATCACATACGAAGCGGGCGTGAACGCCAGCAGCGTCGCGATCGGCACCCACCAGGTCTTGCCCACATCGCGCGCCCAGCCGGTGATGCGACTGCCATCGAGGTACTCGGCCAACGGCGTGAATTGCCACAAGGCCGTCAGGGCTATCAACGCCGCCGCGATACCGGCGAGCTTGCCCCACGACGGTCCGGCCGGCAGATCCAGGGGCTGCCTCGCTCTGGGCCGGTTCGTAGCAAACGCGCCGCCCTGCTGGGCCGCCATGCTGGTTTCCTCGCTCGTGGAGCTGAAAATTTGCGCCAGGTCGGTCAGCTCGACGGGCTTCTCCGGGTCGGCGACACTGATGACACTCAGCAACGTCTCGGAAATCTGCGTCAGACCTTCCAGCGGCTTGAGCGTGCGATCCTCACGCCGCAGCCCGTCGATCGCGTCTCGCAGGTTTCCGGCGCTGGCGACGGCTTCGTTCACCTGCGCGGCTTCGAAGCCGAGATGTTCGGCCAGCAGCAATGAACGCAAGCCACGAATCTGGCTCTGCACGTCCTCGCGGCCGCACGCCTCGATGGTGAGATCGCATTCGGTGTCCATGCCCATGGAACGATTCGCCAGGTTGGCCGAGCCGATCCGCACGATGTCGTCGTCGATCACGATCATCTTGGAATGCACATCGATGCAGGTGCCTTCCTTCAGTCCGGCAATGAACGGATAGAAGGCGCGGAAGCGGTTGTATCGATCCGCGTCGCGCAGCTTTTGCACCAGGCGCGTGCGCAGCGTCTGCATGGTGAGCTCTTCCAGCCAGCCATGACTCAACTCGCGCAGCACTACGATGATTTCAGGTCCCTCGGGCTCGGCCAGGCGCGCAGCCAGGGCGTCACCGATCTTGTCGGCGGTGAAGTATTGGTTCTCGATGTAGATGCTGCGCTTCGCCGCCGCGATCATGTCCAGATACAGCGCTTCGATCTCGCGCACGCCAGCATGGCCATTGACGGCCGGTTCGGTACGCGAGATGCCGACCTGTACGTTCTCGAGATGGGCGGATAACGAGCGAGGCCAACGCGACGTTTTCAACTCCTCCGCCGCGGCCCTGCGTCGAATGATCCTGCGTTGCGCCGCCGCTGGCCTCAACGTCTCGCCAGTCGCCTTGCGCCAACGCTCACGCACCAAGTCGCCCAAAGCACGCGCCGCGTCGCCTTCGACCGCCATCATCAGATCATGAAAGGGCGGATATGCGGTTCCTTTGACGTGCCGATGCTCATCGTTGGGCGCGTGCTGGTTGGTGTCCCAGCGCCGATAGGTAAGGTCGATGCCGCCGTTGAACGCCACGGCATCGTCGATCACCACGATCTTCTGATGATGCGAACCACCGGTGGGATGTGTGTTGTCGTAACGAAAATGCACGCGCCGGTGCGGCTGCCAGCCCAGGCCGTAGAACGGCGCCCATTCGCGATCCAGCCCGAAGATCATCGGGTAGTCCCAGATCAGGATATGAATGTGCAGGTGACGATTGCGGCGCGCCAGGTCGTTCAAGAGCTCGCCCAGCTCCAGCTCGCAATGCTGCGGATCGCTGCACAACAGACGCGTGCGGCTGTGAAAATCCCAGCCGGTGATCAGGATGGAGCGCTTGGCCTCACGCGCCGCTTCGACGAATGCCCGGAAGTAGTTGTCGCCATCGATCATGAACGCCGCGCGCCGCGCATGCTCCACGCGCCAGCAATTGTGGCCGGGCCGGAACAAAGAGCGGTTGGCGGACGCGGACATGGCTGCGAAGGGCGCTTGCAAAAATGGCAACTGAGTTGGCGACGGGGGCCATCCCAGCCCCCGCCAGCACGTTGTCGGTGAAACGCTCGCAGCGCACGGCCGGTTCCAACTCAGTAGCCTTTCGCTACGTCCACCACGGACAACATCCTATCTCCGGCGATGTAGCGCCGCAGGTTCTCGCGCACGACCTGCAACTGCGCGTCCAGGCCGAGATCCGAGTCACTCGCCACGTGCGGCGTGATGATGACGTTGGGCGCCTTCCACAAGGGATGGTCGGGCGGCAAAGGTTCGGGGTCGGTCACGTCCAACCCGGCGCCCGCGATCTTCTTGCTCTTCAGCGCCTCGACCAGATCAGACGTCACGACACTGCCACCCCGTGCGATGTTGATCAGATACGCCGTCGGTTTCATCTTCTCGAACAGTGCGGCATTGAAGATGCCCTGAGTCTGCGCTGTCAGTGGTGCCGTGTTCACGACGAAGTCCGCTTCGCTCGCCAGCTTCGGCAACTCATCCGGCAATCCGACGTAGCTCACAAACTCGGGGCCAGTACGACCGCTGGCGCGCGTCGCCGTGACTTTCATGCCGAGCGCGTGCGCGCGTTTGGCGACTTCCGTGCCGATGCCGCCGAGACCGACCACCAGCATGGTCTTGCCAGCGACAACCGACGCGCGACCGGGCGGAGCGGCGCCGCGTGCCCACTTACCCTGCGCCTGAGCGGGAATATACAAATCGAGGCCGCGCGTGAACGCCAGCGTCAACGCCATCACATGCTCGGCGATGATCGGCCCGCTGATGCGCTGCATGTTGGTGACCAGCAGATTGCGTTGCTTGACGGCGGGAATGGACACGCAATTCTCCACGCCGGCGGTGGTCAGCTGAATCCACTGAATGGCTTTGCCGGCGGCAATCACGTCGGCATCGCAGAAACCGATGATCGCGTCGACACTGGCGATCTTGGCTTTGGCTTCCGGCGTGCCGGCGACCAGCAATTCGACATCCGGCGCGGCCGATTGCAGCGCCGTGCCGCTTCTCGCAGCAAATCCACCGAGCAGGATACGTTTGGGTTTGCGCCAGCCCTTGCGCTCCTTCACCGCCGTGTCGGCCTGTTCGAGCCCGTAGTGGTCGATGACATTGGCAGCGGAATTTTCCGCGGCATCGGCGCTTGTCGCGAACAGGACAATGAGACAGGCGCTGACCAGGAGGGAGCGGCACTTCATCCAGGAACCTCCGCTGAGAAACGTTGATAGTGGTCGTTACCGCCAGAGGGAGGTCTGGCGGGTTTCGCTTTGTATCACAACGCCGTTGCGCTGTATTACAAGTGAAGGACGATGTTGCCCGTTTGTTACGCCACGCCGTACTTCTTGAACCACGCGAGCATCTTCTGCCACGCGTCCTTGGCATCGGCTTCGACGTACGAGGGACGGTAGTCGGCGAAGAAGGCATGTCCTGAGTTGGGATAAACGACGATCTCCGTATCCACCTTCGCGTTCTCCAGCGCCGCGCGCATCTGCTCGACCGTGTCGAGCGGAATGCCCTGGTCCTTGGCGCCATACAAGCCAATCACCGGCGCGTTGAGATCGGCGGCGATGTCCACCGGATGTTTCGGCTGATTCTTGGTGGGCTCACCCACCAGGCGGCCATACCAGGCGGCGCCCGCTTTGAGCTGTTTGCTGTGTGCGGCATACAGCCAGACGATGCGGCCGCCCCAACAGAACCCGGTGATGCCGAGCTTGGCCACATCGCCCTTGCCCGACTCCTGCGCGAAATTCACTGCCGCATCGAGATCGGCCATGACTTGCTCGTCCGGCACCTTGGCGACGATGGGACGAATTGCGTCGATGGTCTCGAGCTTGGAAACATCGCCCTGACGGAAATACAGCTCCGGCGCGATGGCGTAGTAGCCGAGCTTGGCGAGGCGACGGCAGATATCCTTGATGTGTTCGTGCACACCAAAGATCTCCTGCACCACCAGCACCACGGGGAACGGCCCGCCCTTGGACGGCATGGCGCGATAGCCGGGCAGTTCCTCCTGCCCCACCGGGATCGTCACATCGTTTGCATCGATGCCGCTGCTGTCGGTCGTGACGGTTGCCGCCCCGATGGGTTGCACCGCCAGCGCAAACCCCGCGGCAGCCAGACCGCTCGCCACCACATCGCGGCGATTCAGCTCGACACGCGAGAACACATTGTCGATTTCCGTGCGCACATTCTGGCTCATGACGGTCCCCTGTTCATTACTGAGAGCCCCGCCGAGTGTAGCCAGCCAGGATGGCGCTCGCTACACCAGCACCCGCTCGATCCCGCCCGCGTTCGCCTTCTGCACATACTCGGGCAACCAGTTCTCCCCGAGTACATGCCTGGCGATCTCGATCACGATGTAATCGGCGTCTATGTCGGCGTCGTCGTTGTAACGCTTCAGGCCCTGCATGCACGACGGACAGGAGGTCAGAATTTTCACATCGCCCTTGAAGCCATCGGCGCGCAACTTCTCCGCGCCCTTGCGCATTTCGATTTCCTTGCGGAATCGAACCTGCGTAGCCACATCGGGGCGGCTGACCGCGAACGTGCCCGACTCCCCGCAGCAGCGGTCGTTCTTCTCGACCTTGCCGTTGACCTGATCGTTGATCAGCGTATTGACCACCTTCATCGGGTCATAGCTCTTGATCGGGGTATGACACGGGTCGTGATACATGTAACGCACGCCCGTGACACCCTCGAGCCGCACGCCGCGTTCCATCAGGAACTCGTGAATGTCGATGATGCGGCAGCCGGGGAAGATTTCGTCGAACTTGTAACCCTGCAACTGATCGAAGCAGGTGCCGCAGCTGACCACCACCGTCTTGATGTCGAGATAGTTCAGGGTATTCGCGACCCGATGGAACAGCACGCGATTGTCCGTGATGATCTTCTCGGCCTTGTCGAACTGACCCGTGCCCCGCTGCGGATAGCCACAGCATAGATAGCCCGGCGGCAACACCGTCTGCACGCCGACCTGCCACAGCATGGCCTGCGTGGCCAGACCGACCTGCGAGAACAACCGTTCCGAGCCGCAGCCCGGGAAATAGAACACCGCCTCGGAATCGCTGGTGGTGCGCACGGGATCTCGAATGATGGGCACGTAATGCCGATCCTCGATATCCAGCAGCGCCCGCGCCGTTTTCTTCGGCAAGCCACCCGGCATCTTTTTGTTGACGAAGTGGACGACCTGCTCTCGCACCGGCGGTTTGCCGGTCGTCGCAGGCGGACGCGCCGTCTGTGCAGAGGCCACCACACTCAACGCCCGATTCGCCAGCCGCTGCGCCTTGAAGCCCCACTCGATCATCGCAGTGCGCACCAGCTTGATGGTCTGCGGATTGGTCGCGTTCAGGAAGAACATCGCCGACGCGGTGCCTGGATTGAAGCGCTTCTTGCCCATCCGGCGCAGCAGATCGCGCATGGCCATGGACACGTCGCCGAAATCGATGTTCACCGGGCATGGCTTCTCGCACTTGTGACAGACCGTGCAATGGTCCGCCACATCCGAGAACTCGTCCCAATGACGCAACGACACGCCCCGACGCGTCTGCTCTTCGTACAAGAACGCTTCGATGAGCAGCGACGTCGCCAGAATCTTGTTACGCGGCGAGTAAAGCAGGTTCGCGCGCGGCACATGCGTTGCGCACACCGGCTTGCACTTGCCACATCGCAGACAGTCCTTGATCGCATCCGAAATGGAGTTGATATCCGACTGCTGCATGATCAGGGACTCGTGTCCCAGCAGATTGAAGCTCGGCGTGTACGCGTTGCGCAGATCGCCGCCGGGCATCAGCTTGCCCTTGTTGAAGCGGCCATCCGGATCGACCCGATCCTTGTAGCAGCGAAATTCCTCGGTCTCCTCGTCCGTCAGGAACTCCAACTTGGTGATGCCGATGCCGTGCTCACCGGAAATCACGCCGTTGAGACCGCGAGCGATCTTCATGATGCGCTCTACGGCCCGATTGGCCTGCTGCAGCATCTCGTAGTCGTCGGAGTTCACCGGAATATTGGTGTGCACGTTGCCGTCGCCGGCATGCATGTGCAGCGCCACCCACACGCGGCCGCGAAGCACACGCTTGTGGATTTCCTCCACGCCTTCGAGAACCGGCAGATACGCGCCTCCAACGAACAGGCGGCGCAGGTGCGCGCGCACCTCCGTCTTCCACGAAGTACGCAGCGAGCGATCCTGCACGAGATCGAACACACGAACATTGCTGTCGCGTTCGATGCGTCGCTCGAAGTCGCTGCGCAATGGCGCATAGCCCAGCGCCATGAGCTGCGGCAGCGCCTCGCTCAATGGCGTATCCAGGTGCTCTGCAAGATACGTCCAGCGCGCGAGCGCGTCCGCGATGACTTGCTGAGCCTGAACCTGACGATCGCCGAGCAATTCGGCGCGCGACACGCTGACCAGGTCGGGATCGTCGACCTTGCCCAGCGGCACATCGGACTCGAAAAAATCCCGCAGCTCGGTGAGCATCTTGAGCTTGTTGGCGAACGACAGCTCGATGTTGATGCGTTCGATGGCGTCGGTGTAGTCGCCCATCCGCTCCAGCGGAATCACCACGTCTTCGTTGATCTTGAAAGCGTTGGTGTGTTTGGCGATGGCGGCCGTGCGTGAGCGATCCAGCCAGAACTTCTTGCGCGCATCCGGATTGACGGCGACGAAGCCCTCGCCCGCTCGACTATTGGCAATGCGAACGACTTCGGAAGTGGCACGTGCAACAGCATCCTCGTCGTCACCGACGATGTCACCCAGCAGCACCATCTTCGGCAAGGAGCCGCGCTTGGACTTGGTCGCGTACCCGACGGCGCGCAGGTAGCGCTCGTCCAGATGCTCCAGGCCGGCCAGTTGTACACCCGTCGTGCGCGCCTGGTTGTCGAGAAATGTCTTGATCTCGACGATCGATGGAATCGCATAGCGCGCGTGCCCGAAGAACTCCATACACACGGTGCGCGTATGCTTCGGCATGCGATGGAGAATCCAGCGCGCCGAAGTGATCACTCCGTCGCAACCTTCCTTTTGCACGCCCGGCAAGCCGCCCAAGAACTTGTCTGTAACGTCCTTGCCCAGCCCCGCCTTGCGGAACTTGCGGCCTTCGATATCGACACGCGCCGTGCGCATCACGCGCGCTCGCGAGGGATTGTCGCGGCCGTCCTTCCAGACCAGCTCGAACTTCGCGACCTCGACATCGTGAATCTTGCCGCGTTTGTGATCTAGGCGAGTGACCTCCAGCCAGTTGCCGTCGGGATCGACCATCCGCCACCACAGCAGATTGTCGACTGCCGTGCCCCACAGCACCGCCTTCTTGCCGCCGGCGTTCATGGCCACGTTGCCGCCGATGCACGAGGCATCGGCCGAAGTGGGATCGACAGCAAACACCAGGCCCGCACGCTCCGCCGCATCGGACACGCGACGAGTCACGACACCCGCGCCACTGAAAATCGTGGGCACTTGGGTACCGGGCGTGGCAGCACCGGGAACATCGACGGTTTCGATGTCGCCCAATGTTTCCAACTTCTCGGTGTTGATCACGGCCGACAGCGGCGTGAGCGGAATCGCGCCGCCGGTGTAACCCGTGCCGCCACCGCGAGGAATGATCGTGAGCCCCAGCTCGATGCAAGCTCTTACCAGCGCGGGAATCTCGTGCTCGCTGTCCGGCGACAACACGAGGAACGGATACTCGATACGCCAGTCGGTCGCGTCCGTTACGTGCGATACACGAGCGAAAGCATCGAAGCGAATGTTGTCGTCGCGAGTGTGACGCTCGAGCAAACGGCGCGCACGCTTGCGAAGCTGCACCAGCCGGTCGAAATCGTCTGCGAACGACTGCACCGCGCGCCGCGCGGCTTGCAACAGCTCGCCGACCTTGCGATCGCGCTCCGGATCGGAAACATCGCGACGCCGTTCGACTTCGTTGAGCCGGTGATGCAAGGCCTCGATCAACAGACGACGGCGCTTGGGACTGTCGACCAGGTCATCCTGCAGATAGGGATTCCGCTGCACTACCCAGATATCGCCGAGCACTTCGTACAGCATGCGCGCCGAGCGGCCGGTGCGGCGCTCGCTGCGCAGCTCATCGAGGATGGTCCACAACGGCTCGCCCAGCAGCCGGATGACGATTTCGCGATCCGAGAACGAGGTGTAGTTGTAAGGAATTTCGCGCAGGCGAGCGGCGGGCGCCGGGGCAGCGGCTGCCGGCTCGGCGGCATCGAGCGGTAGGGACAGGTTGCGCAAGGTAGTAAGGCGACGGCCCGGGACAGGTGTGGAGCGCAATTGTAGAGGTAACAGTCCGGTCGATGAAGGCAGCAAATGCTGATAACCCATTGATCCGGGCAATCCTTTATATTCCCCAAACCAATCTGCATAAGCCCTCCCGCCCCATCCGACATGAACACCTACCTGTCCGCGCTGGAAGCCCGGCTGATCGGCTGCCTGATCGAAAAGGCCATCACCACCCCCGATCAGTACCCGCTGTCGCTCAACGCCCTGACCAACGCGTGCAACCAGAAGAGCAACCGCGACCCGGTGCTGAGCCTGGACGAGCGCGCCGTGCAGGAAGCCGTGGAGGGCCTGGTGAAGAAGCACCTGGTGCTGGAAAAATCGGGCTTTGGCAGCCGCGTGCCCAAGTACCAGCATCGCTTCTGCAATACCGGCTTCGGGTCGTTCGAGTTCACGCCGGTGCAGACAGCCATCCTCTGTGAGCTGCTGCTGCGCGGCCCGCAAACGCCCGGCGAGCTGCGCACTCGGGTGCCGCGCATGGCCGAGTTGCGCGACGGCGCCGAGGTCGATTCGGCGCTGGAAGACCTTGCCACGCGACCGGACGGACCTTTCGTCAAACAGCTGCCGCGCGAGCCAGGCCGTCGCGACTCGCGTTACGCGCATCTGTTCAGTGGCGAGGAAGGCTTGCCGACGGTGTCGGAGTCGATGCCCGAGGACGCACAAGCTCAACCTCGGTCGAACGCCGCCGGCGAAACTCGCAGCTCGCTGCAAGACCGCCTGCTGAGCCTGGAACAGCAGGTCGCCGCGCTCCGGGAGCAGCTTGAAGAACTGCGCGCCAGCATTAAATCCCCGTAATACAGAAGATTCCCGGCAAACTTTGCCGCCGCCGGGCCGTCTTACTGGCATTGAATTGAAACCCGGATGGGAGGAGCCTCAATGCTTGTCAGAAGATCTTTGAATCGGGCGCCCTGGGCCGCGGTCAGTGCGGCCACACTGGGTCTGGCGCTCGCCGGCTGCTCGGGCTTCGCGGAGGGCAATACGGTCGAACCGGCAGCTTCGAATCCGGCGCCGGCCGTCGCTACCGCATCTCCAGGCAATGTCGCGGCTGCCCTGCCTGATTTTGCTGCGCTGGTCGAAAAGTACGGCCCGGCCGTGGTGAATGTCGCCGTGGTGGGCAAGAGTCAGCCCGTGACCGACTTCCCCGGCGTGTCGCCCAATGATCCGTTCTACGAATTCTTCCGCCGCTTCGGTCAACCCGGCGGCCCTCGCGGTGGCAACAACATGCCTGCGCCGCGCGGCGAAGGCTCGGGCTTCATCGTCAGCCCGGATGGCTACATCCTGACCAACGCGCACGTGGTGGAGAACGCCAAGGAAGTCACGGTCAAGACCACCGACCGGCGCGAGTACACCGCCAAAGTGGTCGGCTCCGATCCGGCCACCGACGTTGCGGTTTTGAAAATCGACGCCAAGAACCTGCCCACGGTGAAAATCGGCGATCCCTCCAAGCTGCGGCCGGGTGAATGGGTGATCGCCATCGGCTCGCCGTTCGGTTTCGAGAACAGCGTCACCGCCGGCATCGTCAGCGCCACTTCGCGCTCCATGCCGGGCAGCAACTACGCGCCCTTCATTCAGACCGACGTCGCGGTGAACCCGGGCAACTCCGGCGGCCCGCTGTTCAATCTGAATGGCGAAGTGGTCGGCATCAACTCGCAGATCTACAGCCGCAGCGGCGGTTACATGGGCCTGTCGTTCGCGATTCCCATCGACGTAGCCAACAACGTGCAGCAGCAGCTGATATCCACCGGCAAGGTCACGCGCAGCCGCATCGGCGTCTCGATTCAGGACGTGAATGCGCAGCTGGCCGAATCGTTTGGTTTGGACCGTCCGCGTGGCGCTCTGGTCGGCATGGTCGAACCGGGCGGCCCCGGCGCGGCGGCCGGCATCAAGGCCGGCGACGTGATCGTGAAAGTCGATGGCGTCGAGGTGGAAACCTCCTCGCAGGTGCCCGGCATGATCGCCTCCAAGAAGCCTGGCAGCAACGTTTCGATCGAGGTGTGGCGTAACGGCGATATCAAGCGCCTGACCGCCAAGCCGGTGGAGATCATCGAGAAAGGCACCAAGGTCGCCAGCCGCGGCGGTGCCGATGCCGACGAAACCGCCAAGCTCGGCCTGGCGGTGCGGCCGCTGCAGAAGCAGGAGAAAGAGCAGGTCGACACCGAGGGCCATCTGATCGTCGAGGACGCCGACGGCCCGGCGGCCGCGGCAGGCGTGCAGCGGGGCGACATCATCCTCGGCGTCAACGGCAAACCGGTGAAGTCGGTGGAAGATCTCAAGGAAGCCACGCGCAAGACCAAGGGCAAGGTCGTCGCCCTGCTGATCCAGCGCGACAACGCCCAGATCTTCGTGCCAGTGCGCATTGGCTGATGCGGTAAATCATTGTGCGCGACCGGTGATGGCAGAAACTCTCCTCGGCAACATCTCCCCTCTGCCTTCACCGGCCGGCGCACCCTCCACGCGCATGAAACTACTGCTCATCGAAGACGATCTGCAGGCCGCCGAATATCTCATCAAGAGCCTGCGCGACGGCGGCTACAGCATCGATCACAGCCCGGACGGGCGTGACGGGCTGGAGAAAGCCACGCAGGGCCGCTACGACGTGATCATCGCCGACCGGCAGCTGCCGCACGTGGACGGGCTCGCCATCATCACGGCCCTGCGCGAACGCAACGATCGCACTCCAGTGCTGATTCTTTCCGCGCTCGGCACGGTCGATGACCGGGTGCACGGACTGAAAGCCGGCGGCGACGACTATCTCACCAAACCTTTCGCGTTCGCCGAGCTGCTGGCCCGCATCGAAGCGTTGAGCCGGCGCGGCACCGCCCTGGCCGAAGCGAGCCGCCTCAAAGTGGCGGATCTGGAGCTGGATCTGCTGGCTCGCAAAGTGACGCGCGCCGGCCAGAACATCGATCTCACCACCAAGGAATTTCAGCTGCTGGAATTTCTGATGCGGCGGCCCGGCCAGGTGGTCACCCGCACCATGCTGCTCGAAGGCGTGTGGAACTTGCACTTCGATCCGCAGACCAATATCACCGATGTGCACATGAGCCGCCTGCGCAATGCCGTCGACAAAGGTTTTTCGCGCCCGTTGATTCACACCGTGCGCGGCGCTGGCTACGTCCTCAAGGAATGACCGACGGAAAGCGGCTGGTGGTTAGCGGTCAGGGGTTAGTGTAAGAGGCGCATCTCTTGGACTAACCACTAACCGCCAACCGCTACCGCTATCGTCGTAGAATGCCGCCACGATCATTTCCTTTCCGAGCAGCGAACGCATGACCGAAGTCGGCCATCCGGATGCCGCCGGGCCGACGACGCGCCCGCGACCGCGCATGCGACTGTCCACGTCGCGGCTCGCCATGCTGTTCATTGTGATTTTTGCGGCCGGCGTGACGCTGGTGCTCACCGCGGTCTATTTCCTCACCGCGCGCGTGCTCGATCAGGAAGTCGATGCAGTCATCAACTCCGAGGTCAACAATCTCGTTGACGACTATTCACGCGGCGGCCTGCTGCAACTGATCTCGACCCTGCATCGGCGCGCCGACGGCTGGGGCCGCACGGGCGCCGTATATCTGCTGGTCG
This sequence comes from Steroidobacter sp., assembly GCF_036406195.1. Taxonomy (GTDB): domain Bacteria; phylum Pseudomonadota; class Gammaproteobacteria; order Steroidobacterales; family Steroidobacteraceae; genus Steroidobacter. The sequence goes on from NZ_DASWVW010000061.1 coordinate 122,989, forward strand.
AAAGCAATGGCTTTCCTCTCGCCGGCAATCTCGCCCGCTGGCCGCAGCAATTCACTCGTTACAACGATTGGATCGAATTCGAAATCGACGCCAGCGAAGCCGGCGGCGCCGTGTCACATCCGGTGCGTGCGCAAATCATTCGTCTGCCAGGAAACCGTTGGCTGCTGGTAGGCACGGACATCCTGGATCGCAGCCGACTCGCCTCGCGGCTGCGCACCGCGATGTTCTGGGGCGTGGGCGCAAGCGTCCTGTTGGCGACGTTGTTCGGCTTGAGTTACAGCCGGCGCATTCGCCGTCGGGTTCGCGCCGTCGCCGCCACTTGCGAATCCATCATGGCCGGCAATCTGTCACAACGACTCCCGGTCGAGCCCGCGCACGATGAGTTCGATGCGCTCGCCACCGCGGTCAATCGAATGTTGGAGACGATCGAGCAGCAAACGGAGATGCTGCGAATGACGTTCGACAGCGCAGCCCACGATTTGCGTGGCCCGTTGTATCGCGCGCGCGTGCGCATCGAGGAATCGCTGCAACACGAAGGCATCGCCGACAACATTCGCGAGACCATGGAAGCGACGCTCGCCGAGCTCGATCGCGTGCAGCGAACCTTGGGCACGTTACTGCAGATCGCGCAGACCGACGGCCGTGGCAGTGACGTTCCGACGGAGGAAGTCGACGTGGCCGCCCTGGCCCGCGAGCTGGTCGAGCTGTATCAACCCGAGGCCGGCAATAGAAACATCAACCTCGAATACCAAGGCGACGAGACAGCCTGCGTGCACGGCAATCGCCAGCTGCTGGCGCAGTCGGTGGTGAACCTGCTGGAGAACGCCATCAAGTATGTGCCCGAAGGCGGCAAGGTCGAAGCCGCCGTTCGCGCCGTGGGCGACTCGGTCACACTCACCGTCGCCGACAACGGCCCCGGCATTCCCGAAGCCGACCGCGCTCGCATCCTGCAACCTTTCGTCCGCCTGGAGCGCGACCGCGACCAGGTCGGCAGTGGCCTCGGCCTCAGCCTGGTCGCCGCCGTGATGCGCTTACACCGCGCCACCATCGAGCTGCTCGACAACCACCCCGGTCTGCTGGTGCGCTGTGTGCTCCCCGTGCGCAACCAGCTGGCGCTGAATCGCGCCTAGCGTCGCTCGAACGATTCCACATAGAACAGCTCACAGGCGCCGTTGCCGGTGTCCTTGCGGGTGAGCGAGCTGGTCCAGGTGAAATTGTTCGGGCCGCGCACGCTGACCAACTGGCCTCGCAATCGAACGATGTTGCCGATCTTCACGCTCGCGAGCCGATCTTTTATCACGCTGTCCGCGGGAATCAGATGCATGTTGGATGCGTTGAGCATCGCAGTGTTCAGATCGATGGCCTGCTCGTCGGGATGGATCGAAAAGAAACGTCCGCCCTGGCGGATGCGGAAATGCTCCAGCACGGCACTGTCGGACATGGGGCCCCAACCCAACGCGAAATCGACGGGCGATAGTCGGGCCCCGCCGTCGACTCGATATTTCTCGACCGACAGCACGCGTGCTTCGACGTCGAAGTCGGCCAGCGGCGTCAGCTGATAGTCACCGAATGAAAACGGCGGGCGCTCGACCAACACCTGGACGGGCTCGGCGCTCACCAGCACGCCCGGTGGATGCTCGACGGGCCGACTCTCCACCAGCGCGGCCATGCCCACGCAGATGGCCACCAACGCCAACACGATGCGCCAATGAGCAAACATGGCGCGCAGCGTACTGGCCGCCCAGCGGCACTCGCAGTGCGCACATCACATTGTTATTGCGCTTCGACTTTCACCCAGATCGACAGCTCATTGCCGCCGGTGCTGTAGTTGCGGCTGAGGATGCCGCTGTCGGTGCGCGTGGACGACTCGCTGACGCCGCCCAACTGCATCCAGGTGCCAAGACGCCCGATCACCTGAGTATTCAGAGACTGTGACTGAATACCGCCGCCGGCGACACGCTCGTCCTGTTGCGCGATATCCAATATTACCTGATCGCCATTCACGCGCGGCGTGACCATGAAGCCGCGCTGCAGATCGCGATGTTCGATGACTCCGCCGACGAACGGTCGTCGCCCACCGCCGACTGCGACGGCGGTCACGATCGGCACCGTGTTGCCCGTCGAAATGAATGCAGCGTTGCCCTCCAGCACCGACACACTCGATACGCTGGAGCTTTGTGTCTGCAGGTTGCGTTCGCCGGCACGCACGGTGGCACCGGAACCCGAGCGCGGCCGCTCGTTGACCGAGATCGAGCCATCACCCGTTCGAAGCGTGCCGGAGGCCGACGCTTCCTCGCGCTGAATGTCCTGTGCTGTGCTCCGGCGCACAGAAACCAACATCTGTCGCTGTTGTTTATCCAACTGCTCGACGGCTGCACGCAGTTGCGCCAGATTGGCGCTGCTGGTGCGCACGAACAGCTTGTAGTCCTGCCCGCTCAGCGCGCCCCCTTGCTCGAGCAACGGCTGCAGCACAGGGATCAACTCCTCGGCGCGCCGATGCTTCAGATCGATGACAGTGAGCGACTGCGCCCAGGCCACTGCCGCCATCAGACAGGCAGCGATGCCGAGCCAGGTCCCTCGCCGCAAGCCGCGAAACTGCTGTCCAAGAGTATTCATGAAGCCTCGTGCAATGCACTAAGTCACTGTCTGGCGGAGATTTCCCACCGCCAGGGCAATCGCCTAAGCGTAAGGTGCGGCTTCATCGTGCCGCAGCCCCCTCAAGCCCGGCCGCATTATGCCGAATCAGCAGATGGCGGCCCTTGAACCGCGTTCTGATCCGATAACCCTGTCTCAATGAATCTGATCCTCGGCATCGTCGTGGTGTTCGGCTGCGTGCTGGGCGGCTTTGCCGTGCACGGCGGTCATTTGGGCGCGCTCTGGCAACCCTCGGAGCTGCTGATTATCGTCGGTGCCGCCACCGGCGCATTGATCATCGCCAATCCCTTCAGCGTCACCAAGCGGGTGGCCGCGAGCATTCCGGCGCTGCTGAAAGGCTCGCCCTACAAGAAGGACCACTACCTCGAATTGTTCTCGGTGATGTACGAACTGCTGACCATCGCACGCAAGGAAGGCATGATGGGCCTGGAGCGCGTCATCGAAGACCCGGCCAACAACGAGCTGTTCACGAAGCGCCGGCTGATCCTCGACGACCCTCACGCCGTCGAATTCATTCAGGACTACCTGCGCCTGATCATCAGCGGCGACATGGATCAGTACCAGCTCGAAGCGCTGATGGACCTGGAGATCGAAACCCATCACCACGTCGGCGAAGAGCCGGCGCAGGCGCTCAATACCATCTCCGACTCGCTACCTGGCTTCGGCATCGTCGCCGCGGTGCTGGGCATCGTGAACACCATGGGCGCACTCGGCGGTCCGCCGGAAGAGATCGGCATCAAGGTGGCTGCGGCGCTGGTCGGTACCTTCCTCGGCATCCTGCTCGCATATGGATTGCTTGGCCCGATGAGCAGAGCGATGGAACGTCGCGCTCGCGAGGAGAACCATTTCTACACGGCCATCAAGACCTGCATCATGGGTTTCCTGCAGGGTCATCCACCGCAGATTGCGATCGAGTTCGGCCGCAAGTCGACGCCAGCCGAGCTGCGCCCGAGCTTCAAGGATCTCGACGCGCAGTTGCGGGGCAAGAAGTCCTGACGGGCCGGGCACGCCATGGCACGCGGCAACGGTCGGAACGGCGAGGCGGGCGCGCTGGTCATCATAAAGAAGGTCAAGAAACGAGGCCCCGGTCATCATGGCGGCTCGTGGAAAGTGGCGTTCGCCGACTTCGCCACGGCCATGATGGCGTTCTTTCTCTTGCTGTGGCTGATGGGCACCGCCACCCAAGAGCAGAAGGGCGCCATCTCCGAATACTTCAACAATCCGTCCGCGGCGCCGGGCACGAGCACCGCGCCCTCGGCCACTTCGATGCAAGGTCCTGGCGGCGCCAGCACCAGCATGATCCAGCTGGGAGGCGGCATGGAGTTGCACACCAATACCTCTGCCGACGACAGCTCGCCTCGCCAAGACCATGCGATGAATGATGACGAGGCCGAGAAACGTGCCGAAGCCCTCGACCGCGAACGTCTGCAGTCACTGCTCGAAGAACTGAAACGCGGTATCGATGCGCGCGAAGCGCTGGCCAAGTTCAAGGATCAGATCCTGCTGGACGTAACCCCCGAGGGTGTGCGCATCCAGATCGTCGATCACGATCGCCGCTCGATGTTTCCTCTGGGCAGCTCGCGGCTGGAAGAGTTCAGCGCCAGGATCCTTTACGAGCTGGCGGACATCATCAAGTCGGTGCCCAACCGCATCAGCATCAGCGGCCACACGGACATCAAGCCGTACGTCGCCGCCAACTACAGCAACTGGGAGTTGTCCGCCGACCGCGCCAACGCCGCGCGGCGCGCCCTGGTCACTGGCGGCCTGCCTCCAGACAAAGTCGGCCGAGTCGTCGGCCTGGCCTCCAGCGTGCTCCTCGACACCGCAGTACCCGACAGCCCGGTGAATCGCCGCATCAGCATCATCGTCATGAACCGCCGCACCGAGGAAGCCATCCGCCACGAGAACGGCACCCTCCTCGCCGTTCAAGCTCCCGGCGCTACCGAAGAAAGCTCCGCACCCGTGGGCGCATCCAGTGATGGTGCGGCCGCTGATGTCGCATCCAGCGCTGATGTCGCTATTGCGCCGATCGCGGCGGCAGGATTGGCAGCTCCGGTTGGAGGCTGACAAGCTAAAAGATGGGAACAGCTCGTTTCTGCGGAAACACGTTTCCGCAGAAACGCCGAATGTTAAATTCCGCTCTGATCTCGAGCTCGCGCGCCGTCACACGCGGACTGGAGCGCGCATCAAAGCGCGAGGTGCATTGCGCGCTCCAACGGTTGAGCTAAGCGGCGGCCCGTCAGGGCCGTACGCTTCAGTGAATGGTTAGCTGGCGGCGCCCAGAACCGACACCCACAAGGTGTAACCGATACCTGCAACATAGAGCCCACCAAAGACCTCCTTGTTATGGCGGGCAAGCCAGAGCGGCAGATAGATATCAAAGTTGTCCTGGCGCTCAAAGGTATAGCGCGCTGCCACATCGGTCAGTGGGCACCGCATGCCATTGACCAGAAGAACAGCGACCTCAAGAAGGACGAACCCAATCAGGCCCCACGCCACCCTCACGTTTCCGGCCAGCGCAAAAGCCGGGATCGCAACGATGGAACCTGCAAAGACCGCCCACACCAGAGTGTGGATTGCCTTGATGGCACGCAGCTTCGACTCAGGTTCCACGCTGTCTTCCCTAAGACTTAATACGCCATCCAACCGCTAGCATTCAGCCGGCGCCCTTCTTAGGCCGCTCGGCTGCAATGGTTTGTTGGGCCTCCCACCCCTTTTGATTACTTGATGCACCTTACGGAGATACTCCTGTTCTCGAAGATGGAACCGCACCAGGAAGGTCAATGCAACGAGGCCACACACAGCCAAACCCGAAGCAATGAGCACATAGTCGCGGAGCCCGAGTGCCGGCAGCCAGAACAACAGAGGTGTAACAACAAATACCGCTCCGATCTTCCCCTTCATAGGCCCACGAAGCGACGCGAGTGATGACGCGGGTCTTCTGCGAAGCCCGTCCGCTCTGTCAACGAACTTCTGTAGCGAAAAGCCCGTGTCATGGTCGCTCACGGACAAGAAAACACCTAGTTCAAGCTGCAACTGCTGGACGGGCACCCCGAAAACGCGCTTGAAGGAACGCGCCCGAACGGCAGAACCAGGCGGATCAACTCCGCCGCATCCACTCCGGGTCGGGCATCTCGTGGAAGGCGTGCCGTAAGCTTTCGCTCCAGCGGGTGCGGATCATGCGGAAGTAGGCATGGTTCTCGTCGATGTTCACGTGACTGGCCACCTTCAGCTCGTCACGCTTGATCGCCAACAGATCCAGCGGCACACCGACGGATAGATTGGACCGGATGGTCGAGTCCATCGAGATCAAGGCGCACTTTGCGCCCTGGGCCAAGCTGGTGCTGCGTGAGATCACGCGGTCGAGGATCGGCTTGCCGTACTTCGACTCGCCGACCTGGAAGTAAGGCGTGTCCGCCGTCGCTTCGATGAAATTGCCGGCGGCGTAGATACAGAACAGCCGCGGCGCCTCCGTGCCGATCTGGCCGCCGAAGATGAACGAGGCGTTGAACTCGATGTGATGCTCTTTGAGCGCCTCGGCATCGCGGTGATGGATTTCGCGTAACGCTTCGCCCACGCACAGCGCGGCGTCAAACATGTTCTTGGCGGCCCAGATGCTCCCCGCGGGCTCGTTGGCGTGCTCGTGCAAAGCGTTCACGACCGCCTGCGAGATCGCGAGATTGCCGGCGGTCAGCAGCACCATGACGCGTTCGCCCGGCCGTTCGAAAACGGTCACCTTGCGGAACGTGCTGATCTGATCGACGCCCGCATTGGTGCGCGAGTCGGACAGGAACACCAGTCCGGCATCGAGCAGCATGCCTACGCAATACGTCATATCTGCAACCGAAGTGTTGGGGCGCCAGTGCCCACAGGAGTGCCGGGCGAGGTCGCCCGCGACCCGAACTATAAACCGATCACTGGTGCTCGATCACTGCTGCATGGAAGTCGCGATGCTCACGGCAACCCGCATCTCCTCCGTCCCGCCGCCGCGTCGAACCCCGCGCACCGGGCAGGCGTCAAGATAGTCACGGCCCACGGCCAGGCGGCAGTGTCGGCCATCAGCAGGCATGCGATGCGTGACGTCGACGGACATCCAGCCGTGTTCGCGGCCAGTCCACACGTCGACCCAAGCATGACTGGCGATGTCGCTGTCCGGACCGGGGTAAAAGTAGCCGCTGACGTAGCGGGCTGGAATGCCGGCGCTGCGACAGCAGGCTATATAGATGTGCGAATGATCCTGGCAGACACCCGCTCCTCGGGCGAAAGCTCGCGCGGCCGATTCGTGGACATCGGTGGCGCCTTTTTCATAGCGCACCTCCTCGCACAATTTATCCGCCAACGCCAGCAATCTCTGGCGCAGATCACCCCGGCTCTGCAGAAGCTCGCGGGCGAAATCGGCGATGGCTTCATCCGGTCGCGTCAGCGGAGTTTCCGCGAGAAATGCCAATGGAGAAATCCTGCCCTCGTCCGGCAAGGACATGCTCGCGACATCGTCTGTCTCGACGATGCCGTCGACGACGATGCGGATCTCGCGGTGAGGCTCGTCCAACGTCAACAGGTGCACGATGTTCCCGTAAGCATCCACTTGCGAACGATGGCGACCGGGCGCCGACATATTCCAGCTGAGCGCGCGCTGCATCGGATCGCGACGTGGCGTCAGGCGCAGATTCTGCACGCTGTGCTTGACCGGCTCGCCGTAGCGATAGAACGTTTCGTGTCGGATATGCAGTTGCATGCCACTCTTCCCAATGCATTGCCGTCAGGCCGGCAAGACTTCGCCAGAACTTCGATGAATCAATCCGCGGCCGAGACCAGGAAGTCTCGCGACACGCGATCGCCCAGATCCCGCACCTTCCCGAGGAATCGCACCAGGTATTCGTGCAATCCCATTTCGAACACACTGTCGATCCGACCGAAGTGCAACGAGGCTTGCAATTCACCCGCGCGTCTCTCGGTCTCCGCTGACTGCGAATTCCGCACTGCTTGCAGATGCGTATACACCTGCGACATGCACCGGCGCAGCGAGCGTGGCATGTCATCGCGCAGGACGAGCAGTTCGGCCACGCGCCTGGGAGTGATCAAGTCGCGATACACACGGCGGTAGATTTCGAAAGCGGACACGGAATGCAATAGCGCGCTCCACTGGTAATAGTCGGCGGCGCCACCGGCATACTCACCGCGAGGCAGAAGCAAGTGATACTTCACATCGAGAATGCGAGCGGTGCTGTCGGCGCGCTCGAGGTAAGTACCGAGCCAGGTGAAGTGCCAGGCTTCGTCGCGCAGCATCGTGCCTTGAATGACGCCACGAGCGACGTGCGAGCGGTACTTCACCCATTCGAAGAAGTTGCCGACCTCGGCTTCGTTGGACGCAGGCAGGGTGGTTGCGCGCATCTCCAGCCAGGTCGAGTTCAATGTTTCCCAGATCTCTGAGGTGAGCGCGCCGCGCACGGCTCGTGCGTTCTCGCGAGCGGCGCGGAGGCAACTGCAGATGCTCAGAGGGTTCTCGCGATCGAAGGCCATGAAGGCGATGGCGTTCGCGGTGGTGACGCTGTCGTAGCGTTGGCGGAAGGCGTCCATCAGGCCGTTGATGGTGAGGGTTGCGATCCAGCCTCGCTCGACGACTTCTGCGCCTTGCGGGAGCAGTGACATGCGAGAGTTGACGTCGAGCATGCGAGCGAGGTTTTCGGCACGCTCGGTGTAGCGGGCCATCCAGTAGAGGTGGTCGGCGGTGCGGCTCAGCATGCTCGTACGCCCTTCAGGCGCACTCGCCCGGAAAATGCAGAGGAAAAACAAAACCGCGGCGGCGTTATGCGCGGATCTCTCATCGCTCCAACACCCACGTATCTTTGGTTCCGCCGCCTTGCGACGAATTCACCACCAGAGATCCAGCTTGCAACGCAACGCGAGTCAGCCCGCCGGGCACCAACGTGACTTCACGCCCGGACAACACGAACGGCCGCAGATCGATGTGCCTCGGTGCGATGCCCGAGTCGACGAAGGTGGGACAAGCGGACAGTGCCAGCGTCGGTTGTGCAATGTATTTTTCCGGCGAGCGCAGGATGCGCTGGCGAAATGCAGCCAGTTCCTCCTTGCTCGCAGCCGGGCCGATCAACATGCCGTAGCCGCCCGCGCCGTGTACCTCTTTGACGACCAGCTCGGACAGATGCGCCAGCGTGTAGTCGAGGTCTTCCTTCCGGCGCAAAAGAAACGTGGGCACGTTCGAGAGCAACGGCTCTTCGCCGAGATAGAAGCGCACCATCTCCGGCACATAGGGATAGATGGATTTGTCATCCGCCACGCCGGTGCCGATCGCGTTCGCGATGGTGACGCGTCCAGCGCGATATGCTGCCAGCAATCCTGGAATGCCCAGCATGGAATCGGGCCGGAACACCAGGGGATCGAGAAAGTCGTCGTCGATGCGCCGGTAGATCACATCGACCCGCTGCGGACCGCGAGTGGTGCGCATGTAGACGAACTCGTCGTCGACGAACAAATCCTGCCCCTCGACCAGCTCGATCCCCATCTGCTGCGCCAGAAAGGCGTGCTCGAAGTAGGCGCTGTTGTAAGCGCCGGGCGTCAACAGCACGACCGTCGGATCGTTCACCCCCGGCGGCGCGACGCTACGCAGGTTTTCGAGCAGCAGGTCGGGATAATGCTCGACCGGGGCGACCGAGTGCAGCGCGAACAACTCTGGAAACAATCGCATCATCATGCGCCGGTCTTCGAGCATGTACGACACGCCGGAGGGCACGCGCAGATTGTCCTCGAGCACGTAGAACTCCCCTGCTCCGGCGCGCACCACATCGACACCCGCGATGTGCGCGTAGATACAGCCGGGCACATCGATACCCTGCATCTCCGGCCGATACTGGCCGTTGCACAGCACCTGCTCGGCAGGAATGCGCCCGGACTGCAGGATTTCCTGCGAGTGGTAGATGTCGTTGATGAAGGCGTTGAGCGCGCGCACGCGCTGCTTCAATCCTGCCGCAAGATGCTGCCACTCGCTGGCCGGGATGATGCGCGGAACGATGTCGAAGGGGATCAGCCGCTCGGTGCCGGCTTCCTCGCCATAAACGGTGAACGTGATGCCGACGCGATGAAACAGCGTATCGGCCTCGGCGCGCTTGTGAGCAACGCGCTCGCTGGGAGTGCGCGCCAGCCACGAAGCGAAGGTCTGATAGTGCTCGCGCACCCTGCCATCGCTGGCATGCATCTCATCGTACGGTGTCCCCGGCATCCCCGACCTCTGCTTTGAGTGTCAGGCAACGGAGCGAAAAGCGTGCCAGTCGGAAGGCGGGAGAAACGTGCGTGATTTGTGGGCAAGAGAACCGTTCACGCACCAATGCTGAGCCCCTGGAACGGGGCTCACGCACGATGATGGGGCACGTGCCCCATCATCGCAGATGAATTACGGCAGCTGGATCTTGCCGCCGCGTCCACCACCACCGGTGAGATTCGGCATCGGCCCCTGCGGCACCACCAACTGCGAGGCCTGCTGACGGCGCATTTCCTGAATCTGCTGAACGGTGCGCTCGATGGCCGCCTGCGCGGCCGGAGCGAAGCCGACGACGGCATCGGCCAGTGTCTTGGCTTCGATCTCGAAGTTGATGGGCACCGGGCCCATGTTGGTCATGATCTCGGCCTGGCCGATGAACAGCACCGGACGAGAGGGGTCCGCGGAGCCGTCGGCGCGTACCGGGGAGAGGCGACGAATTGCGCCGACCTTGCGGTCGGTGAAATTGTCCTCCTGGTACAGCCCCTCGGTGTCCATCTGCGGGTCCTGATTGCGATCTTCGGCCATGTGAAACCTCTAATGAATTCGCCTGCTTGCGGCCGGCGCGGAACCTGAAACGCTTTATGACAGTAGACCAGCCGCGGCCGGCATCTTCAAGGCGGACAGTCTTCGTCAGCGCCCCTGACGCCGGTACAATGGGGGCATCTTCAATGACAGCAACGGGCGCCAGCGCCTGGACCCACCCATGCAGGAATCCGACAACCCCTTCAGCGAAGCCTTCGGCAAGGCCGTCGACCTGGGCAACCGCATCGCCGATACCGACGACAAGGCCGATATCTGGGACATCGCCGACGGCCTGCTGGCGGGCGCGGTCCAGTATTGGTTGTACTCGCGCCAGCCCTGTTCGGATCCCGAATGCGAGGAATGCCAGCCCATCAGCACCGCCGAGGGCCGCATCGAAGAGCTGCGCAAGCTGATGCGCCAGTTCGCCGAAGAAAGCGAGTACTTCCACTCGCCCACCGATCGCAACGTCGGCCGTGCCTGACCGTCCAGCACGTCAGTGGTTGATTGTCAACGCCACGCGCGCGAATTTTTTACGCTGAAAAATAGTTCGCGCGTACATGCTTGATCCGTAATGCGGCATAAATGCAACGGCGGAATGCGACCGCATTTTGCGATCCAGCGCACACCGTGCGAATCGTGCCGCCCTTCACACTTTCGCCCGCGACCTTCGTGCGGGAGACCCATGCGGTGGGAATGTTGAAGAACTTGAAGCTCAGACATCGCGCGTACGTTTGCGCATACAACTCGTTCCGCTTCGCCGCCCGGCTGCGTGGCGACCTGAGCGAGTTCGCTCCTTCCATTGCCGAGACTCTGGAAAGCGTCGGTGATGAGCTTGCTGCACTGGCACGCGACAGCTGCCCGACCGAGAACGAGCGGCGCCAGCTGATCGAGGGACTGGAGGGTGCGCTGCGTGCACTCGGCCTTTCCGACGCCGCACAGATTCATATTGTTTCGCAGCTCGCGCCCCGCATCATGGCCGGCGAACCGGCCAGCGCCAGCAAGGAAGCCTGGACTCGCATCGCAGTGTGATGAATGAACTGAACATAACTTGTGATTGATGAATGGACCGAGGCGCTGCCTCAGCCGGAGAAAACGGCGGCAAGCCTCGTTCTCGTCACCACTCGTTCATCACTATCAGTGCTTGATGAGACATAACTCCAAGTCCTTGGCAGACAATCACCTGTCGCCAATCTGCCTGTCTGCTGAAAGCGACCGGAACACTTGACTTATCGCTTGTGCGTGCCGATGATCGAAGCCGTTCCTGGTCGAGATTCATGGGCAAACTCGCCGAAAGGCGAGGACGCAAAGCTTCCGGTCTAACGGATTCATTTCCTAAGACAGCGGGGTTGCCACGGGGCCGCGTCGGGCGGCAACGGTTTCGCCACAGAAGAAAACAGCGAAACCGCCGTGAACGAGCGCGATGCGCATGAGCGCGCTCCCTTCCCTGCCGAAATGCATCCGTTCAGCCAGAGTGCGTCCACCGCGGGACGCGGTGTTCGGACGGCGAAATGGGTCGGGGAAGAAACGTGGAAGAAAATACCAGCAAGGTCTACGTCGAGCGGGGAAGCTCACATCCTCCGCTGGTCGCCCAGCATGTGGGCGGCGGTACTCAGCTGTACGTCATCAACCTGTGCGCGTCCATCGCGCCGGTGGCGACGGACGGAAGAAACATTCCCGGCCTGGACAATTACAAGCTCTATCAAGTCGCGCGTGTCGAGGATGGACGCACGCGACATCGCCTGCGGCTCGGCTTCTTCACCAGCGAAGCGCATGCCGAGCGTGTGCTCACCGTCGTTCGTCAGCAGTATCCCACCGCGTTCACCACCAGCCTCGGCGACGAAGATCGTCGTTTCGCTCGCGGCTATTTGCCTGAACGCCCATCGGCTCCAGCGGCCGCGGCTCGCCCTGCTGTTGCTGTCGTCAACACGACGGCTCCTGCTCCCGCCGCGGTCGTTCCGGCGCCGAAAGCCGCACCGGCCGCACCTGCTGCTGCCGCGAAACCAGCGCCGTCGAAGGCTGACGCTCCCAAGCCCGCGGCAGCGAAGTCGAATCAAGGTGCGAAGGCCCCCGCCGACGAAGTCGTCGAGATGACCTGGGAGCCGGACGAAGCCACCAAGGCTGCGGTCACCTCCGCATCGCTGCCCAAGATCAAAGCGCTCACCGAGAGCGCCGGTCTCGACGACATGAGCTGGAACGATGACCCTGCCCCGGCACCCGCGCCCTCGAAAGAGCCGCTCGCGGTGGGCCTGCTGAGCGGCAAGTTCGCCGCGCTCGATCCCAACAAGATCAAAGGCACGAAGGCTGCTACGCCCGCACCCGCGCCCACGGTCAGCAAGCCAGTCGTTCCGCCGGCACCGGCAGTGGTGCCACCGAAACTGGACATTGGCGCCAGCGTGCGAGTGCCGGCACTGACTTTCTCGGATCCTGAACCGACGCCGGCCAGTGCGCAGAAATCACATGCGAGCGATGAGCCGTATCACGTCGGCAAGGGACTGAAGATCGAAGATGTCGAAGCCTTCGAGCTCGATCTTTATGACGAGCCGCCGGCCAAGGCGGCTGCGGCCGCTGCGCAAACGCCGGTAGCGAAGAAAGGTGCCGCTGCCAGGCCCGCTGCACCGGCCGCGAAGAAGATCGATCCGCCGGCGAAGCCAGCGGCTCCCGCTGCAAAGGTGGCGGCGCCAGCTGCGAAGGCCCCCACTCCGGCGGCAAAGCCGATTTCACCGTCGATCGTGGTGCGCGAATCGCCGCACGCGCATCCGAATCTCGACAGCACGCAGACCATTCGCGCGCTGACCAACGAAGAGCTGAACGACAACGTGCAGGAAAAGTGGTTCGCGATTCAGCTGGCAGCCTCCGAGCAGCCGGTGAATCTCGATACCATGCCGCACCTCGACATCTTCGAGGCGTACCGCTTGTACTCGGTGGCCACGGCGGGCAGCGGCAAGATCATTCATTCGCTGCGCCTGGGCTTCTTCAAGGAAGCAGTGTCGGCCGAAGCCGTCGCTGGCTATCTGAAGACGTTCTTTGCGGCGCCTTCGGTGCTGCGTATCAGCGTCGCCGAGCAAGCGCGCTTCAAGGATGCGCCGCAGCCACGGCGCGCCGAGCCCGAAGAGCCGAAGAGCAACGTCGTCGAGCTGAACAACGCGCGAGCCAATCGCGCACCGGTGGTGCCGACGGTGACCATGGAAGTCGATACTTCGGCGACCGGCAAGTTCCGTCCCAATGCGATCGGTGCGTTCCGCCCGAACGCGACCGGCTCGCTGAATTCGGCGACAGGCACGTTCAAGCCTGGCGCCACTGGTGCGTTCAGGCTGAACTCCACTGGCGTTCACAAGGCCCTGGACAGCAAAGTCGCGGCGAAATCCGCCAGCCCGGCGGTGAAGCGCTCGGAGCTCACGCGAGCCGCCGCATCCGGCAAGCACAAGACGCTCAAGAAGAGCCTCGCGGAGGAATTGCTGGAGGAAGCGCGCGAGGTCGAGCTGTCGGAGAGCGGAATCCGCAAGCTGCCTCAGAACAGTTCGCTGCTGTCCCGGCTGCTCGGCAAGAAGAAGTAGGAATTCCACACCCCGGGGTGCCCCGCAGCCCCAGGCGCGGGGTGGAGCTGGTCCGCCGCCTTTGCGTGCGGCAGAATCCGGCGTCTTGTTTCGAGGAAGACGCCGTGGACATCAGAACTGCCGACCTGTGCGATCAATTCAGCGACGAGCTGGAAGTGTGCGAACCCCTGTTCGGTGACTTCGGCGGGCAACTGCAATTCGGTGGGCAGATCGCCACCATCAAATGCTTCGAAGACAACTCCCTGGTCCGCGAGCTCACCGCCGAAGCAGGCAATGGCCGCGTCCTGGTGATCGATGCGGGCGGCTCGATGCGTCGTGCCGTGGTGGGTGACCTGCTCGCCAAAAAGGCCGTGGACAACGGCTGGCGCGGCATCGTCGTCTACGGCTGCATTCGCGATTCGGCCGCGATCGCCGACATGCCCATCGGCGTCAAAGCGCTCGGCACCCATCCGATGAAAACCGACAAGCGCGGCGAAGGCCAGCGCGACATCCCGGTGCGCTTCGGCGGCGTGACCTTCCGTCCCGGCGATTGGTTGTATGCCGACGAAGACGGCGTCATCGTCGCCCGCCGCGCTCTGATCCAGTAAATGACACAGCACGCGGGCCCCATCGCTCGCGTGATCAGAAAGACTCCAGCGGTGTTCACGTTCTCCTGCGTGACATCGCCCACGCTTGCGCATCTCGCTCGGAGTGACATCGTGACGGGGCTGCGATGGACTCGATGATCACAGCCGCGGCGCGAGCCTTGGCGACCGGAGATCCATTGGGCGCGCTGAAGCGCGTCGCTTTGCGAGACGATCCTCCAGCATTGGCACTGCGCGGCATCGCCATGGCGCAGCTCGGTGATTTCGTGCGAGCGAAGTCACTGTTGCGAGCTGCCGTTCGTGCGTTCGGACCCAAGGAAGCGGTGGCGCGAGCACGATGTGTCGTAGCGGAGGCCGAAGTTGCATTTGCCTCGCGCGATCTTGGCTGGCCAGTGAAGGCGCTGCACGCAGCGCGCGCCACGCTCGAAGAACATGGCGACCGTGCAAATGCAGCACACGCGGGTTATTTGGAGGTGCGACGGCTCGTACTGATCGGCCGCATCGAGGACGCGGAACGTACGTTGGCCACCTTCGATCCCGCACCTCTTCCGCCCCCATTGAAAGCCGCGCATGACCTGGTGGTGGCGGGAATCGCGATGCGACGGCTGCACATCAACACGGCGCACCAAGCGCTCGTACGAGCACGAGACGCCGCGCGCCGCGCGGGGATTCCTGCTCTATCGGCCGAGGTCGACAGCGCATTTCGTGTCCTCGATACTCCGGCAGCTAGGGTGATCGAACGCGGCACGGAACGCGACCTGCTTCCGCATGAAGTTGAAACTTTACTGACATCAAAGACGCTCGTCGTTGATGCGTGCCGCTATGCCTTAAGCGATGCACACGTGACGGTCTCGCTCGCGAAACGTCCCGTTCTGTTCACGCTGGCGCGTGCGCTGGCGGAAGCGTGGCCAGGAGATGTTCCCAGGCGCACGCTGATCGCAACGGCGTTTCGCACCAAACATCCTGATGAATCGCATCGAGCACGGTTACGAGTCGAGATGGGCCGGCTGCGCAGTGTGCTTCGGGCGCAAGCCAGCGTGAAAGCAACGCCGGAGGGGTTCGCGTTGACGCCACGTCACGCACGCGAGGTCGCCGTGCTGGCACGGCCCGTGGAAGAAGAACATGCGGCGATACTGGCGTTCCTGTCCGATGGCGAATCGTGGTCCAGCTCGGCGCTCGCACTTGCGCTCGGCGCCAGTCAGCGTACTGTGCAGCGCGCGCTCGACGCGCTAGCGGCAACCGGAAAGGTGCAATCTTTCGGTCGTGGTCGCGCCCGCCGCTGGATGATGCCGCCGCTGTCGGGTTTCACGACGAGCTTGTTACTCCCTGCTCTGCTCCCCAGCATCTAGGATGCTCTCACCGACCAGCGCCGCTGGTGCATCAGTCAACCGGAGAGTCATCATGAAAACGTCAGCTGCCGACATCACTCGCGAGTACGGACCTTTTCCAGGCGTCGACGCCGTGCACGGAGTCACTTACGACGGTCAACGGCTTTGGTTCGCGTCCGGCGACAAACTCAATGCCATCGACCCTGCCAGTGGCGAATCCCTACGCTCCATCAACGTCGCCTCGCATGCGGGCACGGCTTTCGATGGCCGGCATTTGTTTCAGATCGCCGAGAACCGCATTCAGAAGCTCGACCCGAGTACCGGCGAAGTACTGGCCACCATTCCCGCACCCGGAGACGGCAGCGATTCGGGGCTGGCCTGGGCGGAAGGCACGTTGTGGGTGGGACAGTATCGTGAACGCAAGATTCATCAAGTCGATCCCGACACGGGCGCCGTTCTGCGCACCATCGAGTCCAATCGCTTCGTCACGGGAGTGACGTGGGTGGACGGCGAGTTGTGGCACGCCACCTGGGAAGGCGACGAGAGCGAACTGCGCCGCATCGATCCTCGCAGCGGCGAGGTTCAGGAGAGTGTGCAGATGCCGGAGGGCGTAGGCATCTCCGGATTGGAGTCGGACGGCGCCGATCGATTCTTCTGCGGCGGCGGCCGTACCGGCAAGGTACGAGCAGTGCGCCGGCCGAAGCGAGCGGCTTAGAGACGCATCTTCTCACCGTAGCCCGTCAGCTCCAGATAACCGCGGCCAATGGGCTTGTTCCCTTCGAACGCACGCACCGCACCTTCCCAATAGAGGGTGCCGGTGCTGCCGCGCGCGTCGTTCTCCTGGTCGTCCATCAACGGACGCAAGGTGATTACGCGATCGCCCAGAGTGACTTGCCACTCGACTGGATAGTTGACGCCGCTACGCGATGATCGCCAGCGGCGCAGCGGCTTCCATTCGATCTCCTCGGGCCGATACGACACTGCGTCGTTCGAATTTCCGGCGCGCCACTTCGCCGCGGCCCACAACTCGCTTTCCTCGGGCCCGCGCATTTGAAACATCATCAACGCGCCGCCATCGTCCAGATTGAGCCCCACCCAATCCCAACCTTGAGCACGCTCGTCGACGATGGCGCCGGACCACTCGTGATCGAACCAGGCGATGCCCCGAACTGTTCGATCGCGCCCCTCGATGGCGACTCGGCCGGTGACTTCGAGCTGGGGCAGGCTGTAGTAGTAACTGGCCGATCTTGGATCCGGCCCCTTCTGGCTGAACCCTCCATCCCCCTGCAGCAGGGGTGGCGCGTTGGGGCGCAGCTTCAGATCGAGTTGCAGGTCATCCGCGTTGGCCACTGCCACGTACGTATCGCCGTCGCGGCGCAGATGCCAGTCGTCGATATGAACATCCAGCGCTCCTTCCGCAGCGGCCGCCAGGCCGAAACCGGGGCGAGCGGATTTCTCGTGATGTAACGGCGAGCCGCGTTTCGGATCGCTGACGGCAAGATGTGCGAACAGGACCTGGCGGAGAGCGAAGCGCGAGGGATTGTCCTCGTCGATGCCGGTACGCGAGCGAAAGAATGTGAGCTGAAAGCCCAGCGGAGAACCGGATTCGTCTTCCAGCCAGCCGGTGACGTACCACCACTCGGTTCTGAACTGAGGATGACTGCCTTCGTCACGCGGCAACTGTATCTCGTAGCCTGGAACCACCTCGGGATAGACGACGTCCGCGCTTGCGGCAACAAAGACCATTGCGCCCGTGGCAAACGCTGTAACTGCGCGCCACGCTCGGCGAGCAAGTCCGCCGACTCCTGGTTCTTCATCGGCTACGTGCGCCCCCGAAGGCATGAAGCTCCTTTCTGACCATTCACCAGTCATTAGTCACCAGTCATTTCTTTCTGGCACTCACCAATCTTCCCTCACGGCCCGCACCACCTCGCCTCCCATGGCCTGCCGGCCGCTGACCACCGCAATCAACGCCGCCGCGCCGATCAACGCAAGGCTCAACCCGGTCAACAAGCCGAAGGGCGCACGCAAGTCCATGCTCCAGTGGAAGGACTGTCGATTGACGACGTAGATCAGAATCAGGCTGATCGCCACACCGGCAACCAATCCCACGATCACTCCAAGCGTCCCGAGTACGGAACCCTCGATCGCCAGCATCCTTGCGACCTGCCCGCGCGTAAAGCCCAGATGGCGCAGCGCTCCGAATTCACTCCGCCGGGCCAGCACCTGCGCACTGATGCCGGCGGCAATCCCGAACAGCCCGATGGTCACGGCCACCAGTTCCAACAAATAAGTGATGGCAAAAGTTCGATCGAACGCCGCGAGCGACAACGCACGTATTTCGCCGGGCGTTCGCACGTTCTGCTCGGTTGCCGGCGGCAGCAGGTCACGAACCGCGTTGCTCACTTGCCCAATGTCGGCCGAATCATCGAGCCAGAACCAGACCGTGTTGACGGCGCGATCGCCCGTCAAGGCCAGATAGTCATCTCGCGCCATGACGATCGCACCGTTCTGATGCTCATAGTCGCGCCACACGCCTCGCACCGAAGCCCTAACCGCCTTGCCTCCGAGATTGAACTTGATCTGCGCGCCCGGCTGGAGTGCAAACAAGTCCGCAGCAGCTTCGCTGATCCACACGGGCAGCAACTCAGCAGGCAGCTCATCGGCAGCCGTGCTCATCATCCACAGTGCATCGTCGGGACGTTCGCGATCGAGCGTCCGTGCAATCAACGTCAACGCAGGTCGGTCCGGCGACAACTGCACGAGACCAAAGCGACTGTAGGCCACGCGTTCGACACCGGGCAGCCGTGCCATCGACTGGGCCAACGCCTCGTCCATATAGGACGATTGTCCCACGTAGCCCACGCGCACATACAAATCCGCCGGCAGCACCTTCTGCGTCCATTGATCGAGCGAGTCGCGGAACGATGTGACCATGATGGCCATAGACGCCATCAGGCTGAAACTGACGATGATGGAAGAAACGCTCAACGTAGCGTAGCGAGCCGTGCCTGCAATCTGCGCGACGGCGATCTCATACGGAAGATGCCGTAGGCGTGGCGCATGCCGCAGCACGAACCGCACGACAGACGGCATCGCCACGACGCATGCAATGAGCAGCAAAGCGATGGCGATGAAGCCCGGCAAAGGCAATCCGTCGATAGGCGGCAGACTCACGGTGATCGCGGCCAAAACAGCAAGCGTCAGAACCGCCCACCCGTGCGAGCGCACTTCGCCGCTGGTGATGTCGCCAGCCTTGAGCGCGCTCGCCGTCGGAACGCGCGCCGCATCGAGCGCAGGCCGCAGTGCACCGGCTACAGCCACGCCGATACCCAGTAGGGAGAACAACGCAATCTCCGCGATGTGAACGTTCAATCCGGGCGTCAGGCCACGAAAGTAACCGGCACCCAGGTCGCCACCGAGCACGCTCAGTCCGATTCTGGCGATGGCAATACCGGCCACGATTCCTATCGCCGCGCCGAGCACACCCACGATGGCGCTGCCTGCGAGCATCAGCATGAGCTGCTCGCCGCGAGTGACGCCGATAGCGTGCATGACCGCGAATTCTCGCCGTCGCCGCAAAGCCGCCAACGATTGCGTCGAATAAACAAAGAACCCGCCGGTGAACAATGCGACCAGCGCCAGCGCGGTGAGATTCGATCGATAGGCACGCGACAGGCGCAAGGCGTCGTCCGTGGCCTCGCCCGGCGTTGTGACTTTCACACCAGTCGGCAACACGGCTGCAATTGCCGCGCGCACTTCATCCGGACTGGAACCCGACGCGAGGCGCAAATTGATCCGTGACAGCTTGCCGAGCCGGCCAAACCGCCATTGCGCGGTGGCGATATCGACGACGCCCGCGAACTCCTGCAGGGCGGCCGGCGGCAGCACGC
The DNA here is from genome assembly GCF_036406195.1 of Steroidobacter sp. GTDB lineage: Bacteria > Pseudomonadota > Gammaproteobacteria > Steroidobacterales > Steroidobacteraceae > Steroidobacter. Next base: position 142,801 of record NZ_DASWVW010000061.1, read on the forward strand.
CCGAGACGCGCAATCTCTCCCGCTGCATGCCGACCTGGAACTCTACGAAGTCGCCGCGCTCCAGTTGCAATTCGCGCGCGGCGCTCGCACTCAGCAAGATCGACCGTTCGTCGAAGTCGTCGGATTCATCTTCCGGCTGGCCCCGGGACGCACCGCCGCCAACGACCGTCTCTGCGAACGCAGGCTGCAACAGCCGCGAACGAAAGCCATCCAAACCGATGAGCGTCAGCGAGCCGCGATGACCAATCAGCTTGGCCTCGACTTGCACGACAGGGCTTGCGACTGCGACCCCGGGAACGCGAGCGACGCGTGGATACAAATTCTCCTCGAAGTCGTCGGCGCCGCGTTCCACTGCGAGATCGGCCAGTCCATACAGGCTGCGCGCCGCCAGGGAAATCTCGTCGGCAGCGGAGCGATTGATGAGATAGATCGCCAGGCCCAGCGCGACGCCGAGCGCGATGGCGAGAATGGCCAGCAAGGTTCGCCCGGGCGAGCGTCGCATGGGCCCGGTAATCGCGGCCTCGATGAGCAGCGGCGCGCTCACGATCGAGGTGCGACAGCGGCAACTCGGGGCGCCAGTCCTTGCCGGGAAAGTTGCAGGATGCGATCGGTCGTGGCGGCCGCAAGCTCGGAATGCGTCACCAGGATGCCTGCCGCGTTATCGCGCTTGAGTTGTGCCGCAAGCAGCTCGAGCACTTCGGCCGCGGACTCCGCGTCGAGATTGCCCGTGGGTTCATCAGCCAGCACCAGCGCCGGACGATGGACCAGCGCGCGAGCCACGGCGACACGCTGCATTTCCCCACCCGAGAGTTGCGATGGAGAGGCATCGGCTCGCTCCAGCATCCCAACGGCATCCAGCAGCTCGCGCACTCGCTCGGACGCCTCACGACCTTGCCGGCCATTGAGTGCCAGCGGCAGTGCGACGTTGCGTTCGACGCTCAGGTGCGGCAGCAAATGAAAAGCTTGAAACACAAACCCCATGCGCGCCCGTCGCAAGCGCGTGCGCTCATCGTCACCGAGCGCACTGATGTCTCGCCCATCGAGCGAGATTCGACCTGCATCCGGCGTGTCGAGCCCCGCGATCAAGTTGAGCAATGTCGACTTGCCGGTACCCGACTCGCCCATGACCGCGATGTATTCGCCAGCAGCGAGTTGCAGTGAGACGCCACCGAGCACACGTCGCGGTGGCGGACCGCCGAAAGATTTGCTGATGTTTTCGACCTGCAGCATCGCCGGCGCTGCGCCCCTGATCGACGATATGAACGTCGCGGTTAGAACGCGAAGGTTACACCGAGCGCGGCGTGGTACTGCAGGAACGTGTCGGACTTGGTGCGAATGGCGCAGGTACCGGCGCCGTTGTCGGACACGCAGAAGATATTGCCGTCGGTGTCGAGCAACGACACGAAGGCTCGTGCGTCGAGACGCACGCCCAGGTGTTCGGTGATCGGCACCTTCACGCCGGTGCCCACCGTGAACGCCAGCTTGGTCTCATCATCGAGCCCCGATTGATCCGGACTGAAGCGCGCCGCGCCGACCGTGATGCCGAAATAGGGAATCACACGCTCGGCATCGGGACTACTGACAGTGCCACCGATCTGCAGGTACTGGACGTCGAGGTCCAGCGGCGACGTGCCGCCGATCTGCGTGCTCTGCTGCGCGTAGATCAGCTCATAGTGTCGCCATTGATCGACGGCGGCGTTGATGATCACGCCGAAGTCGTTGTCCTCGTCGAGGTCGCGATCGGTATTGGTCGCCGGGTCCTCGAACTCGCCGCCGGCCATATAGCCGATGAACGGCGTGATCTCCCATGTCTTGTAGCTGTCCGGCGCACTCTGCGCGGAAACTGTGGCGGACGCCGCGAACAGCGTCAGGCCCAGCGCCGCGCCGCGCCCTCCATGCCGCCTTGCGCGTGTCGAAATCTGTCGTGGAAAGAACCACTTACCCATGTGGTGGCGCCCTGTCTGATAACGCATGACCTGAAGACTCCTTATACGGCTGGCTCGCCGACCGGACAGCCGTCGCGCCGGCTAAGTTAACATGTCGCGGGATCAATGCCTGAACGTTGCCCTCGCCACACACTATTCGCGACCGCGCCAGCCTTCGAGTCACATCGAGTCATCAATGAAGTGGTCGGGTTTTCTGGTTGCCGCCGTGTTCGCTGCGCTTACATTCGGACTGTGGGCCTATATGAACCGGCCGGCCGCCGAGCCGCCCTGGCCGGAGCGCGTGCAAGGCATGGCCTTCTCGCCGTTCCAGGCGGGGCAGGATCCGGTGGTGCAGGTGCTGCCCACCGAACAGCAGATCGACAGCGATCTGCGCCTGTTGGCCGGCAAGGTGACCGCCGTTCGCACCTACTCGACGCTCAAGAGTCTCGGCCGGATTCCGGAGCTCGCCGCGCGTCACGACATGAAGGTCACGGTCGGCGCCTGGCTCGACCGACGCCTGGCGACCAACGAGCAGGAAGTGGCCGCGGCCATCGAGCTGGCCAACAGACATTCCAATGTGATTCGCCTGGTCATCGGCAATGAAGCCATTCTGCGTGGCGACCTGACCGTCGCGCAGCTCACGCGCCAATTGGATCGAGTGCGCGAGGCGGTGGCGCAGCCGGTCAGCACCGCCGAGCCCTGGCACGTGTGGCTCAAGCATCCCGAGCTGGTCGAGCACGTCGACTATCTCGCCGTGCACATGCTGCCGTACTGGGAGGGCATTCCGGTCGAACAAGCCATCGACTACATCGCCGCTCGCATGGATGAGCTGAAACGCGCGTATCCCAACAAGCCCATCGTGATCGCCGAAGCGGGCTGGCCTTCCGATGGCCGCACTCGCGAGGGCGCCGTAGCGTCCACCAGCAATCAGGCCATGTTCCTGCGACGCTTTCTGGAGCGCGCCAGACACGAAGGCTACATCTATTACTTGATGGAAGCGTTCGACCAGCCGTGGAAGACCCGCTACGAAGGCGCCGTCGGCTCGTACTGGGGCATCTACGACGTCTATCGCCAACCGAAATTCGCATTCGTCGAACCCATCGTGCGCATTCCGCAATGGCAAACGCTTGCCACGATCTCCGTCGCCATCGCCACGATCATTCTAGGCATGCTCTACGTGCACAGCCTTGCGCTGGGAACACGTGGACGCAGCTTGTTGGCCGTGGTCGTGTACGGCGTCGCGACTACGATGGTCTGGATCATCTACGACTACTCGCGCCGCTATCTCACCTGGACCAGCGTACTGGTCGGCACGTTGTTGATCCTGGGCATGCTCGGGGTCATTGCGGTGTTGCTCACCGAAGCGCTCGAGTGGGCCGAAGCGCGCTGGGGCAAGCCTCGCAAGCGGCCATTCGTCGCCACCGCTGGCGCCGCGTTACCGAAGGTTTCGATTCACGTGCCGGCCTACAACGAGCCACCCGACATGTTGATCGAGACACTCGATGCCCTGGCGCGGCTCGACTATCCCGATTTCGAAGTCATCGTCGTCGACAACAACACACCGGAGCCCTCGGTGTGGCAACCGGTGGAACAGCATTGCCGCAGACTGGGCGAGCGTTTCAAGTTCTTCCACGTTGCCCCGCTGTCGGGCTTCAAAGCTGGCGCATTGAACTACGCGCTCCGGCACACCGCCGCCGACGCGGAGGTGGTGGCCGTAATCGACAGCGACTACAAGGTCGAGCCGCATTGGCTGCGTGAGCTGGTGCCCGCGTTCACCGACCCGAAGATCGCCATCGTGCAAGCACCGCAGGACTACCGTGACGCGGAGGAGAATGCGTTCAAGGCAATGTGCTACGCCGAGTATCGCGGCTTCTTTCACATCGGCATGGTAGTGCGCAACGAGCGCAACGCCATCATCCAACACGGCACGATGACACTGGTGCGACGTTCGGCCCTGCAGAGCGTCGGCGGCTGGGCCGAGTGGTGCATCACTGAAGACGCCGAGCTCGGCTTGCGCCTGTTCGAGCAGGGCCACGAAGCACAGTATCTGCCGGTCACTTATGGCCGTGGCCTGATGCCCGAAACGTTCACTGACTATAAGAAGCAACGTTTCCGCTGGGCATACGGCGCGGTGCAGATCCTGCGCGCGCACGGCGGCATATTGTTCAGCTCCGACGAGCGGCTCACCAAGGGTCAGCGCTACCACTTTATCGCGGGCTGGCTGCCGTGGATGGCAGACGGACTGAACCTCATTTTCAATCTAGTCGCGTTGGCGTGGTCGGCCGCGATGATCATCGCACCCCACCGCTTCGATCCGCCGCTGATGATGTTCTCGGTGCTGCCGCTGACCTTGTTCGCATTCAAGCTGGCGAAGCTCGCGCATCTCTACTCATCGCGCGTGGGAGCGAACATCCGACAGACGTTGGCCGCGGCACTGGCCGGGCTCGCTCTTTCCCACGCCGTGGGTGTTGCGGTAGTCACAGGAATGCTGACTCGTTCTCAACCATTCTTCCGTACACCGAAGGGCAAGCAGCCGCACGCCTTGATCGCAGGCTTCGCGGCTGCGCGCGCCGAAACCGCCTGGATGTTGGCGCTGATACTCGCGGCGGTCGGTCTGACGCACCAGTTCACCATCGCACCCGGATTCATTCTCGGGATTCCCGAAGAGCTGAAGGCACCGGATGTGTCCCTGTGGGTTGCCGTACTGTTGATTCAGGCCATCCCCTACGCTGCCTCTCTGCTCATGTCACTCGTCAGCGCACTGTCGCTGCCCGCCCGATGGCTGGGACGGCCGCCACAAGGCAACGCCCTGGCCGGTGCGCGGTTTCGTGCCTCCGATTCCGCTGACTAGTTCCTGAAAACGCCTATTTGCCGACTTGCCGTCCGGCGATCTCTCCCTAGAATTGCTGCCTGGGCAGTAATTTCCTAGAATTGCTGCCCAGGCAGCAATTGCCGAGGCCACCCATGCCCAAGCCCTACTACCGACCCGACACATTCCACCTACGCGACAGCATCGGCTACCTGGTCAAGCGCACGCAGCGACTGATGCAGGAGGGCATCGAAGCGCGTTTCGCCGCGCAGGGTTGCACTCTGCAGCAGTGGGCGGTGCTGATGAATCTGCGCGACGGACTGGCGACCACGGTCGCCGAACTGTGCCGCGACCTGCATCACGACAGTGGGGCGATGACGCGCCTGATCGATCAGCTCGAGTCTCGCAATCTAATCGAGCGTCGCCGTAACCCTGACGACCGGCGCGTCATCGAGCTGTCGCTCACCAAAGCCGGGCACAAGGTGCTCGACAAGTTGATTCCCACGGCATGTGACATGTTGAACGAATCGCTGGCTGGCCTCAGCCGCGAAGAAGTGAAGCTGCTGCAGTCACTGCTGCGGCGAACGATCGATCGCCTGCAAAACATGAGTCTGACCACGAGCGCTACGGAAAAGCAGAAGGCGTCATGAAAATGACGGCACACTTCGCTCCGCATGCCGCCGCTTTGGTGCTTGGCGTGGCCACCGCACTGAGCGGTTGTGTGACTCCGCCGAAGACCGAGCCGCAACTGCAAACGATCGCCGATGACAACATCGGCCTCGGCACGGCCGCTACGCCGGTTGTGATGGAGCGCTGGTGGGAGCAGTACGGCGATCCGCAGTTCGATCAGCTCGTCACCACGGCGCTGGAACGCAACCCCAATTTGCAACAGGCATTGGCACGCCTGCGCGCGGCCCAGGCGCAAGTGCAGCTTGCCACGGCACAGCGTCGACCGGGCGTGACGCTCAACGGTCAGGAACAACGCAGCCGCCTGCCCGAGGAATATTTGATTCCGCCGCCGTTTGGCGGCGGCACCTACTGGTCGGGTCAGTTGCTGGCCGATCTGTCGTGGGACCTGGATTTCTTTGGCCGGCAAGCCGCACTCATCAAACAGGCTCAGGCCACGGAGGAAGCCGTTCGCTTGGATTCCGCCGCGGCTCGCCTCGCGACCACCGTAGCGTTGTCTCAGACGTATCTGGATCTGAATCGCGCCATCGCGCTGGCCGACATCGCGCAACAGTCTCTGGAGCAGAGACAGCGCATTCTCGACATCACTCGCAAGCGCATCGGCGCTGGCCTGGATACCAACGTCGAGCTGCGTGAGGCCGAGTCGGCCGTACCACAGGCTGGTCTGGCACGCCTGCAGGCCGAGGCAGCTCGTGAAGTAGCCATTCATCGCCTGGCTGCACTGATTGGTGAAGGCGCGGATGCTTATGAACGCATCGGCAAGCCCACGCTCAATCTCGAAACCGCCCTGTCGATTCCGTCCGAGCTGCCTGCGGACTTGTTGGGTCGCCGTCCTGACGTGCTCGCAGCTCGTGCGCGCGTGGAAGCGGCCACGTCACAACGAGCCGCTGCGCGTGCCGCGTTCTATCCAAACGTAAATTTGGGCGCGTTCGCAGGCTTTCAGGCCATCGGGCTCGACAATCTTTTCCAGGCGAACAATCGCAGCTACGGTGTGGGCCCCGCGATCAGCTTGCCGCTGTTCGACTCGCAGCGCCTGAAGTCTCAGTTCAACACCGCGACGGCCCTGCAGGACGAAGCCATCGGTGCTTACAACGAAGTGGTGCTGTCGGCCGTGCAACAGGTCGCCGACCAGCTGAGCCAGGTGAACTACAGCGCGCGTCAATTGGAAGAGGCACGCGCGACGCTCACAGCCGCCGAAGAAGCTTATCGGCTCGCGCACAAACGCTATGAAGCCGGCCTGGCGAACTATCTCTCGGTGCTCACGACCGAAACCCAGGTGCTGAACGCACGCACCACCTACGTGAACATCCTCCATCAACAAGCGCTCGCTCGTGTGTCGCTGCTGCTGGCCGTCGGCGGCAACTTCCACGCGGCGAGCTGATTGCATTACGCAACGGAACTCCCATGAGTGACCCCAATACCAATGACACTCCCGCCACGAACGGCAACGGCGCCCGCCGGCGAGGCCTGCTGATTCTTGCCGCCGTCGTCGCGCTCGGTGCCATCGGCTACACCGCTTACTGGCTCACAGTGGCGCGCTACTACGAGAGCACTGACGACGCTTACGTCGCTAGCGATATCGTGCAGATCACGAGCGAAGTGTCGGGCGCCGTACTCGGCGTTCACGTCGATGACACACAGACCGTGCAGCGTGGTCAGGTTCTGGTCGAGCTGGACCCTGCCGATGCAAACATCGCCGTTGCCGCCGCCGAAGCGGAGCTTGCACGCACCGTTCGCGAAGTTCGTGCGCTGCATGCCCAAGCCGATCAACTGCGCGCTCAGATTTCCGAGCGCGAGACCGACCTGAAGAAATCTCAAAGCGACTATGCACGTCGCCAGGCTCTGGTAGCCGATGGCGCGGTGTCGGGCGAAGAGATCGCACACGCACAGGACACGATTGATCAGACGCGTGCGGCGCTCCAGGCGGCGCAACGCCAGCTCGACGCGACCCTCGCCCAGATCGAAGGCACGACAATCGAAGATCATCCGAACGTGCTGGCCGCGGCGGCGCGTCTTCGCGATGCGTCCCTGGCGTTGCGACGTACGACGATCCGTTCGCCCGTGACCGGCACGGTCGCGAAACGCGGCGTACAAGTCGGGCAGCACGTGAGTCCCGGCTCGCCACTGCTCGCAGTCGTGCCTTTGGATGACGTGTGGATCGACGCGAATTTCAAAGAGAGCCAGCTGAAGAACGTGCGCGTCGGTCAACCCGTCACGGTGCACGCGGACATTTATGGTAACGATGTCGAGTACACCGGCACGGTCGCCGGGCTGGCCGCAGGCAGCGGCAGCGCCTTCGCCCTGCTGCCCGCGCAGAATGCGTCAGGCAATTGGATCAAGATCGTTCAGCGTGTGCCGGTGCGCATCACGCTCGATCCGGCGCAGTTGAAGAACAATCCGCTGCGAGTCGGGCTGTCGATGCATGCGGAGATCGACGTGCGCGACACGTCAGGCCCGCTGGTGGCATCGCAGGTTCGCAATACACCCCAACCACTGCGCCAGAGTGTCGGCGAGGATCCGAAGGTAGAGCAGCGTATCGCCGAGATCATTCATCGGAACAACCCGGCGACCAAAAGTGCGGTCGCGAGCAATCGGCAGACAACGCAGCCGCGTGAGCGCCGCGCCGAAATGGCATCGTTTTCTGCCAACGGGATCGCGGCCGGCCATTGATCCACTGCGATAGCCGGCGACCAGCAGAGCGACACTGAGGCACATTCCGTGAGCACCAACGCTACAGACGCATCGGCGACGGCGCCCATGCAAGGCGGCGCCCTGTGGGTGACCGCCTTGGCGCTGGCGCTCGGCACGTTCATGCAGGTGCTGGATACCACCGTCGCCAATGTTTCCATTCCGACCATTGCCGGCAATCTCGGCGCGTCGACGGATCAAGGCACCTGGGTGATCACGTCGTTCGCGGTCGCCAACGGCATCAGCGTGCCGCTCACCGGCTGGCTGATGATGCGGTTCGGCATCGTGCGCACGTTCGTGGTCGCGGTGCTCGCGTTCACCGTGACTTCACTACTGTGCGGCCTCGCCTGGAATCTTTCGTCGCTGGTGTTCTTCCGCGTCCTGCAAGGCGCCGCGTCCGGTCCGATGGTGCCGGGATCGCAAGCGCTGTTGTTGCTGCTGTTTCCGCCAGCAAGGAAAGGACTGGCGCTGGCACTGTGGTCGATGACCACGCTGGTCGCGCCCATCATGGGCCCGATGCTGGGCGGCTGGATTTCGGACAATGCCACCTGGCCCTGGATCTTTTATATCAATGTGCCGATCGGCTTGTTCACCGTGGCGGTATGCTGGTTCCAGTTGCGTCGTCGCGAAACGCCCACCCGCAAGCTGCCGGTCGATCAGGTCGGCATCGCGCTGCTGGTCGTCTGGGTCGGCGCCCTGCAGATCGCCTTGGACAAGGGCAAGGACGAGGACTGGTTCTCTTCGCCGTTCATCGTCGTGCTCTCGCTCATCGCCGTGATCGGATTCGCTGCCTGGCTGATCTGGGAACTGACCGACAAGCACCCCATCGTCGATCTGTCCCTGTTCAAGCACCGCAATTTCACTTTCGCTCTGATACCGATGACGCTCGGCTATGCAGTGTTCTTCGGCAACGTCGTGATCTTGCCGCTATGGATGCAAACGCAGCTCGGCTATACGGCGACATGGGCGGGATTACTCGCCGCGCCCAGTGGTGTCGTTGCAGTCCTGGTCTCGCCGCTGGCGGCGCGCTTCCTCGCGAAATGGGATGCTCGCTGGCTCACCGCATTGGCGCTCGCGGCGTTTGCTGGCTCTTATTACATGCGTGCGCAGCTGACCGCCGATGCGGCGGTCATGGACTTCGTCATCCCGCAGCTCATCCAGGGCATTGCGATGGGCACGTTCTTCGTCGCGATCCTGACCATCATGCTCGATGGCATCGAGCCGCCGCGCGTACCGGCGGCCTCCGGCCTGGCGATCTTCCTGCGTACTATCGCGGCGAGCTTCGCCACATCGATCACGACCACGTTCTGGGATCGGCGCGAAGCGTTCCATCAGGCACATCTCGCGACCGGCACCAGCGTGTACGACGCACCCATGCAAGAAGCTTTGAACCAGATGCACTCGCTGGGCATGTCGGACGGCGCCGCGCTGACAGCGCTCAACCAGCAGATGGTCGGCCAGGCGTACCTGCTCTCGTCGCTGGACTACTTCTGGATATCGTCCTGGCTCACGCTGTTCATGATAGCGCTGGTGTGGCTGGCACGACGGCCAGCCACCGCCGGTACGGCTCACGTCGCCGCGGATTGACGCTGCTCAGATCCGAATGGTGCGGCCCGTGTGGATCGAGCCGTAGATGGCTCGCATGATCTTCACGTCCTGCATGCCTTCTTCGCCTGGCACGATGGTCTGCCGCCCTTCCTTGATGCAGCGAGCGAAGTCGTCGAGTTGCGCGGCGAACATGTCGACCTGAGGAAACGACAGCGGTTTGCCGTCGCTGCGCGAGCCCTTGATGCCGCCGTAGTAATAAGCCGGGTCCAGCTCGAACCAGCCGCGTTCGCAGTTGGCCCGGAAATTCTTGATGCCGCCGACTTTGAAGCTCGCCGTGCAGTAGGCCGTCGCGCCACTCGGAAACTGCGCCGTCCAGGTCACGGTCTCGTCGACTTCCTCGAACTTCACCGGATCGGTCTTGGTCTCGGTGGCCGTCACCGAGATCGGCTCTTCGCCAGTCAGATAGCGCGTCGCCTGCAGCGCGTACACGCCGACATCCATCAACGCACCGCCGCCGGACAGCGCATGTTTGAGACGCCATTGATCCGGACTGCCGACATCGATACCAAAACCCGCTTCGATGATGCGCACTGGACCGAGCTCCTGCTCGCGCGCAATACGAATGCACTCCAGGTGATGTGGCTCGAAACGGCAGCGGTACGCAGTGCCCAGCATGCGGCCCGCCGCCTTGCAGGCATCGATCATCTGCTGGCAGCGCTCCACCGATATCTCCAACGGCTTTTCGCAGTACACATGCTTGCCGGCCTTGGCGGCGGCGAGCGTGTGCTCCAGATGAAGCGCGTTGGGAGTGACCACATAGACGATGTCGATGTCGTCGTTGTTGGCCATGCGATGCATGGTGTCGTAGGTGTAAACGCTGCGCGCCGGCAGGTTGTATTTCTTGCGCCATTCACTGGCCTTGCTGTCGCTGCCGCTGATGATGCCGGCCAGGCGGCAATGTTCGGTCTTCAGCAGTGCCGGGGCGATCTGGTTGGTACTCAGGCTGCCGAGGCCGCACAAGGCCACGCCCAGTTTCTTGTTAGAACTGGCCGCCCGCGCGCGGCTAACGACGAATGGGGCAGCGAGCGAGGCGGCAGCCGCGCCCTTGATGAAATGTCGGCGAGAGAGATCCTGCATGCTCACTTCACTCCGTTGGGCCGAGTGCGCGAGCTTAGCCCCATGAACCGCACCGCGCCATCCACCAGACGAGCATGCGACTGAAGCTGCGGGCTGCCGTTTGCTTTCGGTTGCTTGCTGGCTATCGATCCGGGGCCCTGGCGGGCCCCGATGACTCAAAGCTCTACCGGGCGATGCACGCCGCCGCAACGGCCGGCTCGGCGATGGTCCCGTGGCACTAAGGGCATCGATCCCGACATCATTGTGTGATACATGCTGGTCTCCAGCGCACGAGAGGGTGCCGAGGAGTGTGCCCCAGCCGCTGTCGCACCGGCAAGGTGACCAAAGTCTGCCTGCATCGACAATGTCAGTGCCGCCCCCACCCAACGTAGTCGCCCTGGTCGACCAAGCGGAACAGTTGCCGGACGAGGCCCGGCTGCCGTTTCTTCGCGACGCCTGTGCGACCGATCCAGAGTTATATGAAAGCGCGGTCGCCGAGCTGTGCTCCCGCCCTCATTCGCGGCAGGACTGGTTCGGCAGCGCCGAGCGGCTCGACCCTGCCGCCGACCGGGAATACTTCAGCACTCTCGTCGGCCAGCGCATCGGTGCCTATCGCGTAGTGCGCAGTCTCGGCGAGGGCGGCATGGGCGAGGTGTTCCTTGCTGAACGGGCCGATGCGCAATTCGATCAGAAGGTGGCGATCAAGCTGGTGCGTCGGGGCCTGCTGTCGCGTCAGGCGCAAGGCCGCCTGCGCCTGGAACGGCAGATCCTCGCGACACTGGATCATCCGAACATCGCCCGCTTGTTCGATGGCGGCACCACCGCAGACGGCACGCCCTACATCGTCATGGAGTACATCGATGGCGAGCCCATCGATACCTACTGCGACCGCCGCAACCTGACCATCGAAGCGCGCCTCAAATTGTTTCGATCGGTATGCGCGGCCGTACATCGCGCGCACCAGAACCTGATCGTGCACCGGGACCTCAAGCCCTCGAACATCCTGGTGACCGCCGACGGCACGCCCAAGCTGCTCGACTTCGGCATCGCCAAGTGGCTCGACGATCGGCAGATGGCATACACCATGGCGGTCACGCAGGCGGATTTCCGCGTGATGACGCCGGATCACGCCAGCCCCGAGCAGATTCGTGGCGAGCTGATCACCACTGCCAGCGACATTTATGTCCTGGGCGTACTGCTGCACGAGTTGTTGTGCGGATTCAAACCTTTTCGACGGCGTAGCAACCGTCTGGCAGATCTGGAACGAGCGATCTGCGAGGACACCCCGCCCAGTCCCAGCGCGGCCATCCGTATCGCGCGTGATTCGCATCATAGTGCGGTCGAGCAGTTGGCCACGCAGCGAGGCACCACGCCCGCGCGTTTGCAACGCCAGCTCGGTGGCGATCTGGACAACATCGTCGCGATGGCAATGCGCAAGGAACCGGAGCGGCGCTACTCGTCGGTGGAACAATTCAGCGCCGATATCGACCGGCAGCTACGCGGCCTGCCGGTATTGGCCCGCGGCGACTCATGGAGTTATCGCAGCAGTAAATTCATAAAACGGCATGGAGCGGCACTCGGTGTCGCGACCGCGTTCCTGGTGATGCTGATCGGCTTCTCGGTCACTACCTTGATTCAATCAAAGCGCGTGGAGCGCGAGCGGGACGTGGCCAGGCGAGAGCGCGCGATCGCCGAGAACGAACGCAGCAACGCCGAAGCGGTAGCCCAGTTTCTCATCGATGCGTTCATGCTCGCGGACCCATCGCGAGCACGAGGCAACAACATTACGGCAAAAGAAATTCTCGATGCCGGCGCACGCCGTATCACCAACGAATTGCGTGGCCAGCCCGCGCTGCAAGCTACCTTGATGGACACGATTGGCAACGTGTATCTCGGCCTCGGGCAGCTCGATCAAGCGCAACCAATGATCGAACAGGCGTTGTCGATTCGACGCGCGACGTTTGGCGATGACAGCGCCGATGTCGGCCGCAGCCTGCTCAGTCTCAATCGTGTTCATGGCGAGCGCGGCGAATTGCCGGAAGCGGAGCGATTGGCGCGCGCAAGCCTCGCGCTGGCGCAGAAACACGCGGGCATCGACAGCCTGGAAGCTGCCCGGACGCTCTGCCAGCTTGGAGTCATCGAGCACCGTCAGGGCAAGCTCGCGGAGGCCGAACAGTTGTTTCAGCGATGCCTGGATATCCGCGTCGCGCGATTGGGCAAGACTCACGAGCAAGTCGCCGCGCCGCTGGACAATCTCGCACTGATCGCCATGGATCGCCAGGATTTCGATACCGCCGAGCGCCTGGCTCGCGAAGCCCTGCTGATCGATAAAGAGGCGCGGCACGAAGACCATCCTTTGTACGCGCGGCACCTGAACAATCTGGCCTCGGCCCTGCAGGGCAAAGGGGACATGAACGCGGCCGGCCACCTGTATCGACAAGCCATTGCCTTGTCTGAACGCGTGCTCGGCAGCATGCACCCGGAAACGATCGATGCGATGAACAACTACGGCCGCTTGCTGATGAAGCAGGGCCGTCTGGATGAAGCGCAAGGCATCTTCGAAGCGGTGCTGGAGAGCGACCGCAAGCTGCGCCCCCATCACGCTTACGTCGGCCACGATCTCGAGAGCCTCGGGCGGGTCGCCCTACGCCGGCGCGACTACGCAGCTGCCGAAAAATACTTGCGCGAAGCGTTGGGTATTTATCGAAACACCTTGCCCGCGGGTCACGGCTACGTCGCGACCACGTTGACGCGGCTGGGACGAACGCTGCTCGAACTAGGGCGACTGGACGAGGCCGGGACGCTGCTCGATGAAGCCATCGATGCATGGGCCAGCACCTATGGCAAAGACACTCCGGAACATGCGACAGCGAGTGCCTTGCGCGGCCGCATATGGGCATTGCAGAAGCGCAGCGCGGCAGCGGAAAGCGCGCTCACCAACAGCTATAGAGTCCTGATCGCTTCCCAGCGGTCCGCGGATCTCGAATCAACCCAGGAAGTCCGAAGCTGGATCGAGGATCTTTATAAACAGCAGCGCCGGCCCGAAGCCGCGCGCGACTTCTTCGCGAGCTTGCAGCAGAAACCAACGACTGTGCCGTAAGAGCGATGGCACAGCCGCGCCGCGCGTGCTTAGTATTCGCGCGCTTGCTTGCGTGCCGATCATTCGAGCTTCGAATCATCAGGGAGGTTCTCCATGTTCATCTTGATCGCGGACGACTCGAAGTGCCTGCCCCGGGATATCTCGGCCCTCCTGCCCAAGACTTGCGGCACCGATAGCGTGGCGCTGCTGATGCTGAACGGCGGCGGCAAGGAAGATCATCAAGGATCGTTGCAGCTCGACCTGCAAGATCAACCTGAACAGGCCGGCACCCTGCTGGATTCGATCGGGCTGGCGTTGTTACATCGCGGCCGCGTCGCCGACGGCAAGAAATTCATTGCCAAAGCATTGCAGATCCGGCGCGACTTCTACGGCGAGGATCATCCCGAGACCGCCCTGTCACTCAGGAGTCACGCGTGTGTGCTACGCCAATCGGGCGATGCCACGGCCGCCGAGACAGATCTCCGCAAGGCACTGGCGATCAACAGCCGTGTGTACGGTGGTGACAGCTTGCCCGTGGCGCTCGATCTGAACGAGCTGGCGGTCATCCAATTGCAACTGGGCCAGTTCGCGGCCGCGGAACAATCGGCGCAGAGTGGCCTCAATATTCTCGAAGCGCTGCATCTGGAATGCACCGATCCCAATGTCACCCGGCTGATGGACGCTCTGGGCAGAGTGCAACAGGTGCGCGGCAACTACGAGCGAGCGGCGGCCATTTATACGAAGGTGCTGGACCTGGATCGCCGCCAGGTCGGCGACCGGCATCTCAAGTACGCCATGCACCTGCTCAATTTCGCTACCGTCAAAGCGAGCCAGAACAAACTCGAAGAAGCCAAGCTCGACATGAAGGAAGCGATCCGCATCATCCGCGAGGATGTGCAGCGGCCACGGCACCCTGACGGCATCGATGCATTGGCCAATCTCGGCTCGGTACTGCGAGCGTTGGGCGATACGGCCGGAGCGCAACAGGTCTTGCGCGATGCCATCGCCCTCGACGAGGAAGTGCGCGGCAAGCAGCACCCTTATCTGGGTAATGACCATGCTCGCCTGGGCCGCGTCACGTACGACCTGTGCGACTTCGCAGGCGCAGCCGAGTCGTTTCGAGCGGCACTGGCCATCTATGAACACAATGTGGCCACTGGCACCCTGCCTGCCCGGCATGCCTTTATCGGCGAAGCCCAGGCCTGGCTGGCGCGCTGCCTGGTCGAGATCAAGGGCGGCGCCGAGGAAGCCCGAACCTTGGCCCGTGCCGCCTTGCCGGTCTGGGAAACAGAGCTCGGTGAACGCAGTGTGGAATACGCGATCACCAGTGCGATATTGGGCAGGGCCCTGTATCTGCTCGACAATTCGTCATCCGAAGCCCGGGAACGGCTGGCGAAGGCTTACCCGGTCGTGGTCGCCTCGCGAGGTGCCGACAGCGCGGCGGCCCGGCTGATTCTGGGCTGGCTCGAGGCCGCGGGCGGGGATGAGCACTGCACCAAAGGGGCATTGCCGCGCCCCTAGCCCACACGTACGATGGCCGTCGGGATGGATCGGGGGCTACATACCCGGGTCCGGGCAGGGACCGCCGTATGCCGGCATCTGGGGTATTCGGGGAGCAGACATATGAAAATCCTCATCGTCGATGACCATCCGTTGTTTCGCGCCGGTTTCCACGCGGTGCTCGAGCAGAGCAATCTGGATGCCGGCGTGTTGAGTGTGTCCTCGTTGCCCGAGGCGCTGCAGGCCCTGCAACAGGATGGCGACATCGGCCTGGTGCTGCTCGACATCCACCTCAAGGGCGACGATGGTTTCAATGCGCTCAAGGTGATCGGCGAGCGCTTCCCGACCACGGCCTGCATCATGATTTCCGGCGACGAGCAGCAAGCCGTCGCGGCGCGCGCGGTGGCCGCGGGCGCTTCCGGTTTCATTCCCAAATCGTTCACCGCCGACGAGATGATCACTGCCATTCGCAAGGTGCTCAACGGTGAAGTGTTCGTGCCCGAGACGACCAATCTCGCCGCGGCAGCCCAGCCCAACGGCCTCACGCTGCGTCAGCTGGAAGTCATCAGCATGCTGGGCCGCGGTTTCTCCAACAAAGAGATCGCGCGGTCCCTGGATGTTGCCGAGCGGACAGTGAAGGCTCACGTGAGCGCGGTGTTCGAAGCGCTCAACGTTCGCAATCGCACGCAGGCAGTGCTGGTCGCGCAGAAGCGGGGCTTCCTGCCGTCGACGCCGGCCTACGCGAACGCCCGCTGATTCGCTTCTCCAACAACTAGCACGCTCGCCATGGACGCCGCACTGTTGCGACGCGTTGAGCAGCAGCGCGTGGAAATGTTGTATGGCAATGCGCTAGCCGTCTCCGGCTCAGCAGTGCTGATGGTGGCGATGATTGCCGTCATCACCTGGCCGCATACCTCGCACACCAGAATCATCGGTTGGTCGATCGCGGCGCTGCTCGTGCAGGTCGGCATGCTCGCGCTCACGACCTGGTATCAAGGCAGCAACGATCGTGCTACCGCATCAGGCCGATGGGGCTGGCGCTTCGCCGCGCTCTCCGGCATCGCCGGCGTGGTGTGGGGCTCTTCATCGTTCGTGCTCGTCGCTGCCGATCAGTCTTTGACGCTCGCCTTGATCGCAGCGTGTCTGGCCGGTCGAGCGACCATCAGCGTCATTACTCACGCCCATTTCCCTCCGGCATTGCATTCGTTCACTGCGCCCGTGTTCGGATTGTTGGCGCTGCGTTACATCTCGCTCGGTGGTTACGGCAACGCCGCCTTGGGCGTGATGTGGTTCGCGGTGCTCGGTTACTTGTTGTTGTTCGGTGAGCGCCAGGCGCGCGCCCTGGTGGCGCAGATCCGCCTGCGTTACGAGAACGAGCAACTCGTCGGCCAGTTGCAACAGCAATATGCGTTAGCCGACCAGGCGCGCGCCCGCGCCGAAGCGGCCAGCCGTTCCAAGTCGCTGTTCTTCGCCGCCGCCAATCACGACTTGCGCCAGCCGTTGCACTCACTGGGTCTGTTCGCCACGGCGTTGCGCAATGGCAAGGTCGACGAGCATGGCCGGCGCATGATCGACCAGATCCTGCAGGCCACCGAATCGCTGGAGCAGCTGTTCGACAACCTGCTGGATATTTCCCGGCTCGACGCCGGCCAGGTCGAGGTCAAGAAAGAAATCGTGCCGGCCAACCTGGTGCTCGACCGTCTGCGCAGCACCTTCGCCGTGCCCGCCGAAGACAAGGGGCTCGAGCTGGTCGTGCGCCGCTCGCGAGCCGTGTTGTTCACCGACCCGACGCTGCTGTTTCGTGTGCTCTCCAACCTGGTAGCGAACGCGATCCGCTATACCGAGAAAGGCGGCGTGATCGTCGCGTGCCGCAAACGCCGCAGCAGTGTGAGCATCGAAGTGTGGGATTCGGGCATGGGGATTCCCGCCGAACAGCACGAGCGCATTTTCGAAGAGTTCTATCAGTTGAACAATCCGTCGCGCGACCGCTCGCGCGGCTTGGGACTGGGCTTGGCGACCGTGCGCCGTATCGTGCATTTGCTCGATCATCCGCTGACGCTGCGCTCCATCATCCGGCGCGGCACGCGCTTCAGTCTCGAAGTGCCGCTGGCCGATCCCAACAAGATTCACTCCGGCGCCGCGACCATCGAGCAGAAGGTGCCGAACCTGATCGGCGGCAAGCTCATCATGGTCATCGATGACGAAGAGTCGGTGCGGCTGGGCATGCAGAGCCTGCTGGAAAGCTGGGGCTGCAAGTGCATCACGGCGGTGGACGCCGAGGAGGCGTTGAGCAGCATGAACGGCCGCGTGCCGGATTTCATCATCGCCGACCTGCGCCTGCGCGGCGATCGCAACGGCATCGACGCGATTCGCGAGCTGCGCGCGAAATTGGGTGATGTTCCCGCCGTTCTGATTTCGGGCGACACGGCCGCGGAGCAGCTACGGAAGGTCAGCGCCGCCGGCCTGACGATGATGCACAAGCCACTGAAAGCAGTGCGCCTGCGCGCCCTGCTCAATCACGAATTCGCCAAGAAACAGCGCGCCTGACGGACTACAGCGGTTGAAGTTCCGCCGACAGGTACCATTTGCGCCATCGTCTGGCGGCCTTGCGCGGGATTCCGTGTAAGCTGCGCGCCGTCGCAACAAAGGTCCCTGCAAGGTTTCAGCCTCATGCCCAAGCCTCCAGCCGCCTCCGCCCCGAAGGGCGTGAGACTTCAAAAAGCCATGGCCGATGCAGGCCTCGGTGCGCGGCGCGATTGCGAGGAGATGATCGCCGCGGGTCGCGTCAAAGTTAACGGGCGAGTGGTGACCACCCTGCCCTGCTTCGTGTCCCCAACCACCGACGTGGTCGAGCTCGATGACGAAGTGATCGAGTTGCCGGTGCCCGAAGACAGTGCCGGCCAGGCCGGCGAATCCAAGGCTGCGACCCGGCCGCGTTCGTTGATCTATGTCCTGATCAACAAGCCCAAGGGAGTCATCACCACCACCAGCGACCCCGAGGGCCGGCGCAATGTGCTGGATCTCGTCCCCGTTTCGTTACGGCGCGATGAACGATTGTTTCCGGTCGGCCGCCTGGATAGCGATTCCACCGGCCTGCTGTTGATCACCAACGATGGCGAGCTCGCCTATCAGCTCACCCATCCGAAGTTCGGCATCGCCAAGGAATATCGCGTACTGACCTCGGGGCTCGCCAGCGATGAGCAGCTCAAGAAATTGCGGGCCGGCATGTATCTGGTCAATCCGGCAATGGACGGCACGAAGACTTCGAAGCGCGCCTCGATGGAATCCGTTCGCATCATCAAACGTTTCGTCGATCGCGCACGCGGCGATCGCACCATGCTCAGCGTGACCCTGCGTGAAGGTCAGAATCGAGAGATCCGCCGCATGCTGGCGCGCGTCGGCTTGAAAGTGCGCGAGCTGGAACGAGTCGCGATCGGCCCGCTGCGCGCGGGCGATCTGAAGCCGGGTCAGGCCAAGCTGCTCGGCAAGAAGGATGTAGAGAAGCTGCGAGCCGCCGTGCTGGGCGATTGACTGGGGTAGTCAGCCGGCCGGCTTGTCCAGCAGGCGCAGCAAGCCTTCCTGCGCGACCGACGCCACCAGCTTGCGGTTGCGATCGAACATCTCGGCACGCGTCAAGCCACGGGCGCCGCCTGCGAACGGACTGACGGCCTCGATCAGAATCCACTCATCGGCGCGCGGCGGACTGTGGAACCACATCGCGTGGTCGAGACTGGCCATCATCACTTTCGTGGAGCTCGTCGCCGCCGGATGTTTCAACAGCGCGGTCGACACCAGGAAGTAGTCAGAGAGATAGGCCAGCCCGGCCCGATGCGTCAGCGGATCATCGGGCAGCGGCGAGGCCGAACGAATCCAGTACTGCGCCCGCTGCAACGGCTGCTTGCGCAGCATGAACATCTCCGGATTCACCGGGCGCAATTCGATGATGGCCTCCTGCGAAGCCAGCGCCGTGGCGCCCTCCGGCAGGCGATCGCCGAATTTCTCCAGCAGCTGACGCACGTCCATCAGGTCTTCCGGATCAGGCACATCGCCGCTGACCGAGACCTCGTGACGCAGCCCCTCCTCCGCCCGATGGAACGACAGCTCCATATGGAAAATCGGTCGCGATCGCTGCCGTGCCACGACACGTCGCGTCGAGAAGCTGCCGCCATCGCGCGTCAATTCGACGTCGTAGATGACCGGGATGTCGCTCGCGCCGCCCAGCAGGAAGTAACCGTGAAGGGAATGACAGACGCGGTCGGGCGCCACGGTCTGCGTAGCGGCCTTGAGGCCCTGTCCCAGGATCTGTCCGCCGAACAGCGTGCGATTGACGTTGATCTGGTTGACCCGGCTGCGAAACAGATTGGTGTCGAGTTGTTCCAGCTCCAGCACTTCGCTCAGGGACTTGGGAGCCGGGGGCGGCGAGATCGAATTGGCCATGACGCGCAGTGTATAACAGCCGTCTCGCCCCCGCCCTCACCGGTATCGGCCGGTCGCTCACCGGCAGCCGCCGGCCACCCACCCCCGATAGCTACTCGCCACCGGTGAATTTCGTTAGGCTTTGCGCACTTGTCACGGTCCGCCGACCCGGAGGGATGCATGTTCAGCCGCCTTGGAAACCTGATCAAAGGCTTCTTTTCCCTCTTCATCTCGGGCCTCGAGAAGCGCAACCCGGAGGCGCTGCTGGAGCTGGAGCAGGAGAATCTCCGTAAGCAGATCGCGAACTTCAATCAGGGCCTGGCGACGCACGCCGGGCTGTGCGAGCGGATCATGGGCCAGGTCCGCAAGCTGGAATCGGAACAGAGGGACCTGCGCGCCAAGACCACCGCGCACCTGCGTGCCGGCAACAAATCCGCTGCCGGTCAGTACGCCTTGCGGCTACAAACCATCGAGACGCAGCTGGAAGAAAACCGCAAGCAGCTCGAGCAGGCCGAAGGCACCTACAAGAACCTGATCAAGGCCCGCGACGTGGCCGTGCAGAGTGCGCGCGCCAAGATCGAAGGCTTGAAGGGCGCGATCAACGACATGCGCATGAACCAGGCCATGGCCGAGATTCACGAGATGGCGTCCGGCATGATCAGCAGCATCGGCGGCTCGGGCGACACGCTCAACCGGCTGCATGAGATGGTGGAAGAAGAGCGCACCAAGGCCGCCGGCCGCGCCCGCGTCGCCAAGGACTCGGTCGATATGTCCGGCGTCGAAGTACAGGAAGCGGAAATGAATGCGTTGGCCGATCAGGCGCTCGCCGATTTCGCGGCTCGCGAGGGCATCTCCATCGAAGGCAGCGGCACACCCGCGCCCGCCACCCGCACGATGGGCGCGCAGTCGGAATCTTGATCAGCGGCGGCCACGATGCCTGCACCGCGTGGCGCACCGGCCTGGGCCAACGAGCTCGCGCTCGCTTATGAGAGCGGCGCACACGGTCAATTCATCCTGTACGGCAACGTGCACGATCGAATCGCCGTGGGCGCGCAGCTCGTCGGGCTCACCGGATATCTCCAGCGTCACCTGCTCTCGAGCTTTCAGATCGTGCTCTCGTACGATCTCGGCAATGGGCTCACCATCGAGCGCGGCGGCGACCTGGTGGAAAAATGGGGTGGCGCGGACCTGAGAGCATTGCCGCGCGAACCGCAGCCTGCGCTCCAATACATCAGCCGTTACCTGCGCTATCTCGGGAACCTGCGAGCGCTGGGCCGCGAGGTCAAGGAACACGTCGCGGTCATCTTGCGGGGTGTCGATCACATCGTGCCCGCAGACGGCGCCGGCTTCGAGCATGGCAGCCTCACGCATGTGTTACGCGAGTGGTCATCGGAGTCGCCGTTCACCGATCTTCCTTTCACCAGCATCCTGATCGCCGACAATCTCAACGATGTCGAGCCGCTGGTGGCCTTCAGCACGCATGCTTCACGCATTCGCGTACCACTGCCGGATGCGGCGGAGATCGAGCGCGCATTGACACTGCTACGGACCCAGGAACCGAAAGCATTCGCCGCCGATGCAGATCTCGCACAGATCGGCGGAGCGCTGGTCGGTGTCACGCTGACCGCGCTGGAAAGTCTCGTGAAAGTTCGCGATCACTCCGGCCAGGCGCTCAGCGGCGCCGACCTCACACGCATCAAGAAAGAGCTGGTGGAGCGCGATTCCTCGGGACTGGTCGAGTTCATCGAGTCCGCTCGTACTCTCGACGCGTATCACGGCCAGGAGGCGCTCAAGACCTGGCTGCGTCAGGACATCAAGCTGTGGCAGGCCGGCGATCTCAAAGCCCTGCCCATGGGATATCTGCTGTGCGGCCCGGTGGGCACCGGCAAGACCTTCCTGGTCGAATGTCTCGCGGGCGAGGCCGGTGTGCCGGTGGTCAAGCTCAAGAACTTCCGCGATCGCTGGGTCGGCTCCAGCGAAGGCAATCTCGAAAAAATCTTCCGGCTGATCCGCGCGCTCGGCCGTTGCATGGTGTTCATCGACGAAGCTGACCAAACCCTCGGCCGTCGCGACTCCGGCAGCGGTGACAGCGGCCTGTCGGGACGTTTGTATTCGATGATCGCGCAGGAAATGTCGGATAGCTCGAATCGTGGCCGCGTGCTGTGGATTCTGGCCTCGTCCCGGCCCGACCTGATCGAGGTCGACTTGAAGCGCCCGGGGCGCGTCGATGTGAAAGTCCCATTGCTGCCGACCAGCACTGCTGACGAGAGTGCAGCCCTGATCGGCGCCCTCGCCAGACGTTACGGGCTGCAACTGAGCGACGCGGATCTCGCTGCGATTCAACCGCGCGTGCCGTTGTTACTAACGCCCGGCGCTGCCGAAGCTCTGGTCGTAAAAGCTTATCGTCGCGTCCGCACCGAGAATCTCGAACCGCGCGCGGCGGTGGAAGCGTGTCTGGTGGGTTATCAGAATCCCGTGCCAGCGGATGTCCTCGAATTCCAGATGCGCATCTCGATCAGAGAAGCCACCGATCTCGCGTTCGTACCGCCGGCGTTCCGCAAGTACGCCGAGCATACGACTACCCCATGAGCGGCTCACGCTCCTACATCGCCGCCGCTTTCAATGCGCGTCCTTTCGGCATGCCCATTCCGCCGAACTGGTTCGGCATCGCCGCCTTCGCACTGCTTGGCGCGTTCGTGAACCCGGGCCTGTGGCTCATCGGCGTGGGACTGGAAGGCCTTTATCTCTGGGCGCTGTCACGCAACTCGCGCTTTCGCGCCACCGTGGATGCTGGCGGCAAAGGTGACGACTGGGTGACGCGATACAACGCTCTCACTTATCAATTGGATGAAGATGCCCGCCAGCGCCAGGAAGCCATCGAGGCTCAGGCACGTGAGATCGTCGATCTTCTGTCGCGCACCGGCGCAACCGAGATGCAGAAAAGCGATGTGCGGCAAATGGCGTGGCTTCACTTGAAGCTGCTCGCCGCCCGCGCATCCATTCTCCAAGTGATCACCTCCGCCGAGCGCGACAAGCGCGCGCTCGAAGATCAGGAACGTCGCGTCATTGATCGTCTGTCCGAAGACGGGCTCGGGGACGAGTTGAAGCGCAGTCTGGAACAGCAACTGGAAGTCCTGCGCTCTCGCCGCGCTGGGCACGCCGATGCCCAGCGCCGCCGCGAGATCATCGATGCTGAGCTTGAACGCCCGCGACAACAGGTTTCGCTTGTGCGCGAGCAGGCGCTGCTTGCTACGGATGAGCATAGCGTGGCGTCTACGCTTGACGCGTTGTCAGCCTCTTTGAACGAGGCGAATCGGTGGTTGAGAGATCAGCGGGAGTTGTTTGCTGGGTTGGAAGGGCTTACGGATGAGCCGCCGCCTGAAGAGTTGCTGCAGCGGCGCTCGCCGGCTCCACGTAGACGTAAGCGTGAGAGGGTGGTGCAGTGAGGAGAGCAGGTTTGGCAAGGGAGAAAGCTGCCATCGCGCGTTCGGCGCAGCCTCCGCATACCACCGACGCTCTTGGCCCAACAAGCCACCAGCCTCCGCAACCCACCAACGCTTTTGAGCAGCCTCCCAAGTTGAGCCAGGACAAACAGTGAGCACTCCCATGAGCACTGCAAAGAAACATTACCGCGGCTCTGCCGCCGGCAACCTCATCACACTAGTGCTGTTGCTCGGCATCATCGGCCTGGGCGTCTATCTCTGGCTGGGCAACAAAGGCTCGGACAGCGCCGACTCGTCCACCCAGTCCGGCACCTCTTCTGCACAAACATCAAACGATGCCGACGCCCCTGCACCCATCGAACCCGTGACCGGCGCTCCGCCACTCGAAGCCGCCGCCACCTACACCCCCAAGGACGGCATTCTGCAAATCGACATCAGCGAGTACGCCGGCTACGGCGGCCTGATCGTCGCCAATGGCGGCCTCGAACCCAATCCCGACTCCTTCTTCGCCAAGGAATACGGCTTCAAGGTCGAGATCACGCGCAGCGAAAGCGAAACCTGGTCCGCATTGAACAACGGCCGGCTCGCCGCCATCGCCACTACAACCGACGCCCTCGCCGTGCTCGGCCGGCAATTCGATGCTGTCGTACCCCTGCAGATCGGCTACTCGCGTGGCGCCGACATGGTGGTCGTCGATCGGGGCATCACATCCATCAACGATCTCGCCGGCAAAACCCTCGCCGCCTCGCAGTTCAACGAGAGCGAGTTTTTCATTCGTTATCTGGCGCAGGAAGCCGGCGTGCCCGTCACCGTACTGCGCGACCTCGACTCCAAGCCCTCCTCCAGTGAGCTCGGGCTCGTCTTCTACGAAGACGCGTTCGTCGCTTGCGACGCGTACGCTCACGAGCTGACCCGTTCGCAGCGGCTGAACGGCTGCGTTGGCTGGACGCCTCGTACGGACGAAGTCGTCGAGAGCTCGAATGGCGCCGCAAAAGTGCTCGTCTCCAACCGTAACCTGCTGGTCATCGCCGACGTGCTCGCTGTCAACGGCGGCTTCGCCCGGGCGAATCCGGACAAGGTGCGTGGCCTCGTGCATGGCATCCTCGAAGGCAACCGGCGCCTGCGCGACCAGCAGGCCGCAAACATCGGCATCGTTGCCAAAGCATTCGGCTGGAGCGAAGCGGATGCTCGCGATGAGCTATCGCGCGTGCACCTATCCAACCTTCCGGAGAACCGCGCCTTCTTCGCGGGCACCATCGACTCGGCCGGCTCGTTCGGCGGCATCTTTCAATCGTCGGTGCTGGCGTACGGCAACGTGATTCGCAATCCCACCGACCCCTCGCGCTTCGCCGACACGAGCGCGCTCGATGCGCTGGCCAAGAAGGGCTCGTTCGCCGATCAGAAGATCGCCATCGCGCCGATCCGCAGCTCCACGCAGGCCACGCTCGAAGGCGATCCTTTGCTGAGCAAGGACATCCGTTTCTTCTTCGAACCGAACTCGGCCGCGCTCGACAAGACCGCGGCTCAGAACCTGGAGTATCTGGATACGATCAAGCGTTTCCTGCAAGTCAGCCCTGGTTCGATGGTCCTGCTGCGCGGCCACGTCGATAACGCCCGCGTCAATGAGTTCCGCGATCAGGGTGGCGAACAGCTGGTGAAGAGCATGGCGCTCAAGGCAATGGAACTGTCTCGCCAGCGCGCTCTGGCCGTCAGCGAAGCCCTGCGTGCACGTCACGAGGATATCGATGCGTCGCGCATCGAAGTCGTCGGCCGCGGTTGGGAAGAGCCTGCCGGTCCCGATAGCGACCTGAACCGCCGCGTCGAAGTGCAGTGGTTTACGCTGGAGTGATCAAGCGGCCACGGTGAAACCGATGGTGGTGGCACCGCTGTCGCTCTCGGCGAAAACGGTGCCGCCATGCATGGCCGCGACGGCGCGGACGATGGCAAGCCCAAGTCCGTGATTCTCACGGCTGCCGCTACGCGAGCTGTCGACGCGATAGAAGCGGTCGAACAGCCTGGAAAGGTGCTCCCGCGCGATACCGGGTCCGACGTTCTGCACCGAGACGCGGATCGCGCCCGGCTGCTGCAGAACATGCACGACAATCTCGGCACCGCGCGGGGCGTGCTGGACGGCGTTCTGTAACAAGTTCGTCACAGCGCGCCGAAACAGAGAAGTCTCGATACTGGCCTGCGCATCGCCGTCGATTCGCACGGTTACACCGGCTTCCTCGAAGATGAGCTCCAGATACTCGACGGCGTGAGTCACTTCCTGCGCGATCGACACCTCGACCCGGTTTGGCGCGCGCTCTCCACGATCCGCGCGAGCCAGGAACAGCATGTCGTTGACAATGGCACGCAGCCGTTCGAGATCCTCCAGATTAGAGTGCAGCGCTTCTTTTAGTTCCGTGGTATTGCGCTCGCGTGATAACGTGACCTGTGTTTGCCCGATCAAGTTGCCCAGCGGCGTGCGCAACTCGTGCGCTACATCCGCGTTGAAGGCTTCGAGCTGCTGGTACGCCGCCTCGAGCCTCGCCAGCGCGCCGTTGAAAGAATCAGCAAGCTGCGAAAGTTCCGGCGCCAGCGTGTCAGTCTGCAATCGGCGCGACAAATCGCCGGGCGACAGCTTGCGCGCTTCGCCCGAAAGCCGGGCAATCGGCCGCATGCCGACGCGAGCGATGTAATACCCCAACGCGGCCGAGCCCAGCGCACCGACCACAGTCAATGCGATCAGACCGACCGTGAACGCGCGCAATGTTTCCACGAACGGGGTCGAATCGATGCCCACCATCAGACGCACCGGCGGCCGCTCGCCGCGGCCTTCGATCTCCTCCGAGTAGGTCTTCAAGGGCGCTTCGTGTTGCGGCAACAGGATCTGCCCGAATCCTGCCGCGCCCACGGAACGCATCTGCTCGGGGCTGAGCCCCGAGCCGTAGCGGAAGCGAGTGTCCTCGCTCAGCACCCACAGACTCACGCGATTGTTCTCGGAGATGGAATTGTCGAACTTCATCTGCACGTGGTCCCAGTACCTCGCGTCCTGGTTGCGCATGATGATGGGCTTGTACATTTCCCAGCGAGCCTGCAACTCGTTCGACTGATGCCGGCCCAGCTCGCGCTCCAGCAGTCCATGCACGGCAAAACTCAGCACCGCCAGCGTGACGAAGCTGGCGGCAGCGAACATGGTGGCGAGCCGCTGACTGATGGAGAGTTTCATGCTTCCTCGTGCTGGTCACGCACTTCGAGCACGTAACCCATGCCGCGCACCGTATGCAACAGCGTGGGCTTGAACGGATCGTCGAGCTTGCTGCGCAATCGCTTCACAGCAACCTCGACGACATTGGTGTCGCTGTCGAAGTTCACGTCCCACACCAGCTCGGCGATAGTGGTCTTGGACAGGATTTCGCCCTTGCGGCGAGCCAGCGCCGCGAGCAGCGCAAACTCCTTGGCCGTGAGATCCAGGCGTTGGCCATTGCGCCACGCCTTGCGGGCCAGCAGGTCGATCTGCAGGTCAGCGATGCGCAACTGCATGGCTTCCTGGCCACGGCTGCGACGCGTGAGCGCCTGTAGCCGCGCCACCAATTCAAGGAACGAGAACGGCTTGACCAGATAATCATCCGCGCCCTCACGCAAGCCACGCACGCGATCGTCGACGCGATCCCGCGCCGTCAGCATGATTACCGGTGTCTGGCGGCGTTCGCGTAAAGCGTGCAGCACGGAGAAGCCATCAGCGCCTGGCAGCATCACGTCCAGCACGATCACATCGTACTCGGACTCCAGCGCCATGTGCTGGCCATCGAGACCATCGCGAGCCACGTCCACGACATAGCCCTGCTCTCGCAGTCCGCGCTCCAGGTAGTCGGCAGTCTTGGGCTCGTCTTCTACGATCAGAACTTTCATGATGCTTTATGGGCCACCGGCGGCCGTCACTGCAAGCTGACCCCCAGCTGACGCTGTCAGGCCGCGCTATTGCTCGACGATGGCCTGGTAGATCAGCGGGTAGGACACCCCGCGCAGTTCGAGCATGTCATCGCCTCGCTGCTGAATCATGCCGACCACGATCAGTTCGTAAACGGGATCGATCCAGAACCAGGTCCCGGCGTAGCCGGCCCAGGAATACGTGCCCTTGCCGAAATAGCCACCCGCCGCCACTGGATCTTCCACCACCGCGAAGTCCAGGCCGAAACCGACGCCGGGCGCGAGCGTGCGTGCCTGCTCCGGCAGCATGTTGGTGCGCATCAGATTCACGGTGAGTGGCGACAGAATGCGCCGCCCATCGAGCACGCCCCCGTTCAACAGCATCTGACAGAAACGCATGTAGTCGCTCGCGGTGGACACCAACCCGCCGCCGCCCGACGCAAACACCGGCGGCTTGGTGTAGTCAGTGACGTTCGGATGCTTGATCGTCTTGCCGTCCTTGTGGCGGAAGTAGAACTCGGCAAAGCGATCCATCTTTTCCGGCGGCACGTAGAACGCGGTGTCCACCATCTGCAGCGGCCCGAACACATGTTGCTGCAGGAAGTCGGGAAAAGACTGTCCGGACAGCTTCTCCACCAGGTAGCCCTGCACGTCCACCG
This sequence comes from Steroidobacter sp., assembly GCF_036406195.1. Taxonomy (GTDB): domain Bacteria; phylum Pseudomonadota; class Gammaproteobacteria; order Steroidobacterales; family Steroidobacteraceae; genus Steroidobacter. The sequence continues at coordinate 170,583 of NZ_DASWVW010000061.1, forward strand.
CTACGCTGTAGTGCCAGCGTTCGCCGGGCTGGAACAGCAGCGGCAATTTGCCGAGCTTGTCGATCATGACCTGCATGGGCTGCGACAGATCGAGCACTTGTTGTTCCATGTACTGCCGGTCCACCGCGGTGTCGCCGAACAGGCCATAGGTGAAGCCGCCGGAGTGCGACATCAGCTCGCGCATGGTCATTGGATGATCGGCCGGGACGGTGCTGACTTGACCGCTCGCCGGATCGACCTTGGCGACTTTCAGATCGGCCAGCTCGGGAATGTGCTTGGACACCGGATCGTTCAGCCGCCACTTGCCCTGCTCGAACAGGATCATCATGGCCACGCCGGTGAGCGGCTTGGTCATGGAATAGATGCGAAAGATGGTGTCCTTGCGGATCGGCGAGCCGCCTTCGAGCTCGCGCTTGCCCGCGGCTTCGAAGTGCACGACCTTGCCCTTCCTGGCCACCATGGTCACGAAGCCCGGCAACTCGCCGCTGTCGACCCTGGACTTCATCTCGGCGGTGAAGCGGCCGAGCCGCTGCGACGACATGCCGACGCTTTCGGGACGGGCGCTGTCGAGATCGGCCGCTGCCACGCTGCCGACGACACACGCGAGCAACACGGAGCAAAACAAACGACGCGCGAGCTTCATGTACTCCCCTCATCCTTTCATCATCCAATGAGGCCGCGAGTGTAGCGATTTTCCAGCGGACGCGACGCATGCCGAGGCGCTGTCAAATGACCGATAATGGCGGCGTGAACCGTCCAGCAGTCCAACTTCCCATCAACGCCGCCTTGCCCGAGCTGCGGCACACCCTGGCAGGACATCGCAACGTCGTCCTGCAAGCGCCGCCGGGCGCCGGCAAGTCGACTGGCGTACCGATTGCCCTTCTGAACGAAGCCTGGCGCGGCGATGCTCGCATCGTGATGCTCGAGCCGCGGCGTCTCGCGGCTCGTGCCGTCGCCACGCGCATGGCGCAGATCCTCGGCGAAGCCGTCGGGCGCACCGTTGGCTATCGCACGCGCCTGGAAACCAAGGTCGGCAAGGACACACGCATCGAGGTGGTCACCGAGGGCATCCTGACCCGCTGGCTGCAACGCGACGCGACGCTCGAAGGCGTGGCGCTGGTGATATTCGACGAGTTTCACGAGCGCAGCCTGAACGCCGATCTCGGCCTGGCATTGTGCCTGGATGCTCAGGAGACCGTGCGTGAGGACCTGCGTCTATTGGTCATGTCCGCAACGCTCGATGGCGCGGCGGTCGCGAAGTTATTGGGTGATGCGCCCATCGTCACCGCCGAGGGGCGCGCATTTCCAGTGACCACGCATTATCGCGAACGCCTCGATCAACGCGGCACACGCCCCCAATACGAAGACATGGCACAGATCGTCGCTCGTACCATTCGTCGCGCCATCGACGACGAAGATGGCGACGTGCTCGCGTTTCTTCCCGGTCAAGGAGAGATCCGGCGCGCGCAACGTTTCCTGGAGGAAGCCTCGCTGCCAACGGGCGTGCGAGTGTTGCCGCTGTTCGGCGAGCTCTCGGCACAAGAGCAGGACGCGGCGATTCAGCCCAGCCGCGATGGCGAACGCAAGATCGTGCTCGCGACCAACATCGCCGAAACCAGTCTGACGATCGAAGGCGTGCGCATCGTGGTCGACAGCGGCCAGGAACGACGTTCCCGTTTCGATCCGTCGACTGGTATGAGCCGGCTCGAATTGGGCAGCATCTCGCGCGCTTCGGGAGATCAGCGTCGCGGTCGCGCCGGCAGAATCCAGGCGGGCGTGTGCTATAGATTGTGGAGCGAGCTCGAACACGCTGCCTTGCCGGCCCAGACAGCGCCGGAAATCGTCGGCGCCGACCTCGCGCCGTTGGCGTTGGAGCTGGCGAACTGGGGGATCTCCGATCCTGCCGCGCTTCGTTGGCTCGATCCGCCGCCTGCCGCGACGTTCGCGCAGGCGCGGGATCTACTACGTTCTCTCGACGCCATCGCTGCCGATGGCCGCGTGACCGAGCACGGTCGTGCGCTGGCGCGAATGACAACCCACCCTCGCCTGGCCCATATGATCGTGCGAGGCGCGGAGCTGGGATTGCAAACAACCGCATTGCAGATCGCTGCCGTGCTCGGCGAACGTGACTTGCTTCGCACGCAGGGGCAGGATCGGAATGTCGACTTGAGATTTCGCGTCGAGGCGTTGCGAGGCGAGCGCACGCTGCCCGCTGGTGTGTCGCTGGACTCGGGCGCGAAACAACGAGCGCTGCGCAGTATCGAGTTGCTGGCGCGGCAATTGGAACATTCGCTCGTGCAATTATCCGCTGGCCGCAAGGCGGCGCAGCGCGTCGCGGATACGAAGTCGGCCGATTTCGATGTGGGCCGCTTGCTGGCACTGGCCTATCCCGATCGAATCGCGCAATCGCGCGGCAGCGGCGGTCGATATTTGTTGTCGAGCGGCCGTGGCGCGCAGTTGCCACCAGCGCAAAGCCTGGCCCAAGCGGAATTTCTGGTGGTCGCCGATCTCGATGCCGGCGATCGCGAAGCGATGATTCGACTTGCCGCTCCCATCACGCGCGAATTGTTAGAAGCGGATTTCGCCGCGCACATCGAGAATCGCGAACGTTTGGAGTGGGACTCGCGCGAACAGATTGTGGTCGCGCAAGAGGAACGTTGGCTCGGCGCGTTGAAACTCTACGATCGCCGCATCGACAAACCCGATCCGGCGCGCATGCTCAGCGCCATGCTCGATGGTGTTCGCGAGCTGGGCTTGTCCGCGCTGCCTTGGACCAAGGCGGCACGCGCGCTGCAGACGCGATTGATCTTCGCAAAACGTTTCGACGAGCGCGCGCCCGTGCCCTGGCCCGACGTAAGCGACGCGGCGTTGCTGGAAAATCTCGACGAATGGCTGGCCCCCTGGCTCAACGACATGAGCCGTCGCGAGCATCTGGCACGCCTGGACCTGCACGCCATCCTCATGTCGCTGCTCGACTGGAATGCCCAGCAACGCCTCGAGATCTTCGCCCCGACCCACCTGGTCGTTCCCAGCGGCTCGCGCATCCCCATCGACTACAGCGAAGATTTCCCTACTGTCGCCGTCAGGCTGCAGGAGGTTTTCGGCATGCACGAGACCCCCACAGTGGCCGAAGGCCGCGTGCCCATGACTTTACAGTTGCTCTCGCCGGCGCACCGTCCGGTCCAGGTCACGCGCGACCTGGTGAGCTTCTGGGCGCGCGGCTACCTGGATGTAAAAAAGGAGCTGAAAGGGCGCTATCCGAAGCATTATTGGCCGGACGACCCGCTCACCGCCCAAGCCACTGCCCGCGCCAAGCCCCGGACGCGCTGAGGCGGTCCCGCGCTGCCTGCCCAGCGCCGGGCGCAAGCGGGTAGAATCGGGGCATCGCTCAGGAGGACATTCATGCTCGTGCGGACACTCTCGATATCGCTCCTGACGGCCGTGTGCGCCGTGGCCACGGCGCAAGCCGGCACCAAGCTGGAAATGGTCAATCGCGACCTCTCCGGCAGCCGCACCAGCACCATCAATACCTGGGCTCAGAACGGCATGATGCGGGTCGAGACGCAGCCCAACCGGCACTTGGTTAGCGCCCTCCAGTGGTTGGCGGTTAGCGGTTGGGGCAGAACGGAGGCCAGGATTTAGCTCATTTCTGGCTAACCGCTAACCGCTAACCGCTGCGACAAAGACGGTTAACTAAGCACCATTGGCGTTAAGATCGTTTCGTTTCGTTGGCCGCTCCACGGAGAGTTTCGTAGTGAATCAAGATATCCAGCAGCACATCCTCGCCCTGCACGAGCGGCTCGAGCGACTCGACCGGGACGCCGTCGACTCGCGTACGCGCGCATCGCTCATGTTGCTGCTCAACGATCTGACGCGGCTGCTCGGCGCCGCTTCGCTGGACAACGAGGAGCACAAGCTCACCGAGCGGCTCGAGCAACTCGCGGTGAATTTCGAAGCCGAACATCCGGCTGTTGGCAATGCCGTGCGCCAGTTGCTCGACGCGCTGGCCAAGGCCGGCATCTAGGAGGCGTCATGTACGACCGAGACAATGTGTTCGCGAAAATCCTTCGCGGCGAAATTCCGGCATTCAAAGTGTATGAAGACGAGCGGGCGCTGTCGTTCATGGACGCCATGCCGCAGTCCGACGGCCACACGCTGGTGATCCCCAAGGTCGAAGCACGCAACTTCTTCGACATCGCGCCGGACGCGCTGGCCGATTTGATCAAGGCGACCCAGCACGTGGCCCGCGGCGTGCAGCAGGCATTCAAGCCCGATGGCATGCGGATCATTCAGTTCAACGAGCCGGCCGCGGGCCAGACCGTATTCCATATTCACTTCCACATCCTGCCTTGTTATGAAGGTGTGGCGCTGCGCGGCCACGGTCGCGATTGGGCGGACAAGGCAGTGCTCGCCGAGCATGCGGAGAAGATCCGCGCCGCGCTCGCTACCTTGCCTCCAAGGCAATAACTCCGGCCACGGTTCGAGAAGCAATGAGCCAGAAAATATACAAAGTACCCGAGGACTTCGCCGCGCTGGCCCATCTACGGCTGGCCGACTATCAGCGCCTGTATCAGGAATCGGTGCGCGATCCCAACAGCTTCTGGGCGCGCATCGGGCGCCGCCTGGACTGGATTCAGCCGTTCGCAAAGGTGAAGGACACCAGTTTCGACGAGCGCGACTTCCGCATCCGCTGGTACTACGACGGCAAGCTCAACGTCGCGGCCAACTGCCTCGACCGCCATCTGACCAAGCGCGGCGACAAGACTGCCATCATCTGGGAAGGCGACGATCCGAAGCTGTCCGAGCGCATCACTTACCGGCAGCTGTACGAGCGCGTCTGTCAGTGCGCCAATGCGCTGAAGTCGCTCGGCGTCAAGAAGGGCGATCGCGTCACCATCTATTTGCCCATGATTCCCGAAGCCGCGGTCGCGATGCTCGCCTGTGCGCGCATCGGCGCGATTCATTCGGTCGTGTTCGGTGGCTTCTCGGCCGATTCGCTGGGCGGACGCATCGCCGACTGCGAATCGAGCGTGGTGATCACCGCCGACGAAGGCATTCGCGGCGGCAAGCGCGTGCCGCTCAAGACGAACGTCGATCTCGCGTTGACCATGCCGAACACCGAGTGTGTGAAGCACGTGCTGGTGGTGCGACGTACCGAAATCCGCGTACCCATGTACGAGGGCCGCGACAAGTGGTTCGACGACGTCGTGAACTCTCAGCCCAAGGAGTGCCCGCCGGAGGTGATGGACGCGGAAGATCCGCTGTTCATTCTTTATACGTCGGGCTCGACAGGTAAACCCAAGGGCGTGCTGCACACCAGCGGCGGCTATCTCGTGTACACGTCGATGACGCACGAGCTGGTATTCGACCTGCGCGAGGACGATATCTTCTGGTGTACGGCCGACGTCGGCTGGGTCACCGGGCACAGCTACGTCGTGTACGGACCGCTCGCTAACGGCGCGACCACGGTGATGTTCGAAGGCGTGCCAAACTATCCGGATAGCGGACGGTTCTGGCAGGCGGTCGACAAGCACAAAGTTACATTGTTCTACACAGCCCCCACCGCAATTCGCGCGTTGATGCGCGAAGGCGAAGAGCCGGTGAAGGCATGGTCACGCCGCTCGCTGCGATTGCTCGGCACCGTGGGCGAGCCCATCAACCCCGAAGCGTGGGAGTGGTATCACCGCGTGGTCGGCGACGGACGCTGCCCCATCGTGGATACGTGGTGGCAGACGGAAACCGGCGGCATCTTGATTTCTCCGCTGCCTGGCGCGATCGATCAGAAGCCCGGCTCGGCCACGCTGCCCTTCTTCGGCGTGAAACCCGCCATCGTGGACAATGACGGCAACGTTCTCGAAGGCGTCTGCGAGGGCAATCTCATCATCACCGACAGCTGGCCCGGACAGATGCGCACCGTGTTCGGCGACCATCAGCGCTTCATCGACACGTACTTCAAAACATTCCCTGGCCGTTACTTCACCGGCGATGGCGCACGGCGCGATGAAGACGGCTATTACTGGATCACCGGACGCGTCGATGACGTGCTGAACGTCGCCGGCCATCGCCTCGGCACGGCCGAAATCGAAAGCGCGATGGTCGCCCATGCCAGCGTCGCCGAAGCCGCTGCGGTCGGTTATCCGCACGACATCAAAGGTCAAGGCATCTATGTCTACGTGACCTTGATCGCTGGCGTCGAGCCCTCCGAAGCGCTGCGAAGCGAATTGCGCGACTGGGTCCGCAAGGAAATCAGCCCGATCGCCACGCCCGATTTGATCCAGTGGGCGCCCAGCCTGCCGAAGACACGCTCCGGCAAGATCATGCGCCGCATCCTGCGCAAGATCGCCGCCAACGAGCACGATTCCTTAGGTGACATCTCGACGCTCGCCGACCCTACAGTCGTCGACAACCTGGTGCGCGAACGCATGAACCGCCCTGCGGCGGAGATTGCTGCTGCTCAACAAGCCGCAGCGACACCGGCTGCACCAGCCGCGAAAGCGCCGGCGAAAAAGAGGAAGAAGAAAGCCGAGTAGCGCTATCGATACGCTACGACCACCAACGCGCGATCGGCGGAGGCTGGTGGGTGGGGTGTTCTCCCACCAGCCTCCGCGGGCTACCGAGGCAGCCAACTAAATTCCGAAGCTCAGAACAACCGCCCCGCGCCCGCCAGCCGCGGCCGATAGAAATCATCGTCTAGCGTCCGCAACTCCACCGGCCTGCCGGTCTGCGGGGCATGCACGAATCGCCCCTCGCCCGTGTAGATGGCGACGTGCGAAATGCGCCCTTTGATCCGGAAGAACAGCAGATCGCCAGGCGCGAGACGATCCAGCTCCACCGGCCTCGCCGCCGAAAACTGTTCGGCGGCAGTTCGCGGCGTGGATATTCCCAGTTGATCGTGAATGAACCTCACCAGCCCGCTGCAATCGAAGGTGCTCGGCCCGCTACCGCCCCACTCATACGGCGCCCCCAGCAACGAGATCGCTCGCATGGCCACTTCGTTACCCACCGTGGCCTGAGGCGCCTCCGGCGGTCGAACCTGGGTTGAGGTAGACGTGGACGGCACATAGGGCTGCGGCCCAGCGCACCCCTGCAACGCAAGGCTCGCAGCGGCAACAGCGACACACACAGCGATGCCCCGTCCAGGCGGACGGGTCGAAGCGGCTGCAGCGACGTCCGGTCGATTGAGCAAGTAGCGGTTCATGGCGACACCGTTCCAAGCATGCCTAAGTCCGAGGCTATGAGCCAGGCGCTGAATACCGGGTGAACTCGTGTGACGCAACTCACGCCACGCCCGGAGCGACCGGCTTGCGCCAGCGAAATACCTGCTGCAATGGTACTGTTGCGCCCATCGTTCATCATTCCGAGATCTCATGGCCCGATTGCCGATATCGCTAGCGCTGTTGCTGTCCGCCGCTGCTGCCTCTGCCGCGGACCGCGGCCCATGGAGCGAAGTGCACCCCGCGACGATCCGTAGTCACGTTGAATTCCTTGCAGCCGATCTGCTGGAAGGCCGTGCGGCGGCCTCTCGCGGCCATGACATCGCCGCCGCGTATGTCGTATCCCAGTTCCAGCAGGCAGACTTGCAGCCCGGCGGCGACGACAAGAGTTATTTGCAAAGGGTGCCGCTGCTGGAAGCCACGCCGGTGCTGCCCGGCTCCTCCGCCGAGCTGGTGCTCGAAGACGACACGTATACATTCGAGTACGGCACTCATTACCTGCCGAATGCGGATTTCTCCTCCGCGAGCTCCACGCTCAGCGCGCCACTGGTCTTCGCGGGCTTCGGCATCGATGCGCCCGAGCTGAGCCACAACGATTTCGAAAACATCGACGTCAAAGGCAAGATCGCCGTGGTCTTCAGCGGCGCACCCGCGAAGTTTTCCAATGAGCGCCGCGCCTACTACTCATGGGAAGAGCGCAAGCTGACCACCTTGGTCGAGAAAGGCGCCGTCGGCGTGATCACCGTGGACTCATCGGCAGACATCAAGCGCACGCCATGGGAACGGCGCGTCGCCATGAGCTGGATTCCGCAAATGAGATGGATCGATGCAGCCGGCGTCCCGCAAAACGCCTTCCCGGCGCTGAAGCTGCGCTTTCGCTTCAATCACGACGCCGCCACGCAGCTGTTCGAAACGGCGCCGACCTCATTCGCAGCGGCGCTGGCCGCCTCCGACGAAGGCACGCCGCAAGGCTTCGAGCTGCCGGGCATGCTGACGTTGTCGGCGACCACCGGGCTGCGCAAAACGGAGAGTGCCAACGTCGTCGGCGTGCTGCCAGGCTCGGACCCGCAACTGAAGAACGAATACGTCGTGGTCACCGCGCATCTGGATCATCTCGGTCGCGGCGCGGCGGTGAATGGCGACACCGTTTACAACGGCGCGCATGACAATGCAGTCGGCATAGGCATCATGCTCGAGCTTGCGCGCGCCTTGCATGCATCGAATGCCAAGCCACGGCGCTCGGTGATATTCGCCGCGGTCACCGCCGAAGAGAAGGGCTTGCTCGGCTCCGACTTCTTCGCGCATCAGGCTCAGGCGCAGGACAAGAAGTTGGTCGCCAACCTCAACCTGGACATGCCGCTGACTTTCGCGCCGGTCTTCGACTTCGTCGCGCTGGGCGCGCAGCACTCGACCTTGGGCTCAGTCGCCCGCCAAGCTGTCGCAGCGCAAGGCTATCGGCTGAGCACCGATGCGGCGCCCGAACAGGTGAGGTTCATTCGCAGCGATCAGTTCTCGTTCATCCGCCGCGGCATTCCCTCGTTGAAGCTGGACACGGGTTACCAGCCGCGCAATCCGAGCACCGATCTGGATGACCTGCGCCGGCAGTTTCTAGCCACGCACTATCATCAACCGAGCGACGACCTGACATTGCCCATCGATTATCCGACCGCCGCCGACCTGGCTCGCATCGGCGTGCGTATCGTGTTGAGCGTCGCCAACGCGTCCAGCGCGCCGCGCTGGGCCAATGATGATTTCTTCGCGGAGAAATTTCCTCCAAAGCAGTAGCGCTGAAAGCAGTGTCGAGGTAGTGTCTCGCGCGGTAATATTTGCCGGGCGATATTTGTATGCCCGTCCTGCCGCCCGACGGGCGGTTATAAACAAAGGATGAACGGTGATGACGCACCTGGATGTGGTCAAGGACATCGATGTGGACACTAGCGATCTCAAAGAGCTCAAACAGAGCTTCGACGCCTGCGACAGCAACAGCGACGGCTGGATCGTCAACGCCGAGTTCAGCGAGCTGCTGCGCACGCTGGACCAGGACCTGTCCGAAGATGAATGCCTGCTGGCTTTCGAGCTCACCGACCAGGACGGCGACGGCTCGATCAGCTTCGAAGAGTTCATGGGCTGGTGGACCGACACCGCGCGGCTGTAGCGCACCCAGTTAGCGCACCCGGCGATTTTCCAGAGATTTTGTCAAAGCGCGCGCGCGCCAAAGTGTGAGCTGTCTCACACGGGCTCGCGCTGCGCCGCGTGACGTGATGCTCAATCCCCGCATGAAGCAGCGGTCTGCTGCTTTCCCCTAGTCGAAGATCAATATCGATGCCTCTAGGCTAATGCGCTGCTCGTGCCGATAGCGTGCGTAAGGAGACATTCATGAGCAGCGAAATGAGCGAGGCGATGCGTAACCGCTTGCGCATCGGTGACCCGGTCCGACTCAAAGACAGCGACGTGGATCTGCGGGGCGACGTCTGGCAGCTGCGCACCGGCCGCTATGTCGTGGTTCGCTGGCAGGACGAGTGTCGCAGCACGCATTCGGAAGCGGCCGTCGAATACGACGCCTCGCGCAGCCGCGCCGAGTGGAGCCGCAATATCAGCCACGAAGACCGCGAACGTTGAGCTAAAAGAAGGCCGCGCTCCGTTCGAAGCGCGGCCTGAAGTGCGCAGCCGTCATCATGGTGTCCGATGGGTTCTCAGCGGGTGCCCCCATCGTCCTGGGGAGGTCCATGAAACGAGTTGCGCAGGGTCCGGTAAATCGGTGAGTGTCAACGCACCACGAGACGCGCAGGATCCTGAGTATGTTCCGTGATCTGGCTGCGGCTTTACTTCGGCAGTTACGGAGAGACAACTCACGCGGCGTCGATCTGCAGTAGTACCTCGCGAACTTTGTCGAACTCCGAAGCCTTGTCGAAAAAATGATCCGCCCCGCATTCGCGGCTCGCAATCCGGTAATCATCGGATGGATGATTCGTAACCACGATGACTGCCTCGGGCCGGCTGGTACTGGCACGCAATTGTTTCAGCACCTGAAACCCGCTGCCGCCGCGTAGCTGGATGTCGAGGATGAGTACGCGCGGCTGCGCCAGGCGCATGCCTTCGAGCGCGGCGGCCACCGCGTCGGCACTGCCCACGACCTTGGCGTTGGGAATATCGCCGACGGCTTCGACCAGCCGCTCCATGACCGCGGGCGAGTCCTCAACGATGTAGACCGTCAGCTCGGATCCAGCCATGACGTTGGGCCGAACAGCGACGCGATCACAGCGGACACTCCGTCCCCGCCATCCCCGCCGCGCGCCCGGTCACTCCACCAGCTGGTTGCGAACTGCGTAAGCCGCGATCTCGGCGTTACTGCGCATGCCCATCTTCTCGAGGATGCGCGCCCGATAAGTGCTGACAGTCTTCACGCTCAGGCCCAGCTCATTGGCCATCACCGCCGGCGACACGCCGCGAGCGATGCGCGTGAACACTTGCAGCTCCCGTTCGGAGAGCCGATTGTGCATCGGGCCCTCTTCATCGGCCGCGCACTCCGATGCAAGCAACTCGGCTACCAGCGGCGTGATGTAACGACGCCCGGTGCCGACAGCACGCACTGCCTTCACCAACTCCTCGGGAACGATCATCTTGGGCACGTAGCCGTTGGCGCCGGCGCGCATCAGGCGCACCGCAAAGCTGCGTTCCGGATGCATGCTCAGCACCAGGATCGCCAGCTCCGGCTGATCGCGCTTCAACTGCTTCAGCAAGTCGATGCCGCTCTGGCCCGGCAAGGTGATGTCGAGCACCACCACGTCGACCTGCAGCCCGTTGCGCAACTGCTGAAGAGCATCTTCGGCGGAGCCGGCTTCGGCCACCACCTGCAAGTCCTGCTCCTCCGCCAGCATCTCGCGCACACCGGCACGAAGGATGGCGTGGTCATCGACGATCAATACGCGGATCGGCGTGTGCATGGCCTGAAACGCGTCCCGGCCTTCGTTTTCCCGAGTGCCCAATTCACTTGGATTCAACATCGCTGTGGTACCTCTGTCATTGCTTCACGGAGGTCGCCCCCTTGCAGGGTCGTGATGGCCACGTCACGGCCATCGCTCAGACCATGATCCATGGCCAGTCCCTGCGCACGGTATGCGTTGAGGCGGTTGTAGAGAGTCTTCAGACTCACCCCCAGCAACGCCGCCGCACGGGTCTTGTTTCCCCCGCACTTCTGTAGCGTTGCGAAAATCATCCAGCGCTCCACGTCGGCCAGGTTGGTCCCGACCGGGATGCGCAATGCCACGGGCGGGGGCGCCGGATTGCGCTCCTGGCCCACCATGGTTTCTTCACCGGACAGTTCTTCGCCCGTAGGGGCTTCATCCGCATAAGCGTGATGATCACTGTGGGTTGCCCTTCCGACATGATTCATGCGATCGCTCCTGACGGTCAGCTTTACACTCGTGGCCTGATGGTTCACAACGGCGTCAGGGCGAGGAAAAGTTCCCCACAAAGTGAAGTTCGTACCGTCAGGGGTTTCCTACGTATTGACCTCGCCCCAAAAAGGGGCCCCGCAACCGGCCCGGAAACCCCGAAAGCGACGCAGACTCAGGCCGACATGGCAGTAGCACCGCTGGTCGGAATGAACGCCTCGACGATGGTCCCCGGCCCTTGCTCGGGCCGGCGAATCTGGAAACGGCCGCCCAACTGGCGCATTCGCTCCCGCATGCCGACGACGCCGTGCGACTTGGGCTTGCCGAGCGACTCCTCGGCCACGCCGACGCCGTCATCGATGATTCGTAAGCGAATGCCGCCCTCCTCGCGGGCCAGCTCGACGCGCACCTTGGTCGCCTGCGCATGTTTGGCAATATTGGTCAGCGATTCCTGGGCGATGCGGTAGAAAGCGATCGACCAGGCCGGGTCCAGGTCATCGAAGTCCTCCTGCACGTCGACCTCGCACGGCAAGCCGGTGCGGCGGGTGAATTCACGGCAGTGGGCACGCATGGCGAATGCGAGGCCAAGATTGTCCAGATGACTCGGCCGCAGCCCCTCGATGACCTCGTGCTTGAGCTCGACGGTCTCGGCCAACATTTGCAGGACGCGCTGCAGCCGCTCCTTGATCTCGCGCGTGCCATCGGGAAGGCGTCGTTGGATCCAGTTCAGATCCATGTTGATCGCGGTGAGATTGCTGCCCAAGGTGTCATGCAGCTCGCGCGCCAGCCTGGCCTTTTCATCTTCCGAAACGCGGATCAGGTGCTGGGACAGCTCGGTAAGCTCGGCGGTGCGCTGTTCCACTTGCTCGTTCAGCACCTGATTCGCTTCGCGCATCGCAGCCTCGGCCAGCTCGCGATCGCGCACGTACCTGCGCAGCAGCTTGTTCAACCCAATCAGCACGGCGACTGTCACCACGGTAGTCAGCAATGCCAACCCGCCGGCCACCAGCAGGTCGCGCAATACTTCGCGGCGCAGGGCTTCGATCCTCGCATCCTCTTCGGCCATCATGCGGTCGACGATGCCCCGCACCCGGTCCATCGTGGTCGTGGCCTGCTCGGTGCCCGCGACATCGGCATTGCCGTTCGGTCCGGGCTGGGGGCTGCGACTGATCGTCGCCTTCAGGCGACTGATGGCCGCCGCGGTGAGCTGCTCCAGCTCGGCTATATCGTTCTGTCGCGCCGGATTGTCGGCAGTGAGGTTGCGCAGCTTGTCGATCTCGATGCGCCAGCTGCGCATCGCCACGTAATACGGCTCGAGATATCCCGTCTGACCGGTGAGCAAATAGCCGCGCTGGCCCGATTCGGCCGCCGTGATCACCGACTGAAAGCTGCTGAGTGAACGTTTGATCTCGTAGGAGCGCGCATATTGCGCGTGCGAGTCCATCGTGGCGGCCGTGTTGATGATCAGCAACGTGGCATTGACCACCAGCAGCGCAATCGAAATCACGATCACGATGCGCACGTGCACGGGCACACCGCCGCTACCAACCGGCGGTGTGCCCGAAGCTGCATTCGTTGAATGCGCGCTGTGCGTGGTGTCGACCATGGCCTCCTGCAGCGTCTCGATGGCCGTGACGTGCAACGGCTGTGAACATTTCTTGGTTCCTTCGTCAGCCGTTGCCGGTCGGACAATGCTGATACCGCCGCGCCGCAGCCCTGATTGACGCCCTGGCAAAACGTGCTCGCGCGCGACGTGTACGCGGTTGCCTGCGATTGTGAGAGGAACCGGGCATTCCATCGGCACGTTATCGACGCGAATTCACGCGCCGCCGCAGCGGTGATGCAGCCTTGGAACCGGCTGTTTCACAGGAGGATTGAATCAGCAAGGCGTGTGCGCACACCAAACGCGAGGTAACCCATGAAGAGCAATATTTTCTATTTGATTCTGGCGGCCGCGGGCCTGGCGCTGGCGGGCTGCAATAAAGCAGAGTCACCCAGCGAGGTTCAGCGCGACGTAGCCCGCGCCCAGGCTGAAGCCGAGCGTGACGTGATGGATGCACAGTCCGAGGCCAGAGAGGAGATGGCGGATGCGCAGCAGGATGTGCTCGATGCACAGGCCGACAATGACGCCGACGACGTGGCCGATCAGGCCCGCGACGCGAGCGAAACCGCGGCCCAGGGCGACTTCAAAGTAGCCGTGGCGCGCGCCGAGGCTACGCACAAGATCGCCATGGAGAAGTGCGATGCCCTGCAGGGTCAGGCCCAGGATGACTGCAAGGAGCGCGCCGATGCCGAGCTGGAGAATGCCAAGCGTGCTGCCGAGGCGCGCCGCGACGGCGCCGGCTGATGAATGATTGATTGAATCTTCACTTAGTATCTTTTAGAACTCGCATAGTTCAGGAGCAAGGAATATGGCACGGCAAAATACGGCGGCATTGTTGTTGGCCGCAATCATGGCCTCGACGGTCGTCGCGTGCACGTCGACTCCGACGCAGCAATCGACCGGCCAGGCAATCGACGACGGTGTGGTAACGGCCAAGGTGAAGGCCAAGCTCATCGAGGATCCGGTGACCAAGGCGCATCAGATCAACGTCGAAACCTTCAAGGGCACGGTGCAGCTGAGCGGCTTCGTGGAGAACGATCAGGCTCGCAGCCGCGCACTGCAGCTGGCTCGCGACACCGACGGCGTGAAGAGCGTGAAGGACGCGCTGGAGGTCCGCTCCGGCGGCTGAGGCCAGTCCCCTTTCAGGCCCTCATCGAGGCGCAGCAGCGGGGGCGGGTGAGCGATCACCCGCCCTTTTCATTCTGTCGTTGGCGTTTGAATCCGATCCCTGCCGGACTGCGTATACTTCAGCGCTTCGCCTTCGAAGCGCCCATGTTCCATGTGAGGGATGGCATCGATGAAGAAATTCTCCAGTCTCGCTCTGGCGACAGCTGCCGCGGTGATGTTCAGCAGCGCGCCGCTGAGCGCCGCCCATGCCGATGAAGCCAAGGTGAAGTGCGAAGGCGTCAACGCGTGCAAGGGCACCAGTGCCTGTGGCACGGCGGCCCATGCCTGCGCCGGCAAGAATGCCTGCAAAGGTCAGGGTTTCCTGATGCTGACCCAGGCCGAATGCGACGCCGCCAAGGCCCAGCAGAAGAAATAACTTCCGTCCTGGTCCGGTCTGATGGACATGACGGCGCGGCCGCCCAGGTATTGCGACCAACCTGCGTCGCCTCCCCGCCCGGGAGTCGCCTGGAGTCGCGCCGTTTTCTATCCGTCCTCGCTACCGGCATGAGAGCGCTTCGTGGCTGATCCGACCCCTCATTCCTCGCTCGGCTTCGGACTGGGTGTCCGCCCGGCGCACTATGAATCTCTGCTCGGCGAGCGCAAGGGCAGCGTCAGCTGGCTCGAGGCGCTCACCGAGAACTATCTGGTGCCAGGCGGCAGGCCCCTACACTACTTGGAGCGCCTGCGCGCCGAGTATCCGATCGTGCTGCATGGAGTGTCGCTGTCCATCGGCAGCGCCGATCCGCTGAACGAAAGCTATCTGCGCGACGTGAAGGCGCTCGCCGACCGTATCGAGCCGGGCTGGGTTTCGGACCATCTGTGCTGGACCGGCGTGGACGGCGTGAACCTGCACGACCTGATGCCCATGCCGTTCACGGAAACGGCGTTGCGGCACGTGGTGTCGCGAATCGCCACCGTCCAGGAGCGGCTCGGCCGCCGCCTGGTCCTGGAGAATGTGTCCAGCTATGTGAGTTTCAGCAGCTCGGAGATGACCGAGTGGGACTTCCTGCGTGAAGTCGCCGAGCGCGCCGACTGCCACCTGCTGCTGGACGTGAACAATGTGTATGTCAGCAGCGTGAATCACGGCTTCGATCCCATGGCCTACCTGCGCGGCATCCCGGTCGAGCGCGTCAAGCAATTCCACCTCGCAGGCCATCGCAACATGGGCGAATATCTGATCGATACCCACGACGAGCCGGTGTGCGAGGAAGTGTGGCAATTGTTCGGCGCGGCGGTCGAGCGCTTCGGTGCAGTGTCGACCATGATCGAGCGCGACGACAATATTCCCGAGCTCGACGTGCTGCTCGCCGAGTTGGACCGCGCCCGCGACATTACCAACGTTGCGATGAAGGCGCGCGCCAGCCGGCCGTCATTCCGGCAATCGGCGCATCAATCGAAGAAGTCCGCTGCATGAGCGCTGCAATGGACACCCGCCCTCTGCTCGAGCTGCAGCGTGACTTCCAACGCCACGTCATGCATGGCCACGAACGCATAATAGATGCCGTCGTCGGCACGGACCGGGTGCCCTCGACGTTGCGGCTGGCGATCTATTCCGAAGCGTATCGCCTGCGCCTGACCGACGCGCTCGCCAGCACCCTGCCCCGCCTGCAACAACTGCTGGGCAAGGACGAATTCGAGGCGCTGGCCAGGGAATATATCGATCTGAGCCCTTCCTGCTACCCGTCGATTCGCTGGTTCGGCGATCGGCTGCCGCAGTTGTTGCGCCGCTCGTTTCCCGAGGCGCCCTGGCTGGAAGAGCTTGCCAGCTGGGAATGGGCCATCGCGGCGGCCTTTGACGGCGCGAACGCCGAGCCGATCGGCGCCGATGCCCTGGCCGCGGTGCCGCCCGAGGACTGGCCCGCGCTGCGGTTTCAATTTCATCCGACCGTGCAATGCTTGCAGATGCGAACCAACGCGCCGGTCCTGTTCAAGGCACTGACGACCGAAACCGAGCTGCCCGAGGCAGTCACGCTCGATGAGTTGCAGCCGTGGCTCGTCTGGCGCGAACAGCTGAAGACGCAATTTCGCTCGCTGACGGCCGATGAAAATGCGGCGCTGGAAGTCGCGCGCTCGGGCGGCACGTTCGAAGCGCTCTGCGACTCGCTGTGCGACTGGCACAAAGTAGATGCGGTGCCCGCGCAGGCCGCCAGCCTGCTGAAGCGTTGGGTGGCCGATCAAATGATCATCGGAGTATCCTAACGGCCCGAATCTTCCGGCCGCGAGTCTATGTCCTTTGTGTTCCCGCCGCCGGCGCCACCCGGCGTCGCCATCACGGGGCGCTCGGAGCGCTTTCCCGTGCATCGTATCTATTGCGTGGGGCGCAACTACGCCGCGCACGCACGGGAGATGGGCGCGGACCCGCAACGCGAAGCACCTTTCTTCTTCACCAAGCCCGCCGATGCGGTCGTCGCGAGCGGCGCGCTTTTGCCATTTCCGTTGCGCACGTCGGATCTGCATCATGAGGTCGAGCTGGTGGTCGCCATCGGCATCGGCGGCGTGAACATCGGCATCTCGCAGGCGCCGTCGCATGTGTTCGGCTATGCCGTGGGCATCGACCTCACCCGTCGCGACCTGCAGGCGGAAGCGAAGGAGAAAGCCAGGCCCTGGGACACGGCCAAGGCCTTCGATCGCTCGGCGCCGATCGGCGCCATTACTCCGGCCTCGGCCGCGACCAATCTCACGAACAGCAGGATCTGGCTGAAGGTCAACGACACGCTGCGCCAGCAGGGCGCGCTGGCGGACATGATCTGGAGCGTGCCCGAAATCATCGCCGAGCTTTCCACGCTGTTCGAGCTCGCGCCCGGCGATCTCATCTATACGGGCACGCCGTCGGGAGTGGCGGCCATTCGTCCGAACGACCGGCTCGAGGCCGGCATCGACGGCCTCGAAACGCTCACAGTCACCGTGATCTGACGGCTGGACGACATGATGAAACTCTATGACTACTTTCGCAGCTCCGCGGCGTTCCGCGTGCGCATCGCCCTCAACCTGAAGAGCATCGATTACCAGAGCATCTCCAAGGTGCTCCTCGAGAAGGAACATCTGGCGGCGGACTATCTGGCGCTGAATCCGCAAGGGCTGATCCCCGCGCTCGCGGTCGACGGCACGACGATTTCCCAATCGCTCGCCATCATTGAATATCTCAACGACCTGCATGCCGAGCCGCCGCTGCTGCCGGCGGAACCTCTGGCGCGCGCGCAGGTGCGTTCCATGGCCCTGGCCATCGCTTGTGATATTCATCCGCTGAACAATCTTCGCGTGCTGAACTACTTGCGCCAGAATCTCGGCCAGAACGACGAGGGCGTGAACACCTGGTATCGGCACTGGATCGGCGAAGGTTTTCGCGGGCTGGAGCAGCAGGTCGCCAGGCACACCAGCGCGCGCCGCTATTGTTTCGGCGATAACGTGTCGCTGGCCGACGTGTGCCTGGTGCCGCAGGTGTACAACGCACGCCGATTCAAAGTGGATCTCACGCCCTTTCCAACGCTGGTCGCCATCAGCACGCATCTGGAATCGCTGCCCGCTTTCGACGCCGCACGGCCGGAAGCACAGCCCGAGGCCAGGTAGTTCCCCCCGACAGCGAGCAAGCTCATGAGTCACGGCACAAACGGCGGCAGTCTGGTGTGCGTGGGCATCGGCATGACGCTGGGGTCGCATCTGACCCCGCTGGCTCGCGACCACATCCAGAACGCCGACGTGGTGTTCACCGGCCTGTCCGACGGCATCATCGAAATGTGGATCGCGCGCATGAACCCGGACGTGCGCAGCCTGCAATCGCTGTATCGCGAAGGCAAATCACGGATGGATACCTACCGTGAGATGGTCGAGGCCATGCTGGCCGAGGTGCGCGCGGGCAAGCGCGTTTGTGCCGCATTTTATGGGCACCCCGGCGTGTTCGCGTGGCCGACGCACAAAGCCATCGAGATCGCGCGCAGCGAAGGTTACAGCGCGCACATGGAGCCCGGCGTGTCCGCAGCCGATTGCATGTACGCCGACCTGGGCTTCGATCCCGGCAAATACGGCTGCCAGCATTACGAAGCCAGCCAGTTCATGTTCAACCGCCGGCGCGTGGATACCGGCGCCTATCTGATCCTGTGGCAGGTCGGGTTGTCTGGCGATCAGTCATTGGCGCGCTTTTCCACGGGCGCCGCCTACCGGCAGGTACTGGTCGATGTATTGAGCCGCGACTATCCGCTGGAGCATGAAGTGATTCTGTACCAGGCCGCGACGCTGCCCACCTTCCGCCCCAAGATCGTTCCCGTCCGCCTGGCGGACCTGCCGAACGCCGAGGCCGACATGCACTTCACGCTGGTGATCCCCCCGGCGCAGCCGCTGCAACTCGATCATGAGGTGCGCGAGCGTTTGTCGGCGCTCGATCGCGAGCTCGCTCTCGCCGCACGCGGCTGATATCCCGGCATGCACGTGTTCCCTGTCGAGACCGCCCGCCTGCGCATGCGGCCGATCGCCAGCTCCGATGCCGCACTCTTCGAGCACCTCTATACCGACGCCGAGACCATGCGCTTCATCGGCGCCCCCCTGTCACCTGCGAGTGCCGCGAAGAGCTTTCGCAACGCCCTGGCGGGCATGCAGCGACAGCCCATCGAGCAGTTGTTCCTGACTGTAGAGGAGAAGGCGACGCAAACCGATGTGGGCATTTGCAGCCTGCTCAACTTCGATGCCGGGCAGCGCAGTGTGCAGGCGGGGGTGATGTTCGTAGCGGCGGCGCGCGCCAAAGGGTACTCGAAGGAAGGCTTTGTCGGACTGATCCAGCAAGTCTTCGCCCATCTGCCCGTCGACGAGCTCTGGGTGCAATTCGCGGCCGACCATGTGGCTGTGCAGCGGGCGGTGCTTAGCGTAGGCTTCGTACGCCGCAAGGATGCGGACCGGCAAGACGGAGCTCGCGCAAATGGGTCCGGCAATGGCGCTCGGAACGAGCCAGGGATGGAATCAGGCGTCGCGACGGGCCTGGCGGCGATCGCCTGGTCGGTGTATCGCCATACGTGGTCGCCCCCCACCCCCCAAGACGTGCGCTGAAGCACGCTCATACCATCTTGTTCCGACCGCCGGCTCCGAAACGGGCATAATTCTGTTAAGTCGCGGGGAGCCTCCGCCTTGGGACCGCCGGGTCGATGTTTCTGTGGAACATTCGAGAGCCCGGACGGCGGCGCTCGTTCTAATGTGCCGGCGCGGTCGCAATGGACCGCTCCCCCGGGCTTATTACAGGGCTGGTGACCGGGCTCGTTTCAGGCTGGTTACTTCATTGCCGCATGAGGCGGCCACGGCGCACGCAACAACAACTCGGGGCAGAGGAGGAGATTATCGTGTCCAATGTCGTGGATCTGTTGGAGAAGATCGGCCAGAGCTCGCGCCTGCAGGCGCTCAGCGGCGAGCAGTTGGCGCAAGAGTTGTCACAGGCCGGCCTCGACCCGGCGGTGCAGGCAGCCATCGTGCAACAGCGCCCCCGCCAGCTCGAGCAGCTGATCGGTGCGCCAAGCAATGTCTGCTGTCTCATCCACGCGCCGCAGGACGACGAGCCTGACGAGCACCAGCCGGACGATGACAAGAGCCTGGCCCTGTCGACGCAGCCCCATGCCGAACGCATCGCCCGCGCGGGCTGAGAACAAAGCGATCGACATCGATTCCGTCCGGCGCTGGGCGCTGGGCGGAGTCGCTCGTTTGTGTCTGTGGGCCGCCTGCCTGGTGAACGCGCCGGCGCTGGCGGCCGGCCCGGACGATTTCGCCGACCTGCTGCGACGGGCCGACGCCATCAAGAGCGTCAACCCCGGCGAGTTCGTGCGCCTGCTCGATGGCTTGCACGAGCAGCAGGAACAACTCTCCCTGCATCAGCGCGAGCATCTCCAATATCTGCAGGGCTGGCGGCACGCCTACGCCGGCAACTACGGCGCAGCCATCCCGTTGCTGGAATCCATTGTCGATAATTCGAGCAATCCGACGCTGCAGTTCCGAGCCGGCTCGACTGCGACCAACGTGCGCGCGCTGTCGGCTCAATACGAAGCCGCATTCCTGCAACTCAACAAGCTGTTGAGCAGGCTGCCCGAGGTCACGGACAACGATGCCCGCCTGCAGGGCCTGTCGGTGGCCGCCGATCTCTATGTACTGGTCGGCGAGTACGACCTGGGGCTGCAATACGCCGAGCAGGTGATCAAGGAAAATGCCAGCGGCCGCGGTGTGTGCCGCGGCCAGCAGATCCGCCTCGACGCGCTATGCAAGACCAAGCGCATCAAGGCCGACCACCCCGATCTCCAGAACAGCATCAATGCCTGTCTGCAGCAAGGCGAGTCGCTGGCGGCAAATGCCATTCGCACCACGCTGGTACGCTTGCTGCTCAGAGAACGCCGCCTCGACGATGCGATTGTCGTGCTCGAGCGCCACTACCCCGAAGTCGAACGATCGCGCTATCCGCGCGGTATTTCCGAATGGGAATCGCTGATGGCGACGGCTTATCAACGCCGCGGTTCGACTGCCTCCGCGCAACAGATGGCGTTGCGTTCGGTCGAGCACAGCGTGAAGGATCAATTCACGCAGCCGCTGGTCGCCGCCTACCGCGTGCTCTATGAAGAATCCGAGAAACAGGGCGCCATCGGCGACGCGCTCGCCTATCTCAAAAAATCCGCCGCCGCGGACAAGGCGTATCTGGACGACGTGACGGCGCGCCAGCTGGCCTATGAGCGCGTCAAGTCGAACACCTTGTCCACCAAGTCGCAACTGGACGCGCTCAACCAGGAAAACAAGCTGCTGCAATTGCAGCGCAAGCTGGACAGCAAAGCTGCCGAGACCAGCCGGCTCTATATCGCGCTGCTGATGCTGGTGCTCGTGTTCATCGCGCTCTGGGCCTATCGCACCAAGCGTTCGCAGCTGTATTTCATGAAGCTGTCGCAAGTAGACAGCCTGACCGGCATCGCCAATCGGCCGCGCTTTCTCGAGCTCGCCGAGGCGGTTCTGGAAACCGCGCGCAAATCGCAGCAGCAGGCCAGCGTCGTGCTGTGCGACCTGGACCACTTCAAATCCATCAACGATCGCTACGGTCACGCGGCCGGCGATCATGTGCTGCGTCAGGCGGTAATCGCGTGCCAGGCGCATCTGCGCATCAGCGATATCTTTGGACGAGTCGGCGGCGAAGAGTTCGGCATCGTGCTGCCGGGATGCGGCCTGACAGATGCGATGGAACGCGCCGAGCAACTGCGCCAGGCGTTGAGCGCCATCCAGCCCGAGTACCAGGGCGAACGCTGCCCGGTGTCCGGCAGCTTTGGCGTCACGTCGACCGAAATCTCGGGCTACGAGCTGCGGCAGTTGATGGCGCATGCCGATGCCGCCCTGTATCGCGCCAAAGCCGCCGGTCGCGACCGCGTGCTGCCTTTCGCAGGCGGCGCGGCGAGCCGGGAGAATTCAGAGATCGACGTTGACGACGTCCTGAGCGCCGGTCGCGCCTGAGAGCGCACTCGCAATAGTTACGCACTGTGACGCCTCGCGCCGGCGCAACAGTTGGTTACAATCTCGCTTGGCACGATCCGCGACGGTTGGTCATGATGCGGATCGTAGAGCTGACGTGATCCCATGACCGACTCCCGCCACATCCTGATCGTCGACGACGATCGAGAAATCCGCACGCTGCTGGGCGACTACCTGCAGAAGAACGGCTTTCGCGCCACCGCGGTCCCGGATGGCAAGGCCATGCGCCGCGCGCTGGAGCAATCGCATTTCGATCTGATCGTGCTCGACCTGATGCTGCCGGGCGAAGACGGCTTGAAGCTGACGCGCGAGCTGCGCGCGCATTCGCAGATTCCCATCATCATGCTCACAGCGTTGGGTGAGGAGATCGACCGGGTGGTGGGCCTGGAAGTCGGCGCCGACGACTATCTTTCCAAACCCTTCAGCCCGCGCGAGCTGGTGGGCCGGATCAAAGCAATCCTGCGCCGGACGGCGCACATGCCACGCGACCCGGCGCAAAGCCTGGCAACGAATTACCGCTTCGGCGATTGGCAGCTGGACACCACCTCGCGCTCCTTGACGCACGCGGACGGCTCGCAACATGCCTTGAGCGGCGCGGAGTTTCGCTTGCTCTCGATCCTGCTGGCACATCCAACGCGAGTGTTGTCACGCTCGCAGTTGATGGAGCTGTTGCGTGGTCGCGATATCGATCCGTTCGATCGTAGCGTGGACGTGCGAATCAGCCGTCTGCGCCAGGTGCTGCGGGATGACGCGCGCTCGCCGAAGATCATCAAGACGGTGTACGGCGAAGGTTACGTGATGGGCGTGCCCGTCGAGCAGGAATGATGGCAGCACGCTCGCTGTGGCCAGACACCTTGTTCGGACGCCTGTTCACGGCGACGGTGGCTGTGATCGGCGCCATGCTGCTGGTGTTCGTTCTGCTGATCGTGCGCGAACGCCGGGAGCTTGCGCTGCTGGACAGTGGTGCCGGCACCTCGGCCCATATCATCGCCGAGACCAGCGAATACCTGGCGAGCTTGCCGCGCGAGCAACGCAGCGATGCTCGTACCAAACTTCGCGAGCAGCGCCTGTCGCCCGACGATGTTCGCCCGCCGACGGCGCGAGTCCGGAGCGAACGGCAGGCGGCGCTGGAAAGAGCATTCGCTGCACATCTGGAACGTCAGCTGGGCCCGGGCTACAAAGTCACAACCAGCCCGCCGCGCTTTCGGCGCGGTGAAGTCATTCCTTTGTACCAGCGGCAGTTCCGCCCTCCGCATGGCGGCGACCCGGCCAGTGGCGGCCATGTGATACGACGCTTCGAGCGCGTCTTCGATGTGACAGTAACTCTGCCGGACGGCGATCAAGCCGTGTTTCGAGCCGTCGCGCCGCGCGCCGGCCCTGGCCTGCCACGCGTGATCTTCTGGGAGCTGGGCATTCTCGCCCTCGCGTTGGGCATCGTGTTGTATGCAATGACGCGCACCATCACGCGTCCTCTCAAAGAGCTCGCTCGCGCAGCCGATGCAGTGGGTCGAGGTGCGACCACCACGCCTTTGCAGGAAACCGGGGCACGCGAGATTCGTCGCGCGACGCGGGCTTTCAATGCCATGCAGGAACGCATGCGTCGCTATCTGGACAGCCGCACCCAAGTGCTGGCCGCGATGTCACACGACTTGCGCACGCCACTCACACGGCTGCGACTGCGAGTAGAGTCCATCGACGACGACGAGTTGCGTCAACGTTGCGCCGAAGACCTGGACGAGATGTCGAACATGGTTCGCGGCGCGCTCGGCGTGTTCCGCGGCTTGAATGATGAAGAGGCGGCCGTGCCCGTCGATATCGATGCACTGGCCTTGGAACTGCAGAGACAGCAGGCGGAGCTGGGCGGCGAGGTCAGCATCGTCGGCTCGGCCCGAGCGCCTTACCTCGCCAAGCCGCTGGCACTCAAGCGTTGCCTGGGCAACCTGGTGCAGAACGCGATTCGTCACGGCCAACGAGCCACGGTTCACATCGAAGACGGCGCGCAACTGATCGTGCACGTGTACGACGAAGGTCCCGGCATTCCGGACGACATGCTGGAAAAGGTCTTCGAGCCGTTCTTTCGGCTCGAGCAATCGCGCAATCGGGATACCGGCGGCACCGGCCTCGGCTTGAGCATCGCCCGCGACATCGCCCAGGCGCATGGCGGCTCGATCTCTCTTCACAATCGCCCGGGCGGCGGTCTGGAAGCCCGGCTCGTACTGCCGCGCGAATCCGTAAGCCGCTGATTCTGCGGCTATTCCTGCTATTACAGTTGGTAACGATTGCTTACCGCGACGGCACCCCGGCAGGCCTATTCTGGAAGCGTGTCCTCCAGGAGACTTTCCCAAGCGGACACGCTTCACCCCTAACGGAGAGACCCGCGATGAAGACTAAAGTCACCCTGCTTGCGATCGCCTGGCTTGCCAGCGGCGTGGCCCTCGCCGCCGACACCGCGCCGAATGCGCCCTACCACGGTACGCGCGGCCCGAACATGGACCGCATGGCGTTGCTGCTGGACCTGGACGCCTATCAGAAGACCGAGGTCGAAAAGATCCTCAAGGCACATCACGAGCAGCGGCGCGCGCAATTCGAAGCCGCCAAGGCGTCGGGCACGCGTCCTTCGCGCGAAGAGATGAAGGCCATGCACGAACAGGGCAAGCAGGAGCTGAACACCAAGTTGAGCGGCGTCCTGAACGAGACGCAGATGAAGAAATTCGAGGCGCTGCGCGAGCGCGGCCCTGGCGCCGGCCGTCACTTCAAGCGCCGTCACGGCCGTGGCGATGGCGAGTCGCGGCACGACAGCTCGGCCAACTGATCCTCACTGGTTTGCGCTGACGGAGCCTGCAGCGGCGGTGGACCAGTGCCACCGCCGCTCGAACCTCAACGAATCGTCGTCTGACCCACCGTCAAGCCGCTGACCGCGGCCGGCAACGCCCCCAGGTCGGTGGCGCGGCCATTGCTCAGATCGATCGAATACAACCTCGTGGACGAGCCTACGGTCAGTGCCGCAAAACCCAGGCCGGTAGCGGGCGATGCGGAAGTAGTGACGCGCACCGTCGCAGGAATATCGAAGCCATTCGCTTCGCTGAAGTCCAACCGGTTGCCGTTCAAGGTAATGAGCTGCGGCATCGTGAGCGTGCCATTGTTTGGCGGGTTCTGGATGAACAGCGTGTCGCTGTCCGCGTCGATCACATACTGCGTGGTTGCACCGCCAGTGGGCTGGCCGAAACTGTTGGTGTAAGCGGCAGCAGTGACGCCGGTCGAACCGGCGGGCTGGCCGTTGATCGAACCGTCCGGATTGATGCCGTCATCCAGATTGGGCGCATTGCTGTCGACCGGACCGCCGGTGATCGGATTGAGCCTGAAGTTCAGGCCCGTAGCAGTCACCACGCGAATGCGATCCACGGCGGGATTGAAGTCAAAGCCATAGCCGACGCTGGCCGGCGGAAAATCGACGGGCACACCGGTCGTTGTCACGAATCTCACCAGGCCCGCGGCACCCACGACGCTCGCCACACCCGACTGCGGGTCGATGATGTAGACCGTACCGTTATCGGCCATGTCGTTCACACCGAACGCATACAGCTGACCGGTCTGCGGCCGGAAATCGATACCGACCAATGTTTCTCCTGCGGTAACGCCGCCGATGGACAAAGTGGCCGGCGAGCCCAACGCGTTACTCACGAAACGGAACAACTGCGTGCCATCGGCAGATAGTGCGAGCACCGGCATTGCCGCCGGCTGCTGGAGCGCGATACCGATGATACCGGTGGTGCTGAGCGGACCAAACGTCGTCACCGCGCCGGTCGCCAGATTGATGTTGACCAACTCGTCCTGCGTGCGACCCGTAGCGCGTACCACTGCGGTACCCAACCCTGTAGCTGCAGTGTTGGAGGTCGCAACCGTCACGGTTGGCGGGATGTCGAAGCCCTGCACCGTTTCCACCGGCACCGACAGCGGCATGCACATCGTCTGCGTGCCGGCGTTCGGCGGGTTCTGGATACAAAGCGAGTCGATGGTCTGGTCGACGGTGTATTGCGTCGTCACGGTCGTGCTCGGCACGCTGTTCGTATATGCCGTTTCCTGCACAGACGTCGTGGGTCCATTGATGCCGCCATCCATGTTCACACCCGGCGCCGTCGGATTGCCGTCCACCAGCGCGCCAGTGTTCGGATCCATGCGGAAGTTCTGGCCGGCGCTGTTCACCACGCGAATGCGATCGACGGTCGGATTGAAATCGATACCGAATGTGGTCGTCGCATCCACGCCGATACGCACCGCCGTGGTGCCATCCTCTGCCACGAAGTTGCCGGTTGTACCGACCGGGGTCGCGAGCGAGGTGGCGGCGGAAATGTTGTAGAGTCGGACCGTGCCGCGCGTGGGGTTGTAACCCAGACCGTATAGAAAGCCGTTCTGTGGCCGGCGGTCTATGCTGACCAGCGTCTCGGCCGGGTCCACGCCAGTGATGGGTGTGGCCGGCTCGAAACCGGCAGGAAACGCGGCCGGGAATGCCGCGAGCATGTTGTTCGACAACAGTGCATTGCTGTCGGAAGCGGGCACAGTCACGGTTTGTGTGTAGTCTCGGCTGTCGCTGCCGAAATCATTGCTCGCCGTAACCGTGAATGCGTACGAGCCGGTCGTGGTCGCCGTGCCCGAGTACACGCCGCTGGTCGCATCGAGCATCAATCCGGGTGGCAACATGCCAGCCGAGACGCTCCACATGACATTGGTTCCCGCGGAAATGAATGTCACACTGTAAGGAACACTCAGCGCCGCTGGCGGCAGCGCCGAATCTGGAGACATGATGCGTGGTCGACGCGATTCGTCATTACCGTTGTCGCCACAGGCGCTCAGCAAAATGAAGGACGCGCAGATCAATAGCGCGGTCGAGCCCAGCCTCATCACTCTCATGGGAATCCCTTTCTTGGTTGCAGCGAACGTGCCGCGCTGGAGCGCAAGCGTCCTGCTCCGTTACCGTTCAGCTCACGGACGGATCTGCACCATTATTCGAAACAGTGTCGCGCGCGGATGCAGAATGTCGCGGAATGCAGTGTCTCGTGTGGGCGACATCCGCCTCGACGCGTCGCTGGCGCTACGCTAAATTGCCGAGCATGCACCGCAAGGAAATCTCTTGAATTGGCTGGCCCATGTGTTCCTGTCCGAGCCGGACGTCGAATATCGCCTCGGCAACCTGCTGGCCGACATCGTCAGAGGGGACGAGCTGCGCCGCATGAGCGCGGGCTTTCAACGTGGCGTGCAGAAGCACAAGCAGATCGACGCATTCACCGATGCTCATCCGCTGGTGAGGCGCAGCCGCGCGCGAGTGAGCACCGAGTTCCGCCGCTTCAGCGGTGTGCTGGTGGATGTCTTCTACGATCACCTGCTCGCCATCAACTGGGATAGATATTCCCCCATCGTGCTCGACGCCTTCACCGCGAAGTTCTACGCGGACATCGAAGCGAGGCACATCGAGCTGCCAACCTCGGCGCGCGTCACGCTCGATCGCATCATTCGTCACGATCTGCTGGGGTCGTATCGCCGCGTCGAGGGAGTCGAACGCTCGCTGCGCCGCCTGTCCGCCTATCTGTCGTCGCGTTGGCGGCGGGAGTTTGCCCTCGAAAACGGCGTCGCCGATCTGGTCGCACACCAGGCCGGCTTCGAAGCCGACTTCGTCGAGTTCTTCCCACAGCTACAAGCTGCCGCGGCTGCGGAGCGAATTGCGCCGCGACCGTCGACCTGACCGGCGCCGTTGTTCGAGCAATAGGCAGCGCGGAAGCCGCGTACATTAGCCGCGCGGTGACACAAGCGAACGGGCGCGCCTGCTACTGCAGCGCAATCGATCGAACCGAACAACCGAACGAGTTGCCGGGAGTCTGCGAGACTTCAGCGGCGCGTTTCGACAGATGCCGCGGCGGGCTCACGCACCTGATGCGAACGGCCGCGAAACAGAGCAACGGTCTCGCCACGCTGGTTGACGACCGTGACTTCATAGACGCCGTTGCGTTTGGACCGCCAGCGCTCGACGGCTTCGGCCGTCAACTCATCACCCGCCTGTCCCGGCGCGAGGAAATCGATCGATGCCGCCGCTGCCACAAACGCGCCGCCATGCGAGTTGCACGAGTATGCGAATGTAGTGTCGGCCAGGGAGAAAATCATTCCGCCATGACAGACGCAGTGCCCATTGAGCATGTCCTCGCGCACTCGCATCGCGGCCCTGGCGTAGCCCGGACGGACTTCGACGATGCGAATGCCAAGCGCCTGCACTGCACGATCGGTGGCGTACATCGCGGCGGCGGAACGTTCGGCTAAGGATTGAGCGGCATCGGCGGACACGCACGGCTCCACGAAAACGAGGTGCCGTAAAATGACACACAAATTCCCGCAACTCAATCGCTACTGTGTCATGTCGTGCGAGGCGTGACAGGCTCCGCAGGCTGCACGACTGGCTCGACAACTGGAGTGCTCGCTTCCCCAGCGTGGCCGCGATGCCAGTAAGCCTTGACGCGCCGGGTGAAGCCGTAAATGTAGGTATACAGCACCGGCACGATCAGCAGAGTCAGTAGCGAAGACGTGATCACGCCGCCAATCACCGCGCGCCCCATCGGCGCGAGCATCTCGCCGCCGGCGCCCACACCAATGGCCATCGGCAACATGCCGAAGATCATCGCGAGCGTGGTCATCAGGATCGGGCGCAAGCGCACCTGTCCCGCTTCCAGGATCGCTTCACGCAACGGCCGTCCCGCGCGTATCGCTTGATTGGTGAAGTCCACCAGCAGGATGGCGTTCTTGGTCACCAGGCCCATCAGCATGATGAAGCCGATGATGGAGAAGATGTTGAGGGTCGTGCCGGTGAGCGCCAGCGCCAGCAACACGCCGATCAAGGACAGCGGCAACGACACCATGATGGCGATGGGCTGCAGGAAGCTGCCGAACTGCGACGCCAGCACGAAATAGATGAAGATCACGGCGAGGCCGAGCGCGGCGCCCGCAGCGGCGGACGTTTCGTTCATTTCCTGTTGCGCACCGCTCACGTCGAAGCGATATCCGGGCGGCAACTGCATGGCCTTCACGATGTTTTCCGCGTCGGTGCCCACGTCGCCCGACGGACGGCCCTGGGCGTTGGCGTAGATCGTGATGCGCCGTTGCAGGTTGAGACGCTTGATCTGCTGCGGACTGGTCGTTTCGACGAAGTCGGCCACTTGCCGGATCGGCACCAGCAACGGATTGCCGTTCGCATCCGTGCGCGTGCTGCTCACATAGAGATCGGCGAGGTCGGCAACGATCTCGCGCCGCTGTTTGGGCAACTGCACGATCACGTCATAGTCCTGGCCGTCCGGGCCCACCCAGGTGCTGATGTGATCGCCCGCGATCAACGGCCGCAACGCATTGCCGATGGCCGCGGTGGTCAGGCCCAGATCGCTGGCCAGCTCGTTCTTGATGCGCACCGCGACGGTGGGATTGGCGCCGCGCTCGCTGCTCTCCAGGTCGGCGATGCCGGGTATCTTCGACAGGCGCGCCATCAGTTCCTGCGACAGCTCGGTGAGCTTGGCATTCTCGGGGCCGAGAATGGAGATCACCACCGGCTGATTCTGCCCCTGCACGGTCAGGCGCAGGCCCGCCATGCTCGACAGGCGCGTGCGGATCTGTTTCTCGATCTCTTTCTGGGACGGCCGGTCGAAAAGCTCCTTATCCTTCAGCAGCACACGCACGCGCGCGTAGTTGCGGCCTTCATCGGTGCCGACCGTGGTGATGATGCTGTCGACGCCCTCGATCTCACGAATCGCCGCCTCGGCATCGGCGATCTTGGCATCGGTGTACTCCAGGCTGGAGCCGATGGGCGTGTTCATGCGAATGAACATGATGCCCTCGTCCTGTTCCGGCACGAACTCCGTGCCCACCAGCGGCACGATCACGAAACTGCCGAAGAACGAAACGGCGGCGAGGATCAACAGCAACGCGCGCGGGCTCAAGCTGACGCGACGCGACAGCCCGTAACGATGGCCGCTCAACGCCCAACGCAACAGCTTGTCGTAAACACGGTGCGCATATTCGATGACGCTCTCGACCCGCTCCATCACTTTGCCGAGCCAGGGCACGCGACGGAAGCGACCTTCACTCGGGTCCGGCCACAGCGACGACAGCATCGGATCGAGCGTGAAGCTCACGAACAAGGACACCAGCACCGCGACCGCCACGGTCAACCCGAACGGCTGGAAGAACTTGCCGATGATGCCCTCCATGAAGGCCACCGGAATGAACACCGCCAGGATGGCGAAGGTCGTGGCCATCACCGCCAGGCCGATTTCGCTGGTGCCTTCCAGCGCCGCGGTCCGATGATCCTTGCCCATGTCCGCGTGCCGCACGATGTTCTCGCGCACCACGATGGCGTCGTCGATCAGCAGACCGATGCACAACGACAGCGCCATCAAGGTCATGAAGTTCAGCGTGAAGCCGAATGCATGCAAGGCCGTGAACGACGCGATCACCGAGATCGGCAGGGTGAGTCCGGTGATGATGGTGGAGCGCCACGAATGCAGGAACAGGAACACGATCAGGATGGTCAGGAAGGCGCCTTCGATGATGGTTTCCTTGACCCGGTCCAGCGAGCCTTCGATGAACCTGGCGTCCGACCACACGGTGCGGATGACGATATCGGAAGGCAACCGGGCAGTGAGATCGGCGACGGCTTCGTCAACCCCCTTGCCCACCTCGACCATGTTGGCCTGCTGGACTTTGTACACGTCCAGCGAGACCGACCGCATGCCGTTGACGCGCGAAATCGATTGCTCTTCGGCCTCGCCGTCGACGATGTCCGCGACCTGATGGAGATAGACCGGTGCACCGCCCTGGTTGGCAACGATGATGCGCTCGAAGTCGCGCGGGTCTTTCATCTTGCCTTCGACGCGCACCAGCTGTTCCTGGGCGCCGCGTGAAATGCTGCCGGCCGGCAGATCCTGATTCGCTGCACGCACCGCCTCGACCACTTGATCGACGCCGACGCGGAAACTCTGCAACTGCTCCGGCCGCAGGAATATCTGCACCTGCCGTTCGACGGCACCGCCGACCGACACGTTGCCGACGCCGTATGCGTTCTGCAGGCGCTTCACGATCTGCTGATCGGTGATGGTCGAAACTTCGCGCAGGCTGCGAGTGGTCGAATACACGACCAGGCTGACCACGGGCTCGGTGGAACTGTCGTTACTCGCGCGCGAGATCGTTGGTTCGCGCACATCTTCCGGCAGTGAGGAACGAATCTGCGCAACCTTGTCACGCACTTCCTGGGTCGCCGCGACGACATCGACATCCGTCCGGAAGTCGATCATCAGAAAAGCATTGCCCTCGCGCGCCGTGGCGTAAATGCTTCGAACGCCATCCACGCCATTGATGACGCTCTCCAGCGGCTTGATGACGTCGTTCTCGATGGCTTCGGGCGACGCGCCGGGATACCCAACCGTGACGTACGCCTGGGGAATCGCGATCTCCGGCATCTGCTCCACCGGCAGCAGGCGGTACGAATAGATGCCGAGCACCACCAATGCCAGCATGACCATCGTCGCGAAGACGGGCTGGTTGATGCTGGTGCGAGTAATCCACATGGAAGTAGGGGTCCGATCCGTGAAGGCAGACGATTAGTTGCTGGCGACTTCAACCGCGGTAGCGGTCGCTTCCGAGGTGCGAATGCGAGCCACCGCCCCACCCTTGTCGTCGCCGATATCGGCAACGACGACTCGGTCGCCGGCGCGCAGGCCGTCGCGAACTTCGACGAACGCTTCGCCCTTATTGCGCGGCCCGAGCTTCACCGGCGTGCGCACGATCTTGTCGTCGCGCAGCACGTACACATAAGAAGCGCCTGCCTCTTCCCGCACCGCGCGCTGAGCAACCGCGAGCACCGGCTGCGTCGAGCTCAGCATGAGCTCGCCTTGCGCGAACATGCCGCCCTTGAGCGCGGTGTCCGCATTGGGAACGGAGATATAAATAGTGATGGCGCGCGAGTTGTCGGCCGTCACCGGATTGATCCGCTGCACCTCGCCTTCGAAGACTCGGTCGCCGAAGCCACCGACGCGGAAGCGCACTTTCTGCCCGACGCGCACCGCCGGAATCTCGGCCGCGGGCACCGCCGCTTCCAGCACCATTTGTTTCAAATCGACCAGCGTCACGATCGCCGAGTCGGGCGACACTTTCTCGCCCGGCTGCACCAGCCGCTTGGCGATGGTGCCGGAGAACGGCGCACGGATGACGGCATCGTCGAGATTGATCTTGGCAACACGGGCTTCCGCCTCGGCGAGTCTGAAGCTGGCGAGGCTGCCGGCGTAGGCGCTCTCAGTCTGCTCGAACGTGTTCTGCGAAATGAACTTCTGTTCCAGCAGGGTGCGGTTCTTGTCACGATTCAAACGCGCCAGATCGAGATCGGCACGCGCCTTTTCCACGGCCGCCACTTCACGATCGTATTGAGCCTGCAGGTTGCGGGTGTCGACACGGGCGATCACTTCTCCTTCGCGAACGTCCTGGCCTTCACGCAGCCGCAGCTGCTCGACTTCACCGCCGACTTTGGATTTCAACGTGGCCTGCACGAACGGCGCGATGGAACCGGACAACGGCAACGCACGCGACAGCACACGAGCTTCGACGGTCGCAACATCCACCGCCGCCAGCTCGACCGGCGCCGCATTGGCCGCAGGCGCAGCAGCAGCC
This sequence comes from Steroidobacter sp., assembly GCF_036406195.1. Classification (GTDB taxonomy): domain Bacteria; phylum Pseudomonadota; class Gammaproteobacteria; order Steroidobacterales; family Steroidobacteraceae; genus Steroidobacter. The sequence continues at coordinate 203,120 of NZ_DASWVW010000061.1, forward strand.
GGCGGTGTCGCCGATGCGCGAGTAGCAAGCCATGCGACAACACCGATTGCGACGATCACGGCGAGAACGATGCCTGCCTTCTTCGGATTGATCGGCGTGAATGCACCGCCCTCGTTCTGTCCCACCGCCAGTCCCTCGGTTCCGTGCGCCGCCAGAGGCGCCACTTCCTCGACCGTTGCCGCGTGCCGAAATTCCGCAGATCGCCCTGGAAACGGCGTCACCGCGGCGGAATGAGTCTCACGCGAGGAAAATTCTTCCAGCGCCGCGTCCGCAGGCTGCGTCCGCTCCATGGTTTCATAACGCGCCGAAGGTTGATTTGCACTGCTTTTCATTGCTGTTTCCACACCGGGGTGTCCTGTAGCCGGCGGCCAGGTTTGGTTTGAGAACACCGCACCGGCCCTGGAGTTGCACCCATTGACCGAACGGTCCATGAGCGCGGTTCCTGGTTGGACGGGGCGAAACCGCAAAAGGTTACAGGCCGAGAAAAAATCTTTCTGAGACAGAGTCCCTACTGAGGCAGCGTCCCTGCTGAAACCGAATGTGCTCGCGCAATGCTCGCTACAGATTCAGGTGTTGCCCCGGCTACACCTGCTGCTGCTTCCAGCGCCCCCGCCGGAACAATGCCGCGCTCCACACGGCCAGGGCGGAAAAGCCCACCGGCACCGCAATGAACACCCCCAGCGGGCCGAGTCGGAAGAATTCCGCCAGCAGCCAGGCCAGTGGAATCTGCAGCAGCCAGAAGCAGAAGAAATTCAGCCGGGTGGGTGTCCAGGTGTCGCCGGCGCCATTGAAGGCCGCTTCCAGGCACATGCCATAGGCATACAAGGGAAACGCCAGGCTGATGATCCACAGCGAGCGAATACCGTGCTCGAGTACCGGCAGGTCGCTCGTGAACAGCCGCACGATCGGGTCGGCGAGCAACACGAAGAGCAAGCCGATCACGCCCAGGAACAACACATTGAAGCGGCTCGCGATCCGGATCGCCTCCTCGGCACGCTCCGGTTTGCCTGCGCCCAGGTTCTGTCCCACCAGGGTCGCGCCGGCGTTCGCCAGGCCCCAAGCCGGCATCAGCGCGAACATCACGATTCGCATGGCAATCGTGTATCCAGCCAGCGCAGTGCTACCAAACGCCGCGAGAATCTTGAACAAGCCGACCCAGCTGGTGGTGCCGATGAGCAGCTGCGCGATGCCGGTGCTCGCGGTCGTCATGATTGCTCGCAGATCGGCGAACACGGGCGTCAAGTGGCGCGGCCGGACTCGCACACGGCTGTGATAACCCGCCATATGCCACAACTGGTACAGCACGCCCACGCCGCGGCCGATGTTGGTCGCCACCGCCGCGCCGGTCACGCCCAATTCCGGGAACGGTCCCCAGCCGAAAATGAAAAAGGGACCGAGCACGATATTCAAAGCGTTCGCCAGCCACAGCGTGCGCATGGCCAGCACCGCGTCACCCGCGCCGCGGAAGACGGCGTTGATCAGGAAGATCATGAACACCGTCACATTGCAGCCGAGCATCAGGCGAGCGAAGTCGGTGCCGAGCGACACGACGCTTTCGCTGGCGCCCATGAGCCGGAGAATGTCGGGCGCGAAGTAACTCATCGCCACGCCCATCGCGGCGGAGCACGTCACGCCGAGCACGATGATCTGGCCCGCGGCCTGCGCGGCGCGCTCGGCATCCTTCTCGCCGATGCGTCGCGCGACGATGGCGGTGGCCGCGAACGAAATGCCGATCGCGACGGCATACACGAGCGTCATCACCGACTCGGTGAGACCGACCACCGCGACCGCCTCCGAGCCGAGCCGCGACACCCAGAACACGTCAACGACAGCGAACAGCGACTCCATGATCATTTCCAGGACCATGGGCACGGCCAGCAGCAGCACGGCGCGGTTCAACGGCACCGCCGTGTAATCCAGATGCTGACCTTGCAATGACAGGCGCACGACCTGCCAGAAGGTCAAGTCGGGGTGGCCGCCGGCAGCGTGAGCTTCCGGGGCGCGGCCGACTTCGGGTTCGGGGAGCGATGTGGACATGGCGGCGCCCTGATTACCGGCGCGAAGTGTGCTCGGATGAAAGCGCGCGATTGTACAGATCCACAATTTTTTTGCCGCGAGCGGCCACCGACGCAAACAGGGGAAAAACTCACATTCGCAACTGCTGCAAATGGGTTACCTTTGCGCCCCAAGTCCAACAACGATGCAAGGCGCAATTCCGGCGATGCGAATGACCCTCCGACTGCGCAACCTGCTGTCCGCGGTTCCCGCTTTCCTGCTCGCCTCCATCGTCCTCATCGCCCCGCTGATCGCCACCGCTGCGTGGTCCCAGCCCGCGCCCCCAGGCAAACCCGAAACCAAATCCGCCACCGTGCTGGTCATGGACGAAGGCGATGGCACGGTGCTGTATGCAAAGCAGTCCAAGAAGGTCATGCCGGTGGCCTCCATCACCAAGCTGATGACCGCCCTGGTGGTGCTCGAAAGCAAGGAGCCGCTGGATGAGGAACTGACCATCCTGTCGGTCGACCGGGAGCGCACCAAGGCTTCCGCCTCGCGCCTGGCAGTCGGTAGCAAGCTCACGCGCGGCGAGTTGCTGCACCTCGCGTTGATGTCCTCCGAGAATCGCGCCGCTCAGGCCGTAGGGCGCGCCCACCCCGGCGGACTGCCCGCATTCATCAAACAGATGAACGTCAGGGCGCGGGAGTTGGGCATGAAGAGCACCCGCTTCGCCGATCCCACCGGCCTGTCCAGCGACAACGTCTCGACCGCCGCCGACCTGGTCAAGCTGGTCATCGCCGCCTCGCACGAACCGCTGATCGAGAAGTACTCGACCAGCGAGAAGCTGACTGTGAAGGTGGGGCGCCAGATGCTGGAGTTCCGCAACACCAATTCGCTCACGTCCAAGGACGACTGGGACATCTCGGTGCAGAAGACCGGCTACACGCAACTGGCCGGCCAATGCCTGGTCATGAAGGCAATCATCCAGGATCGTCCCACTGTCATCGTGCTGCTGAACTCGTTCGGCAAGCTCACGCGCGTAGCCGACGCCCGTCGCATTCGTCGCTGGATGGAACGCGGCGCGGATACGCAGATGGCTCGCGCCGGCAAATAGATACTTCTATCTAAGTGATGCGTATTGGCCAGTAATGCGACTGGCCAGCGCCGCGCAGCTCTCCTCCTGTTCCGCCGCATTCACCGGTGCCCTGCCGCCGTTGGCCGGCAGTGGGCATTTTCGCCATTCTCGCTGCAACCCTTTTCGCAGTGCTCGCGTCAGAAGCTACGAACACCGCGACAACGCGGCCCTAGCAAAGACCCAAAAGGAGAACGTCATGTACGCCATCAGCACTGTCACCCAGACCACCCAGCGCGCCGTTTGCATGTTGCTGTCGGTTGCCATCGTCTCCATCTCGCTCGCCTTCGGTGCTTACGGCGTGCAGAAGATGGAACACCTCGGCTACACCGTGAGCGTGACGCAGCTGCAGTGATGGAGCGCTGATCATGCGCTCCCCCAAGTGTAAAGATCCGGGCATTCGCGCCTGATCCCGCCACTCGCAGGATCGGGCGCCGCCCGGATCTTGCCCCCGCCGCTGGCGGCAACCATTCCTCGAAGAACTAGAGATCGACGATGGCGGTGAAGCCGCCATGGCTCATGCGTTTCATCTCGAAGGGCATGGGCCTGCTCATTTCGGCCGCGAGGCGCGGGTCCTTCATGACTCTGGCATTGACCTTGTCGCGCTGCGCACGCGACTTATAAAGAATCCAGGAAAACACCACCGTCTCGTTGCGCTTGACCTTGGCCAGTTTCGGAAAGGACGTACCGTACTTCGTGTTGAGATCGTCGCCGGCACATTCCAGGTATTCCAGCGCGCCGTATTCCTTCCAGATCTTGCCGGCCCTCTTGGACATGGCCTGGTAGGCCTTGAGGTTCTTCTTGGGCAGCACGATGACGAATCCGTCAGCATAGCGGGGCATGGTGATTCTCCTGTCGTGGTTCGTTCGTTCTGAAGACGCAGGCAAGGCCGCCTGGCCGACAGTCCGCACTGATGTTCTCCGGGAGCCGCAGCGCTAAACTGCGCCACTTACGCCCACTGGAGTCCGTCATGGCCGACATCGTGTTCTATCACAATCCCCAGAGCCGTGGCCGCATCGCGCACTGGATGCTCGAAGAGGTTGGCGTTCCGTACCAGACCGAGCTGCTGCGCTTCGATCGCGGCGAGCACAAGAAGCCGCAGTTCCTCGCCATCAATCCCATGGGAAAAATTCCCACGATCAAGCATGGTGATGTCGTGGTGACCGAAGCCGCCGCGATCTGTGCATATCTCGCCGACGCGTTCCCTGCCGCCAATCTTGCGCCAGCGACGACGTCGCCCGCGCGCGGCACGTACTATCGTTGGCTGTTCTTTGGTGCCGGCTGCGTCGAGCCGGCCCTGGTCGATCGCCTGTTCAAGCGTCCGCCGGTCGATCGTCCCGGTGCACTTGGCTACGGTAGTTATGAAGACACCTTGCATGCACTGGAGCACGCGGTGTCGACCGGCAAGTGGATTCTCGGCGAGCAGTTCAGCGCCGCCGACGTCTATGTCGGCTCCGAGATCGCCTGGGGCATGCTGGTCAAGGCCATCGAGCCGCGACCGGCATTTCAGGAATACGTGGCTCGCTGTGCTGAGCGGCCGGCGTTCAAACGCGCGGTCGCTCAGAATGAGCAGTACATGAAAGAGCTGGCGTGATCGCCGCCGCGCGCACCAGCGGCGTGCCGATGAATCGATTGAAGACATGCGGCCGGCGATTCGATAGCGGCCGCTCGATGTCGCAGAACAGGATGCGGCGCTGCTGATCCAACGATGCCGCTATGCAGTGGTCATGCAGTGGCCATGCAGTGACATGCGTCGACGATCTTTACAACGCAGTTCGAAATCGGACTTGCGATGGATGTAAATCGCGACACTCGTTATCATCGACGCGTCACCCCCGTACGCCGAAGCCCGGATGCCGCACATCGAACTGCCGCGCGCGCTCGAGGATTACTTTGCGTTCGCAGAAACCGAGCCGACTCGCAACGGCCGTCGGTTCTCCATTACGTTGCCGTACATGGATGGCGATCGCTTGGACCGGTTGCAGTGGTGGTATCACGTCACGCCGGCGCAGGAGCAGATGTACGAAGGCACCGGGCTGGCGTTTCATCGCAGCCGCGCCATCGAGAGATTTCGCCGGCACATCGAGCGCTGGCTCGACATCACCTCGCGGCGCTTTCACGGCGACGAACCGATTCCTCGCCTGGGACCACGGCATCCCGCGGCGATCGCTTGCTCGACCGCGCCGCTGCAGGAGCCGGCGCGGTTCCCACCGGTCGAGAAAGTCGCCAACGGCTAGCTGTGCCAGTCGTCGGCCACGATCCGGTGCCGATGGCGCGTGGCTCGCCCTGGCACCTGACCATGGCGCGGGAGAAATTCCCTTTTCACTTTTTTTCAAGACTTTGCCCTGTCTTCTGTTCGCGTAGCGCGCTGCGGCGAATCTTCCCGGATTCATCGCGCGGCAGCGTCTCCACGAATTCATAAGAGCGCGGCACCTTGTATCCGGCGAGGTGCTGGCGCAACCGAGCATCCAGTTCCTCGGCCGTCGGACAGGACGCATGCGGCTCGATGATCGCGTGAACGCGCTGGCCGAGATCGTCATCCGTCAGTCCGATCACGACTGCGTCGCGAACGCCGGGGTGCTGTGTCAGCACGGCCTCCACTTCGGCCGGATAGACGTTCGCGCCGCCGCTGACGATCAGATCGACCCGGCGATCGGAGAGGAACAGGTAGCCGTCCTCATCGACATAGCCGAGATCGCCGACGCTGCTGAAGCCGCCGGGCAGGCTCCGCAGCGGTGCGGAGCCGACGTAACGGCACCGCGCGGGCGCGCCGCTCATCCGGCTGTAGATCTCACCGACGACGCCGGGCGGCAGCTGCCCACCGTCCTCGCCGACGATGCGCAGCTCGGTATCGAAGCCTTTGCCGACGCTGCCCGGCTTGCGCAGCCATTCGTCGCCGCGAATGATCGTGATGCCGGTCATCTCGGTCGAGGCCCAGGCCTCCCACACTTTCTCGGCGCCAATCAGATCGATCCAGCCGCGCTTGACCCACGCAGGGCAGGCCGACGCCATGTGCCACAGCATACGTATGCTGGAAAGGTCGCGGCGCTCGATACCCTCGACCCTGAGCATCCGCTGCATCATGGTGGGCACGAGGCTGATCGTGCGCGGACGATGCCGCTCGATCAGATCGAGCGCGACTGCCGCATCGAACTTCTCATTCAGCAGAATCGTGCCGCCCGCGAATAGCGTGAGCAGCACGCTGCTGAAGGGCTGGTTGTGATAGAGCGGGCCGGGCGCATACAGCAGATCGCCGTCGCCAATGCCAAACAGCTTTGCATGCGGGTTCCCCCCGATGGGATAAGCGAACGCGTCGGGCGACACGATGAGCTTCGGCCGTCCAGTCGAGCCGCCGGAGGCAATGGCCTTGTGTGGTTCTGGAATGCGGTCGGGTGGAGCGGTGGCCGGATAGCCGTCGAGTCGGTGCAGCGAATCTCGCGACAATCCACGCAGATCGGGTGCGTCGCTGACGATCGCGGCGGGCTGGGCCAGAGCGAGCAGACCGTCGCGCTCGACTGCGGGCAGCTTCGCACTGAGCGGCGTCGGGCAGGCACCAAGCTTATGCGCTGCATAGGTTGCGACAACGTGCTCGACGCAAGTCGGCAGATGGATGGCGACGAACGAGTGCTGACGCACGCCGGCGTCGGCGAGACGATGCGCCAGCCGGCTCGACCATTCATCCAACTCGCGCATCGTCAGCGTATCGGAGCAGCCGCCGTTGCGGGCGACGATCACCGCAGGCTGGTGAGGCCGTTCACTGGCGAGCTGGGTGAGGCGTCGGCCCGACGTGTACCTATCTGTGCTCATGAATGTCGACTCTTGTTATCGACTGCAGAAATGTCCCCATTTTTTATATCTGCGCGGCTTCTACCGGATTGCGTCTGTCTCCGGGAGCCATGGCAGGCGCGCCAGATAGGTGGCGTCGATGTCGCGGGCCTTGGCGCAACCGAGCAAAATCAGATCACGCTCGATCTCCGCCTTCAGCAATCCGAGCACATGCTCCACGCCACGGCGTCCGCCGGCGGCAAGACCATACAGGTAAGGCCGGCCCAAGGAGCACGCATTCGCGCCGAGCGCGAGTGCCTTCAGAACATGCGAGCCGCGCCGGACGCCACCGTCCACGATCAGCTCGATCGTCGGACCGACGGCGGCGCGGATTGCGGCTATGAGGTCGATGGGAGCCAGGGTCCCGTCGAGTTGCCGGCCACCGTGATTGGAGATCATCAATGCGGTCGCGCCGGCCGCGACAGCGCGACCAGCATCCGTCACCGACTGGATCCCCTTCACGATCAGCGGCCCGTCCCAAAGCGTCGCGAGCCATTCGACGTCGCGCCATGTGATCGAGCGATCGAATTGCCCGTTGACGTAGTCGATCACCGAGACGAGCGAACGCCCGATGCCGGCAGCGCGGTCGGCGACGTTGCTCAGTTCGAAGCGCGGATGAAGCAGTAGATTCGATGCCCATCGCGGCCGGGCAGCGAAACTCGTGAAGCTCCGTGCCGTGAACCGTGGCGGCATCGTCATCCCGGTAACGCGATCCCGCTCGCGATTGCCGGCAACCGGCGTGTCGATCGTCAGACACAGCGCGTCGTACCGCGCGGCGCGACAGCGTGACACCAGCTCGCGAGTCAGCTCCCTTTCCTTGAGTATGTAGACCTGAAAGATACGCGGCCTTCACCGGTGGCGGCGATCTCCTCGATCGAAGTCGTCGCGAGTGTCGAGAGCGAATAGAACGTACCGAACCTGGCGGCTGCACGCGCCACGGCCGGCTCCGCCTCGTGATGGAACAGGCGCGACATGCCGGTCGGGGAGAGAATGAATGGCAGATTGATGTTCCGCCCGAGCAGCGTCACCCCGAGGTCGATCCGGGTGATGTCGCGCATCGTCTGGGGCAGGAACGCATAGTCGTCGAACGCGGCCGTGTTGCGCTCGAGCGTTCGCTCGTCGTCGGCGCCGCCATCGAGGTAATGAAAGATAGGCGCCGGCAGCCGGCGGAAAGCCAGATCTCGCACATCCGCGATGCTGTAGCAGCGATCGAGAGCTCGTGGCTTACGGTGTAACCGGAGGGCGCGCGAGGGCATGCTGGAACTTTCCTGCTTACGATGCCAGGCCGAGTACCTGGCCCGCCTTCATGACCAGGGAAAGATGACGTCCGCCCGCGGCCAGCAGGCCGATATCATCCAGTGGATTGCCTCGCACGGCGATCAGATCGGCATACGCCCGCGGCGCCACGCAGCCGAGCTTGCCGGTCGCGCCAAGGATCTCCGCGTTCACCGACGTGGCCGCGCGCAGGATCTCGAACGCAGTGAATACCTCCCGCCGAAGGGTCAACTCCTCGAGTTGCCGGTCCTGCTGAGGACCAAGGAAGTCCGAGCCGAACCCCACACGCACGCCGGCGTTGCGCATGTGCTCGAGCCCTTCGAGCGCGAATCCCAGGATCTGCTGTGCCTTCGCGACGCTGCGCGGTGGCAAGCCGAACGCGTGCCCGTCCGTCGCAAGGGCGTGAAGCACCGCTACCGTGGGCACGGCGTACGCAGACGATTCCGCCAGCAAGCGCGCCGTATCGGCGTCGATCAGCGTGGCGTGCTCGATCGTACGCACACCGAGCCGAATGCTGCGGCGTATCGCTTCATTCGGGTGGCAATGGGCGGCGACATACACGCCATGGCGCTGCGCTTCTTCCACCACGGCGACGATCTCATCATCGCTGAACTGCAGGTTGTCGACCGGATCACCGGGCGATGCGATGCCGCCCGATGCGAGGATCTTCAAATGATTCGCACCGCGCCGCAACTCTTCGCGCGCGGCGGCGATGATCGAGTCTTTCCCGTCGACGATCACCGAGAGCTTCTGATCGCGCAGGGTACAGCCGCAGCAGTGCGATTGCTCATCCTCCTCGATCGCACGCCAGTCCGCATGGCCGCCCGTCTGCGACAGCACGCGCCCACAGTAGAAAAGACGGGGCCCCTCGACGAGGCCATCGCGCAATGCCAGCGCGAGGCCGTAGTCGCCGCCGCCCATATCGCCGCGGCATCGTTCAACGCCCCGGCGCTCAGCACCGCGGCGGCGAGCAAGATGCATGCAAGGCGTAGGATGGGTCTCACTACCGTCTTCCCCTCGTGGTATGACCACAAGTTAGCGCGGCGTACCGGGCGTCACATGACGCGTTTCCGCCATCTTTGGCTACCGAGAAAGAAGTGACTACCGACTAGTGGCCGGTCAGAGGGGCCTTGCATGGCTCAGACTCGGCCGCGCGCCGAGGGAAGAATTTCGAGCAGAGGAATCGGTCAGGCCAGCGTCTGGCCACATCGACTTTTCGTCTGGCCACGTCAGCCGCCGCCGTTCATCGTCCCCGCTCGGCGAGTAGCTCGTGAATCAGCTGCGTGCGGGAATGGACGTTCGCCTTGGCGAAAATCGAGCGCAGGTGGTTCTCGACCGTGCGCCTGGCCAGGCACAGCCGATCGGCGATCTGTGCGTTGGTCGAGCCTGCCGCCACCAGGCGGACGATGTCGAGCTCTCGGCGCGTCATGCCGAGCGCCGCCGAGCGAACGCGCAATGCGTTCTCGACAGCGGACGGACAGATCGTCGCCAGATAGCGGCGCTCCCCGTCCTGTGTCTCGAAGCGTTGCACTGTCAATACGGCGTCGCCATAAGACTCTCGGCCTGCCAGCGCCGCCACTCGCTCGCTAACGACGCTAATGCCGCGCGAATTGTCGATGCGCGCGCACATGTTGAGGATCCAGCTGTGTACGCGCGACAACTCCGCCACGGCACCCGTGCGCGGTGAGGAAAGATCCGCACCGAGAAACTCCGCCGCGCGCGAACTGACATAACGCAACTCGCGCGCAGCGTCGAGGATGATGACGCCCATGTCGGCAGTGGCTCGCAGCAGCCCGTCTATCACTTCCTCGCGCTCTTTCATCCTGTCCGCCAGCAGAAACGTCTTGAGGCAAGCGAACAGTGTCGGCGCCACCTGCATGGCGCGCGCGACCTCCTGGTCGGAGAACCCGGAGGCACTCTGCGGCCGATGGAATCCGAAAACGAAACTGTGGCCGGCGGCCTCATCGGGCCGCAGCACCAGCGCCACCACGTCGTGGATGCCGATCGGTCTCAGGAACTCGTTGTAGTAGTGAGTCTGCGAGAAGCGGCTCATATCGACCAAGTTCGCCAGCTGGACTATGTCCAGGCGCGGGGCGGGCGCGGCTGCCGGCCGTAACGAAGTGATTCCTTCGCTGTAGACCGGGTCGAGCCGGATGAAATGATTCTCGTAATCGACAAGCGTCTTCTGCGCGATCTCGTGTCGCGCCGACCGGCCCAGGCGCAGCGTCGAGCCTTCCTCGAACACTTCGAAGACGACGCTGGTTTCGGCGTTCAGCAGTCGAGTGAGCGGCGCCAACAGGCTGCTCGTGAGATTTTCGAAAGAATGGCAGTGGAGGATCGCGTGGCTGAGCGCGAGCGCGTCCTCGGATCGGCTATCGGTTACAGTCGGCACGATGGCATCCCCCTTGTCCGCGTCTTGCGGTCCTGCATGCCTAGCTCGTCCCGGATTCCTCATGCGACGCGGTTGTCACACTTTGTCACCTCGCGCACCCGCACTGCAAGCGGCTGCTCCCTGAATCCGGCGGTTGACGGTTGGTTCAGATCAAAGCAGTTGGGTGATTCCTCTGCATCGTCGATGGCGCGCAATAAAGAGAAAGAGAGGAATAGCCGCATCTCACTGGCGAGAACACGTCATGTGAACCCGCGGTCGCGACGCCTATTCTGGCTTTCGATATCGCGAGTCGCCCCGCGCTGAGGGCTGCATGCGTCGCGATGCGCGTACCGGAAAGAGGGGTGTCCGATCAATGAGCTTGACCAAGACTCAGCTACTGCAGGCGTACCGGACCATGGCCACGATCCGGCAGTTCGAGGAACGCCTGCATCGCGAGAACACCAGCGGCGACATCGCCGGGTTTCTGCATTTGTATGCCGGCCAGGAAGCGGTGGCGACGGGAGTCTGCGGGCATCTCAACGACGCGGACTCGATCGGTTCCACGCACCGCGGTCACGGCCACTGCATCGCCAAGGGCTGCGACATCGACGGCATGATGGCCGAGATCTTCGGCAGGAAAGCCGGGCTGTGCGGTGGCAAAGGTGGCTCCATGCACATCGCCGATTTGTCGCGCGGCATGCTCGGCGCGAATGCAATCGTCGGCGGCGCACCCTCGCTGGCAATTGGCGCGGCACTCACAGCCAAGACACTCGCCACGGGCGCCGTCACAGTCTCGTTCAGCGGCGATGGTGCTTCCAACCAGGGCACGACGTTCGAAGCAATGAACATGGCCGTCGTGCTCCAACTGCCGATCGTGTTTGTGTTCGAGAACAATGGCTATGGCGAAGGCACGGGCTGCGACTACGCCGTGGGCAGCCGCGATATTGCCGGGCGCGCTGCAGCGTTCGGCATGCACGCGGCGCGCGTAGACGGGACCGATTTCTTTGCTGTCCACCAAGCGGCCGGCGAGGCAATCGCACGCGCACGGCGCGGCGATGGCCCCAGCGCGCTGGAAGCCGTCGCGAAGCGCTACTACGGCCACTATGAAGGCGACCCCATGCTCTACCGACACCCCGGTGAAGTGGCAGCGCTGCGTGCGTCGAGCGATCCGCTGGTACTGTTCCGACAGCGCACCGCTAGTGCCATCGGCGCGGCGGAGTACGACCGCATCGATCAAGAGATCGCGGAGCAGATCGACAGCGCCGTGCAACGCGCGCGCAACGCTCCATTCCCTGATCCCTCGCACGATCTGCTGTCCGACGTGTACGTCAGTTACTAACAACTCCGCCATTCGTCACCTGTCACTTCTTTCCCACAGGGCCATCGACCATGTCGAAGAAATCATTCCGTGAGGCCATCAATGAAGCGCTGCGCCTGGAAATGGCGCGCGACCGGCGAGTGGTGCTCATCGGCGAAGACGTGCGCGGCGGTGCCGGTGGTTCGGCCGGAGAGGTAGAGGCTTATGGCGGCGTGCTCGGCGTCACCAAGGGCCTGTGGACGCAATTCGGATCGAGTCGCGTCATCGATACGCCGATCACCGAATCCGCGATCCTCGGCATGGCGGCGGGCGCTGCCATGACCGGGCTGCGGCCGGTCGCCGAGCTGATGTTCTTCGACTTCATGGGAGTGTGCTTCGATGCTGTCTACAACCAAGCCGCGAAGTTCCGCTACATGTTCGGCGGCAAGGCGAAAACGCCGCTGGTGATACGCGGCATGATCGGTGCCGGGTTGTGCGCCGCTGCCCAACACTCCCAATCGCCATATCACATGTTCACGTCCGTGCCCGGTCTGAAGGTCGCAGTTCCAAGTTGCGCCTACGACGCCAAGGGCCTGCTGACCCAGGCGATTCGCGACGATGATCCGGTGATCCTCTGCGAGCACAAGCTGCTCTACGATCTTGCCGAGGAAGTTCCCGATGAGGCCTACACGATTCCTTTCGGCGAAGCGCGAATCGTGCGCGAAGGTCGCGACGCAACTATCGTTGCGCTTGGGCGCATGGTGCACATCGCGCGCGAGGCCGCGGATCTGCTCGCGAAGGAAGGAATAAGTGTCCAGATCGTCGATCCGCGCACCACTTCGCCGCTCGATCTCGACACGATCGTGGAGTGCGTGGAAAAAACCGGTCGACTGGTCATAGTTGATGAATCGGCGGCACGATGCGGATTCGCGCATGACGTGGCGGCGCAAGTCCAGGCTACGGCATTCGGCGCGCTGCGCGGTCCGATCGGGATCGTTACGCCGCCACACACGCCAATCCCATTCTCTCCTGTGCTGGAACGCGCGTGGATTCCGGATGCCGGCCGCGTCGCAAGCTCGGTTCGCGCGCTGCTAGGGCGCACGCAAAACGCAGCGGCGGTGTAACGATGCAGCGGATTCACGCCGTCACCATGCCCAAGTGGGGCCTGTCCATGGATGAGGGACAGATCATCTCCTGGCGCGTCCCCGTGGGCACGGCCATCGCGCAGGGCGACGCCTTACTGGACGTGGAAACCTCCAAGATCGTCAACAGCGTCGAAGCGCCGGTCGACGGCACGTTGCGTCACATAGTCGTCGACGTGGGTGAGACAGCTCTGGTCGGCAGGCTACTTGGCGTCATCACGGTCGGCGAGGTCCCCGACGACGAGGTAGCTGCGTTTGTCGCGCGCCACAGTCAGGAGGCGGACGCCAACGCGCCTTCCGAAGCCGGCCCCGGCGACGCGCGAGTCATAGAGTATGACGGCGCAAGCATCTCTTACCTCGACGTGCAGCCCGTGCAGTCACAGGGGTATCCGCTCGTCTTCATTCACGGCTTCGGCGCCGATGCAAACGCTGGCTGTTGAACATCGGCACACTATCGAGCGCACGCCGTGTCATTGCATTGGACCTGCCCGGCCATGGCCGTTCTAGCAAGTCGGTCGGCACGGGTGGGCTCACGGAACTCGCGCGTGGGCTCTTTGCATTGCTGGACCAGCTCGAAATAGACAAGGCGCATCTGGTCGGACATTCGATGGGCGGTGCGCTCGCAATGCATGTCGCACGCGAGCACCGTGCGCGCGTGCAGTCGCTGACGCTCGCCGCGCCGCTGGGCCTTGGAGAAAATATCGACCGCGATTTCATCGAGAGTTTCGTGACCGCACAGTCTCGGCGCGAACTGCAGCGTGTCGTGGGCAAGCTCTTTCGAGACAAATCCCTGATCGGCGCCGAGATGCTGGAAGGCTTGCAGCGGTACAAGCGTATCGACGGCGTGAGCGAAGCGCTCGCGACGATCGCCGGCGCGCTGTTTTCGGGCGGCCGCCAGCAAGTACGGTTCGACCCGAACATGCTGGACGGCATTCCGACGCTCGTGATCTGGGGCTCGGCAGACGAAGTGCTCGATTCCTCTCAAGCACCAGCGCCGCGCGCGAACCTGCGCGTCGAAATATTTGACGACGTCGGCCACGTACCGCATCTCGAAGCCGCCGGTACCTTCAACCGACTCGTCGCCGAGCACGTCGCTGCCAGCGAGCGCTGAAATAGGGTCAGCTGTGCTTCAGTCGCCGTCGGCCACGAGTCCGGTGTCGATGGCGTGTTGCTCATCCTGGAACCAGGCCATGGCGGTCAACATGCGCCGAAAACCCAACTTGCGATAAAAGCCTTCCTTGCCCGGGTTCGCATACAGAATGATTTTGCGATGCCCCGCCGACAGCTCGCGAAGCCTGCCGACCAGCGCCTTGCCCAGGCCACGACCTTGATAGTCCGGGTGCACCACGATGTCACATAGATAGGAACAGTCGCGTCCATCCGCCAGCGCACGTCCGGCGCCGACCAGCTTGCCCGCATCGAGCACGAAACATTTGAACCGGCTGTTGCCGAACACCAGCCGCAGATGCTCGGCGCTCTTCTCGCCCAGGGGTGCGATCCGGAACAGGATCGACAGCTCTTCCCAGTCGATCCCGTCCTGATCGAACAGCCACTGCTCCGTAGCCATGATGAGTCCCTCGCGCGGCTGTACGAGCGTCAGCGGTATTGCCGATCCCGTGCCTTCAGCTCGACCTTGGTGCCGAAGTGATACACCACGCTGAAGCTGATGGTGCCGACTTCCTGATCGCGGTCGACCACCGAATAGCCCAGCACCACGCCGAGCGAGTTGCCCATGAATTCGGGCTGATGCTCGATGTCGATGCCGTAGGTGTCCTGATCGTAGAGATCGCCACCGGACAACGTCACGCGCACGCTGTCGATCGGATACCAGGTGGCGTTGAAGATGTTGGACTCGAGCTTCGGTCCATCTTCCAGCTCGGTGGACGTGTGTACCGCGCCGAACGTGAAATCCCCCAGATACGCTTCGGCGGCGAAGCGGTAGTAATCGAGATCCAGGCTGTCCTCGCCAGTGGCGACAAACACCGACTGGTCGCCGCAATCCGAGGTGACTTTGCCTTTGCCGTAGGACGCCGACACTCGGCCAAGCGTCGGGCGTCGGGCGAAGAAGCTGGCCGCCGCATCGTAGTTGTTGAAGCGACATGAAGGCCGCGTCGACTGCGCCGAGTCCAGGTCGAGCAACACATCGCTGGTTCGAGCCGTGGTGCGCGAGTAGTTGCCGGCCAGCGAGGCGCCGAAGAGATCACCGAGTGGCAGGGTCGCCAGCCCGCCCAGGCCGAATGTTCCGTTCGACGTGCTGCCCTTGGTGTCACTGTCGCTGGCGACCAGGCCGAGCGAATAGTTACTCGCCTGCACGGCGCGCTGCGCCGGCTCGGCCGCAGCAGCGACACTGCTCGCCAGATGCAGCGCCGCGAGCAGCGACGCACCGATGTAAAGTTGTTGTGAGTTCATGCGAGTTTTCCATGGGTCACGGCCGTCCTTGTGCCATGAGCCTTGACTAGAAGCGCCTCAGGCACAGGAGCCAAGTTCGGTCATGTGAGTCGCGCCTTTTCCTCTCTGCGCCTCAGGATGCCCGAGTCGCTGTTCAATAGGTGCGCTCACAGTGCAGGGGTGGGCTGCACCACGATTTGCGTGCTGCCTGCAAGGAACAAGGTTTGACCGTCCGGCGTGATGATCATCCGCACGCCCGAGCCAGGATCGCCGGCCAATGGCGTTGCCGTGCCTAGCGGGGTGTATGCGGCTTCGTCACGATCCACACTGATGTCATAAACGTGGATGCCGCCGGCTGCTGTGTCGTAGGCGTAAGCGCGCTTGCCATCCGGCTTGATCGCAACCGCCGCGGTGGTATCCGGCAACGTTCCGAGGAAGCCCAGACTGCCGTCGTACACGCGCGTGCCGTTGAGCACGATACGGGTGATGGCACGATCGATCGCCGGCGGCACCGAGTTCTGGTTCACTCCCGGGACCGAGCTTGGCGACAGCGCATTGCTGGACGTCCCATACACATAGATTGCCGGAGCTGTGCTCAGCGACGGATCGCCCTGAACGAGCACCGCGCCGCCGCCATTGCCCGACATCGCCGGCGTGGCATTGTTCAACGGCACGTTGTTCTGAAGCAATCTCGCGCTTTCGGGGTCGTAAAGATATCCGCGCGTGGTGCCGCTGGTGGTCAGGCTGGTCGTGATCAATCCGCGATTGTCATTGCCGACCACGATGTTTTTCAGTGCCGAATTGTCGGCCAGCGAAGGCGCGGCCACGGCCGTGCCGGCCGCCAACGTCACCGGATCGACCGGCACGAGGCTCGTCGATGTGATGGCAAAGATGGTCGCACCGTCCGCCGACAGTGCCGCGTCCAGGAACGAAGTGCTGGACGCGGCCGACTGCGTCGGCGCGCTCCATGCACCATTCTCATAAACGTAGCGAACGATGGGATTGGCCGGCGTGGTGTTCGTGACCAACAGCAGCGCACGCCGCTCGGGGTCGTACACCAGCGAGCGAACCCCGGTCGTCGCTGGCACATGCGCCAGCGTGGTGGCGGGATAGGCAATCGGATCCTGCACCACCAGCGTCACGTCGGAAGGAATCTCGCCTGAATGATCCGGCGCCTCGATGTAAACCGTGTACCTGCCGGCCGGCAGCGCCGGATGCGTTGCCAGGATCTCCGTGCCCGTACTGTTCACGGTGATCTCAGTGGCTGGCGTATCGCCGAAGCGCACCGCGTTGACGAGGAAGCTCCGGAAACCCAAGCCGCGAATCAGCACGTCGTCGCTGACCCCGGCCGTCTCCACGTAGGGCGCTACCACCTGAACGGCGGGCGAGATCTGGTAAGAAACCCTGACTTGCGCCGTGCTGCCCGCCGACATCCGGCTGCAGGTGGGATCGGCGCAGGTGTATCCCGTCACCGCCACCGTGCCGGCGAACGGGCCGGGGCCGATCGAGGACGGCGCCGCCGGCACCACCGAAATGCGCGCGGTTCGACCGTTCAGCACCGAGGTGGCCGACGCGATCGCGTCGCCGTTGTGTACAACGGCCAGATGCGCGACGTCCTCACCGAAAGTGACTGTAAATTCCTGCGCCGCCGGTGCCACCGCGTTGGGGCCCGGAGCGCTGAAACTGATCGTATCGGTGGAAATCTCGGTGCGGGCGGCCTCGTCGCCCCCGCTGCCGCCGCAGCCGGCGAGCAATCCAAGCAACAGATAGCCTGCTACGCGGCGGGCACCGGGTAGATGAAACTGCACTTTTTCTCCCTTCAAATGGGCGCATCGCGCGTCCCTGGTGGAACACGCGATGCTACCCAATCAAGCTGAATACGGGATGTATGTGCAGCTATTGTGTCACAAGCTTCGGTCCTTGGTCTCCCTGAGGAACAAAGTGCCGATGACGGCGGACATGACCGCCACCACGATGGGGTACCACAGGCCGTTATAGATGTTGCCGGTGGCCGCCACGATGGCGAACGAGGTCACCGGCAGGAAGCCGCCAAACCAACCATTGCCGATGTGATAAGGCAGCGACATGGAGGTGTAGCGAATGCGGGTCGGGAACAATTCCACCAGCCACGCCGCGATCGGCCCGTACACCATGGTCACCAGGATGACCAGGTAGGTGCACAGCGCGATCACCATCGGGTAGTTCACCTCGTCCATGTTGGCCTTGGCCGGATAGCCGGCCGCCGTCAAGGCGCTCTTGAGCCGGCCGACGAAAGCGTCGCTTTCGCTCTTGAACTCGGCCTTGCCCAGGGTGTTGCCGGCGAAAGAATCCAGCACCACCGCGTTCTCGCCTTCGCCGATACGCACCTGCGCCACCGCACCGGCGGGCGCGGACTCGTTCTTGTAGTGCACACCCGCCCGTGCCAACGCCGATTTCGCCACGTCGCACGACTTGGTAAAGGCGGTCTTGCCGACCGGATCGAACTGGAACGAGCAATCGGCCGGATCGGCGATGACCGTCACCGGCGCGGTGGCCACAGCCTGCTCCAGCGCGGGGTTGGCGAAATGCGTCAGGCCCTTGAACACCGGGAAATAGGTGACGGCCGCGAGCACGCAACCGGCCATGATGATGGTCTTGCGACCGATGCGATCCGACAGCGCGCCGAATATCACAAAGAACGGCGTGCCGATCACCAGCGCGGCGGCAATGATCAGGTTGGCCGCGGTGGCATCGACCTGCAGAATCTTTTCGAGGAAGAACAGTGCGTAGAACTGGCCGCCGTACCACACCACGGCCTGACCTGCGGTGGCGCCGAACAGGGCGAGCAGCACGATCTTCAGGTTGGTCCAGTTGCCGAACGCTTCGCTGAGCGGCGCGGTCGACAGCTTGCCCTCGCGCTTGATCTCCATGAACACCGGCGACTCTTCCAGCTGCAGGCGGATGTACACGGAGATACCGAGCAGCACGATGGACAGCAGGAACGGAATGCGCCAGCCCCACTCGTTGAATTCCTCGCCGAACGCCAGGCGGCAGACCAGGATCACCAGCAGCGAAAGAAACAAACCGAGGGTCGCGGTGGTTTGAATCCAGCTGGTGTAGAGGCCGCGCTTGCCGTCGGGCGCATGCTCGGCCACATACGTCGCCGCGCCGCCGTATTCACCACCCAGCGCCAGACCCTGCAACAGTCGCAGCACGATCAGAATGATGGGCGCGGCCACGCCGATCGCCGCGTAGCTGGGCAGCATGCCGACGATCGCGGTCGAGGCACCCATGATGATGATGGTGATGAGAAACGTATGCTTGCGGCCGATCAGATCGCCCAGCCGGCCGAACACCAGTGCGCCGAACGGCCGCACGAAGAAGCCGGCGGCGAACGCCATCAGCGCGAAAATGAATCCGGTGGTCTCGTTGACGCCGGAAAAGAACTGCCTGGAAATGATGGCCGACAGCGAGCCGTACAGATAGAAGTCGTACCACTCGAACACCGTGCCCAGCGAGGACGCGAAGATGACGCGCCGGTGCGAACGATCGATGCCGGTGGCACTGGAGCTCGGCAGGGCTTGTGGTGTGCTGGCCATGGTTCCCCCGTAATGCGATGAATCTGTTCTTCGAAAATGAATGCCCGATCAGAATGAATAGCGCGCGACCGCATGCAGCCGCCGCATCGAACCGCTCGCGCCGCTTTCGATCTCGCGCTCGGCACCGCGCAGCTCGATGCCGACATCGAGCTTGGGCACGGGCGAATAGAACGTGTTGACAGCCCACGACCAGCTCGACTTGTTGACGGCGCCGCCGGTCAGCAGCACGTCGTTGTCGTATTCCGACGCGGACAACATGAGGGTGCTGCGCACCTGCTGGCTCCAGACATGCCGCCAGGCCGCGAAGCCGGCCCAGCCCGAGATCGCTTCCAGGTTGCCGTTCGCAGTCAGCACGGCGTCATTGACGAAGTTCACGCCGACGTAGCGGCCGAGCCCTTCGCCGCCGGTGATCGCGAAGCGCAGGTCGTGCGGACCGAAGTTGAATTTGCCGCTCAACGACAGTGCGGCACCCTCTGCTGTGTCCTTGCTCGCGCCCGCGCCCGTGGTTTCATATTTCAATTGGCGCAGCAGCGCCGCCGCTCGCAAATAGCCACCGCCGAGCTTCCAAGTGTAGGCCGCGGTCAGATCCGGAACATTGTTGTCATCCGAAGCGATGCGTGTGCCGCCGCCGAAGGGCGTGATGGTGGTCTCGGGATTCTCCGCCGAGAAAGACCAGTTGCCGAGCGTGTAGCGGACTTGCGGCTCGCGCACGAACACTGTGCCATCGGTCGGGCCGATGTAATCGGCGGTCTCCGGCAGCGCGCCCGCGTCCATGAAGTTGCTCCACGTCTGGCCGACCAGCCACCGCCCGTATTGAATGTAGGCGTGACGCAGCAGGACACCATAGGTGTTGGTGGCGCGCTCGTCGCCGAGCGACGAGCCGTACAGATCCACTTCGAAACGCGACGACAGCAGGCGGCCATTGGCCAGGTCCGTGTCGGTACCGAAGATGAAACGCGATTGTTTGACGTGCGAATCGAAGTCCACGCCCTCGCTCGTACCGCCCACGGGAATGACCGAAGGCAAATAGAAGTCGCGGCCGATGGTGCCGTCGGCGATCTCGCCATCCTCGTAATCCGACCACAAGGCGTCGAACTTGATGAAGCCGCTGTACGAGAAGCGCGTTCCCGGCACGGCGTTCGGCGTGATGGGCTCGACCTGGATCGCCGGCGCATCGGCAGGCGGTGGCGTGGCAGTTCGCGCTGGCGTGGGCGCCGCCGACATCTTTTCACTCAACTCGCGCAGTTGTCGCTCCAGTTCTGCTACTCGCGCCTCCAGCCTGCGCCGCCCCTCGTCCGTTTGTGTGTCTGCCTGAGTGTCCGCGCCCGCCCCGGTCTGGGCCTGCACGAACAGCGGCCAGCCAGCGATGGCAACGGCTGACACGATCGCAACCTTCCCTAGCTTGATCATTGTCGATCCCCCGATGACAAGTCGGCGCGAGCATGCTCGTGCCGCTTGCAAACCGGCCATTCATCTTTGGTCGAAGTCGCGCGCGCCGCTATTCGACGAAAGTCGAATACGGGGCGGGGCGCATTCGCGGGATGCTTGCGGTATGGCGATATCCATTGGCGATATCCATTGGCGATAACCATGGGCGATACCCATGGTGGATATCCATGGGGGATATCCAAGGGGGCGGCAATCTGCCGGCCCCGACTCCAAGCGGCCCGCGGGCCGATGAATGTGACGCGACGATGATGGGGGATAGACGATGAGTGCGCAGCTCGACGCTCGGGCGCGGCAGGAAGATTCATTGCAGCTGTGGGAGCGGATCGGCCGCCGGCTGCACTGGGACAAGCCTTTCACGCAGATCAAGGACGTTAGCTTCCGCCGCGAGGATTTCCGCATTCGCTGGTATTACGACGGCGAGCTGAACGCGGCGGTGAATTGCCTCGACCGACATCTGCCCCAGCACGCCAACCGTACCGCCATCGTGTTCGAAGGCGACGAGCCGGACACCGTCGAGAGAATCACCTACCGGCAGCTGTACGAGCGCGTTTGCCAGTTCGGCAACACGCTGCGCTCTCTCGGCGTCGGCAAGGGCGACCGCGTCACCATCTATATGCCCATGATTCCCGATGCAGCGGTCGCGATGTTGGCCTGCGCACGCATCGGAGCCATTCACTCCGTGGTGTTCGGCGGCTTCTCGCCGGAATCATTGGTCGGCCGCATTCGCGATTGCGGCTCGAAGCTGGTCATTACGGCGGACGAAGGCCGTCGCGGCGGCAAGCGCATCCCGCTCAAAGCCAACGTCGACACCGCGCTCGCTCACGCCGGCATGGACTGCGTGCAGCACGTGCTCGTGATCGCCAACACCGGTGCGCCTGTCGACATGAAACCGGGCCGGGACCTTTGGTATCGGGACGTTGCCGCCGACAAAGCGGGCATCTGCGTACCGGAACGCATGAACGCGGAAGATCCGCTGTTCATTCTCTACACGTCCGGCTCGACCGGTCAGCCGAAGGGCGTCTTGCACACGACCGGCGGCTATCTCGCGTACACGTCGCATACGTTCGACACGCTATTCCATTGCGATGAGAACGATCTGTTCTGGTGTACCGCCGATGTGGGCTGGGTGACAGGACACTCCTATGTGGTCTATGGGCCCTTGTCCAATGCCGCGTCGGTGATGATGTTCGAGGGAGTGCCACACTATCCGACAGTGTCGCGGCCCTGGGAAATCATCGATCGCCACCGCGTGACGATCTTCTACACGGCGCCGACCGCGATTCGTGCCTCGATGCGTGAAGGCGACGAGCCCGTGCGTCGAACCAGCCGCGCCAGCCTGCGTTTGCTTGGCACGGTGGGCGAGCCCATCAATCCGGAAGCGTGGCAGTGGTATCACCGCGTGGTCGGCGATGGCCGCTGCCCCATTGTGGACACCTGGTGGCAAACGGAAACCGGCGGAGCGCTCATCGCCCCAGTGCCGCATCAGGTCGAGCTCAAGCCCGGCTCGGCGACTCTACCGCTGCCCGGCATCGAACCCGCGCTGCTCGATCCCGAAGGGCGGGTGCTCGAGGGCGAGGCCGAGGGCAACCTGGTGCTGATCGACAGCTGGCCTGGCCAGATGCGCACGGTGTACGGCGATCACGAGCGCTTCTTTCAGACGTACTTCTCGACGTTCCCGGGCACGTATTTCACGGGCGACGGCGCACGGCGCGACAGCGATGGCTACTATTGGATCACCGGCCGCGTCGACGATGTGCTGAACGTGTCGGGTCATCGCATCGGCAGCGCCGAAGTCGAGAGCGCGCTGGTAGCGCACCCCGATGTGGCGGAAGCCGCGGTGGTGGGATGCCCGCACGACATCAAGGGTCAAGGCATCTACGCCTACGTCACGGTCAAGGCGGGCACGACGCCAAGCGACGCGTTGCGCGAAGATCTGCGCCAATGCGTTCGCCGCGAGATCGGGCCGATCGCATCACCGGATTTCATTCAGTGGGCGCCGGGCCTGCCGAAGACCCGGTCGGGCAAGATCATGCGTCGTATCCTGCGCAAGATCGCGGCCAACGAGCACGAGCAGCTCGGCGACACGTCGACACTTGCGGACCCGAGTGTGGTGCGTGACCTGATAGAGCAGCGGATGAACCGCTAGCGCAGCGACAGAGGTTTCGCGGGCAGGGAATGCCACCATGCGTGGCATGGGCCAGGACTTGTGCAATGGAGTTGCCGCAGGTGACACAACCATGGAGTATTGCGCGCTCAATGAAGCGCGCAGTCCTGATCGCCGATGACCATCCCCTGTTTCGTGAAGCACTGAAGCTCGCGGTGGCGCAGGCCGTGCCGGGCGCGCAGATCGTCGAGGCGGACTCGGTCCATTCGCTGTTCGAGGCGCTCGATGCCCATCCCGATCCCGAGCTGTTGCTGCTGGACCTGAACATGCCCGGCGCACAGGGCTTCAACGCCCTCGTTCAGGCACGAGCCAATTTTCCTACGATCCCCATCGTGGTGATCTCGGCGCGCGAAGACCGGCGCATCATGCATCGAGCACTGGGCCACGGCGCCGCGGCTTTCGTGCCCAAGTCCGCGTCCATCGATCTGATCGTGGCAGCGCTGCGAACCGTGCTCGGCGGCGATACCTGGTTGCCGGTTTCAGCGAGCACCGGTGGCGATCCCGCCCCGCTCGATCAACAGGAAGCCGATGCGACGGCGCGCCTGGCGACCCTGACGCCGCAACAGTTTCGCGTGCTGTCGATGTTGTCCGCGGGATTGTTGAACAAACAGATCGCCGCCGAGCTGGATGTCTCCGAGGCGACCGTCAAAGCGCACGTCAGCGCGCTGATGCAGAAGCTGGGTGTCAGTAATCGGACGCAAGCCGTGTTGCTGGCGCAGCGGCTCTCGCTGGATCAGCAGTAAGCGCCACGATCAACGCTCGCAAAGCGGCGGGACGTAACGGCTTGCGAAGCACCTGGAAGCCGAGAGCACTGGCCCGCTGCGCAACGGCCGCCGTGCCATCGGCGGTGATCAACGCGCCCGCGCGCAGTCTCGATGGATCTCGCGGCACCAGCTCATCGAGCACATCCAACCCCAACGGCTCGCCGCCCAGATGGTAGTCGGCGAGCACCAGATCGATCACGCGATCCCGCCGCAGCTCGCGAGCCTGTGTGACCGTGGGAACACAGAACACTTCGATGTGCCAGCGCGTCAACAATTCGCGCATGGCATCGAGAATGTTCTGATCGTCCTCCACGCACAGCACTCGCAAGCCTCGCAAGCCGGCAATGTTTCCCACAGGTGCCGGTGTGGTTACAGGCTCGCGCACCGCGCCTGTGCCGCGTGGCACGCGAACACTGAACGAACTGCCCTTGCCGCGCACCGAGCGCAAGGTGAGCCGGGTTTGCAGCATGCTCGCGATCCGCTCGCAGATCGACAATCCCAAGCCCAGGCCGCGCTCGCCCCACGGCGATTGCGGATCGAGACGACGAAACTCCTCGAAGATCACTCCCTGGCTGTCGGCTGCGATGCCCGGACCGGTATCGAGCACCTGAAATTCAATCTGGCCACCCGCTCGCCGCCGCACGCCGACCACCACGCGGCCGCTGCGGGTGTAACGCAACGCGTTGCCGATCAGATTCTGCAGCACGCGACGTAACATTCTTTGATCGGAATAGACCTGCACGCGCGTCGCGTGCACTCGCAGTTCGAGATCGCGCTGCGCGGCCACCGGAGCGAACTGCTCCTTCAAGGAGTCCAGCAGCGCGCCAGCGGAGAAATTGTCCGGCTGGGGTTGAATGGCACCCGAATCGAGGCGGGAGATATCGAGCAAGCCGTCGAGCAGTTCCTCGGCGGCGTGCAACGAGTTCTCCACCCGGTCGGCCAACTGCTCGATCTGCGGGTTCTGCAATTGATTGGCTTGCCCGCGCAGCGCCGCGTTGAACAGGCGTGCGGCATTCAATGGCTGCAACAAGTCGTGACTGGCTGCAGCGAGAAACCGTGTCTTGCCGAGGTTGGCTTTCTCGGCGGCCGCGGTTGCATCGGCCAGCTGACGCGTGCGCTCGGCGACGCGAAGCTCCAATGTTTCATTGATCTCTCGCAGCTCGTCCTCGACATGCTTGTACGTCGTCACATCATTGAACGTGCTGACATAGCCGCCGTCGGGCAGCGGCTGCCCACGCACTTCGATCACGCTGCCGTCGCTCCGCCGGCGCTCCGAGAGGTGAGTCGATCCGGCGCGCATATGCGCCAGTCGCTTCTCGACATGAGCTTCAGCATCGCCGTCGCCGTACCAGCCGCGCGCCGCGTTATATCTCATCAGATCGGCAATCGGCCGGCCGGCACGCATCAGCTCGGGCGGATAGTCCAGCAACTCGACATAACGGCGGTTCCATGCCACCAATCTCATGTCGGCGTCGACCACGCTGATTCCCTGCGGCATGTTTTCCATCATCGCTTCGAGCAGCTCGCGATTGAAGCGCAGCTTCTGCGAAGCCTCGTCGAACAGCGTCACCACTTCGCTGAACTGCAAGCCGGCGCCGCGCAGGGCACTGGTCAACACCATGCGAGCCGACGCTGCGCCCAGCGCGCCGGTCAGCTCGCGTTCGAGACCCTCCAGCAAACCAACATCGGCACGCTGCGTCGGCGAATACTCACGGCCATGCTCACGCTCGTATTGTTTGAACCACGTATGCGCCGCGTGCCAGCCCAGCAGGCGCTCGGCCAGCAACTGCAGGTCGGCGACGGTGGCCGAGCCCGGCAACAACTTCGAACGGCGCGCGTCGGCGCCGGCAATGCTCGACTCCAGCTGCAACCGTTCGCCGATGGCCGGCGGCGAATGCAGCGACATTGCCACCAGGGCCGCGACATTCACCAGCAGCGACCAGAACACTCCATGGGTGAGCGGATCGGGTCCGGCAAAGCCCAGCAGCGAATGCGGCGCGAGCACGCCGATACCGAGCGGACCTTCGGTGATCCAGGTCGGCAGCGTGCCGTCGACGCTCGCGAACGTCGGCAGCAACAGCGTGTAGATCCAGATCAGAAATCCACCGCACAGCCCGGCCAGCACGCCGGCGCGACTCGCTCCCGACCAATAGACCGCGCTGACCACCGCGGGCGCAAACTGCGCCACCGCTGCGAATGCCAGCAATCCGATGGAGGCGAGGCTCGAGCTGTTCGGCACCGCGCGAAAGAATCCGTACGCCACCAACAGAATGGCGAGGATGGCGCCGCGCCTCATCCAGAGAATGCCGCCCGCGGCGAGACTTGGAGCACCGAGCACGGGCGGTCGCCAACGCAACAACGCGGGCAGCACCAGATCGTTGCTGACCATGGTGGACAGCGCGACGGTAGCGACAATGACCATGCCGGTAGCGGCCGAGAAACCGCCGAGATACGCGAGCAACGCCAACCAATCATGGCCGGCACTGAGCGGCAGCCACAGCACGAACGAATCGGGCGAGACCGAGCCGCTGCCGGCACCGGCGGCGATGGCGGCAGCCGCAATCGGCACGACCACCAGGCTGATCAACGCCAGATACAAAGAGAACCACCAGCGTGCCTGGCTCGCATCCTCGACATCCGCGCACTCCACGACTCCCACCTGGAATTGGCGCGGCAAACAGAAGATGGCGGTCAGCGACAACAACGTCTGCGTGACGAACGAAATGGAATGCTCCACCCGGGCCGGCATCTGTCGCGCCGTTTCCAGCAGCGCAGCCGTACCCTCGAGCTGCGTCAGCGCGAATATCGCCACGAATATCAGCGCCACCAGCTTCACCAGGGACTCGGCGGCGACGGCCAGCACCATGCCGGGATGATGCTCGGTCGCATCCACTTGCCTCGCACCGAACAGACTGGAGAACACCGCCAGCATCAAGGCCACCAACAGGGCACTGTCGCGATACCAGGCCATCGTTCCCTCGGGGGCACCGGCCGACAGCACCTCGATGCTCATGGAAATGGCTTTCAG
Organism: Steroidobacter sp.; assembly: GCF_036406195.1. Lineage (GTDB taxonomy): Bacteria > Pseudomonadota > Gammaproteobacteria > Steroidobacterales > Steroidobacteraceae > Steroidobacter. The sequence continues at coordinate 229,528 of NZ_DASWVW010000061.1, forward strand.
CTGCAGCGCTATGTAGGGAATGGCGGAGGTCAGGGCGATCAATGTGATGGCGACCGCGATCCCCGGGGAACGGCCGAAACGCGCCGCCAGCAGATCGGAAATCGAGGTGGCGTTCTGCCGCTTGGCCAGCCGCACCAGCCGTTCGAAGAACGGCAACAGGAACAGGAACAACAGCATCGGCCCGAGATAGATGGGCAGGTAACTCAGGCCGTCGCGAACGGCGCTGCCCACCGCGCCATAGAAGGTCCAGCTGGAGCAGTACACGGCCAGCGCCAGGCTGTAGATCAAGGGCCGCAGCCGGGCATGGCCGGGATAGATGCGGCGGCGGTCGCCCCACCACGCAATGAAGAACAGGCCGCACACGTAGGCCAGCGAAGCGACCAGGAGCCCCCATCCCGAGATCATGGCCGCATAATACTCAAGTGATCAGCTACAACGTATTCCTGAAGCGGGATCGGCTGCCGGCTGCCGAAGATTGGGCGCGCATGATCCGCGATGCGGGTTTCGACGTGCAAATGAGCACCGGGTTCGAGCCGCATTCACATAGCGGCTATGTGCCCTGCCCGGATGAACGCCGCGGCTTCGAGTATTACGTGGAATCGTTCGACGCGCCCACGTTGGAAATCGGCGCAACGGGCGCCCAGGCCATTGGCGAGCGCGACACCGTCGCAAGCCTGCGTTTCACCGGGCGGGCTGCGGATCGTGCGACGGCCGTGGCCGCGGCCGCCACCTTGGCGGCGACGACTGACGGCGTGTTGTTCGATACCGAGTCCGGTCATTTCATCGCAGCCGACCAGGCCCTGGCCTGGGGACGCAACGAGCGCTATCAGCCGGCCGCCATCCAGCGACGCCGCTCGGCCCGCCGCAAGGCGCGCTTGACGCCGCCGGTCATCCTGCGGCTGCTGATCATCCTGTTTCTGGTGATCGCGATCTATTGGCTCAGGAGGTAGCCACGCGCGCCTGCCGCGAGATCTCGTCCTGTTCGCGATCGTGGAACGACACCACGCAATTGCGGCCTCGCTGCTTGGCCGTGTACAGCGCCGAGTCCGCCGCCTCGAAGAATTTTTCCGCGGTCTCGAAGCTACCTCTCGACAGACAGGCGTACCCGACGCTAATGGTGATGCCGAGATCGCCGTGCAATGTTTCTTCCACGGCGCGGCGCAATCGCTCGCTCATGATGGCAGCCGTCTGGCAATCGATCCCGGGCAGGATCACGGTGAACTCTTCGCCGCCATAGCGGAAGGACATCAGCGGCTTGCGCGCGAACTTACGCAATGCGTTCGCAACCGCCTTGATCGCGTGGTCGCCGCGCGCATGGCCGTGCCGGTCGTTGTAGCCTTTGAAATGATCGATATCGAGCACCAGCAGCGACAGCGGCCGCTGCTGTTCGCGCGCCATCGCGAACTCCTCGGGCAACTTGTCGTCGAACAGCCGCCGGTTGCCCAGCTGCGTGAGCGGATCGGTCCGGCTCTGGTGCTGCAGCTCGTTCATGCGCGTGCTCAGCGTCATCGACAGCAGGATCATTTCCAGCAGCGAGCCGATCTGCCAGCCGTTCTGCGTAAGGAAGGTGTGGGGCAGGACGCCGAAAGTCTTCAACAGGAAGACCACCGAGCCGCACAGGAACGAGCTCCACGCGATGACATAGAAACGCGCCGGCCGCGAGCCCAGCACCATCGAGCACACGCCGAGCAGCAGCATGAAGATCACGCCGATCAGGACCAGCAGCGCGATCGGCGCGATGATGGTCGAGTACGGCACGAACGGCGTAGCCATCAGCAGCACTACGGCAATGCCCTGCAATGCTCTTGCCGCGAGGTCCAGGCGCGGAATCACTTCCTTCGCCCGCAAGATCATTCGCGAGAACTGCAAGCTCGCGAACAAGGCCATGTTGATCAGCGCAACCAGGCTGGTGTTGCCCCAGCGTGGGCTCTCCGGCCACAGGTACTGATACGCCAGGCCGTTGTGGATCAGCATGTACATGCCGAACGTGCACACATAGGCGAAGTAAGCGAGAAACGCCTTGTCGCGCACGGCGATGAACACCAGACTGCTCCACACGAGCAGCATCACGACACAGCCGTAATAGATGCCATATGCCAGCTGCTCGCGGCTGAGCGACTCCAGCAGCTCAGGCGAGCTGAACAAGGACAGGCTGATGTCGATGGGACCTTGCGACTGGTACCGCAGGTAGACCACGCGCTCGGCTTGCGCCGGTATGTGGATGGGGAACACGAAATCGCGATGGGCGATGTCACGCGCGGCGAACGGCCGGCGGTCGCCGGTCGCATGGATGCGCCATTCCCCCGGGCCCGTCTGCTCGTAGACATCCAGGTAGTCGATGAGCGGATACGTCTGCCGCAGGAAGATCTCGCGCTCGCGCGGCCCCTCGTTCCGCAACGTGACTCGTGCCCACCATACAGAACGGGTGAACCCGACATTGGCCGCCGCCAGCGTCCCGGGCGCGAATGTTGAGCGCGTCACATCTTCGACGGACAGCGTGCCCTCGGGGTCTTCCAGCAGATCGATGTACCGGCTGAATTCCTCGACGTGGATCCGCTCGGCCGTGGGCAGCTCGAACACATGTCCGGCCGGCGCGGCAGCGGCCCGGGCAACCGCACAGGCGAGCAGGAACACCAAGCACACCGACACGCATGCCCTGACCCACCGCTGCAGCGCATGGGTGAAAACGGCAATACGACACGGCGACATCGACACTCTTTCCTCCCTTTCCCTTTTCACGCCCCGTGCCGGGCTTGGAAACAGGCGGCAAGGAACCGCGCGAAGTATGCGACACCGCGCACTCGGCCGCGACCTCGCGAGACATGAAAGTTTGGAATTGTGAATTCGTCAGCGGGCACTGTGTGAGCCGGTCGGTAACTTCCGCCTCGCCGATGTGACGGATTCGTAGAAGCGGCCGGGACCATTTGGCCGCACCAACAACAAGCGGAAGCAGACAACAAGGAGCGCTACATGCGGCGGCTGATTCGATGGGTGCTGAGACTGGCACTGGCACTCGCCCTGGTCGCGGTGGCCGGTTTCGCATGGTTCGTGCTGTGGCCCTCGCACAGCATTCCTGCGCTGGAACCGGTGGACGAGTACGTGTGGCTGGACCAGAACTGGGGCGAGGGGCAGCACAGCCCGCAGCGCGAAACCTATTACTACACTGCGCAAGGCACCTCGATGCCGCAAGGGGCCTCGGCGGGCGCGGTTCGCTACGACTGGTTCGTACACCTGGAGCTGCCTTTCTCCAAGGACCGCTTCGCCGCGCCCGAGCACATGCGCAAGTACCGCTTCGTGGTGGACCCCCAGCCCGGCCCGGCCAATCCGGATCACTTGCCTGTCGGCTTCACCAAGCATTTCGATCCGGCCATCGGCGAGTACGTGCTCGATATCACCTGTGCCGCCTGTCACACGGGCGAGATTCATTTCAAGAAAGACGGCCGCACAGTCGCGCTGCGCATCGATGGCGGCCAGGCCATGCACGCCTTCACCGATATGTCCCGAGGCAGCTTCGCGCCGGTGTTGCTCGCTTCGCTGATCGATACCGCGGTCAAACCCTGGAAGTTCGATCGCTTCGCCAGGCGCGTGCTCGGTGCCAGCTATCCCGACTCGAAGCCGCAGTTGAAAGACGCACTGTGGGCCTCGATCAAGGCCATGCTGGGCAGCGGCCAGAACAACCCGTTGCGCAAGTTGTATCCAGTGCACGAAGGCTTCGGCCGCACCGACGCGCTGGGCCGCATCGGCAATACCGCGTTCGGCGATCACCTGACGGCCGAGAACTATCAAATCGGCGATGCGCCGGTCAGCTATCCATATGTGTGGAACATCTGGAAGTTCGACTGGGTGCAGTACAACGGCTCGGTCGCGCAGCCGCTGGCTAGAAACATTGGCGAGGCACTCGGCGTCGGCGCCGTGTCACCGTGGCGCAGCAGCATGAAGGAGCCGCTGCCGTTGGAGCATCGATTCCGGACCAGCGTAGATATCCCTGGCTTGCAGCGTATCGAGCACACCCTGCAGCTACTCACGCCGCCAGCGTGGCCGGAACATATCCTGGGTGCCATCGACCAGGCGAAAGCCGAGCAAGGCCGTCAGTTGTTCGAACAATATTGCCGCGAGTGTCACGGACCAAACGTATCGGACCTGGCGCGCCAGCAGGCCACCGCGCCTCTGAAGCCGTCACCCGAGGTGGAATGGCGCATCGAAGTGATTCCGCTGGACCATATCGGCACCGATCCCAATGCCGCTGAGGGATTCCTGAAACGTCGCTACAACCTTTCCAGCACGGGGCTCACCAATGCCGAGCTGGCGGACACGCTGCGCCCGTTGCTCGTGCGTTCCTTGGCTCGCGACGCCCGCTTCCGTTTGCGCGAAGTGATTCGCCTGCGCGAAGCGCAGCAACTGCCGACCGGTGAGTTGCCAGCATTGCTCGCCGATTATCCCGATCCAGATGCTGATGCCACGCCAAGCCTGCCGCAGCAAAGCTTCGATGCCATCGACGCGGCATTGGAGGCATTGCTCTCCCCGATGCCCGTGCTGCAAGCCTCGCAGCCCGCCGACCCGCTCGACTGCAATCTCGATTGCCACACGGTCAACCTGCTGTGGGATGTGCGCAATGGTGCCACCAACATCGAGCAGACCGTCGGCGGCCTGGATGTGACCCAGCTGACCGAGGGCCTGGCGTTGAACCTGGTCGGCATCCTGATCAAGAACCGCTTCTATGCCGACTACGGCATCGACTACGCCACACAACGATGCCTGGAAGGTTTCGGGGCGCTCGACCTGCCGCAGCAGATCGCTGGCTACAAGCCGCGACCGCTGCAAGGCGTCTGGGCCACGCCGCCGTTCCTGCACAACGGCTCCGTACCGACGCTGTATCAGATGCTGGTGCCGCCGGAAAAACGCGAGCAACGTTTCTTTGTCGGCCGCCGTGACTTCGATCCCGTGCACGTCGGGTATGCCACGCAGCCCGATGAAGACGGGGACAGCGATGGCTTCTGGCTGGATACGACGATCCCCGGCAATCGGAACATCGGTCACGCCTTCGCGGCCGATGCTGCGACGTGGAGCAAACATCGCCAGGACCCCAAGGCCAATCCGCTACCTCACGGCGTCATCGGCCCGGAGCTCACGGATGCGCAGCGTTTCGCCATCGTGGAGTACTTGAAGATCCACCGCGACCCGCCGACGCCGGAAGGGTTCACGCCGCCGCAATGTGAGTTGTTTGGAAAGTCGCTTTAAACGTTACCACTGCCGCCGAGGGGGTATCCCTCGGCGATCCGCGTGCCACCGACGTTGTCTCTTATTTCCCGGCTCGCTTGGCCAACGTGGCTAGCAACGCATCGAAGGGCTCCTTGAACTTCTTCACCCCTTCCCGCTCCAGTTGCTCGCTCACTGCTTCGAGATCGATGCCCAGGTCTCGGAGCACTTGCACGGTCTGCTTCGCTTCGTCGAGATCGTCTTCGATGCGTACCGCGGGCTCACCGTGATCGCGATATGCATCGATGGTCGCGGGCGGCAATGTGTTGACAGTGTTCGGAGCGATCAGCGCCTCTACATACATCGTGTCCTTGTACGCCGGGTCCTTGCTCGACGTGGATGCCCACAGCAAGCGCTGCGGCTTCGCGCCTTTATCAGCCAGCGCTCGCCAACGATCGCTGCCGACCCACTGCTTGTAGTACTGGTACGCGAGCCGCGCACTGGCGATCGCCGCACGGCCACGGCGAGCCTTGGCTTCGGGAGTGTTCATCTGGTCGAGCCTGGCATCGACCAACGTATCGATCCGGCTCAGGAAGAAGCTGGCCACCGAGGCGACGTTGTCGATCGGCTTGCCCGCCGCAACCCGCTGCTCGAGCCCGCTCAAATACGCGTCGACCACCTCGCGATACCGCTGGACGCTGAACAGCAACGTGACGTTGATGTTGACACCGGCCGCGATCAACTCGGTAATCGCCGGCAACCCGGCACGCGTGCCCGGCACCTTGATCATGGCATTGGGGCGGTTGAATGCCTGCCACAACCGTAGCCCTTCGGCGACAGTGCCCCGGGTGTCGTCGGCCAGGTGCGGCGACACCTCCAGGCTGACGAAACCATCGCCGCCGCCGGCCGCCCGATAAGTCGACTGGAACAGATCGGCAGCGGCCTGCACGTCTTCCAGGGCGAGCGCCTCGTAGATGTCATTGATGCTGCGGCCGGCGCGCGCCAGGCTCGTGATTGCATCGTTGTACTCGGCGCCTTCGCTGATCGCCTTGGCGAAAATGGCCGGGTTGGAAGTCACACCGGCCAGCGCATCCTCGGCGATGAGCCGGGCCAGATGCCCGTCGCGCAGCCAGCTGCGGCGAATGTCATCCAGCCAGATGCTCTGACCGAGTTGATGGACCTGGCGTAACGGGTTCGAGGCTGGCTGATTCATGTCTTGACTCCGATTCACTGTCTTCACTGTCGATGAACGACCGATTGCGATGCACAAGCGCGAATCCGTGGAATTACTCATGTAGCGTCAACACTGCAATTCTCTATCGCAACTTGTTCTTCAGCGCGCCGTGAGTATCCTTTTGCCAACACAGTACACTGTCCACTCCGCGCGCCTCGCTATGTATCACTCGCTGCTGTCACCTCGGCTGCTCGTCCTTGGCACGTTCCTGGTTTGCGTCACCTTTGTGCAGTTTCGAGGCCGCGTGCGCCATAAGTTTTCACGGCTGGTGGCGGATCACGCCAACCTGCTGGCGCCGTACAACACCCTGATGTATCTGTTCTCGGCGGTAAAAGCCAAGCCCTATGCCGACGTGCGGGACTTTCCGGAGCTGCAGCAGGTCACCGGGCAATGGCAGATGATCCGCGACGAGGCGCTGAAGCTGTTCGATGAAGGTCACATTCGCGCGGCCGCCAGCTACAACGACATCGGCTTCAACACTTTCTTCAAGCGCGGCTGGAAGCGTTTTTACCTGAAGTGGTACGGCGACTTCCTGCCCTCGGCCGCGGCGCTGTGTCCGAAGACGACGGAGCTGCTGGCGAAAATTCCTTCCATCAACGCGGCAATGTTTACACTTCTACCGCCCGGCTCGCGCCTCGGCGCGCATCGAGATCCATTCGCCGGCTCGCTGCGCTATCACCTCGGCCTGGCCACGCCGAATTCGCCGGATTGCCACATCATCGTCGACGGCGAGAAGTATTACTGGAAGGACGGCGAAGCGGTGATGTTCGATGAAACCTATATCCACCAGGCCGAGAATCGCACCGACGTCACGCGCGTGATTCTTTTCTGCGACATCGAGCGTCCGTTGTCTAACCCCGTGTTGCGATGGATTAATCGCACTATCGGCCGCGGCATGATTCGCGCGGCGGCAACACAGAACGTGCCCGGCGAGCACGTCGGCATCCTCAATCACATATTCTCTTACGTGTACCGGATTCGCACGCTCAGCCTGAGCATCAAGGAATGGAATAAACCGGTTTATTATCTGGTGAAATGGCTGCTGATCGCCGCCATTGTCTACGCCATCGTGGTCGGATTCTGAGACAGTGTGTCACCCGGCCCGGCACACTCGCCGGGTCCTGCCAGCCTGGCAGTGAGAATTGTTTCCTCCGTCGCGATAATCGGCGCAAATATCCGACGCAAATCGTCACTTGCGATGACGAGTTTCCCTGCGGCGCTTTTCAGCATGGAACTTCCGTGCGTGCGTGTCGTTGCTTGCTTATCCTCGGCATGGATACTGCAAACCTGATGAACAAGAAGGTTTCGCCGGTGCCGATGGTCGGGAGCTGCAACGATGATGCGTCTCGGACTTGCGTGTATCACTCTTCTGTTTCCCCTGCTCAGCTTCGCTTGCGAGAGCGTCAATCGCGAACAGTGCAAGCAACGTTTCATTGAACTGGTGAGCTACCGCACCGAGGCCATCACCAACGCCTTCGGCGATCTGCTCGGCACCCTGCCGGCCGCACTCACCGTGCGTTTCGCCGGCAGCAAGGAACTGGCCGCCACCGACGGCAAGGAAACATACGATCAGGAGCACCGGGCGCTGGTGTTCCCCCGGCGTCTGCTCAGCTCCAAGATCCCCAATCCACTGCGCGCCGCCGCTTATTACTGGCCGTTCTATGAGAATGAACAGTATCGCAGCGCCTTTCCGGTGGTGGAGACCATCGACCAGCTGATCTGGACCGCGTTCCTGCAGGAGGCGGCCAAGGAGCGCGGGCTCTCCTGGCCGCACAAGGACTGCAAGTCGCACGACCTGGGCAAGCGCCTGCCCTGCGAAATGCTGGTCGAAGGCATCAACGAGCATCTGAAGGAAGTGCGCACGCCGATCTTCAATGCCAACCGCATCGACATGATCTGGCCCGAGGATTTTGCGCGTTTCCGGCGCAGCCTCTGGAACAAGGGCGATCAGGTCTATCTGGACGTGCAGCGCTACGGCGGGATTCTGTTGATTGGCCCGATCATCGATCAGTTCGGCGTGCCGCGTGCGCTGGAATATATCGCGCAGACGCCATTCCAGGTCGAAGACAACAACATGCGCCTGTCAGCGCAGCGCTATCAGGAACGCGCCCGCGAAGCGCTCGACTACCACGACTACAACTCGGCCAAAGCCTACGACTGAAATCGCCAGCAGCCGTTCACCACATCAGATCGTCGGGCACCACGAAGTCCTTGTACGGATCGTCTTCGGCGGGCTTGGATTCTGTCGCATTCAGCTTCACCACGGCCCGCTCGTCGCGCTCGCGAATGCGCTCGGCGATTTCCGGCAGCACCAGGTCGTATTTGCCCTCGCAGCGAACGATGACGATGCTGCCGGCGATCAGCTTTTCACGCAACGCATTGTCGGCGGTGATCCGACGCACCTTGCCGCGATCGATGAAGTTGAAGTATTCCTCGCTGTCGGGCTTGGGCAGGCGGTGTTGCTCGATGAGCTGTTTGATCTGCGCCCAGCGCTCCTTGCGCTCCTGATTTTCCTGGCGCTTACGGTTCAGCTCGGCGTCGCGCGCGGCCTTGGCGGCCTGCGCCTTGGCCCGGGCTTCAGCGGCACGCTTTTCCTGCTCCTCGCGCAGCGCCCGGTTCTTGGCCTGCTGGTGGTGCTGCTGCTTTTGCTGCTGTTCGGCCTGGCGCGCCTGCTTCTTGCTGCCGAGGCCGGCGGCCAGCAGCTGCTCGCGCAATGACATGCTCATCGAAGGCTCCGCACGGACTCCTCTGGGGACGGCGCCATTCTACTACGCAGTGGTTAGCGGTTGGCGGTTAGCGGTTAGTCCGGAATGGAGCAAGGTTGGCTTCTGGTCTGACCAACCACTAGCCACTAACCGCTAACCGCTGCGGGAATTCAGGCAGGCAACAGCCCGCCGCCGCGCACCGTCTCGATTTCCCGGCGCGGCGGCGCACCGAACAGCCGCCGATATTCCCGGCTGAACTGCGACGGGCTTTCATAGCCCACGCGATGCGCGGCCGCAGCGGCTTCCAGCCCCTCGGTCAGCATCAGGCGCCGCGCCTCGTGCAATCGCAGGTGTTTCTGGAATTGCATCGGCGACATGGCGGTCACCGCTTTGAAGCGATGATGCAACGAGGATTCGCTCATGTGCGCCGCCGCGGCCAGATCCTCGATGCGCAACGATTCGGTGAATCGCTTGCGCAACAGCTCGATGGCGCGAGCCACGCGATTGACCTGGCTGTCCACTACGCACAACTCGCGCAATCGATGGCCCATCTCGCCGGTCAACACCCGGTAATGAATTTCGCGCATTACCAGAGGGGCGAGAATCGCGGCGTCACGCGGCTCTTCCAGCAATCGCGTCAAGCGCAGGACCGCATCCAGCAATTGCGGGCCGGTGCGTGCAACATACAAACCACGGTCGGTCGAAGGCGGCACGCCGCTGCGGCCAACCTGCAACAGCAGCTCGCCGATGGTGCGCGCATCCAGCTCGAACCGCAGGCAAAGGTACGGCCGCTCCGGCGTGGCCTCGATCACCTGACCCACCGCCGGCAACGTGACTGACACCACCAGGTAATTCAACGCGTCGTAGTAATAGATGTCATCGCCCAGCAAGCAGCGCTTGCGCCCCTGGACGACGATGCATAGCGAAGGCTCGTAGACCGAGGGCGTCGGGATCGAAGGCGAATTGCCGCGAATGACCGTCAGTCCGCGAATGGCGGATGGATGCACACCTTCGTTGGGAGTCCACCGGGCCACCAGCGCGGCCAGCTCGGCCTGCTGTTCATCCAGGTTGGGCACTTCGGGAGCGATGGAATCCATGGCTGCGCTCATGGCTGCGGCCTCGATTGAGCAAGCACGACAACGACGAATAGGCTATCTGGAAAGATCCAGCCAGAGCGATTCCAGCATAGACCGGTGCGCTTGTCCCGGGTACCCCGGGCATGTTTGCAGAATCGGGCAAGAATCAACCAGCCACAGTCAAAAGCCGGGCCGGTGCTCAGTGCTCAGTGCTCAGTGCTCAGTGCTCAGTGCTCAGGCACGGTAAACAATCGTTCACGATCCGCGGCGTCCAGCAAGCGCCACTGGCCCATAGGCAGATCGCCCAGCTCCAGGCCACCGACGCGGCTGCGATGAAGCGCTTCGACGTGATTGCCAACCGCTGCGAACATGCGTCGCGCCTGATGATAGCGGCCTTCCGTGAGCGTGAGCCGCGCCTGCCGGGGACCGAGCACTTCGAGCTTCGCTGGCGCCAGCGGCTCGCGTTCGGACTCCAGCATCAGTTTGCCGCTGGCGAATATTTTGGCTTCATCACCACGCAGATCGCGCGCGAGCGTCGCTTCATAGACTTTCGGCAGCTTGGATCTGGGCGAGACGATCTTGTGCAGCAACTTGCCATCGTCGGTCATCAGCAACAAACCCGTGGTCTCCCGATCGAGCCGACCCACTGTCGCCAGCACCGGATCGCGATGTCGAAAGCGCGGCGGCAACAAGTCATAAACGATCTGTCCCGGATCCGTGGTCGAGCACGTGTAACCGGTCGGCTTGTGCATCATCAGCAGCATGCCGTGCGGCGGATCGAGAGGTTGACCATCGATGCGCACGCGCGCGTGCTCGACCTTGTCGTCCGAATACAGCACTTCGCCATCGACATCGGTGATGCGACCGTCGCGAAAGATCGCAAGCACTTCCTTGCGACTGCCGTAACCGAGATTGGCGATGAGCCTGAGCAATCTCATCGCGCCGCCTTGGCGGACCGGGCACGCACGGCTTCGATGATCTTGTAGCCATGCTGCTGTACCACCGTTTGGACCTTGGCGAAGCTCTCGCTCAGCGCGTTCTCGTAGGGCAGGTGACGATTCGCGACCAGCCACAATCTGCCGCCCGGACCAAGCGCATCGGCCGCCACGGCAATGAATCGACGTCCGATGTCGGGCCGGTCGATGCCACGCTGCGCATGGAACGGTGGATTGGTGACGATGACATCGTATGTATCAGGCAAGCCCGCGGCGACATCGTGCCAGCGATAGTCGATCGCCACGCGCGCTTCGAAACTCTCGAGATTCACTCGCGCCAGCTCCAGTGCACGATTCTCCGCCTCGTAGGCATCGAGCGCCGTGATGCCGGGACAACGCGTCAGCAGCTCAGCAGACAAATACCCGAACCCCGCCCCAAGATCCGCGGCGCGTCCCGCGAGATCTTCCGGCAGATGCTCGGCGAGCAACGCGGATGCCACATCGATGCGATCCCAGGCGAAGATGCCTGGCCGGCTCAGGAACCGGCCATCCGCAATGGCCCGAGGCTCGTCGAGCGTTTGCCAATGCGCCAACAAAGAAACATCGAGCCTTGCCAGCGACGCGGTCCAGAACACGCGGCATTTGTTCTTGCTCATCGACTCGACGCCGCCGGCCAGCTGCGCCAGATCGGCCTCGCTGGAACGCGCGCCTTCATCGTTGCTCTGGCAGGCGATGATGCGGCCACCAGGCTTGGTCATCGCGACCGCACGCGCCATCAAGGCGCGCGCTTCGTCTCGCTGGCGTGGCGGCAGGATCAATACCAGCTCATAGGTTTTCGGCGCGTCGGCCTGGTTGACGGCGAAACCCGCCTGCAACAACGCATCAGCTTCGGGTTTGAAGCTCTGCTCGCAGAACAGACCGGGCAACGGCCGCTGGTGCATGGGCCAACCATCGCGCGCGCGAAGGAACATCGCGCCGCCGGTCGGCCACGGCAGGCGACCTTCCCTGAACGGCAGGAACAGCGTTTCGAGCGCCGCGTCGCTGCGATCAGCCGGCATGCGACTGCAGCAGCTTCTCGGTCGCCGCGAGCAAGACGCACACCGCGACGCCTTCGGCGGCCTGGGCCACTTCGGGCAATTCCGGGAAGCTCGGCGCAATGCGAATGAAACGATCGTGCTCATCCTTGCCCAGCGGATGCGTCGCGCCCGCTGGCGTGAGCTCCACGCCCGCCTCTTTCGCCAGCTTCACCACCTGCTTCGCGCAGCCATCGAGCACTTCCAGCGAAATGAAATAACCGCCCCTGGGTCGAGTCCAGCGCGCCACGCCCGAAGCGCCGAGCTGCTGCTCGAACGTTTTCAACACCTGCTCGAACTTCGGCGCCAGGATTTCGCGATGCCGCTCCATCAGCGCGGTCACGCCGCCATTGCGGTTGAACAGCCGGATGTGGCGCAGCTGATTCACCTTGTCGCCGCCGATGGTCTGGATGCTCATGTTCTTCAGGTACCAGGCCACGTTGTCCTTGGAACCGGCGAACAAAGCGACGCCCGCGCCGGCGAACGTGATCTTGGACGTCGAGCCGAAGATGAAGGCGCGATTCGGGTGGCCATGACGCGCGCACAGCTCATCGACATTGGGTATTTCGACGCGCTCGGCGGTGAGGTGGTGCACGGCGTAGGCGTTGTCCCAGAACAAACGAAAGTCGCGCGCGGCCGTCTTCATCTTCGCCAGGCGCTCGACCGTTTCGTTCGAATACACCGTGCCGCACGGGTTGCTGTACTTGGGTACGCACCACATGCCTTTGATCTGGGCATCGGCGGCGACCAGTCGCTCGACCACGGCCATGTCGGGGCCGGTATCGAGCATGGGTACTGGAATCATCTCGATGCCGAACTGCGCGCAGATGGAGAAGTGTCGATCGTATCCCGGCACCGGGCACAGCAACGCCACGCGGGATTCGCGCGACCAGGGCTGCTGGCTGTCGATCGTGCCCTTGAGCAGCGAATAAACGACCGCGTCGTGCATCAATGACAGGCTGGCATTGCCGCCGAGGATCACGCGATCCGCTGTAACGCCGAAAAACGGTGCCAGCTGCGCGCGAAGTTCCGGCAGGCCCTGCAACTCGCCATAGTTGCGAGTGTCGACGGCGCCGGCCAGATAGTCGGCACCGGGCAGGCTGAGCAATTCGTTGCACAGGTCCAGCTGTTGCGACGACGGTTTGCCACGCGTCAGGTTGAGTTTGAGCTTGCGCTCGGCAAATGCCTGGTAGCGTCGGCGAATGTCTTCATGGGCGGCGCGCAGTTCGGCGACACCCGCAGTCGTCAGGTTGTGCATGGAAGCGGTTTGCGGTTGGTGGTTAGTGGTTGGCCAGAGGGAACTCCGGACTCGGGCGCGATCTTAGCGGCCCGATGTCCAAGAGCCTATGGTTCGCAGCCGAACTTCGGCCTTTTCTTCCGCACTAACCCCTAACCACTAACCGCTACCCGCTTTCTTCCGGCCCTTCGGCGGCTGCTTCACCGCGTGCAGCACGTTATCGGCGACGCGAGACATCCAACCGCCGGAGTACAGCATCATCTTCAGCGTGTGCAGCAGCACCTGCCCCGGACCTTCCACGGCCAGGCGGCAGTCTTCCTCGATCTTGCAATTCTGCATCTCGAAGAGGCCATTGCCCTCGATGACCAGATTGGTGTCCTTGAAATGGCAGTCGATGAACGTCTTGCCGTCCAGTACCACGCGCTGCCCGGTGAAGGTTTTGCCGCGAACCTGCTTCATCTTTATGTAACTTCTTGAATGTGATCGCCCGGCCTGCGGTCACGGGCGCCTGCTGCACAAGGCGGTCTTTCTACACGAATACACCGGCTCTTGCACGGCCCACCCTTGCACGGTACGGCACGGTAGGGGAAGCTGCCGGCCGCATGCGCTTATGTAGATTCGATACCGACAGAGTCGGGGTGCTCCGCGGCGACAGGGTCGTCGATGTGACCTCGGTGCTGGATTCCATCCCCGCGACGCGCTGGCCCTTCGATCCGGGGGACCTGTTGATCGCCAACTTCGGCCGGCTGAAGCACTTGATCGACCAGGAAATGCTCACCGGCGAGCCGCGTCACCTGGCCGACTGCGCGCTCAAGAGCCCGGTGGCCAACCCCAGCAAGATCCTCGGCGCGCTCAACAACTATCACGAGCCCGCCGATGACGCGGACTACCCGGTCAGCACGCTGGATCGCGACGGCCTGTTCCTGAAGGCGAGCACGTCGCTGGCCGGTCCGTCCGACGGCATCGAGCTGGCCTGGCCGGGCCGGCAGCACGATCACGAAGTGGAGCTGGCGGTCGTCATTGGTTCCTGGTGCCGCAACGTGAGCCGCGAGCGCGCGATGGATCACGTCGTCGGGTACACCGTGGCGCTGGACATGACGATGAAGGGTTCCGAGGAGCGCGGGCTGCGCAAATCGCTGGATGCGCACACGGTGCTCGGCCCCTGGCTCATCACGCGGGATGAAATCGCCGATCCGGGCAACCTCGGCTTGTGGCTACAGGTGAATCGTCAGCCTCGACAACGCGGTAACACGCGCAACTTGCTGAACGATGTGCCGCGCCTGATCGAATACGTGTCGTCGTTTTTCACGCTGTATCCCGGCGACATCCTCCTGACCGGAACGCCGCCAGGCGCCGGACCGGTGGCGCCCGGAGACATCATCGACGCCGGCATCGTCGGCGTGGGCTCGATGCGAGTCGAGGTCCGCTAGCCTTGCCATAACGGGCCCGGATAGAAGACGAGGCCGTCGCAATCCTCTCGACGGCCCCGCGCTACCTAGCACTAATGTTGTGGTTCGAAAGGGCCGGGCCCTTTCGAGCTTAGTGACTAGCCCCTTCCCTGGGCATCACTTCCCCTTTCGCGGCTTTTTCACCGCCTTCTTCTTCCCCCCCGAGCGCGTCTTGCTCTTGGCCGCGACCTTCCGGGCGCCTTTCTTGGCGCCTCTGCGGGCCGCGGACTTCTTGCTGCCGGCGCCCTTGGCCGCCGGCCGCTTCTTGCTGGACTTCTGCTTGCCGGCCGATTTCTTGCCACCGGACTTCTTGCCACCAGACTTCTTGGCTGGCCGCTTGGTCGACTTCTTGGCCGGCGCTTTCTTGGCCGGGCCCTTCTTGGCCGGAGCCTTTTTCGCCGGAGACTTCTTGGCGGGCGCTCGCTTCGCGGGCGCTTCCTTGGCGGGCGCCTTTCTGGCCGGAGCTTTCTTCGCGGGTGCCTTCTGCGCCGGCTCCTCCACCGGTTTATCGGCCGGCGGCGCTTGCTCGGCAGGCGTCTCGGGTTCCTGCACCGCCGGCGGCGGGTTCTCGGTCTCCAATGTCAGCTGTTGCGGCTGTTTCTTGGCCTGCTTGGGTTTCTTCTCGGGCTTTTTCATGTTGGCGGCCGAGGCGTGCGCCGCGAACATCGCGCCCTGCGGATCGAGCGCCGCGACAATCCAATCCCCGCCCGGCACTTCCATGGGCCCGTTGATGATCTGGCCGCCGGCGGACTTCACTTTCTGGGCGGTCTGGTTCACATCCTTGACGTGCACATAGCTGAGCCAAGCGGTGCCCTGGCCACTGTCCATGGTCTTCATCATGCCTCCCAGCGCGTCGCCATTCAGCCCGTAGATCAGATAAGTGCCCATCGGCCCCATGTCGTGCTCGCGGATCTTCTCCCAACCGAACAAGGCGGAGTAGAACTCGAAAGCGGCCTCGTGATCGGGGCTGAGCAACTCGTGCCAGGAATGCTCGCCGACTTTCGGGGGCGTGATCTTGCCGTAGTCCTCGGCGGATTCATACACGCCGAACGTGGCGCCATAGGGATCCTGCAGCACCGCGTAGCGGCTGCCGGTGGACAACGTCT
Organism: Steroidobacter sp.; assembly: GCF_036406195.1. GTDB lineage: Bacteria > Pseudomonadota > Gammaproteobacteria > Steroidobacterales > Steroidobacteraceae > Steroidobacter. The sequence goes on from NZ_DASWVW010000061.1 coordinate 245,538, forward strand.
CCACTTCCTTCACCACCGAGCCGCCTTTTTGCTTCGCCAGCTCGATGGTGTTTTCGATGTCGCCGGTGCCGATGTACGGCAGCCAGTGCGGGGCGGCACTGTCGCGCCCGACCGTTGCACCGATGGGACCGCGCGGCGCGGCGAACATAACGTAAGAAGCGTCTTCTTCCCAAGGCTGACTCTTCCAGCCGATCGCCTTCCCATAGAACGCATGGGCGGCATTGGCATCCGGCGTCACCAGCTCATGCCAGACGAATCGTCCACGGACATTCTGATCTGCCATCGTAAATTCCCTCGATGAGAACTTGTTAGGATGTCTCGAGCGGTCGAATCAAGTGCGTTCGTTGGCGGCTGAGCATACTCCGCTCGTTGACGCAAAAGTAGTCAACACTCAACAGACATTTTCACATCGAGCATTCGTTGCCATCGCCCATGGCAGCGCAGTGATGCCGGGCGCATGTAATTGTCGAACGCAGCGCCGGCATACTTGCCAAAAACCGGCGATGAGGTACAACAGCACGTCAGGAACCCGCACTCTCACCGCACCGAGACAACAGATCTCATGATCATGAAGCCTGAAGCGCGGCACACTCGTCGTGCATTCCTGGCGCTGACCGGCGCGCTTGCAATGATGAGCATGCCGCCCGCCCTGGCAGCCAGCGATGCGCCGTTGCAGATCTGGTTCATCCGGCACGGTCAAAGTGAGCTCAACGTGCCCGGTACGCCGCGCACCGTGCCCGACAGCGGTGTGAGTTACCCGTTGACCCGCCACGGCATGGAACAAGCGCGCGCGCTGGCCGAGTCATTGCGCGGGGCACCGATCAGAAAGGTCTACACCAGCACGCACCTGCGTGCCATTCAGACCGCCGACGCCATCGCGCTCGATCACATCCTGCCCCTGCAGCTGGCGCCGGAAGCGGTCGAGATCGACCTGGGCGTCACGCCGGACTCGGGCCAGGACATCGGCGCTGTATACGCCGAGCTGACGCATAAGTGGCTCATGGAAAAAGACATCGAGGCACGGCACGGCAGCGGCGAGAGTTTTGGCGACGTGCAGCGCCGCTTCCTGCCGTTGGTGCGCGAAATCATGAACCGTCACGCGCTGGACAGCGGCGTCGTCGTGATCGTGGCGCACAGCGCCACGCTCGGACTCATGGTGCCGGTACTGGCCAATAACGTGCCCGCGGATTTCTCGTTGCGCCACCCGGTGCCTAACACCGGCATCATCAAGACCGAGCTGCGCGACAGCCGGCTGTTCTGTATCGACTGGGCCGGGGTCACCACCTTTGGTGAATGACCACCGCTGACGCGCTACCATGCCGCCGCACGAAGGACGGGGGGCGCGGCGGCAACAATGATACGAAAAGCATTCTGGATTCTGGTGGCGCTGGTCGGCGCCTGCGCGATCGGCGGCATCGCCATTCATCGCGGCGAAACCATCAATGCCATGTGGATCGTGGTGGCCGCGATCTGCGTCTACAGCCTGGGCTATCGCTTTTACAGTGCATGGGTCGCCGCGAAAGTGCTCAGCGTGGACCCGACGCGCGCCACCCCGGCACTGCGCCTGAACAACGGCCGCGACTTCGTGCCGACCCATCGCTGGATCGTGTTCGGCCATCACTTCGCCGCCATCGCCGGTCCCGGCCCGCTGATCGGCCCGACGCTCGCAGCCCAGTTCGGCTATCTGCCGGGCACCTTGTGGATCCTGGTCGGCGGCGTGCTCGGCGGCTGCGTTCAGGATATGACCATCCTGTTCCTGTCCACGCGGCGCAACGGCCGCAGCCTGGGACAGATGGCCCGCGACGAGCTGGGCCCCATCGGCGGCTTCGCGGCAATGCTCGGCACGCTCACCATCATGATCATCCTCATCGCCGTGCTCGGGCTGGTGGTGGTGAACGCGATGAAGCACAGCCCCTGGGCCACCTCGACGGTGTTCGCGACCATCCCCATCGCCGTGCTGATCGGTTTGTACCTGCGCAATATCCGGCCGGGCCGCGTGCTGGAAGGCTCGATCATCGGTATCGCGCTGCTGCTGCTCGCCGTCGTGGGCGGCGGCTGGGTCGACTCGCACCCGGCGCTGCGCGAAATGTTCAACCTCGAAGGCAAGCCGCTGGCGTGGTTCGTCATCGGTTACGGCTTCATTGCAGCCGTGTTACCCGTGTGGCTGCTGCTCGCCCCGCGCGACTATCTGTCCACGTTCCTGAAGCTGGGCACCGTGCTGCTGCTGTTCGTCGCCGTCATCCTCATGCGGCCCGACATCCATATGCCCGCGGTCACGCAGTTCATCGACGGGAGTGGGCCGATTTTTGGCGGCGCGCTGTTTCCGTTCGTGTTCATCACCATCGCCTGCGGCGCCATCTCGGGGTTCCACGCCCTGGTGTCCAGCGGGACCACGCCGAAGCTCATCGGCAATGAAGCCGACGTGCGGTTGATCGGCTACGGCAGCATGATGCTGGAGTCGGCCGTGGCCATCATGGCCATGATCGCCGCGACCCTGCTGCAACCCGGCGTGTATTTCGCCATCAACAGCGCGCCCGGCATCGTCGGCGCCAGCGCCGAAGCGGCGGTCGCGACCATCACCAGCTGGGGCTTCCCCGTCACGGTCGAGCAGATGGCCGCGCTCGCCAACGAAATGGGCGAATCGACCCTGTTCGCGCGCACCGGCGGCGCGCCGTCGCTGGCAGTGGGCATGGCCAGCATTTTCTCCAGCGCCTTCGGCCAAAGCATGCTGGCCCTCTGGTATCACTTCGCCATCATGTTCGAAGCGGTGTTCATTCTGACCACGCTGGATGCCGGCACGCGTGTCGGCCGCTTCATGCTGCAGGATGCGCTCAGCCATGTATGGAAGCCGATGGGCGAGACGTCGTGGTATCCGTCAGTGCTGATCGCCAGCGGCCTGGTGGTCGCGGGCTGGGGTTATTTCCTGTACATCGGCGTGGTCGACCCCAACGGCGGCATCAACATTCTCTGGCCGCTGTTCGGCATCGCCAATCAGCTGCTGGCCGGCATCGCATTGAGCGTGGCCACCGGCATCCTGATCAAGCAGGGCAAGCTGCGATTTTCATGGGTAACCGCCGCGCCACTGGCGTGGCTGGCCATCGTGACCACGTCCGCCACGTGGGAAAAAGTCGTGTCCAGCGATCCGCGCATCGGCTTCCTGGCCGCCGCCGATCAGCTGGCGGCCAAACTCGCCAGCGGCGCATTGCCGGCGCAGCAGGCGGCAGTCGCGCCGCAGTTGATCTTCAACCAGCGGCTGGATGCGGGGCTGGCCATATTGCTGACGTTGATCCTGTGGGTGGTCATCGCCGACATGATCCGCGTAAGCTTCCGGACGGTCCGTGGCCTGCCGGTGCCGCCGAACTCGGAGGCACCGCACGTCCACATCGACACGGTCAAAGTCAGCGCGGAGGCAGCATGAGCATGCAACGACTCGCCCATTGGCTGGCCGCGAGCTGGAGCATGATCCGCACGCTGGCCACCGATGACGCTTACGACAAATACCTGGCGCATCACGCCCAGGCACATGCCGGCTCACCTCCGATGAGCCGGCGCGCGTTCTATCTCAAGCAGCAGCAGAGCAAGTGGACCGGGGTGTCGCGTTGCTGCTGAGCCTGCAGCTGACGCTGCTATAGATAGCGACTGCTGCATTTGAGATGCCCATGTTTGGCATGGGAAGAAAAAACAGAGCAAGCCAACGCCCACCAACCTCCCTGCCCCAAAGCCCGCGTTGACCTACAGCGTCGACGCCTCTCTCTTCTTCTTAAACAACAAACCCCTGCTTCACGATCGGCAACCGACGCAACCTCTTCCTGGTCGCCGCGTAGATCGCATTACAAACCGCAGGAGCAACCAGAGCAGTCGCCGGCTCACCCATGCCGCCCGGCTTCTCGTCGCTATTGAGCAAGTGCACCTCGATGAGCGGCACCTCGTTGATCCTCAACAGCCGATAAGTATCGAAGTTCTGCTCCTGCACCTTGCCGCCCACCACGTTGATCTCGCCGAACAACGCCGCCGTCAATCCGAAGATGATGCTGCCCTCGGCCTGCGCCTGCACGATGCTGGGATTCACCATCCGCCCGCAATCGATCGCGCACACGATGCGATGGACCTTGAGCTTGTTGCCTTCGAGCGAAATCTCCGCGACCTGCGCCAGATAAGTGTCATAGCCCGACATCAACGCGACGCCTTGAAAACGTCCCGCCGGCGGATTGCCCCAGTTGGCTTTGCGCGTCGCTGCATCGAGCACCGCTAGCCAACGCGGCTCCTTCCCCAACAGCGAGCGCCGAAAATCGACCGGGTCCAGCCTCCCCTCCGCCGCCAGCTCATCCATGAAACTTTCGACGGTGAAGCAGTTGAGCGCATGGCTCACCGAGCGCCAGTAACCCACCTCCAACCCGATCTCGTGCCTCACGTAGTCGATATGGAGATTCGGCACGTCATACGGAAAGTTATGAACCGCCTCGATCGAAAACGGATCGGGCGTGCCCGCCGGCACCACGCCCGGCGCCCATCTCTCGGTGATCGACGGCGCAACCAACCGCACCTTCACCGTGTCCAGCTTGCCATTGGCATCGAAAGCTCCCGCCAGCGTATTGCGTGCCGGCGGACGATATTTGTCGTGAGTCGTGTCGTCCTCTCGCGTCCACAAGACTTTCACCGGCTTGTTCATCGCCTTCGCGCACTCGACCGCCGCCGGCACGAAATCCGCCTCCAGCCTGCGTCCGAAGCCGCCGCCAAGAAAGGTCGTGTGCACGAACACTTGCTCCGGCGGCAAGCCGGCCGCCGTGGCCGCGAACGCCTGCACCCGCTGTTGCGCCTGTGTGGGCGCATACACGTGACAACCATCCTCGCGGAACTCCACCGTGCAGTTCTGCGGCTCCATCGTCGCGTGCGCCAGCATCGGCAATTCATAGGTCGCCTCGACACGCCGGCTGTTCGCTTTCCAGCCCGCGTCGGCATCTCCCTGCTTGCGCACTTCCAGGCCTTTGCCGCTCGCCGCCGACTTCAGTCCGGCATAGATGGACGCATTGCTGATCTTGGCCGTGCTGCCTGGATTCCATTGAATGTCCAACGCATCGCGGGCCTGTTTCGCCTGCCACCAGGAATCGGCGACCACCGCCACGCCCGACGATGTTTGCAACACCTCGCGCACGCCCGGCATCGCTTTGGCCTGGTCGGCGTTGAAGCTTTTCACGCTGCCGCCCAACTCCGGCGGCTGCGCCAGCGCGGCGTACAGCATTCCGGGCAGTCGCATATCGATACCGAACTGCGCGCTGCCATCCACCTTCGAGGGGGTATCCAGTCTCGGCAAGCTCTTGCCGACGTACTTGAACTCGCTGACCGCTTTGACGTGCACATTCTCGGGAGCAGGCATCGCTGCGGCAGCTTCCGCCAGTTCGCCGAACGACTTGCGACGACTGGTGAACACGACGTAGCCATCGGCAACCGTGCATGACTGCGGAGGCGCACTCCACTCTTTCGCAGCGGCCGCAATCAAACGCGTGCGCGCCTCGGCCCCCGCCATGCGCAGTTTGTCCCAAGCTTCGCGCACGCTGGTGCTGCCGCCCGTCATTTGCGCACCGAGCATCTTGTTCACGTATTCGCTGCCAGGCGGCGCGAACTCGACTTTGATCTCGGTCGGCGCGACGCCAAGCTCTTCTGCGATCAAAGTCGGCAGCGCGGTATACACGCCCTGGCCCATCTCCGACTTGTCACAGAACATGGTGATCGAGCCGTCGGTGCCGATCTGCAGGAAGGCGTTTGCCTTGACCAGCTTCGGCGGCCCGGAGCTCTCGAGCGCCTGCTCGGGCTTGCTGCAACCGGGAATGTAACAAGCGATCACCAGGCCACTGGCCGCGGTCGCTGACGTTTTCAGAAAGCCGCGGCGCGTCAGCTCACCCTGCATGGAACGAATGGAGGTTGTCATCTCAGCCACCCTCCCCGCCGCTTCGAGCGGGTGACTGCTCAGCCAGCGCGGCGGCACGATGAACGGCTTTGCGAATGCGCGGATAGGTGCCGCAGCGGCAGATGTTACCGCTCATGGCCGCGTCGATGTCCGCATCCGAAGGCTTGGGATTTTGTTCGAGCAGCGCCACCGCGGACATGATCTGTCCCGACTGACAGTAGCCGCATTGAGGCACGTCGATCTCGATCCACGCGCGTTGCACCGGATGGCTGCGATCCGGCGACAGACCTTCGATGGTCGTAATCGATTTGCCGGCAACGCTTTCGACAGGCGCGATGCACGCTCGGGTGGGCGCGCCATCGACATGAACGGTACAGGCACCGCAGAGAGCCATGCCGCAACCGAACTTGGTACCCGTCAGCCCCAGCGTGTCCCGCAACACCCAGAGTAGCGGCGTATCCCCCGAGGCCTCCACGTCGCGTGGTTGGCCATTGACCGTGAGCTTGATCATTAAAAAATATCCTCACCGGCTTGGAATTTGTGTAGGGCGCGAATATAGGCCGGCGAGAGCAAATTCACACTCCTCTGTCTTGCAATGCAAAAGCCGCAACTGAACGGCGGGGCTGAACGAACAGCATCGCACATAGGGTTATGTCTGCCGGGGGCGACGTCGTGTCGGAATATTTGACACTCTTTGGTCGCCTGTGTAATTAACCGCAGCTCATTTACCCGCAGCTCGTTCAAACTGAGGAGTGCCGACATGGCGTTGTGGAAAGATCAGTACGGCAGGGAACAGAACACCCCGGACCCCGCCCCAGAAAAAACCGTCGCAACCGTCGCAGCCGTCGACACGCCTCGCGGTTCCGCGGCCCGTGCCAGCGCCGCCGCTGACACCAAGGAATCGGTGCTGGCCGCCGGCCTGACCATCGAGGGCAAGATCGAAGGCTCCGGCAACGTGCGCGTGGCCGGCAATTTCAAAGGCGACGTGCATGTGCAGGGCAACCTGACCATCGAGCAGGGCGCCAAGATCACCGGCAGCGTACGAGCCAACACCGTGATCGTCGGCGGCGAGCTGGAGGGCAACATCGACGCGGCTACTCGCGTGGAACTGCTGCAGACCGGCGTGCTGAACGGTGACCTCAAGGCGGGCTCGCTGACCGTCGCGGCGGGTTCTCGCATGCGCGGCCGCGCCGAATTCGGTTGGGATGAGAAAGGCGGCAAGTAGTCCCGATGCCCGTGATCAGTACGGGACGGGCAGCCTCGGCTGGCAAGACGCGCATATGCCCGCATTGCAAGTCGACCATTCTCGAAAGCGCGAGCATCTGCCCGGCTTGCCAGCATCACCTGCGCTTCGATCCGAAGGCTGCCGTCGAGCGCCGCGCCCAGGCGACGTTCTCGGCCTTGCGGGTCGAAGGCGCCTTTCGCCACCCGGCCGTAGGCGAGCCCTGGGAATATTCCATCGTCATCTCGGTGCGTAACGACCGCGGCGAAGAAGTGGAACGCAAGGTCGTTGGCGTGGGCGCGCTGGCCGCGAACGAAGGTCGCACCGTTACGTTATCGGTGGATGTGTACAAGCCGCCGGCGAAATAGCCGGCGCGCTATTACTCCATGACAGACGACGAGTTCGCCGTCGGCTCCGGCAGCGAGATGAACCGCTTCAGCTCCTCGATCTGCGCCTGCGACTCCTGTCGTTCGGCATCCGAATTCCGGTCGACGCCGGAGACTCCAATGTTAGCGCCCTTCTATAATGCGCGGCGCCACACCTGGCCAACGCTTGGAGCCGAGGCTGGGACCGCAACTTTCATGCACCGCTGTCCGGAGATCATCCATGAGCCTGTCCCTGTACGAAGTCACCATTCCCACCTTTCTGCTTACGCTGGGCAGCCTGAAGGCCGTGCTGGAAAAGGCGGTGGCGCATGCCGAAGCCCGCAAGTTCGATCCGAACGTGTTCGTCTCGATGCGGCTGTACCCGGACATGCTGCCGTTCAATCGCCAGGTGCAGATCGCGACCGACGCCGCCAAGGGCGCCGCCGCGCGCCTGAGCAACACCGAAGCGCCGAAGTTCGAGGATAACGAGACCACGATGGCCGAGCTGATAGCGCGCATCGTCAAGACCATCGATTATCTGCAGAGCTTCAAGCCCGAGCAGTTCACCGGAGACGACAGCCGCGTCATCAACGTCAAGACGCCGCGTATCTCGTTCGATTTCAAAGCTGCGGATTTCGTGCGGCACTGGGCGTTGCCGAACTTCTTCTTCCACGTGACCACCGCGTACGCGATGCTGCGTCATGGCGGCGTGCAGCTCGGCAAGGCCGACTTCCTGGGCAACTTGCCCATACTCGGAAATTGAGGTGTGCGGAAGCCGGCCGACCTCCTGGCCGGCTTCCCTCAGGCGGGCGCGCCCACCATCGGCGCAAGGGCGGCCTGAATTCGCTGGAACTGCTGGCGCGTCACCATGCCAGACAACATCTTGATGAAGTGCGGGTGCTGCGCGCCCGAGGCGATGTACTGCCAGCGATAGGCACGCCTCATGGTGTCACGAATCTGCTGCTGCTCGAGCGGCGAGAAGGTACGTTCGCACAGCCGCATGAAGTAGCCTGCATCGGCCGATGATTGAGTGCACACCACTTGATCCAGCAGGCGCAGCAGCGCGATCAGATCGTCGACCGCGATGTCTCGCTCCACCGCGCCGAGGTTGCGATCCTCGCGGGTCCATTCGATCTCATCCATCACCGCGTGCTGGCACTCCTCCAGCCAATGAAAGCGAAATACATCGCGATACAGATCGGATAACTGATCGTCGCGTTCCAGGCTCTCGCGATAGTGCGCCTGCGTGAACAGCTCGATGTGACAGGTCAGCGCCAACACCGCCCAAGTGGATTTGCTCAGCACCTCGCGCGCCACTTCGTTGGCATCGGCAATCAGGGCATAGCCGCCGGGCATGCGCTCGGCAATCATCGCGTCGATGCGCCGGAACAGCTCCTGATGCTTGAGCTCCTCGTCGCCGAAACGCACCAGCCCTTCCAGCGCCACCTGGTCACCCAGCCCCTGCTTGCTGGCCAGCTCCAGGGTCTTGGCGCTGATGAACCGCTCCACCAGCCCGAACAAACAGGCGTAGCTGCGGCCCTGCACATGGCTCATGGCGCGCTTTTCGTCAGCGCTCAGAAAGTCCAGCTCGTTGACCTTGGTGAGGCCGTCGGGCAGGAACTTGCGGCGGAAGTCGAAGGTCCGGCCACGAAACACATCGGCATCGATGTCCCAACGCACCCGTTTGGACGCCTTGATGCACCGGGCGTAGCGAGCACGGTCGGAATTTTCCTGAAACAGTTTCTGGGCGGCGGGCGACACCACCATGGCGGCTGCAGCACTCATAAGCTTGTCTCGTGTGCGCTTTTTCAAAGTGCGCGCATGGTGCGCATTCGCGGCCAGCGGCGCATGAGGCAAAAGGCTCAATCGCAACGCAATGAGAGCGGGACATATGTCCCAACCAATGTTTGGGATGCGGGCATGCTGCCACGACCCGAGCGCGAGTCGGCAAAAGGCGCGACTTTTTGCCGCTCGCCGCCGCCTACGGCGGCGGGTTGGTACTTTGGGACAGGCCGTTGGCTATGCAACACCTCGGTCGCGGGCCATGACGATGGCCCGGGCGCGCGAGTCCACGCCCAATTTCTCGAAAATATTCGTCAGGTGATTGCGCACCGTTTTCTCGCTGATGAACAGGCGCCGGGCGATCTCGACGTTGGCCGCGCCCTGGGCCAGCAGCCGCAGGATCGCATTCTCGCGAGCCGTCAGCTCCGGCAGATCCACCGGAACAGCATCGACAGCGGCGGCCGGCTCCGCATCGACCCCCATGCATTCGTTGAACGTTTCGCAGAACCGGGCCCACGCCGGCTCGGTCTCGATGAGAATGTGGTTGCGGCTTTCCAACGTCACGAAGCGCGCATTGGGAATCTCCGCGGCCAGCAAGCGGCCTTGCTCGAAGGGGATGCGCGCATCGTCTCGAGCGTGCACCACCACCGTCGGCACTCTCACCTTCTGCAACAACGCACGCACGTTGATCTGTCCGAACGCTTCGATGATGCGGGCGGCGATTTCGGGCCGCGTGGTGGTACGCATCAGGTCCGCGAACCAGCGCACCTGCTCGGCAGTCGCGTCGGGAATGAACAACGAAGCAAACAACAGGCGGAACGCCGGATTCTCCTGACCCCAACCCTGGCGAATCAGCTCGACCAGCGCCTCGCCATGGCGGCGCGACTCCTCGCTTCGCTGCGCCCAGCCTACGGAATAACAACCGTACAGGATCAGTTGCGAGACGCGCTCCGGATGGCGCACAGCATATTCGATACAGGCGGCGCCGCCTTGCGAGATGCCGAGCAGCGGGAATGTTTCCAGCTCGGAAGCATCGATGATGGCCTCCAGGTCCGCGACCTGCGCCTCGTGCGACAGATCGGCGACCTCCCAATCCGACAGCCCGCAGCCGCGCGGATCGAAACGAATCAATTGCCGGCCCGAAGAAAGATACCGGAACCAGTGGCGCCACACCGGGCTCTGCCAGTCGAACTCCAGGTGCGACAGCCAGTTGGCCGACTTCATCAGCGGCGGTCCCTGGCCAGAGGTGGCCACGGCCAGACGCGTGCCGTCGGCTGATTTGATGAATCGAATCGTTTGCTGCATGGGGCCCCACCCGGCCCCCGAGAATAACAAAACAAAGCTGCCGACGAGACGCCGACTCGCTAAACGGCCCTCAAGGCCAGGGCCACCGGCAGCCGTGCCGCCCGCACCGCGGGGAACAAACCGCCAAGCACTCCTATGAAGCAGGCCCAGACGATGCCCAGGATCATGAGCCCCGGGCTGACGCTCAGCTCGAACACCATCTGCCCCAGGCCGCCGCCGGAAGTGCTCGCGGTATTGCCATTGAAGAACAACCACGCGAGCAACGCGCCGATGACACCGCCGATCAATGCCAGCACCAGCGCTTCGGCCAGCACCGACATGACCATGGCCGTCGGGCCGAATCCCAGCGCACGCAATGTGGCAATTTCCTGTAGCCGCGCGCTGACCGCCGAATACATGGTGTTGAGCGCCGCGAACACCGCACCCACCGCCATGATTCCACCCACCACGTAGGCGATTACCTTGATGATGGTGCTCATGGTCTTGGATTGCTGCTGGTAGTACTCCCGCTCGCGCACCACATCGACCGACAGCTCGGGGTTGGCGCTGAGCGAGTCCTTGAGTCTTGGCAGGGCCGCCGGGGATTCGAGCATGGCGGTAACACTCTGAAACGAGCCGCGCCGATCGACCGAGCTCAATGTTTCCGCGTCCGTCATCAGCGACGACTCGTGCGCATCCCCGCCGGTATCGAACACGCCGACCACCGTCCAGTTGGCGCCTCGCGAACGAACCACGTCGCCGACATTCAAGCCTTTGAACTGGGCGCGAGCGGACTTGCCGACGATCACCTCGGTGACCGCGGGCCGAAACATGCGGCCTTCGATGATCTTCAGCTCCGGCCGCACTTCCAGCAGTTTGGGGCCGACGCCGCGCAGGATCACGTTGATCTCCGCATCGTCCGCTTGCTTGCGCAGGCTCAGGATGCGCATGGTCTCGGCCGACATGATCGGTTCACCCTGCACGTTGCGCTTGATGCCGTGCGCATCGAGGATCAGGCGCACGGACTTGCGGTCCAACGCACTCGATGTTTCGGCAACGGAGCCGTTGCGCATCACGATGGCGCGGTCATCCCGGCCGGTGTTCTCCATGGTGCGGATGAGGCCCGTCGACATCGCGAGCACGGATACCAATACCGCAACGACACCGGCGATACCGATCACCACCACCAGAGAGGTACTGATCCGCTGCGGCAGGCTACGGAAGTTCATGGCGGTGACGGCGCCGATCTGACGGAACATTTTCATGTTGCTTTCCCGGTCAGCGCCCCGCCAGCGCGTCGACGATGTTCAATTGCCGCGCGCGCCAGGCTGGCGGGAAACCACTGACGAATGCCACCAGCACCGCGATGCCGGCTCCCATGGCCGCCACGACCGCCGGCATCGAAAAGTTTCCGAACAGCTTCTGCAACGCTGGCGACTCGAACACCAGTGCGGCCAGCGCGATACCCAGCGCCGCGGCGAACAAACACAACAGCAATGCTTCGATCAGTACCAGCACCAGCACTTTGGTATCCGAATACCCCAGCGTCTTGAGCACGGCCAGCTCCGATGTTCGCTCGCGCACGGACTGCATCATCGTATTGGCCGTCAGGAACAACAGGGTGAACAGCACCGCGCCGACAATCGCATTCGCGATGAAATTGATGTCGCCGAGCTGCTTGAGCTGCGACTGCGCCAGCGCATATTCAGTCTGCGTGCGCGTCTCGACCGAAGAGTTGGCAAACATCGCATCGATCTCACGCGACACCCGGTCAGCCTGCTTCGGATCGTCCACGGACACGATGTAGTAGTGAACGTCGCCGGTGCCGAACTGGCGTGCCTCATCGAAGTAGCTCCAGTTCAAATAGAACGCAGGGAAGCCCGCGCCATAGGCGCTCGCGTCGAACGTGCCGACGACGTCGAACTCCCAGGTGTTGCTGCCGGCCTTGTTGGTCCAGATGGATGTGCCGATGGGAATGCGATCGCCGACGTTCCAGCCGTACTGAGCAGCAAGCGCTTCGCTGAGCAACACGCCGGTGCGAGTCCTGGCCATGGCCTCGATGTACTCGGGCTTGATCTTGATCTCTTTGTAGACCTTGAACAGCTCCACCGCGTCGGTGGCGAACGCCGGAACGGGCTTGCGCGCATCCTGGTAATAGCCGCCGAAGTACGCCCACATCGAAACGGCGCCCACGCCCGGCACATTACGAATGCGAGTCAAGTACGAGATCGGCATGCCATCGGTCATGCTGGTGCGCGCCGATACATACAAACGATTCACGTCCAGGTTGGCCAGGGCGTTGCCGAAGCCCTGGTTGATTCCCTGCAGCAGCCCGAACAGCAGGAACGCGATCACGATGGAGATCATCGTGAACACGGTGCGCGTCTTCTTGCGCCACAGGCCGGCCCAGACGAGCCCGAAATATTTCACGCGGCGCGCCTCGCGTCGTTGGTGAGCCGACCCTTGTCCAGGTGCAACTCGCGCGAGGCGTACTCGGCGGCCTTGGGATCGTGGGTCACCATCACGATGGTCTTGTTCTGGCTGCGGTTCAACGCCTGCAGCAGATTCATGATCTCTTCGGCGTTCTGACGGTCGAGATCGCCAGTGGGCTCGTCGCACACCAGCAGCGTGGGATCGGAAACGATGGCACGCGCGATGGCGACGCGTTGCTGCTGACCACCCGAAAGCTCGTTCGGCTTGTGCCGCGCGCGGTCGGCGAGGCCGACCAGCTCCAACGCGATCTGCACACGGCGACGGCGCTCCGACTTGGAAAGATTCGTGAGCAGCAGCGGCACTTCGACATTCGCCTCCGCCGTCAGCACCGGCAGCAGGTTATAAAACTGGAAGATGAACCCGATGTGCCGCGCACGCCAATCCGACAGGCTGCCGCGCGAGAGCTGATCGATTCGATCACCGGCGACCGCCACTTCGCCGCTGGTGGGTTGATCGAGGCCGGCCACGAGGTTCAGCAGCGTGGTCTTGCCCGAGCCGGACGGCCCCATCAATGCCAGGAACTCGCCGGTCTCGATGGTCAGGTCCACGCCGTGCAGCACTTCCACTTTCTGCTTGCCGCGAACGTAGCTCTTGGTGACATTGCGCAAGGTCACGAGTGCAGTCATGGCACTGATCCACTTCGGGAGTTGAAGGCGCGGCAGTGTACCCATTGGCATGGCTGCACGTCAGGTGTTTGCCGGCGAAATGCCGTTCGACGCCGGCCAGTCCGCGCCGACGTCCAGCGACGGCAGAACCGGTGGCATGGCTCGCTGGACTGCTAGGCCCAATGGTGCTTAGTTAACCGTCTTTGTCGCAGCGGTTCGCGGATAGCGGATAGCGGTTAGCCAGAAATGAGCTAAATCCTGGCCTCCGTTCTGCCCCAACCGCTAACCGCCAACCACTGCAGGGCGCTAACTAAGTGCCATTGGTGCTAAGCCGGCGACGACGCCGGCTGCGCCTGCAGTCTCTGCTCGCGAATCGGCAGGTTCACGATGGCGGCCATCAGCGCCAGCGCAATGTCCGCATACCACATCCATGCGTATGAATCGGTTCGCGACAGCACGATGCCGCCGAGCCAGGCGCCGAGGAAGCCGCCGACCTGGTGCGACACCAGCGTCAGGCCGAACAGCGTCGCCAGATAGCGCGTGCCGAACAGCTTGCCCACCAATCCCGCCGTGGGCGGCACGGTGGCCAGCCAGGTCACGCCGAGTGCCGCTGCGAACATATAGATGTTCAGCGCGGTCTTGGGCATCACCATGTAGATGGCAATGATCGCCGCGCGGCTGCCATACACCCAGGCCAACAGATATTTCATCCGGTAGCGCTGTCCCAACCAGCCGATGCCCAGGCTGCCGATGACATTGAACAGACCGATCAGCCCCAGCGACGTGGCCGCCACCTCCGGCGTCAGCCCGCACAGCTGCAGGTCGCTCGGAAAATGCGTGACCAGGAACGCGATGTGAAATCCACAAGTAAAGAAGCCGGCGTGCAGATACAGATAGCTGGGATTGCGCATGGCTTCGCGCACCTGCTCGCTCAGGGAGATGTGCGCGGTGGCTACTGCGGAGGTCGCCGACGAGACCGCGTTCGACGCCGAACGAATCAGCGGCAAGACCAACGGAATCGTCAGCAAGGCCGCGAATGCCGTAGCAAACATTGCGCTGGCCCAACCCGCCACGCCGATGATGAATTGCACCAGCGGCGCGAATACGAACTGACCGATCGAGCCGCCGGCATTGATGATGCCGGACGCCATCGAACGCTTCTCCACCGGCAGGCGCTGCGAGGCGATGCCGATCAAGATCGAGAAGCTGCCCGCCGCCGCACCCGCCGACGCGATCACGCCGAACGTGAACAACAACCCCATGCTCGAAGTCATGAACGGCGTGAGCGCGGAGCCAACCGCCAGCAGCAGCGCGCCGGCGATGATCACCTTTACGGCGCCGTATTTATCCGCGATGGCACCGAACACCGGCTGCGCGGCACCGAACACGAACTGACCCACAGCCAGTGCGAAACTGAACGCGACGATCGAAACGCCCGTGCTCTGTGTGATAGGCAGCAGGAACAACCCCGACGTCTGCCGCACACCCATGGTGATCAGCAGGATGGCCGCAGCAGCAAGCACGAGGCCATAGGCGCCTGCGGACGCAGACGAGCGGGACGCGGTAGGGGTAGTCATATGCCGCGGCAGTATCACCTGTCCTGCGCCCGGCTCACAGGTACAGTTGAGTGAGATGTGGTCATCACTCTCGTGACGAATGCGCTGCAATCGTTCTTGGCCGCAGGCTCATGAGCTGCAATCGCAGACGCGCTCCCTTATGATCCGCGGCTTTTGAAGGATGCCCTCGAGGCCGGCTCAACGATCATGAAGATCTCTTCAATCATGGTAGTGCGCGTCGCGGTCGCGGCGATGTTCGTCATTCACGGCGTGGCCCGCGTCGTGTACGAGGCAGTGTCGCCGTTCGGACCTTTTCTGGAATCGCGCGGCCTGCCTTTCGGCCTCGCCTGGGCGTGGGCGGTGACCCTCATCGAGATCGTCGGCGGCACCTTGCTGGCGCTCGGCCGGTACACCGCGCCGCTGGCGGCGTACTTCATCATCCAGACCGCGCTGGGCATCTGGTGGGTGCACTGGCATGCCGGCTGGTTCGTGGTCGGGCTGGGCCGCAACGGCATGGAGTACAGCGTGCTGCTGATCGCGTGCCTGGTCGCGATCCTGCTCGGGAAAAAGTAGCCTGGCGCGGCCATCGAGCCCTCAGGCGATCGCGGCGACCACCCGCCTGGCCTGATTGCGCAGCTTGCGGCGCAGCTCGGCGGGCTGGACGATATCGGCCTCGAACACCAGATCGAACATGATGCGCAGCGCCGCCTCCTCGCGCTCGAAGTCCAAAGTCACGGGCTTGCGGCCTTTGAAGCTCTCGCCCAGCGGTTCGAGCCGCTGCCGGAACCAGTTGCCGAAGCTGTCGAGCAGTTGCTGCCTGCCCTTGGCCGAGATCATCAGCTCCACCGGGTAGCTCACCGGCGGATTCTTTTCGAACTTCTCGCACCAGGTGTTCCAGAACTTCTGCAGGTCGAAGTCCGGGTCACGAGTGAAAGTCGTGCCGGTGGTCTGCAGCGCCTGCAGCCGCGAGATCCGAAACACCCGCGTCTCGCGCTTCACGCGGCCGATCAGGTACCAGGTGTCGACCTTCACGACCAGCGCATACGGCTCGACCAGGTAGTCCTTCACTTCGCCGTTACCGCGGCGGTAATTGATGCTGACGCATTCATCCTTCCAGATCGCCGCTCTGAGCGTATCCAGATAGGGAGAGGCGGTATAGGAACGAAACCAGGGCTTGGTATCGAAGAGCAACCGGCCGCGCGCATGCTGCGCACGCAGTTGATGCATCGTCGGCACAGCGGCCGAGAGCTTGTCCAGCGCCGTTCGCGTCGGCCCGGCGAGATCGCGAACGCCCATCGAAGCAGGACTCGCAATCAACGCCAGTGCCTCGGCTTCACCCGAGGACAGCCCGGTCAGATCGGAGCTGTAGCCTTCGATCAGTCGAATGCCGCCGCCACGCCCCTGCTCGGTGTACACCGGCACGCCCATGGTCGAGAGCGCATCGATATCACGAAAGATGGTCCGCACCGAAACACTGAGCCGCTGCGCCAGCTCACCCGCAGTGAGCGCCTGAGCCCGTTGCAGGGCCATGAGAATGGCAATGAGTCGTTCGGCACGCATGTCGCAATTACAACGTCAAACCCTGCCACGGAGTGGCAAGATATCACCGACGCCAGAAGGTCACCACGAACGCGCGCTCTTGAGACTGCACGGCCCGGGAGGCCACACCGCACGCGCTCTCTGGAGCCTCCTGGCCAGCAGGCGAAACCATCTCTCTTCTATAGCGTCCTCGCCGGCAGGCGAGGACGCCAAAAACATCTTCTCTCTTTATTCTCGAGCCCCTCGCCCTCGAGGGCGAGGGGGTGTGGGTGTCCTTACCTGA
Source organism: Steroidobacter sp. (assembly GCF_036406195.1). Lineage (GTDB taxonomy): Bacteria > Pseudomonadota > Gammaproteobacteria > Steroidobacterales > Steroidobacteraceae > Steroidobacter. Next base: position 262,572 of record NZ_DASWVW010000061.1, read on the forward strand.
CACCCATGAACGCCGCCGTGTAATCCGCCTGGCTGCGGCGAATCGCTTCATACGCTTCATCACGCCCATACACGTGCGTAATCTCCACCTTATGCTCCGGCGAGCCAGGCGCATGCTTGTACGTCAGAAAGTAATGCCGCACGCGCTCGATCACCGACTTCGGACACTGCGAAATATCCGTCATGTGCCCGTACAGCGCATCGTCGCGCATCACCGCGATGATTTTGTCATCCGCTTCGTTGTCATCGATCATGCGCAGGCCACCGATCGGAATGGCCTGCACCAGCACGTCGCCGTGACCGATGGACTTCTCGGTCAGCACGCAGATGTCCATCGGATCGCCGTCGCCCTTGATGCCGGTCTTGCCGGTGCGCTCTTCGCAATAGGCGGCGATGCGTTCGGCGCATAAGGTGCGGGGCAGGAAGCCGTACAGCGACGGGCAGATGTTGGAAAATCGCTGCGGCCGGTCGACCTTGAGCAGGCCGGTGCCCTTGTCGATTTCATACTTGACCGTGTCGGTGGGCACGATCTCGATATAGGCGGTGACGACGGACGGAGCTTCGGCGCCGAGCTCGACGCCGTGCCAGGGATGGGCACGAAAGGCGGAAGGAAACATGGTCGGCATTGATAACGAGTATTTGACGGGAGATTGAGGTTTGAGGGATCAAAAAAGGGCCGGTCGCGCCAGAGTGTGCGACCGACGGCAGTCCAGGGCACAATCCTTGGGCGACAATGCCCGCCGTGCAGTTTACCTGAAGGACGACCGGCACCGATCGGAAGCTCATGACAGACCTGAAACGCCTGATTCGCGACGTGGCGGATTTCCCGCGCCCCGGCATCGTTTTCCGCGACATTGCCCCATTACTGCGCAGCCACTTCGGCGCCACCATCGAAGCCATGAGCGGCCTGCTGAGCGCCGCGGAGTGGGGCCAGATCGACGCCGTGGCCGGCATCGAATCACGCGGCTTCATGCTCGGCTCGGCCCTGGCCTTCCGGCACGGCAAGGGGTTCGTGCCCATCCGCAAGCAGGGCAAGCTGCCGCCGCCGGTGGTCGCCATCCCCTATCAGCTCGAGTACGGCGAAGGCGTGCTGGAAATGCAGCAAGGCAGCGGCCGGGTGTTGCTGGTCGATGACGTGCTTGCCACCGGGGGCACGCTGCAAGCGGCGGCCGAGCTGTGTGTGCTGGCCGGCTATCAGGTCGATTTCCTGGCGGTGCTCATCGATCTGAACCTGGTGCAGGACTTCCGCTGGAAGGGTTCGCCGGCGCGAACGGTGATCAAATACTAGCGGTTGGCCGTTAGCGGTTAGTGGGTTGGTGGGCCTCCGAAACCAGCCACTAACCGCCAACCGCCAACCGCCGTAGAAATACCTGACGCACCTGTCGCCGATCGGCGAACGCGTCGATTACTGGCCGTAATACGCGTTCAGTTTCGCTATAGTGCGCGTCTGCCGGCACAACGGCGAGACCAAAGACTATAAGGAATCCGTGCTGATGTTGAGAAAGGTGCTGCTAGCGCTGCTGCTGGTGCTAGGACCGGTGTCCGCCTTCGCTGCGACGATGTACATCTCCGATGAGCTGACTGTTCCCCTGCGTCGCGGTCCATCGAACGGCCACAAGATCATCAACGCGGCGCTGCCGAGCGGGCTGCCGCTGGAAGTGCTCGGCGAAGACAAGGCCGCGGGCTTCACTCAAGTACGCACTCCCAATGGCACCGAAGGATGGGTGCCCACTCAGTACCTCACGAGTCAACCCATCGCGAAGGACCGGCTGGCCGCGGCCAACAAGCGCATCGAAGCGCTCGAAGCGCAGCTGAAATCGATGCGCGAGAACTATCAGGACGTGCGCGGCGCGCGCAGTGAAATAGAAAGTCGCGCAGCCCAGCTGGAGAAGGAGAATCAGCGGCTGCAAGCCGAGCTGGCAGAAATTCGCCGCGTATCGGCCACGGCCATCACGCAATACGAAGAAAACAAGCAGCTCAAGGCCGACAACGCCTCGCTGCAGACTCGAGTCACGCAACTCACCGATGAAGTGCAGGACCTGAAGCGCAACGTCATGCTCCGCTGGCTGCTGTCCGGCGGTGGGTTGGTGTTGCTGGGTCTGCTGCTCGGCGCCTGGATCAAATCGCGGCCCAAGCGCAGCACCTGGGCTTGAGGCTCGATACACGCGCGATCGGGAGCGATCGGGCTGAAGAGAAGCCTGTGAACGGTCGGGGCATCAGTTTGAGAGATCGTTGTGTCGCGGCCTGCAGGAGGACACCGACGGCTTTGACAACAACGGGCCAACTCGCAAAACCTTACTCGCCTCGATCGCCCACAGGCAGGCTCGCAGATTGATATGAGACCAGCACGATCACATCGCACCCGTGAGCAGGCTCGCAGTTTCGAATGAGCTGCTTGGATGTATAGATGTGTCGAGGGGCCGCGATGAACCCCCAAAAAAATTTCAGCGGAAAATAGCTCCGGAATATCGCGCTGGAATGCCACCGCCGCGCTGCGACAGCCGCGATCGAGTTGCACAGTCAAGGGCGCGGCAGCACCTCACGGCCGCCGTCGGCATTCGCACGAAACATTTGTCCGTTTTGAATCGACAGGGCTTCCATCACCGGCGCGTGCGTGTGCTGCTCGCGATGCGGGTAGACCTGCACTGCAATGACACGGCCCTCATATAGAGAGACGATGGCCGGCACTCTGGTGTGGCCGACCAGAATGGCCTCGACGCCGAAACGCTCCCGGATCAGGTCGATGTCGGCCCGGCTCGCCGGCGCGAAGCCAGCCTGTCGAGCCAGCTGCTCGAAGTAGCCGCGATACCACAACGGCCCCGACTCGCCCAGGACGAATCGAGCGGCTTCGTCGAGCCGCGCCGCTGGCCCGGTCAGCGCGGCCCGCAAGGTTTGATTGACCTGCGCCAGGGTCCAGCCACGATCGATCAGCTCTCGCGACACGCCGCCATGCAGACACAAATAATTGCCGAGCCGGAACACCGCTGCTTTGCTTCGCAACCACTGACCCAGCAGTGTCTGCTCATCCCATAACATCGCGTGACGCTCGACACCTAGCACCGCTGCCACGCGCGGATATTTGGAATTGAGATAGCGCTCGTCGCCGGTGAGCACCATCGCTTCGTGATTGCCGATGGCCAGATGCACACCACCACCAGCGCGCCGCGCTTCGGCCTCCAGCTTGTAGATCAGCCACAGCAGCTCGGTGTGGTTCGGGCCACGATCGAAGACATCGCCGAGCACCGCGAGATGTCCCTTGCCAAAGGTCCAGCGCAGGCGCTCATCGACGATGCCGTGCCGCTGCAGTAGCTGCACGGCAATTTCGAATTCACCGTGCGTATCGGCCATCACGAACAGCGGCGTACGCGAGCCAACCTTGATTTCATCCGGCGCGGGTTTGGCCGGTCCGCGCAGCTCGACATCGAATGCTGGAAACGCGCCGACTGCCGCGACCGTCACGATGTCGCCGATCTCCACGGCGCGCTCCCGGACCGCAGACCCACCGATCCATCGGGCCGCCCAGCCACCCTCGGCCGACCGCGTTATGTAGGGACCGTCCCGTAGCGACTGTGTCGACTGCGCGCGAGCGTGATCCGGGGCGACACCAATCACCAGCAGCGCCGCAGCAAGCAACACCGCCCACACTTTCATCGCCGATTGCGTCTTAATGGCTTGGAGCATGGGCGCGCATCATAGAGCAAATCATTTTCGCGAGACCGGTGGCAGAGATCCGGCGCACATGCGTCTATAGTTTCGAGGGGAGGAAGCATGGCGGGCGACATAATCGTGCTGAAGTTCGGCGGCTCGGTGCTGCGCAGCCAGGCCGACGTGCCCACGGCCGTCCACGAGATCTACCGCTGGTATCGCGCTGGCTGGCGCATCGTCGCCATTGCATCGGCGCTCGGCGATTCGACGGCACGACTGCTGAGCAAGGCACACGAGCTGGCGGACGATCCGCAGCCGCACGCCATGGCCGAGCTGCTGGCCAGCGGCGAGCGCCAGGCAGCGGCATTGCTGGGCATCGAACTGGATCGCGTCGGCGTACCCGCCAGAGTCATCGATCCGCGTGAAGTGGGCCTGACCGTGTCGGGCACCGTGCTCGACGGCGACACCGAGGCGGTCCAGGTCGAGCAGTTGCAGACATTGTTGGAATACACGCCGGTCCTGGTGCTGGCCGGATTCGGTTACGGCGCCGATGGCCGTCTGCGGACCTTGGGGCCGGGCGGCTCGGATCATTCGGCGGTTTACCTGGCGCACGCATTGCAAGCCAATCGCTGTCGCCTGTTGAAGGATGTCGATGGCGTGTACGAAGCCGACCCGGCGGCGGCATCGTCGGCATCTTTGCAGCGCTTCTCGGCGCTCGGCTATGCCGACGCACTCGAGCTTGCGACCACGTTGATTCAACCGAAGGCTGTGCGATTGCTCGATCAGTATTCGGCACGCGCCGAAGTGGCTGCGATCGCATCACCCTACGAGTCGGTGATCGGGCGCTTCGGCCGCACTCCCGCGCATCCCGAGTCGACCACGCCGACGCGCGTTTTGCTGCTGGGCCGCGGTGAAATCGGCAGCGGCATTCATCGGCGCGTCGCCGCCATGCACGAGCATTTCAACGTCGTCGGCGCGTTGATCCGCGATCGCGGCAAGCACGCCGATGCGGACACGCCGCTGTTCGATTCGTTGGGCCAGATCATGAATCTTCAGGCCGACGTGGTCGTCGAGGCCCTTCCCGATCTGGAGCCGGCACACTCGCTGGCCGGTCATTTCCTCGAGCGCGGCATCAGCGTCGTTTCCGCCAACACCGCGCTGATCGCCGAAATGGGCCGCAAGCTGGGCGCACTGGCTGCGCGCTGCAATGCTTATCTGCGATATAGCGCCGCAGTAGGTAGCAGCGCGCCCATGCTCGAAACATTGCGCCGCGAGCTGCATCACGGCGACATCCGTTCGCTCGCGGCAGTGTTCAGCGGCGTGGCCAGTCACATTCTGGATCGCTGGCTCAAGGGCTTCGCATTCGAGGAACTGATGCTGAACGCAGCCGCCGAAACCGACGCCACCCATCTGCGCGAAGAGTTGTCAGGAGCAAGTGCCGTACGCAAATTGCGGATCCTTGCGCGACATGCTTTTGGCCGAGATCCGGATGCGTGGCACGTAGTCCCGCTCGATGCTGAATCGCTACACCGAGCACGAGATGCGCTAACCGAGAACTGCACACTTCGATGGGTCGCGCGCGCTTGGACAATCAGCCATCGAGTGTTCGGCCAGTTGCAACTGGAGGCGCTCGACACGCGCGATCCGCTGGCCCAGTTACCACCTGAATGGAACAGGCTGCTGGTAACACGCTCGGATGGACAGGATGTGGTGATCCAGGGCCGCGGCAGCGGCCGCTGGTCCACCGTCGAAGCCGTGATGGCGGACCTGCTGGACGTGCGTTTTGCGCATCTGGCGCTGGCTCGCGGACCGGCGGCAGCTGATTCGCATTAGCCGCCATGCCGCTTTCGGCTGCTACACCGGTTGGTTAATATCGACTTTCGATGAGCATGATCACCCTGAGTCCAGCCCGCATGGGCGATGCCCCGGCCATCGCTCATCTGTCGCGCGATGTGGTCGAGACCGACCTGCCCTGGAGTTGGACGCCCCGGCGCGTGGCCGGTCTGATGCGCCAGCGCGAGAGCGCCGCAGTGATTGCGCGCGATCACAACCGCCTGGCCGGCTTCATCCTTGCTCAGTACGGCGATGAGTCCGCGCACATCGCCTTGCTGGGGGTGGCGAACGAATATCGCCGGCAGGGTGTCGGCCGCCAGCTGGTGCAATGGGTGGAAGAAACGGCGAAGATCGCCGGCCTGTTTCTGGTGCGGCTGGAAGTGCGCGCCGTCAAGCGGGAAGCACGCCATTTCTACGCGGCGCTCGGCTATCGCGAGATCGACCGCGTCGACGGCTACTACAGCGGCATCGAAGACGCGATCAGGATGTCCCGCGACCTGCGCGTGCTGTCCACCTCGAAGTAGCCGCGCACTCGACAGTCAGAACAGCTCGCCCGCCGGTCCCGGCATCATCTGCGAGCGCACCAACGGAATCGGCGGGCCGCCGTACGACAGGAACTCGTCGTTGAATTGTTTCCACGCCTGCCGGCCGCCGCGACTGCCAGCCCAGTCGTCGCGCAGCTTGCGGATCATCAGCTTGCCCATCGTGTAGTTCAGATAAGCGGGGTCATAGGTGCCTCGCGCCGCCTGCTGGCGGGCATTGCCGACGTCCTGAAACGCTTTCTCTCTGAACATCTGCTCGCACTGCGCGACAGTCATGCCTTGCGTGTGCAAACCGATGGCGCACATGTAGCGCACGTTCCGCAGCAACGCGTTCAGCAGCTGACCGATGTGCAGCTCGGGCTGCTTGGCGGCGATGCCCTGCTCGATCATCAACTCCTCGGCGTAATGCGCCCAACCTTCCGCGAACGCATAGCCGACGAACAACTGACCGAAGCGCCACGGCGAGCGATTCGAATGCAGGAATTGCAGGAAATGGCCGGGCCATACTTCGTGGATGGAGGTGAACAACAGATCGGCCTTGCCGGGAATGTACGCGTCCTGCTCGGCCTTGGACCACTTCGGGTCCGGCGGCGCGATGTAGTACACCGACGGCAGATCCTTCTCGAACGGCCCGGGAATATTGATATACGCGAAGTTCTGGCGCCTATAAGCCGGCGCTTCCTCGACCTTGGCTTCCTCCGTTCCTGGAATTCTGACGATCTCGTGGTCCAGGATGTATTTCTTGATCGTTTCCAGCTGCGCACGCGCACCGCTGACCACCCCTCCTTCGGGCTTGTCGGCCGCCACGCGCTGCACGCACTCCTCGATCTTCGCGCCGGGCGCGAAAGCCTTGCACGCTTCATTCATCGCCGACAGGTTGCGCTCCAGGTCGGCACGACCGATGGCTTCGATCTTATCGAGCGGCACGTCGACGTTTTCCGTCATGCGCAGCATCGCTGCAAATCGCTCGGCGCCAAGTGCATAAGCATCGTTAGCCGTCGCGCGCTGCGACTCCATCCATTTGACCATGTCCTCCATGGCCGCAGCCGCCGGTCCGATCGCGGCCATCAGCTCCTTTTTCAGCGCTGGGTCGTGCACTTCGGCGAACGCCTGGGGCACGTCGTTGCGATAGAACTCGGCGAAACCGCCGAAGCTGGCAACGCTGAAATCGATGAAGGTACGAGGCAGCGGCAGGTCGAGATTCGCCTTGATGTGATCGAGCGCGGCGGGCACCTGCTTCGCATAGGCAATGAAGGCGCGCGCACGCTCATCCGGCGGCGCATAGGGCGTCGTGACATAGGTGCTCGGATCGAGACCGGAATCGAAATACCACGCAGGATTCGTGAACGGCTGGCGCGCCTCGCGCAGCGCGAACAGATCGTTATCGATGCGGCTCACCAGATAGTCGCGCTGAAACTGTTGCTCCGGCTCCAGGCTGTCGTCGTTGAAACCGACCGCCCTGGCACGCATCTGCTCCAGCCGGGCGATTTCTTTCTTGATGCCAGCAGCGCTCCAATCCGGCATCTGGCCATCGAACTCGTGCCGCCCCTGTGCCACCGCGAAGCTCGGACGCGCGCGAAAGTAACTCTCGATGAATTCGTCTACGTACTTGGTCCACTCGACGTTGACCACCGGTGCCGGTGGCTCGGTGGCACGCCCGCTGTTCTCGGACGGCGACGTCGACCGATCGCACCCCGTTAGCGCAGCAAGCACCAGAACGATGCAGAGAGTGCGACGTGGATCTGCCATTCCCAATCCTCGGCCAGGAAGTGAGCGGCGATGATAACCGCTTGCCGCGGGTGGGGCGAACGCCGGCGCCAATTCACACCGGCGTCGTTAGAAATTTTTACTTGGACGTCGCTCTTACTTAGAAATCCATGCGCAGCGACACACCATAGCTACGCGGCATGTTGGTGAGATATCCGACGCGGGCGCGCGTGCCTCGCTCGCGATCGAGCGACAGGAACGCACGCTCGTCCCACACATTGTTGACGAACGCGGCGAGCTCCCATGCATCGGCCCTCACGCCGAAACGCAAGTTGCCGATGTCATAACTGGGCAGCTCCGGATCGTACGTGAACTGAGTGATAGTGGGGTCACCGAACAGAAAGAAACCCGGCGCGCCAGGACAGCCCACACAGCCGGTCGGCGGCTCCTGGTCGGCCAGCTGAGTGTAGGAAGACCCCACATGCTGGAAGGTGAAATTCGCGAACCCATCCATGGTCGGCGAAAATGGCCAGGTGTAGGTGACGGTGGCCGCGGCCTGAAACTCCGGCGAGGTGGGCAGACGATTGCCGTCGCGAATACCCGCGATCGGCGCGCCGGCCGCGTTCAAGCGCGATTCGGTGATCTCCGCCTGTACATACGTAGCCGAGACTCCAAAGTCCCAGTACTCGTTGGGCCGTGCGAACAACTCCAGCTCCGCACCGATTGCTTCAGCCTGCGCGTTGAGCACGATGCGGGATGAACACGAGCCCGCGTCGGCGATCACTTGCAGATCGTCGATATCGGAGTAGAACACCGAGGCGTTCAGCGTGACGCGTCGATCGGCGAGCATCGTCTTGGCGCCGAGTTCGTAGTTCAACACGGTCTCGTCCTCGAAGGTCGGCTGGCCGCTGAACGTGGCCAGGTCGGGCGGCTCACACAGCGAGACGTTCAGCGGATCGTTGATGCCACCCAAGCGGAAGCCGCGCGCGACCTGTGCTGTGAGCAGCACATCGTCGTTCGGTTCGAAAGACAGGATGACGCGCGGCGAAAAGCCATCCGAGCTGGTTTCGCCAGGCTGATTGGTGTAGCCGAAATCGGCGAACGAGCCGGCGAAGGTCAGCAGGCGATCCTCCTCGAAGTCGTAATAGCGCAGGCCGCCGGTGAGGCTCCATTGCTCGTTGAAATGCACCGTGCCTTCACCGAACAGCGCGAACTGGCTGAAGTCATACGGCACGCGGGAATAGTACGGAGTATCGGGCGGCGCGTTGTAGCCGGAGCTGGGCAAGCGACCGAGCCGCACCGACAGCTCGTCGTAGCCGGGGGTCGGCAGCGTCTGGCCATAGTCGCGGTCGATTTCCTGATAGAACGCGCCTACCAGCCACTCGAACCTGCCGCCGCCATCGGAGGCCAGGCGAATTTCCTGGCTGAAGGATTTGAGCGAGGTGGTGTCGTACAAGGGCGAGTTCAGGCGCACGTCGGCGGAAGTCGCGATGCCTCTACCGCCGTCGAAGGAAAGCGTGACGCTGCCGGTGAGCTGGGTCGCATCGCGCAGTACCGTCAGATCGCGATCGGTGTACGAACTGATGGAAGTCAGCGTCAGGCCGCCGAGGCCGAACTCCATTGTCAGGTCGGCCAGCGCGAGCTCATCGTCGATGCCTTCGCGAAACTGCGTGACCTGGCCACGCTCGCCCGGATTCACGGGCGGTTCCGTCGTCGTGAACGGATTGCCCAGAATGTTATAAACATCGATACGCGGATAACCGTCCGTTTCCAGCTTCTGATAGACGACGCGCGGCGTAATGGAGATGGTGTCGCTGGGTTGGATGAGCACCGCCACGCGTGCACCACTCTTCTCGCCGCTGTTCACATCCTTTCGCACCGCGCGTCCCGGGTAGTAGGAGTCGATGAAGCCGGCCTGCTCGTTGTGGTAGCCGACCAGGCGAATCGCGGAGATATCCCCCAGCGGCGCGTTGATCATGCCTTTCAAGCCACCGCCCCAATCGGTATCGGTGCCGGTGTAGCCGCCGACTTCGACGGCGCCCTGGAATTCGCCGAGCTGCGGCTTACGGGTGATGTAACGAACCGTACCCGCCGATGAACCGGCGCCGAACAACGTGCCTTGCGGACCGCGCAGCACTTCGAAGCGTTCCAGATCGAACAGGTCCAGGTCCGGCGTGAACAGCGCCACCGAGATCGCCGACTCGTCGAGATACACGCCGACCGATTCCTTCACGCCGGGCTGATCGCGCACTACCTGCCCGGCGCTGATGCCGCGGATGGCAACCTGGCTCTGGCCCGGACCGAGATCGGTAATGGTCAGGCCGGCGAAGTTGCGCGACAGTTCGACGATATTTCCGGAGCCCGAATCGCGGATCTGCTGTTCATTTGCCGCCGCGACCGAGAACGGCACATCCTGCAGCGCCGTCTCTCGCTTCTGCGCGGTGACGATGATCTCGGCCAGAATGCGCTGATCCGCCGCTGCTGCGGGTTCTCCTGGCGCCGCCACTCGCGGCGTCATTGCCATTCCCAGCGCAGCGGCGACTGCGCCCAGTAGCACTACGTTGTGCTTGTTCATGGGGTTCTCCTGTTGGATTTATTGGTGCTGCGTTCAGAACTTGAGCGCGGCTCTGGCGTGGAAGAATCGGCCCGGCACGGGATAGATCGTGCCGTCGAAGTTGTTCAGATCGCAGCTGAGGCACGGCGGCGGATCTTCGTCGAGCACATTGTTGATGCCGATGGCCAGTTGCAGCTGCTGATCCAGAATCGGCGGCGTCCAGCTCAGGCGCAGGTCGGTGAAGACCTTGCTGTCCATCTCGTTCAACAGTCGCACCGGATCGGAGCACAGGCTTTCCAGTCCGTTGTCGACCAGGGCGCCGGCACATTGCTCGGTCAGATCGCTGAAGTAGCGCAACGTCAGCGACGTGACGAACTCGCGGAACAGCCAGTCGGCCGCCAACGTCGACTTGTAACGGACGTAACCGCGGATCGGCGAGCCGACTTCAGTCCCGGCACGCTCGGTGGGCACCAGCCCGTTCAATCCCAGCGTGAATTCCTTGTAGCCCGCCAGGTACGTGTTGGACCATTGGAAGCGCAGCGAGCCGAAATTGCCGAGCTCGGGCGTCGTCAGCAACACCGTCCAATCGAAGCCGTCGGTTTCGATGCGGCCGATGTTGGTGAGCTGGTTGGCGAACGCAGTGATCGAGCCGCCCGGTCCGCGGACGATGCCATCACAGAACAAGGGCGCGAGCGTGTTGACGCAGTTGGTCAGTTGAATCTGAGCCGACAGTGCCTGGATGGCGTTCTCGAGCTTGATGTCGTAGTAGTTCACATCGAACGTGAGCTGGTCGATCCAACCCGCGTTCTCGGCCCAGGACGGATTGTAGGCAAAGCCGATGTTGATGGTTTCTGAAGTCTCCGGCTGCAAGTCCTCGTTACCGCCGGTTTGCACACTGATCTGCGGGTTGATCTGCACGAACGACGTCGGCACGCCGAGCGCCGCGCAGTTCGCCTGCACTGTCGGCGATCCGTTGGTGGCATAGGAGGAACACGGATCGTTGATCTGGCTGTCGAAACGCGAACCCGTGTTGAACAGCTCGCCGATGTTCGGCGCCCGAAAGCCTTCGGCATAGCTGGCGCGCAACGCCAGATCGTCGATCACGCGCCAATACAAACCGCCCTTGAAGACTTCGTCCCGGCCAATGCGATCGTAATCGGAGGAACGCACCGCCGCCGACAACTCGAGCCGTCGCAGCGCCGGAACATCCGCGAGTATCGGTGCTCGCAATTCCAGATACGCTTCTCGCACCTGCGTCTCACCGGCGGTGGGCAGGGCGGGCACGTCGGCGGTCTCGCCCGCCTGCACTGTTGCATCCGGCGTGAACGAGCCTTCTTCCTTGCGATACTCGAACCCCAGCGCGTAGGCGAACGGACCGGCTGGCAAGTCGAACAGATCGCCGCTGACGTTGGCGATGATGTCGCTGAGCTCCTGCTCGCTCTGATCGTTCTGCGTGAACGTGGCCCAGTCGAGCATTTCCTGCGTGATGCTGCCCTCGCCGTTCGCGCCCTGGCCGCCAAAGATGTTGAACGGCACGCAGCCGGGCACGGCCAGGCAGTCGGCTTCGGGTCCGACCGCCAGCGCCAGCTTGCGAGCATTGAAAATGTTGTGACCTTGCTGCGAGGCGTTGTTACGGCCCCAATTGATGCTCACGTCCCAGAACATCGGTCGCGAAGCCAGCTGTAACTCGCCGCTCAACGTGCCCGAGATCATGTAGGAGTCGACGTCCTGCTCGAAGATGCGCGGGCCGGCTTCCAGCGGCCGCCGGCCGATGGTGATGAGATTGCTCCTGCCGTCCAGATCGATGCCGAACGGGTTGTAGCGATGCTCGGCCGGGATGAAAACGTTATCGAGATAGAAACCCGCGCCCGCGTCGGAGCCCATCGGCAACGGATTCGGCGCTGCGCGATTGTCCGATCTGCGATTGGTATACGCCGCCGTGAAGCGCAGCTCGACACTGTCCGAGATATCGTATTCAGCCTTGCCGAACAGATTCACACGTCGATTGGGCGTGACCAGATAGTTGTAGGGCCGATAGTTGAACCGGTCCGCGGTGCCGAACGCGTGAAAGTCACCGCCCGTCGGATTGTTCGGATCGAAGACTGGCCGCGTCACGCCATCATTGACCACGCCATTGTTGAGCGTGAGGTCGAGGACATCCGGCTCGCCGTTGCCATCCACGTCGCCACGCGGGTCTAGAAATATGAAACGTCCTTGGGGCGTGAACCCGCTGCCGCCCACGCCCGGAGGCGCGCCATAAATGATTGCGCGCGATAGCGCACGATCCTGGGAAAGGACCGCGTCCTGCCGCGAGAAGCTGGCCGAGAAGAACGCCCGACTGCGCTCGCCACTGCCGCCGAACGAAATGCTGTAGTCCTGCGTGTAGCCGTCGCCCTCGTCGAAGGCGCCCTGATTGGTTTCGAGCTCGAAATCGTCGAAGTCGGAACGAGTGATGATATTGACGACGCCGGCGATGGCGTCGGAGCCATAGATTGGCGAGGCACCATCCTGCAGCAGCTCGATGCGAGCGATGGCCGCGGTGGGAATGGTGTTGAGATCCACCGCGCCCGATACGCCGCTCGCCGAGGAGCCGCGCACCCAGCGCTTGCCGTCAACCAGCACCAGCACACGCTTGGAGCCGAGATAGCGCAAGTCGATTTCGCTCGAGCCGGCGCCGATACCTCCGCCGTCGGGCGGGAAGCCGAGATTGCCGCTGGAATTGTTGGAGCGATTGATGGCCGATCCGGAAATCGGCAAGCGCTGCAGATAGTCGGCGACCGAAATTTCACCACTGCGATCGATATCCGCGGCAGTGGCTGTCTGCAAAGGCGCCACGCTCTCGACAGGGTTCTGCCGAATGCGCGAGCCGGTAACTACGACCTCTTCGGGCTGACTTTCTCCGGCTGCCGCGGGCAGGCAACACACCAGGAATGTTGCCGGCAGAACACACCAGCCGGCAGACAAATGACGGGCACTGCACGCATCGATCCTTGTTCTTTCCATGATCGGGACCTCTCCTGGCGAGAAGGTCGGAACGTAGCACCGATCAGGGTTGCGCCAATACGTCTATATACTGAACGTAAATCGCAGTATACATCGAGAAGCATTGCATGCTTTTTGACTGCCGCAATGTCGCATCATGAGCGCGACATTGACGCATCACTCATTTAGTGCGGCGCGATGTTTGCTCTCTTGCAACGCGCGTACTGCAGCAACGAAACATCAAAACAAACTAGCAAACAAATAGCTGAACGCGCGCGGCTCGAGCAACGCGACGTATACCAGGCCGGTGATTGCACCCCCCAAGTGGGCGTCGTGATTGATGCGGCCATGCGGATGGCGCGCGGCATACCAGGTGTAGGCGAGATAACCGATTCCGAATAGCGGTGCAGGAATCGGCACCGGAATGGGAATGATGAACAGCGATTGATCGGGAAAGAACACGATGGCCGCGAACAGCACCGCCGAGATGGCGCCCGAGGCCCCCAGGCAGGCGTACTCGGGATTGTTCTTCTGTTTGTAATAGGTGCCCAGATGACTGACCAGCAGGCCGGCGGCATATAACAACAGAAAATGCATCGGACCGATGGCGCGCTCCAGCAGGAAGCCGAAGAAGTAGAACGTCATCATGTTGAAAATGAGGTGCATCAGGTCGGCGTGCACCAGGCCGCTGAGCACGATGGTGTCGTACTGCTGCCGGCGCAGGAACCAGTAGGGCCGGAACAGACTGCGATCGATCAGCCGGGTGTTGCCGTACAGGCCGACGAGACTGGTGGCGATGGTGACGATGAAAATGATCAGCGCGGCGGACAGCGGCAAGCTCACTTGAGGATTCCCTGCAGGGCAGTGGGGCAATTGGGGAAGGCGAAAGAACGCTATTGTGCCGGATTCGTCCGACACGGGCGCGCTTCAAGCGTGCAAAACTTGCCTTATGAAAGCGTCGACGATGCGCTGGGCGCCGGCGAGCGCCTCGGGGTCGTGACCCAGAGTCGGGTTCAATGTAAACCGGTCGATGGCATCGGCCGCGGCGAGGGTGGTTCCCTCCAGGTACAGCGCCCCGTCATCTCCCTCCACCAGCATGGCGCCGCTATTCGAGCGCACGCCCTGCAAGACCACTGGTTGCGCCAGGAGCGGCCAGTCGAACACGTGCCGGGCGCCAGGGAATTCATGCAATTCAATGGTCGCGCCCGCCTGGCGGGCGCGAGACACGAAATCGCGGCATGGACCGATGGGGTTCAGGTCATCCGCCGTCCCATGCAACACCTGGATGGGACGGTCCACCAGGCGCTCATCGCCGCGATAGCGGCTGTGACATGCCGGATAGAAGGAGACATAACCGGCGAAGTCGCCCAGTTTTGGACCGTGCATATCCCGAAACCGCTGCACGGCCGAGTAGAGCGCCGCTTGTCCGCCACGCGAAAAGCCCATGAGAGCGATGTGACTACTGTCGATGCGCGGATGTGTCGCCAGCATGTCGAACGCGCGATAGGCATCGATGATCATCGCCAGCCGGCCGAGCTGCTCCTGATTCGCAAACGTCGTGTCGAGGCCGCGGCCGGTGAAGCAATCGAGCATCAGGCTGGCGATGCCTCGATCGGTCAGCCAGCGGGCCCACTCATCGACCACACCCGACACCCCTCCGGAACCGTGCATCAGCACGACCGCGGGCACTTTCGCCATGCCCGGCGGCAGGCGCAAGGCGCCGCTCAGAGTCACCGGGCGGCCGTCGCGCTGGCCGGTCAGGAACTGTTGATCGGTGAGCGTGCTGGACGCCAGGGTGTGCAGCTCGATCTTCCAGGTGCGAGAAGTTGTTTCCATGGCGCGCATTTTAAGGGCAGACTGGCCACACAGCACTGGCACCTCACTGGTCGCCCTCGTCATGCCCTCCCAGTTCGTCCCCACTGCTGACGAAAGTCGCATCGGACTGCTCGATGTCGCGCGTGGCATCGCCGTGCTCGGCATCCTGCTGATGAACGTCACCGGATTCGGCCTGCCCTACGCCTATGACGATCCAACGATATGGGGCGCCGAGTCGCACATCGACTTCACAGTGTGGCGAATCATGTCGTTGTTCGTCGAGGGCACGCAACGCGGCTTGTTCACAATGCTGTTCGGCGCCAGCGCCTTGTTGTTCCTGGAACGCCACGCGGCTCGCACGCCCGGCGCGCGGCCGACGAGTCTCTATTTTCGCCGCCTGCTCTGGCTGATCGTGTTCGGCCTGATCAATGGCTACCTGCTGCTGTGGAGCGGCGATGTGTTGTTCTACTACGGCATCGCCGGACTCATATTGTTCGTGTTCCGCAAGCTGGCGCCGCGCCGGCTCTTGCTGCTGGCCGCGGCGTTCATGATCCTGCAAACACTGATCAGCGTCTCGGAGTGGCAGGACTTTCGCGAGATGCAGGCACTCGCGCAGGCCGCCAGCGCTCGCCAGGCAGAGGGTCTGCCGATGACGGATGGCGATCAGGAAGCGCTCGACGCTTTCAATGCCTTGCTGAGCGAGTTCCGGCCGCCGCGCGAGAATCTGGAAGCGCACGTGGCCAAGGTGCGGCAAAGCTATGCATCCGCCTTTGCCGCTCTCAGCGGCGATACGCGCTACATGCAGAGCGAGTTTTTCTTTCGACACGGCCTGGTCGAATGCCTGGGCATGATGCTGTTCGGCATGGCGCTGCTGAAGCTGGGCGTGCTTGCGGGCACTCGCTCCACGCGCGTGTATCTTGCGATGATGGTGATCGGCTACGTCATCGGGTTGAGCGTGAACCTGTCGGAGCTGCGGCAGATTGAAAGCGAGCAGTTCTCGCCCGAAGTGTTGCTACGGACGTTCACCACCTACGACCTGGGCCGTATTCCAATGACCGTAGGACATCTCGGATTGATCGCGTTGTTACATCGAGCGCGATGGTTCTCCGGCGCATCGCGCGTACTCGCCTCGGTGGGGCAGATGGCACTGACAAACTATCTTTCGCAGAGTCTGTTCTGCCTCTTCATCTTCACGGGCGCGGGGCTCGCATGGTACGGACAGCTGGCGCGACACGAGCTGTATTACGTGGCCCTCGCGATCTGGATCGTACAACTGGTGTGGAGCCCGCTGTGGCTGCACCATTTCCGCTATGGTCCCATGGAATGGTTGTGGCGATCGCTGACCCATTGGCGCAGGCAACCGCTGCGGCGTGCAGCGCCGCTGCCGTCGCAAGTATCCGCTTCGACTTAGCTCGCGATCAGCCGGCCTGCGCCTCGAAGATCTTGCGCACCGACTCCATCGTGTCCGCTTGCCCGGGCGGCTTGTCGTCGCGATAACGTTTCACCCTGGCAAGGCGCAGCGCCAGGCCGCCCGGATAACGAGGACTCGCCTGCAGATCGCTGAAAGCGATCTCCACCACCAGCTCCGGTCGCACGTACACGGTCCAGTCGTCGCGATGCGTTTCACGCGCGAGGAACTCTTTGGTCTGCCATTCCAGCATGGCATCGGTCAGGCCCTTGAAGGTCTTGCCGAGCATCACGTATTCGCCGCTCGCCGGATCGAGTGCACCAAGATGCAGATTCGAGAGCTTGCCGGTGCGACGGCCATGTCCCCACTCCGCCGCGAGCACGACCAGATCCAGCGTGTGCGCGCGTTTGATCTTGAGCCAGCTCGCACCGCGATTGCCGGTCTCGTAAGGTGCCGAAAGCGATTTCGCCATGAGGCCTTCGTGTCCGGCCGCGATGGCCGCGTCATAGAACGCGGTGGCTTCCTGCTCCGAGGCGGTTACCAGGCGTGGAATGATGAATTCCGCCGGCACTGCGCGCGCCAGCGCCTCATTGCGCTCGCGGGTCGGACGATCGGCCAGACTCTGATCACCCAGACGCAGACAATCAAAAAAGTACGCGCGCATCGGCAACTCGGCTTGCAGCTTCTGCACGTCCAGCTTGCGACCGAAGCGACGCATCGTGATTTGAAACGGATGCGGCCGGCCGGCAGCAGTAAATGCAATGGCTTCTCCATCCAGAATGACTTCGCGCGCAGGCAGCGCTCTGACTATTGCCTCGATCTCCGGAATGGCGGCGGTCACATCGTTGAGACTTCGCGTATAGATATGAACGGAGTCGCCGCTCTTGTGCGCTTGAATGCGCGCGCCGTCCATCTTCCATTCAAAAGCGGCGTCGTCACCCAGTTGCTCCAGCGCCTCGCCCACATCCGCGGCCGTTTGCGCGAGCATCGGCGCGACGGGCGAAAGAAGCTCCAGCTGAAAGTTGGCCAACGCGCTTTCGCCTTCAACGAGCGCCGCATGAGCCACGGCGCCCAAGCTCTTTGCATACATGGCGGCACGGCGAACTTTATCGACAGTGATCTGGGCCGCGGCCGCGATCGCATCGACCATCACGCCCGCTAACGCGCCTTGACGCAGCTCCCCGATCAGCAGTCGCATCAGGTAATGCTGCTCGACATCGGTGGCCCGTGAAAACAACTCGCGCAGTGCCTCGGCGCGGCGATTCGTGGAGCCGGTACCGCGAATACTCGCAATCTCGGTGAGCCGCCGGTCGACTTCCAGCACGGACAGGACGGACTCGCTCGCTGATGTTCCGCTACTGGCATTCTTCAGCACCGAATATCCGATGCCGAACTTCCCCTGAGGCGTTTCACCGGAGAGATAAGCGACGCCAACGACGATCTCGTCCGGTTGGAACTGACGCAGGCACGCCGCCAGCTCCCGCACCTTCGCCAATCGCGCCGACGTAGCCGCGACCCTGGCAGATGTTTCAACGATGGCTGCCAGTAATGTCATGGCTTGCGTGCGCGACGGCGGAATAACTCCGCCAGCGTGTCGCTCTCCGCCAATGCCGCCGCGGAATTGAACGCAGCCGCAGCCTGCTCGTGCTCCTCCAACGCCGTGTGCAACTCCCCAAGTGCGGCGTGGTACAGCATCGTATCCTGAATCGCATGCGGTTCGTCGCAGGCTCGCAATGTCCTCAATGCCTCTTCCGCGCCTCGCGCATGGCGTAACGCAATGACCCGATTCAAAGTTGCCACGGGACTGGATCAGGGCCTGCATCTGCGTCGGGCTGAAATCGCGGGTTCGAGCGGGATCTTCGTGCAGCAAAACAGATATTCGGCCATGGCGAGCTCCCGAAGAGTGACGGACAGCATCCCTGTCCGATGCCATGACGAACCGCCCGGACCGATGGCGACACGAGCCGGAATGCTGTTGTCACAAAAAATGAAAAATGGCACGACGCATCCCTGCGCCGTGCCCAATGCAGAATGAGGCGGGAGGCCCCTCTTCTGCAAATTCGGAAGCAGGGCTAGCGAGTCGCCCCGCCGAACGTGCCGCGCACCCGGCAGGTTGTCGGCGATGTTCGTTCCCCGACCGAGCGAGAACGGACTGCGCGTCGTCAGGTTGACGATGCCGAAGCCACCTTCGAGCCGCGAGGCGCCGGGCGTCCTTGCACTGCCGGGCCGATCTTGCGACCGCCTGTCTATCGTTGTCAATGCTCGGCGTCAGGAACTTTGTTCCTGTCATATATATGTTTGATTTTTCTTCTATTTGAAATGGTGACAACGTCGGTCATAAAACCGGGCGCGCGCGGTGCAGACGCCTGCATCGCGCAAGCGGGATAACGCGGCCGGGAGGGGCTGCGGTGGAAATTGGCCACGGGATGACACTCGATGGCGGGCGAAGCGTCGGTGGGTCGGCCGTGAAGATCTTGCATCGGCTTGTGTCTGATGCGCGAAGCGGCGGATTTGAGATGATCGAGGACCGGTTCGGTCGCCGGATTCACTCGCATAGACATGGCATGAAGAAATGGGCGCCGCTGTTGTGGATTCCGATGCTCGGCCTGGCGGCATGGGTGCTGACCGATCGGCTGCGAAGCATCGACTTCCAGGACGTGAAACAGCAGCTGCTGGCGCTGCCGGCAGGCACGGTCATGCTGGGATTGCTGTTCAGCATGGGCATCTTCTCGCTGGTGGGATTTTACGAAGGCGTGGCCGTGCGCCTGGCCAGCGGGCGCAAAATGTACGCGGTGGCGTTCCGGACGGCGCTCATCGCCAATCCTCTCGGGCGCGCTATCGGTCTCGCGCTGGTCAGCGGCGGCGCTCTGCGATATCGAATGTATGCGCCTGCCGGACTATCGGCGAGAGAGGTCGCATCCATCGTGGTGCTGGCCGCGATGCCTTATTTCTTTGCTGTCGGCTGGCTGATCGATCTGTCGTTATTGCTCAATGCGGAAACGGCAGCCGGGGCCCTGCGACTCTCCACTGGCGTCGTGCTGACGTTGGGCGCAATCGGCCTCGCCAAGGACATCGGCTGGCTTGCATTCGTGCTCCGTCGCAAGGAACCGCTGGTGATACGCGGCCAGGCACTGCCGGTGCCCAGTGTGCGCAACGCCTCGCTGCAGCTCGGCGTCGGACTGGTGCAGATCTCGTTGATGACGGGAATTCTTTATCTGTTCATGCCCGAGGAGCTGGGCATGAGCTGGCCGGCCTTCATTGCGATCTATTGCATCGCCTTCGTCGCCGGCCAACTCAGCAATGTGCCCGCCGGGCTCGGCGTGTTGGAAGCGGCGCTGTTGTTGATGTTGCCGCAAGTACCGCCCGCGAAGCTGCTCGGCGCCGTGCTCGCGTATCGCGCGGTATTTGAAATCCTGCCGCTGCTGGTAGCGCTGGGCTTGCTGGTAATGTTCGAGTCGACCAGCGCCAGCGGCTTCCTGCGCCGCCGGCTGCTGCGTCGTTGAGCCTTAGAACCGGCCCATCACTTCCGGCGCCCACGCCTTGCCGTTACCTGCTTCCGCCAACGGCACGCAGGCCTGATAGCCACCGGGCACCTGGACATACTGCAGCACTTGCGTGGCGCCGGGCTCCGAGCAGAAGAAACCCAGCAACGTCAGTTCCTTGGTCAGCAGGATGAACGGCCGTTTCAGCGTCTTGGGCCGCGGATCGTAGGCGAGCTCGACCGCGACCGCTTCATCGTGAAACTGCCGCACCAGCTCCGTCTGCTGTGATTTGTTCGCATCGACGAATGCCTTGCCGTGGGCGGCACGTGCAGCGTCGTCGAACTCCTTCAAGCCCGCTAGAAAGCGTTCGCGATCTTCCTGCGTATAAACATCGTTCAGCATAGTATCGATGAAGCCAGGCACACCGACATCGAGCGCGCCCGGCGTATCGGTGCGCGGGATGATGATTTCAGCGACAGCGCCCACCAGCGCGCTCTGCGCCTTGGTGAGAAACACGGGCTGCCATGACGCCTCCGATGGCTTCGGCGAGCAACCATTGAGCAGACCCATCACCGCGGGTGCCGAGATCGCGCCACCCATCAGGTACGCGACTCGTTGTAATACCTGGCGTCGATTCAGAGTGAGGCCGCCAGATTCCACGGAATCGACTTTCATGCCGGGATTGGTATTCATGCGCGACCTCAGATGTTCATCCGCTTCAGCTCTTCGACGGCGTGATTTACGGCACGCGCCGTCAGCGCCATGTACGTCAGCGACGGGTTCTGGCATGCCGCCGACGTCATGCACGCGCCATCGGTCACATAGACGTTCTTGCAGGCGTGCACTTGATTCCATTTGTTGAGCACCGAGGTCTTGGGATCGCGGCCCATGCGTGCCGTGCCCATCTCGTGAATGCCCAGACCCACGCCCATCTCGCGATCGTGAGTGCGCACATTGCGATAGCCGGCGGCTTCGAGCATTTCCGCAGCATCATTGGCCATGTCTTTGCGCATGGCCAGCTCGTTTGCCTTCAGCGTCGCATCGAACTTCAACACCGGCATGCCGTACTTGTCCTTGCGAGAGTGATCGAGCGTCACACGGTTTTCGTGATACGGCAGGATCTCGCCAAAACCGCCGATTCGCATATACCAAGGGCCGGGCTGCGCGGCGCGCTCCTTCAGCTCTTCGCCTAGCGTGGTCTCGAGCATCAAGCCGGTCCACCCGCCGCGAGAAGCGCCGCCTTGATAGCCGAAACCTCGGATGTAATCGCGCTTGTCCTTGCCGATGTTCCGGAAGCGCGGAATGTAAATGCCGTTGGGCCGGCGGCCGGTGTAGTACTTGTCCTCGTAGCCGTCGACCATGGCGCCGGCGCCGACCTCCAGTTGATGGTCCATGATGTTGCAGCCCAGCTCGCCGCTGTCGTTGCCGAAGCCGTTAGGGAAGCGGCTGGAGGTGGAGCTCAGCAGGATCTGCGTGGTGCCGAACGTGGACGCGCACAGAAAAATCACCTTGGCGAAGAAGTCGGTCTGCTGCCGCGTCTCGGCATCGAGCACGCGCACGCCGGTGGCGCGTTCCTTCTTCTCGTCATAGATGATTTCGTAGACGATGGAATTCGGCCGCAGCGTCATGTTTCCAGTCTTCTCCGCGGCCGGCAGCGTGCTCGAGTTGCTGCTGAAGTACGCGCCGAACGGACAGCCGCGAATGCACATGTTCCTATACTGGCAAGTGCCCCGCTGCGGACTGTGCGCCAACGGCGCGGTCAAATGCGCAACTCGCCCGATGGTGATCGGACGGCCGAATTTGTCCGCCACCACTTGCTTGAAATGTTTCTCGACGCAGTTCATCTCCATCGGCGGCAGGAACTTGCCGTCCGGCAACTGCGGCAGGCCTTCGGTCTGGCCGCTGACGCCGATGAACTGCTCCACATGGTCGTACCAGGGCGCCAGATCGTCGTAGCGGATCGGCCAGTCGACCGCGATCCCATCCCTGGCGTTGGCCTCGAAATCCATCGGGCTCCAGCGATAGCTCTGCCGGCCCCACATGATGGAGCGGCCGCCGACGTGATAGCCGCGAACCCAGTCGAAGCGATTCACCTCGGTGTATGGAAACTCGGTGTCGTCGACGAACCAATGTTTGGTCGCCTGCGTGATGGCATAACCGGTGCGCGCGGCCGTTTCCTGCCTCTGCAGATCCTCGGCGGTGGCTCGCCCGGCATAGGGGAAGTCCCACGGATCCTTGGTGGCGGTGGGATAGTCGGCGACGTGCCGAACCATCCGGCCGCGATCCAGCACCAGCGTCTTCAAGCCCTTTTCGGTCAATTCCTTGGCCGCCCAGCCGCCACTGATGCCGGTGCCGACAACGATGGCGTCGTAGGTATTCTCGTTCATCCAACCCCCTCTTCCACCGTGGCTGCGATGGCGTCGAATTTATGAGTCGTCCCGTAGTTGCCGGAGTGTAACCGGTTGCATTCGCGGACAGTATGCACTGCCGCCAGCGAATTGACAGCTAATCGGAATTGGAGTTCACCGCCAGGGAGGCGCGCGCGGCGTGCAGCCAATAAACCGGCAATCCCGTGGCGAACAGCGCGATACTCCACCAGAAGGCCTCGGCACCGGCGCCGAACAGCGTCCAGATGGAATAAAGGGCCGCGACCATGGCCACGAGCACTACCGGCGACAGCCGCCGGCCGGTCTCGCCCAGCGAGCCATTCCAGCACAGCTTGAGCGCGGCCAGCGCGCAGCACAGGTACATGACCAGGTAAGTCGATGTCGAGACCAGCACAATGAAAGTGAAGATCTGCACCATGGTGCGGCTGTAATTCATCAGCACCACCATGCTCAGCAAGGCGCTGGTGATCACCAACGATGCGCCCGGCGTGCCATGCGGCGATTGTCGCGCAAAGATCTTCGGAAAGATGCCTTCGTTGGCCAGCACTCGCGGCATTTCTCCTTGCAACAGGATCCAGCCGTTGAGCGCGCCGAAGCCGCTGATGAAAGCAAACAAGGCCAGCGTGCCGGCCACGCCATCGCCCCAGAACATGCGCACCACGTCGGCAAAAGGCGCGCTGGACTCGGCCAGTTGCGTACCGGGCACCAACAGCACGACCACGGAGCACGCGAGTATGTAGATGCAGGCGGCGATGATCGTGCCCCAGAGCGTCGCCAGCGGCACGTTGCGCTCGGGTTTTTCCACGCGGCCGGCCGGCACGGTCGCCGACTCCAATCCCAGCAACGCCCACAGGGTGAGCGTCGCCGACGCATTGATGGCCGCCGGCGAGAACGGCACCGGTTCGACTTTGATCACGGCCGCATCAGCAGTCGTCAGCAGCCACAACCCGAGCACGATGATGGCGACCAGTGGCATCAGCTTCAGTAAGGTCGTAACGATCTGCAAGCCGCCCATTTGCCGCGTGCCGCGCCAGTTCACATAGGTGAGCAGCCAGATGATCGCCAAAGACGCCAACGCGGGGCCGCCCTGCGTCTGCTTGATCCACGGCACCAACTCGGCGAGATAAGCCACGGTCGCGATTGCGATGGCGGCATTACCCACCCAGATTCCCATCCAATAGCCCCATGCCATGAGGAAGCCCGTGCCATTGCCGAACGCGACACGTGCATACACATAGGGTCCGCCGGCCGTTGGAAACACCTTCGCCAGGCGCGCAAATACGGCAGCCAGCGCAACAGCGCCACCGCAAGTGATGATCCAGCCGAAGACACTGTTCAGCCCGTAGGGAGCCAGCGAAGCCGGCAGAAGATAAACACCGGAGCCGATGATGTTGCCGACCACCAGCGCCAGGCACATCCAGAATCCCATCTTGCGCCGGGGCGACTGGTTCGTGCTCATGCAGCTCTAGTCCAGACGAATCTGCCGGCCGGCCTTGATGACACCGCGCACCTGGCGCAGCTCGTCTATATCGGCCAGTGGATCACCTGCCACCGCAACGAGATCGGCGAGCTTGCCGGCAGCGATCGAACCGATCTCTCGATCTTTGCCGAGCAACTGAGCGGAATAAAGCGTCGCGGCGCGGATCGCTTCCATCTGCATCAGTCCATAGCGAACCATGTAAGCGAACTGGCGTGCGTTGTCGCCATGCGGATAAACGCCGCTGTCCGTTCCGAACGCGAAACGCACTCCTGCTTTCACCGCCTTGGCGAAACCATCACGCTGTCGCTGCGTGGTTTCTTGATTCTTGCGCAGAATCTCCTCGCTCCACTGATCGCGCCGGCCGATTTCCTCGATATAGTCGCCATTGTAGATATCGGCCACGAGCCACGTGCCGTGCTTTTTCATCAGCGCGATGCCCTCATCATCGAGATAGGACGCATGCTCGATGGAGCGCACGCCGGCTCGAACCGCGCGTTTGATTCCTTCGGCGCCATGCGCATGCGCCGTGACGAAGATTCCATACTGGGCCGCTTCATCGACCGCGGCTCGTATCTCCGCTTCGGAATATTCCGCGGCGCCCGGCGTCGTGCCGGCTGCCAGGACCGCACCCGTCGCGATGATCTTGATGAAGGTCGCGCCGCCGCCGATGAGTTGCCGCACTCGATCCCGAATCTCGGCTTCCGAATTGGCGACGCCACGACGCATCTCGGCGGGAACGACGACGTCGGGTGCCAATCCCGTGACTTCACCGCCACCGCCAGTGACCGTGATGTAGGCTCCGGCCACGAACATGCGCGGCCCTTCGACGATCCCGCCGTCGATGGCATTGCGCAGAGCTATATCAGTGAACGCGCGATACGCACCCACATCTCGGACCGTGGTGAATCCGGCCCGCAGCGTTCGACGTGCATTCTCCACTCCCAACAGTACGTCTTCGGCGCCGGAGGTGTACAAGGGAGTGGCGATCTCGGAGGTCGTGATGTTGCCGACCAGATGCGTGTGCATGTCCATCAAGCCGGGCAGCACCGTGTAATTGGACCAATCTATCCATCGGTCCGGCGTCTCGGATCGACCCTTGAAATCCTGGACTGCGACGATGCGCTCGCCATCGATGTGAATTGCCTGGTCGTTGAGCACGCGGCCTCGCTCCACATCGACCAGCTTGCCCGCCCTCACCCACAAGGCCTCGGCATGACTGCTCCAGCCGACGAACAGGCCGAGCAGTACCACCGCAACCGAAAGCGCACGAGAGGCGGTGTTGGCGCAGCGGCGGAGCGAGCAGATCGAGTCGGTCATATCCACCCCGGAGCATGCTCGCGGCTTACAACAGCGCCGCGTATTGCGACAAATCGCCCACAAAGTGGGCGCTATGATCGGGCAGGTCGATGGTGAAGCGGAATCCCGCAAACTCGAACCCGGGGCTGACAGTACAGCCCACCAGCGAATACTCGCCCGGGGCTTGGGCGAGAGTGCGCGCGGCCTGCCAGACGCCGGCGGGAATGACGCCAACCGGACGGGTATCCGCCGCCGTTGAATGAAGCACCTCGCGCTTCAGCTCTCGCGAGCGAGGGTCATACGAGAGCAGTTCCAGCGGCGCCCCGCCGTAGAAGTGCCAGATCT
The DNA here is from genome assembly GCF_036406195.1 of Steroidobacter sp. GTDB lineage: Bacteria > Pseudomonadota > Gammaproteobacteria > Steroidobacterales > Steroidobacteraceae > Steroidobacter. The sequence continues at coordinate 288,047 of NZ_DASWVW010000061.1, forward strand.
CATCGGCATCGACGACGTGCCAGCGACTCAGCTGCTGGTGTTCCAGCAAATAGTAGATCGCAGTCGTAGCGCTGCGTGTTTCGGTGCCACGCTGAACGCGATCCGCTGATCGATAGATCTCGCGATACCAGCCACCTTCCGGATGGGGTGCGAGTCCCAGAGTTTGGATAACGTCCCTGGCTGTCATGCGTGCAACATACTGCGCGATGCCATCAGCAGCAACATCGACAACGCCGCGAGCACGGCCGCTGTGATGAAAGTGGCGGCGGGACCAGCGTAATCCCACATCAATCCCGCGATCACGCTGGCCAACAACAGCAACAAGCCGCGCATGAGATTGAACACCCCAAACGCCGTGCCGCGCAGGTCCGCTGGGGCCGCGTCGGCAATCATGGCGGTGAAGACGCCTTCGGTCAGTCCCATGTGCAACCCCCACAGCGCAACGCCGAGCATCACGACGATCGTCTCGGTAGCGCCGGCAAGCATCAGATTGGCCAGCACCAGCACGGCGGCGCCCAACATCAACAACTGGTGCCGCGGCATGCGGTCTGCCAGAACTCCGGCGGGATAAGCCGAGCACATATAGGCAACATTCATTACCACCAGGACCAGCGGCGTCCACGCGATGCTCAGTCCGATATCCGCACCGCGGAGGATCAGAAAGGCTTCGGAAAAGCGCGCGAGAGTGAAAAAAGTCGCGATGCCTGCGATCACCCAGAATGCCTTCGGCAGATCCTTCGGACGCAGGTCCACCACGCGTCTCTGCGAAGGCTGCAGATGCACGGGCTCTTTCACCGCGAGCCACAAAATCGCTACTGAAATCACCGCAGGGATGATCGCGATCCAGAACACGGCGCGGACGTCGTTCGCAAGCAGCACCAACAATCCGATGGCGAGCAAGGGGCCGACGAACGCGCCCACTGTGTCCAGCGATTGTCGCAGGCCATAGGCGGCGCCGCGTTGTTCTGGCGTCGTGTAGTCAGCCACCAGCGCATCGCGCGGTGCGCCGCGGATTCCTTTGCCTATGCGATCGATACAGCGTGCCGCAAACACAGTGACGGCGCTGCCCGCCAACGGAAACAGCGGCTTGGTGATGGCCGCGAGCCCGTAACCCAGCAAGGCCAGCGACTTGCGCTTGCCCCATCGGTCCGACAAGGCTCCCGAGAATACTTTGACGATACAGGCCGTCGCTTCGGCCACGCCTTCGATCACGCCCAGCCAGATCGCACCGGCGCCCAGGGTGCCGACCACGAACACCGGCAACAAGGCATGGATCATCTCCGAAGAAACATCCATGAACAGGCTGACCAGGCCGAGCGCCCAGACGCCTGAAGGCAGAGCCGCGCGACGCACGGGAGTGTTAGAGATTTCTAGCTTCGAAACGTGCGACCGTGGTTTGTTGGCCGTCCAGCAGTTCCAGCTGCGAACCGTTGATGCGCCAGCCAGCCGCGACTTTCAGCGCTTGCAGTAGTGCTGTCTCCGTGGACATGTCCGGGCAAAACATGCGCGTGGCGATCACATCACCGAAACTGATCTGTGCGCCGTTTTGTTTGTATGTCGATGAGATGCGATTGCAGCCGGCGTGACCGACCACACTGCCGTCGGCCGAGTTGAGGTATAGGTAGGCTTCACGGCCGCCTTCGCTGATTTGCACCGGCTTACCGTCGAGTTGCTGTAGCGCCCAGCGCGTGCCTGCCAACTCGTGAATCACTTCATTGCTCTCGTGCGCCGAAGGCTGGGATTCGTTGCTCGCACACGCGGCCATCGCGAGCAGCGCCGCACTAACGAACGCACGCGCTGCTATCCCCAATCGGGCCGTTTCGATCAACATCAGGCCGCCCTTACATTCGCATTGACTGGCTACGGATCGAGCACGCCCGCAACATACAACCGCCTTCGGCCGGCGTCGAGCCTTGGAGCGGCTGGTAGGTCAGCACCACGAAGCTGTCCGGTGATACGCCTTCGTGTCCTCCGAATGACAGCCTGAAGGCACGGCCGTTCGGCCGCGCTCACAAATCCGTCAACGGGGTCAACTCAACACCGGCCATGGCGGGGAAATATGAATAAGGCGTTCCCCTAAAATGCTGCGGATGCGGACTGGTCCCGCCTGCCTCGTGACAGCGCTACCTATACTGCGGCGTATGGAAGTCCTCGATACCCCAATCGAGTCTCGTATACCCCTGCTGGCGAGGGCCATGCGCACCCTGGTCGATCTGCTCCACACGGAGCACGGATACGCACGGATTTTTTACGACCAGGACGGTTACAGCTACGAGTTGCACAGCTACCAGCACACGCCGGTGGCGGACCTGTTCACTCGGATGCTCGGCTATGCGTCCGTTGCGGACGCGACGGCGGCAGCTCGCGATACCCTCGCGGCCATCCATGACCGGCCTCGTGGCCGAAGCAACAAGCATCGCGCTCGCGGGCGTCGTACTCGCCCGCCCGAAGTCAACCAGCTGATCCTTCCCGTCAGCGCCAGCTGATCAGACCCGCGTCCGCCTCACCTCGAAGGCACGCGCACCTTGCTCGAGCTCTTGACCTCTTCCATCACGAAGTAGGTGTGCGTCTGCTGCACTCCTTTGATACATGCGATGTGAGTGCTGAGCACGTTGCGGTACTCCTTCATGTCCCGCACGCGGATCTTCAATAAGTAATCGAAACCACCGGCCACCATGTGCGCCTCCTGCACGAACTCCAGCACTTCCATGGCGGTCCGGAAGCGATCGAACACTTCCGGCGTGGTTCGATCGAGGGCGACCTGCACATAGGCCAGCAGGTTCTGGCCCAGGTGGGTGGGCGAAAGCTCGGCGCGATAGCCGACGATGTAGCCATGCTTTTCCAGCCGGCGCACCCGCTCCACGGCCGGTGTGACGCTGATGTGCAGCTCCCGGGCCAGCTGCGCCATGGAGATGCGGCCATCCTCCTGCAGGCGCTTGAGAATGGTCTGGTCGACCTTGTCCAAGGCCAGGCCCGACCCCGAGCCAGTTGATTTCACGGTTTTCAAGCCTCTTTTAAGTCGTTTCGACGGTGTCTTACCCTCTACGCTAGTGCTTTCGTCCTGGTCAGCACAAGACCCGAAGCCCAAACCGCCCATCATGGTCGCCCAATCCTCCGCCATCCCGGCCGTCCCTTCCCTGGAAGAGCTGCGCGAGCAGATCCGTAGCGCCACGCTGCAAGACGAAACCAGGTGCGTGCAGGCGTTGCTCGAAAGCTCCAGCTTCTCGATCGATGCGCGCGCCCGCGCCAGAGCCCGAGCGGCTGCGCTGGTCACCGGTGCCCGGGCGCGGGCTCGTGAACGTCCATTGCTCGACTCTTTCTTGCAGCAGTTCGCGCTGTCCAACGAGGAAGGCGTCGCGCTGATGTGCCTGGCCGAAGGGCTGCTGCGCATCCCCGACGACGACACCGCCGATCGCTTGATCGCCGACAAGATCGCGTCCGGTAACTGGTCCGCGCACGCTGGCCAATCGCACTCGACCTGGGTGAACGCGTCCACCTGGGGTCTGATGCTGACCGGCAAGCTGGTGGAGTTGCCCAAGCAGGCGCGCGAAGAAACCACGTCCTGGGTGCAGAGTCTGTCGCGCCGGCTCAGTGCGCCTGTGTTGCGCACGGCCTTTCGTCAAGCCATGCGCATCATCGGTGGCGAGTTCGTGGTCGGCCGGACCATCGAAGAGGCGCTGGCTCGCTCGGCCAAGACGCCGGAGCTGGCGCTGTGCTCCTTCGACATGCTCGGTGAAGGCGCTCGCACCTGGGCCGACGCGGAGCGCTATCGCAAGTCTTATGAACAAGCGCTCGACGCCATCGGCGCGCAGCGCAAAGGCACGCCGATCGACGAACGCTCCAACTTGTCGGTGAAGCTCTCGGCGCTGGAACCCAAGTACGATCAGATGCACGAAGGCCTGGTAGCGCAGCGTCTGACGCCCATCGTCATGGACCTGGCGCGTCGTGCCGCGGCTGCGGATGTTGGATTCACCATCGACGCGGAAGAAGCCGACCGGCTCGATGTATCTCTGAACGTGTTCGAAGCGTTGGCCCGCGACAGAACCACGCAGTCGTGGCAGGGACTCGGCATTGTCATCCAAGCGTATGGCAAGCGTGCACCGCTGGTCATTGAATGGGTTGCCACGCTCGCTCGCATCACCGGGCGCCGCATCTGCATCCGCCTGGTGAAGGGCGCGTACTGGGACGCTGAAATCAAGCGCGCTCAGGAACGCGGCCTGGCTTCATATCCGGTGTTCACGCGCAAAGTCTCGACCGATGTTTCCTATCTAGCGTGCGCCGAGCGGCTGTTCAGACATCGCGACGTGATCTACCCGATGTTTGCCACTCACAACGCTCACACCCTTGCCGCCGTGCTGGAACTGCGTCCGCCGGGTGCGAAGTTCGAGTTCCAACGTCTGCATGGCATGGGCGCACTGTTGCATGACGAGGCGAAGCGGCAGATCGAGGATTTCCCGCGCGTTCGCGCTTACGCGCCGGTCGGTCATCACGAGGAACTGTTGTCGTATCTGGTGCGCCGGCTGCTCGAGAACGGCGCGAACAGCTCGTTCGTCAACCGATTCATGAATGAAAGCGTCCCCGTCGACACTGTAGTGGAGGATCCGATTGCAGCCCTGCAGTCGGCAGACAGCATGACCAATCCGAACATTCCCCTGCCCAAAGACCTGTATGGCGACTCGCGCGAGAATTCCGCGGGCGTGGACTGGGGCAATCCGCAGGAGCTGGCCAAGCAGATCGCAGCTCTGCAAAAGCAAGACAGCGAGCTGCCGCTTGCCGCGCCTTCGACCTTGGCCGGACCCATTCAGTCGCCGCCGCAAGAAGTGAGAAATCCAGCGGATCGCGCCGAGTTGGTTGGTCGCGTCAGTGCCGCGACGCGCGAAGACATTGCGCTCGCGTTCGACAAAGCGGCACAAGCTCGCAAAGCTTGGGACGGCGCGGGCGCAACTCATCGTGCCGTTTGTCTGGTTGCTGCCGCGGACGGCTTGCGCTTGCATCGCGCCCAGCTTGTGCGTCTGCTCGTCAAAGAAGCGGGCAAGACTCTGCCGGATGCGATCGCCGAAGTCCGAGAGGCGGAAGATTTCTGTCGATACTACGCGGCACAGGCTCGCGAGCATTTCGCGGAACCCCTGGCACTGCCCGGTCCGACTGGTGAAGACAACAAGCTGAGCTTGCGCGGTCGCGGTGTTTTCGCTTGCATCAGCCCCTGGAACTTCCCGCTCGCGATTTTCTTGGGCCAGGTAACTGCTGCCCTGGTCGCCGGCAACAGCGTCGTTGCCAAGCCTGCCGAAACCACGCCGTTGGTCGCCGCGCTCGCCGTTCGCATCCTGCACGAGGCCGGCGTGCCGCACGATGTGCTGCATTTCGTTCCCGCCCCCGGCAAGTTGTTTGGCGAAGTTGCCTTCAAGCATCCGGCGTTGGGCGGCGTGTGTTTCACCGGTTCGACCTCGACTGCGCAATTCATCAACCGCGCGCTCGCTGCTCGCGATGGCGCGATCGTGCCGCTGATCGCAGAAACGGGCGGCATCAACGCGATGATCGTGGACTCATCGGCCCTGCTCGAACAGGTTGCCGACGATGTGCTCACTTCCGCCTTCACCTCCGCTGGTCAGCGCTGCTCGGCGCTGCGATTGTTGTTCGTGCAGGACGATGTGGCCGACCGGCTGATCGAGCTGATCGCCGGCGGCATGGACCAACTGCAGATCGGCGACCCGGCCGCACCGTCGACCGATGTCGGCCCGGTGATCGACACCAAGTCGGCCTCGAAACTGGAGGACTACAGCAAGAAGGCGCTGCAGCGAGGCATCAAGCTGCTCAAGCAGTGCTCGCTCGATAAAGTGCAGAGCGAAGGTAGCTACTTCGCCCCGCGCATGTTCGAGCTGAATGACGCTCGGGAACTGACCAGCGAGGAGTTCGGACCGATCCTGCACGTCGTGCGCTACAAGCGCGACAAGCTGCGCGATGTGCTCGCGGCGATTCGCGACGCCGGCTACGGTTTGACGCTCGGCGTTCACACTCGCATCGAGAGCGTGTGGCAGGAGATCGTCGCGGAAGCCGCGGTCGGCAATATCTACATCAACCGCAACATGATCGGTGCGGTCGTCGGTGTGCAGCCGTTCGGCGGCGAGGGCCTGTCCGGCACCGGTCCGAAGGCCGGCGGCCCACACTATCTGTTCCGCTTCGCTACCGAGCGCACGCTGACGGTCAACACCGTCGCGACCGGTGGCAACGCCAAGCTGCTATCCCTCGGCTCGTGACACGCACGGAGCGGCAAGCACTCTCGCTTGCCGCTCCCTGCAACTACGCGTATCGGATGTTGCCGTCTGGCCCACCGCCGACCTTGTTCAGGTGCTCTGTCACTTCGCGCACATCGCGCAGCAATTGGTCCACCGCCTCGTCGGTGAGCGCCGGGTCGATCGGCAACGTGATCGCGGCCGGCTTCACCAACCCGAGCATGAGCCAGCCCTTATCGGCGAGCCCCTGGTAGATCGCAGCCGTCGAGACTTTGGTCGAGTGGAACTGCAGCGGCAGCACTTCGGCGTCCCACATCTGCAATCCCTCGATGGCGTTGATGCCGGCAGTCAAGCGCGCTTTCAAATCGAGGAGCCGCCGCGTGAGCCGTAAGTAGCCCTCTTCGCCCAGGTAGCTCATCACCGCCCAGGCGGCGAAGATCGGCCCTGCCGAGCGCGACCCGGCGAAGCCCGCCAGCTTGTACGTCCCTATGAACTCATCTTCCACGGCGACGTAGTGATACTGCTGCAGCTCCGCTTCCCGCCAAAAGATGGTCGATGCCGGCTTCAGGCAGTAGCCGTACTTGTGGAGATCCGCGGAGATCGACATCACACCCGGAACACGGAAGTCCCATGGCGTCAGCTGCACGCCAAGTTTCTCCAGGAAAGGAGATACGTAGCCACCGACGCAGGCGTCGACATGCATCCACAATCCAGCCTCGCGCGCGACCGCCGCTATTTCCGGAATCGGATCGATGTTCGCGTAATGCCAGGTGGGCGCGGACGCAGCGACCATGATCGTGTCACTATTGATCGCCGCAGCGATTTCGCTCGCGATGCCGCGTCCGTTCGCGTCGATCGGCGTTGTGATCACGTCGACTTCCAGATAGCGCGCAGCCTTCTGAAACGAAGGATGGATGGTCCTGGGCGCGACAATGTTCGGCCGGCGCACGTTCGGGCGATGGACCTTTGCCCACTCGCGCGCGGCATGCACTCCGGAGAAGTTGCTCTCGGTGCCACCGCCGGTGAAATTTCCGGTGGATGTCGGCGTCGGATGCAGCAGGCTCACTCCCATTGCGATGACTTCCTGCTCGATCCGCTGCATGTACGGAAGGTAGAGCGAGAAGAATCCGTTGTCGGACATGAAGCGCTGGAATGCGGCCTTCGCCACCTGTTGCACATCCTCTGGAGGGCGGAACGCGCGGGTGAAGTGCGCGTACGGCTCGGGCATTTCGATGCGAGCGAGCTCCTCGCTGATGGCGGCTGCGCTCATGCCGGCTGCAGGCAGCGGCTTTACGATCAATTGGTCTTCGAGCATAAGAATTCCTTGGTTGATGCGACGCCCGCCGATGCGGTCGCCGCGCTGGAGACAATCAGTCGATTCGCGTGACGGAAATTGGTGGTCGAGGCTGCGCTCATGGGCGCCTCCTACCAATTCCAGCCAAGCTCGATACCGTAGGTCCGCGGCGCTCCCCAGAACTCTATCGTTCCCAGGATCGAGGTCGCACGGATCACGCTCTGACGATACAACTCGTCGCTCAAGTTGCGGCCGTACAGCTGCACACGCCAGCGATCGTCGGCATCGCGCAAAGTCACAAATGCGTTCCACAGCGTATAGGCGTCCTGCTCCACGCCCGGCGAGTTGAATTGGTCGAACCAGACTTGCGATTGCCTGCGCCCCTCGCCGCGCAGCGTGAGCACGGTCGAGCCGAGCGGTTGCGAGTACTGCAGTCCCGCGCTGACAACGGCTTTCGGAGAGCGCGGCAGCGTATTGCCGGATAGATCCTCTTCCACGAATGGGTTCTCGCCATCTGGATTGGCTGAGCGGAAGTTGCGGTATTCGGCGTCGAGCAGCGCGACGCCGAGATCGAGATCGAGTCCTTCCGCCAGCAGTGCGTTGACCTCCAGCTCGAGGCCATTCACCCGCGCCGATGCGGCGTTCGTGACGCTCGTCGTCGCACCGCCGGTGGCCTCGTTGAAGCGATTCACCTGCAGGTCGCTGTAGTCGTAGTAGAACGCCGCGGCGTTCAGGCGCAGCCGGCGGTCCAACAGCGTCGACTTGACGCCAACCTCGTAGCTCCAGATGTACTCGGGATCGAACTGCTCACCGGCGCCCGTGAGGTTGAAGCCGCCGCTCTTGAAACCTTTCGTCGCCGCTGCGTACAACATCACGTCGTCGGCCACATCCCAGTCGATCCCGATCTTCGGCGTCCATGCACTCCAGTCATCGCGTGGCCGGAGCTCGCTCTCGAACACCCCACCACCGGGCTCGCCGGTCAGCACCCCGAACGGGTCCGTGACGACGTTTCGGAACACAGCCTTTTTCTCTTCCGTGCTGTAACGCAGCCCGGCCGTCAAGCGTACAGCATCACTGAACGCGTAGGTGCCCTGCGCGAAGAGCGCGTACGCGTCCACCTTGTTCTCCACCGGATAGTCCGTGTCCGCGTCGAATGGCGTGAAGAAGATGCGTAAATGCTGCTCCGCCTTCTCATGCAGATAGAATGCTCCGAGCAACCACTGCAGCGCCCCGTTCTCACCTGTGAGCTGGAGCTCCTGCGAGAGCGCCCGCACGTCTTCATCCTCGATATCGCGCGTGAACGCCACCTCGGTCGAGTCGATGTCGAGCTTGACTCTGTTTTTCGCTTCCGTGTAACCCGTGAGGCTCGTCAACTTGACGTCACCGAGCTTCCATTCGAGTTTCGCGCTGACGAGCGTGTGCTCCAATCGCAGGTAGTGCTCGTCGTTGTACGCGACGATGCGCGGATCCTGGCTGATGACTGCGCCGAACACGTCGCGCGCCGGTGACGGCAGATTCGGGTTCAACTTCGACGCAAGATTACGGCGGCTATCTTCCTTCATATGGTCGACGCCGAGGCCGAGGTGGACGTCATCGGCAAGCTCGAGCGCAAGCTTGGCGCGCGCCGCCCACATATCCTCGTCATCGATTTCCTGACCTTTAAACACGTCGCGAGAGTAACCATCGCGCTGCGTGGCGAACCCGGCGACGCGCAACGCAACCCGGTCCTGAACCAAGGGAGCGTTCACCATCCCCCGGATGCGCCGCTTGTCGTAGTTGCCATAGAGCACGTCCATGGCGGCCTCGAACTCGTGTTGCGGCTCGCGATTGATCGCGTTGATGGCGCCGCCGGTGGCGTTCCGGCCGTACAACGTGCCCTGCGGACCTTTCACGATCTCGACACGCTCGACGTCGAACAGCTCTTGAATCGAGGCGGTCGCGCGAGTCTGGTAGATGCCGTCGACGTGAACCGCGACGCTCGGATCCGTGCCGACGTTGACGATGTCCGTGCCGATGCCGCGGATGTAAGGCTGGCCGAGCGCGGCATTCGTCGTGAACACGAGGCCTGGCGTGCGATATTGCAGATCGACCGTCGACTGCAGGCCCGATCGATCCAGATCATTGGCGCTGAAAGCGGTGATCGCCAGCGGTACCTCCTGCAGACTTGCCTCGCGGCGTTCCGCGGTGACGATTACCTCTTCGAGGCCGCTCGCCCTGGTACCCTCTGCCGCCTGCGCCAAGCCCATACCCAGACTCGATCCCATGGCGGCGATCAGCGAGGCCAAGCGCACGCACGCCACGGCATATTCGCCCTTCTTCATGCTTCCCCCTCAACGTTCCGATGGAACAGGCCGTTCGCCCGGCGGTGGGAACACATGCGTGCCCTGGTCGTCCGCGGGCGAATCCCGATTTGTAGATGAATACGGGGATTACTATACGTTTCGGGAAGAGGAAATCAATAGTATTTTTCGATCTACTATTTTTTTTGCCCTGGCCCGCGGCGCCAGGGAACGAACAGCAGGCGGATGCGGCGTCCCATGTCCACGAACAACCGCTGGATGGGAACATCCTCATGCGTGAGGAAATATTCGTAGTGCTGGTTGAAGACGCAGAACACGACCATGGCCGCATCATCGATCGCGAGCTCCGCATCGAGGTCGCCGCGCCCTTTCAGGACGAGCAGCAGATCGCGGATCTGTTTTTGCGCGCGCGCATCCGCCTCGTGCACCACGCGCGTCGGCATGTCCTCTTCCGCCATCTCCACATGTCGCAGCAGTTTCCGGTCCGACCAGTCGTTCAGGAAGTAGCGATACTTCTCGAAAAGCGCAACCATCGCGCTCCCCGGATCCGGCGGCGGCGCCGCAATGACCTTCTCTGCCTCGGCGTAGGCGTGGTCCAGCGACGGACGAATCAGCTGCTCGAGCACTCCCCCTTTCGACCCGAAATACTTGTAGACCGTGGCCACGCCGAGACCGGCGCGCTCGGCGATGGCCTCCATTGTCGTGCGCGCATAGCCGACCTCGGCGAACAGCTCCCCGGCGGCCTGCAGCACCGCATCGCGTCGGCGCTGCTTGCCACGCTCTCGTAGAGACAAAGACGAATTACTATTCATTTCTCCTCCAGATTTGAATAGTACCACCCAGCGGCATTCCTACTGGACCAAAGTTCGAGCATGCAGCGAACCGCTTGCCTGCGTCCAGGCGCTGGCGGCAATAGGGTGATTGCGGGCGAAAGCACGTAGTCCGGCACAGCAGAAAAGGATTGAGGCCGAATCCGCCAGGAACCCGCGGAAATGCCAAGCTCCTGTCGCTCGGCTCGTGACACTCACGGCGGCGGCAGGCATTGCGCTTGCCGCTTCCCAGCTCACTTCACATTGAGATGAACGGGCCTCGCTTGCGACTTGCTGGCCGAGGCCCTCGTTGGTGACGGCGCGATCAGCCGCCGTAGTAGGGATTCAGCTCGATGATCTGCTTGCAGGTCAGCTCGTTGACGAAGTCGTGACCGATCACGTTCGGCAGCGTCCAGGAGTCCCTGTCGATCTTGGTCCTGATCTCCTTGATGAAGTCGCCGAGCTTGGCGTGCGCGCCGTCCTTCGCTTTGGTGTTGCCGGAAACGTTGCCGCCGGTCTGCTGCCAGTACACCCAGTGCAGGTGATCCTTCACATGGCTGTTGTGTTCGTCGGCCGCTTTCTGCGCCACCTTCAGCACGTCTTTCATGTCCTTCTTGGATTTATACGTGCCGCAGAAGCACAGGCCGCTGTCGATCGTTCCACCGCTCTGGTACTTGTACATCGGCAGGTAGCCGTCCTTCGGGCTGAAGCCCTGGTGGAACTCCGAGGCGAACACCATGATGACCTTGCCGCGCAGCAGGTCGAGGTTGCACGTCGCAATGTTCGTGGACCGGGTGAAGATGTATTTCGCGTTGTCGCCCGTGGCCATGAATTCATTCAACGCCGCGCGCACATGCTCCGGACAATAGGTGTGCGAGATGCGCAGGATCAGGAATTCGCTTTGATAGGTTTTCACGAAGGCCACCGCGTCCTTGACCGCGGTCATGAACGATCCGCCGTACGCGCCGAACGCGCCGGTGGACTTGCCGATCTTGGGCCACTTGAACTTCTCGGCGGCGAAGTGGCCCATGGTCGGCACGACGACGCTCTTGCCGCTCTCATCCTTGATGCGCTTCAGGAACACGCGCACGTCGAACACGCGCGAGCCCGACATGGCCTGGTTATAGATGTTCGAGCCCTGGGTACGGGCAAAGCGCTTCGGGGACGCCACCCGCGTCAGGCTGTCTCCATAGACACCTGCGTCATGACTGGCCGGCAGCACCATGTGGATCAGCGGGGGATTGTGCTGGATCTTGCTCATCCACTTGACATTGCTCATCGCGGGGCTCCTTGTTTTTCGTCAGGCCTGGCGCGCAGGACGCGGTTGATTCTTGAATTGTTGGGCAGACGCTGCACGGCAGCCGGCGAGGCAACCCGTGCGACCAGCGAGTTTCAGTCGAGTCGTCAACAGCAAGCCATGAACTGGCACTCAGAAATTGACGCGCAGCACAGATGATACAAAGGATGGATGGGTTGCACCGGATGAAAGGTAAGGTGCCGTCCGGTGGTTACAACCACGGCCGGGGCCGCAGGAGCCCTTCCGGAAAATCGATAAGTGTATGATTTTATTGTATCTATGCGCTCGCTCGCGAACGCTGGCCGCTCTCATCCGACCGCGCGCGACCGCCCCGTCCAGAATGGTGCACGCAGCACCGTCTTCAGCACCTTGCCCGTCGGATTCCGAGGCAGTGCCGCCACGAACTGAACCTGCCGAGGGACTTTGTAGCCACCCAGGCGCTCGCGGCAGAACGAGACGACTTCATCGACCGTCAAGGTCGTCTCCGGCTGCAGAACGATGAATGCGAGCAGCGCCTCGCCGTAACGTTCGTTGGGAACGCCGATGACGGCGGCGTCGGCAATGTGGGGATGGGCCAGCAGGACCAACTCGATCTCACGTGGATAAATGTTTTCGCCACCGCTGACCACCATGTCCTTCATGCGATCGCGGATATAGATGTAACCGTTCGTATCCATGTTCGCCGCGTCGCCGGTATGCAGCCACCCGTCGTGCATCGTACGCACCGTCTCCTCGGGTAAGCGCCAGTACTCGGCCATCATCTGCGGCCCGCGTGCCAGGATCTCTCCCACTTGTCCGTCTACGCTCTCTGACTGCGAATCATCGCCAGGTGCCGTCACACGCAAGTGCGTTCCGGGCAAGGCCCGCCCGGCGGAGAGCAACAGACCGGCCTCGCCCTGGCACGCCCGGCGATGATCCGCCGCGCCCAGCAGGGTGAGAATCGCTGTCGTCTCAGTCATGCCGTACGCTTGATAGAAATCACAATCGAACACTTGCATCGCATGGCTCAACGTCGCCTCGCTGATCGGCGAGGCGCCGTACATCAACATATGCAGATTCGACCAGTCGCGCCGCTCGACGTCGCCGACCTGAGTCAGACACGCCTGAATCATCGCCGGTACCAGAAAAGTGAAGTTGACGCGGCGGCGTTCCAGCGAGTCGACGACGATCTCCGGATCGAACTCCCGCAGCAGGATGATCGACATGCCGCCGTAGAGGCAGAAAGCGCAGATCCACACCGCCGCCGCGTGGTACAGCGGCGTGACGACCAGCCCGATGTCGCCACGCGCCGGCCTTCGCTCGATCATGCACATGACTTGAGACAGATTGGCTGCGTAACTTCCGTGTGTGATGACGACGCCCTTGGGGCGACCGGTCGTGCCGCTGGTGTACATCTGATAGAGCACCGAGCGTGTATCGATGACCGGCTCGGCGCAGTGATCGCTCTGAGCCGCGAGCCAGGCGCGATAGTCGACCCATTGCGGCCGCGCCGTGTCGTCCACGGCGATGAAGCTCGACACGCCAGGCAACTGGCTGCGAATGCCTTCAATGGCATGCACATACTCTGCATGAACGAACAGCACGGTGGCTTGCGCGTCCTCGATGATGTACTGCCATTCCGCCGCGGCGAGCCGATAGTTCAAAGGGACCGGCACGGCGCCGATGCGCGAGGCTGCCAGGAACATCAGCAGCATGTCGGCACTGTTCTTCGACAGCCAGGCGAAGCGCCGGCCTGGCCCGAGGCCCAGCGTAAGCATGCCGTTGGCGATCCTGCCGACCTCCGCGGCAGCTTGCGCATACGTGAGCGCTCGCGAGCCGTCATCGACGAACAGTTGCTCGGGCTGTGTGCGCGCTGTGAATTCGAATGGATCGTGAAACAGCATGGGCACTTCCTTCAGGGCGTACAGCGAAGATGCGCGAGAACGCGCATGACGACCTCGGGGGCGACGTTCGGCGGGATCAGCAATCGCACGACCTGCGCATCCCGCCAGCAGGCTGGATCGATCTCCTCGGGCGACGCCCACAGTTGTTCGCTCAATACACGACAGGCTCGTCCGGCTTGCCAAGCCACGGCTGCGGTGCTCGCCGGCATCGTCGATTCAATGACGGACGGCGCGTTGGCGGCGGGAAGATCCGCGATCAACGTGACAGGAATGCGGTAGTCGCGCGTCAAGTTGAGAAGTACGTCGCTCGCATCGAGTGCTGCAGGTGAGCTTTCGTGCAATACCAGGCGCTGCAGCGAAAAGCGGGCGAGCATGCGAACGAGATCGGTCAACACGATCGCCAGTGCGTCGCGTTCGTCATCCTCTACGCTGGCGATCAGGTGTGGCGCGACGCCGGCGAGCAGCGCGTCCGGCCCCGGCAGCGCAATCGCCAGCGGACTGCGAAGGCCAGCACCGCAGACAGCGCTGAATCCCTCGGTCAACGTTTGGCGGAACGTGTCCTCGCTCAGCGCATCGATGATCGAAGTTACAACTTTTTGTGGATCGCCGGCGTCGGTGGACGTCGTCGCCAGGTAAGCGCGCATCGGCGGCAGAATCGGCAGCTCAATGAGCTCCGGCCTCAGCAGATCGGCGAGCTGCCGGTAGAACAATCCCAGCTCGGCGGGCTTCAGCCACGGCTCCAGGTCGTGCGCGAGCACACGCGTGCCATAGCGATGCGCCTCGATCCACAAGTCGGGGCGGGACACGTCAGCCTCGCGCCGCCTGCAATTGCGCCAGGTCGCGTTCGAGCTCCGCGATGCGCACCTCGAGCGGATTCGGCACGATCACGGGCGGGTTGACCTGTCCTGCCGGATGATACCGGTCGGGACTGCCCGCATAGACCATCGAGCGGTCCTGCCACGAGCCGTAGTAAGGCACCGCGGATGACGGGCCGGGCTTCGTCCATTGTTTCGTGAACTCGTGGAAAGGCAGGCTCTGCGCGATGCGTTCACGACGCAGGCTCTCGCGCGCTTCGGCCGTTGCCTGCTCGTCGACGACGAACGTGGCCGGATCATATTTCACTCGGTAGATGCGCCACGCGACATCCGCCGAGATCAATCCCTCCTCCAAATCGCGAACGACGCTGCGGGGATCGCGCTCCAGCGGATCGCCGAAACCGCCACCCGCGCCTTGCGCGATCATGTACAACTCCCCGCGCCGGGCGAGCTGATAGCGAATGAACATCGGATGCGTCGAGTACTGCGCCCCCTCGAACGGCCGCTCGTTCATCAACTCTTCCATGGAATAGCGGAAGCGGCCGGGATCGCGTTCGAGGATCTCGAATACATCGACGCCACGAATGCGCGCGAGCGGATAGGTCGGACAGCCGTAGCCGCCGAACAAGCCCGGAATATTGGGAAACTTCGCGCCGATCGCCGTCAGCATGAAGCCGAACGCCGGACTGTCGCGCATCGCGAGAATCATCTGGTAGCCCGAACCGCCGCGCTGCTTGCCGAATCCCTGGTTGTCGCGCATCAGCTTCTTCGAGACCAGCTGCACGAACGGCATCTCTTCTTCCATGAACTCCTGCTCGCCCAGGTCCGCCATGGTGGCGAAGATCGGCGCGCACGAGTGCTGGCCATCGCGGTCGGCGAGCGCGCCGCCGCCCATGCCGTTGATGTCGGCGCACACGTTGCCGACCATTTCGCCGTGCTGAGTCAGTCCGCCGAACAGGAACGTGTTGATCATGTTGAACCACGGCGCCATGATGCGCGTGTACTTCACCGGCACGCCGTACAAGAACTTCATCGTCGCGACCTGGGCAACGCTCCACGCCGTGAACACGGACATCATGCTTTGCGCGTTGGGCGTGCCGAACGCCGGCTTCAGGATCGAAGGATTGTCGAACACGAACTTCATCGGCGCGAGCACACCCTGGTTGCGCGGCAGGTCCGGCCAGATGAATGTCAGGAACAACTGCGCCAGCATGCCTTTGACGGTGATATCGAGGCTGTTGTTGGAGCGGTTGGTGAACTCCGGGCTCGAGCCTCGATAATCGAAGGTCAGCTCGTCGCCGCGTTTCTGCAGCTCGAGGTTGATCTTGATGAGCGCGTTCTCGCGCAACGTGCCGTCGGTCCACCAGGCATGGCGGACGGTTCCGTCCGGCCACTCTTGCAGGCGGCGGCGCACTTCGGCTTCCGTGTCTTCGAGATTCGAGCGCAGCGCGGCGACGATCGCCTCGACGCCGTACTCCGCGATCGCCTCGCGCACGCGCTGCTCGACGCGCCGGCAAACAAACAGCTTCACCTTCATATCGGCGTACTGCAGCTTCGGCTCGCGCATCGAGTTCTGCAGGAATGTCACGAGGTCGCGCCGCAGTCGATAATTTTCCGCGACCTTGAACGGCGACATCTTCAGCCCCTCGTCCCAGATCTGCTCGGCGGCGGAAGGCATGCCGCCCGGCTCCACGGCACCGTTCTCCCCTTCGTGAACGGTCGCGCCCGCCCACGCGATCAGCTGGCCGTCGTGGAAGATGGGTAACATCATCGACTGATCGGTGTTGTGCGCCTGGCCATAGCGCGCATCGTTGACGATGAATGCGTCGCCAGGACGAATGCCGACCGTCGGGTCTTGCGCCCAGTACTTGTTGATGAACTTGATCGGGTACTGCACGAGGTTGCAGAAGATGACCACGCCGCCGGTGCTGGCGAGACTCAGATCACCGCTCGCGGTGAAGATGGCCGAAACGCAGTCGCCCCACTTCGCTCCCGGCGCGGCACCCATGCTCTCGAGCATCTCGAAGCTTTCGTTCACACCGGCCAGCAGGCGCTCTCGCACGGTCTCCAGCCGCGTCGGATCGCGCTCGCGCTCCAGGCATTGCGCTTCGAACGCCGTTCTCGGCTCGAGTCCATGGTGCTCCATGATCGCCGGATCGGGCCCGAGGAACAGGCTGGTATCGCGCAGAAAGCCCGCGACCGCATCCTGCGCCTCAGTTGCAATCACAGTTTCAATCACTTTCTCGCTCGAGCTCATGGCACACGATGCTCCCCAATTCGTTCAAACAAACCGCAGCCGTGCTCGCCTATCGTCAGGCGCCAACCAGGCTCGACGAGAAACGTCGTCGACGACGACACGACCACGGCCGCGCCAGCGACCATCGAGCCCGGCTGCAGTTCCTCGTGTCGATAGAAAGGTGTGCGGATCGCACCGTGGCCGGAGAACCAGCAGTCGAAATGTTCGCGCGCGGGCGGTGCTGCCTTGAGATCCTCGCGTCTCGGCAGCACGTTCGAGAAGCGCAGCTTCTGCGTCTTCACATAAGAGGCGACGCGAATAGTATTCACGCGTATTCCCGCTTCAGGCGCCTGGCTGCCCTCGCCGTAGCGCTGGCCGTAGTCGCGCGAGAACGCCTCGATGATCGCCAGCAGATCGGCGGCCGAGCGCAATCTGTGCACACTCGCAACGACCGCGGTCTGTGCGAGCTGATTGCCATAGCGCATGTCGAGCTCCAGTCGATGTTCGACATCCGCTGCCGCATAACCCTGTCGCAGGAGGTCGTCACGTCCGCGCGCTTCCAGTTCTTCGACAACCGCATTGAAGCTCTGGAAATCGTCGTACAGCCGGCGTGTGTTGGAGTCGTAGAACGACAGATACAACGAGCGCTCGTGGATGTGCAGTTGATCCATGTTGCTCGCGCCGACAGCGGAGAACACGGAGCTGAACGGAGGAACGAGCACACGATCGATGCCGATTGCGTTGGCGATGCCACAGCAGTGCAGCGCCCCGTTCCCGCCGTAAGCGAGCATTGTGAAATGGCGCGGCTCATAGCCTCGCACGCGCAGCTCCTGCGCAATGCCGTTTGCCATGTCGTGATCGACGCGGGAACGGATGGCCAGCGCCGCGTCGATGGCGTCCAATCCCATGGGTTCACCGATGGCGCGAGTGATGGCGGCACGCGCCCGGCGCTCGCTCAGTTGAATCGCTCCATTCGCGTAGCGATCCGCACGCACGTAGCCGAGCACGAGATCTGCGTCAGTGACCGTTGCTTCGCGGCCACCGCGGCTCAAGCAGGCGGGTCCGGGATCGGAGCCGGCGCTCTCCGGTCCGACGAGCACCGTACGCCGCAGCCGGTCATAGCGTGCGATCGAGCCGCCACCGGCGCCGAGCGTCACCAGATGCACCATCGGAATGTTCACCATCCAGCGCTCGATCACGGGATTGAAGTCGTAGAACTTCACGCCGCCCTCGACGATCAGCCCGATGTCGAACGACGTGCCGCCCATATCGGTGCAGACCACGCCGCCGAGCCCCGCTTCGGTTGCCAGGTGCTCGGACGCGTGCACGCCCGCGACTGGCCCCGAGTGAATGGTTTGCAACGCGTCGCTGGAGTTCAGCTGCGCCATGCCGCCGGAGTTGTGCACGACCTGCATGGGTCGGCGATGTCCGTGCTCGCGCAGGTTCAACTCGAGCGACGACAGCCCGAGATACATGGCCTGGTGCAGGAATGCATCCAGGATCGCCGAGGAGGTGCGCGCATATTCGCCTTTGCGCCCGACCACGAGGTGCGAAAGGATGATCGGGGCGGCGCCCAACATGTGCTCGGGATATTCCTCGCGAATGAGCTCCTCGACGCGTTTTTCATGCACTGGATTGACGACGGAGTTCACCAGCGCCACCACGAACGCCTGCGCCCCACGATCCACCAGCGCGCGGATCTGTGCGCTCACGTCTTCTTCATCCAGGCTCATCAGCACGGCGCCG
This sequence comes from Steroidobacter sp., assembly GCF_036406195.1. Taxonomy (GTDB): domain Bacteria; phylum Pseudomonadota; class Gammaproteobacteria; order Steroidobacterales; family Steroidobacteraceae; genus Steroidobacter. The sequence continues at coordinate 306,657 of NZ_DASWVW010000061.1, forward strand.
CTCTCGCCGATGCGTTCGCGCACGCCGACGATCATCGGGATCGGCACGATCGGATCCGGCCGCTCGGCCATCGGCAGATCTTTTTTCAATCGCTCCGGCAAGCCCTCGCCATAACCACGGCCGCGACTCAGTGGCACTGTGCTCTCGAATCCGGCAGTGGTGATCAGGCCGACCTTCGGCCCGCGCCGCTCGATCAGCGCATTCGTGCCGAGCGTGGTTGCGTAGCGCACCGAATCGACTTCGGCCATGACCTGCTCGAGCGTGAGACCGAGCAGGTCGTAGGCCTGTCGCAGGGATTCATTGAAGCCCAGCGCCAGGTTCTGATGAGTGGTCAGCGCCTTCGCCGCGACATAGCGATCGTCCCAGACCAGGAAGCAATCGGTGAAGGTGCCGCCGATGTCTACTGCTACACGTCGCATGATTCTGGAGTCACTGCTGATGTGTGGGTGCAAATGCGCAAGCCGCGGACTCAGCCGCCGTCGCGCTGCTTGTGGTGATGATGAGCTGGTGCGGCGAACGGCGGACCGACGGTCGGCTCGGTCAGCGCATCGCGCGAGCGCCACTGTTGCTTGAGTGCATCGAGATCGAGCTCGATGTCCTCCGCCGGTGGATGTCCCGGCGGCAGGTATTCGACCTCCGCGAGGCGGCCGCAGGAGGGGCAGCAGTATTCGAGCAGTTGCACCCACTCGGGGTCCGGCGCAAACGTGAAGTCGTACTTCGAGGCGTCGAGTATCGGAGCATGGACTTCTGCCGGCGCCCTGGCGCGCACCAGCATCCCGTGCTTGTACGGCTTGCGAGCGGAACCAAGCTCATGACCACAGCGGCGGCACATCCACGTCTCGCGGTCGAGATCGATGACGAGCGCTTCGGTGACGAAAACTTTCATCGACGGCCTCCTATACGGGCGCGAGCAACAGGTCCCGGTTCGACGTGACCTCGAAGCGCCAACCGGCCGGTGCCTGCGCGGTGAAGTACGCTTCCTCGATCAAACAAGGGCCATCGCCGTACTCCCCAGGCTGCAGCGATTCCAATCGGAACAACGGCAGGGACCGGCCCATCTGGCGCGTTGCTGTCGAGACGGCGGCACGCGGCGCGGGGCGCGCGGCCGAGTTCAATGCCGGCTTCGGAATCGGTCGTGTGATTTCCAGCTCGATCCAACCGCCGCTGTCGGGCGAGGAAACATCGTGATCCGGCAAGGGGGATCGAGCCACGCCGCCGTCGCGTTCGCGCAGCAATGACCAGCGCAGCCGGCAGCCCTCGGCTTCGAACCCTTCGGCCTGCATGCCTCGTCGAGCCTGCTCGCGCAACGCACGCTTTGCATCCGCAATCGAATCGGGTGTGAGCTGCGCGACCGGGTAGGTGTACGTGTGCTGGATGTCGCTGAAGCCGATACCGAATGCACTGAACACTGCGGCGTAGCGAGGAATCAGCACACGCGAGATTCCTGCAAGGTCGGCGATCTCACAGGCGCTCATGGGACCCGCGCCACCAAAGGCGATCAGACAAGCGTCCGGCCGCAAGTCGCCGCACTGTCGAATGGCCGCAGCAATCTGGCAGTGATAGGCGTCGAGGCTGCGCTTGATTGCAACGTCCAGCGACACGCCCAGAGGGGCGGCGACGTGCTCGCCGAGCGCGCGCCGCGCGCGCTCCGGATCGAGCGGCAGCCTTCCGGAAAAATAGGAGGCTGGATCGAAGAGGCCAGCGGCAAGTGCGGCATCGGTGACTGTGGGGAGCGTACCGCCGCGTCCAAAGCACGCCGGTCCTGGCGCGGAGCCGACACTCTCCGGGCCGACGCACACGATGCCGTCGCGCACCCGAATGATCGAGCTGCCGCCCGCACCGATGCTACGCACGTCCGCCAATGGGATCGATACTGGCGCGGATTCGATCTGCCCTAGCAGGTGTTCGGCGCAAGCGTAACGCTCGAACAGCGCGATGTCGGTCGTCGTGCCGCCGATGTCGATCGAAACGGCCTGGTCGATCTGGTAGTGCTCGCACAGGCGCGATGCGCCAAGCACGCCGCCTCGCGGACCTGACGAGTAGGTCTTCAGCGCAACCGTCTTGGCGACACGCGTCGAGTTGCCATCGTTGCGAAACACCAGCAAAGGGTTGCGATTACGCAGCGCGCGCAATCGCTCCTCCGCACCGTACAGAAATCGTTCCATCGAAGGGTGCAGGAAGGCGTTCAGCAACGCCGACCAGCTGCGCCTCACAGGGTTGCCGAGCGCGGTGAGCTCGGTAGAGAACAGCAGAGGCACCGCGCCGAGCAGATGTCGCGGGAATGCGCTGTACAGCAGGCGCTTCACGTCACGCTCGGCGTCCGCCGAGCCACTCATCGCCACCACGATCCGGTTGGCGCCCCTGGCGACGAGGTCCGTAACGATTCGGGCTAGCGCGTGACGATCCGTTGCGGTCTGCTGATCGACCAGCGCGACTCGCGCGCCGACCAGCTGATCGAACAGGTCAGGGGCTTGGGCGCGCAGCGAATCGGCCAGCAGTGGGTCGTCGGCCAGCAAGCCAAGCCGTGGGCCCTTGCGCTGGACGATCGCATTCGTCCCTTGCGTGGTCGAATAGCGCAGGTGATCGATCGAAGCGACGATGCGCGGCAGATCTTCTTCGCCGTAGATTTGCACGGCCAGCGCCTTCAGGCCGTTGATCAGACATTCGGTCAGGTCGTGCGGCGTGGTGAGCGTCTTGGCGTGGTAGATCCGATCGCCGTCGAACCCGCACACATCCGTGAGCGTTCCGCCGTTGTCGATGCTGACGAGCAATGCCATGGAAGCGCGCCTCGTGGGCGTGTCGATTTCGATGGCACACCATAGCGCGGGAGCAAATGCGCGATCCCCACCCGAAAGAAGAGGGGGCGGCGGCGCGCGCTGCTTTACTCGATCAGGCCCAGGTGTCTTGCCGTATTCACGGCCTGCAGGCGGTTGCGCGTATTGAGCTTGTCGTAGACGTTCCGCAGGTGCCACTTCACCGTGTTCTCGGACACTGACAGGCGTTCGGCGAGATCTTGATTGGTGTAGCCGCTCGCCACCATGCGCAACAGGTCTTTCTCGCGCTCGGTGAGCGTCTGTGCCGCGATCCCGCCGCCGCTACCACTGGCCGCGGGGCGGCCCACTGCCGAGCTTGGCATCTCATCGAGCAGCGCCTGCAGGTACTCATCGAGGCTCTCATTGCCCTGAGCGACCGCACTCTCGCGCCGGGACTGCGCGATCTCTCGCAGCAATTTGTTGAAGCGGGGACCTTCATCCAGGAACACCCGCATGAACCCCCCGGCGTGGCCGGCACGCAAAGCTTCGAGCAACGTGCGCCGCGCGGCATTGGTCTGGTTTTCGAGATCCTGGCAGATTGCGAGCAGCACTTTCAGGCGTATCCATCGGCGCGTGCGTCTGCGTGATTCCGCCGTGCGAATTTCGCGCAGCAGCTGAGAATGCGCCTCACCTTGTTCTCCGCCGTAGACCTGCAACCGCAGCCGCGTGATCCCCTGAGCCTCGATCTCGCCTGCATGAAAGAACAGATCCGTCGGTTGCTCCTGTTCGAGTGGAGCGCACAGCGCCAGCTCGTCCCTGGCGGTGCGCAGATCGCCGTCGAAGGTCGCGAGCCTCGCCAGCTCCGCGCGACCATAGACGACCAGCCGGTGTAGCCGGTGCTGATGCCCGATGTAGATCGCGCGTTGAAGCATATCCTGAGCGACCGTGCGCTGACCGCGCAGCAGCGCGATACGCGCGAGCGTGCTGTAAGTCACCGCGAGCGGGTCAACGATGCAATGCTGTTCGATCAGCGGCAGGTAGGTGTTGAGCAGGCTCTCTGCTTCGTCGATCTCGTTCGCCTCATACAACGCATCGCCGAGATAGGCGGCGATGACGGCTCCGGCCACGGCACCAACCGGGGCGTCCGATTCAGTGGCCATCTGCGCTCGGCGCAGCGCGAGCGTCGCCTCCTGCAATTTTCCTTGCGAGTGCAACAGGCTCGCCGCGATGCTCTCCTGATAGCCACGCCCAAAAAGATTATCGGCGGCTTCGTGCAGCGTGCGCGCGCGAACCAGCAGGTCATGAGCCTCGTGGAAGCGACTCTGCGCACCGAGCCAGAACGCATGGGCGTTCATAGCCACGCCACAAGTGAATGGATCGCTCTCGTCCAGCAGTTGCAGCGTTTCCGCGGCCGTGCGGCCCAACTCCTCGACTCGATCCTCGGCGGCGAGCACGAACACCCGCAAGCCGTGGTAGCGGCCCCATTCCTGCCGCTCGCCGCGCTCGCTCTCGAGTCGCTCGCGGCGCCAGTCGAGCAGGCGATGCGCACGGGCGTACATACGTCGAAAGCCATAGGCGATGACTGCCGCACTTTGCGTCGCTTCCGAGGCGAGCAACGCTTCGGGATCGAGCCGCTGCACGAGTCGCACGATCAGATCCAGGCGCTCCTCACGCACGAAGCGATCGACCGACGCCTCCAGCAGTTGCGCCGCGAGCGCCTGCTCGTCGGCAGCCATCAGATGCACGATTGCCTCCTCCGCCGCACCGTGTTTAGCGCACCAGGCGCCGATTCGCGCATGCCGAATCCGTAGCTCGTCCGCGCCCACAGCGATACGCAGTTGTTGCCGAAGGTACTCGCGAAATAGATGGTGATATCGGAACCAGCGCCGTTCGGCGTCGAGCGGCTCGAGGAACAGTCCGGCTCTTGCCACCTGCTCGAGACGCACGGCGCCGTCGTTGCAGCCCAACAGCTCGTTCACGAGATCGCCGCAGAGCCGCTCCGCCAGGCAAGTGGTCAACAGGAATTTTTGTGTCTCGGCGGACTGGGCCCGCAGCACGTCGGTCGCCAGAAAATCCAGCAGCTCGGGGGTGACGCCGTCGCCTCCCGAGATACGCGGAATCGGTCCGCCTTGCGGGCGTGCGAGACTGAGAAACCGCAGCGCTGCCGGCCACCCTTCGGTTCGGGCGTGAATATCGCTGACCTCATTGAGCGTGATCTGCGGTCGCTGCGCGAGGAAGGCACGCGTCTCGCTCAGATCGAAACGCAGATCCGCGCTGCCGAAGACGAGCGCCTGTTCGTTCAGCAACAGGCGGGCGATGGGCAACTCGGGCAGCGTGCGACTGCCGAGATAGATCTGCTTTCCCGGCGGCAGGTCCGCGACGATGCGCTCCAGCATGGTGACGATTCCCGGCGAGCAGGCATGCTCGAAATCGTCGATGAACAGCGCGGCGGGTTGCTGTACCGAGCCCAATTGTGCAAACAGGCGGGGCGCCATCGCCTTTCTATCGCGGGCGCTTGCGCCCTTTGCGCGCGGCGGGTCGGCATTGCTGAAGCGCACTTCCTCGAGTAGCTTGAGGAAATGCGCCGCGTCCGAATCGTGCGCGCTGAGCGTCACCCAGGCCGTTGCAACGCCCCGCGATTCAAGGTCGAAGGCAATCTGGCGTAGAAGGGTCGATTTGCCAAAACCGGCGGGCGCGTGAACGATAATGAGACGCGCACGCTCGGCCGCGCGTACGCGCGCGACCAGCGCGCGACGCACGACGATCACATTCGATGACGCATTCCTGGTGCGGTTACTCTCCACACTCGTTTGTCGCGCCGTTGTTTGTCGCGCCATGCCGTCCTGCTCGGCCTGTGACACTGACTCGTCACAGGATAGCACGGCGCGCGCTCCGGCAGCGAAGCTCAGAAATCGTAGTTCAGAGTCACGCCATAGGTGCGTGGCATGTTGTACCAGACGTTCTGATAGCCGAACAGGCCCACGTCGACCACGTCGATGATGGTGGTTTCGTCAGTGAGATTTTTTCCCCACAGCGACACCGAGAACCGTTCCCGTGGATCGGTCCACGTGACACTTCCATCCAGGTTGTAGTCGGAGCCCTGACTCGAGATCTCCTCGAGCTCTCGTTCGTCATAGTAGCGATGCCCGGTATGAGTAAAGGTACCGCGAGCCGTCACATTCCCGAACGGCGTCGGCTGCTCGTATCTGAAGCCCAAGGCGAACTGCTCCTCGGGTGCGCCGATCATCCGGTTGCCGCTGAGGTTTTCGCTGCCACGAACGAAGTTCTCGTATTCGGTGCGCAACAGGCCGGCGCTCGCGGTCACCTCGAGCCGATCCGTGAGCAGCGCCTGCAACTCCAGCTCCAGCCCGGAGGCCTTGGCGTCCGAGGCATTCTCGATGAACTGCTGTCCGGACGGCGTGAACGTGAAGACCTGCAGATCCTTGTAGTCGTACAGGAAGGTCGTGGCGGCGAAACGCACCCGTTCGCTGAACAGTGTGCTCTTCATACCCAGCTCGTAGCTGGTAAGGATCTCCGGATCGAAGATCTCCGCGGCGCCGACCGGATCGTTGAAAGCTCCCGTGTTGAAGCCGCCCGTGGTGAAACCGCGATTGACACTGGCGAAGAACATGAGCGAGGCGCTGGGTTTGTAGTCGAGGGCGATGCGTCCGGACCACTCGCTCCAGCTCTCTTCGAGGTCGACATCGACGAACGCGAGGATGTGATTGCGGTTCTCATCACCGATGTAGGTGACATGATCGATGTCGCGCTCTTCGTATGTGTAACGCGCGCCGAGCGTGAGGCTGAGCGTATCGGTGAGCTCGAGTGTGCCCTGGCCGAATGCCGCATAGTCGCGCGTGTTCTGCTCGTAGAACTGGTCGAATGCGTCGAACCCGAGCGCGAAGTTCACCGAGGTGAGCCGATAGAAGTTGTTCACCTCGCCGCTCTCGTCGAACACGAACAAGCCCGCCACCCACTTGAAGCGCGCGTCGTCGGGCGAGGTGATGCGCAGCTCCTGCGACAACTGCTGGAAATCGGAGGGACCCCAGTCGATGGTGAAAATCGTGCTCGGCGCGCCATTGCCTTCCTGCAGCACGTGGCGCTTGGAACGCTCGTAGCCGGTGATGGACGTGAGCGTGTAATCGCCCAGGCCGATGTTCGCCAGCAGCGAGGTGCCGAACAGGTCGATATCGGCGAAGGTGGGCGTGCCGTAAGTGTTGACGTAGGGATCGGCATTCGGATCGCGATAGCCGAGGATATCCACGCCGCCGCCCGCAATGATCTGCGCGCTCGGCAGCCGGACGGTCTGGCCGAGCGCAAGCGCCGCTGGATCGAACAGCCCGCGGTGCGTGGAGTTGTTGTGGGTCGAGCTGCTGGCGCCACCGTGCACATTCAGCAGGACTTCGAGATCGTCGCTCGGCTTGAAACGCCAGATCGAGCGCGCAGCCCATTGATCCGCGTCGTTCACTTTTTCATTCGTGCCCAGATCGGTCACGTAGCCGTCACGCTTGCGGTACGTAGCCGCGGTGCGCGTCTGCACGGCGTCTGACAACGGAACGTTGATAGCCGCTTCCGCTTCGATGGCATCGTAGTTGCCAAAGCCCAGGCGTGCATAGCCGCCCGGTATCGCAGTAGGCGTGCGCGAGGCGACGGAGATGGCGCCCCCGGTCGCATTCTTCCCATACAACGTTCCCTGCGGTCCGCGCAGCACTTCGACACGCTCCAGGTCGAACATCTGAAACAATTGTCCCGAGGGTGCGCCGAGATAGACCTGATCCACGTAGCTGGCGACTTTGCTCTCAGCGGTTTGATTGAAGTTGTTGTTGCCGACGCCACGCATGAAGATCTTCGGCGCCGATGTGCCCCACAGCGCGCTCACTTGCAGGTTCGGCACCTGGCCGCTCAGATCTTCCACGTCTACATAGCCGCCTTCGCGCAGCGTTCTTGCATCGAGCGCCGAGATGGCGATCGGCACATCCTGCAGCGATTCGCTGCGGCGCTGTGCCGTCACGACGACTACTTCGAGACGCGGCGTGGAGTCGACGTCGTCCTGCGCATGAGCCGGGGCTTCGCACACAGCGAAGCCCAGCGTTGCCATTGCAACCCGACGAATGATGGTATGTGCCATGAGCCGATGACCTCATTTCGAGGACGCGTCTGTCGCGCGTCGGTTTTGTCGTTCGCCGGCAAGCGCCGGTCCCCCTTCGAGCCGCTGCTACAGCTGCACGCGGCGCGATAGTCGCGGCTCACGCTTGCAGCCCCATCCTTCGCCAGGGAGCGTCGCTGGAGGCTCCTGGCGTAGCCGGTGCAGGATTGAATAAGTAGCACCCGCCGCGCCCCTCACACCCACCCGGAAGAATGGGCGCGGCGTGCTCGATATCGGCTAAGGTGTCATTGTTCGAACTGGCTTGGAGGGGAGCATGAGCCGCATTGCCAGGCGCTGGTACTTCAACGCGCGTCCGAAAGCGACGATCGAAGGCGACACGCTCGTGCTGCGCGAGGAGCCCTTACCGGCGCTGCGCGAGGGAGACATCCTCGTACGCACTTTGTATCTGTCGTTGGACGCAACCAATCGCGTCTGGATCAGCGACTGGGACATCTACATGGAGCCGGTGCACGTCGGCGAGCCGATGCGTGGGTTCGTGGTCGGCGAGGTTGTGCAGTCGCGCAATCCAGCCTTCGCGCCGGGCACGCTCGTGGCAGGGCTGCACACCTGGTCGGATTACTTCGTCACCGATGCACAAGGCTTTCAGAGCTTCGCGCGTGTTGCCGGTCTGCCGCTCGCTGATACGTTCGGCATTCTCACCGTCGCGGGCCCGACCGCGCACTACGGGCTGCTCAGCGTGGGGCAGCCGAAGCCCGGCGATACTGTCGTTGTCACCGCCGCAGCGGGCGCCGTGGGTTCGCTGGTCGGACAGCTCGCCAAACTCAAGGGATGCCGGGCCGTGGGCATCGCGGGTTCCCGCGAAAAATGCCGCTGGTTGACCGACGAGTTGGGCTTCGATGCCGCGGTCAACTATCGCGCCGAGCCCGTACTCGAGTGCTTACGCCGTTGCTGCCCCAACGGCATCGACGTGCACTTCGAGAACGTCGGCGGTGAAGCGCTCGACGCGGGGCTGACGTTGATGAACAACTTCGGCCGCGTGGTCGTGTGCGGCCTCATTTCGACCTACAACTCGACCGGCACGGCCGCACCGGGTCCCTATATGTTTCGTAACGTGATCATGCGGCGGCTGACGGTGCGGGGCTTTGTCATCCTGGATCATCTCGATGAGTACCCACGCATGACGGCCGAGCTGGCGCAGTGGATGCTCGAGGGCAAGCTGCGCTATCGGCTGCACATCGTCGATGGCTTGGAAAACGCGGCCGAGGCGCTGAACCTGCTCTACACCGGCGGCAATGAAGGCAAGCTCATGGTCAGGATCGGCGCCGAGCGCTGAGAGGTAGCGCCGATCGGCGAGCCGGCTCCAACGCCTGCCACCAGGTAGCCGCACAGACTGGACGCGTTGACGAAGCCCCTTATCGTCAGCAGATCCATTTGCGCCGCCTGCATCGGTTGCGTGAGGTTGCAGGCCCGCTGGGTCAGCAAGGCAGCGATGCGCCGGTGTGTCGCATCGTGGTTGAGCACGGGAAAATTGGCCAGCTCTTCAACCGCAGGGCCTGGTCGGCCTTGAGCCACGGCAGCAAGCCCGCAGCTCCGATCATTTCGCCGATGACCCACTGCAAGGCCACCAGCGGCTTGCCGGACATTCCCGCGGGAATGGCGTCCAGCGTCACTGTTTCGAACGTCAACTCGTCGCGCAACCCGGTAGCGCGCAGTCTCGCGAGCGTTGGCTCGAAGAAGAACTTGCACGCGACCGGTGCCACGTAGAGCGATTCATTGGGAATGCCCTTCACCCTCCAGACCAGGCGGGGATCCCGCTCCTGCGCAGCGTTGCGCAGGATGGAGGCGAAGCTGAGCAAGTCGCCGTCCATGGCAAGCGTGGTCGGCGGCGATGTTGGAACGCCATCAGCGCGAGCCCAGAGCCGATAGCGATGCCGCCGGCGCCCACGCTCGAAAAGTCTGTGTTCCGGCCGCGAACAGCGGCCCTACGGAGTCAGCTGCAAAGTCGCCCGAAAATCGTCGAGATCGCGCTCGCAGTGGATGCGGTCGTCTGCAAGCTGCCGGAGCTCGGCCTTGAGCCGCCCGACACGTTCGCCAAGGTGCTTCACATCCACTACCGCCTGCGCGCGCTCTTCCGCGCTTGCTTCGCTGCTGATCGCCAGCGCCGAGCGGCTGACGATGTCCGACTCCGCCTTCTGCAAGGCATCTCGCTTCGCGTCGAGCTGATAGTTCACATTCGCCAGGCGTGTTTCGAGTGTGTGGAGTTGCTGGCCCGATCGATAAGCGTCGAGGAATGCAGGCTCGAGATCGCCTGCGCACATGCCACCGTAGCTGCCGCCCTGCGATCCCAACCTGAAGCCGGTCGCCGGCACGCAGTACTCGCGCAATCCCTCCTGACGCCCTGCTTGGTAGGCCGCCAGATCCGGCGTGACGCCGTGCTTCGCACATGCCTTGCGGTGCTGTCCGATCCGATCCGCGGCATATCCTGCGGCGCCATCCTCGAAGCCCACTGTGCGCCAATCCACCGCAAGGCATTCGTCCCGATCCATCGTCGCGCAGCCAGCGAGTGCCAACAGCAATGTCACAGCGCTCGCGCGCAGCATCGATCCATAGGTCGGCCTGTGCATCCGCATCGTGCTCCAGCAGGAGTTTTGGAGGGCAAGGCTACCCCGGTCCACCAGGTTGCAACGTGCGCTGGATCACAACCATCTAGTCTACTTCTGGCTGATCGGCACGTCATCCGCGCTGGCGGCGCCTGCGTTGAAGGCGCCCGCCGAGGCGGCGGTCGGTGAGAAAATCGCGATTCAGGTCAGCGGCAGCGCCAACGCCCGTGACTTCGTCACCATCGTGCCCAAGGGTGCGCGGGAATGCAGCTACAACGACTACGGATTACTCCGAGGCGACCGTATCGTTGTTCCGGCTCGCCTGCGGTTGATGGCAGGATGAGCCGGAGCGTCCGCCGCGGCCTCATGCGACTTCGGCGACGCGCACCTCGGCTTGCAACTCCCGTGTCGAGAGCAGTGAATTCGCGATGAGGCAGGCCTCTTCTGCTTTGTCCAAGGCACGGCGGCATGCGTCCTCAGTTGTGCCCGGTTCTGCCGTGAGCACGGCTTTGGTAACAATCCGGGTGAACCGTGTCACACCCTGCGTGCGCTCCAGCACGCCCTCGACCGTGCATGAAAGATGACGCCATTCGAGCTTCGAGGCCCGTGCGACTGCGCGGAAGGTGAGGATGAAGCAGCTTGCAACCGCCGCGCACAGCAACGATTCCGGCGACCATCGATCGCCCGGCCCACCGAACTCGGCAGGTGCAGCGCTCTCGATCTCTGGCACGCCGTCCGCTGCAACCTGCAGCGCTCCAGCCGTCTCGCCGCGTGCGGAGACTATATATAAGTGAGGTAATGGCTGCATGATCGCTCCGTACCGTGTCAAGGCGACGCGCCGGTGTGCTTCCGAGGCGCAGCCGCCGACTCCAACGTGTCCTTGCTCACGGTCTGCAACAGCAGGTGCGAGTCGAATTTCGCGCCGGTGTGGATCGTGTTCATGCCGCCGAAGATTTTCAGTGGCCGGTCGGTGGGCTCGTCGTGAAGGAATGGACCGGAGCCGTAGAAGCCCATCATGCCGTGGTCGCGCTCGAAGTCCTGCCCGGCCACTCGCATCACCAGACGATAGCCTTTCGGGACGGCAGTAATCGTGGGCCAGATGGTGACATCGACAGGCACTGGTACGCCCGCGCGCAACGGCTCAGCCGGCCCCTCCACTCCCTGACGAAGCGAAGCGCGCTGCCAACCTTGGGTGACGGGCGCGAACGGATCCAAGGCGCCGGTGAATGTCACTTCCTTCTGCTCGGGCGACATCAGTTGCAGCGTCACGAACACATCGGCGTCGCTCGTGGACGATGACAGCCAGAGCCTGGCGCTGATCGGACCGGCAAGAATGGTGTCTGCCGCCATGGGCGCCGTCTGGAAGGCAACTCCGTCCGATAATCCGTTGTAGCTGACCGAGTCGACGACGGTTCCCGCAGCGCTGCGCAACGCGATCTGGCCGGCGTCGAGAAACAACTTCAGAGGCTGCGCTTGTGGCAATGGCCAGGCATCGGCAGATGCCGATTGAACGCGATCCGGCCAGCGCACGGCGAGGTGGACTCTCGGCGTTGTCTCCCAACCATTGCTCACGCCTTTCAGATAACGGTCGAAGAAACGCCGCTGCAGCTCGACCGCTTCGGGCAGATAGAAGCCCGCGAAATGAAAGCCGGTTTCGAAACGCAGCCACTTCTCCTGCGAGGCCGCTTTCTCGAAGCCGCGCACGTTGCCTTGCAGATGCAGTCCTTGCCCGCCCAGGTTGGCGACGGAAATGAACGGCGTGACGATCTTGCTGAAATCAGGGGATCGCTCCGCATACCACTGATCTCGCAGCGGCCGGCGCATCGCTTGTTCCATAGGATACAGGCGATTGCGCATCAGCACCGCGCGGCTGATGCTTTCGGGACCGGTCACGATTTCACCTGTCAGCATGTCGCGAAATGGGCTCTCGCCGTTGCCGTGCTGGACGGGTTCGATCTGCCGGGCCCACCACATTTCAGTGAAGCGGTTCGACAGGATGCCGCCGTGTCGCATCGCGTCCTGGTAATGATCCGATGCCCCTTCCCAAGGAATCATCGCGGCCAGATGCTTGGGTTGTCTCGCTGCGACGAGCCATTGATTCACCGCGAAGTACGAGATGCCCAGCAAGCCTACCTTGCCGTTCGACCACGGCTGCGCGCCGGCCCATTCGACTGCGTCCACATAGTCATCGATCTCTTGCGGCGAGAAGGGAGCGAGTGTTCCAGGCGATTTCCCCGCCCCACGCGAGTCGATGCGAACCACGACATAGCCGTGCGGCACCCAACGCTCGGGATCGGGCGTTTCCCAGCTGACATAGCGGCACGTCGAGCCCTGCGAGCATATCTGCGGGAATCGCTCCTGCAGGATCCTCGCAGCCATGGGCTGAAACCTGGCGAAGTGAACATCCTTGCCGTAGGGCCCCAAAGTCATGATGACGGGATGTCGGCCTGTATCGGGGCGATAGATGTTTGCACGCAGCTCCAGGCCATCGCGCATCGGTATCTTGACGTCATGGTCCACGACCATGCCGGCTGCGCTCTGTGCGGTTGCATGGCTGGAGTTGGCGGCTTGAACGCTCGCACACGCAAGTCCGAGCAAGGCAACGGCAGCCAGCAGACCCTCGGCCCATCGAGGAGAAGTTGAATTGCGGTATGTCATCGCCTTACCTCGTCACGCCGTTCGAGAGATAGCAGATCAGCGCCGCCCTTTCCGCCGCGTCCGGCACGCCAACGAAAACCATGTATGTGCCCGGCACGGTTTTGGCTGGATCGGCGAGAAAGCGATCGAGGGTGGCGGGCGTCCAAACCAGATTGGCTGCACGCATGGCCGCGGAAAAGCCTTTCTTGTAAGCCACTGTGCCGGCCTTGCGGCCGACCACACCGTGGAGATTGGGACCGGATTTGTCCTGCACATCCGGTTTGTTGGTGTGACATGACGCGCACTGGCGCCATACGCGCAAGCCGGCGTTCACATCGCAAGTTGAAGCCGAATCGGCTGCCGCTGGCGTCGTGCCTGCAGCCGCAAGGCACAGCACGGCGGCCAGAGCCTGTCCCGTCGAACGAATGGTATTCAACATTTCCTGTGCTCCTGATTCCGCTGCGCTCAGGCACGCTGCGCCGCCAGCGCCTGATCGAGATCGATGCCCTGATCCTTGAGCACGCGCCACGCCGCGTGACGACCCGGGCTCCCCGTCACGTTTCCGCCCGGATGCACGAACGCTCCGGTTTGATACAGCCCGGGTATCGGCGTGGTGTAGTCCGCCCATCCGGGGACCGGGCGCAGCTCGTTCTCCTGAGAGAAGAACTCCGGGATGCCGTGGCACGAGCCGCCTACGTTGTTGATGTTGCGCCCCTCGATGTCCAGCGGACTGAACACCGCGCGCCCGATGATGTTCGCGTCGTTGAAGCTGTTGGTGTGCAGGCTCATGCGTGCAACCATCATTTGCGCCACCTCCTCCTTGCGCGAGTCCCACTCGTCGACGCCCTCTTCCAGGTTGTAGGGAACGAGCGTTTCGGCCTTGAATGTATGTTTTCCCGCTACCGCGCGCGTGGGATCGAGCACTGTGGGCGTGAGCGCCGACACCGAGGGGTAGGTCTTCGGCATCTTGCCCTGCATGGCCAGATAGCGTGCCTCGACACATTCGGAATAGCCGTCGATGTGCATCGTCTGCACCAATGGCATCTGCTTGCCGTCGACGCTCCACAGCGGCGGGCTGTGCATCGAGTAGTGCAGCGTAAAGAGCGACTCCGACTTGCTGGTACGGAGAATCTTCGCGGCTTCAACATACGCATCGCCGAATTCGCGCGGCGCCATGCGGATGTGCTGCAGCGGATGCATCGAGGAGATGACTGCACGCCCGGCCAGATATTCTTCGCCTGTGGCCGTGCGCACGCCTGCGCAGCGCCCATCCTTCATGATGAGGCTCGTGACGAATTGACCCGTGCGGACTTCGCCGCCCTTGGCCTCGAGGCCGGCCTGCAGCGCGGCGGCGATTGCGCCCGTGCCGCCCACCGTCGTTACCCAGCCCTCCATCTGATGAAAGAAGAACACCAGGAACGGCGCCCAGCCGGTATGCGGCATGAAAGGCGGCATCTGATAGAACATGCCGCGGCTCAGCATGAAAGCCCGAACGATCTCGTTCTCGAAATTGTCCTCCACCGTGTCGAGCATGGATTGATGCACTCGACGGACCCAAGCCGGGCCCTTGCTCCATTGCATCAACATCTGATCGATGGTGGGGCCGGTGCCGATGGGCCGGCCGTTGTAGGCGTTGTAGGCCTTGGCGAGCATCACCACATCGCGCATGAGCACTCGCAGGCGCGCGGCATCTTTCTTCGAGTACTTCTCGAACTCCGCCAGCGTCTGCTCCGGATTCGCCCACATCTTGATATCCGCGTCCGCGCCGATCCAGGTGACGCTGCGCAGCTGCTCGTTGTCCTTCGCGAACTGCAGTCCGTATTTCTCCAGCTCCAGCTCGTAGCGAATGTTGTTTCTCAGCAATCCGCCGGGCGTATTCGAGCAAGGCTCATGGAGAAAGCCTGGCGCGGTGAGCTGTTCGGTCGCGGTGTTGCCGCCGGCCTTCGCAGCCGCCTCCAGCACGATGACTTTGTGTCCGGCGCGCGCGAGATAGGCGGCGCATGCCAGACCGTTGTGACCGGCGCCGACCACGATGAAGTCGGCAGTAGTCGCGCGGCGCGTGCCGGCCATGCGTTTCAGCGACGCAGCTTCGGCGGCCAGATTGGCACCCGTGCCGCTGCTCACCGCAGCCAGCAAAGCGCCCTTGACGAGATCCCTGCGTGACGGCATTTCTTGCTCCCGTTGATTCGCTGATGCCGACGAAGGTAGCGCCGTCTTCTCGCGGGGCTCAAGGAAACTATGGTTTCCGTGGCATCCGGGTTATTGTCGTCGGCACAGGCCGGCTACACTGTCTGCGCCGAAGTTACGTCGGGCTCGCGGGGGCAAGAGCGATGAATCCTGAGAAGCGAGAACAAGTGATCGAGATCGCGCGACAGTTGTTTCTAACCTACGGCGCGCAGCGAACCTGCATGGACGAAGTCTGCAAGCTCGCCCATGTGTCGAAGAAAACCCTCTACTCCGCGTTTCGTTCGAAGGAGGATCTGTTCAACGCGGTTTACATCCACGAAGTGGATTCTTATATGAGCCGGCTGGACCCGGCGCGCGTCAGCGGCGACAGCTCCCTGCAGAAGCTCGAGCAGATGATCCGGCTGGCCATCGAATGCTCCTCCTCCGCCGCCTTCTTCGTCACCATGGCGAAGCGGGATTTCGCGTACCCGCCACCGCTGCTGCAGACGTCCTACGCCGATTCGATCGAGCCCAAGGTGACCGGCTTCATCTCGCAGGTGCTGGAGCAAGGCATGGCTTCGGGCGAGATCCGCCCGGTCCCGGTTACGACCGCGGCCTATATGATCTATCGCCTGGTGCAGGGCTTCACGGTGGGCAAGGGCCTGAGCGTGCAAGGCACGGCGGAGGAAATCGCCTTCCTCATCGATTTCATCCGGGCAGCGCTCGCGGCGCAGAGCACCGCTGCGGAGGGTTCGATTCGAAAAACCCTGTGAGCTGCAGCGGCGCTCCGGCGGCAATCGCTGCGCTCATCCGCAGCCGATATTCTTCGGCACGTCCGCCACGCAATCCTCGCCACCGCCGGGGCAATCGATGATGCAGATGAGCTCGACCGGCTCCGAGCCGAGCACGGCTCCGCGATGCGGCTCGTCTTCGTGGAAGATCACGCTGTCGCCGGGACCCAGGATGCATTTCTCGCCGGCGCCGTTCTCGAAGATCATGCTGCCCTTCAGGATATAGGGCGACTGAACATACTTGTGATGATGGAACGGCGTGCTCTCGAGGGGGATGCCGGGCGCCAACGTGTATTTGCGCACGGCATGCTTGTGGTGATAGCGCTCGTCGCCGATCGAGTTGCTGAATATCCATTGGATCATCACCGTTTCCGGCGGCAATCCGAAAGGCACGCCGACGTCGATCTTCTCCACGTCGTCTATGCGTCTGACGATCATTGCTGTTCTCCTGTTCTAGAGGCCGCGGACGAGCACCGAGGCATCGTGCCCCGTTACGATGTAGCCGGGCTCGTCGCGGCTGATGACTGATTTGACCCGGTTGATGCTGGAATAGAAGGCGTAATGGTCGTAGATGATTCCGTGCGGAATCGCCGGCCCGACCACCTTGGGATCGGCCGTCGGAATGCGGTAGATCGTGCCGTTCATGTCCGTCAGCACGCCGGCGTCGGGAAACGCCATGAAATCCATCAGGCACAGATCGCCGACGATCGCGATGACGCCTTTGTGAGTATTGACGATCACGGATTGGCTGCCCGCCGTGTGGCCCGGCGTGTGCAGCAGTTTCAATCCATCGTCGATCTGCAGGTCCCCATGCACCATGAGGCGCTTCATGCGCAGCACTTCCTCGACGATGTTCGGATCGTAGTCGCCCTTGGCGAGTTGACTGGGCAGAGGACGCAGCGCGTTGGTCCACTCCTCGTCCTGAAACACGAAGGTCGCCTTGCTGAAGATGTGGCTGTTGGCGGCATGATCGTTGTGCAAGTGGGTAAAGAGCACCAGATCGATGTCGGCAGGCTGCAGGCCGTGTTTCTCGAGCGCATCGAGCATGAACTGCTGGCCACCCTCGGCCGGCAGGCTGCCCCAGGCCAGCCCGTTCACGATGTATTTCTCCGAGATGCCGGTATCGACCACGATGTTTCTTTGGCCATCCTGCAGGAGAAAGCCGAGGTAGGGCGAGGAGAACACGATCCGCTCCGCCGGCGACGGCAGCATCCTGGGCCAGACGAGGTCCAGTCCGCCGGTGATCTTCCCCAGGTACAGTGGCGAGACCTTCCACACTTTCATTGACGATTCACTCTGGTTTGGCGGATGCGGGCGCTGCAGTCTGGAACTGTTCCCGCAGGAGTTTCTTGTCGATCTTGCCGGTCGGGCCGAGCGGGATATCGGCGACAAACTCCACTCGCTCGGGCATCCACCAGGAGGCGATCCGGTCTTTCAGGAAATCTTTCATCGTCTGTTGATCCAGGGTCATTCCCGGACGTTTCTTGACGACGAGCAGCGGCCGTTCTCCCCACTTCACGTGAGGGATCGCGATGACGGCACACGAGTCGACCGCCGGGTGACGCGAGGTGATGCTCTCGATCTCGATCGAGCTGATCCATTCGCCGCCCGACTTGATGACGTCCTTGGCCCGGTCGGTGATGCGGATGAAGCCGTCTCGATCGATGCTGGCGATGTCGCCGGTGCTGAAATAGCCTTCCTGATCGAGCAGTTCCTGGTCCTCCGCGCAGTAGTAATGCGCCACCACGAAGGGGCCTCGTGCTTTGAGATAACCCGTGGCCTGGCCATCATGTGGCTGAGCCGCACCGGCCTCATCCGTGATTTTCAGGTCCACGCCCAACGGCGGCCGGCCTTGCTTGAGGGTCTGCTTGATTCGCTCATCGCCCGTGAGCCGGTCCGTGCGCCGCGTGGGCGAACCTACCGTGCCCAGCGGAGACATCTCCGTCATGCCCCACGCATGCGTGATTTCGATCCCATGCTCGTCCCGAAAACGACGCACCACCGATTCCGGCACAGCGGCACCGCCGATAACGACTCGGCGCAAAGTATCCAGCTGCCGCTGCGCGCCATGCATGTAATCGAGGAGTGATTGCCACACCGTTGGTACCGCGGCCGAGAATGTCACCTGCTCGTCGGCAATCAGCTCATACAGAGAACGCCCGTCGAGTTGCGAACCGGGCATGACCAGCTTCGCGCCGACGGCTGGCGCAGAGAACGCGAGGCCCCAGGCATTGGCGTGGTACATCGGCACCACCGGCAAAATGGAATCTCGCGCCCCGAGGCCGAGAACGTCGGGAGCCAGCGTGACGAGGGTGTGAATGAAATTCGAGCGGTGGCTGTACAGCACACCCTTCGGATTTCCCGTCGTGCCGGAGGTGTAGCACAGGCCCGCCGGATAGTTCTCATCGAACCCTCCCCAGGGCGCATCGCCTGCTGCCTGATCGATCAGGTCCTCGAAGCACAGGGCGCCATCCAGATCGCAGCGGGCGAAGGTGCTCCGGTCCGTCATCAGCACGATGTGCCTGGTGCTCGGAATGCGCTCGCGTATCTCTTTCAGCAGAGGAACGAAGCTGATATCCGAGAAGATCAGGATGTCTTCGGCATGGTTGACGATATAGACGATCTGATCCACGAACAGCCGCGGATTGACCGTATGGCACACCGCGCCCATTCCCATGATGGCGTACCACGCCTCGAGGTGCCGCTGAGTGTTCCAGGCCAGCGTCGCCACTCTGTCGCCGGCTCGAACGCCCAGTTCCGCGAGGGCCGAGGACAGGCGCTTGGCGCGGCGATAGATTTCCGCATAGCTGGCGCGCGTTATCGGGCCCTCGGGTGTGCGGGTCACGACTTCCTGATCGCCGTGCCACCGGTACGCGTGCTCGAGAATCCTGTCGAGCGTCATGGGCCAGTCTTGCATCAGACGCATATCCATCCATCGACTTCAAACATTCGTAGCACCGCCGCCGGCCTTCCGATCAGAAGGAATAACGGGCTCTGACACCCACCCGGCGTGGCTGATTGAGCGCGGCGAAAGGAAAAGCCGCCAATGACGCGACCTGCGTGAGATAGCGCTCATCGGTCAGGTTGTCCGCGAACAACGTGGCGCTCCACCGCTTGTCCATCGAGGACAACGTCATGAAGGCGCCAACCTCCTCCCACGCCCCCTGGCGATAGGTGTTCTGTTCCTGGCTCGTTTCGAGGAAGAACGTGGTCGACTGGAAACGAACGTGCCCGCCGAGCGCCATTCGCAGCGACGCCGAGACATCGAATTCATATTCCAGCGCGGCGCTGCCTTGCCATTCCGGCGCGCGGCTGAGCCGATTGCCGACGATGCTCTCTGACGCCAAGGGCAAGGTCGTGCCGTAGCGGAAGACCGCGTCTGCGGGAACCGCGGGCAGCGCTCCCTTCGTGAACTGCGCATCCAGATAGGAGAGATTGAAGCTCAACTTCAGACCGTCGAGCGGCAGGAACACCGTTTCGAGCTCGCCGCCCTTGATCTCCGCCGCGGCGGCATTGCGAATATCGACGCCGCCGGTGGGCACACCGATGCGCACCTGGAGATTGTCATATGAGTAATCGAAGGCCGCGAGGTTCACGCGAACCTGACTGTCGAGCCATTCCGACTTCAAGCCGACCTCGAATGCCTCGATGGTTTCCGGCTCGAACGCCGGGCTCAGGCCGAAGGCATTGAAGCCGCCGGACTTGAAGCCCTGGTTGTAACTGACATACGACATGACGTTGCGCGTGAGCCGATAATCGAGCACGGCCCGGAACGAAGTGTCGTGCCATTCTTCAGTGTCCTTGAACAGCGGCGGAGCGCTGATCACGAAGCCGGCCGGCACGGTCATGCCGCCGCCGATGGGTACGATCCCGCCAGTTCGCGTGATGACCTGCTGGCGGTTCTCGAAGTCCTTCTCTTCGCTGCTGTACCTGACACCGACGCGCGCCGTCAGGTCGGACGTCAGGTTGTAACTGGCGTCGAGGAAGAAAGCGTGGGCACTCTGGCGCTGCTTGGCATGGAACACTGCATCGGTGCCCAAGCCGAAGAAATTGACCGTCGAGAAGATGACGAAAGGATCGATCCGATTGCGCTCGGAAATGTAGAAGGCGCCCAGCACCCAGGACAGATCCTGTCCGTCGGGCGAGGACAGCCGCAGCTCCTGCGTGAACTCTTCATTGCGAATCCGGCCCTGATTGCCTCCCTGCATCACGATTGGAGTATCGCCGGGGGCCAGGCCATCGTTGTCCTGTCGCGCATCGATGTGGAAGGTGCGGTAGGCCGTCAGGCTGTTGAAGACGACGGGCCCCGCATCCCATTCGGCGAGCAGCGTCGCGGAGTCTGAATCGATCCCCGTGTAGTTCGGCGTGTCCACGGCATAGCGACTGTCCTCCATGGCCTCGTTGAAGTCGTCGCGGCGAACCCAGGGAGAATCCGCGGCGCCGCCGGTAATCCGGGCCACACGAAACAGCCCGGGCTGGCTGTCGCTGCGAAAACGCTCCGCTATCAGGTCCGCCGTGAAACTGGATGTCGGCGCGAAGCGCAGCGAAAGCCTGACCGTGGATTCCTCGACACCGTTGACATGCGAACCATCGACGACATTCGTGCCCCAGCCCTGGACGTCATAGTAAGAAGTCGCGAGGCGCGCCTGCAGAACATCCCCGGCAATCGGACCCGACAGGGCGCCGGCCATGCGCCACTCTTCCTGATCGTTATAGGAACCCTCGACATAGGCCTCGAGCTCCGACGTGGGCCTCCGAGTGGTGAGCAACAAGGCGCCGGCCGTGGAGTTACGCCCGTAAAGCGTTCCCTGCGGACCTCGCAGCACCTGGACGGATTCGATGTCCGTCAACCCGCCAGCGGACAAGCCCAGGCGCGCAACGTAGGCGCCGTCCACATAGACGGCGACTGGCTCGTCCGAAAACAAGTTGCCACCGCCGTTCGCACCACCGACACCGCGAATCGAAAGCGGAGCTGCGCCATAACCGGCGCTACGAACCGCGACAAAGCTCGGCGCAATCGCTGTCATGTCCTGCAGCGAAACCGCGCCTTGTCGTGTCAACTGATCCGAAGTTATCGCCGTGACGGCCACCGGCACGCTCTGCAAACTCTCCGAGCGCCGTTGGGCGGTCACGACGATCTCTTCGAGGCTCCTCTCAGCGGTCTCAGGCGCCTCCTGCGCGGCTACAACCGCGGGTAACGCCAGATACAACACTGTGGTGGACAAGCGCTGTGTTCTCTTCATCATCCCCCTCCCGTTGCCGGCCAACCTCATGAAGCCACGATGCAGCTCGGTTCGCTGCAAGACTCAGCGGTTGACGGTTTGCTCGTCGGGGATGATTGGCTTCGGCCGCACGCCGGGCAAGGAAACTCTGGGTTTCGCCGCGTCCGAAGCACCGCGTAGTCACTGCACGCGACTGCAGCCTCAGGCACTGGGATATACGCGCGGAAACCATCGCTCCACGATGTCGATAGGGAAACCGAGTCGCAGCGGCGCCTTGTGAGACTCGGCTACGAGCAGGCGTTTCTCCACGAGTGCAGAGATCACAGGCGAGCGGTGCGTTCGCTCACGTCAAGCACCCCGGGAACGCGGCCTCTCTCCAACTCTCCCGACGGAAGCGCTTCACGCAGCAACGCGAAGCTGCGTTTCGGCAGGCGCCCTGCACCTTCTTCATCGCGCACGTACAGCTCGATCCAAGGCTGCAGCTCGGAAGGCTCGAGCAGTTCTCGCATGTACCGAACTTGATCGAGGCAGCATTCCAGAAAGAACGAACAAAAATCGATCAGCGCGCTCTGCGACAATGCCCGGCAGCGCATAGGTGCGCAGATGCGAGCACTTGAGCAAGTCCGCGCGTTCGTCCGCTCCTTCCTGCGTCGATCGAGAGAGGTTCGAACTAATGCCCACCTCACCTGATCTCCGCCCGCGGGCACGCACCACCCCGCATACTGCGCGGCGATTGAGCATGAGTGCACTCACCTTCCGCGATCTCGATGCTGCATGTGGTCTCGGGCATTGCTCCGTCACATTGAATGTTCAGCGTCCACTGTCCCTCGGGCGTTGCGCCGGGGCGCCACTTCGCACATTGTTCCATGCGAAAGTCCCGCTGCCGCACGAGATCGTCTGCGGACTCACTCAGAATCCCGAATAAGGTTTGGCATTCCGCAGCGCTCGAACACTTGCGCTGTTCAACGAGCCGACCGACCAGGCTTTCACGATCGTACTTGCGCTGCGCACACAGTTCGACCGCGTATTCGAGCGCACGCTCGCCATCGAAAGTGATGTCTCGTTCGAAGCGCTCCAACTGGGCTCCGGAAGCAGTGACTCGATACGTTCCTGGCGGCACCTCAACCGTATCGCCAGCGTTGCTCGTCAGGAAGGGCTTCTCATCGGACGCCTGACGCAACTCGAATCTCACTTGCGAGTCTGGACTCGTGAACCGAACGGATACGGAGGTCGGTGGCGCTGGTGGTGAGGCGTCACTCTCGGGCACGACTTCAGGAGCGCTCTGCGCTGTCGCTTCGGGCGTCGCAGCAGCCCTCGGTTCCGCTGCAATCTCCGGCTCGGGAGCAGGTGCCGATCGCGCCGGCTGCTGCGGGGATTCAACAGACGTTCCGGGATCGCGCGCTGGAGGTACGACCTCTTGCTCTACGTGAGTTTCCGGAAAAGTTTCTGGCGCTGCGGGTTGCTGTTGCGCACTCGTCTCTCTCTCGTCGTTCGAGGGCCGACTGGTCCACCACCAGGCGAACAAAATGACCACGGCGAAAACTGCGACAACCGCAAGCAATGTACGCCAAAGCGGTGGCGCTTCCTCACGCCGAGGTTCGCGAGATCGCCGGCCTGCAATTATTGGCTCGTAGTCGTCATGCCTGTCGCGCATGCTTCATCTTCCCTCATCCGCACCATGAACCGCTCGATGTTACGAGGTTGGATCGCGTGCGCGACGATGATTTCCTCGATTATCAACTGCCAGCCAGTCTGGCGACCAGTGAGACAGGTGTCGTATTGGCGCGCATCCATATTGCCGCGCTTCGTCGCCGCTTTGCCAGTGCCCAACTCGTCAGGCCACCAGACCAGTGTGCAAGGACTCCAGCAACGCCATTGCATGCTCCGGAGAGAATCGCTGCATCTCTTGCGGAAGCTCTCCCGTGTCAAGCTGTCCACGTAGAATCTGGTCGACTTTTGCAAGTCCGTTCTGATCGACTAGTCTTCGTATGTCATGCCCGAGCATTCGCGCTCCGCTGAGTTCGTAATCGAAATCGGGTGATTCGGCCCAATCAGCAAACATCCATCACGACATCGCCTCGCGGAGGCCACACGATCTTCCGGTGCTCGTTCTCGATGTTGCCGAACGGAACGAGGTCGACTGAAAGTGCGTTCCGGTGCTTCAGACGATGCGGCTTTCCTTCAACCTGCTCGAAGTAGCCAGAGGCGGTCAGCCGTTTCCTCAAAGCATCGAACTCATCCCAGTCCCTGAGCGCGAAAGCGAAATCGATATCCTCGGTACTGCGCTGTACTGGAATTCCCGCTCCATAATGCAGGTGAAGGTCGCGCGCGAAAGCTCCCACGACGATGGCAGAGATTCCCATCTCTCCGAGTGCACTCGTCAGCTCTACCGCAGCCTCTGCATGGAGGCTTAGCTCACGTCGATGTGAAAAGTCGAGCAAGGTATTCCTCGTAGATGATCTCAGCCACTTCGAGACAGCGAGCATCGCCAGTAGCCAGCAAGTCCGCATACACCAATGGGAGAGGCACGACATCTGCTCGAACGCTCGACACTTCCCCCCAGAATGGCCTACGTACCTCGACAAGGTTGTGATCATCATTCGGCCTGGCGGTCATCATGCGATGCTGCACCATGAGACGAGCGGGCAACTTGTCCGCGTAGAGCGTCAGCACTCCGGGCTTGAGGTTCCCCGTCAGCAATGCTGCGGCGGGCTCGCCGCCCCACCTTGCGCCGTCTGCTTGCAGATCCCACTCGCGCCAGGCTTCAAACGCTGGAGAAACCAGGGTTCGCAGCAACTGTTTGGGACGGAGCGTTCTCGCGTAGGCAAGGGACCACTCGTCGAGGAGACGTCTCGTCGCGACGAGCTGCCGCTTGTTACCCATGACATGAAGATGTCCTGCTTGCTGGATGCCCGTCATCACCGTGGGCAGCGCCCCCAGTGCGATGTTAGCCGCTGCTGCAATTTCCCTATATGTCGCTGTGACGAGTTGTGGATTGCAGATGAAAGCGAACAATGTCTTCAAGCCGGCAGGGGTGAAAGCCCGATCCGGCCTTTGGGCAACGGCATTCTTTGCGGGCCGACGCCCGGTGATGAAGACGAATACTCCGGGAGCATCGAGGAAAGCATTTCCGGCGGTGTCCACGAATTGCTGTTCCAGGTTCGCCAGCCGATCTGCCACAGGGGGAGTGATGTAGTTCGTGACCAGCAGCATTGGTTTCTTGGTCAGCGCGGCCCGGTGATTCAGCTGGGAAACGATAGCCCCGAGAGTTTGAGGGGTGACCTGGCGCTGCACGTCGACCGCATAGTCGATGTGCTGCTTGCCCTTGGCCACTCGAAGCCAAGCGTCGCTATGTTCGTCGCGACGAGGCTCCTTAATCGTAACGGTCAGGCCGCGAGCGCGCAGGTGCGCAGCGGCAGCTTCCAGTAGGCCTGTCTCGTAGTTGTTCATATTGTTGTCCCGTTCACATTTCGTGAACAAGACGTAATTGTGAACACGAACTGACAGTTGTTCAATATCTGCCCGCGTTCACAAACGTGAACGCCTGGGTTTTGAAACATCCCACTTTCACCGCAAGCTAAAGATACAAGCGTGAATTGAATTCAAGGAGGCGAGCCCGGCCCGGAGCCGAAAACTCTATGGTTGTCAGCAACTTGAAAGTGGTGGCCAGGGACGGAATCGAACCATCGACACGCGGATTTTCAGTCCGCTGCTCTACCAACTGAGCTACCTGGCCATGCAGGGTGGGCCCGGACGAGGTCGCAGGCCGCGAGAGGCGCGCCGGGGATGTACCGGAGCGGGCGCGTATTAGAGCGGGGGGCGCTCGAAGCGTCAAGGAAAACGTGTTCGGGGCAGGGCTGGCCAGGCCGGCGCCGAGCCAGAACCCAACGCCCGGCGGACTGACTCGGGCTGGCGCAGATTCGCGAAGAACCCACGGAAATGCCGGCGCGCCCTGTCAGGTTTGCGGCTCTATACTGCGTCGGTCTTGGTATCGCGCCCTTAACCTCAATCTTTACATGGGTTTGCAACTTTTGGGTGCGCCCAGGCGTTATCGGAGGCGACTCCTTGGGACAAGGATGGCGCGAGCGAGCCCCGGCTCGGAGTCCAGGCCACATATATAAGGAGTCTCAGACCATGGCAGCGGTCTATCCGGCAGCCACTCCCCTTACCGATCGATCCCACGAACCCCTGGCCTGTCGCTATACCCGCATCCGCGAGGTGACGCTGGCCCTGTGCGAGCCGTTGGAGATCGAGGACTACGTGGTCCAGAGCATGCCGGATGCGAGTCCGGCCAAGTGGCATCTGGCGCACACCAGCTGGTTCTTCGAGCAGTTCCTGCTGCGGCCGATGCTGTCGGGCTATCGGCCGTTCCAGGCCGGGTTCGAGTACCTGTTCAACTCGTACTATCAGTCGGTCGGCCCGATGCACCAGCGGCCGGAGCGAGGGTTGCTCACGCGACCGACGGTCCAGGAAGTGTTCGCGTACCGCAAGCACGTCGATGAACACATGCTCAAGTTGCTCGACTCGCGCGAAGAGGACGACGAGCAGACCGCGCCGCTGGTGAAGCTGGGCATCAATCACGAGCAGCAGCATCAGGAGCTGCTGCTCACCGACATCAAACACCTTCTGTCGAGGAACCCGCTGCTGCCCGCCTACACGAGCAAGCCGCTACCCGCCATGGAAGCGCGTGCGCCGGGGCCGCTGCAGTTCCTGACGTTCGAAGGGGGCGTGGGCGAGATCGGCGCGACCGGCAAGCACTTTTGTTTCGACAACGAGACCCCACGTCATCGCACGTTGGTGGAACCCTACGCGCTCGGCGATCGCTTGGTGACCAACGGCGAGTATCTGGAATTCATCCGCGCCGGCGGCTATCGCCGCCCCGAGTTCTGGCTGTCGGACGGTTGGAGCACGGTGAATCAAGAAGGTTGGACGCGACCGTTCTACTGGGCCCCCGGGTTGGACTCGGAGTTCACCTTGAGAGGCTTGCAACCCTTGGATGCTCGAGCGCCAGTGACTCATTTGAGCTATTACGAAGCGGATGCCTTCGCACGCTGGGCCAATGCACGCCTGCCCACCGAAGCCGAGTGGGAGCTGGCGGCCAGGTCGCTACCGGTGCGCGGCAATCTGTTGAAGCCCGACGTGCTGACGCCGCTGCCCGCCGGCGACACCGCAGGATTGAAGCAAATGTTTGGTGACGTCTGGGAGTGGACCGCCTCGCCCTACGTCGCCTATCCCGGTTATCGGCCGCCCGCCGGCGCGCTCGGCGAATACAACGGCAAGTTCATGTGCAATCAGCTGGTGCTGCGCGGCGGCTCGTGCGCGACGCCGGCCGATCACGTGCGCGCCACGTATCGCAATTTCTTCTATCCCCAGGCTCGTTGGCAGTTCATGGGTGTGCGCCTGGCGCGTGACCTGTAAGCAAAGGAAGAGCAATGGCAAAGCATCCGAGCACCGTTCCCGCCAAACCCACCCACGACACGCTCACCGACGATGTATTGGCAGGTCTGAAAAAGGACCCCAAGGAGCTGTCGCCGGTCTGGTTCTACGACGAGCTGGGCTCGTTCCTGTTCGACAGTATCTGCGAGCTGCCGGAGTACTACATCACGCGCACCGAGTTGCAGATCATGCAGACCCATGCGGCCGAGATGGCGCAACACATCGGCCCCGAAGCGGCGGTAATCGAGCTCGGCAGCGGCACCAGCCTGAAAACCCGGTTGTTGCTGGATAAGTTGGATCATCCACTGGCTTACGTGCCGGTGGATATTTCGCGTGAGCATTTGTTTGCAGCGGCGGGCGCGCTCGCCAAGGACTATCCGAATCTGCACATCGTGCCGGTGTGCGCCGATTTCACGCAGCCGTTCGAATTGCCGCAATTCGTCCGCACGGCACAGCGGCGCATCGTTTATTTCCCGGGCTCCACCCTGGGAAACTTCGATCGCACGCATGCCCACGCGCTGCTGGCGCAGATGCGTGATTTGATCGGTAGGAATGGCGCGGTTCTGATCGGCATCGATCTGTACAAGGACCGGCGCGTTCTCGAGCGAGCGTATGACGATGCGGCGGGCGTCACGGCCGAGTTCAATCTCAACGCCCTCCGGCACGTGAACCGGGAGTTGGGCGCGAACTTCGATCTCGACGCTTTCGAGCATCTAGCCGTGTGGGTGGAAGACCAAAGCCGCATCGAGATGCACCTGGTCAGCAAGAGGGATCAGGTCGTGCGCCTGGGCGGCGAGAAGATCCGCATCGCATCCGGCGAGCATCTGCGCACCGAGTATTGCCATAAGTACACGCTGGAGGGCTTCAGCGAGCTGGCGGCGACGGCCGGCCTGGCGGTGAGGCGCGTGTGGATGGACCCAGACCAGCTCTTCAGCGTGCAATTGCTGGAGCCGGCGCGTCTGCAATGATCGGCTTGATGAACTGGGAGCGGCTCTGCGGAGTTGAGCGGCAAGGCAAAGCCACGTAAGGTCCGCCTCATGACGGAAGCCGCTCCGCACAACCAGCCGGGGTGGGCGCTGTTCCTCGATGTCGACGGCACGCTGCTGGAAATCGCCGAGACGCCGCAGGGAGTGCACGTGCCCGCCGGTCTCAAACAATTGCTCGAAGAAGTGCGCTGGCGCCTGGACGGCGCGCTGGCGCTGGTCAGTGGCCGCAGCCTGGCCAATCTGGATCAGTTGTTCTCGCCCTTGCGGTTCATCGCATCTGGCGTGCACGGCTGCGAGCGACGTACCGCCGACGGTCATGTGCTGCGGCCGGAAGTAGACGCAGCCACCATTGCGCGCGTGCGCGGTCAACTGGCCGATTTCGTTCGAGGGCACGAAGGTTTGTTGCTGGAGGACAAGCACTATGCCCTCGCGATGCACTTCCGGCGCGCGCCGGAGCTGCGGGACGAGGTGTATCGAGTCATGAACGAGGCGCTCGTGCAGCTCGGCCCCGTGTTCGCGCTGCAAGCGGGCAAGAGCGTGCTGGAACTGCGGCCGGGCGAATGGACCAAGGGCAGCTCGATCACCTCGTTCATGCAAGAAGCGCCGTTTGCCGGGCGCACGCCGGTGTTCATCGGCGATGACGTTACGGACGAAGATGCATTCGCCGTGGTCAACGAGATGTCGGGCGTATCGATTCGGGTTGGCAATCCCGCGGCGACACTGGCTCAATACCGGCTCGGTGGCGTCGCCGAAGTGTTGCGCTGGCTGCAAACCGTCCCGCCGGTCGTTCCTCCTCCCCATCCCGCGCAATAGTCATGGCTTTCGAGCACTCAACGACGCCCGCGCCGCGGGCGATGACAGCCCGCAAGCGTTGCGCAAAGTGATCGATTGACTGAAGACGACGCTCGACGTCGCAAGCTCGTAGTGCAGCTTACTCGCCGAGCGCGGCGGCGACCGCCCGAGCCATCGCAAATTCTTCATCGGCGCGAACAGCGAGTAGATGCACGCGCGAGGTGGGCGCATTGAGCACCGCAATGGGGGCGTCGGAAGTGAGTTTCACCTTCTCATTGCGTGCAGCGTCCAACGTGGCGCCCATGAAGTCCAGTCGCTCGAGACAGCGCCGCCGAATCAGCGCGCTATGCTCTCCCACGCCTGCCGTGAACGCAATGACATCCACACCGCCCATCGCAGCAACATAGGCGCCAATGTACTTGCGAATGCGATGTACATACATCGCGATGGCCAGCTCGCAGTCCTGATCGCCCGCGCTCGCGCGACGCTGGATCTCACGCAAATCATTCGTGCCCACCAGACCCTTCAGGCCCGAGCGTTTGTTGAGCAGATCATCCAGTTGATCCGCATCGATGTCGCCGGAGCGGCCCAGCTGCAACAGCACGCCGGGATCCACGTCGCCGGCGCGAGTACCCATGATCAAACCTTCGAGCGGCGTCATGCCCATGCTCGTGTCGACGCTGCGCCCCTGCTCTATCGCCGTCACACTCGCGCCATTGCCGAGATGACAACAGATGATGCGCAGTTTCTCCAAGTCGATCTGCAAGTACGCCGCGACGCTGCGTGCAACGTGCTCATGGTTGATGCCATGGAATCCAAAGCGCCGAATTCCATATCGTTTGCGGACATCAGCGGGCAGCGCGTATTCACGCGCATGATCGGGTAGCGTGGCATGGAACGCCGTATCGAATACCGCAAAGTGCGGGACGTTCGGCAAGGCGGCACGCGCGCTGCGGAGCGCCGTCAACGCCGGTGGATTGTGCAGCGGAGCCAGGTGATTCAACTGCTCGATTTCCCCGAGCACCGCATCATCCAGGCGCGTCGGGTCCACGAACTTCGGGCCGCCATGAACCAAGCGGTGTGCCACGGCGGCAACCGAACTGGTAAGGCTCTCGGTCGAAACCGCGTTACCCCGCTGGAACCGGCCCGCATAGCACGCCAGTAATTCATCCACCGCGGCCTGCAGGTTCGTGCCCGCATCGAGATCGTGCACCTGCGCGCCCGCATGCAGCCGCACTTGCTCCGAGCCGATGTTTTCGACGTGAATTTCCTGCAGGCGCCGGCCACTGGCCGTATCGATCAAGGCGCTTTTGACCGAGGAGCTGCCGCAGTTCAGGGCGAGGACACGCATGCCGGAAAAATACCACCGTCGTGGCCGTGCTTGTACACTGCACGAGTCTCAACGGAGGTCCGGATGCATCGTTCCCTTCGCTCCAAAAAAATCTCCTCGACAAAACTCGGCGCGATCCTGACGGGCGGCGCCCTGGCCCTGGCTTTCCCCATGCTTGCTGCCGCCGACGTGTCCGCCATCGATGCGGCCGCCAGATCGGTGCAACCCCGCATGATCGAATGGCGCCGCCATCTGCATGCCAATCCCGAGCTGAGCAACCGCGAGGTCAAGACGGCGGACTTCATTGCAAAGAAGCTCGAGGCGATGGGCCTGGAAGTGAAGACCGGCATTGGCCACACCGGCGTGGCCGCGCTGCTGAAGGGTGGCAAGCCCGGCCGGACGGTAGGCCTGCGCGCCGACATGGATGCGCTGCCGGTCA
Source organism: Steroidobacter sp. (assembly GCF_036406195.1). Lineage (GTDB taxonomy): Bacteria > Pseudomonadota > Gammaproteobacteria > Steroidobacterales > Steroidobacteraceae > Steroidobacter. Next base: position 336,916 of record NZ_DASWVW010000061.1, read on the forward strand.
CCGAGCAGACCGACGTGCCGTTCAAGTCCAATGTCACCAGTGAATTCCGCGGCGAGAAAGTGGGCGTCATGCATGCGTGCGGTCACGATGCTCACGTGGCCATCCTGCTCGGCGTGGCCGAAGCGCTGGTGAAGATGAAGGATTCGCTGACCGGTCAGGTGCTGTTCGTATTCCAGCCGGCCGAGGAAGGGCCGCCGGAGGGCGAACGCGGCGGTGCGCTATACATGCTGGAGCAAGGGCTGTTCGACATCGCGAAGCCCGATGTGATGCTCGGCCTGCACGTGATGGCCTCGCTCAACACCGGTGAGATCGGTTACAAGCCCGGACCGATGATGGCCGGCTCGGATTACTTCAAGGTGGTGGTCACGGGCGTGCAGACGCACGGCTCGCGGCCCTGGGCCGGCATCGACCCCATCACCGTGTCCGGTCAGATCCTCACCGGGCTGCAGACCATCGTTTCGCGCCAGATCGACATCACTCACGTTCCGGCCGTCATCACCGTCGGCGCCATCAAGGGCGGCATTCGTTTCAACATCATTCCGGACACGGTGGAAATGGTCGGCACCATTCGCACCTTCGACCGCGACATGCGCGATGACATCATCAAGCGCATGCAGGCCACCGCCAGCAACATCGCCGAGGCCAGCGGCGCCAAGGCGGAGGTCACGGTACGTGACGAGGTCTCCATTCCGCCCGTCGTCAACGATGCCGAGCTGACCAGCCGGGCCCTGCCATTGTTCGAGCAAGTGGCCGGTAAGGAGAACGTAAAGCTGATCGGTCTGCAGACGGTGGCCGAGGACTATTCGTTCTTCGGCACCAAGGTACCGTCCCTGTTCTTCTGGATTGGCATCACGCCGCGCGACAAGGACCCCGCGACCGTGCCGTTCAACCACTCGCCCTTGTTCTATCTGGACGAGGCCGGCATGCTCACCGGCGTTCGCGCGATGCTGACCCTGACCACCGACTTCCTGGCGAAGTAAGTCACAGATCGGCTGCAAGAGTCCCGCCCTGCGGCACCCCGGACTGCGAGTCGCGTCACAAATCCTCATTATTGACGCCACGATCGGGCATAACGCGACGCTGGTACTTGCCGCAATTCTCCGCTGCGCATGTAGTGCGCTCCTTCGGGAGGACGCATCGCTTGGAGCAGCGGTGAAACAATCAAGAAACCTACTCGCCGTCATCGCCGGACAGAGCTCGGTCGTCGCCATACTGGTGCTGGTCCTGGTGTTGTCGATCGCGGGCGCCCCGTTCCTGCAGCAAAAGCAGGTGGTGGCACAGAACATTGGCGCGGAGATCGCCATCACCAAGGCCTATGCGCTGAGCGAAGCGCTGCTGGCCCATGGCGCGCCGGACAAATCGCTGGACACCTTCAATCAAGCGTTCGGCGCGCGTCATCTGCCGGGCGTCCTCGATAGCGGCGAGGCGGAGCCGAACGACCAGATCGCGGCCGATGCCATCCAGGCCCTGCGCACGCGCGGTCCTCAGCCGTATGTCCAGTTCAAGGACGTCGCCGGGGCACCGCACCTGTTCTATGCAGTGCCGGACCGTGCCGGCGGCGTGCTGCTGATCGATCTGCCGATGGAGCGCGAGCAGGCGATCGTCCATCGTTTCTTCGGCCAGTCCTATCTGTCCTCCAGCACGCTCGGTTACATCCTGGTCGGATTGTTGCTGCTGGGCGTGTTTGGCCTGCGCTACTACCTGCGCTCGCTGATCGCGCTGCCCGAGGATGAACGCCGCCGCCTGTTGATGAAAGGCCTGGAAGGCACCCCTCGCGGGCGTCGCAACCTGATGCCCTGGCTGCTGGCGACCTGCGCGATCGTGTTCACTGCCGATCTGGCCAACGTGCTCGACTCGGCCATCGGCATCGGTTACGTGCTGGCCGTGATGCTCGCGCTATCGTCGAGCAAATATTGGCACGTCGGCGTGATCGGCTTCGTCAGCGCAGTGTGTCTGCTGGTGTCGCCGATCATCTCGCCGTATCACGGCGGCTGGTGGGCCTATCTGGAAAGCCATGCGGTCGCGGTGTTCGCAATCTTCGTGACCGCGTTCTTCGGCTCGGCGAACTTGCGCAAGTCGCAGGCGGAGACAATGGCGCTGGCAGAGGCCATGCGCTCACGCAACGAGACGGCCGAGCTGCGTACCGCACTGGAGCGTGCCGAAGCCGCCGAAAACGCCAATCGTCGCATGATCGAGCGCATGCGCATGGTGAACGAATCCGCCGGTCTGTCGGTGTGGCAATGGAACATCGAGTCGGACCTGGTGGTCATCGACGAAGGCTGCCCGATGATCAAGCGCTGCGGCGGCGTACGCGAGATCAGCGGCATGGAGTACGCTCGCAAGTTCGTGCATCCGGACGAGCAGGAGGACTGGAACGAGCTGTTCCGCGAGGCCATTTGCAGCAAGTGCTCTTCGCTCGCCAAGCGCTATCGGGTCATCGACGCGCATGGCGACACACGCCACATACAGCTCCACGCCAGCATTCTGCGTGACGCCAGCGGCAAGGTACTGTGCGTGCACGGCATCGATTGGGATGTCACCAAGGAAGAGCAAGCCAAGGAAGAAATCTCCCGCCAGGCCGCCGAGATCAAGGAAGCGCAGGAACGCTTTCAACGTGCCGTGTCGGGTACGCAGGATGCGTTGTTCGAATTCAATCTGCAGACGGGCGAGATCTGGCACTCGCCGCAGTTCCGCCTGATGCTCGGCTATGACGGCAGCGAGCCCAACGACGAAGGGCGCCCGGAAGCCTTTGTGCACCCGGACGACGGCGCCATCGTCGGTAAGGCGATGAGCGAACATCTGCAACACGGCGCGCCTTACGACATCGAATATCGTTTGCGCAAGAAGGATGGCGACTGGCTGTGGGTACGCTCGCGTGCCAGCGCAGAACGCGATCGCGACAATCGTCCGCTGTGGCTGGCGGGCTCGATTCATGACATCTCGCACGAACGCGCCGCGCGCGTCGCGATGGAGCGCGCCGCCGAGGAAGCCGAAGAAGCGAGCCGCGCCAAGAGCTCGTTCCTGGCCACCATGAGCCACGAGATTCGCACGCCGATGAACGGCATCATCGGCATGACCGGCCTGCTGCTGGATACCGGCCTCGATCGTGTGCAGCGCGATTACGCTGAGACCATTCGCGCCAGTGCCGACTCGCTGCTGACCATCCTCAACGACATCCTGGACTTCTCCAAGATCGAAGCCGGCAAGCTCGACATCGAGAACATCGAGCTGGACCTGCGCTCCAACGTCGACGACGTGGGCTCCATCATGGCGTTCCAGGCCGCCGCCAAGAGTCTCGAGCTGGTGGTCAACGTGCGGCCGGAAGTGCCGGAGCGCGTGCTCGGCGACCCGCAACGCATTCGTCAATGTCTGCTCAACCTGGTTGGCAACGCCATCAAGTTCACGCAGACCGGTGAAGTGGTGCTGGAAGTGTGCGTGCTCGGCCGCCAGAACGGCAAAGCCTTGATGCATTTCGAAGTGCGCGATACCGGCATCGGCATTCCTCGCGAATCGCTGGACAAGTTGTTCCAGCCTTTCATCCAGGCCGACTCTTCCACCACGCGTCGTTTCGGCGGCACCGGCCTCGGCCTGTCCATCGTGCGCAAGCTGGTCGAAATGATGGGCGGCCAGACCGGCGCGCAGAGCGAAGTCGGCAAAGGCTCGACGTTCTGGTTCACTTTGCCTGTGGAGGAACCCGCGGGCTCCGGCGACTGGGAACTGGAGCAGCCCGCCGTCCATCAGGGCCGGCGCATTCTGCTGGTGGACGACAACGACACCAATCGACGCGTGCTGTCGAACCAGATGGTGCATGCCGGCTACGAAGTGATCACGGCATCACATGCACACGAAGCACTGCAGATCCTGCGATCCGGCGGTGCGTTCGACGCCGTGCTGCTCGACTATCAAATGCCCGACATGGACGGCGCCATGCTCGGCGAACAGATCATGAAGGCACGGGACATTCCGCCGACGCGCCTGATGCTGCTCACCTCGCTGGACCGCTCCGGTGACATGCAACGTTTCGCAGACATCGGCTTCTCGGCGTATCTCACCAAACCCGTGCGCACGCGTGAGTTGCTCGATTGTTTGAATCGCGCGTTGGCACGCGGTGCAGAGGACTGGCATATGCACAGCCAGCCCATCATCACGCGCGGCACGCTGGTCGCAAACGAAGTCAAACGCGTGTATTCGGGCCGGGTGCTGCTGGTGGAGGACAACGCCATCAACCAGCGCGTGGCGCGCCGCTTCCTGGAACGCCTGGGCTGCGAAGTCCACGTGGTCGGCGACGGCAAGCAGGCGGTCGAAGCGTTCGAGCGCAACAGCTATGGCTTCATCCTCATGGACATGCAGATGCCCGTCATGGATGGCCTGGAAGCAACGCGGCGCATTCGTGCCTTCGAAGGCGACGCCCATCGCACGCCGATCGTGGCGCTCACCGCCAACGCGATGATGGGCACGTTGGAGCGCTGCCTCGAAGCCGGCATGGACGACTACCTCACCAAGCCGCTCGACATCTCACGGCTGCAGGATGTGCTCGATCGCTTCATGAGCACGCCATCCGACCTGGAGACGACCGTGGTCGCTTCCATGCATCGCAATCTCGACGATGCGATCAAGCAGCGCTTGCAGGAAGTGGCGGGCGACGACGAAGAATTCGCCGCCGAGCTGGTGAGCGCCTTCATCATGGGTGGCGAGGAAGCGATTCTGGAAATGCGCGCTGCCGCGCATCGGCAAGACCTGGAGCAAGTGGCCCGCGCCGCTCACAAGCTCAAGGGCGCGGCGAACAACATGCACGTGAATCGACTCGCTCTGCTGACCGGCGACGTGGAAACACGCGCCCGCGGCGATGGCGGCAACGACTGGAGCGAAGAGCTGAAAATGATCTCGGTCGAGTTCGAGCGCGTTTCGGAACAGATGCGCGCGCTGCTGGAGAAGCAGTGGCAGCGCAAGGCAGGCTGACGGCCTCGGCTACTGCTCGGGCACGAACTCTTGCGGCTTCTCGGAGCCGCCGCCGAAAAAGAACTTCTCCATCTCTTGGACGAGGAACTTGCGCGCCTTGGGCTCGATCGGCGTAAGTCGGTATTCGTTGATCAGCATGGTCTGGTGCTTGAGCCAGCGCTGCCAGGCTTCCTTGGAAACATTCTCGTAGATGCGCTGCCCGAGCTCGCCGGGATAGGGCGCGTAGTCGAGCCCTTCGGCTTCGACGCCCAGCAACACGCACTTCACCATTCTGGCCATAGCGACTCCACCCCCCAGCGACTCCAGCGAATCTGTCATGACAGGCGCGGCACGATGCGCAACGCCCCCGTCGCGGTGGGATTCGCAGTGTACAACGCTATACCGGCTCGCGCTCGGCGAGGGCGCGAATCAGATCCACCGCAGGCTTGGCCAGACCGATCTTTGCTGGCTGCCGCACGTCATACCAGCAATAGCGATCGGCGTCGGCGATCGCCGGGCGCTCGCGTGCATCGCGTACCAGGATTGGCTGCAGCGTGAGATCGAAATGCGTGAAGGAATGCGAGTACGGCGGCAGCGCCTGACTCGCGAGCGGCCCAGCGCAGGCATGTTGTTCCATCCATGCGACCGCGGCGTCGTGCTCATCAAACTGCGGAAAGGTCCAAAGTCCGCCCCAGATACCCGCGGGCGGCCGACGCTCGAGCAGTACAGCGCCGTCAGAGCGGCGCAAGATCGCGGCGTAAGCCGTGCGTTCGGGACGCGCCTTGCGCGGCTTCGGCGTCGGCAGAATGGCCTGCATTCCTTCGCGCCGGGCAACGCATCGTTCGTGCATGGGGCAGACGACGCACAAAGGTCGCGATCGAACACACACCGTCGCGCCCAGATCCATGATGGCCTGGGTGTAATGCGCCACGCGTTCGGCCGGTGTGCATGCGTCCGCCAAAGACCATAGCTCACGCTCCACCGCGGTCTCGCCGGGAAAGCCTTCGATCCCGAAACATCGGGTCAGCACGCGCTTGACGTTGCCGTCGAGGATGGGATGACGTTGCGCCTGCGAAATCGCGAGGATGGCGCCGGCGGTCGACCGGCCGATACCGGGCAGCGCCTGCACAGCCTCGATCGTGTCCGGAAATTCTCCGCCGTGCTCGGCAACGATGATGCGTGCAGCTCGCAATAGATTGCGTGCTCGCGCGTAGTAGCCCAGGCCGGTCCACAGATGCAGCACTTCGTCATCGGCAGCGGCCGCCAGCGCCCGCACGTCGGGAAAGCGCTGCATGAATCGCTCGTAATAGGGAATGACCGTGGCCACCTGCGTCTGCTGCAGCATGATCTCCGAGATCCAGACGCGGTACGGTGTGATCTGCTGTTGCCAGGGCAAATGTTTGCGGCCGTGGCCATCGAACCATGCCAGCAAGGCGGTGGCGAACATGTCGCCCGAGAGCTCGGGCGCTCCAGTTTGTCCGGCCCTCGTTTCATCAAGGGTCAATTGATTGTCGATCGTCGCTGCCACGGCGACATGATGCCATGTCGCGGCTCAGGGTGGGGACTCAGGGCGGCGGGTCGTCGGGCTGGGATTGCTTTGCCTTGCGCTCCACGCTCATGAACAGGTGGCGGGTCTCGGTCTCCAGCATTTTCAGCATCATGCGCCGCCCACCGAGCGGCGGCACCCAGAAACCGGGCACCACATTCGTTACATACTGCACGCGAGTGGCGCCTTGATGAGCCGGCATCAACTGGCTCCGCGTCTCGCTGAATTTCACATCGCTGCGGGTCGGATCGGCGATGGCCACCAGCGAATACTCGGCCTCCTGCACACGTTCGACGCGATTGACATCGCGGCACAGCCAACCGAAACAGACTTCAACGGTCGTCTCGATCATCACCTCCCCGGGCGCTGGCCGGTCCAGCACCTTGGCTTCGAGAATGCGTTCATTGAGCGAGGGATAGTCGGCGTAATTACGCAGGACCTCATTGACGCGCTCGATCGGCGCATCCAGCGTGACCACCAGCTCATAGGTGAAGTGCTTCTCGACGTAGCGGGCTTCGCTGCGCTCGATGGTGAACGCGTGCGCGGGCGATGCCGATAACAGCACCGCCAACGCGAACCCGCCGGGGAGGATTTGCAAGGGACTCACACCCTATTAGTCGCTTGCCGCGACCATTTGGTTTCGACCCTTGATATCGACTCCTTGATATCGCCTCCTTGATGTCGTCCCTAGCTACCGACCTAGATACCGACCTAGATACCGACCGGGCGGCTGGCCGACGCCGCTAGCGCTTGAACAGATCCTTGAGCTTGTCCTTGATCTTCTCCTCGACCTTTTCTTTCTCCTTGTCGACGCGCTGCTTGACCTGGTTCTTCAGGTAGCCCTCCAGATCCGGACGCACCTTCGGATCGGTCAGCGAGCCGGTGATCTTCACGGGAATCTCGGCATCCACCAGGTCCTGCATCTCGGACGCCTCGGCGCCCTCGCGGGGAATCTTCATTACTGCCGCGACCAGGCGATAGTCCAGCGTGCTGGCCGGCACATCGACCGTGCCCTGCCCGGTGACCTTCAGGTACTGCATGGCCACATTGAGGTCGTTGTTCGACAGCACGCCATTCTTCATCACGCCGGAGCCGGTCAGCGCCGTGAACGGCGTGCGAGCCGGGCCGCTGCGTTCGGGAATGGCCTGCTGCTTCAAGACCGCGCGAGCGCGGCGGATTTCGTACCAGAGGTCCGCCCCTTCGAGCGCGCCATCCGTCACCTTGAAATCCAAGGAGCCGGTGAGCGTCTTCACGATCTCGTCGGTATTCTTGCCCGAGCCCGTCAGCTTGATATTGGCGTTGCCCTTGCCGGACACCCGCTCGGTCTCGAAGAAATCTTTGAACAACGGCGCGAAATCGACGCCGCTGATGTGCTCATCGAGCGTCACCCGCGCCACATCGCTCGTGGCATCGATGCTGATATCGCCGGTGTAGTTGCCGCCGTACATCGAAGCTTCGGACGGGTGGAATCGCACTTTGCCATCGCGCGCGTTCACGCCGAGCCGCAGCTTGGTGAATTTGATTCCAGCAAAGATCGCTTCGCCCACTTGCAACTGGCCGCGCGCGTTCAAGTTGCGCAATGTTTCCACTGGGATCGGCGTCGGCGCCTCATCCGCCGCGGACGCGGCCGGCTGTTCGCTCGGCGGCGGCAGATAACGATCGGCGTTGATGCGATCCACGTTCAGATCGAAGCGCAGCGCCTTCGAATCGAAGTCGGCGACGCCGAGCATGCCCTTGGCGGTGGTGTCATCGAGCTGCAGCAGGATGTTGCCCACTTCAGCGGACGACTTGGTCAGCGAGACCGTGCCGGAGAAGCTGAGCTTCTCGAACACTTTCGGATCGGCGGTCGCGGGCAGGGAAACACCGAGCTTCGGCGCCCATTCTCGCAACGAGACCGGCTCGAGCTTGAGCGGACCGCTGAGGGCCGGCGCATCGAGAATTTCCTTGCCGGTGAGCGCGCCCGTGAGATGGCCGCCAGCCAGGTCCAGCGCCAGGCCGTTGAGCTCCAGGGTCTGCGCCGCGAGATTGGCGTTGAAATCTTTCGCCTGCAGCGTCACTGGCACGCCGGCGGCGGGAAAGCCTTCGCCCTTCCAGGTGGTCTTCACGTTCAGCGCTTCGAGCCGGTACAGCTCCTTGCCAACGTCGGCGGTGAGCGCGTCGGCTCGAATCTGCACCGGAATGCCTTCCGGCGGGTAACCCTGCCCGGTGAGTGTCACATCGATCTCGGGCTGCGCGAGCCGATGCGCATTGGCTTCGAGATCCGCCGTCACCGTGGCAGCGAGACGAATCTTGGCGGACAGCGATGGTTCCTGATCCAGGACGAAATCGGTCGTCAGATCGAAAGGCTCGCCCGAGGCGAGGCGGCCGGTCTTGAGATTGAAGTCGCGCACCACCTGTCGGGTCTTCTCCTGGCGGTTCTCCAGCGTCACCGCCGCGTCCTCGATCTCCAGGCCGGCGATGGTGGGGACTTCCATCGGCGGCTCATCGCCGGGCGCGGGCGCCGCCTCTTCTTGCTGTGACTGACCCAGGTCGGCCCAGTTGTTACGACCCTGCTCGTCCGTGATCAAGCGAATGCGGGCGCCGGCTAAACGCACATTGCCCACTTCCACCTTGCCGCGGATCAACGGTAACAAGCGCACGCCGACACGCGCTTCCTGAATGACCACGAATGGCTCGTCGCCGAAACCCGGCGCATCGCCCAGGCTGGCCGGACCGGCCTTGAGCGCCAGCCAGGGAAAGATCGACAGATCCAGGTCGCCGCTCAGCGTCAGCTGGCGCCCGGTCTTGCTCTCCACCAGGCGCTCGATGTCGTCGCGATAGTCGTTCGGGTCGACGAACAACACCACCGCGAGCAGCGCCAGCACGAGCAGCGCCACGATGCTGCCGACCACGATTCCGGCGATTTTCAATGCCCGCATGTCCGGTCCTCGATATTGAGCTCGGTGAGGTGTGACCTCGGTCACACCGGGCGGATTCTAACATCCGAGAACCCGGTCACAGGCGGGCGGGGACCTCGCGGCGCCGCGGCTAAGGGCATCCCTGAAATTCCTCGCCAATCGACAATCTTCCTGGTTCGCTGCCGATACAGGTGGTCATGTCACGACCTGACCCGTAGCAATTGCAATGGGGGGCAATCGCACGGTGCATTGCCATGGGGTCATCGTAACGGGCATTCGAAATCGATGGTGCAGCTCGACCTGACACATCTGGCCAGCCTTGCGCTCGGCGTCCTCCTGGGCGCGGGGGCGCTCTGGGCCTATGTCTGGGCCTATGTCTGGGCCTATGGTCGCAGGCGTGCCGCCACTCGCGCCTCCAGCGAGGCGGAGGGCGCTCTGCGCGCCAAGCTGCAGCTTGCCACGGAACTCGCCGGAGTCGGCGTGTGGCACCTGGATCTGGCCACTCGCAAGGTCACATGCGACCCCACTCTACAGCAGTTGCTCGCTGTCCCGGGGGTGCTCGACGACGGCATGCTGCCCGTGCATCCGGACGATCGCCTGAACACCCGGGCCGCGCTGAGACAGGTTCTGGAGAGTCCGGAGGGCAGCGGATCGTTGCGCGCTCGCGTGGTGCATCCGGACGGCACCATCCGTCACATCGAAACATATTTCCGCACACTGACCGTGACAGACCGCGCGCGTGCCGCGACCGAGTTGGTCGGTGTCACTCGCGACATCTCTCATGAAGTAGAGCACGCCAACCAACAGCGCGCGCTCGCCGAACGCCTCAACATGGCCACCGAAGCCGCGGGTATCACTTGCTGGCAGTTGGACACGCAGACGCGCCGCTTCGTATGGATCGAAAATCCGCACCCCGAGGTGCTCTTCGGCGAGCCAATCGATCTGTCGCTCGACAACTACCGTGAGCGAATAGATCCCGACGATGACGCCCAAATCCGCGCGTGCCTGGCCGATGCTCGCGTGAACGGCAAGGAACGCGTTTCCTATCGCTATCGAATCCGGGGACGCAGCGGCCGCTTGCTGCACGTGCAGACTCACGCTCGCGTGCTGCTGGCCGAGGACGGCGGCATGCAGTTGCTCGGTGTTTCCTGGGACATCACCAAGGAGATCGAAGCGGCCGAACGCCTGCAGCAGCAGGCGCAGATGCTGCGCGATGTGGAACGCCGGCTGGAGCGTGCTTCGCTGTCCAGCTCCGAAGGCCATTGGGAGAAAGACATGGTGAGCGGCACCCTGTGGTTCTCCTCGAGTTACCACACGCTGCTCGGCTACCAGCCCGGCGAGCTGTCCAATGCACCGGACGCTGCCACGGAGCGTTTTCATCCGGACGATATCAGTCGCGCACGACACGTCTTCCGGCAACACGTCAAGTACGGCACGCCCTTCGACCTGATGATGCGGCTCCAGATGAAGAACGGCGAATATCGCTGGTTCCGCCATCGCGGCATGGTAGAACGCGACGAGCACGGCAAGCCCCGGTCCATGGCCGGCTCGATTCAGGACGCCCACGAACAGAAACTGGCCGAGGACGCTCTGCGGCACACGCAGCAGCGCCTGGAGCGCGCCATCAAGGGCACGCAGGACGGCCTGTGGGAAATGGACGTCGACGGCTCGTCCTGGCACTCGCCGCGAGTCGCCGAATTGCTGGGCTACACCGAAGGCGAGTTGCCGCCGGGTTCGAATTTTCTGCAGGAATTCCTGCATCCCGACGACGTCGAAACGATCGCCGCCGCCAGTCGCGTCCATTTCCAGCAGCGCTTGCCTTATGACGTCGAGATCCGCTTGCGAACGCGCAGCGGCGAGTATCGATGGTATCGCGCCCGCGCGACCGCGGAACGCGATGCGGACGGCCGGCCGTTGCGGCTGTCTGGGTCGCTGCAAGATGTCACCGAAGCACGCTCGGCTCGCGAAGCGTTGTTACAAGCTACCGAAGCCGCCGAGAGCGCGAACCGCGCCAAGAGCGAGTTCCTGGCCAACGTCAGTCACGAGATTCGCACGCCGATGAACGGCATCATCGGTATGACCGGCCTGCTGCTGGAAAGCCCGCTCGACCGTACGCAACGCGACTATGCCGAGACCATCCGTTCCAGCGCCGATTCACTGCTGATCGTGATCAACGACATCCTGGATTTTTCCAAGATCGAGGCGGGCAAGCTCGACATCGAAGCCATCGAGCTGGACCTGCGCGACATCGCCGAGGAAGTGGGCGTGATGCTGGCGTTCCAGGCCGCCGCCAAGAATCTCGAGCTGGTGGTGCACATTCATCCGAATGTGCCGAACCGCGTCGTGGGCGATCCTCAGCGCATTCGCCAATGCCTCATCAACCTGGTGAGCAACGCCATCAAGTTCACGCGCGAAGGTGAGATCGTGGTCGAGGTCAGCGTCGAGACCGTCGACGGCCGGCAATGCTCTCACTTCGAGGTGCGCGATACGGGCATCGGCATCGCGCCAGGCACGTTGCAGAACCTGTTCCAACCGTTCGTGCAGGCGGACTCGTCCACGACGCGACACTTCGGCGGCACCGGCCTGGGTCTGTCGATCGTGCGGCGGCTGGTGCAGATGATGGGCGGCGATGTTGGCGCGCACAGCGAGCTGAACAAAGGCTCGCGATTCTGGTTCACCGTGCCACTGACCGTGGCGACGCAGACAGCACCCCCCGCGCCGCCGCCGCAGGACCTCACCCGCCTGGGCCGCCGTGTGCTGGTGGTGGATGACAACGAGACCAATCGTCGCGTGCTCGCCGGCCAGCTGATACACGCAGGTTTCGAAGTGAGCCTGGCGGGCGGCGGCATCGAAGCCATGAGCCTGCTGCATGCCGCGGCTGTGGATGGCCATCCGTTCGAAGTCGTCCTCGCCGATCACCGCATGCACGACATGGATGGCGCGGCGCTCGGCGAACGCATCAATGCTGATCGGCAGCTCTCGCAAGCGCGCCTGGTCATGCTCACGTCGGTGGACGGACACGGCGACATTCATCGCTTCGCCGCGTTGGGATTTGCCGCCTATCTCACCAAGCCGATTCGCACACGCGAGCTGCTGAAGTGCCTGGACCGGGTGCTGGCACACGATTCCAGGCAATGGCACATGCAGAGCCAGCCCATCGTCACGCGCAACACGCTCGCGCCACACCTCATGGACGCCTATCGCGGCACCGTGCTGCTGGTGGAAGACAACGCAGTCAATCAAAAGGTCGCGGTGCGTTTTCTGGAGCGCATGGGTTGTACGGTGCGCGTCGCCGACAACGGCGTCGAAGCGGTGCGCGCCTGCGAGGAAACGACGTTCGATCTGGTTCTGATGGATTTGCAGATGCCGGTGATGGACGGCATCACCGCCAGTCAGCGCATCCGCGAACGGGAGACCGGCGATGGCCGGCCGAACGTGCCCATCGTCGCGCTGACCGCCAATGCCATGGCGAGCCAGCTGGAGCGTTGCATGGACGCCGGTATGAATGCCTTCCTCACCAAGCCGCTGGAGATTCCGCGGCTGCATGAGGTCCTGACCCGGTTTGGTTTACGCGTCACACCCGAGGACATCGTGGTTTCGCATGCAGACATTGCCAGCAACGACGTGCCCGTCGATCTGTCCAGGCTCAACGAGCTGACCGACGGCGATCCCGAATTCATCCGCGAGCTGGCCGAGACCTTCATCGCCAGCGGCGAACAAGTGCTCGAGGAGGCGCGGGCGGCGCTGGCCATGCTCGATCGCGTCAACTTGAGCCGCATCGCGCACAAGCTCAAGGGCGCGAGCGCCAACGTCCATGCCGGACCGTTGCGCAACCTGGCGCATACGCTGGAAACGCAGGCAGCGAGCCTCGACCAGGCGAGTCTGGCCGAGTTGGTCACGCAACTGGCGGGTGAGTTGCAACGAGCGAAGCAGTTCTTTGCTCAGTACACGCCGCCGGCGGCGGCCAGGACGGGTTGAGGCGCGTCGAGGTTTCTAGGGGGGCGGAACGAAGCGCGGGCCACCCCGGGCGAGTCAGCTAGTCCAGACTCTCGATGGTGATGCGATTGCGACCGGCAGCCTTGCTGGCGTACACGCCGGAATCACACTGCGCCATCAAGCTGTCGAGCGTTGCATCCAGCGGCACTTTGTCTCGCCAGCCGGACACGCCGAAACTGGCCGACACTCGAAGCTCCTGGCCTCCCACCATGAACGGCTGCTCGGCGATGTGCTGGCGCAGATGCTCGGCGGCCATGGCCGCGTTGTCCACATGGGTTTCCGGCATCACGATCACGAACTCCTCGCCGCCATAACGCGCGATCCAGTCGGTGGCGCGCACGCCGATCCGGAGCGCCTGCGCAAACCATTTCAGGACTTCATCGCCGGTCAGGTGGCCGTGGGTATCGTTGATCTTCTTGAAGTGGTCGACATCGCACATGATGGTCGCCAGCTGCCGGCCATAACGCGCCGCGCGATCGATCTCGCGCGGCAGCTGTTCCATCAGGTAGCGGCGATTGTATACACCGGTGAGCGGATCGGTGACCGACAGGCGCCGATTCTCTTCATTGGCGGCGCGCAGCGAGCGCTCCAGCGTCACGATGCGCCGGCCGGTATTGAGCCGCGCAATCAGCTCCGGCTCGACCACCGGCTTGATCAGGTAATCGTCGGCGCCCGATTGCAGGCCCGCCACCAGATGCTCGATGGCATCGCGGGAAGTGAGCAGAATGATGTAGGTGTAGCCCTGCTCTTTCGAGCGCAACGCCTGGCACAGGGCCACGCCGTCCATTTCCGGCATTTCCCAGTCGGTGATCATCAGGGGGTAATCGCCCTGCTCCAGCTTGGCGAGCGCCTCGCGGCCATTGGCCGCCATCTCGACCTCGTAGCCGCCGCGCTTGAGCAGGCGCGCCACGATCAGACGCTGGGTCGGCTCGTCGTCGACGAGCAGAATGCGCCAGGCGGGCTGTGGGGGCGAATTGTCGGAGGGGGTGGCGGACATCAGCGAGGATCGTAACCGTTGCGGGGTTGGGCCGCAAAGCGCAACGGCGGCACTCAGTCACATTTGCGGCTACCCCCGAACGCCTGAGTAGCAGCGCTTAACCCTTGTGATTTTCGATCCGCGACCGCGGTCACTGTTGCCGTGTCATCGCCTCGCCGCACGGCGCTTGCCAGGCGAACGCCCGCCTGTGCCGCTGCAGGATTAACGCTTACACAAATTGACCGATCCGTTCAGCGTCTTGATGCGAACGCGCGCATCGGCCTTGCCTTCGATGAAGTGCAATTCGTTGCCCGGGCCGTACTCGCGGCTGCGGTTGGGCTTGGGGCCGAAGCAGTTCTCGATGTCGCCATTGAATGTTTCAATATCGAACTCGGCGTTGATCCGGCCGCGCAACTTGAACGTCAGGTCGCCGTTGATGGCCTCGGCATCCAGGCGCGCGCCCGCGCCGAGCGTGGTGGTGAGATCCAGATCGCCGTTGGTGGTCTTGATGCGGCCGCGATCCAGCCGGTCGAGGGTCACGAGCATGTCGCCGGACACGGTGTTCAGGTCCAGCTCCGGACCGGCCTTGTGAATCTGCAGATCGCCGCTGACGGTGGTGGCTCGCACCAGTCCCTTGCCCTCCCGGCCGCGCGCCTCGATGTCGCCGCTCACGGTTTTCAGCTCGACATCGCCGGGGCCGAATTCGGTTTCGATGCTGCCGCTCACCGCTTGCAGGCGCTGCGAGCCGCGCACTCCAGTGATCCTCTGCTCGGCACTGACCGTGTTGACGATCAAGCTGCTGTCGCGAGGTACCGTTACGACCAGGTAGCTGGCGCCGCGGCCCTTGCTCATACGGGGCAGCACCACCTTGATGTATGTGCGCGATCCGTCCTTGCGGAAATCCAGCCGCTCGACGCCGCTGCCGAGATCGGCTTCGACGCGCACTTCGTTGCGCCCCCAAGTGGAGACTTCGACGGAACCGGCGACATTGACGATCTCGACCTCGCCGCGCGCGTCCGCTGCCAGGGTCTTGGAGATCTGCTCGGCACTGGCGCACTGCGCCGCCGCCAGCATGGCCATCGACACGGCACGCAGAGCTACAGACACAGGGGCGTTCATAGATCGGTCCTCACGGCGTGGGTCACCGGCACTTCGCTAACATCGGCGAGCAGCTGCAGCTCGCGCTGATAAGTGGACATCAACAGATCCTGCAGCAACGGATCGGAGGGATGTTCGGCCAGCGTCTTGGAGATTTCGTTGGCCGCATGGCGCAGGTCGGCGAGATTGCGTTCCAGCTTGGCGCGCGTTGAAGGCGGCAGCGTCTTGATGCGAGCCTCGAACTGGGCGTTCAGCTCGGAGCGGGCTTTGATGTAGTCGGCACCGAGGACTTCCGGGCCGAAGCTGACTGGCATCGCATTCAGCGGCGCGGTCGCCATCGGCACTTGCGGCTGCTGCTGTTCACGAGCGACTTGCACGGTGGGGTCACGCTCCATGGATTGGCGCGTGATGACAAACGTAGTGAGGGATGTCGCGAGCACGAGAAGCAACCCCGCGGCGATCTGAAACCAGCGTGACGATGTGAAGTGCACGACCGGCGCGGTGTCGGTAACGATGGGAGTCTTGGCGATCTCGGCTTGAATGCCCGGCCACAGATCGCGCTCGGGAGGCAGGTCACGGGGCAGCGATGCCAGCATCTCGCTCAGCGGGTCGCTGCGCTTCCGACCCTGATCTTCAGGTGAGTTACTCATCGTCCGCCTCCGCCGCGACGCCCATGCGCTCGCGTAACAGTCGTCGTCCACGATGCAATTGCGCCTTGCAGGTACCGACTGCGATGCCGAGCATGTCGGCACATTCTTCGTGGCTGTAGCCGTACACAGCCTGCAATACGACCACGTGACGAGCGCCGTCGGGCAAGGTCGCCAAGGCGCGTTCCACATCCATCACTTCGCCGGCATCGTGTTCTCTGGCGCCGTCGCCGGGTTCGGCGATGGCGTTCTCGACGGTCTCATCGTTGGATTCGAAACGCGTGCCGTGATTGCGGGCGTGGCTCAGCACCTCGTTGACTGCAATTCGATGCAGCCAGGTGCCGAAGGCGCTGCGGCCCTCGAAGGCCTGCAGATTCCGCCACGCTCTGATGAAAGTCTGTTGCACGCAATCCTCCGCCACGTCCCGCCGCCGCGTCATCCGCAGGCACAGGCCCATCACTTTGCCGCTGTGGGTGCGATACAGGCGTTCGAACGCCCGCATATCGCCGCTGCGGGCAGCCGCAACCAGGCCCGCATCGCCGAGCAGAGGGTCCACCGCCCCGGGTGGCCCCGAGGCTGGGGTATTGGCGCCAGCGCCGTATTGCAAGTTCGCCCTCTCCACTCCGTGCGTTGTTACGTCCGACTCGTTGAGTTCGATGCGGTGTTCCAAGGGAAGGTTTAAGCCGCTGGCGTGAGCTGGCGGCCTGGGGATAAGAGCCTGGCAATATTGGATTTTTGGCAGGGCGTCGGGGCGCCGCTAGCGGGATGAAGGCAACCAACCCAGACATCGGCCCGTGGCTCTGGCGAGCCTTCTTCTACTTCTGCTTGCTATTCCACTCGCGGACGGCGATTTCCAGGGCGGTGCCGGCCATGGGGCGGCCGATGAAATAGCCTTGGGCGCGGTCGCAGCCGACGCCGTCGAGGAAGTCGAGGACTTCCTGGGATTCCACGCCTTCGGCGCAGGCGGTGAGGCGGAGTTTGTGAGCGAGCAGCACCATGGTTTCCACCATGGTGCGGGCGTCCTCGTGCGCGAATACGTCGCGGACGAACGAAGTGTCGATCTTCAGCTCGCTGAACGGCATCAGGTACAGCTGTTTCAGCGACGAATAGCCGGTGCCGAAGTCGTCGATGGACAGGCCGAAGTTCTTCACGCGCATGCGGGTCAGCACATCCATGGTGGTGCCCGGATCGAACATGGCGGCACTTTCGGTGACTTCGAAAATGATGCGGCGGGCGTCGGCGCCGACCTGCGCGGCCATGCGGGCCACCTGGTCGGGAAACGCCAGGTCGTTCAGCAACTGGGGCGAAAGATTGATCGCCACCGATAACTGCAGGCCAACGGCATCCCAGGCCCGGCACTGGGACAAGGCCGTTTCCAGCACTTGTTCGGTCAGGCGGCGGATCAGGCCGTTCTTCTCCGCCAGCGGAATGAAGCGCGCCGGCGAAACGAAGCCCAGCGAGGGATGATTCCAGCGCGCCAGCGCTTCGACGCCTTCGACGATCCAGCGATTGGGCGCGAGCCGGGTGGCCTTGGGCTGGTAGTGAACGACGATCTCGCGCTTGTCGAGCGCGGCGGTGAGCGCCGCCGAACTGATCGGCGTATCTGTGCTCATGGTCTGGCGCAGGGTCGCTTCCAGATCCGCGAGCAGGATGGGCTTCTGCAGCGCGCCCAGCATCTGCAGGCCGTGCGCCTTGCCGATCTGCTGGGCCGTGGCCAGCACGCGCTGATCCATGCCGCTCGCCACCAGAATCTGCGCCTTGCTGCCGCGCTCGCCGAGGTAGCGCAGCAGCTCGATACCATCCGCGCCGGGCATCTGCAGGTCGAGCACTACCACCGTGGGCTGGAATTCCTGCACAGCGCGCCGGAACACTTCCGGATCGGTCACGCCCTTGGATTCGAAGCCCAGGCCAGCGGCGGCCTCCGCGATGAACTCGCAGAGGTCGGGCTGATCATCGATGACCAGCAGTTTGTTGGCTTGCTCAGGCGACACGGGCCTCCCTATCGAGGACATGGCGGATACGCATGGCCAAGTCTTCGTTGCGATAGGGTTTATGGATGACGTCGGACGAGGTGAGCCCGGCAATGCCGGCCAGCACGGTGTTGTCCGCATAGCCGGTAGTAAAGAGCACATCGATGTCCGGACGCAATTCCCGCGCGCGCTTGGCCAGCGCCGGCCCCAGCATCCCGCCGGGCATCATCACATCGGTGAATAGCAAATCGATCCGCTCCGGTCCTGAAAGTATCCGCACCGCCGCTGCGCCATTGGCGGCCGACAGCGCGCGATAGCCGAGTTGTGTCAACGCGGTGACGACAGTGTCGCGCAGGTCGGCATCGTCCTCGACCACGAGAATGGTTTCGGTGCCGCCCGGCGCCACGCGGGTGACGATTGTATCCTCGCGCTCCGATTGTTCCTCTGTCGAGCGCGGCAGATAGATCGTCACGGTGGTGCCGACGCCAACCGTGCTTTCGATGCTGGCAACGCCGCCGGCCTGCTCGGCGAAGCTGTGCACCATCGCCAGGCCCAGGCCGCTGCCCTTGCCCGATTCCTTGGTGGTGAAGAACGGCTCGAACACGCGCTTCAATACTTCGCCATCGATGCCCACGCCATTGTCGTTGACGCTGATGGCCACGAATTCGCCCGGCTCGATCGAAGGATAGTTGCTGCAGAACTCGGCATCGAGCGTGACATTCTGCGTGCGCACCGTGAGGCGGCCGCCCTGGGGCATGGCGTCGCGCGCGTTGATGGCAAGATTCAAGATCGCATTCTCGAACTGCCCCGGGTCGGCGCTGGTGTGCCACAGATCATGCGCCTGGATCATACGCACTTCGATGGATTCGCCAATGGTACGCTGGACCAGCTCGCTCAGGCCGGAGAGCTGTCGATTCAGATCGAGCACCGCGGGCGCCAGGATCTGGCGACGCGCGAACGCGAGCAAGCGACGCGTCAGATCGGCGCCACGCGCGGCGGCACGCATGGCCGTGTGAACCTTTCTCGCCAGCGTCGGCGTTTCGGCAACGCTGCGGTCGAGCAGCTGCAGATTGCCGATCACCACGCCCAGCAGATTGTTGAAGTCGTGCGCGATGCCGCCGGTGAGCTGACCGATGGCTTCCATCTTCTGCGCCTGCATGAGCCGCGCTTCGAGGCGCTTCTGCTCGGTGAGATCGTAGACGATGGAGAAGAAGCCCAGCACCTCGCCGTTCGGGCCGATCTGCGGCACGAAGTGGTTCTGCCATTCGCGATGCCGGCCGTTGCGCACGCCGCTCTGGGTGACGTGCACGAACTCGCCGCGCATCGCCGCCATGATATGGGGCTCGTCTTCGGTGAATCGCTCCTCGCCGAGGCTTTCGCGCAAGGACCGGCCCAGCAGCGCATCGGCAGGCATCGAATACCATTCCTCGAGCGCGCGGTTCACATACGTGACGATCATGTTCGAATTCACGTAGGTCACCGGCGTCGGCACCGCGTTCAGGGTGAGCTCGAAGAAGTCGCGCGTCTCGCGCAGCTTGCGTTCGGCGCTGACCAGATCGGTCACGTCCTGGATCGTGCCGTGCAGGCGCACCGTGTTGCCGCCGCGTCGCTCGGCTTTGACGATGCTGCGAACCCAGAGCTGGCGGCCGCGCGCGCTGGTCATTCGCAACAGCAAGTCCGATGGCAGGCCGGCATCGAGGGCCATGCGCTCGGCCCCCTGCATCTTCACGCGATCCTCGGGATGAAAGAACGCACGATGTCCTTCCGGGTCGATGGAGTGTCCCACCGGCAGGTCGTGAATGGCGTACAGCGCTTCGGTCCAGTGCAGCTGCTTGCTGATCACGTCGTATTCCCAGCCACCGATCTTGGCGGTGGCCTGCATGTCCTTCAGCAGATTGTCGAGGCGCACGCGCTCGCCGATGTCACGAAACACCAGCACGGTGCCCACCGACGCGCCCTCTTCGGTCACCGGCAGGATCTTGTATTCGACCGGACGGAACGTGCCGTTCTTCTTGCGCAGCAGTGCGCCGACGCCACGCATGATGTCGGTCGTATAGCGCACGCGGCGGACCGGATCGGTGCGCGAGTCGCCATCTTCCTGCGTGTTGATGAGCACGCGATAGTCGAGTCCGGCTAGATCTTCGGTCTCGTAGCCGAGCATCTTCGCCGCCGCCGGATTGGCGTAGCGAACGTGACCGACATTGTCGAGCTCGAGCACGCCCTCGCCGGAACCCTCGACGATGGATTGATTGCGTCGATGGGCGGCGGTCAGCTGGGCGTGCCGGCGTCGCAAGCGGCTGCGCAGTCGTTGCAACAGGCACAGCGAAGCCAACGCCGGGACCAGGCCGAGGACGATGCCCACGACCAGGACGACGAGGTTCCCGCTGAGCAGTCCGTGCAGTGAGTTCATGACGCGGCGGGCCTGGCGAGCGTGTTACGGCTTCGCGCCCGGCTCCCTCCCCGCATACCAGTTGACCGCGTATTGCATGAGTTGCGCCGAGGTGCGCAGCGAAAGCTTGCGCTTGATGCGTTGTCGATGCGATTCCACCGTCTTCACGCTCAGGTTGAGCGCTTCGGCGGTCTGCCGCGTCGACAGGCCCTTGCCGATCATGTGCAGCACCTGCAACTCACGATTGGTGAGACTGTCGACCGGATTGGAGGAGATGTACGCCCCGCCGGAGGCGAACTTCTCGATCATGCTGTTGCCGACCGCTTCGCTGACATAGATGCCGCCGTCGAGCACGCGGCGCAGCGCAACCAGGAACTGATCGGAAGCCGCCTGTTTCATGATGTAGCCATTGGCGCCGGCCGACAGCATGCGTTCCGCATAGATCGCTTCATCGTGCATCGATAGCACCAGCAATGGCAGCGCCGGATAATGGGCGCGCGCGTCTTTGACCAGCTCCAGGCCATCGCCCTGTTTGAGCGAGACGTCGACGATGACCGCATCCGGTTCCTGTTCCCGGATCATGGATTTGGCCTCGCGGGCCGTCTCGGCCTCACCGCACACTTCCAGATCCGGTTCCGCTTCGATCAAACGCCGCAGTCCCTGACGGACGATGGGATGATCGTCGACGATCAGCACGCGGCGCTTCTGGTCCTTGGACACACCCGCGGGTTTGTGTGCCGGCTTGAACAGAGAAGACCCAACGCTCATTGCATGACTCCTAATAAACTCTCTTTCGTGTCGCCAGCGGCCGAGGCCCTCGCGACTGCAACTCGATTGGCGCTAATTGACGCCATGCGCTAATTGACGCCATGGCTGGCAGGCCGGCGAGGACGGCGCGCCCTGACGGCATCCGCAGCGGGTTCCAGCGGGCATTCGCAGATGATCCGTGTGCCGGGCCGGGCATCCTGAATGGCCGCATCGGGCACGCCACGCTCGAAACGCACTTCGCCGCCCAGAATTCGGGCGCGATACCGCATGATCTTCAAGCCCATGCCGGGCGCGTCCACCGCATGGGCCGGCATGCCCAGACCGTCGTCGGTCACCGTCAGCCGAACCTTAGCGCGGGCCCCATGCAAATGCAGTCGTATAGACCGCGCCTGGCCGTGGCGGACCGCGTTACGAACCGCTTCCTGCGCAATTCGATACAGATGATTGGCCAATTCGGTGCTCAGCGGACGAGTGGTCTTCACACGATGAGTACAAGTGACCTGCACGCCATACAGCTCGGAGGCGTGCATCGCCAGGCCTTCCAGGGCATCGGACAGGCCGCCCCGTTCCAGATTCACGGGGGACAAGCCGCGCGCCAGCGCGCGAGTGCTTTCGATCGAGCTATTCACCAAGCGCGTGATCCCTTCGATTTCCGGCAGGATCACCGGATATTCCGTGGTCAGCCGCCCGGCCAGACCCCGCAGCATCAGCGCGATGCCGGTCAACTCCTGACCCAGGCCGTCATGCAGGTCATTGCCGATGCGGTACTGCTCGCGGCTGACAGCTTGCAAAATCGCGCGCTCCAGTTGCTTGCGCTCGCTCACATCCTGGAGCACCAGCAGACTGTGATTGCGTCCCGCCACTTCGAAACGGGACAGCACACCGGCGGCCGCGAAATGCGAGTCATTGGCGCGGCGGCCGTCGAATTCCACCTGCATCGAGCGGCCCTGCTTCGCTGACAGCGGTTGCCAACGCTCGGGTTGCTCGAATGGCCAGCCGGCCAGCATGGCCATGTCTCGCCCGATGAGCTCGCCGCGGCGATAACCGAACAGGGTGTCGAAGGCCGGATTGGTGATCTCGATGATGCCGCGTTCGTCGATGACCGCGACCCCTTCGAGCATCGATTCGATCATGCGGGCCTGAGTCGCGATGGCGCGCTCGGCGCGCACCTGCTCGGTGGTTTCGCTGGTGACCACGGCCAACGCCACGATCTTCTGCCCTTCGCGAATCGGGCTGACACGCACATCGAAGTGGCGGGACTGGCCGTCGCTGCCTTCGATCTCTGTGACATAACCATCCACCTGGCCATTCGCGAGCACTCTATGCAGCGTCGATAAAGCGCGGGCGTGCAGGCCCGGCGGAAAGAACTCAGTAATCAGGCTGCCTTCGATCTGCTTGACCGTGCGCTCGCCGATACCGCGATTGGCCATCACGATGCGCAGGCTGCGGTCGACCACGAACACGAACTCCGCCACCGCGCCGACCAGTTGCCGCATCAGGTCCGTCTGCAACGCCGAGCGCAGACCATCTTCAGCTGGCGTAGCGCCGCCGACGGCTGGAGCGTCGATTGTTTTTGCAGAGGTCAAGCGTGGCAAGTTCCATGCGAGTCGAGCGCCACGAGCAGTTCCAAGAGTCCCGCGCACACCAAAGCGGCGTGGCGGATCTGCCCGCAGACTGTGGACAAGCATGGTGTTGTAGCCGACGTGTAGGGGGTATCAGCCAACCCCCTAATGTCACAGGGGGTGTGCTCGCCTTTCAATGGATTGTGGCGGACGTCTCGTTTGGCCCGAGAACGCGAGCCGCGACAAATACTTATATGAGCACGCCAGCCACGAAGTCGCACCATGCAGAAGTCGGTGGGAACGGAGCGTGAACTCCGTCACAATTGGCCGGTACTTGGAATCGTTCAAGTAGATCTTATGTAGTGAATTTGGACTCAGTCAGTGAGTGTCATTAGGCGCCGCGCCCGGGGCGGCATCCGTATCGGACACCCACTGAGTGGCATAACGGATCAATTCGCTGGTGGAACGTAGATTGAGTTTCTCTCGCATGTGACGTCGATGCGCATCGACCGTCTTCATGGACAGATCGAGCCGCTGCGAAATTTCGCGCGTGCTGATGCCTTCACCGATCAGGCGAAATACCTCCAGCTCACGATCGGTCAGTGCGGAGACCGGATCTTCATCGGCGGCGGGCGAACGCCCACGCGCTACCTGGCTGAGCAGACGCTCGCCCATGGCGGAACTTACATGCCGCTGGCCGCGAGCCACCTTGCGCAAAGCGCCGAGGAAATCCGTACCCGCGACGTTCTTCATTACATAACCACTGACGCCGAGACGCAGCAGGCGCTCGGCATAGAGCGCTTCATCTTGCATCGACAGCACCAGCACACGGACATTGGGATGATCACTTCGAATCCATCGCACCAGCTCGATGCCGTCATCCGGCCCCAGCGCCAGATCGACCACGGCCACATCGGGTTCCTCGCCCTGAATGGCGGTTTGCGCCGCCTGCACCGAGGCTGCCTCTGCCTGCAGCACGAAGTCGCTTTGCCCGGCGAGCAGCTGCTTCAAACCTTCACGGACGAACGGATGGTCATCGACGATCAGGATCCGTGTTGGATCGGCCATGGTCATTCCTCAAAGAGAGCACCGGTGCGGCGCTCGCATCCTGTACCTTCAATCTGGCGATGACACAAGCGTGCCGCTCGCATCCTCTACCTTCAACCTGGCGGTGGCACAAGCGTGCCGCCCGTAGCCTCTACCTTTCAATCGGGCGATGGCATATTGATGCCGCCTGTAGCCTCTACCCTTCAATCGGGCGATGGCATATTGATGCCGCCTGTAGCCTCTACTCTTCAATCTGGCGATGGCATATTGATGCAGCAATCCCCATTTTCCACAGTGCCCGCATGGTGATAGGTTCGACGCCACTTACACGACTCCGGGCACTTCGGCCGCGCCAGCGACACAACGTTGATCGGCAATGGGTCGAGCGGCGATGGGCCAATGATGGAGTGCGCTGGGCCTGCCTTCAACAGCCAACCGTGCGGGCGCGCTCCCGAAAGATCTGCTCATGAAAATGGATTCGACAGAAACGCTGCACTTCGTCCTACTCGAGGACGATGCCAATGACGCCGAGCTGATTCAACTGCAGCTGGCGCGCAACGATCTGGACATCACCTGGCGCCACGTGATGTCGGAAAGCGATTTTCGCGCGGCGCTCGCCGGCAGGCCACCCGATCTGGTGCTGGCCGACTACACGTTGCCGGGTTTTGACGGCCTCACGGCGTTGCGCATCGTACTGGAGCGTTCGGAGGATATTCCTTTCATTTTCGTGTCGGGCTCGCTGGGCGAGGAGCGCGCCATCGAAGCGCTGAAGAGCGGCGCTACCGATTACGTGCTCAAGGATCGTCTGCAGCGCTTGCCGATGGTGGTCAACCGCGCGTTGTCCGAGGCTCGCGTTCGCCGCGAGCGGCGTCGAGCCGAGACGGCGTTGGAAGAGCAACGCGTCCTGCTCGGCACGCTCATCGACAGCCTGCCCGAGATCATTTACGCGGTCGACACCGAGAATCGCGTGACGGTCGTGAATCGCGCTCTGCTCGACACGTTGAACAAGACGCGCGACGAAGTTCTTGGCCGCCGCCTCTCCGAGTCGTGGACCGAAGAGAACGTAGTCGATATCGAAGCGCAGGCCGCGACCACCATGCGCACTGGCCGGCCGCTCACCGATCAGGAACGCGCGTGGATCGGCGCCGATGGCTCGGTCCGCTGGTTCACGTTCACTCACGTGCCGTTGCGCGACCATGGCAATGTGGCCGGGCTGGTGTGCACGGTGCAGGAAGTGACCCAGCGCAAGGAGCTGGAGCAGGAGATCCTCGAGATCTCCAATCGCGAGCAACGCCGGCTGGGCAGCGACTTGCACGATGGTCTGGGCCAGGAATTGACCGGCCTGTCGTTGTTGATGAAGGGCTTGGAAATGCAGATGGCGCGAGAGTCGCCGCAATACTCGGCGCAAGTCACCAAGAT
This sequence comes from Steroidobacter sp., assembly GCF_036406195.1. Classification (GTDB taxonomy): domain Bacteria; phylum Pseudomonadota; class Gammaproteobacteria; order Steroidobacterales; family Steroidobacteraceae; genus Steroidobacter. The sequence goes on from NZ_DASWVW010000061.1 coordinate 362,169, forward strand.
CACCGATCTGCTGTCGCGGGCGATTCAAAGCACTCGTTCGCTGGCGCGTGGTCTTGCGCCGGTGAACCTGGAGCGCGGCGGATTGCCGGAAGCATTGAAGCACCTGGTGGCTCGCTGCACCGACATGTACAGCCTCCAGTGCACCTTCACGCAGGGCGGACAGAAGCTACCCGACCTCGAAGAAGGCGCGGCCACGCATCTTTATAGAATCGCGCAGGAAGCGTCGACCAATGCGGCACGCTACGCGCGAGCGACCTCGATCAACATCGATCTGCGCTCGACCGGCCGCAAGTTGCAGCTGACCATCTCCGATGATGGCATCGGCCTCAGCGCCGGCCTGGCGCAAGGCCGCCCGGGCATGGGACTGAAGATCATGGAGTATCGAGCCCGCATGCTCGGTGGTCAGATCAGCTTCGACGAACCGGGTGCCGGCACCAGAATCACACTGACGGCACCGCTGCATCTGCTGCGGCAATCGAAAGACAAGAAGCGGTTAGCGGTTGGCGGTTAGTGGTTGGCAAGAGGAGCAGCGGGCACTAGCCACCAACCGCTAACCGCCAACCGCTGTTATTTGCGGACCACCGGGACCAGCGTGTGGTCCGCGCCATTCCATACGTCGATGAACGATTCGATCTCCGAGGCCGGCATGGACGGCGCGATGAAGTCGCCCTGCAGGGCATCGCAGCCACACTGCTCCAGGAATTCGAACGCAGGTGAGTTCTCGATGCCTTCGGCGCACGCCGTCAGCGACAGGTTGTGCGCCAGCTCGACGATGGCGCGCACCACCGTCGCGGCTGCCTTGCTCTGCGCGATCTCGGAGATCAGCAGACCGTCGATCTTCACCTCGCTGAAGGGCATCTTGTAGAGCAGCGTCAACGACGACGTGCCGATGCCGAAGTCATCGAGCGACAGACCGACGCCCTTCACACGCAGCCGCGTGAAGATATCCATCACCAGTTCCGGATCGTCCACCGACGCCGCTTCCGTCACTTCCAAAGTAAGCTGCTCGGGACGGACTTCGAACTCACGCAGCACGCGTGACAAACGTTCCGGGAACTCCAGGTCCTGCACCAGCCGTGGCGACAAGTTCACCGCCGCACCGAGATCCAGACCGCGCGTGCCCCAATGACCGATCTGACGGATCGCATCGGTGAGCACGAAGTCGGTGAGGTCGACGATCAGACCGGATTGTTCGGCCAGCGGCAGGAACTCGCCGGGATACAGCAAGCCCAGGCGCGGATGACGCCAGCGCACCAGCGCTTCGGCGCTGCGCACGTGCCAGTCGTTGGCCGAGCGCACGACCTTGGGTTGATAGTGCACGATGAGCTCGTGCTCATCGATGGCTGTGCGCAGCTCTTCGACGGAGATGCGCGAGCTGGGCTCCAGATGCTTGGCCAGCAGCGTTTCGATATCTTCGAGCATCGCCGGCTTCTGCAACGTACCCAGCATTCTCAATCCCAACGACTCGCCGAGCTGGCGCGCGCTCGCCAGCACACGCTGATCCATCCCGCTCGCCAGCAGGATGCCGGAAGTCACATTCTGACGCGCCAGGTAGCGCAACGCCTCGATGCCGTCCATGCCCGGCATCTGCAGATCGAGCAGGATCAAGGCGGGTTGCCGGTGCGACAGCTGCTCACGGAAGCTGGCAGCGGTGTCGGCGGTGATGACCGTGCAGCCGACGCCCTGGCCGATCTGCTCGATCAGCTCCAGGAAGTCCGCCTCATCGTCCACTGCCAGTAACAGATTCCTCTCACGCCGGAACACGCTTGTTCTCCTCTTTACCATCCAGCAAGCCGCGGACGCGCCGCGCCAGCTCTTCCACCTGATAAGGCTTGGGCAGCAGCTCGACCGTGCCATCCAACAGGCTCCGGTGCATCACGCTGCTGTCGCTGAACCCCGAAGTAAGCAGCACCTTCAGCCCGGCGCGCCGCTCGGTGAGTTTTTCCACCAGCTGCGTTCCCAGCAAGCCACCGGGCAGCATGATGTCGGTGAACACCAACGCGATGTCCGGGTGTCGCATGAATCGCTCCAATGCCTGATGTCCGTTGGCCGCTTCGTGCACTCGATAGCCGAGGCTGGTAAGAATTTCAACCGCGGTGCCTCTAACTTCCGCATTGTCCTCCACCACCAGCAGCGTTTCTGTGCCGTGCGGCAAGTCTGCTTCAATTGCTCCATCCAGCCGCGCCTCATCGGCGCTTGCCCGCGAGCGGGGAAAGTACAGCTGCACGCTGGTGCCCTGCTGCGGAGTGCTGGCGATGTGGACATGACCGCCCGACTGTTTCACGAAGCCATAGACCATGGACAGGCCCAGGCCGCTGCCCTTGCCCACTTCCTTGGTCGTGAAGAATGGCTCGAAGACTCTTTTCAGCGTTTCGGCGGACATGCCTGCGCCATTGTCGGCCACCTCCACCACGGCGTACTCCCCCGGCGTCGGGCCATCTTCGCGCTGTGGTCGCTCGGCGCTGATGGTCTCGTTGCGAGTCGCAATGGTGATGACGCCGCCGTTGGGCACCGCGTCGCGCGCATTGATCACCAGGTTGAGCACTGCATTCTCCAACTGCCCCGGATCGGCCCGCGTAAACCAGGTGTCCGCGGCGAGCCGCCGTTCGATCTCGATATCGCCCGTCAATGATCGACGCAGCAATTCGTACATCCCCCCAATCAGGGTATTCAGATCGACGATGCGCGGCTCGAGCACCTGTTGACGAGCAAACGCCAGCAGCCGCTTGGTCAGCTCGCCACCGCGCTTGGCGGCGTTGAGCGCAGTCTCGGCTTGTCGTAGCAGGCGCGGCGTCTGATGGAGTGAGCGGGTCAACAGCTGCATGTTGCCCACGATCACCGACAGCAGGTTGTTGAAGTCATGCGCGATGCCGCCGGTCAGGCGGCCCACCGCTTCCATCTTTTGGCTTTGTCGCAGCTCGGCCTCGAGCAAACGTTTCTCGGTGATGTCGCGCGCCGCGACGAAGCAGCCCTGGATCTCGCCCTTGTCGTCATAGTGCGGAATGAAGGCCCCTTCCAGATCGACTGGCTTGCCCTCGGCATCGCGATAGCGGCCCTGCCCTTCCATCGTCCGGCCTTGCAGGGCCTCTCTCACAAACGGTCCGAGCGTGCTGTAGCGGCGTTCGCCAATTACATCCCTGATGGCGCGGCCGCGTGTATCGGCCAGCGGCAAGGCGAAGAACTGCTGAAAAATGCGATTGGCGTACACCATGCGCTCATCGCGATCCGCATACGCCACGAACAATGGCAACGAGTCCAGCACCGTGCCGTAGAAATCCTGGCTGCGGCTCAGGGCTCTTTCGGCGTCGATCTGCGCGCTGATGTCGCTGAGCGAGCCGGCCAGCCGCGTCGGGCGGCCTGCGGCGTCACGCTCGGCTTCGCCACGCAGGCGACACCAGACAATGGTTCCTTTGCGAGTCAGCACGCGACAGCGGACGTCAAGCCGGCTTTGATCTTCCAGATGCGCGCGAATCTTGCTGAGCACGGTGACGCGGTCTTCCGGATGTAACACGTTCTGGAACGCCTGGAAGGTGTTGGCGAAGTTCACGTCGGCGCAACCGATGATTTCGCGGAAGCGGCTGGCGTACCAGACATGGCCGGTGAGCAGGTTCCACTCATACAAGCCATCCAACGTGCCGCGAATCGCGCGTTCCCAACGCTGCTCGACTTCCAGGGCCGTGCGTTGATCTTGTTTGCTGCGAGAAATGTCCTGCAGTACGCCGATGACCCGCAGCGCTTTGCCGGCGGCATCACGCCGAACGACCTTGGCGTGCGCCAGGAACCATTTATAGCCGCCGTCGTGCGCGGCGAGTCGATACTCGGATTGGAAATACGGGAGGTTGCCATGGAAGTGGCGTTCGAATTTTTCCAGCACGGCGGAATCATCGGACGGCAGCATCAAGCGATCGCTGAGTGTCTCGCGTTTGAGCAACTCGCGAGGATCGATGCCCAGGGAAATGCGCCACTGATCGTTGTAGGAAACTTCGTCGCGCTCGACATTCCAATCCCACATCGACAGCTCGCTCGCTTCCATCGCCAGCTCGAGTCGAGCCTCGCTGGCGCGCAACGATTCGCGAGCGAGTTTGTAGTCGGCAATGTCTTCGAGGGTGATGACGATTTGCTTCGAGCCCGCGGCCTGGGTGCTCACGCGAGTCCACAACCTTTCACCGCCCCGGCAGTGGATGAGCCATTCGGCGGAGAAGTCGTCGCCGGCGAGGATGGCCTCGCGCAGGTGCTGATGAACTGTCGATTCAGTGCCCGACCCGCCTAGTGCTTGCAGGCCAGAGCGAAGGAGGTCGGCGCGGTCGTAGCCGGTCAGGCGGCAGAAGGCGCTGTTGACATAACTTAGGCCGACCTGAGCGTCGCCGCGGGTCGCGATGGCGATCCCGTGAACGACGGCATCGAGCGCGGCGTGCGCATCGATGTCTGGGCTGCAGTCGGCGGTGGACATGAAGTGTTATTGGGTTCGGTCGGCTTGCGAGTTTGGATGAGTGACATAAAGCCGGCCGGTTCGGCCGCAGGTGCCGGAGTCTGCAGAAGTCCACGCGGGGAAAGTGTGTTGTGGCGCGCGGCGCTGAGGCTTTAGGGGATTCCCTGAAGGGGGATTTGGTGGAGCTTGGTTGGCTGTTGGGTTGGGGTTGGGGAAGCGCACTCACCCCACGATGCCCGAAGTAAACCAACTGCGGCGAGCGTCAGAGCCTCACAGCTTGTACGCCTGCTTGGGCAACCGATAAGCGAGATCTCGCACAACCTCAGCCGCGGCATCTTCGTCGATGCGATGTTCGGCAACCAGGCGAGACAAATAGACGCAATCGATACGACGCGCCAGGTCATGGCGGGCGGGAATGGAAAGGAACGCGCGGGTGTCGTCGTTGAATCCGACGGTGTTGTAGAAGCCGGCGGTTTCGGTGGTGTACTCGCGGAAGCGCAGCATGCCTTCCGGGCTATCGTGGAACCACCAGGCGGGGCCGAGCTTCAGGGCGGGATAGTGGCCGGCGAGCGGCGCCAACTCGCGGCTGTACACCGTTTCGTCCAGCGTGAACAGAATGATGCTGAGCGACTTGCTGTTGCCGAAGCGATCCAGCAGCGGACGCAGTGCCTGCACGTACTCCGTCTTCTCTGGAATGTCCGCGCCCTTGTCGCGACCGAAGGTTTCAAACAGCCAGCGATTGTGATTGCGGAAAGCGCCGGGGTGAATCTGCATCACCAGGCCGTCGTCCGCGCTCATCTTGGCCATCTCGACCAGCATGGCGGCGCGAAACAATTCAGCGTCGGCGGCAGTGAAATCACCCTTCGTGACTTTTTCGAACAAACGCTGCGCGCCCGCTTCACTGAGATCTGCAGTAGCAGCCGTGGGATGGCCGTGATCGGTTGAAGTTGCGCCGGCCTGGGCGAAATCGGCGCGACGCTTGCGATGCGCGTTGAGATAACCCTGCCAGGAGTAGACATCTTCCCCGGTGATTTCGGCGAAGCGCTGCAACGAATCTTTGAATTGCTCGTGCTCGGGATCGATCACGGCGTCGGAACGATAGGCGGTGATGACGCGGCCGTGCCAACCGCTGGCGCGAATCTTGTGATGATGATCGAGCGTATCCACCGGCGATTCCGTGGTTGCCAGCACTTCGATATTGAAGCGCTCGAACAACGCGCGAGGGCGGAACGCATCCGTCGCGAGCTTCTCGCCGATCACGTCGAAATAGTGGTCAGCGGTGGCCGGCTCGAGCCGCACGGTCAGTCCGAACACCTTGGCGAACACGAAGTTCAGCCACAGCCACGACGGCGTGCCGTTGAACAAATAAAAGTTCGCCGCGAACTTGCGCCAGGCTTCGCGGGGATTCGCGTTCGAAGAGCCACGTCGCGACGCGACGCCGAGGTCATTCAGATCGATGCCCTGGCTGTACAGCATGCGAAACAAATAATGATCCGGCGCCAGCAGCAGCTCGGTGGCATTGCCGAACGGCGCGTTGTTGGCGAACCACTGCGGATCGGTATGGCCGTGCGGGCTCAGGATGGGCAGATCGCGCACTTCCGCGTACAGGCGGCGGGCGATCTGACGAACGGACGGCTCGGCCGGAAACAGGCGATCTTCGTGCAGGTTCAGCGGTGTGCTCATGAGCAATGGGTCTCTGGCGCCGTGCGGAATGGCGGCATGGTAACCGGTGTCATGATCTGCCGCCAACAATCGGTGGCGGGACACCGATAATGCGCTGAAGCCGCGAGCGTTCGGAGCTTGGCGGTCTAATTCACCGGGCGGCCGGACGATTCGCGCACTACCAGATGTGAAAACACCGTGGTCGCGGCCGGTGACGGTGCTTCCGAACGCGAAATCTTGGAAATCAATCTTTCCGCAGCCAGTCGTCCCATGTCCCGGATCGGCTGCCGCATGGTGGTCAATGAAGGACAGAGTCGCGATGCGAGCGGACTGTCGTCGAAGCCAATGACCGTGAGGTCCTGCGGAATGCGCAGCCCTCGCAGGTATGCCGTGCGATAGACGCCCGCGGCCATTTCGTCATTACTGGCGAAGATGGCCGTTGGACGCGGCGTGCGCGACAACAGCATTTCGGCGCACGCAGCGCCGGACTCGAAGGTGTACGCGCCTTCAGCGATGTAATCCGGCGCCAACGTCAGACCGCGATCGGCCAGCGCGTTGGAGAAGCCTTCCAGACGCTCCTGCGACGAACGATAGGTCGGCGGGCCAAGAATCATCGCGATTCTGGTGTGTCCCAACTTGGCCAGGTGCTCCGCGACTTCGGCAGCGGACTGCCGATCCATGGATTGCACCAGGTTTTGCGGCTCATCCAGCGCGGCGGACAGGATTCGGATGTAGGGGCAATCGATCTCGCGCAGCATCTCGGCCAGCGCGTGATTCTCGGAAACCGGCGGCAGGATCAGCATGCCGTCGAGCCTCTGCCGGCTGACCAGTTGGCGAATATCGCTGAGCAGCTCGGGACTGTTGCGATCGCAAGGATACACCACCAGTTCATAGCCGAGACGGCGCAGCGCGCCGAGCGCACCTTCCTGTACATTGATCACATAGGGCGCATTGGGATTGTCGTAGACCAGCCCGATCAGGTGCGAACGGCGGAAGGCCAGGGCGCGAGCTTGCGGGTCTGGCGTGAATCCGGTGCTGCGAATGATCTCCGCGATCCGGGTCCGCGTCTCCTCGCGAACGAATGGCGACTCGTTGATGACCCGCGAGACGGTCTTTTTCGAGACATTGGCCAGCCGCGCTATGTCATTGATGGTCGGCTTCTTCTCGGGGCTGCGGCGCAGGGCCGAGGGCCGCGCGTCGGAGGCGGCCGGGCGCGGCTCGACCCGTGCCCGGGCGGCCTGCGCCGGGGGCATCTGTCGAGTCGCTTTCTTGGCCGATTTTCTAGCCATCGACGAACAACCTGCTGTGGATCTGGCCACGCGAGAATACCGCGCGTGCCGACGATCGCGCAGTAACGGTACCAGAACGCGCCCTGAATGACACCGGTTTCCATGCGGCCTCGATCAGTGCCATCATGCAAGCCATGAGTGCCGCCCCTTCAACCAATACGATGCCGCCAGCCATCTATCGAGTCGCGGCGGAGGACGATGTCGCCGTCGCTTTGCGGGACATCGCCGCGCAGGACCGCATTGCCGTTGGCGATCAAATCGTCCAAGTCACGGCGAGCATCCCTCGTGGACACAAGCTCGCGATCCGATCGGTAGCCGCGGGACAGCCCGTGCGCAAGTACGGTTGGCCCATCGGTCGCGCCACCAGGGACATCACCGTCGGCGCGCACGTCCACTCCCACAATCTGGAAACATTGCTCAGCGGCACCGATGAGTATGAGTACACCGCCTCGGACTCGTCCGATGTATCAAAGGCGGCGGCGGGCGCGGATTCATTCCTTGGCTATCGTCGAGCCAACAGCAAAGTCGGCACGCGCAATGAGATCTGGATTCTGTGCACGGTCGGCTGCGTGGGCCGCACCGCCGAACGCATTGCTCGCCTGGCCGCGCAGAAATTCGCCAGACGCGTCGACAACATCGTCGCCTTCCCTCATCAATTTGGATGTTCGCAACTCGGCGGCGATCTCGATCGAACGCGGCGATTGATTGCCGGCCTTGCGCAACATCCCAATGCCGGTGGCGTATTGATCCTTGGATTGGGATGCGAATCGAACCAGCTGAGCAAGCTGCTGGCCGATATTCCGGAGACGGAGCGCGAACGCATTCGCTACTTCGCGGCGCAGGCCACGGAAGATGAAACCGAGGCGGGCCTGCAAGCCGTCGAAGAACTGGTGCAACTTGCCGAACGCGATCGACGCGCACCGTGCAGTCTCACGGACCTCGTGGTGGGTCTGAAGTGCGGCGGCTCCGATGGCTTCAGCGGCATCACTGCGAATCCACTCGTAGGTCGCATTGCCGACCGAGTGACTCGCGCCGGCGGCACCGCGGTGCTCACCGAGATTCCGGAGATCTTCGGCGCCGAACGCTTGCTGATGCAACGAGCCGCGAATCGCGCGGTGTTCGACGACATCGTGCAAGTCGTCAACGACTTCAAAGAATATTTCCTGCGCAACCATCAGCCCGTGCACGAGAATCCGTCCCCGGGCAACATCGCCGGCGGAATCACCACGCTCGAGGAAAAGTCGCTGGGCGCCGTACAGAAAGGCGGCCATGCCACCGTGACGCGGGTGCTTCGCTATGGCGAGCGCACCAGCAAGCCAGGACTGACACTGCTCGAAGCGCCGGGCAATGACGGCGTCTCATCCACTGCCCTGGTCGCGGCTGGAGCGACGATTCTGCTGTTCACCACCGGGCGCGGCACGCCGCTGGGTTCTCCAGTGCCTACGCTCAAGATCAGTTCCAACTCCCCGCTCGCGGCACGCAAATCACATTGGATCGATTACGACGCCGGCAAAGTGCTGAGCGCTGCCGATCCCGAAAGCGTAGCCGACGAGCTCCTGCAGTTGATCATCGCCACGGCGTCGGGCCAGCCCGCACGCAACGAGATCAACGAGCAGCGTGAAATCGCAATCTGGAAGGATGGTGTGACCCTGTGACGTTATCGCTCGCCTCCATCGCGGTGCTCGGCCGCCGCGACCTGAAGATACCCGCTTACGACCGCAACCGCGTGAGCATCGGCATCGTCCATTTCGGACCCGGCGCGTTTCATCGCGTACACCAGGCGTGTTACGTCGACGACATCCTCCACTCCGACCCGCGCTGGGGAATTTGTGAAGTGTCGCTGCACAGTACCGGTGTGCGCGATGCGCTCGTTCCGCAGGACGGCCTCTACACCATCGCTATTCTGGACGAGCAGTCGTCCTTCCGTGTGATCGGCTCGGTGAAAGAAGTGTTGGTGGCTCCCGAATCTCCGAGTACGGTTCTGGAACGCATGGCGAGTCCGGCCACGCGCATCGTCACCGCCACCATCACCGAGAAAGGCTACTGCCTCGACAAGAACGGCGGCCTGGACGTCTCGCATCCGGACATCGCGCACGATCTGCAGAATCCGGCGACGCCGAGGACATTCGTTGGCTTTCTCGCGCGCGCTCTGCGCATGCGGCATGACCTCGGTCATGAGCCTTTCAATGTCATCAGCTGCGACAACCTCGCTGACAACGGCCATCGATTGCGGCGTGCGGTCCTGGATTTCGTTCGCGCGAGCGATCCGACATTGACCGCCTGGATCGAAGAGCAAGTGCCGTTCCCCTGTACCATGGTGGACAGCATCACACCTGCAACGGACGATGCACTTCGTTTGCGGGTCAAGGAAGCGTTGGGTGTCGAAGACCTCTGGCCCGTGCGGCGCGAGTTGTTCTGCCAATGGGTGATCGAGAACAAGCTGCGCGGTCCGCAGCCCGATTGGGCAGCCGTCGGCGTTACCGTGACCGACGATGTCGCTGGCTTCGAACGCGCCAAACTGCGACTGCTGAACGGCGCGCATTCCACTCTCGCCTACGCGGGCAGCCTTGCCGGCTATGACACAGTCTCCTCAGCCATAGCTGACGAGGCGCTGGCAACCTTCGTTCGTCGCATGATGATTGAAGACATTCGGCCCGGGCTCGCACCTCCAGAGGGCCTCGATCTGGACGGATACATCGCAGCGGTATTGCGCCGGTTTCGCAATCCAACGATTCGGCATCTGCTGGCGCAGATTGCATGGGACGGCTCGCAGAAGCTGCCGTTCCGCACTCTTCCGGTGATCGCCGAAAACCTGGCGGCGGGCCGCTCGATCGCACGTCTGTGCGTGCCGCTCGCCGCCTGGTTTCATTTCATCCGCCGGCAGGTGCGTCACGATCGGCAAATTGTCGACCCGCTTGCCGCAGAGCTCGCCGAGCGTGCGCAACGATGCAATGGCGACTCCGCCAACGACGTCTCAACATTCCTTGGCCTGGAGAAAGTTTTCAGCACGGAGCTGGCGGGCAATGCAACGTTTCGTGCGCGGCTCGAGCTAGCCTATGCGCATCTGGCCGATGTCGAAGGCCCGCCGACTCTCGGTGCGGCGCTGGCCAAGATCACGGCTCGAGCAGGTCAGGAAATCCATCCCTGACTTTGCAACCATTGCCGGCAGCGCTCGATCCAGCGATCGCCGGTCGTGGCGTTGTTCAGGCCATACCCATGACCGCCCGCCGGATACACCATGAGTTGTGCCGGCACCTTGTTCTCCTGCAAGGCTTCGAAGAAACGAATGCTGTTGGCGACGGGAACCGTGACGTCATCGGCTGCGTGAATCAGGAGCGTCGGCGGCGTCTCCTTGCTGATGGCCAACTCGGCCGAAAAGCGCTGGATATCCGCGGCAGAAGGTGCGCTACCCAGCCAGCCGAGCAGGCACAATGCAGCGCGGGCGCTCTTACCAACTCTCATGCTCCGTGAGCCCCTTGAACAAGCGTCGTGACACCGGTGACAATCAATCAGGCTAACAGAGCGTCTTGCCCTCCGGCAAGGCGCCGCCGTTTCGGTCCGCGGACGAAATAGATGCCACCGACAAAGACCCATCGATCCCGGATTGCCTACAATCTTGCGCGCCAGGCTGCGCAGTCATCAGGAACTTCTTGCTCTTCATGAAACCGGCCATCATCTGCTTCGGCGAAGTCTTGTTGCGCTTGTCGTCCCCAGGCAAGGAGTTGCTACTGCAATCGCCCCGCTTCGACGCTCACATCGGCGGCGCCGAAGCCAACGTCGCCGTCTCGCTGCATAAGTTCGGGCATCGCACGCGCGTCGTAAGCACGCTCCCGGACTCGACGCTTGGCAGAGCGTGCGCGGACGAATTGCGCCGTCACGGCGTTGAAACGGATGCGATCGACTTTCGCGACGGTCGCATGGGAATGTATTTCCTGACGCACGGCGCAGGACATCGGCCCGCGGAAGTTCTTTACGATCGCAGCAACTCCGCATTCGCCGCAGCACCGGCGGACACTTACGACTGGGCATCGTTGCTGAAGAACGCACAGTGGCTGCATGTTTCTGGCATTACGCCAGCGGTCAGCAGCACAGCTGCGGAAGCCGCTTCGCTGGCGATGCAAGCGGCTCGGAAGGCCGGCATCCAAATCTCGTTCGACTGTAATTTCCGTGCACGCCTGTGGGGATCGCGCGCGCCAGAAGCACCCCAGTTATTGAGTCGGCTGTGCGAGCACGCAAATGTTATCTTCGGCGACGATCGCGACATCGCGTTCATGCTCGGTTTCAAGGCGACTGCGGGGGACGCGCGCCGCGAAGCTGCCGATCTGGCATTCAAGACGTTCAAGCATCTGCGCTACATCGTCTGCACCGAACGAGCGCGCGCCAGCGTGGATATGCAGCAACTCACCGGCCTGTTGTTCGATTCACAGAACACCTACACCAGCCGCTCCTACCCCTTGCACAGCATCGTGGACCGTATTGGCGGCGGTGACGCATTCGCGGCCGGCGTCCTGCATGGATTGCTGACGGGCATGAGCCCACAGGCAGCGATCGAGTTCGGCGCGGCGGCCGGTTGCCTGAAGCATTCCATTCCCGGTGATTTCAACCTGTTGGGTGTGGCCGACGTGGAACTGCTGTTGTCGGAAAAAGGGGGCGACGTGCGGCGCTGAAACATCTGCCGCCATTGACGTATCATTACCCTTCGTTTTTCGCGCCGCACCCGACCCCATTTCGGGCTGTTCTGTAGTGCGAATCGGGTTGTTCTGTAGTGCGGATCGCTGCGTTGGCGGAGGATGGTATGTACGAGTTCAAGCGGTTCTATATCGATGGCGCGTGGGTGACCCCGCCGGGCCGTCGCGAGTTGGCTGTGATCAATCCGGCCACCGAGCAGGAGATCGGGAAGATCATCCTTGGTACTGCCGAAGACGTGGACGTTGCAGTGAAAGCAGCTCGCGCCGCCTTCGAAACGTATTCGCAGACCTCGCGCGAAGAACGCGTCGCGCTGCTGGAACGAATCATCCAGGTCTATAAGAAGCGCATGCAGGATGTGGCGCGCGCCATTTCCGACGAGATGGGCGCCCCGATCAAGTTCGCCCTGAACGCACAGGCCGGCAGCGGCCTCGGGCATTTCATGGCAACGCTCGCCGCACTCAAGGAGTTCGAGTTCGAGGAAAGCCTCGGCACGACCTTGATCCGCCGCGAGCCCATCGGTGTGTGCGGTTTGATCACACCGTGGAACTGGCCGCTCAACCAGATCGGTTGCAAGGTGGCACCGGCGCTGGCCGTGGGTTGCACGATGATCCTCAAGCCCAGCGAAGTCGCGCCGCTCAGCGCGCACATCTTCGCCGAGATCCTGCACGAAGCGGGCGTGCCTAAAGGTGTGTTCAACATGATCGACGGCGACGGCCCAACCGTGGGCGAGGCGCTGTCACGCCACCCGGACATCGACATGATGTCGTTCACGGGTTCGACACGCGCCGGTGTGCAGGTCGCCAAGGCCGCGGCGGACACGGTGAAGCGCGTGTCGCAGGAGTTGGGCGGCAAATCTGCAAACATCATCCTCGAAGACGCGGATCTCAATGCAGCGGTGAAGAGCGGCGTGTTGTCGATGATGTCCAACACCGGGCAGTCGTGTAACGCGCCCTCGCGCATGCTGGTCCCGAAGAAGCTGTACGAAGAAGCCGTCAACATTGCCAAGAGCGTGGCGGCCAAGCCGGTGGTCGGCGACCCGAAAAAGGATGGCGTCACCATGGGTCCGGTGGCCAACAAGACACAGTTCGAAAAGATTCAACGCCTCTTGCAAAAGGGCATCGACGAAGGCGCCACGGTGGTGATCGGCGGCCCCGGCCGGCCGGACGGCATCGACAAGGGTTATTTCGTCAAGCCCACGGTGTTCGCCAACGTGAACAACAATATGACCATTGCTCGCGAAGAAATCTTCGGCCCGGTGCTGGTGATGATTCCCTATGAGACCGAAGAAGAAGCGATACGCATCGCCAATGACACGGTGTATGGCCTGTCGGGCTATGTGTACTCGGGCGACATCGAGCATGCACGCAGAGTCGCACGCAAGCTGCGGACTGGCATGGTGCATTTGAATGGCGCACCGACGGACATCAATGCGCCCTTCGGCGGTTACAAACAGTCCGGCAATGGCCGCGAGTGGGGCAAGGAAGGGCTCAAGGAATTCCTGGAGACCAAGGCGGTGATGGGCTACTCGGCCGCCTGAGCGCCGCTACGGCAAGGGCCCGTGATCCGGATTTCGCACCGGCTCGGGCCCGGTGCGGCGATCGAAGAAGCGGCGGATCTTCATGCCCGCCAATTCGCTGTCGCCGCTCCATTGCATGAAATATTCGAGCTGGCCGGTCTTGGTGAGGCGGAATTTCTCCAGTCCGCGCGGGCCGCGGCGCACCCGGCGCTCGATCACGAACCAGTCGCCATCCCAGCCGACCCACGAATCCGCCAGCTGCCCCTCGGGCATGGACACCTGGGTGTGACTGCCGGCTTCCACCCGGCGGGTTTCGACAGCACTGATGAATTCGAAGCGCGTCGCAGCCGGCTGCTTGATCTCCAGCGTCGAACTCACGGCCAGCATGCGAAGCAGATTTTCCTGATATCGCTTCTGCCACGGGCGCGGACCGCGACGGCGATCGTCCGCCTGCGGCGGAGGCGCATCCACGTCGATCGGCGGTGGCATCCCTTGCGGCCGGGTTTCTTCTTCGCGGCGCCGCCAGCGCTCGAAGCGCTCCCGCTCCTTGGCCTGGCGTTCCGTCAGCATCGCTTCGGGATCGTCGCTGTTGGCGGTGTTCAGCACCCAATATCCGGTGAGATCGATGGGCCGCTTGGGCACGGCATCGAAATCAGCGAACGCGAGCGTTGTCCAAAGACCCAGCGCGACGGTGCATAGGGAACGGTACAGCAAAGTGGCTCGAGCTTATGCAATGTGAGTGAAGGAGCGCCCAAGCCAGCTTAAAGACTGCTTCCGCGAGGGGCAACCCACGACGCGTGATCGTCACCGCCGAGTCACGGCTCGCCCGTGTCGCTCGGCCACCTCAGCCGCTATTTCGTGGCAATGCCGCGCTTGTCGATGCGCTCGTTCCTCTGCAGATACTCGATGATGGCCTTGCGATGCTCCGCGTCGACGATGCCTGGAAACGCCATCGACGTGCCAGGGACACTGGTTTGAGGTTGATGCAGGAACTCGTTCAGGCGCTCGACATCCCACACGCCCGACTGCGCGCGCAGTGCCGGCGAATACTCGTCGTAGCCCTGCGCCGAGGCCACGGCGCGGCCGACGATGCCCATCAGATCGGGCCCAATGCGATGGGATATGCCATCGGCAATGGTGTGACAGCCCAGGCATTGGGTCGCGTACAGACTGGCACCGTCCTGTTCGGTGGCTGGCTCCAGCAGGGTCAGCGCGGCGGCATCGTCCCAAATCAGAATACGGCCATCCGGCAGTTCCAGAATGTCTCGCACTCTTTGGTTCAAGGCGATTGGTTCCTGGACCACGACGCGATCCTGGTCGATCACCAGTCGATACAGCGAACGCGTCGACAGCGACCCGACCAACAGATTGCCGCGCCAGATTGGAAACAACTCGCCGTGCAGCGCCGTCACATCGGACGCACCGATGCTGGGAAGCCATGACAGAACCGGCTGCTGATAGCCCGAGTGCCGGCCCTGATCCTCGCTCAATGGCCATGCCGTCGAGCCGTAGTCGGTGCCATAGGTCACCTTGGGCCAACCGTAGTTCACCTGCGCTTGTAACAAATTGAGCTCGTCGCCGCCTTGCGGGCCGTGCTCCGTGATCCACAGCTTGCCGTCCTGAGTGCGTGTGATGCCTTGCGGATTGCGATGCCCCAGGGTGTAGGTGCTGTGCTGCCGAGTTGCAAGATCGATCAGGAGGGTCTTGCCATAGTCGCTCGCCGCATCCTGCGCGAATGCCTGGTGCGACTCGATGCCCGAGAAACCCTGGTCGCCCAGGGTCAGCAGCAGTTTGTTTCCTTCCAGCAGCAGCATCCGGCCGCCGATCTCCTCGCCTCGGAACGGATTCTTGGCGCGCATGCGCTCCGGTCCGGTGAGCGGTATGCACGGCGTGGATTCGAACAGGGTCGACCACTGCGCCGCCGGGATGCTTTGTTCCAGGTTCGACAGCGAGGCCGTCAGCTCGGAAATCCGAACGACGAAACATTGCTGCGCCTCGTGCCAATAGTGATGCGACGCCAGGATGCGAACCTGGTCGCCCGCCACTTGCGCAAGCACATCGGCAATCCGGAAGCGCCACGTTTGCACGGCCGGCGGGCCCAACCCGCGCCACTCCCTGGAGCGCGCCGGTTGGCGGGCCGAGCCGCCGAAGGCCTTGGCGAATTCTTCGCGATTTGCCGGCACGATCGTCTCCAGCGCCTGGACCTCGAAAGCGTCGCGTGCGGCATCGATCACATATAAATGACCGTCGCCGGTGGCCAGCAGGATGCGCTCTCCAATCAGGGTCAGGCCGCCGCCGCGGGTCGCGGGTTTGGGAACCCAGCCATCTCTGACTGTCACGCGCAACGGATAGAACGCGGTCGACAGAGATGTTTCACGCGTGGTTCGCTCCATCGCCGGGGACGAGCTCACGCTGGCAAACGCATATGCCGTTAGTATCCCGGTGAGAACGACGGCGGCGGCCACTGGCGCGCGCCGCAATCCCAAGGGGCTGATGGCCAGCGGCACGATGACTGCAATGGCAATCACCAACGGGATCAGCAAGTAGCGCGGCAAAGAAATAGCTACGATGGCTGCGCCGATCAGGAACAAACACAACACGGCGAACGAGCGCACCAGGGCGCGGCCGGCGGCCGCCCAGCTGGCCGAACGATCCACCAGCAGCGACAGCAGGCACGCGGCACCGAACGCACCCAACCCCACCAGCAACGCAAATTTCTGCTGCCGTCCGAGCGTGCCCCAAAGCTCCGCGTATTTCAGGACGGGCAGCAGCAACAGAACGAGCGCCCCACAGGCGTACCACGCCAGGCGCTGCCAGAACGGTGGATGCACGTCACTCAATCGATCCCGCCTCGCTGCTCTTGTAGTCGGCCTCCTGGATGCCCTTGGGGAAGGCCGTTGGGGCTCTAACGCAAGCAGTGGGTCTCAGGATCCCCGCGCCTCGAAATTATTACGAGGCACGTTGGACGCGCTGCGTGCCGGCCGCAGCGCAGCGCTCGCCGCCAGCTAATCCTGCAGCTCGATCCAGGTCGGCGCGTGATCGCTGGGTTTTTCCCAACCGCGCACGTGACGATCGACCCCCCCGGCCTTGAGCCGGCGCAGCGCCGTGGCATTCAACAAATGATGATCGATGCGCAGTCCCGCGTCGCGGCCATAGGCATTCCGGAAGTAGTCCCAGAACGTATAGATGGTCGCGTCCGGATGCAGGTGGCGAATCGCATCCACCCAGCCCTGCTCGAGGATGCGGCCAAAAGCTTCGCGCGTCTCAACGCGGAATAACGCGTCGTCCACCCAGCGCTCGGGTTTGTAAACATCGTTGGCGGTCGGAATGACGTTGTAGTCGCCAGCAAGCACCACGGCATTGTCGCTGCCGACCAACTCGGCAGCGTGCACACGCAGCCGCTCCAGCCAGCGCAGCTTGTAATCGAACTTCTCGCCCGGCGCGGGATTGCCATTCGGCAAATACAAACAACCGATGATCACATCGCGCACCACGGCCTCGATGTAGCGGCTGTGCAGATCCTCCGGATCGCCGGGCAATGCGCGCCGGATCTCGGTGGGCTCACAACCCTTGGCGAGAATAGCCACGCCGTTGTAACTCTTCTGTCCGTGCCAGATCACCCCGTAGCCAAGATCGCGGATCGCGCTTTCGGGGAACTTCTCCGACGGTGTCTTCAATTCCTGCAGGCACGCGACATCGGGCGATGTTTCCTGCAGCCAGCGCACCAGGCTGGGCAGGCGCGCATGAATGCTGTTTACGTTGTATGTGGCGATCCGCATGTCTGGTTCTCAGCCTCGCGCGATGAATGCGTCGATGTTTCGCGCCAGCACGACCATCGGCACGTCGCCACCCATTACGACGGCGTCGTTGAACTTGCGGAAGTCGAACTTGTTTCCCAACGCCTGCTGCGCCTTGTTGCGCAGGCGGTTGATCTCGCTGTGGCCGACTTTGTAGCCACACGCCTGTCCGGGCCAAGCACAGTAGCGATCCACTTCGCTGGTAACCTCTTCGAGGCCCGACCCATTGGTACGCGCGAACCATTCGATGGCTTGTTGCCGGGTCCAGCGCTTGGCATGCAAGCCGGTGTCGACCACGAGGCGGCAGGCACGGAATGCGATGGATTGCAGATATCCCAGGCGGCCGAACGGATCGTCGTCATAAACGCCGAGCTCGGCGGCGAGTTGCTCGGCGTACAGCGCCCAGCCTTCGGCGAACGCATTGAAGGCCAGCAGCGAACGGAACAGCGGCAGCTTGAATGTATATTCGCCTTGCCACACGTGCCCGGGGATCGACTCGTGATACGTCAGCGTCGGCAGCGCATACGTGGTCCAGAGCTTGGTGGTGTGCAGGTTGATCCAGAACTTGCCTGGCACCTTGCCGTCGATCGTGCCCGCACCGCCGTAGGCGCCCGGCGCACCCGGTTCCATCTCGGGCGCCATCCGCACGATCTCGAGATTGCCCGGCACGAGTGTCGCGAATGCACGCGGCAATCGTGTGCGAATGTCCTCAACTCGATCGTTGAGCAGCGCCATGATCTGCGCGCGGCCCTCATCGGTGTCGGGAAACTGGAAGCGCGCTTGCTTGCCCAATTCGGTCATGCGTTCGCCCACCGTTCCCTGGCTGAGGCCCTGAGCCTTGAGGATGCCGTCCATCTCGGACTGCAACGCGCGCAGCTCTTCCTGCCCCAGCTCGTGAATCTGATCCGGCGTCATGCGCGTCGTCGTAGCGGCGCTCAATGCCCACGCGTAGTACTCATCCCCTCGCGGCAATTTCCACACGCCGGCATCGCTGGTGGCGCGCTTGCGATGAGCCGTGAGCTCTGCGAGCTGCCGCTGCAGCGCCGGCGCGATCTTGTCCTTGGCGATCTTCGCGGCTTTGGCGCCGTAATCGCCGGAGAGATTCTTGGTTCGATTCGCCAGGGAAGTCACCAACGACCATTCGGCGACATTGCCGCCACTGGCGATGCCGAGTTGATTCAGGGTCTTGTCGAGCAGGAAGTCCGGTGCGATCACGCCCTGGGCGGCCGCGGCTCGCAAGCGCCCGGTTTCGCCGTCGAGCTGGCCGGCATACGCCTCCAGCCTCGACAGATAGGCGTCTGCGTCCTGCTTGGTTGCGACGGTGTGACGCGAGTCGAGCATGCTGGGGATCTCGAGAAACGCACCGGTGTTCTGCGCCACCACGTACGGCGCATTCCGATACGACCAGCTCGAATTGAGCGTGGCCACATCGCCGTAAGCAAACGCGAACCCTTCCTTGGCGAACTCATGCGAAGTGCGCATGACGTCGACATCGATGCGCACCGCATCGCTCAGCACCGAGGTATCGATCGCCTTCAGCCGCTGCAGTCGCTGCGCGGCCCGCTGCGCGATGGCGCGTTGTCCGTCGGCTGAACGATCCGCCAGCTTTGCCTTCAAATGAGCACGCGGGCCAGTGTCGATGCCCAGGCCGGTGGCGCTCTCCGGATAGTCGACCATGATTTCTTCGGCCAGCTCGGCCAGCAGCGCTTCGGCAGCCTTGTCGGCAGCGCTCTGACTGGTATCGGCGATGCCGAGGCGCAGCTTGGCCAGGGCGAGGGCGGCGCCGCTCCCCACTATGAAATCACGACGGCTGGCGGTCATCTGGCGGCGGTCTCCTGGCTGAATCACTGCTTGAATACACAGCCGCTCGCGGCCAGCGACCGGCGCTGCCGTGGCTCGAGGCGGCGAGGCGAGTAGTGCTTGGGACATGGGGCCCCGGCCGGCTGACGACGGGGGGCCGGAATTGGAGCGGGCGACGGGTCTCGAACCCGCGACCTCAAGTTTGGGAAACTTGTGCTCTACCAACTGAGCTACACCCGCACCCGGCCGATTCTAGGGGCTGCCCTTACGGGGATCAATTGGCTTCGGATCAATTGGCTGCCGCTCGATTGGGCGCGGCGCGGGCGCCAGGGCAGAACGCGCGGCCTGCGAGGGTCGGCCGGACGGTATACTGCGCTCCTCGATCATCCCGCCGACTCTCTCCGTGGCTCTCAGATTCGATTTACGCGACCTGGAATTGTTCGTCGCCGTGGCCGACGCAGGCAGCATTGCGCGCGCCGCCGAACGCTCGCATACCGTTGCTTCGGCCGTCAGCAAACGTGTCTCTGACCTGGAGGACAATCTAGGCTGCCCGCTGCTGCTGCGCGGTGCGAAAGGCGTGGAGCTGACCGCAGCCGGCCATGCGTTCCTGGCAAGGGCACGCGTGCTGCTGCATCAGGCGACACAGCTGGATGAAGAGATGCGCCGCCACGCCTCCGGCACGCGCGGCTACGTGAGAATGTTTGCAAACATTTCGGCCATCGTCGAATTCCTGCCCGGTGCGCTGGCCTCGTTCGCCAGACTACATCCGGACGTTCACGTGCATCTGGAAGAGCATGTGAGCTCCGCGATCGCCACCGCAGTAGCGGACAACTCCGCCGATCTCGGCATCGTCAGCGAGCTGCCGATCATCGACGGGCTGTCCACCGTGCCGTTTCGCAACGACGACTTGATCGTGGTGTTGAAACCGGATCATCCGCTCGCCACGCGCAGCTCGATCGGGTTCGCCGAGCTGCTCGACGAGCCGTTCGTCGGACTGCACGCGGGCAGCGCCCTGCACCGCCTGCTGACGCGCGCGGCCATGGAAGCCGATCGTCCAATGAACTGGCGCGTGCAAGTGACGAGCTTCGACGCCGCATGCGCCATGGTTGCGGCCGGGCTCGGCGTGAGCATCGTGCCCCGCGCGGCGACCAGTGTTTACATTCGTTCCTTGTCGCTGGCTTCGGTGCCGCTGACGGACTCGTGGGCACATCGTCAATTGTTTCTTTGTATTCGCAGCGCAACCCCACTGCACTCGGCTGCGAAATTGCTTTACGACCACCTGCAGTCCCTGGCCATTCAGAAATGACCGAAGACCCGTCCCCCACCCCGAGTGACCCGCCCTCCAACGCTCCTTCGCGCCGCACGGTCCGCAGTTTCGTCATTCGCGGCGGGCGTGCGACAGTCGCTCAGCAACGCGCCCTGGATGAGCTGTGGCCGCGCTATGGCGTGGAGCTCGACGCGCAACCCCTGGATCTGGACCAGATATTCGGCCGTCGCGCACCGCGCATGCTGGAGATCGGCTTCGGCGCCGGCGAGGCGCTGCTTGCTTTCGCGCAAGCGCACCCAGAACTGGATTGCCTCGGCGTCGAAGTTCACAAACCCGGGGTCGGCCATCTGCTGCTGGGGGCCGAGGCTGCCGGATTGCGAAATCTGCGCATCGTCTGCCACGACGCAGTCGAGGTGCTGCAGCAACAGCTGGCGCCCGGCTCCCTCCAGCTGATTCATATTTTCTTTCCCGATCCGTGGCCCAAGAAGCGCCATCACAAGCGGCGCCTGATTCAACCGCCGCTGGTCGAGCTGCTGGCGCGCGTACTGGCCGTGGGCGGCACGCTACGACTCGCGACGGACTGGGAGCCTTACGCCATGCATATGCGCGAGGTCCTCGATGCCTCGACGTCGTTTGCTAACGACGCCGGCGACAGTGGCTTCGTCGCCCGCAACGAGGAGCGGCCGTTGACCCGGTTCGAACGGCGCGGCCAGCGCCTCGGGCACGGCGTTTGGGATTTGAGTTATCGCAGGATCGCGACGAAAGCTTGATCGCGCAGGTTGTTGTGTCGTCATCGTGAAGTCACATCGGCCTGCCGAGAATGTGCAGGTCGCCGCCGGCGCCGGCGCGGATGAAAATTGAAACAATTGTGAGGGTGAAGGCGAGTCGACTCGTATCGAGTCGGCAACCGAATGTATGACCCGCGGGCCGGCGAGCGCCGCCGTGACGCTTGATGCTCTGCAGAAGAAATCCCACTTGAATCCAGCGCGGCGCAGGACTAAAAGAAGAGCCTCGATTGCTTTTCAGCAAGACGCACGGATGCCGTCCGCAAAGGAATGTTTCCCGCACTCCAGCTGGAGGATGCTCAATGACTTCGCCGAGCCCGGTCGTGGGTGATTGGTACCGCCGCATCGATGGCGCGCTGTTCGAAGTGGTCGCGGTGGACCGCGACGATGGCACCGTGGAGGTCCAGCACTTCGATGGCACCGTGGAAGAGTTCGACCTGGAGTCTTGGGAAGAGCAGGATTTCGAAGAGGCGCAGGCGCCGGAAGATTGGACCGGCTCGGTCGATGTCGAGCCCGAAGACTATGAATCGGAGCGCGAGATCAGTGCCAACGGCGCATGGATCGATCCGCTGATGAGCCTGGATCGTTCCGAAGCCTCCGGCTATTCGGAGTGGCCGTCGCCACGCGACCTGTAGCATGCGGGCTTGCGCCCGCTCGCGTTACCGACCCGGATCTCGTTTGATTCCCGAGCCGATCAGCCGCGCGGCTGATCGAGCTGCTTGATCTGTTCGCGCATGAGCCACACCAGCAACAGTCCCGGCAAGGCCAGCACCACGCTGACCACGTAATACATATCCCAGCCCGCTTTGTCGGCCAGCCATCCCGCCGGGCCGCCGAGCAAATAACGTGGGGTCAGTGCGAAAGCGGACAGCAGCGCGTATTGAAAGGCGCTGTAACGCGTGTCGCAGAGGGCCATGATGAGCGCGACCGAGGCGATGTTGCCCATCGCGCCGGCGATGTTGTCGATGCTCACCGCCGCGACCATCAAGGGGTAATTCTTACCCGTCAGCGCCAATGCGTAGTACAGCAGGTTCGAGGCGGCCTGTGCCACACCGAATATCAGCATCGAGTTCAGCAGCCCCAGGCGCACCATCGCCACGCCGCCGAGAATCGCACCGATCACCGCGCTCGCCGTGAACAGTGCCTTCAGTACGACGGCAATTTCGGTCTTGCTGAAACCCACGTCCATCATGAAGGGCGTGAATAGCCGCAACGCGAACGCATCGCCGACCTTGAACAGGATCACCAGCGCGATGAATGCAATGGCACTTGGGCTGCCGAGCAGTTCGCGCAACGGCACTACGAACGATTCGGTCAACGTGCGCGGTGGTTGATGAGCATAGTGAGGCTCGGGCGCAAGCAACGTGCCTATGCAGAACGCCGCCATCACCGCGGCCAGAATCAGAAACGCCGGCTCCCAGCCAAAGAAATCGGCTACCACCAGTGCGAACGCCGAGGCCAGCCAGGCGGAGGTCCGATAACCGAGATTGTTCGCCGCGGCCGCCAGACCGCGCTCGTTCGGCTGCGCCACGTCGGTTCGATACGCATCGATGGCGATGTCTTGCGTGGCCGAGAAGAACACGATGGCCACCGCGCAAATCGCGATGGGAGTCAGCGAGACCGCGGGGTTCTGCAACGCGAACACGGCGATGGCAGCCGCCAGCGCCAACTGCGTCAGCGCCACCCAGCCACGCCGCCGGCCGAGCCACGGCAGCGGATAACGATCTATGACCGGCGCCCACAGGAACTTGAACAGATAGGGCAGGGCCACGTAGGACAGCACGCCGATAGTGGTGTTGCTCGCACCACTGTCCTTCAGCCACGCCTGCAACGCGCTCTCGGTGATCTGGTTGGGGAACCCGGAGGCGGCACCCAGCACCATGATGGCGACCATCTTCGGACTGGCCAGGATGTCGCGCCATCGCGGTTTCTCCGCCGGAGTGGCCTGTCCGGTGCTCGCTGCCGCTGTGTTCATCGGGGGATTATAAGAGGCGAATGCGGCACAAATCAGTGTCGGCGGTTCGATGCAAATCGACTACCATCGCGTGGTCATTCATACAGCGTTGTGACATGCGTTCCTTCATCGACTTGTGCCTGCAGCTGGGCGTGCTGCGCTTCGGCGAGTTCAAGCTCAAATCCGGCCGCGTCAGCCCGTACTTCTTCAACGCCGGCCTGTTCAATTCGGGACGGGCGCTCGCCGAGCTCGGCCGCGCCTACGCGCAGGCGATTCAGGTTGCCAACATGCAGTTCGACGTGCTGTTCGGGCCTGCCTACAAAGGCATTCCGCTGGTCACGACGACAGCGGTCGCGCTGGCGGATCAGTACAACCGCGACGTGCCCTGGGCTTTCAACCGCAAGGAAGTCAAGGATCATGGCGAAGGCGGCAATATTGTCGGCGCGCCGCTGCGCGGCCGGGTCTTGATCGTGGATGACGTGATCACCGCGGGGACGGCGATCCGCGAAGCCACCGACATCATCCGCGCGGCCGGCGCTCAGCCGGTCGGCGTCATTCTGGCCCTGGATCGGCAGGAACGAGGCCAGGGCCCCCTCTCCGCGGTTCAGGAGGTGGAACAGACATTGCAACTCCCGGTTACCAGCATCCTGCGACTGGCGAATCTCATCGATTACCTGCGGCAGTCCGGGGATGCGGCACAACTGGCCGCAATCGAGCGCTACCGCAACGAATATGGCGTCACCAAGTGATTCAAGTCGTGCCGCGGCGGCCCGGGCCGAGATCGCTCGCCGCCGGAGCGCACCGCTGCACGCCGCGAGCCCATGTGACCAAAATCGTCCAAAGTTGACGCAATGGTGCCGAGCTGCGGCACAATAACCCTATAACTCCGGGGAAAACTGGCACACCGATGCGCGGGCTTCGCACACTGACGATCGTCGCTGCGACATTCGTATCGTGGGCCGCCTTTGCCGCGCAGAAACCAAGTGCAAGTGTCACCAGCGAGGCTTACTACCGCTGCAAGGATACGAAGGGTCAGGCGTTGTACGGCGACAGCATGCCGGCCGGCTGCCAGGGGCAGGATACCGAGGTGCTGAACGCGCACGGCATGGTGCTGCGGGTCATCGAGGGCGAACAGACTCGCGCCCACCGCTTGTCGCGCGAGGCCGCCGAGGCCAAGGAGAGACAGCAGCGGCAGGAACGTCTGCAGCGCGACCGCATGCTGATCGAGACCTACACCAACGTGGAAGACATCGAGCGGTTGCGCGATCAGCGCATCGAGCTGCTGCTAGCCCAGCGCCGCGTGACCGAGCAAACCATCAACAACATGCGCGAACGTCAGGCCCGGATCGAATCGCAGGTCGCGCGCTTCAAACCCTATAGCGACAAGCCGAATGCCCCGCCCGTGCCCGACCACCTGGCTGAAGAGATGGTCAACACCGTAAATGGCCTGCGCGTGTATCAGGAGTCGCTGGAGAAAAATCAGCGCGAGCAGGCCGAGGTGAAGGCGACGTTCAGCGCCGACATCAAGCGCTTCAAGGAACTGAAAGGCATCAAATGAGCGGCGGCCGCCCGGGCAGCCTGTTTCAGCCGCGCCCCGAGCTGCCGAAACCGCCGGCGCCGCGCTCGGTGGCGACAAACTCGTTCACCACGTCGAACTCCACCTGCACCACTGGCACCACCACCAGCTGCGCGATGCGCTCGCCGGGCTGAATCGTGAACGTGCTCTGCCCGCGGTTCCAGCAGGAGACGAAGATCTGTCCCTGGTAATCCGAGTCGATCAAGCCGACCAGATTGCCGAGCACGATGCCGTGCTTGTGACCCAGACCCGAACGAGGCAGCACGATGGCGGCATAGGCCGGGTCCTGAAGATAGATGGCGATGCCCGAGGGAAT
This sequence comes from Steroidobacter sp., assembly GCF_036406195.1. Classification (GTDB taxonomy): domain Bacteria; phylum Pseudomonadota; class Gammaproteobacteria; order Steroidobacterales; family Steroidobacteraceae; genus Steroidobacter. The sequence goes on from NZ_DASWVW010000061.1 coordinate 387,249, forward strand.
GAGCTGCGTGTCGCCCGGCTTCAGCTCGAGCGGCGCGTCGATGCATGCACGCAGGTCGATGCCCGCCGATCCTTCGGTGGCGTATTGAGGCAAGGGATAGTCGCGGCCGATGCGGGGATCGAGCACACGGACCTGCAACCGACGGCGCGCGCCGGCGCCGGAAGACGTTCCATCAGCGGGCATGAGCAGCGGGCAAGGGCGTTGGATTGGAAGTTTGCGTTGGTGCCGGCGAAGTGCCGCGCGCGTGATAGCGCTGCGCGATCAAGGCGACCAGCTGCCGCGCCAGGGCCGACTTACTGGTCATGGAAAGCTCCTGCTTGCCGCCGTGCCAGTAGACGGTGAGCGCGTTGTCGTCCTTGTCGAAGGCCAGGCCGTCGCCGACCTTGTTGGCGGCGATCATGTCCAGATTCTTGTTGGTGAGCTTGGTCAGCGCGTTGCGCTCGACATGTTCCGTTTCGGCGGCGAAGCCCACCAGGAACGGACGTACCTCGCCTCTCGACACCGTGGCCAACACGTCTGGCGCACGCGCCAAGGCGAGATTCAGCGTGTCGCTGGTCTTCTTGATCTTCTCGCCCGCTATTTCTCGACAGCGATAGTCCGAGACGGCCGCGGCCGAGACAAAAATATCCGCGTCGGCAACGTTGCTCTGAACGGCGTGCAACATCTGCTCGGCGCTTTCCACATCGACGCGATCGACACCGCGCGGCGTTGGAATCTGCACCGGACCACTCACGAGCACGACTTTCGCACCCGCTTCGCGCGCCGCCTCGGCGACCGCATAACCCATCTTGCCCGAGCTGCGATTGCTGATGAATCGCACCGGGTCGATCTTCTCGCGCGTCGGTCCGGCGCTGACGACCACCTTCAGTCCCTGCAGCGGACCGGGGCGGCCACGAGCGGTGAAGATTTCAGCGACGATCTCCGTCGGCTCGATCATCCGGCCCACGCCGACTTCACCACACGCCTGCTCGCCACTCGCCGGGCCGAGCACTCGCACGCCGCGCTCTTTCAGTACGCGCACATTGGCTTGAGTCGCGGGATTCGCCCACATCTGCCGATTCATGGCCGGCGCGACCGTGATGGGTGCCGTCGTGGCGAGACACACCGTGGTCAACAGGTCTTCCGCAAAGCCATGCGTCAGCTTCGCCAGGAAATCCGCCGTGGCCGGGGCAATCACGATCTCATCCGCCCAACGGGCCAACTCGATGTGCCCCATCGCCGCTTCGCTGCTTTCGTCCCAGAGATCGTCGCGCACCGGCTTGCCGGACACCGCCTGGAACGTCAGGGCCGTCACGAACTGCTGCGCCCCCCGGGACATGACCACCTGGACGTCGGCGCCCTGCTCGATCAGGCGACGGACCAGGTCCGGACTCTTGTAGGCCGCGATCCCACCCGTGACACCCAGGAGAATTTTGCGAGGCTGCAGGCTCATGGACCGGATTATGGAGGCGCCCCGAGGGCCCGGCAAACTGCGCGAGCGCATACCGGCATTCCTCGCGGGAATGGACCGCTCGTCAGTCCGCATTGCGCAACTTGGGCGCGCAGAACCGCAGTTTGTCCGCCAGATGGCAGCGAAATCCTTACATATTGGCGCCGGCGCGTCCGGCCGGCCCCTCCATAATAGAAGTCGTGCACGAAAGCGGCGCCCGGGGACTCCTCGATCAAGCAAGTTGGCGTGCCTAACTCAGTTCCGCTGCCAACGGGTGACCATTTCACAGCAAACAAATGGACCACTCGGCCCAAAGCAATTCCAGTTCAGCCACACACTTGCAAGCCGGGACGCACCCGGGATGATTGCTGGAGACAAGGATGTCCATACGCGACTGGCCGGAGAGCGACCGGCCGAGAGAGAAGCTGCTGAGGGTGGGAGCAACGGGGCTGAGTGAGGCCGAGTTGCTGGCGATATTATTGGGGACGGGGGTTCGGGGAAGGAGTGCACTGGATCTGGCGAGAGATCTGCTGGCGGACTTTGGCTCGTTGCGCGCGTTTCTTACGGCGGACCGAAGTCGCGTGTGCAAGACGCGGGGGTTCGGGCCGGCGCGGTATGTGGTGCTGCAGGCTGCGCTGGAATTAACGCGCCGGCACTACCAGGAGCTGATGACCGTGGGCTCGGCGCTGAAGAACCCGCGCGCGACTCGCGAATTTGTGCAACTCCGCCTGCGCGACCTGCCCTATGAAGTGTTCTGTTGCCTGCTGCTGGACAGCCGCTACCGGGTCATCGGCTTCGAGGAGCTGTTCCGGGGCACCATCGATGGCGCCATCGTGCATCCCCGGGAGGTGGTCAGGCTGGCCCTGTCCCGGAATGCCGCCGCGCTGATCCTGGTGCACAACCACCCCTCGGGCATCGCCGAACCCAGCGCCGAGGACCGGAAAATCACGGTTCGGCTCAAGGAAGCCCTGGACCTGGTGGACATCAAGGTGCTGGATCACCTGGTGGTCGGGGACGGCGTCTGCGAGTCGTTTGCCGAGCGCGGACTGCTGTAGGAAGGCGCTTTCGGGCATTTTAGCGGTCCCGCCGTCTTCCCTAACCGGGCGGCGGCTGGTATAAAGCGCGACTCGTTTTCGGGCCCCTCGTCCGTGGCGCTGTGTGCCCGGCCGCCGCCCCAACCAGGAAATCCGCCATGTCCAGAGTCTGTCAGATCACCGGCAAAGGGCCGATGACCGGCAATACCGTGTCACACGCCAACAACAAGCGTCGCCGCCGCTTCCTGCCCAACCTGCACGTGCAGCGTTTCTGGGTTGAGAGCGAGCGCCGCTTCGTCAGCCTGCGCGTGTCTACCCACGGCCTGCGCACCATCGAGAAGAAGGGCATCGAGACCGTCGTTGCCGAGCTGCGCGCCAAGGGCGTTGCGGTCTAACGGATAGGAGCCTCAAGCCATGCGCGAAAAGATCAAGCTCGTGTCCACGGCCGGCACCGGCCACTTCTACACCACCACCAAGAACAAGCGCCTGCATCCGGACAAGATGGAAGTGCGCAAGTTCGACCCCAAGGTCCGCAAGCACGTGGCCTACAAGGAAGCCAAGATCAAGTAAGCCTGGCTGCCTGGTCGAGCGGTTCGCTGGCGGCGCACCTCTCGAACGCGAACACGAAGGCCCACCTCTGGTGGGCCTTCTTCATTTTGGAGAATCGATTCTTGGAGGACGCGAGCTGCGCTTAGCCAATCCGCGCGATCACCTGTCCGCGCCGGATGGGCGCCTCCGCCGGCACCAGGATCTGCAACACCCCGGCGGCGGGTGCCGTCAGCTCCATACTCGCCTTCTGGTACATGATCTCGGCCAACGGCGCCCCCTCCGACACAGTCTCGCCATCGGCGAACAGCCAGGACGAGACCACGCCCTCGGCATCCTCCTCCCAGAAGTGTTCCGGCACGGTCACGTCGATCATGCGGCGGCACTCTGCAAGGTCAAACGCGCCTCGGCCACGATCTTCGCGGCATCGGGCAGCAGGGCGTGCTCCAATTCCGGAGCAAAGGGGACGGGCACATCGGGAAAACAAACGCGACGAGGTGGTGCGAGCAGCCGAGTCGACTCGCACACGCTCGCGATGATCTCGGCGGCGACGCCACAGCTGCAATAGTCGTCGTCCGCCACGACCAGCCGTCCGGTGCGACCCGCGGACACGCAGATCGTTTCGCGATCCAATGGCGCGAGCGTGCGCACGTCGATCACTTCGGCATCCACACCTTCACGAGCCAACGCGTCGGCGGCATCCAGTGCGTGATGCAACGTCGCACCCCAGCCCACCAACGTCAGATCGGCACCAGGCTTCACCACCACGGCTTTGCCGATGGGCAGCGTATAGCGCTCCGCCGGCACGTGAACGATCGAGCGCGGCACGGTGCCGAGCCATCCCATGCCTTGCAGCGCTTTGTGAAACATGAAGATCACTGGATTGTCGTCGGCAATCGCCGCGAGCATCAGTCCTTTGGCGTCGTGTGCATTCGAGGGAATGACGACTTTCATGCCAGGCAGATGCGCGAACGTCGCATACAAACATTGCGAATGCTGCCCGGCATCGCCGTAGCCGCCGCCCACCGAGGTCATCAACACCATGGGACAAGCGACCGAGCCGCCGGAAAAGTAAGCCTGCTTGGCAGCGAGGTTGTAGATGGCATCCATGCACACTCCGAAGAAGTCCACGAACATCAGCTCGACGACGGGACGCATCCCCGCCGCAGCCATGCCCACGGCTGCGCCAATGAATGCGGTCTCGGAAATCGGTGTATCGCGCACACGCGACGGACCAAAGCGCTCCAGCAGTCCTTGCGTCGTGCCGAACACGCCGCCCAGCTTGGCCACGTCTTCGCCCATCACCAGAACACGCTCGTCGGCGTGCATGGCTTGCGCCAATGCCTCGCTCATCGCCTTGGCGATGGTCATGCGCCGCACGGCTGGCTGTGTCATCGCACACCTCCCGTTACAAACACTTGTTCCAAGGCGCTGCGTGGCTCAGGCGGCACGGACGCACGTGCGAATGCGAAGGCCGCTTCGACATCCCGCCGCGCCTGCGACTCCAGCTCATGCAATTGCTCCGGCACAACGCCGCGCTCGATGAGCTTGCTGCGATAGGCGGGAATCGGATCGATGGCCTTCAAGCGTTCGATCTCGCCCTTGGGCCGATACTGCTCGGCGTCGCCCATGAAGTGACCTTCGAGCCGGCACGTCTCCAGCTCCAGCAATGTCGGCCCTTCGCCCATGCGTGCACGTCGCACGGCTTCACCGGCGGCAGCGAAAATCGCATCGGCATCGTTTCCCGGAACGAACACGCCGGGCATGTCATAAGCTTGAGCACGCACTGCATTGCGCTCCACGGCCGTCGAATCGCGCTTGCTGACCGATATGCCGTAGGCGTTGTCCTCGATGACGAAGATCACCGGCGCGCGCCAGATCGCCGCGAGGTTCAATGCTTCATGAAATGCACCTTGATTGGCTGCGCCTTCGCCGATGAACGAGACGGCCACCGCATCGCTGCCACGCAGCTTCGCTGCCAACGCCGCGCCGACGGCCGGCCCCATGCCTTGCGCGATGATTCCCGAACAACAGAAATTCACTTTCGGATCGAACAGATGCATGTGGCCGCCGCGCCCGCCGGAAAGGCCGGTGGCACGCCCGAAGATCTCCGCAGCCATCGCCTGCAGGTTCACGCCTTTCGCGATCGCGACGTGATGCGGACGATGGGTCGCCGTGACGGTATCGTCCGCACGCAGGTGAGCGCACACGCCGACGGCACAAGGCTCCTGCCCATCGGACAAATGCATCTCGCCGGGAATCGGTCCCTTCGCCATGTTGAACAGCGGCTGCTTGCCTTCCATGTAGGCAAGCTTGATCGCCGCCTCGAAGGCGCGGCTGGCCACCATCGCGCGATACATCCACAACTGTTGTTTGCGATCAGGAACCATGGGCGCCTCCGCTGCTTGCATATCGAATCCTGTGCAAGGCTTCGATCACCCGATCGAGTGCCGCCGGATCGTCGATGGTCGGCGGCACCGGGCAGGCTTCTCCATCCGCCAGGCGGCGGATCGCGCCACGCAGGATTTTTCCGGAGCGGGTCTTGGGGAGCTGCGCGACCGGCGCGGCCGCCTTGAACGACGCCACCGCCCCTATCGTGTCTCGCACCATCTCGATCAACGCAGCGATGATGCTGGCGTGATCCGCAGTTACGCCGGCTTTCAATACAAACAAAGCGATCGGCACGCTGCCTTTGATCGGATCGCTCGCGCCAACCACGGCGCATTCGGCGACATCGGGGTGAGACGCAATGACTTGCTCGATGGCGCCGCTCGAGATGCGATGACCGGCGACATTGATGATGTCGTCGGTGCGACCCATCACGTGCACGAAGCCGTCGTCATCGATGAATCCAGCGTCGCCGGTGGTGTAGTAGCCCGGATGCTCGCTGAGATAAGAGTTGCGGAATCCCGCATCGTTGCGCCATAGAGTCTGCAGACAACCCGGCGGCAGTGGCAGCCGAATGGCAATGTCTCCGCTCGTGCCCCGAGGAAGCGGACGATGTTCAGGATCGAGCACGGCGAATTCATATCCTGGCACCGCTCGTCCAGCGCTGCCGTGCCGTGCGCCGATGGCGCCAAGACCTGTGCATGTCGCCAGCCCTGGCCAGCCGAGCTCGGTTTGCCACCAGTGATCGAACACTGGAATGCCAAGGCGCTGCTGGGCCCACTCCAGCGTCGGCGGATCGGCACGTTCGCCCGCAAGAAACAACGTGCGCAGCCGCCCCAATCCGCCGTTCTTGATGAATGCGCCGTCGGGATCCTCACGCTTGATGGCACGAAGCGCAGTCGGCGCAGTGAACAGGATCTCGACATCGTGTTCTCGCGCGACTCGCCAGAACATGCCCGCGTCCGGCGTGCCGACCGGCTTGCCTTCGTAGAGCACGGTCGTGCACCCGATCAGCAACGGCGCGTAGACGATGTAGCTATGGCCGACCACCCAGCCGATATCCGAAGCCGCCCAGAACACCGAGCCGGGCTGCGCGCCATAGATGTGTCGCATGCTCCATGACAATGCGACCGCGTGGCCGCCATTGTCTCGCACAACGCCTTTGGGAATGCCGGTCGTGCCGGAGGTGTAGAGTATGTATAGCGGATCTTCCGAGGCGACCGGCGCGCAATCCGCTGGTTGCGCGGTTCGCAGAGCATCGCTCCAATCGATATCGCGTATCGGATCCAATGCTGCGGTGACTTGCGGCCGCTGCAGAATCACGCAACGCTCGACCCGATGACGGCACAGGCCCAGCGCCGCATCCAGGATGGGCTTGTATGCGACCGCTCGCCCCGGCTCGATACCGCACGAAGCGCTGAGCACGACGCGCGGCTGAGCGTCGTCGATCCGTTTCGCTAATTCCGGCGCGGCGAAACCTCCAAACACCACGGAATGAATCGCACCGAGTCGCGCGCACGCCAGCATCGCGAACACGGCCTCCGGCACCATTGGCATATAGATCACGACGCGATCACCGGCCAAGACGCCTTCCTGCCGCAGCAATCCCGCGAGCTTCGCCACTTCGGACTGAAGTTCAGCGAAGCTGAACCTGCGCACCTGCCCGGTGACGGCGCTGTGATAGATGAGCGCTGCCTGCGCGCCGCGGCCGTTGCGAACATGCCGATCGACGGCGTTGTAACAAGTGTTCAATCGGCCACCGGCGAACCACACACCGGCGACGCCAGCGTTGGCATCGAAAGCAGTGGATGGGGGTGCGTACCAATCGATGTCGGACGCGGCCTCCGCCCAGAACTCACGCGGCTGCGTTCGGCTGCGCTGCCAGGTCTGAAAATACCGCTGGCTCATGTGGCTGCTTGCTGCGCGAGCCGTCGCACCTCGGCATGATCGAGAATGGACAGCACGGAATCATCGGTGCCCAGGAACGCCACCGGCCCATAGTTGGTGAACAACAGCTCGGTGTATTCCGGGAACGTGGTCAGCTCGTGAATCACTCCCAGCGGCTCGTAGCCGTAGGTGCCGGCATCCGCCCGTCCCATGCGATATTCCATCCGGCCGCGCACCACGTAGTACTCGCCGGCGCCATGATGCTTGTGGCGCGGAAAGGAACTTCCGGGCTGGCAACGGAACATCACCGTCCAGCGGCCCGTCTCGGCGCTGGCGAACAACAGGCGGTAATCGATGCCGGCGACGATCGGGATCCACGGCAACGATTCGCAGTCGATCAGGATTTCTTCCATCGTCGATGTTCCTTCCGGCGGCTTGATGGCAGAGGTCTGATTGCTTGGGCTAGTTCTTCAAGGTGAATTCGATACCGTACGTGCGCGGCGGCGCGAGGCTGCCCACGACGATCGAGCCGATGATGTCGCCGTCGAAGATCTTGTTGGTGGCGACCTTCTCGTTGGTGGCGTTGTCGATGAACGCCGCGATGCTCCAAGTGCCGGCCGCGCCTGTGTACATGACGCGAGCCTTGGCCCAGCCATACGAACCTTCGTGCAGCACGGGCACGTTGAATGCCGAGAAGTACATCTCATCCTGCCACACATAGTCGGCACGCAGCGCCATCGTGCCGCCGCTACCGACTGCCTGCTCGTACTGAGCGCCAACGCCGACCTTCCACTCGGGTGCGCGCGGCATCTTCTTGCCTGACAGCTGCTGCACGCCGAGGTCCGGATACTTGGGATCGGGCATTGCGCCCGCGGTGAACTCCGCGTCGAGCCACGTCAGATTGGCATCCACCCGGAAGCCGTCGGTAGCCAGCCACGAAGACTCCAGCTCGACACCACGCACCTCGGCTTCGGCGGCATTGCGAATGACGACGTTGTTGTTCTCCACGTCCTGCACCTGCAGGTCCGTGTAGTCGTAGTTGAACAGCGCGGTATTCAGGCGCCAGCGTCCATCGAGGAGCTTCAGCTTGGCGCCGAGCTCGTAGGCCCAGATCTCCTCCGGATCGAACGGCTCGTTCTGGTAGCTGCCGGGATTGAAACCGCCGGACTTGAAGCCGCGCGAGGCGCTCACATAGAGGAACGCGGCATCGTTCAGCTGAAAGTTCAGTCCTGCCTTGGGCGTGAATGCGCTGAAGGATTCCGCATCGAACTCGGCCACGTTGTCGAAGATCGTCACCGGCGCATCGCGGAATACCACCAGGTTGGCGCCGTCGCGGCGCTCATCACTGTAGCGGCCACCGACGACCAGATCGAGCCGGTCCGTGAGCTGGTAGGTGGCCTCACCGAACAGCGCATAGGCCCGCGTTTCGGTGCGGCCGTTCAGTTCCAGCCGGCAACATGCCGGATCGTCGGGCAGCGCGAACAACGCGTTGGTGAACGGCAGGAAATATTCGTTGCGGATGTCGTTCTCTTCATCGAAGAAGTACGCGCCTACGATCCACTGCAGGCGCCCGGCGCTGGGCGAGCTGAGCTGAAACTCCTGCGCCAGCTGCTCCTGATCCTCCATGCGCAGCTGATCGACGCCGAACACGGGCGACAGATCCAGATCGTCCCGATTGTAGGGACGCGTCTGGCGATAGCTGGTGAGCGAGGTGAGCGTGTACTCGCCGATGTCCCACTGCAGCTTGCCGGAGACTCCGCCGGTGCGGGCTTTGTTGAAATGCTCCACATCGGAGCCATACGTGCGCGAGTACGGCGCCGAGCGCACTTGCGCCGGCACCAGCGCCTGATAGATTGGATTGGTGCTCGTGCCGGGATCGAAGTAATGCCACACCACTGCGGCATCGTCGGCCTCGTAATAATCCGCCTTCAGTACGAAGCTCAGGTTGTCGGTGACGTCCGCTTCCAGGGTGAAGCGAGCCATCCAATCATCCTTGTCTTCTACGCGATCCGCCACCGGCGTGCCGCCACCTGTTTGCGGCACAGGGCGCAATAGCTTGGTGTAACCGTCGCGCGTCTCGCGCGCGGCAGCGAACCGCATGCCGACGCGATCGCTGAGCGGTCCGCCGAGCGCTGCGGCGACGCGGTAACGATCGTAGTTGCCGATCGTCACTTGCGTGTCGTATTCGAACCGGTCGCCGGGCCCCTTGGAAATCACATTCACCGAGCCGCCGGTCGCGTTGCGCCCATACAGCGTGCCCTGCGGCCCGCGCAGCACTTCGATCCGCTCCACATCCAGGAACGCCGGCACCGCGCCCGCCGAGCGGGAGATATAGACCCCGTCGCTGTGGAATGCCGTCGAGCTGTCCGAGCCGCCGACGATCGATGAATAGCCGATGCCGCGGATGTAGATCTGGGCCTCACCCTGGAACGAGCTGACCAGCACGCTCGGATTGAGCGCGTTCATGTCTTCGATGGCATAGGCCGAGCGCAGCGCCAGGTCCTCGCTGGAGAATGCCGTGACGGCCGCGGCCGTGGACTGCACCTCGGTGGTCCGCCGCTGGCTGGTGACAATCACTTCCTCGAGCGCCGACCCGGCGCTTTCCTGGGCCAGGACCGATGCGGTACAGGCAAGCACCCCGCCCGCCAGCACCGCAGCACGCGAACTGCACGACATAAGCTCATCCCCCACCAAGATCGGTCACTCGCGGACCGTTGTGGTGACAATACGAGGCGGCGGCGGACGCCGCTCGGCAGTCAACGCAGTCCGATTGGGACAGCAGTGCACTGAGCGGGGCTGTCGCGGCTCCGGCCCGTGGTGTAGCCTGCGTTCAAACGCTTGCCCCGCGCATGGGCGCGTCACGAATCGGGTGGGGGGAATTCATGCTGGAGCGCAACGCCGCCGCGGCGTGTCCGCGGTATCCGGTATTTGCATGGTCATCGCTGGCGCAGCCCATCGCCAGCCGCTATGAAAGCTGGTCGCAAGTGCTGAGCGACTGCTTCCTGCCTTGGACACTCAGCTCCTCGCCGCGCTCCGGCGTATTCGCGAGCGTGCGCCAGCGTTCGCTCGAAGACTGCAATTTCATCGAATGCTCGAGCGATCCGGTCAGCGGCTTTCGTCGCGCCGCCGAGATCGGCCGCACCAACGGCGACTTCTACAATGTTCTTTATGTGCTGTCGGGCGCGGAGCTGCTGAAGTTTCAGGGCCGCGAGGTGTGCCTGACCGCCGGCAGCTTCATCCTGTGGGACTCCGGCCGTCGCATGGAATTCTCCGTGCAACAGCGGTTGTCCAAGCTGACGTTGGTGATTCCCGAGCGCGTGATGCGCAACCTGTTGCCGAATGCACAGGATTACGTCGGCATTCCCATCGATGGTCTGCACGGCATGGGACGTCTGCTGACCAGCCACTTGCGCCTGATGCGCCAGGAACTATGGGACATGAGCGCGGCCGATGTTGCTCACGTGCGTTCACCAACGTTGGAATTACTGGCGCGCGCTTACGCGAGTGTTCCCGGAAGGCGTCGCGCCAGCGTGCGGGCAGCTACGTTCGGTCGCGTCCGGTCGTTCATTCTGGAGCACCTGGCTGAACCGGACTTGAGTCCGCAACGCATCGCGCGGGAGAACCGCATCTCGGTGCGGTATCTGCATGCGCTATTTCATGATTTGGATACGAGCGTCTCGGCGTGGATCCGCAGCCAGCGTCTGGATCGCTGCGCTCGGGACCTTGCGGATCCAGCCTTGGCGCACGAGAGCATCACGCGCATCGCGCACCGGTGGGGCTTCAATGACTTGGGTCACTTCGGCAAGCTGCTCCACCGCCGCTTCGGTGTCAGCCCTCGGGAGTATCGTCGCCGTCACGCACCGAGGGCCGAGGCAGCCGGCCCCAATCAGGCCGGCCGAGGCTGTACAGCGTAGCTGCGTAGTGTATTGGCGAAGTCCTGGAGCATCTTGATCCGGCTGGCTTCGGCCTGGGCGATCAGCTCCCGCAAGTGCTGGATGAGCTTTTCATTGCTCATGTGCGCGCCGCTCCACATCACCGCCAGACGCTCGCGGAATTCGTGAACCGTCTTCAAGGTCTGATTGGTCGCGAGCACTTCACTCAAACGCGAGCGGGCATTGGAATCCAGCAAGCTTGGCTCGCGCACCAGTAGTTTGCGAACGCGACCGCTCAACGCGCCGCCAGCATTGCGCAACTCCTCGCGAAACACGGGCAGAGTCACGTAGCGAGTGTAGTCACGCAGCACATGCATGCGATTCACGATCACAGCGCGGACATTCTCGAGGTCGATCTGCATTCGCGGTTCAACCTTCACCGGTTCCGGCGCGACCCGCAGCACCTTGGCCAGGCCCAGCGCCTTGAACACGCTGATGTACAGCCAGCCGATGTCGAACTCCCAGCGCTGCACCGAGAACTTCGCCGAGCTGGGGAACGCATGATGGTTGTTGTGCAATTCCTCGCCCGCCAGCAGCAAGCCCCACGGCATCACGTTGCGAGCGGCGTCGGCGCACTCGAAATTGCGATAGCCGTAGTAGTGGCCGATACCGTTGACGACACCGGCGGCCAGCAGCGGATTGGCGACCAATTGCGCGGCAATGATGATGATGCCCGGCACGCCGAACAGCAGCAGATCGGTGATCACCAGCAACACGATGCCCAGATTGCGGTGCTTGGAATAGACGTTGCGCTCCATCCAGTCATCGGGCGTGCCGCGGCCGAATTTCTCCAGCAGCACCGGATCGCGGGCCGCCGCCTGGTACAGCTCGGCACCCTCCAGCAGCACCTTCTTCAAGCCGACGATGACCGGGCTGTGCGGGTCCTCGGGGGTTTCGCAGCGGGCGTGATGCTTGCGGTGCACGGCCACCCACTCCTTGGTGATGATGCCGGAGGTCATCCACAGCCAGAAACGGAAGAATTGGCGCAGTGCCGGATGCAGGTCGAGGGCGCGGTGAGTGGCGTCCCGGTGCAGGTACAGCGTCACTCCCATGAACGTGATCTGAATCGACACGAAGGCCGCCAGCACGTAGCCCCAGAAGTTGAGGTTCAACAAGCCATACAGGAAATCTAGATTCACGGGCCGCCCCTGCAAAACATTCGAAACTCATAGGATTGGGGGAAAATCGTCGTCGGCCGACTATAACGGACCCGGAAAGCCCCCACAAATGTGCGGTTCCCTTCAACTGCGACCCGGTTGACGTGCCAGGAGCCGAGTTGAAGGCAAATGGCCGCGTTTCAATGGCCGGACCGCGGCCAGGACCTATTTAGACACCACACCATGCCTGAACTGCCTGAAGTCGAAACCACGCGTCGCGGCATCGAGTCCTCGGTCGTCGGACGTGTGATCCAGAAGGTGATCGTGCGCGAACCGCGGCTGCGTTGGCGCGTGCCGCGTCAGCTGCCCGAGCTGGCCGCCGGTCAGCGAGTGATGCAGCTGCGCCGGCGGGCGAAGTATCTGGTGTTCGATCTCGAACGCGGCAGCATGATCCTGCACCTCGGCATGTCAGGCAGCTTGCGGGTGCTGCCCGCGTCGACGCCGCCGTCCACGCACGATCACGTGGATATCGCGATGGATACTGGCCTGTGCTTGCGCTTCAACGATCCGCGACGGTTCGGCGGTCTGTTGTGGACGGACGGCGATCCCTTGGCTCACAAGCTGCTCGAGTCGCTGGCCCCGGAGCCGTTGTCGGATGAGTTCAATGGCGAGTATCTGGCGCGCGCCGCCAAGGGCCGCAGTGTGGCGATCAAGCAGTTGATCATGAATGGTCAGGTGGTGGTCGGTGTGGGGAACATCTATGCCAGCGAAGCTCTGTTTCGCGCGGGTGTGAGACCGAGACGGGCGGCGGGGCGGTTGAAGCGGCCCGAATTCGATGCGTTGGTGAAGGCCATCAAGGATGTGCTCAACGATGCGATTCGAGCGGGCGGGACGACGCTGCGCGATTACCTCAACCCCGAGGGGATGCCGGGGTATTTTCGGCAGAAGTTGTTTGTGTATGAGAGGACGAAGGCTCCGTGTCGGGTGTGCAAGACGCCGATCAAGCATTTGGTGCAGGGGCAGCGGTCGACCTATTTCTGCCCGCAATGTCAGAAGTAGCGCCTGGCGCGTTGCGCTTGCGCGGTGGACGCTTGCGTCCCTGGCGGGACGCCGCTCTTGGGAATTTTTTCTATTTATGCGCCGCGCCTGCGGCGCATAAGGAACGGACTAGATGATAGTCAGCACGGACGGACTGAATGGCTCCGACCGCAACGCGCGCTTCGGGAGCGCTATGACCTGATCTTGAAGTGTTGCCAGGCGCGGCGCATAAGGAATGGGCTAGATGGTAGTCGGCACGGACGGACTGAATGGCTCCATCCGCGGCGCCCATTTTTAAGCGCTGTGACTTGGTATTGAAGTGTAGTCAGGAGCGGCGGCATTCCAGATTGCTTCATCCAAGGTCCGCAGGCGGCAATCTTCGCAGCCGCGCCGCAGGCGCGGCACACAAAAAAGTAACTTCAAGAGCGGCGACCCGCCAGGGACGCAAGCGCACCAGGCGTTAGCGCCCGGCCGGGTCAATAAACGACACCGACGCCGACGCCGCGAGGGTCGGAGATAGCTTTGACTTCGCCGGTGCGGCGGTCCCAGGTGACGATCTGCATGTTGCCGGGCTGGCGGGACTCGCGAAGGTTGTGGCCGAACTTCTTCAGGGTGGCCTGTTCGTCGGCGCTGAGCGCGCCGGGCTCGAACGACAGCACGTCGGGCATGTATTGATGGTGATAACGGCCCTTCTTCACCAGTTCATCCGCGGGCGTGCCGTGCAGCCAGTCGAGCGTGGCGAGCAACACCATGCCCATGATGTAGCTGCCGCCCGGCGTGCCGAGCACCATCACGCCCTCCGGTCGCTCGACGAACGTCGGCGTCATGCTCGACAGCGGCCGCTTGCCGGGGGCGATGGCGTTGGCTTCCGCGCCCACCAGCCGGAAACCGTTGGGCACGCCGGCCTTGGCGACGAAATCGTCCATCTCGTTGTTCAACATGATGCCGACGCCGGGCACCATCAGCCCGGAGCCAAAGAAGAAGTTGATCGACAGGGTGCCGGCGACGCGATTGCCATCGGCATCGATGATGGAAAAGTGCGTGGTCTGCGTTCCCGGCGGCGGCGCGGTGATTCCCGGCAACATGTCGCTCGGCATGGCGCGATCCATGCGGATCGAGGTGCGCTGGCCCGCAGCGTAGAACGGGCTCAACAACTGCTCCACAGGTATCTGCACAAAATCCGGATCGCCGAAGTATTGGGCGCGATCGCGATGCACCCGCCGTGCGGCCTCGACCACGAGATGCACGCGCGTGGCATTGTCCAGCGACTCCAGGTCGTAACCAGAAAGAATGTTCAGCGCATTGATCAAGGCGATGCCGCCCGACGACGGCGGCGGTGCGCTGATGATGCGAGCGCCGTGATATTCGCCGTACACGGGCTTGCGTTCCTTGACCTGATACTCGGCGAGATCCTGCAGCGACCAGATGCCGCCCATCTTCTTCACGCCGTCGACCAGTTGCTTCGCCACCGCGCCCTTGTAGAACCCCTCGGCGCCGCGCTCGGCAAGCACTGTCAGTGTCTTCGCTAGATCGGGTTGTTTGATGACAAAGCCGACCTCGGGCACTTCGCCCTTGTTCAGAAATACTTTCGCGGCGGCGCCAGCATTGAACGTGTCCTTCTTGGCAACGATGCCGCCACGCAAGCGCGTGTTGAGAGGAAACCCGTCGCGAGCCAGTCGGATCGCCGGCTGCAGCACCGTCTTGAACGGCAATTTGCCGTAAGTCTTGGAAATGTGCTCGAACCCCGCTGGCTCGCCAGGGATGCCGGCAGCCAGCGCAGTGGCAGTAGACCGGCCTTTGACGACATCGCCCTGTTCATCGAGAAACATGTCGTGAGTCGCAGCGCGAGGAGCAACTTCACGCGCATCGACCATCGTCTCGAAACGATCCGACGCGCGATGTAACAACCAGAATCCACCACCGCCCAGGCCCGAGCTGCTCGGCTCGACCACGGCGAGCGCGGCACTCACCGCGACGGCCGCATCGAATGCATTGCCGCCCTGACGAAGAATCTCCATGCCCGCTTCGGTCGCCAGCTGATGCGCGCTGGCAATGCCGGCCTTGCCTGGGCGCTGCGGTTGATCGGCAACGGCCGCCAGCGGCAGCACGAACAATGCAACCAACAGAACACGGACACGAAGCAGCGGTATTACTTTCATGGGATCAAGTTGAGCGCTCTTTGCTACAGCGGTTAGCGGTTGGGGTGAGGGTGGGTCTGAGAAGGAGCCAAATCGCGCCGCCCTTCTGAACCAACCGCTAACCGTCAACCGCTGGCAGGTTAGGTTCGACTGGCGGCGCGCCGCTTGGCCCAGGCAGCCTGCAAGGCAGCCTCGACCTTGGGATGCACGAACTGCGCGACATTGCCGCCAAGGCTCGCGATCTCGCGCACCAGCGTCGAGGAAATGAAGTTGAACTGTTCGGTGGGCGTCAGGAACACGTAGTCGACTTTATCGGACAAATGCCGGCTCATGGTGGCCAACTGGAACTCGAACTCGAAATCGGACACGGCCCGCAAGCCGCGCACCACCACACGCAAGCCATGCTGACGGGCGAACTCGACGGTGAGCCCCGAGTAGCCGGTGATCTCGACATTGGGAATATCGTGCAACACCTCGCGCGCCAGCTCGACGCGTTCATCCAGCGTGAACAACGGCGCCTTGCCGGGATTGGAGGCGACCGCGACCACGACGCGATCGAAAATGCCGGCGGCCCGACGCACCAGGTCATAGTGGCCATTGGTGATCGGATCGAACGTGCCGGGGTACATGGCGCCGGTCATGGCAAAACCTCTTCAGCGGAATGAATGCGGGCGCCCGGAGTCTGCTCTCCGGCAGCGCGCAGCAGATGATAGCCGACCTGACCGGCCTGCTTGGAACGGTACAGCGTCCAGCCCGACGACAGCGGTGGTAACGGCGTGTCAGCCGGAGTTTCGACGTAGATGTGCGCGTTCGGAGCCAGCCAACCGCGCGGCAGCTTGGTGAAGACCGAGGCCAGCAGCGTCGAAGCGAACGGTGGATCGAGAAAAACCACGTCGAACGGCTGCGGCGTGCGCTCCAGGAAGCGCAGCGCGTCTTGCGTTTCAACTGTTGCGCCGGTCGCGCCCAAGCGCTGCAGAGTCTGTGTCAAATGACGGGCGACTTGCGGCTCGCGGTCCACGAATGTGACCGCCGCGGCACCTCGAGACAGCGCTTCGATGCCCAGCGCGCCGCTGCCGGCGAACAGATCCAGGCACCTGGCGCCGAGGATGTGCTGCTGTAACCAGTTGAACAACGTCTCGCGCACGCGATCGGGCGAGGGGCGAATAGCGTCGATGGCAGGAAAGTCGATCTTCATGCCACGCCAGCGGCCACCGACAATACGCAGCCGGTGCGGCGGCTCGCGGGCCGGCCGGGCGGTGGATTTGCCGACGGGACGGCGGTTGCGGGGGACTCTGGCCATGCAGGCGGCGGATGATAGCGCCGGCGGGCGGCGCCGATGCTGGTAGAATTGCGCGCCCTCGATTCGCGTGGGCGAGACCCACCCAGACTGCACGAATGTTCGGTTTCAAGAACAAGCGACCCGCCTCCGACCCGCCGCCGGCCGCCGCCAGCAATGGCAGCAGCACCGGCCCGGGCAATGACGAGCGCGCCGGGCTGTTCCAGCGCCTGCGCGCCAAGTTGAACCGGGGCGACTCGTGGCTGACTTACGATCTGGCCAACCTGATCCCCGGCGGCAAGATCGACGAGGCGGTGCTCGATGAGCTGGAGATGCGGCTCATCACCGCCGATGTGGGCGTGGAGACGTCGGAGAGAATCCTCGCGGCGCTGCGTAAGAAGGTGGCGCGCAACGAGCTCTCCAACCTCGACGCGCTGCTCGAAGCGCTCCGCGAGCAACTCATGGATATCGTTCGGCCCGTCGCCGGACAGATGGTCATCGACAGCAAGCACATCCCGTTCGTCGTGCTCGTGGTCGGCGTGAATGGCGCCGGCAAGACCACCACCATCGGCAAGCTGGCGCGCATCATCAAAGCCGCGGACATGAAAGTGATGCTGGCGGCGGGCGATACATTCCGCGCCGCTGCAGTGGAACAGCTTCAGGTTTGGGGCCAGCGCAATGACGTGCCAGTGATCGCGCAGGCGACCGGCGCCGACCCGGCGGCCGTGGTGTTCGATGCTCTGCAATCCGCGCAGGCGCGCAAGTTCGATGTATTGATTGCGGATACCGCGGGCCGGCTGCACACGCAATCGAACCTGATGGACGAACTGAAGAAAGTGAAGCGCGTGATGGCCCGGCTCGATCCCAGCGCGCCACACGAAGTGCTGCTGGTACTCGATGCCAGCCAGGGCCAGAACGCGCTCCAGCAGGCGAAACTGTTCAACGAAGCGCTCGGCGTGACCGGCGTGGTGCTGACCAAGCTCGACGGCACCGCCAAGGGCGGCATCGTGTTCGCCATCGCCAGCGAGCTGAAACTTCCCATTCGTTACCTGGGCGTGGGCGAGAGCGTCGAAGACTTCGTCGGCTTCGATCCGGCGGCCTTCGTCGATGCCTTGCTCAAACGCGACTGACGCGACCGGACTGACGCGACCGAATGATCCGCTTCGATCACGTTTTCAAACGTTATCCGAATGGCCGCGAGGCGCTCAGCGATCTGTCCCTGGAGATCGACAGCGGCGAGGTCGTGTTCCTCACCGGCCACTCCGGCGCGGGCAAATCCAGCCTGCTGAAGCTCATCGCGCTGATCGAACGGCCGACGCGCGGCCAGCTGATCGTGAACGGCCAGAACGTCAACGGCGTTTCGCGCCGTAAAGTGCCGGCGTTCCGGCGGCAGATCGGCATGGTGTTCCAGGATCACAAGCTGCTGCACGATCGCACCATCTTCGACAACGTGGCGTTGCCGCTGATCATCGCGGGCGTGGGCACGAAAGAGATCGGTAAGCGCGTGCGTGCGGCGCTGGATCAAGTGGGCCTGCTCGGTCGCGAGCAGAGCGTGCCGCTCGAATTGTCGACCGGCGAGCAACAACGCGTCGGCATCGCGCGCGCCGTGGTGAGCAAGCCTCCCGTGCTGATCGCGGACGAGCCCACCGGCAATCTCGATCCCGAGCTGTCTTTGGAAGTGATGAACATCTTCCGCCGCTTCAATGAAGTCGGCGTGACGGTGCTGGTCGCCAGTCACGATCTGTACCTATTGGAGCATTTCCCGGTACGCCGGGTGCGACTGGAAGGCGGCCGCGTCGTCGATGACATCCCCGCCGGCGTGAGCGCGGGCGAGAAGTTGATGGACCCCGCTAAGTTCATCACGGGTGCCGAGGGGGCAGCGCGATGAGTGCCTGGCTGACGCGGCACGCGCAAACGTCCATTGGGTCGCTGGGACGCTTGTCGCAACAGAAGTTCGCGACGCTGCTGACGGTCTTCGTCATCGGCATCGCGCTCGCGCTGCCGGCGTGTCTTCACCTGCTGATCAGCAACGCCCAGATGGCCACGGGCAGTTGGAATAACGCGGTCGATCTCACCGTATTCCTGAAACGGCCGACTTCTGCCGAAGAGGCGACCCGCACCGCCACGCGCATTCAACAGCGTCGCGATGTGAGCAACGTCGAGGTCATCACTTCGGACAATGCGCTGAAGGAGTTCCGTCGCGACTCGGGTTTCGGCTCGGCTATCGATGCGCTGAACGAAAATCCACTGCCGCACACGTTGGTGGTGACACCTGCCGCCGAGTTCACGACCGCGGCCCATCTGGACAGCCTCGCCGCTGACCTGCGCGAGTTGCCGTCCGTGGAAATCGTCCAACTCGACACGGCATGGGTGAACCGGCTGAACGCCATTCTCGATACCGTGCGTCGTGGCCTGGTCGTCGCGGCGGCGTTGCTGGCCATCGGCGTGATGGTCATCGTCGGCAACACCATCCGGCTGGACATCCAGAACCGGCGCGCCGAAATCGAGGTGACCAAGCTGGTCGGCGGCAGCGACGCCTTCGTGCGCCGGCCGTTCCTGTACAACGGCATCTGGTATGGCCTGGGCGGCGGCCTCATCGCCTGGCTCATCACCCTGGCGGTCACCGGCATTCTGCGCGAGCCCATCGGCCGCCTCGCCGGCTTGTACGGCAGCGCCTTCGAGCTGGGCGGCCTGGACCCGAAATCCACCCTGATTCTGCTCGGCGCCGGGATCGTTTTGGGCTGGCTGGGGTCTTATCTGGCTGCCAGCCGGCATTTGCGGGCCATCGAGCCCACCTGACCAGCCCTGCCGGCGACCCGGGCGCCGGATCCGCTGCTTTTCCCGACTACTCATGCTCGGTCACGGCTTTCGTGACTGGCATTCACGGGCGTCCGGAAGGCAAAAGCCTCAGTACAATCAATAACTTATCCAGGCACAATCTCGATGGAACCTGGGGCCTCCGGCGGAACTTTCAAGGCGGCTTAGCACTCAAACCTATCGATTGCTAAACTTCTGACCACTTATAGGAGGGGAATCTTCGACATGACAACTGCGCTTGTTCGCTCAAGCACTGAACTGGCAGGTCAGGCTCCTTACATGATGCTGGCCGGCCCGGTCGGCAGCCTCGATTCGTACATCGAGCGTGTGTCCCGCATTCCGGTGCTGTCCCGCGAGGAGGAGCTGGATCTGGCTCGTCGTCTGCGTAATGACGAGGATCTGGACGCCGCCCGCCAGCTGGTTCTGTCGCACCTGCGTTTCGTGGTGCACATTGCCCGCGGCTACAGCGGCTATGGGCTGCCCGTTGGCGACCTGATTCAGGAAGGCAACGTCGGCCTGATGAAGGCGGTAAAGCGCTTCGACCCGGAAGTGGGCGTGCGGCTGGTCTCCTTCGCGGTGCATTGGATTCGCGCCGAGATCCACGAGTACGTGTTGCGCAACTGGCGGCTGGTGAAGATCGCCACCACCAAGGCGCAGCGCAAGCTGTTCTTCAACCTGCGCAAGTTCAAGAAGAACCTGGGCTGGCTGACGGACGTGGAGACCAAGCAGATCGCTCACGACCTCGGTGTCAGCACCGCCGAAGTGACCGACATGGAACAGCGGTTGAGCTCGCGCGACCTGTCCTTCGACCCGGCCCCTGATGCCGACGACGAAGATGGCAGCGCGTACTCTCCGTCGGCCTACCTGCCGCACCCGGAAGCCGATCCGTCGGTGGCCGTGGAACGCGAGCAGTGGGACGAGGACACCGCGGAGCGACTGTCCCAGGCGCTGGAAACGCTCGACGAGCGCAGCCAGCACATCCTGCGCAGCCGCTGGATGCAGGAAGAAAAATCGACCCTGCACGAGCTCGCCGACAAGTACGGCGTGTCCGCGGAGCGTATTCGCCAGATCGAGGCGAATGCGATCAAGAAGCTGCGTAACCTGGTAGCAGACGCCGCATGAGCGAAATGAACTGAACGAGTCTCATGAACCGTGTAGACCAAAGGGCCGGACGCCTGAAAAGCGCCGGCCCTTTTCTATTGTCTATTGCGAAGGATCGGGTCTATCGACGTTGATCAGCTCTTTGTGATCGGCACGATCGTCATTTCGACGCGGCGATTCTGCGCGCGACCCGCTTCCGTATCGTTGGATGCGATCGGATACGCCTCACCCGCGCCCACCGTGAGCAAGCGCTGGCTGCTGATGCCCTGGCCCGCCAGATAGCTCGCCACCGACTGGGCACGGCGCTGTGACAGCTGCTGGTTGTACTGATCGCTACCCGTGCTGTCGGTGTGACCCGCCACTTCGATGACCGTCTTGTCGTATTCCTTCAGCACCATGGCCACGCCGCCGAGCGCGTTGTAGAACTGCGCATTCAAGTCGGCGCTGTTGGTGGCGAAGGTAATGCTGCTCGGCATGTTCAACGTGATGTTGTCGCCCACGCGCGTGACGCTGACGCCCGTCCCTTCGAGCTTCTGCCGCAGCTTCGCTTCCTGCACGTCCATGTAATAGCCCACGCCGCCGCCGGCCAACGCACCCACGCCGGCACCGATCAGCGCGTTCTCCAGCTTGTCGCCTTTCGTGAGCAAGCCAACCACTGCACCGGCGGCGGCACCGATGCCCGCGCCCTTGACGGCCTTGCTGGTTTGCGTCTCGCGGGTATACGGATTGACCGTGGTGCAGCCTGCGGCGAGACAGGCGACGACGATGCCGACACCGGCGAGCTTGGAAAAACGATCGACCATGTGAGTTCCTCTGAGCATTTCGCCCCTTTGAAAACCGGATGGGAGCACAACCTGGACCACTACTATGCAGTATGCGAGTCCGTGGCGGTCAGCCTGGAAAAAACGGACTGAACCGCCACTGAATGCGTGAGTGTGAGTCGCTACCGCAAGCGGAAACTAGTATGGGATTCGCAATTTACGATAGATGAAGCTGAGCAGCCAGAGCGGACCGATCAGCAGAAACTGAATGTCTTTGAAAAACGACGGTCGCTTGCCTTCCACATGGTGCCCGATGAACTGCCCGATCCAGGCCACCACGAACAACGCCAGGCACACGCTCCACAACGGCCCGGGCAGGCTCTGCAAACCCACGATGGACAACATCACCAGGCCGACGAACAGCGCCATACCCAGCGCAAGCGACACCGACATCACCAGGTAATACAACACACCCGCCAGCAGAAACAGCGAGCCCCAATTCAACAGCGGCGATATCTCCTGCCAGGCCCGCGGCGTCGGCAGCGACCACAGCATCCCGATCAAGCTGACCACGATGATGGGCACGCAGATCCAATGCAACGTCTTGTTGGTGGCATTGCGATGGCTCTCGCCGTATTCCTGCAACCATTGCTCCACGGTGCGCATCGATCCCCCTAGCTATCGGGCATTCCCAATGCATCCGTACACGCTACCTCGGCCAGCCGCCAGCCACAAGAACGCCGAACACAGACGCGACGCACCCTGTGACTCCGTCTTCAATCCCTCCCAAGCCAAGCGAACGCGTCGGCGGCGACGGGAGTGACCTCCCTCCTCCCGGCAGCCTCGATCCAACATGGATGTTGGTCGGGCCAGCAGCCACACGGGCTCGGCGGTACTTTCAGCGAAGCACGGCTTCGCTCCGCCGAGCGGGTGCACAGGGATGTGCACCCTGGGCTTGCGCGGAGCAGGGACTGCGTAGCGCAATGGGCAAGCAGCGCCGCCCGCGATAGCGGGCGGCGGCGGGTGCGCGGTGCCGTCACTTCCGGCGCCGCGAGCCACCGAGGTCGCTCCCGGCAACGCAAGCCACCGAGGCATCTCCAACACCCCAACTCACAAGTCGACGCTGAACCGAGCAGCAAACGGCAACAGCTCTTCCTCCTCAACAACGTGCGCAAGTTTGGCCCGCGGTGGGGAGACGCGCTCTTCCAAGCGCGACGACGTATCCCAGCAAATGATCAGCGCCACCAGCGACAACCAAGCCCATGCCCGCTCGCGACGCTGACGATCTCGGGCCTGCGTCCGCAGGCTCGGTGCGCGGTCATTCATCCAGTGACGGGGCGACTGCAGCGCAGACTGCGGCTGCGAACCAGCGCGGACTCGGGGAATGGCAGGAATCGGTCTCTCGATCATGGCGGTTCTCCAACGCCGGCTAGATCCGGCGTGGCGCCATTACCGCTCCGAAGCTCGGACAGATGGCCGCTGACAGAAGGCGCCCCTCGGGCAGATTGTGATTAATTGTGGCCCTGTCAGTGAGCCGCTCCAGCGGCGGTACACTGTGCGCACGTGACAGGGACCCCATCCATGAAGAAAGTGATCGCCATCGTCGAGGACGAGCCCGCCATCCGGGACAACTACGCCGCCGCGTTTCAGCGCCACGGCTACTCGGTGCGCACCTACGGCACTCGCAAGGAAGCCATCGAAGCCTTACGCGCCCGCCTGCCCGACCTGGCCGTGATCGACGTCGGCCTGCGCGACGAACCCGAAGGCGGCTTCGAGTTGTGCCGCGAGCTGCGCTCGATGTCCGCCGAGTTGCCGATCATTTTTCTCACCGCTCGCGACAGCGAGTTGGACGCCGTGTCGGGCCTGCGCCTCGGCGCGGACGACTACCTGACCAAGGATCTGTCTCTCACTCACCTGATCGCACGCGTCACCGCCCTCTTCCGTCGCATCGACGCCCTCACTCAGCCGTCGAATCGCGATCAAGTGATCTCGCGCGGCGCGCTCATGATCGACGCCGCGCGACTGCATGCAACCTGGCAGGAGCAGCCGCTCGGCCTGACCCTGACCGAATTCTGGATCGTGCACGCGCTGGCGAAGAATCCCGGCCACGTGAAGAACCGCCAGCAATTGATGGACGCCGCCAACGTCGTGCTCGACGACAACACCATTACGTCGCACATCAAACGTATCCGTCGCAAGTTCCTGGCCATCGATAGCAGCTTCGACAATATCGAAACCATGTACGGCATGGGCTATCGCTGGAAGGAAGCCTGAGGCTCGAGCCAACGCCAGGATGTCTCTTCGCACCAAGCTGCTGCTGCTCAGCCTGCTGACGCTGATCCTGCCGTGGGCGGGCTGGAAATATGCGCAGCAGATGGAGACCACGTTGCGCAGCGGCCAGGAAGCCGCCTTGCTCACGACAGCCGATGTGCTCGGCCGCGTCGTGGCCAGCGAGCCTGAGCTGCTGTATCGCGTCGGCCAGGCACGCGACACATTCGATCCATCACGTGGCGATTTGTTTGCACCGTTGCTGCCAACGCAGCCACTGATCGACGGCTTCGCCGACGAGTGGCCGCAACCCTCGCGGCCAGTGCCAGGATTCGGGAACACCAGCCCCGAAGAGCCTTTGCTGCGACTCGGTGTGCACGGACGTTCGATGCATTTCTTCGCCGAGATCCAAACGCCACGACGCGCCTATGAGGTCCCCACTGCCAGCGGCGCCGTCCCCGAACGCGGCAACGACCGGTTGATCATCCTCACTCGCGATGAATTCGGCCGCGAGCGCGCCTGGTCGGTCGGTGCGCTGGCGCCAGGTCCAATCATCGTGCGCTCCTGTGACATCGGCTCGCCCTGGCGTCCGCACGCCGACGACATGCCCTATTTCACGGGCGTATGGCGAGAGACAACCACCGGCTACGCCGTCGAGCTACGCGGCCCGCTGAATCTGTTCGGCACACAAGTCGCCGTCTTCGCGCTCGACAAGGACAACACGAGAATTTCAGGCACGCAGGGCCTCGCCTGGCTGCATACCGGTTCGGAAGCATTGAAACAACGGCTGGAACAATATGCCCCCGAGCACGTGCGCGTTTCAGTCGTCGATGTGAATGGGTGGCTGCTTGCTCGAGCAGGCTCCGTCACGGTCAATGCCTCCTCCACCTACCCCGGGCTGCAACGCAACGAAGACGGCTTCATGCGTTCGATCTATCGCGGTTTGTTTCCAAGCAGCTCGGTGCCTGCACAATCCTACGGCCTGCCCTACGGCATGTGGGGCGCACCCGTGGATGACGCGCGAGCCGGCAAGAATTCGGCGATCTGGTTCGACCAGGCCGGCGGTGAGCCTTCGTTGGTCCGCGCCGCGGTGCCCGTGCGTTTCGGCGATGAATTGCTGGGTGCCCTCGTGGTCGAGCAGCCGGGAGAGCAACTCGTACTGGTGCGCGAGCTTGCGCTGACTCGTCTGCTCAATCTCACTTTGGTCGCAACGCTGTTCGCAGTGATCGTGACGTTGGTGTTCGCCGCTCGGTTGTCACATCGCATTCGCCGCTTGAGCCGTGCCGCCACGACTGCGCTCACCGCGGAGGGTCGCATCGAACACAGCATTCCGGGCACTCAAGCAAGAGACGAGCTTGGCGCACTCGCCCGCAGTTACGACACCCTGCTGGGCCGCGTGAAGGAGTACACGGTGTATCTGCAAACGCTCGGCACCAAGCTATCGCACGAGCTACGCACACCGCTGACCATCGTCAGCTCCTCGCTCGACAATCTCGTGTCGGAGGAAACATTGCCTCCGAACGCGCAAAGCTATGTGGACCGCGCGCGCAGCGGCACGAATCGCATGCACGCCATCCTGACTGCATTGAGCGAAGCGACGCGCGTCGAGCAAAGCATCGAACATACCGACCGGGTGCGCTTCGATCTGGCCGAGCTGGTCCGAAACATGGGACAGGCGTATCGGCAGACCTTTGCCAGCCATCGCATCGAAACCCAGGTGCCGTCCGAGCCCTGCATGGTCGACGGCTCGCCGGACTTGATCGCGCAGCTGCTCGACAAGCTGATGGACAACGCCGCGGGCTTCACCCCGGCCAACGGGCGCATCACGCTGACGCTGGATGCCGGCCCCCGCGAGTACAAACTCAGCGTCAGCAACGAAGGCCCACCCTTGCCGCCGCAGCTGGACGGCCGCCTGTTCGAGTCGCTCGTGAGCAGCCGTGGCAGCAGCGATGGCAAGCCGCACCTCGGGCTCGGCCTGTACATCGTGCGCCTGATCGCCGACTTTCACGGGAGTCGCGTTACCGCAACAAATCTTCAGGACGATACCGGCGTCACCATCGTCCTGGAGATTCCAATGACTTACAGCCCGGCCGTGTAGGCCTATGGCCACAATGGCGCAGGGCGTCGGAAATTCTTACAACCACTTAAGCGCCTGCGCCGAAATAATAGTTGCGCAAGCGCGACGATTAGGACTAAGTTCCTGTCCTGGAACGCAGCGCACGCCGGTCGGCATGTGACTTGCTTTGATAGGTCCAACGCCGCCCTTTACCGGGCGGCGCAAGTGGCAGAGAAGCGGGGATGGCACCGCGAGGGGAGTGGGATCGAATCACAAGCGACAGGGACGCGCAGCCTTCCGTCCTGGCGATTGCCGGGCGAGGCGGGAGCTAGAAGGGTTGAGCGACAGCGACGTTTCCAGATTTAGCCGGCGCCACCAAACAACTCGAAGACTCGTCGACACGGAAACGAAAAGCCCCGCGAATGCGGGGCTTTTTTTTAGACCTGCCCGGGGGCGCTCATTTCTTTTTCCAGGCGCCGTTCTGGTCCTGGAAATACCAGCCGGGGGCCGCCTTGCTGGCCCAGCGCTCGGCGAACGTGGTGCGAATGTCCATTTCCCATTCCGGGTGACCATTGGCGTTGGCAATCTCGCGGTACAGATTGGCGCGGTCGGCATTCTCGTCCGCGACCAGCTTGCGCACGGAATTGCGCTCGGGCAGCGGCACCAGATTCTGATCGCGCACTTCCACGAGTCCATCGCGCGTCAGTCCGATGGCGCCGGAGTCGTAATACTTCTTCAGTTGCGCATGACGCGCTTCCATGGATTGCGTGAGTTGACGAATCGCGGGCGTCGATACGTTCAGATCGGCCTGCGCCGCCTGCGCGGCAGGAACCAGCAGGTTCAACACGGAGTGCGCGGCAGCCAGCAGCACGTCTTTCGCTCGATCCGGCGCGACGGCGCCACGCTTGTCGTTATCGTTGGCTGGCGGCTGGCCGCTCCCGCCCCAGATGTCATCGATGATCTTGTCGGCAGCCTTCTCGGCCGCGGCGGCCGGAAAGTACACATTGATGGTGACGCACGCGGCCACGGCCAGGCACGAGACCAGCGCCAGCAGCGTGCTGAATTTGAACGAAGCAGAACGCATCATGAAGCTCCTTGGAACGGCAAGCCAGATTACAGTCGGTGGCTTGCAAACCGTCAATGCTAGTTACTCATTGCACGACCGGGCCACCGGACGCGGTAACCGCCATCAGCTGCTGCACCAGGCGCGGCCAGTCCACGCGCTTCGAGCTGCCGATGACGTCGATGCGCGGCAGACCCCTGCCTTTCACCAGGTAGTAAGCGCCATTCGCGGCCGGCGCCACGCCATCCATGATGCACACCTCATTCTCCAAGCGGCAGGAAATGCCCAGCCGGTCATAGTTGAAGTCGTCGAAGAAGCGCATGAAGCCGCTCGATAGCGCCGCCGTCACGCCGGCCCCACCACCGCCCATGCTGCCGATGTTTTCCACGGCGCGCTGACTGATGCGATGGCGCGAGCGATCGTTCGGCGGCGTATGCAGCCGCGCATCGAACGCGATCGGCGTCCAGTTGAACAACTGCAATCCATTAATGGCGCCGGACAGCCGGCCGGTGATGCGACCGAAGGAGAATGCACTGGTCATCGGCTCCAGATCGAGATTGTCGAGGGTGATACTCGAATAGAAGCGCGGCCACTGACCGAACGGCTGCTCCAGGCGCAGATCGCTGATGGTGACCTCGCCATCGAAGACCTGCGCATGCAACGTCGTTCCCAGCGTGATGATGCCCTCGCGCATGCGCAGCTTTGAAATGACACCACCGACGCGTCCACCGAACTCCGGCCAGCCGAAGGCCTTGCAGAGCTGCTGGACGCTGACCGGCTGCAAGGTGGCATCGACCAGGAAGGCCACCGAAGGCAAGCCGGCATTGCGCACCCGGAATGTTTCCAGATCGATGGACCCATCGAGTAACGGGATGCGCCCGGGCTGCGTCAGCCGGAATTGCCGCCCGAGCGTGGTGAAGTTCAATTCGGTGGCGCCGAGCTGCAGGCCCAGCAATGACCCTCCTTGCCACGTCAGCTGCGATGGCTCGACGTTCATGGCGCGCGCCGGCGAAGTATCGTCATCGTCGTCTTCGCCGGATGCTTCTGCGAGCCAGTGCCACTGGCCAGCGAGACCCGACAGGCTGAGATTGCCGACGCCATCGTCGACCGTCACATCCTTGAAACGCAGATCGATGTGCCGCGGCTGGCCGTCGGCCATCGAGATCTTGCCGCCGATGCTTCCCGCGGTCTGCAGCGATCGGAAACTCGTATCGATCAGCAACGGCTGCAAGTAGC
This sequence comes from Steroidobacter sp., assembly GCF_036406195.1. Classification (GTDB taxonomy): domain Bacteria; phylum Pseudomonadota; class Gammaproteobacteria; order Steroidobacterales; family Steroidobacteraceae; genus Steroidobacter. Next base: position 415,316 of record NZ_DASWVW010000061.1, read on the forward strand.
TTTCGTAGGCGCCGGGGAAGGTGAGCGCGGCCAGATCGAGCTCGAGATCCCGCAGCGGTTGCTCCAGATCCAGTTGCAGATACCCATGGCCCGAGGCCTGCGCAACATCGGCGTGGTCGAGCGAGAAATGCTCCAATGTCAGCGACGATCCCTGGGCGAGCTTGCCTCTCGCGCGCATCGAGATCGCATGCACCGACAAGTCAACGAAGATCGGCTGCGCGAACGCTTGCCCTTGCGACGACTGCACGGCGACATCGAACTGCCACAGCTCCGACGAACCTCGCACGCTGGCTTGCATTTGCATCGAGAGCTTGTCGCTCGCCAGGCTGCCGCTCTCATTGTTCGCGGTGAGCTCCAATAGCGCGCCATCAATCTTCGCTTCAGCGAGCTTTGCTTCGGAGCCGCGCGCGCTGAGGGTGAGATCGGCCAATCCGGAGGCAGTCACTGTTGGCAGGGGCACCTTCAGATCGGCAGCGAGCTTCACCAATCGTTCGATAGGGACACGCTGCAAGCGCGCAGTCGCACTCCAATTGGCGTCGCGCAGCGATGCCTGCAGCGCCACGCGACCATCGCCGACGCGCAAGCCCCGCACATCGAAGTCGAGCGCACCGTCGGCACGTCCATAAACCAGCTTCGCATCGAGAGTCTGTTTCCCCAGCATCGGCCAGTTCGCAAGCACGCGCGCTTTGCTACATGCGATCACGTCGTCGCGCAGGTCGAGCGATGGGCATTCGATGCTGACATCACTGAGCGTCTGTTCGAACCCAGCGACGTGCAATCGACCGACTCGCGCTCGCACCAGCGCGCGGTCCTCCGGCCATCCCAGATCCACCACCACATCGTTCGCAGTCCAACCGTCGCCGGCGATATGCTCGATCTGCAATGTCACATCGTCGACGGCGCGCACGGCGGTTGCGAGCGCGACGCCGCCAACGATCATTGCAACGACGCCGGCCTGACGAGCACGCCAGCCCCGAAGTCGATGCGGTCGCCATTGCGATTGTTTCAAGCCGGGGTCGCTCGTCATCGGCGGCATCATGAACACCGCCACTCAGGGCGCCAAGCGCCGCGCCGACCCGTCCGTCCAACGAGCCATTTGACAACGTTGTCACGCCCGTGGAATTCTGTCCGGCGTCGGGCACGATGACAGCAAGGAACTGGGGGCAAACAATGATCGAGGCACGCGCGCACGCCGGCTATCGCGGCACCCTGGCAGTCACACTGATGACAATGGCATTGTCGGGGGCACTGTCGGGCTGCTCCAAGCGCGAAGAGACCACGGGCGAAACTCAGCCGAGCCGCATCACCACCGCTTCCAATGTGCATCCCGAAATCTGGCCGCAGGTTTCCTTGCCCGCATTGGATGACACCGCGATCGAACCGCGGCTGAACGCGCTGCTGAGCTCGCTCAGCGTCGAAGAAAAAGTGGGCCAGATCATCCAGGCCGACGTGGGCAGCGTCACCGCCGACGACGTGCGTCGCTATCGACTCGGATCGGTGCTGAACGGCGGCAACTCCGCGCCGGGCGGCGACGATCTCGCGCCCGCGAAAGTATGGCTGGCCGCGGCCGACGCCTTCTACGAAGCGTCGATGGACACGCGCGACGGCAAGCATGCGATTCCCATCATGTGGGGCGTGGACGCGGTTCATGGCCACAACAACATCATTGGCGCGACCTTGTTCCCCCACAACGTCGGCCTGGGCGCGACTCGCAATGCCGATCTGATGCGCAAGATCGGCGCGATCACCGCGACCGAGTTGCGCGTCACGGGTCAAGAATGGACCTTCGCTCCGACAATCGCCGTCGCGCAGGATGTGCGCTGGGGTCGCGCTTACGAATCGTATTCGGAGAATCCCACGCTGGTTCGCGAGTACGCGCATTCCATCGTGCTCGGTCTGCAAGGCGATCCGGGCAAAGCGGATTTCCTGCGCGGCAATCACGTGATCGCCACCGCCAAGCACTTTCTCGCCGATGGCGGCACGTTCGAAGGCCGCGATCAAGGCGATGCTCGCATTACCGAAGAACAACTGCGCGATGTCCATGCGCCGGGGTATGTCGCCGCGATCAGCGCCGGCGTGCAAGTGGTAATGGCGTCGTTCTCCAGCTGGCAAGGCAAGAAGATTCACGGCCATCGCGGCCTGCTCAGCGACGTGCTCAAGGACCGCATGGGCTTCGACGGCTTCATCGTCGGCGACTGGAACGCGCACGGCCAGGTCGAAGGCTGCAGCAATGTCAGCTGTCCCGCCGCCATCAACGCCGGCCTCGATATGTTCATGGCACCCGACAGCTGGAAGGAGCTTTACGAGAACACGCTGGCGCAAGTTCGCTCCGGCGAAATTCCCATGGCGCGCCTCGACGATGCCGTGCGCCGTATTCTTCGCGTGAAGCTGCGCGCCGGCTTGTTCGAAGCCGGCAAGCCTTCCAGCCGTCCGCCCGGCGGCAAGTTCGAGCTGCTGGGTTCGCCGGAACATCGCGCCGTGGCCAGACAGGCCGTGCGCGAGTCACTGGTGCTGTTGAAGAACGCGAACAAGCTGCTGCCGCTGAAGCCCGACATGAAAGTGCTGGTGGCCGGCGACGGCGCCGACAACCTGCCCAAGCAGAACGGCGGCTGGACGCTGACCTGGCAAGGCACCGGTATCGCCAACAAACATTTCCCCAAGAGCGAGTCGATCTTTGCCGGCATTCGCGCCGCAGTGAAAGCTGGCGGCGGCTCGGCGCAATTGAGCGTGGATGGCAAATACACGCGCAAGCCCGACGTGGCCATCGTGGTATTCGGCGAAGACCCATACGCCGAATTCCAGGGCGATATTGCCACGCTGGACTACAAATCCGGCAATGACACCGACCTCGAGTTGCTGAAGAAGCTGCGCGCGGAGCAGATCCCGGTGGTCGCCGTGTTCCTGTCGGGCCGGCCGCTGTGGGTCAACCCGGAACTGAATGCGTCCGATGCGTTTGTCGCCGCGTGGTTGCCGGGCTCGGAAGGCGGCGGTATCGCCGACGTGCTGTTCACCAAGCGTGACGGCTCGGTCAATTACGACTTCAAAGGCAAGCTGCCGTTTGCCTGGCCGCGCACGCCGCAACTGTTCAACAGCGAAGGCGCGCCGGAAGCTCCGCTGTTCGAGTATGGCTTCGGCCTGACCTATCAGGACACGGTCGATCTGCCGGTGCTTTCCGAGGAAGTGCCAGCTGTCCCGGCCGGACAGACCTCGACGCACAGCTATTTCGCGGCGGGACGGCCCACCAACGGCTGGCAGCTTGCCGTCGGCGCGGGTGACGGCGCACGTACCGCGCTGACCGCCAGCGTCGGCAATGCGCAAGGCGACGCGCTGAGGATCAGCGCCATCGATCACGCCGCCCAGGAAGATGCGCGGCTGGCGCAATGGTCAGGGCGGGGCCCGGCCACACTGGCGCTGCAAGGCGACAGCCCGATCGACCTGCAACGCGAGGCCAATGGCCAGCTTTCGGTGACGTTCGACTACCGTGTCGACGTGGCGCCGAGCGCCGCCGTCACACTTGGCATTGAATGCGGACCGGGTTGTCGGGGAGACTTGCCAATTGACGCGCAGCTCAGACAGGCGCCCACCGGAGAATGGCGCCAGCTGAAGATGCCCCTGCATTGTTTCCAGAGCCGGGGCGCCGACCTGCGCAATGTCACCGCACCGTTCCTGCTGACCACCGCTGGCAAGCTCGAGCTGGGCCTGGCCAATGTGCGCCTGGAATCGGGCCTGAACGACACGCCCGATTGCGGTTGACGGGATTTGTATCGATCTGCTTGCGACTGAATGGGGACTGATATGTCTGTTTTTTGTTCAAGTGTCTGCGATGACTAAGGCGCCGCCGCGCAGGGCCAAGATCCAGGACGTCGCCGAAGCGGCCGGCGTCGCTATCAAGACCGTTTCGCGGGTATTGAACAACGAGCCCAACGTGCGCGAGGAGACTCGGCAGCGCGTGCTCGCCATCGTCAAGCAGCTGAACTATCACCCGAGCCTGTCGGCGCGCAGCCTGGCGGGCCGGCGCTCGTTCCTGATCGGGCTGATCTACGAGAATCCCAGCGCCAACTACATCGTCGACGTTCAGCACGGCGCGATGGCCCGTTGTCGCGAAGACCGCTTCCAGCTGCTGATGCATCAGGTCACCGGGCGCGGCGAAGAAATGGAACGCGACGTGCTCGGCCTGGTGGACCAGACGCATCTGGACGGCTTGATCGTGACAGCACCGTTGAGCGAGTCGGCCGAGCTGATCCATGCGCTGGACCGGCGCGGCCTGCCCTTCGTGCGGGTTGCACCGAACGACATGGTCCATCACACGCCCTATGTCGACATGGACGACGCTGGCGCGGCCCGTGAAATGACCGAATATCTGATCGGGCTCGGCCACCGGCGCATCGGCTTCATCATCGGCCATCCGGATCACTTCGCCAGCGGTCAGCGGCTGCAAGGCTACCGGGCGGCGCTGGCCGCGCACGGCATCGAATATCAGGATCGTTACGTGCGCCAGGGTTACTTCGTGTTCGAATCCGGCATGGACGCGGCCAAGGAACTGCTGTCGCAGCCAGAACCGCCCACCGCGATCTTCGCCAGCAACGACGATATGGCCGCCGGTGTGTTGATGGCCGCGCACGAGCTGGGCATCAACGTTCCTGAACGTTTGTCGGTGGCGGGATTCGACGACACCTACATCGCGAAAACGGTGTGGCCACGGCTCACTACGGTTCATCAACCAACCTACGATCTCGCGTACACGGCCACCAACCTGCTCCTGCAAATGCTACAAACAGGAACGGCTCCACAATCGATGCGGTTGGGGTATCGTCTGGTGTGCCGCGCTTCGACGGCTGTGGTTCATGAATGATGGATGTTCCGGTCTGCAGCGTTCCTGATCAGGACCGACGCGAAGGCACGCGATAACACCAACCGCCGAGTCACGCTGGCGCAAGGCCATGTTCGGCGCACTCCGAGAACGCTTCACCGCACGCGAGTCGCCCGCAGCCATCGAGGAGCGTATTCTCGCGCTGCTGCGCAAGCCGGAAACTCAGTGGACCGATGCCTGTCGGAGCAAGGCCACGAAGAATCGCGAGCAGTCGCTGGCGGTGCTGTCGACCATCGATGCAGCGCTGACGCCGGCACAACGCAACCATCTGCAGCGCGAGCTCACCAAGCTGTCGCAGCAGCTGGAAGCGATGACACGCAGCTGACCGAAATCATGGAATCATCGACCGGATCAATACATCGGGGGTCCCCATGCGCCGTGCCCTGTTGCTGGCCATCTCCATTTCCACGCTGAGCATCGCTGGTTGCAACAAAGCTCCACCAGAACAATCGCTCGCCGAGCAGACGCCGGCAGCAGCGACGCCCGCCGCCGTAACTTCGGAGCTGACCGCGGTAGAGAAGACCGCAATTCATGACGCCATCGGCAACATCGAGCGCCTGCCCGGCGACATGGACGAGGATTCGTGGCGCAAGCCGAGCGAAGTGCTGCTGTTCCTCGGCGTGAAGCCCGGCATGAAAGTGGTCGATTACTTTTCCGCCGGCGGCTACTACACCGAGCTGCTATCGAGAGTCGTCGGCAGCGACGGCCAGGTCATCGCGTACAACAATCCCGAGTACTTCAAGTTCTCCGGCGAGAAGCCCCAGCAGCGCTATGGCAACGATCGCCTGCCGAACGTGCTGCAGGTAACCACCACGCCCGAAGAGGCGCCGTTCGAGCCGAACAGCCTCGACGCCGCGTTGTTCGTCATGTCGTATCATGACCTGCATTGGAAGGCGAAGGATGGTTCGTTCCCGAACATCGATCCGGCGCAGGCCCTGGCCAAACTGGCTGCCGCGTTGAAGCCCGGTGCCACCGTGGTGGTGCTGGATCACGCCGCCGTGGCAGGTGCCGATCCCGCCGTGAGCGTCGATGCGCTCCATCGCATCGATCCCGAAGTCATCAAGCGCGACTTCGCAGCCGCGGGGCTGCAGCTCGATGCGGAAAGCAAGGCGTTCGCGAATGCCGAGGACGATCACAGCAAGCCGGTGTTCGATCCGGCGGTCCGGCACAAGACGGACCAGGTGATGTTCCGGTTCAAGAAGCCGGCCTGAGCAACGGTCGCGCGCCGCCGAGACTGGATGTTCAGCTCTCGGCGCGTTTGAATGCCTGCGCCAGCTCTTGTTGTTTACGCGGCGGCACCGGATCGTAATGACTGAAATCCATGGTGTACGCGCCTTCTCCGCCGGTCAGCGATTTGATGCGTGATTGATAGTCGCTGATCTCCGCCAAAGGCACCAGCGCACTGATTCGCGTGCGCTGGTTCGCCAGCGATTGACTGCCACTGACTCGGCCGCGCCGAGTGGCGAGATCGCCGGTGATGTCGCCAGTCGCCGCGCTCGGCGATGTGACTTCGATCCGCACCAAGGGCTCGAGCACGATGGGCGCGGCTTCCTCGACAGCGTTGAGAAACGCGCGCCGGCCGGCGGCGATGAATGCAACTTCTTTCGAGTCCACCGGATGATGTTTGCCGTCGTGAACGATGACGCGAATGTCTTGTAGCGGGAAGCCGGCGACGGCACCTTCGGCCAACGCCTGCCGCACACCTTTTTCCACCGCGGGAATGTATTGAGAAGGAATGACACCGCCGACCACGGCGTCGACGAACTCGAAACCCTCGCCGCGCGGCAGCGGCTCGACACGCAAATGCACTTCGCCAAACTGCCCCGCGCCGCCGGTTTGTTTCTTGTGACGATGATGACCTTCCGCCGGCCGCGTGATGGTTTCCCGATATGGAATGCTCGGCGCCTTGCACTTGCAGCCCACGCCATAGCGCTCCTTCATGCGATCCAGCAGCACGCGCAGGTGCAGATCGCCCATGCCGTACAACACGGTTTCGTTGAGACCGGCCTGATGCTCGATGCGCACGCCCGGATCTTCGGCAACCAGTTTGTGCAGGGCGTCCGAGAGCTTTTGTTCCTCGCCGCGCCGCTCGGGCTCGATGGCGATGCCTGCCATGGCCGGCGGCAGCGTGATGGACTTCAGGTGATAGTGATCTTCGTCATGCGAGTCGTGCAGTACCGCGTCGAAATGCATCTCTTCGACTTTGGGTACCGCACAGATGTCGCCGGGAATGGCCTGCGGAATTTCGTAGTGGTCCTTGCCCTGAATGCGATACAGATGCGCCACCTTGAACGGCTTGCGCGCATCGCCGATGAACAGCTGCTGGCCGGAGCGGATCGTGCCTTGATGAACACGGAAGATGCCCAGCCGCCCGACGAATGGATCGATGTTCACTTTGAACACGTGCGCGATGACGTGCTTGTTCGGATCGGGGTCCACCTTGACGCGCTCGGCCTGCGGCCCTTCGCCGCGTAGAAAAGGCGGCGGATTGCCTTCCATCGGATTGGGCATCAGGCGCGCGAAGATCCGGATCAGCTCTTTGACGCCGACGCCGGTCTCCGCGGAGGTGAAGCACACCGGGATCAGGTGCCCCTCCCGGAGTGCGCGCTCGAAAGGGTCGTGCAACTGCTCCGGCGACAGCTCCTCGCCCTGTTCCAGATACACGGCCATCAAGTCCTCGTCGAGCTCGACCACCTGGTCGATGATCTCGGTGTGCGCGGTCTCCACCGAGGAGAAATCGGGTCGCTGAACGGCGTCAGGGCCGGGATCGAAAAAGCAATCGGCCACCGCGGTGCCGCCCTGGGCGGGCAGATTCAGCGGCAGGCATTCGCGGCCGAACAGCTCGCGCACCTGCGCCAGTACCGCCTCGGGCTGCGCATCCCGGGCATCGATCTTGTTGATGATGACCAGCCGGCACAGCTCGCGGTCGCGCGCGAAATCCATCATCCGCTGCGTCATGGGCTCGACCCCGGCGACCGCGCTGACCACGACCGCGGCGGTCTCGACCGCCTCCAGGGCGGTGAGCGAGCGGCCGGCGAAATCCGGGTAGCCCGGCGTGTCGAACAGATGGACGTGACAGTTCGCCGCCGGGAAGTGCACCAGCGCCGCGTCCAGGGAGTGGCGCAGCTGCTTTTCCTGCGGATCGAAGTCACAAACAGTGGTACCGCGCTCCAGGCTGCCGCGGCTGCGGATGACGCCGGCCTCGTGCAGCAGGGCCTCGGTCAGCAGGGTCTTGCCCGAGCCGGCCTGGCCCACCAGCGCGATGTTGCGAATGTCCGAAGTGGAACGAGCGCCTGAGGTCGCTCCCGAGGTTGCCCCTGACGGTGCCATTGGCGATCACCTCCACGACCACCGTGGCGTGGCCGTCTTACGTCGCTGAATGGAGATCCATGCCCAGCATACTCCTCAACCAGCCATTAAGAAGCGGTCAACCTATTGGAGCTGCCGCTGCCTACGCTTAACCTACACACCTTGAACTAACTACCCACTTCGCTTCCCCATGAGCAAGCGCGCCCTCATCGTCGACGACTCGCGTTCCGCGCGCGTCATATTGAGCCGCATGCTGGAAGGCTACGGCTTGGAAGTGGACTCCTCCGAATCGGCGGAAGCGGCGCTGGAGTTCCTGCGCCAGGCGCGCCCGGACGTGATCTTCATGGATCACCTGATGCCCGGCATGGATGGCTTCCAGGCCATTCAGGCCATCAAGGGCAACCCGGACACCGCGACCATTCCGGTGGTGATGTACACCTCGCAGGAAGGCGAGCTCTATGTGAGCCAGGCGCGCGCGCTGGGTGCGGTAGGTGTGTTGCCCAAGACGGTAAAGCACGCCGACGTGTCCAGGGTGCTGTATCAGCTGCGGTTGTTGCCGGAGCGGCGTGAATCGCGCCCGGTCGTGTCGAACGCGCAGAACGAAAGTGCCACGGCGACGGTGCAGATCGAAGCGGTCCGGCCCTCCACCGGAGAGGTCGAAACCGCGATTCGCAACGCGATCGCGCCGCTGCTCAAGGAGCACAGCTCGGAGCTGCGGCGCTTCGTGCTGGCCAGCCTCGAAGCCTTCGCCCGTCGCATCCAGACCGAAGCCAAACCGGTAACGGCGCCCGCGCCTCCGGTGGCGGCCGCGCCGGATCAACCACCGCAGCACCTCGAAACGCAGACGGTCGTGGTGCGGCAAAGCCGCTGGCCATTGGCGGCGGCGATCGGCGCCATCGCGCTCATCCCCACGTTGGTGCTGGCGCTGTTCTACACCAAGGAGCTGGAGACGAGCAAAGCGCTGCGCGGCGCGGTCACCACCCTGCAAGCGACCATCGATGGGCAGCAGGCACAGCTCACCGCGTTGCAGGCCAGCCTGAAGCCGACCTCCGTTGCCGCCCCGATGCCGGCGAAGGCCGAAAACATCGTCGCCGAGGGGGTTCCCTACGGCGAAGCGCCCCTTTCCGGTGCGCGTCTGGAACGATTGCGCGAGCTGCTGGGGCAGCTGCGTTCGAGTGGCTTCCGCGGCAAGGTGAAGGTCGCGACCTTCGTCGGCGAGTTCTGTCTCACCGGCAACGGCATCGAAGGCTATTCCATGGCCACCGATGAGCTGCCCGTAAAGCGCTGCGATCTGGTCGGCAACCCGTTCGAGGACAGCCTGCCGACGGCGCAGCGCCAGTCCCTGGCATTCGCCAACCTGCTCTCCTCGCTGCGCCAGGACGATGGCTTGACCGTCGAAGTGACTCACGAAGGCCGCCGCCCCAGCGTGCCCTATCCAACTGCGGATCAACTCGCACGCGTCACCGCGGGCGAATGGAATCGCATCGCTGCTCAAAACAACCGGGTTGAGTTCGCTACCCAGCCAGCGGGTTCATGAGCTTGCGCTTTCGCCACGGACGTCGCTGCTAAAAGGTTCCAATGTCGCCCCCCTGGTTGCTCTATGGTGCCAACGGATACACGGGCGAGCTGATCGCGCGTGAAGCGGTCGCGCGCGGCATGCGCCCGGTGCTGGCTGGCCGCTCCAAACAACAAATCGCCAAGCTCGCGGCCGAGCTCGACTGTCCGAGCGCGGTGTTCGATCTGGAGGATCACACCGCACTGGTCTCGACGCTCACGCAGGTGGCGGCCGTTCTGCACTGTGCAGGACCGTTTTCTCAGACCGCGGCTTCGATGATGCAGGGCTGCCTCGCGACCCACGTTCATTATCTCGACATCACCGGCGAGATCGACGTATTCGAGCTGGCCGCTAGAGTGCACGCCAAGGCAGAGCGCTCCGGCATCGTGCTCTGCCCCGGCGTCGGTTTCGACGTCGTGCCGACAGATTGTGTCGCAGCTCGATTGAAGCAAGCGCTGCCCGATGCGACCCATCTCGCGCTGGGCTTCGATAGCCGCGCGGGATTGAGCAGGGGCACTGCCAAGACTGCGATCGAAGCGGCGGCCAAAGGCTCGTGTGTACGCATTGACGGCAAACTCGTGACCGAGCGCCTCGGCTCGCGCACGCGCCGCATCGACTTCGGCGCCGGCGAGAAACTTGCCGTCAGCATTCCCTGGGGTGATGTCAGTACTGCGTACTACAGCACCGGTATCAAGAACATCGAGGTGTACACCGCCACCTCACAGCGATCCGTCGATAACATGCGGCGCGCGAACTTGTTTCGCCCGCTGCTGCGGCAACGCTGGATCCGGGAACTGGTGAAACTCAGCGCGCAGCAGCGCATCACACCGCCCGACAGAACCCAGCGCGATAACAATCCCACTCACGTGTGGGGCGAAGCGCGCAACGCCGCGGGAGAAGTGAAAACCGCCAGACTGCGCACCGCCAACGGTTATACGTTGACCGTGCACTCATCGCTGGGAATTCTCGATCACGTACTGAACCGCGCTTGCAACCCCGGCTTCACGACCCCAAGCTTGTTGGTAAGTGCCGATTTCGTCAGTACCCTGCCAGGCTCGTCCCCGATCCGCATCGACCCCTGACCGATCGCCAACCGATTCATGACCGATTCCGCTGCCTTGGATTCCGCCGACACGTCGCTGGTTGCCCGCTTCGCTCCTTCCAGCTGGCTCGCGAATGCGCACTTCCAATCGATCGTGCCCAGCCTGAGCCTGCGACGGCCGCTGGTAGCGAGCCGCGCCAGACAAATGTTGGCAGTCGCCGACACACAGATCGTCGACTGCGGTGACGGCGTGCGCCTGCTCGGGCACTACTCCAGCCAGGCAGCCGCCGGCAGACCGCCGGGCCGCGACCTGGCCATTCTGCTGCACGGTTGGGAAGGCAGTGCCGACTCGGTGTACGTGCTGTCGCTGGGCAGCCATCTGTTCAGCCTCGGCTGCGACGTGTTTCGTCTCAACTTCCGCGATCACGGCCCGAGCCATCACCTCAACGAAGACATCTTTCATTCCTGCCGGCTCGATGAAGTCATCGGCGCGGTGCGCAGCATCCAAGGTTCCTTGCCCAGCAAGCGCGTCACCGTCGCGGGCTTCTCGCTGGGCGGCAACTTCGCGTTGCGCGTCGCCGCGAAAGCGCCCAAAGCCGGCATCGAGCTGCAGCGCGCCGTCGCCGTGTGTCCGGTGCTGAGACCTCACAGCACGATGGAAGTGCTCGAGAGCGGCTGGTTCATCTACCAGCAATATTTCATCAACAAGTGGAAACGCTCGCTGCGCCGGAAACAGCAGTGCTTTCCCAAGCGATATGACTTCACCAAGATCCTGGCGCAGACCAGCATCCGCAGCATGACCGAGCTGCTGGTGCGCAACTACAGCGAGTTCGCCGACCTCGACGCGTATTTGAACGGCTACGCCATCACCGGTGACGCGCTCGCGGACCTCACGGTGCCGAGCCACATTCTCACGTCGCTGGACGACCCCATCATTCCCGCCCACGACCTGCAACATCTCGCGCCTTCGCCCTATCTGCAGGTGACCACCATTCCCCAGGGCGGCCACTGCGGTTTCATGGACAGCTTCAACGGCGCCAGCTGGGCCGATCGTCAGATTGCGAACATCATGTTCAGGCAGCCGTCTGCTGCCGGGTAGCGCGACCGACTTCAATCGCGGCGCAGCTCACGCGCGCTCCGCCCCAGCCTTGAGCTCGCGAAGCAATTTGCGAAACGAGGTGGTCGCAACCAGCTTTGCACCACGCGCCGCAAGCTGAGCTGCCGTTTCGCGAGAGCTGACATTTTGAATCACCCATCGCCACGGCCCACGCCACAGCTGCGCATTGGTCGGCGTCAACAGCTCGTGATCGCACAATAGATAATCGGGAACCAGCGCCTCGCTCTTGAGCGCCGACAAGTTGGAATATTCCGACAGTATCCAGCCGATGCGACAAGACGAAACCTGCCGCACGTGATGAACCGCAGTGAGATCGCGCGATACCAACACGCACTGGCGCACGATCGGCTTCAGTACCTCGCAGACTTTTCTCACGACTACATCCGTACCAAACACCCGCAGACTCGCGCGTTTGATCTCGATGAATGCCGTGACCGACGGATGCGTTCCCATCAGCATCGCCGCCTGCGCCAGAGTGGGCACGCCGATATCGTTGAACTGCCGCTGAAACCGATCGGGTTCGGTGACCGAAATTTCGGCCAATTGGTGCCAGGCCATTTCCAGCGCACTGCGATCGAGGCCCGCCATGCGCTTCAGGTTGGAATCGTTCAGCAACACCGGCTGGCGATCCGCCGTCAGCTGAACGTCGAACGCGACATGACGCGCGCCCAGCTCCAGCGCGGAGCGCAACGCCGGCAATGTATTTTCCGGATACTCGCCCGAATTGCCGCGTTGAGCGATCAAGTCGGGCAAGGGCGGCGACAGTCTGCTGGCACTCATCCGGGGTGCGCGACTCGAGATGGCGTTGGCGCTATCTTAACCACAGAGTGGGGCGCGCCGACATCGCGGATCCTCATTGACCCGTCAAGCGTACCATCGCTACGGCTTCCAACCGGGTACTCACGCCGGGCGCCAAGGGACAGACTCTCGTGTCGCATTCACATCGACCTCCATGTTCACAACGGCTCACGGCGATGGCCGCGGCACTGCTGTTGCTCGCCGGCCTCCAAGGCTGTGATAGCGGCGCACCCGTGTCACGCAATGACGGCGGGAGCACGCCCGCGCCGCCGAATCCCGATTCCGGTCTGGATGCACGCCCGGACAATGCTACCTGTACGGCATGGCCGCGCCCGAGTGCAGGCAGTGATATTTCTTTGAGTCGATTCACCAACCTGACGTTCGACTCGCCGCTGGCCCTGCTGCAGGCGCCCGGCGACAGTGCTCGCTGGTTCGTCGTTCAGCAAGACGGTGCTGTGCAGCAATTCACCGGCACGAATCCGGCGAGCGCCAGTCTTTTCATAGACATCACCTCGCGTGTGCGTTCCGGCGGGGAAATGGGATTGCTGGGCATGGCATTCCATCCCAACTTCCCAACGGATAGTCGCGTCTTCTTGTCGTACACAACCGGCAACTCGCCGCTGGTCTCGCGCATTTCCTCTTTCCGCAGCAACGATGGCGGTGCAACGCTCGATCCCACCAGCGAAACGATTCTGATGACCATCGACCAGCCGGAGACCAACCACAACGGCGGACACATCGCATTCGGTCCGGATGGCTATTTATATATCGGCATGGGCGACGGCGGTGGCGGCGGAGATGCGCACGGTGATCGCGGTAACGGTCAACGACTCACTACCCTGCTCGGCAAGCTGCTGCGCATCGATGTCGATGGCGCCGCGCCGTATACAATTCCACCGTCGAATCCATTCGTGGCAAATGCAGTGTGCCCGCCCGCCGGACGCAGCAGCGGCGAGTGCCCGGAGATCTACGCCTACGGTTTCCGCAATCCATGGCGCTGGAACTTCGATCGCAGCAATGGCGATCTATGGCTCGCCGACGTCGGACAGGGCGATTGGGAGGAAGTGAATCAGGTCACGATCGGCGGCAACTACGGCTGGCGCTGCCGCGAGGGCGCGCATGATTACAACGCTGGCACGCCGGGCTGCAGCACGGCCACGCTGACCGATCCTGTCACCGAATACAACCACTCGCTCGGCAACTCGATCACCGGCGGCTATGTGTATCGCGGCTCGCAAAGCACCGCGCTGCTGGGCCGATATTTGTTCGGCGATTTCGGCTCGGGCCGCATTTGGGCCTGGATCGCCGAGAACGGCGCGGCGAATCGCGAGCCGACTCAACTGCTCGACACGGAGCTGAACATCGCCTCGTTCGGCCAAGGCAACGATGGCGAGCTGTACGTGCTGAACTACGGCGGTACGTTGCATCGGATCAACTTCGAAGCCAGCGGCGTCGTCAACACCGCGCCGCGGCTGTTGAGCGACACCGGCTGCGTCAGCAGCAGCGATCCGAAGCAGCCCGCCGCCGGGTTCATTCCCTACGCCATCAACGCGCCGTTCTGGTCCGATGGCGCCGACAAGGACCGCTGGATGGCATTGCCCAACGGGCAGAACATTACCGTGCAAGCCAGCGGCGACTGGAATTTTCCAAACGGCACGGTGCTAATGAAGAATTTTCGCATCGGCACGCGCTTGATCGAAACAAGATTGTTCATGCGCCACCCCGACGGCGTCTGGGGCGGATTCAGTTACGAGTGGAATGCGGAGCAGACGCAAGCGACGCTGCTCGAAGGTGGCGCCATGCGCGACCTGGGCGAAGGCCGCACCTGGATCTTCCCGAGCGAAGGTCAATGCCTCGAATGTCATACTGAAGCCGCGGGCCGCGCGCTGGGGCTGGAGACGGCGCAGCTCAATCGAACCTTCGCGTATCCGCAGACCAATCGTACGGCGAACGAACTGACGACACTCAATCACATTGGCATGCTGACGCCGGCGATCGCCGACGCAGCGGCTCAGCCCGCGCTACCAGATCCGGCCGGTAGCGCACCGATCGCCGATCGCGCCCGTGCCTACCTCCACACCAACTGCGCGCAGTGTCACCGGCCAGGCGGCCCGACACCGAGCAACATGGATCTGCGCTACCCGACCAGCTTGATGGGCACCAATGCGTGCGACGTGTTGCCGGCGTCCGGCGATCTGGGGCTCGGTGCGAACGCGCGGCTGATCGCCCCGGGCGATTCCGCCAATTCGTTGCTCGTGTATCGAATGAACCGTCGCGATGCGTCCGGGATGCCGCCGCTCGGGTCGACTACGGTCGACGCGACGGGCGTGTCGTTGCTCGCGCAGTGGATCGACGGCCTGGCGGCATGCCAGTAGACACGCAGGTTTAGTGGTCGGCTAGGTGTTGCGCTTCTCTTCGAAGTGCATCACCGGGCTGCCGCTGGTCACCGCCATGTCGCCGTCGATGATGGCGCCCTTGGCGACCGCGATGGTGCGTGCCCGGAGCGAACCTTTGATGCGCGCGCTCGCCCGCAGCTCCAGCTTCTCCGCCACGGAAACGGAACCCTGGATTTCACCGGCGATCA
Organism: Steroidobacter sp.; assembly: GCF_036406195.1. Lineage (GTDB taxonomy): Bacteria > Pseudomonadota > Gammaproteobacteria > Steroidobacterales > Steroidobacteraceae > Steroidobacter. Next base: position 430,591 of record NZ_DASWVW010000061.1, read on the forward strand.
CGGCGTTGCCGGCGCGAATCTCGCCCTGCCAACGGCCGCCGTCGGATAACGTCAGTGCACCACGCACGTCACCATCGCCGATGACGGTACCGCTGACCATCAGATCGCTATCGCATTCCAGGTCGCCGGTGAATCTGGAGCCAGTGCCGATCAAAGTCGGGCTGCTGGACACCCGGTCGGCAAGGCGGCGGCGAGGCGTATCGGCCATGAGCATCTCCATCGAAGCGACGCGCGGATTATTCACCCTCGCCCGCGCAAGCACTAGGTTATGGAATGCGAGCGTGAAGTCGGGGACTTGCTACAGTCTGTGACGCAAGTCACCAAGGGCGGTCCGAAGCTGACACTTCGTGTCAGGCCGCCGCTGCCCCAAGCGCGCCACGAATCGTCGGCAAAATCTTCAAGTCGCTGATTGGCTGACATTATTCGCACACTCTCGAAGGCATGAAAGCGTTCCGGGCGCTGGCACAGCCATTGCACTATAGAGCTGGCATTTATGCGCTGAACCTCCAAGCAAGCTCGGCAATCGGGCCCTTGAGTTCGTAACTGGCGCCGCCCGCGTTCTTCCCCGCGTGCGGCGCTTTTTTTTGCGCACTCGGCGCGCCACCGTGCGAAGCCCGGGCTCGCTATCATCCAGGCATCCTCGCAGGAGCGTTCATGACACCTCGATTCCGGATGTCCCGCACCCTGGTCCAAGCGGCCGGGCGGATGCTGCTGTTCAGCCTGGCGTTGCTCGCGCCCGCCGCCTTCGCCCAGGTGCCCGGCGCCGATCAGATTCGCACGCTCACGCTGGCCAACGGCATGCAGATCGTCGTCTGGCCGGATCGCGACATCCCCAACGTCGCGCTCTACAACTGGGTACGCGTCGGCAGCCGCAACGAAGTGCCCGGCATCACCGGGCTTGCGCACTTCTTCGAACACATGATGTTCAACGGCACCAGCAAGCGGGCGCCAGGCGAATTCGATCAGGTGCTCGAAGCCAACGGCGCGCGCAACAACGCCTTCACCACCGAAGACGTGACGGTGTATCAGAACTGGTTCCCCCGCTCCGCGCTGGAAACGGTACTGGAGCTGGAAGCGGATCGCCTGCAGAACCTCGCTTTCGATCCCAAGGTCGTTGAAAGCGAGCGCGGCGTGGTTCATTCGGAGCGGCGCCTGCGCGTCGACGACAGCCATCAGGGCCGCCTGCAGGAACAGGTGCAAGCCACCGCATTCCTCGCGCATCCGTATGGCATTCCGACCATCGGCTGGCCTTCGGACATCCTGTCGTGGAGCATCGACGATCTGAAGACCTTCTTCTCGACCTATTACGCGCCCAACAACTGCACCATGATCCTGGTCGGAGATGTCGAGCCCGACGCGGTGTTTGCGCTGGCCCGCAAACACCTCGAGCCCATTCCCAAACACGAACCTCCCAGGCCGGTGAGAACGGTCGAGCCCGAACAGCTGGGTGAACGACGCGTGATCATCAACGCCGAAGCGCAAACTCCGCTTCTGCAGTTCGCTTATCACGGCATCGCTGGATCGGATTCGCGCCTGGCGGCGTTGGAATTGCTAACGCGCGTGCTCACGGATGGCGATGCGTCGCGATTGCATCGTGCGCTGGTTGAAGAACAAAAGCTCGCAATCTCCGCGGACAGCTATGTGAGTGCCGGCTTCGATCCCGGGCTGGTGTGGTTCTTCCTTTCGTTGCCCGCCGATGGCGATGCGAAGCAGGCCGAGGAAGCGTTCACCGCGCAGATCGAGCGCATCATCAAGGAAGGCATCAGCAAAGAAGAATTGGCGCGCGCACGCAGCCAGGCACTCGCGGATTTCTGGCGTGGCCTCGCCACGATCAACGGCAAAGCAGAAGCGCTCGGCACCTTCGCGGTACTGCAGGGAGGCTATGAGAAGCTGTTTGATGCACCACGCGCCTATGAAGCAGTAACTCGAGCTGACATACAAAAAGTGGCTGGCGAATTGCTGCGCCAAACGAATCGCACGGTCGGCGTCTTGACCTCCCCTGCTTCGTCAGGCGAGTTGCAGACCAAGACGGGAGATGCGCAATGAGCTCGTTGCGTCGGTTCCTTCTGGTGACTGCCAGCCTCTGCTCGATGTTGGCGCTGCCGGCGTTCGCTTCGAGCGCGGTCAAGACTCCGAACTTCGAGAAGGTGAAGCTCGCGAACGGCACGACGCTGCTGCTGATGGAACGTCACGACGTTCCTTTGATCGCATTCACCGCCATCATTCGCGGCGGCGCCCTGACCGATCCCGAGGATCGACTGGGCACCGCCAATCTGCTCGCGGGCCTGCTGGAAAAAGGCGCCGGCGCGCGTGATGCGAATGCCTTTGCCGAGACTGTCGCCTCGGTCGGCGGCAGCATCTCGGCGGGCGCCAGCACCGAGAGCATCTCGGTGTCGGGTTCGTTTCTGGCACGCGACCAGAAACTGATGGTGGAACTGCTTGCCGACGTGTTGCAGAGGCCGCGTCTGGAGCAGTCGCAGTTTCAGGCACTGCGTGGCCGTTACATCGAGTTCATTCGCGCGGCCAAGGACTCGAACCGCTCGTCGCTGACCTCGATCTATGGTGCAGCCAGCCTGTTTGGCGCGCACCCCTACGGCAGGCCCGTCGGCGGCAGCGAGGCGAGCCTGGCCGCGATCGAACATGCGGACGTGCAGCGCTACTACCAGGACCATGTGGGCGCCGACCGCGTCATCATCGCCGTCGCGGGTGACTTCAAGACCGCGCAACTGAAATCACTTTTGTCACGTGCGTTCGCGAACTGGCGCAAAGCGGGCCAGCCGCTGCCGAGCGTGCCACAGCCCACCCGCATCGCCAGCCGACGCGTGCTGCTGATCGACGCGCCCGATGCCGTGCAATCCTATTTCTGGGCGGGCAACGTGAGCGTCGCCAAGAACGATCCACGCCGCGCGCCACTCGACATCGTCAATACATTGTTCGGCGGCCGATTCACTTCCATGCTGAATACCGAGCTGCGCATCAAGAGCGGCTTGAGCTATGGCGCCAGCTCGGGCTTCGATCGCATGGCCGAAGGCGGCAGCTGGGAGTTGCGTTCGTTCACGCGCACCGAAAAAACCATCGAAGCCATCGACCTGGCCTTTGCCACCCTCGACCGGCTGCATGACGGCGCCATCGACGAGACCCAGCTGCAGTCCGCCAGGAGCTATGTCCTGGGCCAATATCCGCTCGGTCTGGAAACAGCGTCGCAGTGGGCATCTCAGTTGGCCACGCTCGAGTTCTACGGCCTGGATCGCAGCTATATCGACGACTACGGCACGGCGCTAGCGGCCGTGCAGCTCGACGCTGCCAAAGACGCCGTCGCCGCGGTGATTCCGCCCAGCGAGCGACTGATGCTGGTGGTGATCGGCAAGGCCGAGGCCATTCGCGACGGCTTGCGCAAGTACGGGCCGCTCACGGAAATGAAGCTGTCGGATCCACAGTTTCACCCCGCACCCGGCGTTAACCCATAATTTCGACAGCTCGGCTGCGGCGGGTGCCAGACAACGGCAGAGAACGGGAGGCGGCCGGCGCCTGTCAGCACTGTTTCTATATACAGGTTCAGATGGTAGGGTATCATCTGCCTCACTCCCCCACTCCCCTTCAGACACAAGCACGGAAGGTCGCTACGGAAACAGCGCGCGTATGAGCGAATGGCCGGATACAACGATTCGAACTGAACTGCTGCAGTACATCCGCAGCCACGTGATGCAGCCCGCGAAATGGCGCTTCACGCAGCTCGAAGTGGTGCACGATGCGTTGTCGCGCGTGATCCAGCTGGGTACAGACGAGTTGTGCGTGGTCAGTTGTTTCATCGACGGCCAGCGCTGGTACGTGATGACCACGGCGCGTGTCTTCGGTATCTACCGCGGTACGCGGTTCGAGTTCTCTCCCTTGCAGATCCGCAAGTGCACCTGGGGCGATTTCAAACGGGAGGGCCGGCTGCAGATCGAGGTCGCCGAGATCCAGTTGATCGGCGGGGACCAGATCACGCTTGCCTACGAAGCCGGCTTCGCCGCCATCGCACCGATCTACTACGAGCGCTTCTGGCACACGCGCTTCACATCTCTGGAGCGCCCCGCGCCGGAGGGCGGCTGAACGCCGCCCGCGCCGATTGCGCATAAGCAGGCGGTGCATGAGTTTCGCGCCTCCCCGTCAGTGTGAAGCTCGTCACATAGATAAAAGTTAATGCGCCGGTGACATCCGGCTCGGGCCGGCAGCCGCAGCAAAAAAACTCCGCCGAATCCACTGCAAATACCCCTTCTTGCGGCAGCCGTGACGCCAGACGCTGACAATTTTTCCGACATGGACAAACGCCGAAAGGCGACTAGACTCGCGGCATCGTTTGCAATGTCCCGCAACGAGTTTCCCGCATAAATGCAGTATCGGCGCAGCGATTTCGACGTCACCAACACCGTGCAGGTGAGCTCACCCGACGCGGTGCGCCGCGCCGTGGTGGATCTGTATCGGCAGAGCTGGCCGCACTACCCGCTGGACCGGGTGGATACCGCGTTCCGGGATTTCGAGCGGCTGTTCAACGGACAGTTTCCCGGCTACTACGGCTGCGACACGGTCTATCACGACCTGCAGCATTCGCTGGACGGTACGCTCGCGGTGGCCCGGCTGATCGTCAGTTATGACCGCACCCACTTGGCGGATGAGCGCCTCGGACCGGAGCGCGCCATCCTCGGCGTGGTTACCGCGCTGTTTCACGACGCTGGATACATTCGTCAGACCGACGACCAGACTCACCGCAACGGCGCCGAGTTCACACTCAGCCACGTCAGCCGCAGTGCTCAGTTCATCGGCCGCTACCTGCCCACCATCGGCATGGCCGAGTGGGTGCCGGTGGCCACCAAGATCGTGCACTTCACCGGTTACGAAGTGCAGTTCGACCAGATCCGTCTGGACGATCCGCGCGACCGCAAGCTCGGTCATCTGATCGGCACCGGCGACCTGATCGCGCAGATGTCCGATCGCTGCTACCTGGAGAAGTGCCGCGACCGGCTCTATCCGGAGTTCGTGCTGGGCGGCATCGCCATGCCCAGCGACGCCAGCGGCAAGACCCAGGTGAAATACAGCTCCGGCCTGGATGTGCTGCGGCAGACGCCGGGCTTCATCGAGGACGTGCGCCGCTCGCGCCTGGATGGAGAATTCGGCAGCGCGTACAGCTATCTCGAAGCGCTGTTCAACGGCCGCAACCCGTACATGGAGACCATCGAGGCCAACCTCAGTTATCTGAGCGAAGTGCTGCGCACCGGGCGTTGGCCCATGCTCCGCCGCGACCCGCCCTGCTTTACGTGGGAGCGCAACCCGGTGCAGAACATCCGTTCGCTGGTGATCGGCCACCTCAAGCAGGTGTGGAAGAGCGGCTGAGCCGCCGTTCGATCCCCTCCATCGCGCATGCCCGTTAACATTGCGGGATGACCATCAGCCCCGCAGACTCCAACTGGTTGAACATCGGCGTCGCGCTTGCCGTGGGCCTGCTCATCGGCATCGAGCGCGAACGCAGTATCGGCGATAAATCGCATGCCGCGATCGCCGGGCTGCGCACCTTTACCCTGATCTCGCTGGCCGGCGCGGTCGGTCTTTGGATCGGCGGCATCTATGTATTCATTGCGACCGGCGTCATCGTGGGCATCCTGATCGCGGTCGGGTACCTGCGCACGCATGCGACCGACCCTGGAATGACGACCGAGATCGCGATGGTCGTCACGTTGCTGTTGGGAGGATTGGCGGTGCGCGAGCCGCAGCTCGCTGCCGCGCTGGCGGTGATCGTCGCCATGTTGCTCGCCTTCCGCAGCACGGTGCACAACTGGGTCAAGAACGTACTGACGGATCAGGAGGCTCGCGACGGATTGCTGCTGGCGGCCGCGGCACTCGTAATTCTGCCGCTCGCTCCTGCCGAGCCGATTGATCCCTGGGGCGTCGTCCAGCCACGCAAGCTGTGGATGCTCGCGGTGCTGATCATGGCGATCAACGCGCTTGGTTACGTCGCCTTGCGCGCGCTCGGCCCGAGGACGGGATTGGCAGTGGCGGGCTTGCTGTCTGGCTTCGTGTCGAGCACCGCCACGATCGGCGCCATGGGAGCGCGTACCAAGGGTCGGCCCGAGTTGCACAAGAGCGCCGTTGCCGGTGCCGCAGCGTCATCGGTGGCGACCGTGCTGCAGCTGGCAATTCTCATCGGCTTGGTGAGCGTGCCTACATTGATCATGCTGCTGCCTTCGTTGATGGCATCCGGTGTGGCCGCGGTGCTGTATGCAGGCATATTCGCGCTACGCAGCTTTCGTGATGCGTCATCGCAAAACGCCGGCCCCAAGGGCCGGCCATTCGAACCCAGGACCGCGATCATCTTCGTGCTGGTGGTCGGCATCACCTTGCTGATCTCGGCAGTGCTCACGCAGTGGCTGGGCGACCGGGGCTTGCTCCTCGCTGCCGGCGTCGCAGGTTTTACCGATGCCCATGCGGCGGCGATTTCGGCAGCATCGCTCGCCGCGAGCGGTCAAACTGATACGCAGTTGGCGGCGCTGGCGGTGCTGGTGGGCTTTACCACCAACTCCGTGAGCAAGACGGTCGTGGCATTTTCCTTGGGCGACCGACGTTTTGCCTACGAGCTCACACCGGGGCTGATTCTCATGGCGACAGCTGCGTGGGGTGCGTGGTGGGTTCGCGCTTTCCTTGTTTAAGGAAGACATACTCCGCGTCGCTTGGAGAGCAGAGAAGGTGACCACACGCACGATGAGCTCACGGTTTGCACGGCTGAATGCCCGGTTTCCGCACAAGCGCGCTTTCATCACGGGCGCGGGCAGCGGGCTGGGCCTCGAAATCGCCAGAGCGCTGGCCAGCGACGGCTGGACGCTCGGGCTGTTCGACCGCAATCTCGAACGGCTCACGCAGGTGGAAGCCACGTTGTCCGAGGCCGGAGTGCAGCTGGTCGCTTATCCCGGTGATGTCACACAAGCAGACGAGCTCACCGTCGCGGTGAATTCCTTCGCCGCCAGTCACGGCGGACTGGACGTGATGATCAACAACGCCGGCGTGGCCGGTGCCGGCTCGATGATGGAAGTCTCGCTCGAAGACTGGCGCTGGATTCTCGACATCAATGTGATGGGCGTGGTGCACGGCTCGCGCGCCGCGATTCCGCATCTACAGCGCAACGGCACCGGATTGCTGATCAACGTCGCGAGCGCCGCTGCTTTCGCTTCGGCGCCCGGCATGATCTCGTACAACGCGAGCAAGGCCGCGGTGCTGTCGATCAGCGAAACGCTGGTCAACGAACTGCGCCCCGGCGGCACGCAGGTCTCGGTGGTGATGCCGACATTCTTCCGTTCTTCGTTGTTGGAAACATTGCGCGGCCCCGACCATGCGCGCCAGATCGCACAGCAGGCAATGCACCGATCGGAGTATGAAGCGCCGCGGCTCGCACAGGATCTGCTGACAGAATCCGCCGACGGCCGAACCTACATCGTGCTACCCAAGGCCGCACGCAAGATGTGGCGAATGAAACGCTGGATGCCGCTGCGGTTTCTCGATCAGGTACGGCGCTTCACGCAGCGGCAGTAGCGTCTGGATCTCTGCAGTTACGCCGGCGAGTCCACTGCCAACAGGAAACGCGTGTAGATCTCGGGCAAGCGCGCCAGCACATGCGCCTTGCCTTCAATGTTGCTGGCTTCCAGCACCCGCCGCAGCGTCGACAAGCTGAGTGATTCCAGCGCCGGCAGCGAAATCGGCGCATAGCTCAGGTGCCAGGGCTCGGGACATACACCGCCTCGATCGCTGCGATACGGACGATAGAACCCGTACAGTCGCATGTTCGCGTCGAGCCATTGCGACAGCCGCGCGAACATTCCATCGGGCGCGTATTCGCCGGGCACCAGCTCGACCGTATAGCCGGGCGGCACCGCCGCTGCGTCGATCACATCCACGTCGCTGCCCCAGTGATGGCGGCTGCCGCCGGGAATCGCCGACCAGCACAGGATCGCGTCGACCGCGGCCGAATCGGACAGCTGCGCGCGCTCCAGCAGCGCACCGTGGCGATCACGGATGGGCCGTTCGCCCAGCCACTTGCGATTCCAGATGGCGACTTGCGTCTGGAAGTCGCGAAAGCTCGAGCACGGCGTGAGATCGATACCCTCGGCCCGCGCGGCATCCCTCATCGCCAGGAAAGAGGCCACCGCCTCGTAGTGAAGCGCGCAGCGCGGTTCGTTCAATTCCACGACATGAGTGCGCGCCTGGCCGGTGAGCTCGAGCTCGTTCATTACGATCCGCATCCTCGAAATATTGTTTCAGTGGCTGGAAAACACGGCGAATGCCGCGGTTCTTGACATTGTAGTCGTTCGGTATGTCAAGAAAACCGACAAGTAACCCAAGGTGTGTTACCGCCACGGAAAACCCGAGTATCATGCGGAACGAAGCGGTAGTGCCAGAGCACCGAACGGCCGATCGGCACGGTGAGTACGCATACGTTACGGTTGGATGGCACTTGAAGATGCCACGCCGGACGGAGGCACTTCGGCGGCATCGGCCGCTGCCCGCGAGTCATGCACGACGGGATGGACACTAGCAGCACAGCGCGGAGTATGGGTTGAGATCCCGGGGCCTCAAAATCAGGTTGCTGTCGGTCGCCGTGGCGGCGGGCATCAGCATTGCGGCGACGCTGTTCCTGCTGGAATACCTCGACTACCGCAAATCCAGCGAGGCGCTCGTGAGGCAAGGCGAGCGCTCGCTGCTGATCGCCGAAGCGCAGCGCCTGGACCTGCTGGCCAGCGACATGGCTGCGGCTGGCGCGCAGGCCCTGGAAACCGCTGTGCGAGAGCAGGACCGTGCCACCGTCGAGCTGGTGGTCAACTCGCTGTTGAACAATCCCTATTCGATTTCCGCGCACGTCGTGGCGCCGGACGGGGCGATCGTCTACGAGGCCGTGCGGCAGGACCAGTGGACACGGCAGATCACCGATCAGGATAAACGGACCATCCGCCGTGGGCTGGGCGGAGCCGAGTCGCTGGGAACCCTGGAGATCGTCGTCGGCCGCCCGGGGCTGGCCGACACCGCGCACGCGCTGCGCGCCCAGCTGCAGCGTATTCAAGAAGGCGACTTCGAACGCCGCATCTGGGTCGTGGCGGGCGTGGGTGTGCTGATCACCGGCCTGTTGACCCTGGTCGCATGGATGCTGGCACAGCGGCTCGAGCGGCCCATCGTCGAGTTGATCCGCTCCGCCGAACGCATCGGCGAAGGCGACTACACCCGGCCGCACAAGGTCACCAGCAACGACGAGATCGCCGAGCTGGAGATGGCGCTGGATCGCATGCGGCAGAACTTGCGCCAGACCACCATCACCAAGAACTACCTGACCATCGTTCTGAACAGCATGAACGACGCCGTGCTGGTGACCTCGCCGGACGGCCTGGTGCGCAAGATCAACGACGCGGCGGTCCGGCTGTTCGGTTACAACGAGGAAGAGATTGCCGGCCAGCCGTTCATCAATCTGATCGCCGAGAGCGAGCGCGAGAATTTCTCCCTGGAAGCGGCCGCCGTGGAAACGCGCGAGACCGTGATCGCCACTCATAGCGGCCAGACGATTCCTGTGTCGCTCTCCGGCGCGCCGATCGCGGGCGACGATCCGCAGTTCCAGGGCACGATTTTCGTCGTCCGCAACATCACCGACCGCAAGCGGGCCGAGCGCCGCATTCGTTACCTGGCGCGCTACGACGCACTTACCAAAGTGCCGAATCGCATGCAGTTCCAGCACATGCTGCAGCAGGCGATCGCGCGGGCACGCCGCAACGATCGCGGCATCGTGATGCTGTATCTGGACATGGACCGGTTCAAGGAGATCAACGACACGTTCGGTCACTCCGCCGGCGACCGCACGCTCGAAGTGCTCAGCGAACGTTTGATTCGCATCCTGCCGCGCGAGGCCGTGGTCGGGCGCCTGGCCGGCGACGAGTTCGGCTTGTTCATCGAGGGCTTCGCCGATTCCGAGGATGAGCGCACGCAAGCGGCGAATCTCGCGCGCATGGTGCTGGCGGAAGTCTGCAAGGCTTATTACGTCGATCAGCAGGAAGTGTTCCTGACCGCCAGCGTCGGCATCGCGTTCTGCCCGAAGGATGCGGAGAACGTGATCGACCTGATCCGCAACGCCGACGCGGCGATGTATCACTCGAAACAGAACGGCGGCAACAGCTTCGCGTTCTATTCGCCCGACATGAACGGCGCGGCGGTGGAACGTCTGATGCTCAAGAGCAAGCTGCGCCGCGCGCTGGAGCGTGACGAGCTGATGATGCTGTATCAGCCGAAGGTCGACCTGCGCGATGGCCGCATCGTCGGCGCCGAAGCGCTGCTGCGCTGGCGGTTACCGGGACATGGCGACATTCCGCCGTCGCAATTCATTCCGCTGGCGGAAGAAACAAACCTGATCCTGGGCATTGGCGAGTGGGTGCTGAACCGCGTCTGCGCCGACTATCGGCGCTGGCAGGAGAAGATCAAGAACCCGGGCCGCGTCTCCATCAACCTGTCGCTGAAACAGCTGCGCCAGGCGAGCTTCATCACCCGTTGCAAGTCGGTGTTCCGTCGTCACGAAGTGTCGCCCACGTGCTTCGAGCTGGAGATCACCGAAACCACGCTGATGGTCGACCCCAAGCGCACCATCAAGCTGCTCGACGAGCTGTATGCCATGGGCCTGCACCTGTCCATCGACGACTTCGGCACCGGCTACTCCTCACTCAGCGCCTTGCAACAGTTCCCCATCGGCACGCTGAAGATCGACCAGTCCTTCGTGCGCGATGCCGCCATCAACTCCGACGACGCCACCATCGTTCGCACCATCATCGACATGGGCAAAGCCCTCGAAGTCGAAGTGGTCGCCGAAGGCGTCGAAACCGAAGAACAATTCAACTTCCTGCGCAACCGCGGCTGCCACTACGGCCAAGGCCGCCTGTTCGGCGACGCCATGACCGCCGACGAATTCTTCAATCTCGTCACCTCCCAAGAAACCGGCCGCGCCAAAGTCAGCGAGCTGTTCGCGTCGTAACCTCCACGCGGAATTCGCGCGCAACCGTGCGCGCATCCTACTCGCGCGCATGCTCGCGGAGCGCGCGCGGCTTTCCGGGAAAATTCAGGTTGTTTGGTGCGACGCGCTCCCGGTAGTAATGCGCCCCACAAGGAACAAGGATGTCGTACCGTGATCAGAATTCCGCTGAAAACCTTATTGTCTCCAAGCCACCCTTACGCTACAGTCCACCGCCATAGCGCCCTTGGCAGTAAACGGCTCCTCCTTCTGAATCCAGGAACCGTCGAACCCAGGGGCTTTTCGTTTTGGGCGACTTTATGAGCAGGGTCGCCATTCTCGTCGACCTGGGCTTCTTTCTGCCGCGCTATCGCCGCTTGATCGAATGCCATGCGATCCCCGCCCATAGCGCGAAGCAAGTTGCCGCGGCCCTGTTTGCAACAGCCGTGCGCCACGTGCACAGGGAGCATGGCGAAGAGCTGTATAGAATCTTCGTCTACGATTGCAAACCGCTGGACAAGAAAGCCCACCATCCGGTGACTGGCAAGACCATCGATTTCTCTCGAACGACGCTGTTCAAATTTCGCAACGACCTGCACCGAGAGCTGATCTGCCTGCGCAAGGTGGCGCTGCGTCTGGGCGAGTTGGCCGACGACTCGCGCTGGGTCATTCGACCGGAGCCGCTCAAGCGTTTGCTGCGAAAAGAAATCACGGTGAATGATCTGACCGAAGACGATCTGCGCTACGACGTCACCCAGAAGGGAGTGGCTATCAAATTCGGTCTCGACATCGCATCACTCGCTTACAAGAAACTCGTCGAAAGAATCGTCCTGATCACCGGCGACTCCGATTTCGTCCCAGCCGCCAAGCTGGCGCGCCGAGAGGGATTGGATGTGGTGCTGGATCCCTTGTGGAACCACATCGCGCACAGCCTGCATGAGCACATCGATGGATTGAAATCGTTCTGGGTGAAGCGCGACGGCGACAGCCGTCATGAACTCTCGCGACGTGTGCGGTCCCGTCGCAGCGGTGTGAAGGAACAGCCATGGCTGACACGTCGCGATGGAACCCGCCCGTGGCAGCGAACCATGAGTCCGGGGCAGTCGAAGTAACACGAGCAATCGCCCAGGGCCGATCCATCGGGGCGACCCAACCGCGGCGATCTGCCGGTCCGATCTGCTAGGATTGCGGGCCAGCACCGCTGTCCAGATCGTCCATGCTTTCCTTCTCCTCCCTCGCCCTTCGGCGCGGCACGCGCCTGTTGATTTCGGATGCATCTTTCACCGTTTATCGCGGCGAGAAGGTTGGCATCGTGGGCGCCAATGGCTGTGGCAAATCGAGTTTGTTGGCATTGGTGCTGGGCGAGCTGCAGCCGGATGCGGGAAGTGTGGAATATCCGTCGCAGCTGGTGGTGGCGCATGTGGCGCAGGAACTGGAGGCAACGGATCGGCCGGCGATCGAGTTCGTGATGGATGGCGACGAGGAACTGCGCGTCACCGAAACAGCGATAGCGCAAGCGGAGGCCAGCAATGCCGGCACGAAGCTCGGTGAGCTTCATGCTCGCTACGCGGCGTTGGGTGGATATGACGCGAGGAGTCGCGCGGGAAAATTGATGCACGGCCTGGGCTTCTCCGCGGCGGACGAGACGCGCCCGGTGAGTGCATTCTCCGGTGGCTGGCGAGTGAGGCTGAACGTGGCACAGGCGCTGATGTGCCGCTCCGATCTGCTGCTGCTCGACGAGCCCACCAACCACCTCGATCTCGACGCCGTCATCTGGCTCGAACAATGGCTGCGCAACTATCAAGGCACGTTGCTGATGATCGCGCACGACCGCGAGTTCCTCGACCGCACCGTCGGGCGCATCGTGCACATTGAAAACGGCGCCGCGAAAATCTACTCGGGCAACTATTCCGCATTCGAAGAACAACGTGCCGCGCAGCTGGCGCAACAGCAATCCATGTACGAACGCCAGCAGCGCGAGATCAAGCACATGATGAGCTTCATCGAGCGCTTCAAGGCCAAGGCCACCAAGGCCAAGCAAGCGCAGAGCCGCATCAAGGCGCTGGAACGCATGGAGCGCATCGCGCCGGCACACGTCGACTCGCAATTCGAATTCACATTCCTGCCGCCGCAGAAACTGCCGCGCCCGCTGTTGACGCTGGAAAAGCAATCGGTCGGCTACGGCGATCGCATCGTGCTCGAAAACATCAGCATGACGATCGCGCCCGGTAGCCGCATTGCCCTGCTCGGCCGCAACGGCGCCGGTAAATCGACATTGATGAAACTGCTGGCGGGCGAGCTTGCGGCATTCGACGGCAAGCGCACCGAAGCGCGTGACCTGAAGATCGGCTACTTCGCCCAGCACCAGCTCGAGCAACTGAGCGTTGACGACTCACCGCTCGGCCATCTGAAACGTCTGGGCGGCGAAGCTGCGGCAAAGGCCACTGAACAGGAACTGCGCACGTTTCTAGGCAGCTTCGGCTTCAGCGGCGATCGCGTGTTCGAACCGGTCGGCCCCTTCTCGGGCGGAGAAAAGGCGCGCCTGGTTCTGGCCCTGGTCAGTTACCTGCGGCCCAATCTGTTGCTGCTCGACGAGCCCACCAACCATCTCGATCTGGAAATGCGCCAGGCACTGGCCATGGCACTGCAGGACTACGAAGCGGCCGTGGTGCTCGTCTCGCACGATCGTCATCTGCTGCGCGCCGTTGCCGACGAATTGGTCCTGGTCGACCAGGGCCGGGCGCAGCCCTTCGACGGCGATCTCGACGACTACGCTCAATGGTTCACGAAGCGGGAAGAAAGCGAGACCGCCAACGAGGCTGCCTCGCCTGGAGCGCTCAGCGCCGAGCAAAAGAAACAACGCAAGCGCGAGGAAGCGGAACGCCGCAATCGCTTGAGTCCGCTCAAAGCGGATATCGCGCGGCTCGAAAAACAACTGGCGAAGCTGGAACAGGAACGCGCCACCGTCGAGAGCGCGCTGGCCGAGCCCGATATCTACAACCCGGGCGCCAAGCAGAAGCTGCAGGAACTGCTGCAGCAACAAACGCGATTGAAGCGCGATATCGCCGCCACCGAAAGCGATTGGCTGGCCGCCAGCGAGAAGCTCGACGCCGAAATGTCGGCCGGCAGCTAGCGGGCGCTGTGACCGCTAGTTCTTCAGCTGCAGGTCGATAAGCGCATCCGCGGCCTCGACCAGGTACTGCTGCGGCCCGTTCTTACCGAGCGCCAGCGCCGACGAGAACGCCCCGTCGACCAGCAGCATCAATTGTTCGGTCAGCACTTCCGGGCTCTTCACGCCCTCGATGTTGTTCACGAGCCCGCGCAGCCGCCGCCGCAGCTCCTCGATTTCTTCGATGGCCAGTTTGCGCGCCGGATGCTCCGGATCGGGAAAAGCAACGATCATGTTCATGAACGGACAGCCGCGGAAATGCGAGCTGCTCACATACCGGGCAATGCCGTTCAGATGGGCCCGCAATCGCGCCCGCGGCTCCGGATCGCTCATCGCCGCGGTCTTGTCCCAGCCGGCCCAGCGATCCTTCTGTTCCTGCTCCAGGACCGCCACGATCAACGCGTCCTTGGACGGAAACCAGCGATACAGGCTGGTCTTGGCCACGCCCGACCGGGCGACCACCGTGTCGACCCCGACGGCGCGCGCACCTTCCTTATAAAACAAGTCTCTAGCCGTGTTCAGGATCCGGTCCCGGACGCTTTCAGCGGGTGCCGCGGCGGCGGCGCTGCCGGCGCGAGGTTTGGCAGTTGGCTTCATGGGCCCCCTTCTGGCAGTTGACAACGATACAGACCTGTCCGTAGCATGAGAACAGACAGGTCTGTAGGGTCCTATTTAGCCTCGGGCACCCGGCCAATGCAATCGAAGCTTTCTATACGACGGACAGCTTGTCGCAATTCCCTGCACCCGCGCGGCAAAGCCCGCCTGCCGCGCGACGTAGGCCTGGCAACGATCGTGCGACCTCGCACTTACTGTCCGGAGACGGCAATGAATCCTATCAGCCCTAGCCTTCTCAGCTCTGGCCTCGCCATTCTGGCCGCGACTATCGCCATCCCCGCCACCACCGCCTATTCCGCCAGCTGTGGCATGCGTGTGGTTCTAAGCGACACGGATTTTCCCATGCGCTCGCAACTGCGTGGGCAAAAAGGCACGGTACTCATCAACGTAACTCTCGATGCTGACGGCCACGCCACAGGCGCGGAAGTGCAGCGGTCCAGCGGCCATCTGCTGCTCGATCTCGCCGCCACGCGCAGCGTGCTCAACAAGTGGCAGTTCGATGTTTCTCATTGCGCTCACACCTTCCCGGCCACGCATCAAGTCGCGGTGGAGTTCCGCAACGACGAGTACGAATAGCCCCCGCAAGCCCCGAATTCTCGACCCCTTGTCTCCTCTCTCCCAACGCGGTGGAGAGAGGAGCTTTTTTTGGTCGCGCCACAGCGCCAGGGCGCATTGGAAACGGAACTTTCAGGCGTCATACTCCCTCCTGAGGGTATGACCTTGGCCTCTGGCCGCGCCAGCTATCCGCGGACCGAGGATCAAGGACGTTCGATCGCCAGCGCTTATCGGGTACCACACCATGAACTCGCCACGCCGCAGTTGCTCGATGGTCGCGATGATTGTCGTTGGCGCTTTGCTTTGCAGCCCCTCGTGGGGCGAGGAACCGGCCCCTGCCAACGTCTCCGCGGTCGTGTTCCGGCCGGCAACCCCACCGCAGAAGCCGTTGGATTTGCGACCGCCCGACATCACACACCTGTTCACGTCTGAAGAGCTCAACAGGATTCTGGCGGCGAGCTTCATCTCCGAGAACATCGAGGAAGTCGAGGTCGAACGCGAACGTGATCGCATGCCGAATACTCCGACGCCCTGGCCGGGGATCGCCGCGCCGTTCTGGGCGCTGCTGAACCCGACGCAGTCCTGGCGCATCTTTGCGCCGCTGCCGCCGGATCAGACGCGTGGCTTGCGTTTCGTGCGGGCGAACGCCACCGACGCGTATGTGCTCGAGCCCGCGGGCGTTCCCTCACCTCACGCGCAGTAATCGATCTGTTCCCGCGGACCGCGCTGTAGAACAGAGCTCGTCGTCCCACCGTCGTCATGCGGCGCCTGGGTTGCGCTCGTCGGTCCCTGTGAGACACTGCACCCCTTCCCTGGCAAGGCGTGTTCATGACTTCATCGGCTCCCACCGTTCGCGTCGAACGCGAACGCGTTCTCTCGTTGCAAGGCGGTTGTAATTTTCGCGATGTCGGCGGCTATCGAACCCAGCACGGCGCCAGCACGCGCTGGGGCAAGGTGTATCGAGCCGGTGTGCTCACCTACTTCACCGAAGAAGACCACGCACCGCTGATCAATCTGCAAGTGCGGGCGATCTGCGACCTGCGACGCGCCGAGGAGCGCGAACGCGAGCCGACTCGGTGGCCACACGACAACATCACCGGCCTGTCATGGGACGACGGCGTCGTGACTCCGACGCTTCGCGGCCTCGCCGCCAACCGCCCACGGACCGCGGCAGGAATGTTCGACACCATGATCGCGTTGTACCGCGCGCTGCCTGAATGGATGGCACCACGCATCGGCGGCCTGTTCTCCACCATCGCCAAAGGCGATATACCGCTGATCGTTCATTGCGCAGCCGGCAAGGATCGCACCGGCATCGCGGTAGCCGTGCTGCTGCGAGCCTTGGGCGTGCCGGAACAAACAGTCATCGAGGACTACCTGCTCACCAACGTATCGGGCAACTTCGAAGAGTTCATTCGCTCGCGCCATCAGGCGCATCTTGGCCTCACGGATACGCACAGCCCGCTGCTGTCGATGCCCGAAGAGATGCGACGCGTATTGTTCAGTGCCGACGCCGCCTTTCTCGAAGCGGCATTCGAGCAGATCGGAGATGTCGAGGCGTATCTGACGAAGACCGCCGCCGTCAGTCCGGCAATCCTGGATCGCGTGCGCTCCACCTTGCTGGAATGAAGCTCACGGCATCACGGGCGGGTGATACTCCAGCATCATTCCGAACGCCCACAGCAGGAACAAGACCACCGGCACGTGCACGATGAACTGAAGCATCGTGAAGCCGATGACATCCCGCGCACGCAGCTTCAGGATGCCCAGCAGCGGCAGCATCCAGAACGGGTTGATCAAGTTGGGCAGTGCCTCGGCCGCGTTATAGACCTGCACTGCCCATCCGAGATGGACCTGCAGCTCGTTGGCAGCCTGCATGACATAGGGCGCCTCGATGATCCACTTGCCGCCGCCGGAAGGCACGAAAAATCCGAGCACCGCCGAATAGATGCCCATCACCACGGGAAAAGATTCCCGGGTCGCCGCGTTCGCGAAGAAGGTCGACAGATGATGTGCGATGCTCTGCCCATCGCTGCCGACGGCCGACACCAGGATGGCCGCAATCCCGCCATAGAACGGGAACTGAATCAGCACGCCACTGACGCCCGACACGCTCCTCGCCACGGAATCGAGGAACACTCGCGGCCGCCAGCACAACAGCAATCCCAACATCACGAACAGGAAGTTGTAAGTGTTGAGGTTGGAGATCGCCAGCGCCGCGCCTTTGGTCGCGAACTCCTGGATCAACCACGCCGCGCCCAGCGCGGCAATCAAGACGTTGAGCAAGGGACTGTGTTCGAGCCATTCGCCGGGCCGGCTCGCTGCGGGGGTGCGCGTGACCGGCGGCGGTTCGGCAACAATGCCCAAGCGACCGGCGGTCTGAGCATTCTCGTTGCGCGGTGCCGTGAACCAGGCGATCGCCAGCGTCACCACGATGAGCACTGCCGTCAGGGCGATCGATTGCCACAGAAAGATCGTCTCGGTGAATGGAATGACACCAGTGATCTGCAACAGCGCCGGCGGCATGCTCGCGGGATTCGCCTGCAGCTGGGCAGCCGACGATGACAATCCCATCGCCCACACCGATCCCATGCCGAGATAGGCAGCCGCGCCCGCCGCGCGATAATCCACGGCGAGATCTTCGCGTCGAGACAAAGCACGCACCAGCAAGCTGCCCAGGATCATGCTCAAACCCCAGTGCAGCAGCGAGAACAACATGCTGATTCCGGCGACCCAGCACACGGCGCCCCGTCCGGAGCGAGGCAATGCCGCGAGCTTGTCGATCAGGCGCGCAGCAGGCGGTGAGCTTGCCACGACGTAGCCGCCGATGATGATGAAGCTCATCTGCATGGTGAACGGAATCAGGCTCCAGAAGCCGTCGCCGAACGCCTTCGCGGTTTGCGTCACCGGCGAGCCCAGGGCAATGGCCGCAATCGCGACCAGGATCACACCGAGCACCGCGAACACGTAGGCGTCAGGGATCCAGCGCTCGGACCAGGCGCAGCATCGCAGGGAAATGCGTTCCAACCAGCCGGCTTGTTTTTCCATATCTGATTGCTAGCGGGGCTTCGACCGAATTGTTTGTATTGGCGCGCGGCGTGCTTCTCGCGAACGCTGTCGCAAGAGAGCAGGCCCGGAGCGCGGCGGCTGTTAGCCTACCTTGATTTTCACGGTATTGTGCGGCTGATCCAGCTTGCTGACCAGGAGCGAGCGATGGATGCGGGCGGCGCCTTTGCGATAGGGGTTGGCATCATGGCTCAGCGGCACGTCGTGTCCATTGACGCTCACCGCGCTCACGCCCCAACCCGCACCGCCGATCTCATAGTTCAGCAACACTGGCTTGCCGAACAACGACAGCCGCACACGCAAGCCATTCAATGCCGCGGGGATGACGGGATCCAGCGTAATGTCTTCGGCTTCGATGCTCAAACCGAGGAACCGCCGCACGATCAAGCCCACGCCGATGCCGGCGCCGCTGGAGTACACGCGCCAGCCGCCATCGAGCGGCACCGTGCCCTGAGCCACTCGCTGGTACTCGGCACTCGCCCGATAGCGATCCTCGAACGCCGCGTCGGAGCTGGAGTAGTAGCAGTTCGCCTGCCGCAGCGTCGCGCTCGGCACCAGGCTCTGAATCCCGATGGGGTTGGCCTGGCACAGCGCCCGAAAGAACCGCTCGGTTTCGCCCACTCTGGCCAGCGCCTGCGCATAGCGCAGATGCGCATGCATGTACATCAAGCCGATCTCGCGGCCGAAGAACGCCGCGCTCTCGGCACGTTGAAAGAATCGCTGCGGCCCGCCGTGATAAGTCATGGGCCGATCGAACAATCGCACGCCGTCCGGGCCGCTCAGGTGCAAGTCGATCACACGCAGATGCTGCTGCAGCTGTTGGGAACTGAACAGGTCTTCGAGGATGGCGTGGATCATCGCCAGCGAGCTGTAGCGAACCCCCGTGATGCCGTCACGAGGATGCAGCAGATAGCTTTCCCGGCCCTGCTCCTCGAACAGCGCGTAACCGGCGAGCACACCATCCACCAGCAGCACATGCTGAAAATCGCGCTTGACGTTGACGGCCCAGCTCGCGAAACGCGCCGCTTCCTCCTTGCGACCGATGCTTCGCAAAGCCTGCGCCAGCGTCGTCAACACTTGATGATGCAGCGTGACCGTCCAGGCGCTGCACAGCCGCTCGCGCATGGCAGGATCGGCTGGCTGTAACGCGTCGTTCCAGTCACCATGCCCATACGCGGCCAGCGCCGTGCCGGGTACGACACGGCGTTCGATCACCTTCAATGCACGCTCCACGTGTTTCCAAACGGTCACGGCGGGGAGCGCGCGTCCCGACGAGAAGAATGGCACCGGCTCGTCGAGAATCGAGCCGTCGCCCGACGCGAGCAGGTATTGTGACAATGCGAGCAATGGCCAGAACACGATGTCGCCGTGAGAATCGCCGGCGCGAATGTCGCGTTCCCGATCGAAGAACATGAACCATTGCGGCCAGTCGCCATCCGGCGTTTGTGCCCGCATGACTCGCAACAACAGATCGCGAATGGGCCCGAAGTGACCCGACGCCAGCAGCATCTCGACCGGTCCCTGCGTCACATCGCGAGTGCCCCAGCCGCCGCCCGAGTATTGCTCCAGGCCTCGTGGCGAAAGGTAGTGCACCAACGCGTTGTGCCTGAACCAAGGCACAATCTCCGCAAGGCGCTCCATTTGCGCGGCGAGCGGACTATCGGGCGGCGCTTCGATGCCGAGCAGATCGACGAGCGGCTCGTCCTGCGTGTCCGGTACATCGACGCTCTCGGTGACGAGATTGCCGCGAATGTCGAGCGCGAATGACTTGCTCGCACCGATGACCATGCAAAGGAACGGCTGCTGGCGAGAGCGCCCGTCGAGAAACAGCATTTCATCGCCGCCAATGTGCTCGATCCGTGCTTCCGCGTGCGGCGTAATGACGAAGCTGCCTTGCGGGAACTTGCGCGCCAGCTCGCTTCCCTCCGCTGGTTGGATCACGATCTCGCTGCCATCCTGACGCCAGCGCGCCGCGCCAGGCGCACTGCCGTCGTCGCCATCGAGTGCGACGTGGCAAGTAATCAGCAAGCGCACCGGCTCCCTGCAGAACACCTGCAGGCTCATCCGATGCTCCGCGTGTGCCTCGCTGCGAACTTCGATCATTTCTCCCGCATGTTTGTAGAACCATCGACACTCATCCGGCCGCATCTCGTACGCCGATGGTAGATCGAGCAGGCGCCATTCGCCGTTCAGCTCGACGAACAAGCGCAGTCCATGCGAACGAAACAATCCCAGGTAGCTGTGCACCGTGGACAGCAGCCGGTTGAAGCTCACGTGGCCTTGCGTGAACATCGAGTGAAACACGCCGTTCATCCACACCGTGGACGTGAGCGCCATCTCGTCCGGCGTCACATGCCGGCCCGAGCGCAGCAGATGGCCGTGAGGCCGCAGCACTCGCTTCTGCTTGGCGCGCAGGACCACATGCCGATCCGCTTCATAAAAGAACGAAAGCATGGTGCCATGCTCATCCCGCTCTTCGTGACGGCGCTGCGCAGCGAACAACGCGCCGATTTCATCCGGTTGCAGGTCGAGTGCGTTCAGCGCGGGCGCATGGCTGAACAGAGTCGCGGAGCCTGATGCTTCATTGGAAATAGCATCGATCTCCGTGAACGCCGCCTCAGGCAGCGCGAGCACCTCATCGACCGCGTTCAGATCGCTGAGAGAAGTCGCTTCGGGATGGTCCGGACTGAAGCCGCCGAAGAAGCCGGTGTTGACGCGTTCGCCGGGTGCGAGATGCAGTGGCTCGTCCTGGATCGCCACCATCGAATGTTCGTGTTGCAATCGTCGTGTCGGCAACCCTTGCACAATGCCGACTGGAGGCTCGCCCGCACGCGTGGCAAGTCCATGCACTTGCAACCCGTCAGTGGCGAATGCTTCGGCTCGCCGCAAGGAGCCGATGACACACCACGGATTGCGACCGCCCGCAGCGAGGTTCTGGCGAGAGGCCACCACGTGGCCGTACTTCGAATGCAACAAAGGCGTGTGATCGACGTACTGGCTGACATAGAACTCGTTCAGCCGGACAGTGCCGTAGGAAGACAGCGCCAGATCCTGCACGTAGATAACGTCCACCTGCTGCGCCGAGCTTCCAGAGCTTTCCAGACTCACTTGCCAGAACCACGCAGGCGCTGCAGTCGCAAGCCGCAACTGCACCGTGTAGCGAATGCCTTGCCACTCGCCGCGACCGCTCCAGGCGTCGCCGGTCCGTTGCCAGCCAGTCGGGCTGCGCGGCCCGAGCAGTTCGATGTACTGCACCGCGTCGGGGTTCAACCGTCGCAAGTACAGATTGGCGACACTGCCCTCCAACTCGTTGCCGATGAACAGATTGACGATGGTGTCGCCGTGGTCCATGCGCCGCACGGCGCCGTTCTCCAGCAACTCGGCCGTCAATCCGGCGGGACTCTCCAAGCACGTGACGGTCGATAGCGGCATCTGCGACTTTCCTGGCGCGTGCGAATGGCAGTGAAATATGACGGCAGCAATGGCTTGCAGTGTAGTGCATGCCGTTCCACGCGCGGAACCGCAGCGTTACTGAAGAGTTGAGCCGGATACTCGCCGCTCTCTCATTGCTCCTTCATTCTCGAGGAGACCGCCATGAAAATTCGCGATGCCATGACCCGAGACGTCTGCATGGTCCGCCCCGACCAGACCATTCGCGACGCCGCCCAATTGATGGCCCAGATGGACATCGGCTCGCTGCCCGTTCAGGACAATGACCGCCTGGTGGGCATGATCACCGATAGAGATATCGCCGTGCGTGCCATCGCCCAAGGCAAAGGTGCCGATGCCCGCGTGAGCGATGTGATGACCAGCGAGATCAGGTATTGCTACGAAGACCAGGACGTCGAAGAAGTGACTCGCAACATGGGCGAGCAGCGCCTGCGGCGCTTGCCGGTGATGAATCGGGACAAGCGGCTGGTCGGCATCCTGTCGTTGGGCGACCTGGCGCGGGACGACCAAAGCCAGGACGAGGCCGGCGAGGCGCTGAGCGGCATTTCACGTCCCGGAGGCTTGCATTCGCAGTCGACGCTACGCCACTGACTCGCGCGTGAAGCGTCTATCTTGCTCACCCTCGCGCCCGAGGGTGAGCACGGCAAGTCACTCGTCCAACATGGCGCGGCTTTGAGCATCGAGCTCATCTCTATAGCAACTCTATAGCAACGCCTCGACGTTGGTCTGAAGATCCTCTGGCTTGGTGGTGGGCGCGAACCGGTCGACCACCTTGCCAGAGCGATCGACCAGGAACTTGGTGAAGTTCCATTTGATGGCCTCGCTGCCGAGCAGGCCCCTGGCATTGCTCTTCAACCACTGATACAGCGGATGCGCAGTCGCGCCATTCACGTCGATCTTCTCGAACATGGGGAAGCTCACGCCATAGTTCTTCTGGCAGAACGCGCCGATCTCAGCGGCCGTGCCCGGCTCCTGCGCGCCGAATTGATTGCATGGAAAGCCCAGCACCTCCAGCCCGCGATCCCGATACTTCTGGTACAGCGCTTCCAGCCCTTCGTACTGGGGCGTGAAGCCACACTTGCTCGCGGTATTGACTACCAGCAACACCTTGCCTGCATAGTCCCGCAACGCCACCGGTTTGCCCTCGAGACTGTTGGCCGAGAAATCATGGAGCGTGGTCATCACCGTTCTCCTTCAACGCAACTCGCCTTCGACCAGGGTGAAGCCGTCGGCGAAGTACGGCGTCTCGCCGAAACAATTGGTGGGAACACCGCGGTGCTCCGAATAGTGCACGCGCATCTGCCGGCCGACATTCGCCGTCAGCTGTTTGGCCAGCTGTTCGTCACGAGTGCTGAAATGCCAGATCTCCGGAGCCACGCCGCCGACGATGTACAGAGCCAGTTCGCCTTCATAGGTCTTGCAGAGCCAGCCCCGGCGGGAAAATTTTTGCAGGATGCCGGCGCGCTCTCCTTCCGAATAGGCCCAGTTCAAGGTGAACCAGGTCCACGCCGCTCCCAGCAGCAGCCCCAGCACCAGCACACCGATCAAGATGCGCACCGCCCATCGGCGCGGACGACGGAAATGCAGGGCGGACTCGGCCATATTGTTGATCTCTTCGGGGGCGAGACCGACAGTGTGGCCAAGGTCCTCGGCACACTCAACTACAACGCGACCGGAGCCGCGTGCCGGAGTCAGCGGCCGGCTTTGCCCGAACGCCTGGCGGCTTTCGGAGCCGGCGGCATGGGGTTGCGCAGCCCGTTGATGAAGATGTCGTAAACGTGAGCGATGTACCGCTCGCGCACCGCGTCCGTGACTCCGGCACCGCCGACGATGGACTGCAGCGCGTAGCGTGCATTGAACAGGTGATCGCAGGCACCCAGCAGGTTCACATAGAACAGCACCGGCTCCACCGGCTTGAATTCGCCAGTCTGCACGCCCTGCTCCAGCAATTGCTGCTGCAACTCCATCAACGGCCGTACGAACACGCGTGCGATGTGGCGGCCGCTGCTGGTCTCGGCCTCGCGATGATCGAGCAGCGAATGCATCAGGCGATTCAGATAAGGCCGCCGATAGAAGCCATTGATGATGCCGGCGATATGCAGGCGCAACTTCTCGCTCGGCGGCATGTCCGCCTCCAGCAAGTTGCGCACCCGTTGCAGCTCCACCGCGGCCTCGCGCTCCACCAGCGCCACCATCAGCCCTTCCTTGTTGCCGAAGTAGTACTTCACCAGCGCCGAGTTCAGGCCCGAGTGCGCGGCGATCTCGCTCAAGGAAACATTGATGCCATGACGGTCACTCATCAGCTGGCTGGCCGTGTCCAGCAACCGGTCGCGCGCGTTGAAATCTTCGGGAACGGCGCCGCGCGCGATGCGCCCGGCCTTGCGACGCGGCGCGCGGGAACGATCGTTGGCTTTGGCATCGGCTCGGGCGGAAACGCGGGACATCTTCTTTCTGATGGATCGCTGTAGATCGGTCGCTGGGGGCACTCGGTCGGACAGTCAGGCAGTGCGCACATCCTACCGCAAACGCCGCCCGAAACACTCGCCGCACACCCGCCGGATGCTATTCTTTAACTGATTGATTAATTGTTCGGGATGGCGTCCAATGTCGCCCCCGGCGTCACTGGAGCGGGCCGCTGGCGCGCTCCCTCAAGAGGATTCTCAAGGGTCATGAGCACTGCGTATATCGTCGCGGCCGCCCGGACGGCGGGAGGTCGCAAGGCCGGTCGTCTGTCCGGCTGGCACCCGGCCGACCTGGCCGGGCAAATCCTCAATG
Organism: Steroidobacter sp.; assembly: GCF_036406195.1. Classification (GTDB taxonomy): domain Bacteria; phylum Pseudomonadota; class Gammaproteobacteria; order Steroidobacterales; family Steroidobacteraceae; genus Steroidobacter. Next base: position 455,220 of record NZ_DASWVW010000061.1, read on the forward strand.
CACTGGTCGAGCGGGCACAGGCCGATCCGGCACTGATCGAAGACGTGATCATGGGTTGCGTCACTCAGGTCGGCGAGCAGTCCTCGAACGTGGCGCGCAATGCCGTGCTGTCTTCCAAGCTGCCCGAAAGCGTGCCGGCCACTTCGGTGGACCGTCAGTGCGGATCGTCGCAACAGGCCGTGCACTTCGCCGCGCAAGCGGTTATGTCAGGCGTGCACGACATCGTGATCGCGGCTGGCGTCGAAAGCATGAGCCGCGTGCCCATGGGCCTGTCCATCACCTTGCCGGCCAAGAACGGTTTCGGCATTCCCAGTGGCGAGGCCCTCAAGCGTCGCTATCCGGGCATCGAGTTCAGTCAGTTCATGGGCGCCGAAATGGTCGCCAGGAAATATGACCTGACCAAGGACCAGCTCGACGAATTTGCTCTCGCCTCGCATCAGCGCGCCATCGCCGCGACGCGTGCCAATGCTTTCGAGCAGGAAATCGTGCCGATCGAAGTCACGCTGCCCGACGGCAAGAAGGAACTGCACACGGTCGACGAAGGCATCCGCTTCGATGCCACCCTCGAAGGCATTCGCGGCGTAAAGTTGCTGCAGGAAGGCGGCCGTATCACCGCGGCCACCGCCAGCCAGATCTGCGACGGCGCATCCGGCGTGCTGATCGTGAACGAGAAGGGATTGAAGACGCTCGGCGTGCAACCGCTGGCGCGCATTCATCACATGTCTCTGTTGGGTCACGACCCGGTGATCATGCTCGAAGCGCCGCTGCCGGCGACCGAGCGCGCGCTGAAGAAGACAGGCATGAAGATCGATGACATCGATCTGTTCGAGGTGAACGAAGCGTTCGCGTCCGTGCCGCTCGCCTGGCTGCAAGCAACCGGTGCCGATCCCGCACGGCTCAACGTCAACGGCGGTGCGATCGCACTCGGCCATCCGCTCGGCGCGTCGGGCACGAAGCTGATGACCACGCTGATCTACGCGCTCAAGCAACGCAACAAGCGTTACGGCTTGCAGACCATGTGCGAAGGCGGCGGCATGGCAAACGTGACCATCATCGAGCGGCTGTAACTCTTTTCATATATATAGCCCCCGCGCACCCAGGCGGGGCCTGTCCAGCAAGGTGTCTATGAAACTCGATTCCTCCATTTCCGCCGTCGTTACCGGCGGCGCTTCTGGTCTAGGTGCGGCAACCGCGCGCGCGTTGGCAGCGCTCGGCGTCAAGGTCGCGATCTTCGACATGAACTCGGACAAGGGCGAGGCCCTCGCCAAGGAAATCGGCGGCGTGTTCTGCAAGGTCAATGTGACTTCGGACGCGGATGTCGATGCCGGATTCGCCAAGTCACGCGCCGCCATCGGCCAGGAGCGCATCCTGATCAACTGCGCCGGCACCGGTCTGCCGATCAAGACGGCCAGCCGCGACAAGGCCACCGGCGCGATCAAACATTTTCCGCTGGATGCCTTCGACAAGATCATCCAGATCAATCTGGTCGGCACGTTCCGTTGTATCGCCAAATCGGCGGCCGGCATGCTGTCGCTCGACCCGCTGGATGCGCAGGGCGAGCGCGGTGTCATTATCAATACCGCGTCCGTGGCGGCACAGGATGGCCAGATTGGCCAGGCGTCGTATTCGGCATCGAAAGCCGGCGTGGTGGGCATGACGTTGCCTATCGCGCGCGACCTGATGAATGACGGCATTCGCGTCAACACGATTCTGCCGGGCATCTTCGACACACCACTGATGCACAGCGCGCCCGAGAACGTGCGCGCCGCGCTGGCTGCTTCGGTGCCGTTTCCGAGGCGCATGGGCCAGCCGGAGGAATACGCCTCGCTGGCGCTCGAGATGTGCCGCAACAGCTATTTCAATGGCGAGTCGGTGCGCCTCGACGGCGCCATCCGCATGGCGCCCCGCTAACCTTCACTTCTTCGACAAGAACACCCATGCGCAGAACCATCTTTGAAACCGAGCACGAACAATTCCGCGAGTCGGCGCGGCGCTTCTTCCAGAAAGAGATCGGCCCGCACGGCGAACGCTGGCGCGAGCAAGGCTCGGTGGATCGTGAAGCGTATCTGAAAGCCGGCGAGCAGGGCTTTCTGCTCATGTGGGCAGATCCGGAGTACGGCGGCGCCGGCGTCTCCGACTTTCGTTACGAGCAGATCCTGATCGAGGAGAACGTTCGCTGGGGTGAAGCCGGCTTTTTCATGATGCTGCATTCGCGGCTGGTCGCGCCGTACATCGGTCACCTCGGTACGCCGGAGCAGAAAGCCCGGCTGCTGCCGAAGTGCATTAGCGGCGAATCCATCCTGGGTATCGCCATGACCGAGCCCGGCGCGGGCAGCGATCTGGCGGGCATGAAAACCCGCGCCGAGGATCGCGGCGACCATTGGTTGTTGAATGGCTCCAAGACGTATATCTCCAACGGCCAGATCGGCGATGTATTCATCGTCGCCGCGCGCACCGACCCGACGCGCAAGCATGGGCTGGGACTGTTCATCGTGGAGCGCGGCATGGAAGGGTTCCGCCGTGGGCGCAATCTGGCCAAGATGGGCCTGAAGGCGCAGGACACCTCCGAGCTGTTCTTCAACGACGTGAAAGTGCCGAAGGAAAATGTACTCGGCGAGCCCGGCAAGGGCTTTTACTACCTGACGACGCTTCTTTCGGAAGAAAGATTGATCGCGTCGGTGGGCTCGCTGGCCGCGGCGCAGACGGCGTTCGAGCTCACGCTGGAGTACGTGAAGGATCGCAAGGCGTTCGGACAGCCGGTCGGGACGTTCCAGAACTCGAGGTTCAAGTTGGCGGAGATGCGGGCGCAGATCGATGCCATGCAATGTTTCGTCGATCAGTGCGTGATGGAGCACAACGCGGGGCAGCTGGATAGTGTCACGGCTGCGGAGGCGAAGATGCTTACGTCGGAGCTGGAAGGGCGAGTGGTGGACGAGTGCGTACAGTTGCACGGGGGTGCGGGGTATATGGATGAGTATGCGGTGTCGCGGCTTTATACCAATGCCCGCATCAGTCGGGTTTTTGCGGGAAGCAATGAAATCATGAGGGAGATCATCGGGCGGTCGTTGGATTTGGATGATCGGAAGTTGGCCAAGGGCTGAGGGTGCCTCGTCGGCGCGCTAGCGCGCGCCGCTCGGCCAAGAAATTTCTCTTTTTTTGTTTTGTGCCGCGCTTCGCGCGGCACGAAACAAGAGCCTCGGATTTGGCCCGACGACAAAGCTCCGCCAAATCCGGGCTATTGCACCTTCCTCACCGGCAACGGTACGTTGCAAACGTCGATGCGACCGGCGGGGACTTTGTACCATTCGTCCTGGCGGTTGCGGCGTGATTCGACCAGGTCGGTGAAGGTTTGCGTATCGGTGCGCAGGACTTCGAGGTTGGCGCGCTCTGCCGCAGGTACGTCGGCGGCCAGGCGGATTTGAGTGATCGGCGTGCGCTCCTCGGGCTGCTCGTAGAAACCCATCGTGCCGCGGCCGCGAGGCAGGGTGGAAAGAATATCCATGCCTTGAACCACGCGGCCGACCAGTGTGATGTTTCGATCGAGGTTGCGAGGCGCGTTGCCGATGGCGACGTACAACTCAGCGCCGCTGCCACTATTCACATCGTTGTCGCGCCCTGCTCCGACCATGCCGTAGCAATGGACCAGCCACGCCGAGCCTTGGGCTGACTCACGCGCGGCGGGGAACCCGTTGACGAAGCCAGTCTGTGGCGCATACGTGTCTGGATCGGGCAGCGGCGTGAAATCCAGCCCAACTGCTGAACGCGTGAACTCCGGTGGCAGCGATCGCTTCGCCTCTCCCAAAGGCTTGTTCGCATTCGCATCGCCCCATTGCACGACATAGTTATCCTGCGATCGCGTGATTGCCAGGCCATCGAAATAGCTGGCTCGCGCCAACGCCCGCAGGTTGGCTGCATGTTTGGGCGCGAAGTCGGGCTGAAGCTCGATGACCACGCGGCCGTTGGGCAAGTCCATATACAACGTGTTGCTCGGATCGAGCGGCCGCCAGTCGGACGGCTTGGACGCCGCCAGCACATCAGCCATGGTGTGGCCAGCCGCACCCGCCGGCAGCGAAGCAAAGCTCAAAGCCAGGACAGCAAGGACAACGACGCGGGGCGCTCTGATCACGGCCAATTCCTTATGCGAGTGGCCGCGACTATGCCCGTGCTGCATATCCGGAATCAAACCAACCCAATGGGCGGGGTCGCTCGGCGGCGAAAGCGGTGGCGGCGGTGGCAGTTGCATTCATGATCGTTCGGAGCACAGCAGGCTTCAGAACCATGAGCCCGGCTGAGACGAATCAAGCTGCGCTGTTGTGACAAGCCCGGCCCATTGTGGCATCGTGGCCGCCGTTTTTCCGGGTGTGGCGCTCCGCCGACCTGCCGGTCAACACTCGACCTCCGCCTGACAGAAGAGGAGCAAGAAATGCAGAGAACCAAGCTGCTCGTGGTGCTGGCGTACACGCTGCTGTTGCCATGCCTGGCACTGGCGCAGGCCAACCCGGCCGCCAGCCGTTCAGGAGTGGACGCGTTTTTCGCCCGCTTCACCGATGACTGGGTGCGAGCCGATCCCGACCTGGCCACCAGCACGCGTTACTTCACCGGCGAGGAACAGCACCAGCTCGAGCAGCAACTCACTCCGCGCACTCGCGCGCATGCCCTGGAACGGATCAAGCGAGCCAGGCGCGGCCTGGCCGAGCTGCAGAAGTTCGATCGCAGCAAGATGAACGACTCGCAGCGCATCTCGGCCGAGCTCATGCAATGGCAGCTGGAGAGCATCGTCGCCGGCGAAGCGTTCCTCGACTACGACTTCCCGCTGGATCAATTCAACGGCGCCAATGTCGGGCTGGTGGAAACATTGACCCTGCGCCATCCCTTGGCGAAGCCGGCTGACGCCTCGAACTACGTGACCCGCATGAAGCAGATCGGCATGCGCATGGACGAAGCGGTGAGCGAGGCTCGTCGGCTGGTGGCAAAGAAGATGCTGCCGCCCCGCTTCATCGTGCAGACGACGCTCACTCAAATGCGCACGTTCACCGATGCGGCCCCGGCGCAGAATCCATTGGTGACGGCGTTCGCCCAGCGCATTCAGAACATCGAGGGGCTCGGCACCGCGCAGCGCACGGAATTGCAGGCGCAAGCGGTTCGTATCGTGTCCGAGCAGGTGTATCCGGCCTGGCATCGCGCCATCAACCTGCTCGAAAGCATTCTGCCCGACACCACCGACGACGCCGGACTGTGGCGGTTCCCGGGAGGTGCCGACGCTTATGCCTACGCGCTGGGCCGGTTCACCACCACGAAGCTGACCGCCGAGGAGATCCACGAGATCGGCCTGCAACAGGTGGCGCACATCGAAGCAGAGATGGACGAGATATTCCGCAAGCTCGGCCGCGCTGAAGGCACCGTCGCGGAGCGCGCCAGGAAGCTACGCGCCGACCTGTCGTATCCGGACCCTACGTCGGAGGCGAGCCGTACCGCCATGATGCGTGACATCGACGGCATGATCGCCGACGCGCTCAAGCGCAGCCCGGCGCTGTTCGACCTGATGCCGAAATCACCCGTCGTGGCGCAACCCTTCCCGCGCTTTCGCGAGGCCAGCGCCGCGGCCAACTACAATCGAGCGCCGCTCGACGGCTCCCGCTCGGCAATCTTCCAGATGCCGCTGCGGCCACAACGCATGACCAAGTACGGCCTGCGCACGCTGGTGTATCACGAGACGGTGCCGGGCCATCACTTCCAGATCGCCATCGAGCAGGAAAATGCCGACCTGCCCAAGTTCCGGCAGGCACGCGTGCTGGGCGGAATCTCCGCGATGTCGGAAGGTTGGGCGCTGTACGCCGAACGGCTCGTGGCCGAGAACGGCTGGTACAAGGGCGACCAGGAAGGGCTGCTCGGCATGTTGGATGCGCAATTGTTCCGCGCCCGCCGGCTGGTCGTGGACACCGGGCTGCATGCCAGGAAGTGGACGCGCCAACAGGCCATCGACTACGGCCTCGAGCCCAGCGAGGTCGAACGCTACGTTGTGTACCCCGGCCAGGCCTGCTCCTACATGATCGGCGCGATCCGGATCACCGAGCTGCGCGATCGCGCTCGCGCGGCGCTTGGAGATGATTTTTCTCCTCAAGAATTCCACAACGTCGTGCTGCGCACCGGCACCGCGCCTCTCGAACTGCTGAGCCGCGAAGTCGATCGTTACATCGCGGGAGCCTCGGCCAACTGAATGCGTGCCTTCTGGCAGTTCTTCCGGCTGTCCGCGCCACTATTCGTCATCGTCTTTGCCGGATTTGCGATTGCGAAGTGGCGCTGGCGGCGGGAGTGGACCGAGCTGGGCTCCAGGCTGGTGTTCACAGTGGCGCTGCCAGCGCTGCTGTTTCATATGATGACCGGACTGTCGCGCTTGCCGCCGGTGGACATGCGCCTGCTGATCGCGTTCTTCGGCGGCTGCTTCATCGTGTTTCTGGTCGGGCGCGTGGTCTCGGCGCGCCTGTTTCATCTCGACGGTACCGCTCAGTCAGTGTTCGCGCTGGCGGGAATCTTCTCCAACAACGTGCTGCTCGGCGTGCCGCTCGCGAAGCTCACGCTGGGCGAGCAGGCGCTGCCGTCGGTGGCGCTGGTGCTGGTGTTCAACTCGCTGACCTTGTGGACCCTGGTGACTCTCTCGGTCGAATGGGCCCGTAACGGCGCGTTCACCGTGCAAGGCTTCGGCAAGACGACACTCAGCGTGCTCAAGAATCCACTGATCCTCGCCATCATCAGCGGCTCGCTGGTGGGCTGGTCCGGCGTGCAACTGTATGACTGGGTCGAAGTCACGCTCGCGGGCATCGGCAAGCTCGCCGCGCCGCTCGCGCTGCTGGTGCTCGGCATGGGGCTCGCCGAGTACAGCCTTCGCCAGGGGCTGGATCAAACCCTGGCGATCTGCGCCATCAAGCTGATCGTGCAGCCGCTGGTGGTCTGGGGACTGGCGGTGCTGTTGGGTCTGCCGCCGCTGGAAACGAGCGTGGTGGTGTTGTTGGCATCGCTCGCAGTCGGCATCAACGTCTACATCATGGCCTGGCCGCGCAGTTCAACACGCTTCAAAGCACCATCGCCGGCAGCCTGGTGCTGTCGACAGCACTGGCGTCGCTGACGACGCCAGTGCTGCTGGCTCTACTGCATGCGTTGCACGCTTGATCGGCCTGCCAATCGGCCCGATCAACTGATCGTGCGCGAAATGACGTTCGACAGCTTGCTCTCTTCGCCAGTCGCGGTGTACGCGCGAACAGCGAAGAAATAGGTGCCTTTCGGCAGGTTCTCAACCGTGAAGCTGTTCTGACCCGCGCTCTGCACTTCGATCGAATTCACCAGCGCATTCTCGTTGGTGCCGAAGTGAATGCGATAGCCGGCGAGGTTCTGCAGTGTTTCGCCGGTGACCGTGCGGGTCGGAACCTCCCAGGACAATGCGACGTTCGGGCCGGACGGCGTCGCCGAGGGCGACGTGGTCGGGCTCGACGTGGTCGGGCTCGATGCGACCGTGATCGAGAACGCCTGCAGCGAAGCGCTGGCTTTGCCGTCGCTCACGGTGATCACGATATCGCTGGTGGTGCCGGCGGTGCTCGGCGTGCCGGTGAGCTGGCCGGTGGCCGTGTTGAATTCGGCCCACTCGGGCTTGTTCTGGATGGAGAACGCCAGCGCGTCGCCATCGGGATCGGTGGCCTGCGGCGCCATCGAGTAGACCGCGCCGATGCTGGCTTGGGTGACCGGCGAACCGGAAATCGTCGGCGCCGAATTCCCACCCGTGTTGCCGATGCCTGTGCCGCTGCCTGTGCCCGTGCCGCTGCCGCTATCGGTGCCACTGCCGCTGCCGCTGTCGCTGGAACCACCAGCGCCATCCGCTGCATTGGCCGAAGCGGTACCGCCGCCGCCACCGCCACCGCCGCCGCCGCAACCCGCGGCCATCGCACTTGCCATGATCAGCGCCAGCAGCCCGCTCCGCTGCGCCCACTTCCCGACATTCGCCTTCTGCATCTGACAGCCCTTGATACATCTTCCGGCGCTCGCGCGCGCGGCGTGAATTTCCAAGGGCAAGACGCGGTCGCGCTCATGGCGACCAGACAAATCACCGGTGTGCTCGCGCACACATAGAACATCCGTGCCTCGACGGCACTTTGCTCTCGCTAATTTGGCAGCCCCGCTGTCTTCAAGGCGCGAGCCCCGTAAGACCGGTTGCTTTGCGTCCCCGACTTTCGACGGGTTTGCCCTTGACGGTAGCGAGCCTCGAGAAGCCCTTTCGAGGTGGCGATCGCCGGTCAGGCGCGCACGAGCGCGCAGCCGACCTGGCTCTCACCTGATTTCAGTCAGACGACGAATGCTCATCACATCCTCGACCCGCTGCGGTATTCGCTTTCCCTGCGAACCCTGTTGTTGATCTCCGAAGTGTTACTGGTGGAGATCCTTGGGCGCCAGTTTCACGCTCTCGCGGCTCCTTACCCATCGGAGCGGCACCCAATGTCTTGACGCGGGATGGAGCATAGCGCCCCCCGGCGGATCCTCAATCCTGTCGTCGAAAGGCAGCAACGTCGCCGTCTACAGACGGCGAGGCGGCGAAGAAACAAAACCCCGGCGCGGTCGATTGTGAGCAGGCGCTGTGGAGCAGGTTACGTTCGGGAGCGGCGAGCACGTCGCCGGAAGATGAGTTTGAGCCTGTATTTTCAGGCTTTTTCGTTGATTCGAGAGGTTGGCGGCGCAAGCTCACGCCGCTGTTTTCAGCGACGCCGACGTGTCTCGCGCGCGCTTCCCGGCTTGGACCGGGCATCCCTGGCACCGGCCTTAGTACGTAGTCTAGGTGGCCCCGACCGCTCGCGTCGGAGCTTGTCTACATGTGTTTTCAGGGCCCGACTGATCTGCAGCTGCTGACCGGCGACACGCACCTTCTGCAGTTGGCGAAAGATCTCCTTCGGCATGCCGGTGGGCAGGTCGACAAAACTGTGATCGTCGAAAATCCGCACGCGGCCGATGCGCCTGCCCTCGAGCCCGGCCTCATTGGCGATGGCGCCGACGATGTTGCCCGGCTTCACGCCGTGCACCTCGCCCACCTCGATGCGATAGGTCTCGACTTCGTCGTCGCCGATGCGATCGCGGCTCATACGATCGCGAGGGGGCCTCTCGCCGCCAAAGTCGCGCGACGGGCGGTGTTCCGATGCTCGCGCCTCGTCGCGCGATGGGCGCTTGGCCCGGCCTCGGGCCGGCGCTTCCTCGCTCGGTTGGGCATGGCGCACGATCTCGACCTTCTCGCCGTCACTTTGGGTCGCGCGCTGCGCCGGAAGCCCCTGCCGCTCGCGCTCGGCACGTTCCAGCGCCCGGCGCTCCTTGCGATTTAGCGCACGGGGTTCGGCCGGTGCGGAAGCTTCCTGCTCGGGCCATGCTTGCTCCGGTCGCGTGGCTGGTTCGGAGCGTTCGGCCTCCAGGCGCGCCGCGCGCTTGGCGAATTTCTCATCGCGTGCGGCTCGATCCGGACGGGGAGCGCGCTCACGGCGAGGTGCGGGTGAATCCGACTGCTCTCGTTCGCCAGATCGAGCCTGCGGCTCCAGCAGCAGCGGCGTGGCGCCTTGAGCGATGCTGGCCAACGCCGCCGCGATCTCGACGGCCGACACGTTGTTCTCGCGCTCGTAAGCCTCGATCAGCGGCAGGAACCGCTGACCCTCGTTGGCCTCGATCGCCGCCGTCAGCTTCTCGTTGAACCTGGCGACCCGACGCTCGTTCACATCCTCGATCGTCGGCATCTGCATCTGCTCGACCGGTTGCCGAGTGGCACGCTCGATGATGCGCAGCATGTTCCTTTCGCGAGGCGCGATGAAGAGGATCGCCTCGCCACTGCGACCCGCGCGGCCGGTCCGGCCGATGCGATGAACGTACGACTCTGGATCGTAAGGCACGTCGTAGTTCACGACATGGCTCACCCGCTCCACATCCAAGCCGCGAGCGGCAACGTCGGTAGCGACGACGATATCGATCTGCCCCGACTTCAAGCGGGCAATGGTCCGCTCGCGTTGCGCCTGCGCGATATCGCCATTCAACGCTTCAACCGCAAAGCCGCGAGCGGACAGCCGCTCCGCCAACTCTTCAGTCGCGATCTTGGTGCGCGCGAAAACGAGCATGGCATCGAACGGCTCGGCTTCGAGAATGCGCGTCAGCGCATCGAGCTTGTGCATGCCGCTGACGATCCAATAGCGCTGCCGGATCTGGCTCGCCGTGGTCGTCTTGCTGCGAATCGTGACCTCGGCCGGATTGCGGAGGTGATGTTGGGCGATACGCCGCACCTGCGGCGGCATGGTGGCCGAGAACAGCGCGATCTGCCGTTGCGCCGGAATCTGCTCGAGAATCCATTCGACATCGTCGATGAATCCCATGCGCAGCATTTCGTCGGCTTCATCGAGCACGAGATGCCGCAATGACGACAGATCCAACGTGCCGCGCTTGATGTGATCCATCGCGCGGCCCGGTGTGGCCACGACCACGTGCACACCTCGGCGCAGGCTATGCAACTGCGGCGTGTAGCTCTGCCCGCCGTACACCGGCAGTACGTGAAATCCCTTCAAGTATGTCGCGTAGCGCTGGAATGCTTCGGCCACCTGGATTGCCAGCTCGCGCGTCGGCACGAGCACCAATGCCTGAGGCACGGCTTCGCTGAGGTCGATCTTGGCCAGAATGGGCAGCGCGAAAGCCGCCGTTTTGCCGGTGCCAGTCTGTGCCTGGCCGACCACATCGCTGCCGGCCAGCAGATGCGGAATGGTCGCGGCCTGGATCGGCGAGGGCGACTCGTAACCCACATCCCGCAACGCCTCGAGCACGGCATCGCCCAGGGCGAGATCACTGAAAGCGGGGCTGTCGCCCGGAGTCTGTTCGGAAGGAGCGGGCAAGGAAACCTCGGATTTCGCGGGCGCGGACTGACGGAAGGCGCGCGAGTTTACACATCCAGCGGCCAATCCGCTGGAAACAGTGTATTTCGCGGCCGCTTATGACAGCCCGGCGGCTTCAGCGGCGGACCATCTTCTGCAGTAACTGCTCCAGCACGCGAGAAGGTTCGTCGGTGCGGCCGGTGTGTACCGAGGAGGTCTGGATCATGGTACTGCGCGGCGCCACCAGCCAATGAAACCGCTCGCGCGGCGTGAGCCGGCCAATCGGCCCCGAACCGGCACAGATGGCCGGAATGCTGGCCAGGTTCTCACGCACAAGGTCGAGATCGATATCCGGCGCGAGCGCGCGCAACCGTCCCTCGTCCAACTCGATGCGAGCCGCAAGGTACTCCAGCGCCGGACAGGACACGATAACGCCGACGTTGATGAACTCCTCGCGCTCGACCCGAGGGACGACGCGAATGATGGCGTAGTCATACGAGCACGGAGCGCGCACGCTTCACCTCGTCGAAAAATAGATGGGGTGCCTGCAGCCGGCGCAGCAAATACTCGCAGTAAGCGCTTCGATACTCCGCCGCACTGGAGAAAGTAGCGTCTCCACGTAACAGCGCATCCGGGATCAAAGCCACGATATCACCGACCACTGCGGGCGTAATACGCGCCAGCATGGCCTCGTGCGCTTCATCCAGCGCTGCGGCGAAAGGCAGCAGCACATGGTCGCGAATCATGGGAAAGGCATCGCGGCTGCGCTCCAGGTACTGCGTCCACGAATGATGAAAGTACAAGGACGCGCCATGATCGATGAGCCGCAACTGCCGATGCCAGACCAGCATGTTGGTGTTGCGCGCCGTGCGATCGACATTGGTGACGAACGCATCGAACCAGACGATCTGCGAGGCCAGCGCCGCATCGGGCTGGAACGCGATCGGATCGAACGTGATCGCACCGGGCAAATAGTCCAGCGCGACGTTGAGGCCGGCGCTGGCGCGAATCAATTCCTGGATCTCGACATCGGGCTCGGTGCGAGCCAGGTCCGGGTCCAGCTCGATCAGAACGATCTCCGGCACCGGCAAGCCGGCGGCGCGACCGAGCTCGCCGGCCACCAGCTCGGCGATCAGCGCCTTCGGTCCCTGACCGGCACCGCGAAACTTGATGACATACATGCCCTCGTCATCGGCTTCAACGATGGCGGGTACTGAACCGCCCTCGCGCAGGGGCGTGACATAGCGGGTGACGACAACGGTTCGCAAGCTTCGGTCCACGGCAGCCGGCAAAGCGGCGGCAGTATATAGCCGACGCTCCCGCGACTGGCAGCGCCCGGGACGGAGAAGCCTCGTTACCTCTCGCCAACGCTAGACAATGCCGCCAGCAAAATTCCGTGTCGCAGGACGTTTGTTAGCGCAATCAGTGCGATAGTTGCTGCGGCGATAGGCGCCTATGGGATCGATGGCCGCGCCGTTGCTCAGCCGGGCCCGGGCGAGAATGGGCTGCACGTCGGTAGTGAATGCGCGCTTCAACGTTTGCGCTGCCATCAATGCATCGTTTCGCTCTTGATAGCCGGCGAGCAGTTGCCGATCGACCAGTAGCGCCTGCGCATAGGCCCGCTGCAGCTCGATGGCGCTGGTCATCAAGCTCTCGATGGGATCGGTGACGTTGTGGGACTGATCGAGCATGTGCGCCGGCTGAAATTCCGGCACCTGGCGCCACTGTGCATCGACCAGCTCATTGAAGATCAGGAACAGCCGGTACGGATCGATGCAGCCCGTGTCGAGATCGTCGTCGCCATATTTCGAATCGTTGAAATGAAAGCCGCCGAGCTTGCACGCATGCACCAGCCGCGCAACGATCATTTCGATGTTCACATTCGGTGCGTGATGACCGAGGTCCACCAAACAGAACGCCTTGGGACCGAGTGTTTGCGCGGCCAGCAGCGAGGTACCCCAATCCTGGATCACCGTGGCGTAGAACGCGGGCTCGTACATCTTGTGCTCGATGAGCATGCGCCAGTCCGCCGGCAAGGCCGCGTAGATCCGCACGGTCGATTCGAGATAACGCTCGAACGCCCGAGCCAGATGTTGCTGGCCAGGAAAGTTGGCACCGTCGCCGATCCAAACCGTGAGCGCCTTCGAGCCGAGCAACTCGCCGATGCGGATGCAATCGATGTTGTGCTCGATGGCCTGGGCGCGGACCGCGGCATCGGTGTGCGTCAGGCTGCCGTACTTGTAAGAGAGCTTCTGGCCGGGACGATCCTGGAAGGTGTTCGAGTTGACGGCGTCGAAGCCAAGTCCAAGCGCGCTGGCCCGCTGCCGCAGCGCCGGCAGGTCGTCGGTGTAATCCCAGGGAAGATGCAGCGAGACGGTCGGAGTAGCGCCGGTCAGGCTGTGAATGACACCGCAGTCCTCGAGCTTTTCGAACACATTGCGTGGTTCGCCCTGGCCGGGAAAGCGAGCGAAGCGCGTGCCTCCCGTGCCAACACCCCAGGAAGGAATCGCCACGCCGAAGCCCGCAACCTTGGCCGTGACCGCATCGATATCGATACCTCGACGCTGCAGGATCGCACCTAGCGCCGCGTAGTCGGCATCGAGATCCCGCTGCAGCGGTTTATTGCAGTCGGCGATGAAAGAACGAGCGCGCGGATCGCTGAAGTTGCCAGCCATGATGCCCCTTCATACTGTTACCGCGTGAACGCGGCAGCGTTACCTGCGTCGACGTTGATGATATTGCCAGTCGACTTCGCCGCGCGCTCGGATGCGAAAAACGCGACCGCCTCGGCCACATCTTCAGGATACACGCTGCGCTTCAGCAAGCTGCGCTCGCGGTAGATGGCCTCGAGCTCGTCGGTGCTGGTCTTGTACTGCTCGGCACGCTGCTGCGCCCACTCACCTTGCCAGATGCGCGAGCCACGCAGCACTGCATCAGGGTTCACGACATTGACGCGAATACCTGCCGGCGCCCCTTCCAACGCCAGGCAGCGAGCAAGATGAAGCTCCGCCGCCTTGGCCGTGCAATACGCTGCCGCGCCCGGCGAAGCCGCCAGCGCATTCTTCGAGCCGATGAATACGAGGGAGCCGCCGATGCCCTGCGACTTCAGCAACTGGAACGCCTGCCGCGCCACCAGAAAGTAGCCGGTCGACAGGATATCCATGTTCTTTTGCCAGGTTGCCAGACTGGTCTGATCCACCGGCGATGCGGACGCGATCCCGGCATTGGAAATACAGATGTCGAGGCCGCCAAATGTCCAGGCGCTGTCGCGGAAGCCGGCGACGACAGCCTCTTCGCTGGTGACGTCCACCCAGCAGCTGGAGACGACATCGCAGCCATATTGTTTCTTCAGCCCGGCCTCGGCTTCATGAAGCGCGTCACGATCGATATCACAAAGCAGGACGCACGCACCCTCGTCCATCAAGCGTCGCGCCGTCGCGAGGCCGATGCCGCCCGCGCCGCCGGTGATCAACGCGACCCGGCCCGCCAGGGGCTTCGGCTTGGGCATGCGTTGCAGCTTGGCCTCTTCCAGGTCCCAGTATTCGATATCGAAAGCTTCCTGCTCCGGCAGGCCGCGATAGGTCGATACGGCAGCGGCGCCCCGCATGACATTGATCGCATTGATATAGAACTCGCCGGCAATGCGCGCCGTGGCTTTGTCCGCGGCGAATGTGATCATGCCCACGCCGGGCACCAGATACACGACGGCGTTGGGATCGCGCATCTTCGGTGAGCCGGGCCGTTTGCAACGCTCGTAATAAGCCGCATAGCGCTCGCGATATTGTTCGATGGCTGGCTGGATACGGCGAGCCAGCTGCTCGATCGATTCATTGGCGGCATCGAACGGCAGCACCAGCGGCCAGATCTTGGTGCGCAGGAAGTGATCGGGGCAGGAGGTGCCAAGATCGGCCAACGCCTGCAGCTTTTCGCTACCGACGAATTCCAGCACCGCAGCGCTATCGTCGAAATGACCGACCTTGCGTGTCGTTGCAGAGATCAAGCCGCGAATGCGCGGCATGATGGCTGCCGCCACCTCGCGGCGTTTCTCGAGCGGCAAGGGTTGAACTTTGCTTGCACCGAACGGCTGCTTGCCGCGGCTCTTCTCGGCGAGCCATAACGTCGCGCGATTGATCACGTCGAGCGTGTTCTCGTAACACGCCTTGGCCGTGTCCGCCCACGTGAACACCCCATGCGCTTCGAGCACCACACCGCGCGCCTTGGGATTCTCACGAGTGAATTTGCGGAGCGCGAGGCCCAACTCGTATCCGGGCCGAATCCACGGCAACCAGCCTACTTCCTCGCCATAAATTTCCCGGGTCAGCGCCTTGCTGTCAGCAGCGGCGGCTATCGCGATCAGTGCATCGGGATGCATGTGATCGACGTGTGCGCGATCGACTAGACCATGCAGCGGCGTGTCGATACTCGCGGCCCGAGGATTCAGATTGAAAGTGCAGTGTGAGTACAGCGGCACCAGCACGCTGTCGCTATCCGGACCTCTGTAGAACGGCTGCAGCGACAGGAACTTGTCCATGTACAAGGTGGCAAAGCCATCGAGCTTCAGGGTGCCGAGGTCGCCGCCCGAACCCTTTACCCACAGCACCTGCACGTCCTGGCCGGTGACTGGGTCTTTTTCGGTGAGCTTGGCGGAGGTGTTGCCGCCGCCGAAATTGGTGATGCGCTGGTCGGAGCCCAGCAGGTTGGACCGGTATAGCAGCAGCTCGGCGGGAGTCAGGGTTGCCGCGGCCGCATCGTCCCAGCGGTTCTCGAGCAGCAACGAAGACGACTCGGCTTGCGCCGGCTGAACCACGCTCATCTAATCTCCCCCACCGCCCCGGATCCGTTCCGAGCGTTAAAAAACCGTCAAAGATCGCCCGCCGGGGTCGCTCCCGGGGCGTGAAATGCCTGTTTACCATACGAATCGATCATATACAATCAGATACAAGCATAATCGATCAGGCCCCGTGACCGATCCTGGTAACGGCCCGACGAGCGATGCGCGAGGTAACTGTCATGCTGGAACGCGAGCGCCATAGCCTGATTCTCAAGCTGGTCGAAGAACGCTCCATCGTCAGCGTCGGCGATCTGCTGGAGTTGTTGGGCGCGTCCGAGGCCACCATTCGGCGCGACATCAACACGCTGGCCGAGCGCGGCGAAATCAAACGCATTCGAGGCGGCGCCGAGGCGGTGCGGCCACGCCATCAGCCTCACCTGGTGGGCATGCCGTTTTCGCTGAGTCAGGACATCAGCGTGCCGCAGAAGCGCGCCATCGCGCGGGCCGCCGCCGAGCTGATCGCGCCGGGCGAAAGCATCATCATCAATGGCGGCACCACCACGTTCGCGCTGGTGGAATTTCTCGCCGACCACGATCTGGACATCCTCACCAATTCGTTTCCGATCGCGGCCAAGCTGCTCGCCACCAGCCGCAATCGCATCACGCTGCCGGGCGGCACCATCTTTCGCGAACAGAACATCGTGCTGAGCCCGTTCGACAACGACACCATCGAGAACTTCTGGGGCAACAAGCTGTTCACCGGCTGCTATGGCCTGAACCGCTTCGGCCTCATGGAGGCCGATCCGTTGATCGTGCAGGCGCAGACCAAGCTGCTGAAGCGCACCGAGGATGTGATCGTGATGGCCGACAGCAGCAAGCTGCGGCAGAAGTCCGCGATGATCGTGACCGGCCTGGAGCGCATTTCCACCCTGGTCACCGACGATGGCGCGAAGCCCGAAGAGTTGGATGTTTTCAAGGCGGCCGGCATCAAGGTGATCGTCGCCACGGTGAGCGAGCAGGACGGGTTGCAGAAGCTCGCCTGAGTCGAGTCGGGATTACGGCGGCCGCGCTGACGGCCGTCTGAATGCAGGGGGATGGGAATGCGTAGAAGAGCAATGCTCGTGGCTGCGGCCGCGCTGGCCGCCGTCGTGATCTCGGGCTGCGGTGAGCGCTCGCAGGGACCGGGCGATGGCGGCAAACTTCGGATCGGCATCGTGGCCAAGAGCCTGGGCAACGGCTTTTTCGACGCCGTCCACAAGGGCGCGGATGAAGCGGCCGGCACGCTCGGCGCCGAGATCATTTTCACGGGTCCGACTACACCCACGGCCGAAGGACAAATAGAAACATTGAATGCGCTGATCGCTCAGCGCGTCGATGCCATTGCCATTTCCGCCAACGATCCCGATGCGGTCGTGCCGACACTGCAACGCGCGATGCAACGAGGCATCAAGGTCATTTCCTATGATTCGGCCGTGGCCAAAGCGGGGCGCGCGGTACATCTGGCGCCTTCTTCAGACGAGCTGATCGGCCAGACCGTTGCGCAACTCGCGGCCGAGCTGGCGCCCGAAGGCAAGGGCAAGGTCGCGGTGGTGTCTGCTACACCTACCTCGACCAATCAGAATTCCTGGCTCGCCAATATGCAGCAGACCTTGCCGCAGCATCCGGGGCTGGAGCTCGTCAGCGTCGTGTACGGAGACGATGTCGCGGACAAGTCCTATCGCGAGACCGTCGCGCTGGTGAAACAGCATCCGGATCTGGCGGTGATCGTGTCCTTGAGCTCGGTCGGCATCGTTGCCGCGGCCAAAGCCATCGAAGATCAGGGCCTCGCCGGCAAGGTGAAAGTGACGGGTCTGGGACTGCCCTCGGAGCTGGTCGGCTACGTGCGCAAAGGCGTCGTGCCGAAGTTCGCGATCTGGAATCCAATCGATCTCGGCTACGCCGCCACGCAAGTGGCGGCACATTTGGCTCGTGGCGAGACCCCCGACAGCGGGCTTTCGCTCGAACGCATCGGCACCGTGACGTTCGACGCGGACGGCGTCGGCGCGATGGCCAAACCTTTCATTTACGACGAGAGCAACGTCGAGCAGTTCGCCTCGATCTTCTGACATGGCAGCAGCAATCGAGCAGGCGCCCGCGCAGCCCATCCTGACGCTGGCGCAGGTCAAGAAGTCTTTCGGCGGCGCGCAGGCGCTGCGCGACGCCAATCTTGCTTTGTATCCTGGCCAGGTGACGGCGCTGATCGGCGAGAACGGCGCCGGCAAGTCGACCTTGGTCAAGATCCTTTGCGGCATTCATCAGCCTGACGGCGGTGAAGTACTGCTCGATGGCCGCGCGATTCGCGTGCGTGATCCCGAGCACGCGAGGCAGCTTGGCATCAATGTCGTTCATCAAGAATGCGTGGTGTTCGACAATTTGACCGTAGCCGAGAACATCTTTGTGAGCGCGCGCCCTCGCAAAAACCGCTTTATCGCCTGGAGCGAGATGCGCAAGCGCGCGGCCGAGATCCTGCGGCAACTGGATGTTTCATTCTCACCGGACACGCCCGCAGGTCAGCTCAGCGTCGCACAGAAGCACATCGTGCAGATCGCTCGCGCATTGACGAGCGAGGCGCGGGTATTGATCTTGGATGAACCGACAGCGGCACTGTCTCATCGTGAGGCAGACGACCTGTTTCGAATCGCTCGGCGGCTACGCGACGCGGGCTGCGCGCTGCTGTTCATCAGTCACAAGTTCGAAGAAATCTTCGCGCTTGCCGACCGCTATGCCGTATTTCGCGACGGCGCTGCGGTGGGCAGCGGAATGATCGCCGGCACAGGCAGCGAGCAGCTGATCCGCTTGATGGTCGGCCGATCGGTCGACCAGCTATTTCCCAAGCTGGAAACGACCTTGGGCGAGGAACTGCTGCGCGTGGAAGGCCTGTCGCGGGCGCGCGAATTCGACAATGTTTCTTTCTCGGTACGGCAAGGCGAAACGCTCGGCATCTATGGCCTGGTCGGAGCTGGCCGCACGGAGCTGGCTCAATGTTTGTTCGGCCTCACGGCACCGGATGCGGGCTCGATTCACATCGGCGGCAAGCCGGTGACTATCGACAGCCCGGCGGACGCCGTTCGCCATGGTCTGGCATACGTACCCGAGGACCGACAGCGACAGGGTGCGATCCTGGCCTTCTCCATCGCCTCGAACCTGGCGCTCACCAATTTGAGCACGCTCGCGCCGCGCGGCCTGTGCAGCCGGCAACGCGAGTCGGAGCTGGCGAATCATTGGATCTCCGCGCTCGGCATCAAAGCGACCGGGCCCGAGCAGAACGTCGGCGATCTCTCGGGCGGGAATCAGCAGAAGGTGGTGATCGCGAAATGGCTGGCTCGCGCGCCGCGCGTACTGATTCTTGACGAGCCTACGAAAGGTATCGATGTGGGCGCCAAGTCCGCCGTGCATGCGGTCACGAGCGCCTTTGCGCAGCGAGGCAACGCCGTCGTCATGATCTCTTCGGAACTGCCCGAGATTCTCGGGATGTCCGATCGCATCCTCGTGATGCGCCGCGGCCGCGTGCGCGCACTACTGAATCGAAACGAGGCAACGGCGGAAACCGTCGTGCAAGCCGCCACCGACGCATGATGCATATGCTGCAAACTTCCACCGCGCGACGCGATCTGGCTCTCGGCATCATTGTCATATTGCTGCTGGGCTCGGTCGCCGCAGGTTTTCCGCAGTTCGCCACGCCGGGCAATCTCGCTGAAGTTCTGGATGACAGCGCCATTCTGATCATGCTGGCGCTTGGGCAGATGCTCGTCATCCTCACCCGCGGCATCGACCTGTCCATCGCGGCCAACGTCGCGCTGTCTGGAATGGTGGTCGCACTGTTCAATAGGAACTATCCAGACGCGGGCGTGGTGCCGGTGCTTCTCATTGCCATGGTAAGCGGTACGCTTCTCGGTGCCGTCAATGGTCTGTTGGTGTGGCGCCTGAAATTGCCGCCCATCGTCGTCACGCTCGGCACCATGTCGGTGTATCGAGGGCTCATTTATTTGATGTCAGGCGGCACCTGGGTGAACGACAACCAGATGTCACCTGCCTTCCTAGGTTTCGTGCGGTATGAGCTGCTCGGGTTGACGGTGCTGTCATGGCTGGCGATCGTTGCCACCGCAGGCGCCGCTGTGTTGATGCGCTACACAGTGTTGGGTCGTGACCTGTATGCGGCCGGCGGAAACCCCGCAGCCGCCGCTTACACCGGCATCGATCCTGGCCGCATGCAATGCATCTCATACACCATCTGCGGCGCGATTGCGGGGCTCTGCGGATACTTGTGGGTGGCACGCTTCGCGGTGGCATACACAGACATCGCACTCGGCTTCGAATTGCAAGTCATCGCTGCGTGCTTGATCGGAGGTGTCGCGATCGCTGGAGGCATCGGGACAGTCACCGGTGTGGTGCTGGGCAGCCTGTTCATTGGGATCATCAGAAATGCCTTGCCGTTGATCGGCGTCTCACCGTTCTGGCAGATGGGCATCAACGGCCTGGTGATCGTAGTCGCTGCCGTGCTCAGTGCGCGTCGACGCGAGGACAAACGCGCAATCCTGGAGACTCAACCGGCATGAGCACGCAACGATTCAAGGGGTTGATGCGCTGGGAATCGATGCTCGTCCTGGTGCTCATCATCGAGCTCATCGGTTTCACCAGCCTGTCGCCATATTTCCTGGATGTCTGGACGCTCTCTGACGCGACCTTCAACTTCACCGAGCGTGCGGTGATCGCACTGCCGCTGGCACTGCTCATCATTGCCGGCGAGATCGATATTTCAGTCGCGGCCATCATCGCCCTGGCCTCTGTCGCCATGGGACTGGCCGCTGCCGCCGGAGTCGATACCTCCGGTCTCGTGGCCATTGGTCTGAGCACGGGGCTCGCGGCCGGCATGATCAACGGTGTGCTCGTAACCTTGGGGCGCGTGCCCTCGATCGTCGCGACCATCGGCACGATGACGCTGTTTCGCGGCTTGGCATACGCGGTGCTCGGAGATCGCGTGTTGAAGGATTATCCGTCGTCGTTCTCCGTATTCGGGCAAGGCTATGCAGTGGGTGCGTTGTCCATCGAGTTGAGCTTCGTGATCGTGCTCGCGATCGTCCTTGGGATCTTCCTGCACCTGACACGGTGGGGAAGAACGATCTACGCGATCGGTGCGAATCCGATTGCCGCGCGCTGGTCCGGCGTGTCCGTGGATCACTATCGTTTCCTGCTGTTCGCCGTAACGGGCTTGTGCAGCGGGCTGGCTGCAGTGCTGCTGACTTCCCGGCTGGGCTCGACTCGTCCATCGATTGCGCAGGGCTGGGAGCTGGAGATCATCAGCATGGTCATTCTCGGCGGCGTATCGGTGTGGGGCGGCAAGGGCACCATCCCCGGCGTGCTGCTGGCGGCGGTGGTGCTCGGCCTGGTGAACTTCGGACTGGGACTGTTGAATGTGCCGGGCATAGTGATGTCCATTATCGTGGGCGCGTTGCTCATCACGGTCGTGGCGGTTCCCGTGCTGGCGGAACGCTGGTGGGGACGGCCGGTGCGCCGTTGGTCTTGACTCAATTCCCTCGCTCAGATGTCACGCTCGCTGGTCGCCCTGATCGATATCGGTAAGACGCACGCCAGGCTCTCGGTCGTCGATCCGACGTCGGGTGCCGAAGTTCGTGGTAGCCGGCGTGCGAACGCAGTGATTCAGGGAGCGGTGACACGCGAGCTCGATGTCGCCGCGATCGATCAATGGTTGCTGGAGGCGCTACGAGACGCGCCCCATAGAGAACGCATCCGCGTCATCGCGCCTGTAGCGCATGGTGCAGCGGCAGTGCTGATCGATCGTAATGGCCAGGTAATCACGGCTCCCGACTACGAAGATTCCTGTTTCGAGCAAGTGAGCGTCGCCTATCGCGCGCAGCGGGATGCTTACAAGGACACGTATTCTCCCGATCTGCCCTTGGGACTGAATCTGGGGCGACAACTGTTCTTCTTGCAAGAAACGCAAACGCAACTGTTCTCGCGAACAACGAACGCATTGCTGTATCCGCAGTATTGGGCGTGGCGACTGTCCGGTGTGATGGCTACGGAAGTCACCTCGCTGGGCTGTCATTCGGACTTGTGGCGGCCCGGTGAAAACAGGTTTTCCTCGTTGGTCGAGGCGCGCGGCTGGAAAGAATTGTTTCCTATGAGAAAGCTCGCAAGCGACCTGCTTGGACCGATCTCGTCTGAGATTGCCACCGCCACAGGACTGGACCCCGCCTGCCAGGTCGCCTGCGGCATTCACGATTCCAACGCGTCGTATTTGAAGTTCTTGATCGGCCGCGAGCCAGAGCAGCCGTTCACCGTCATTTCCAGCGGCACGTGGACCGTGGTCATGGCGAATCGCGCGGATCTTGCGAGGCTTCGCGAAGATCGCGACATGCTTGCGAGCGTCGACGCCTTCGGAGCGCCGGTCGCAACGGCAAGATTCATGGGCGGCCGCGAGTACGAGGCTATCGCTGGCACCGACACGCGGCCAAATTTGCCGGCATTAGTCAACGTCATTGAGCGTCACGCGATGGCATTGCCGACGTTTGCGAGCGGCGGACCGTTCGCCGGCCGCGAAGGACGATTGATCAACGCCGAGGGGCTATCTGGTTCGGAGCGCGCCAGCATGGCGACGCTGTACGTCGCGCTCATGTGCGAATTGCTGATCGAGACGTTGGGCGCGCGCGGCGATGTGCTCATCGACGGACCACTCGCGACGAATCCTCTGTTCGGCTCGGTGCTCGCGACTTGCCTGCCCGACCGCGCGGTTCTGCTGAGTTCAGGCACTTCCGGCAACGCGCGAGCCGCCTGTTATCTCGCGGGCTTTCAAGATGCGTCCTCTGAGAGCGTGGCAGCCACGACACCCGTGACGATCAAGTCCCTGCCTGCCTACCGAGACGCATGGCGCAATCTATTGCCGCGCTGACGAGTCTACTGAGCTCGTTTCGGTCCGAAGCTGGGTCCCTTCGAAGTGCTCCTGTCTTCGTCGCCGGCCTTGCCGTCTTTGTTCGTCTTGGAACGTTTCTTGTCGTCCGCCGACGGCTCGCCAATCCCCTCCAGATTCTCACGCACGTCACGTACTGAAATGCTTCCCTCCAACGAGCGTGCGAAGGCACTGACGAACGCATTGCGAAGCACGCTGACGATGGTTTCGAGAATGCTCGTCTTGGGATCTTCGATCGTGCCGGTGAACGGAATGCGCGCGGCCACCTGCTCCTTCCGGTCGTTCTCGAGCACGTTGGCGGCGAAATCCACCAACCCTTCCCAGAGGCGCTTCAGGACATTCTCCTCGGGCTCCTCGCTGCTGTAGATGTCGACGTTGCGGAGCACCGGCTTGGCGTAACCTTTGAACTTGCCATCGGCGGCCGCGATCTCCAGGTACAGCTCGAAATCGCCGGCTTCGGCATCGGCCTTGATGTACTGACGCAGCCAGGGATTCACCTGCGGCAGTTTGACGTCGCGCAACTGCATGTTCACATCGAACGTCGGCTGTTCGCCCATGGGATTGACGCTGCCACTCACGTTGGCCGAGCCGCCATCCAGCACTGCGGCCTCGGCCCGAAAGTCGGCAAATGTTTCCTTACCGCTGTCGACGACATTGGTGAGATTGGTGACCTGACCGCGAACCTGCGTGGCCTTGATGGCGTCCGCGGTGCGGATGCCCGGAGCACGAAACGTGATGGTGCCGTTGTAGACACGGACCGTATTGAAGCGGAATGGGAACAGCTCCCCGAGCCATTGCGCCCAGTTCACGCCCTCGCCGGTCTGCGACTGCTGCTCGTTCTCGGCCTGGACGAAGTTGAGATTGGGACTGTCAAATTGGCCTTCGGCGACCAGCGAGCCTCGCATCAGGCTGCGCCACTCGACGGAGAAGTCGACGCGCTTGCTGCTGAAGAACGGCACGGGCTCGCCCGACCCCGTCTTGACGATGCGAATGCCGTCGATGCCGTACGCGCCGCGAATCAGCGCTAGATCGATGTCATCGATGTAGCCGTCGTAGCCTTCCAACGCCTGCAGCTTGTCATTGACGTAGTCGCGGACCAGTGTCGGCAGCGCGGCGCGAATCGCAACGGCGACGAGAACCAGCAGCACGACACCCATCAGCCATCTGTCCCGGCGCCGCATGACTTCGCCTCAATCCCCGGCTCCGACGACGCGTCGGTGATCACCGCAGTTCATGTCACTCCTCCACGGGGCACTCGCCACCGGTCCGAGGAGGCAACGCGCGTCACCCAGCCTCGGTTTCGGAGTAGGAAGACTTTGACGCCGCTTTGCCGCAAAATCGCGCCTTTCACTGACGAGGTTGGCTCATGAATGCACGGCGCCTGGCGATCCTGGCTGTTGCCACCAGCGTGGCTTTGCTCGGCTGTGGCAACCAGGACGGCAAGGGGCGCATGGGCCGCGACACGCCAGTGGTTCGCATCGACGGTTCCAGCACGGTGTTTCCGATCGCGGAAGCGGTCGCCGAAGAATTCCAGATCGAAGAACGCGGTGCCGTGCGCGTGACGGTGGGTTTGTCCGGCACCGGCGGCGGCTTCAAGAAGTTGTGCCGCGGCGAGATCGACATCTCCAATGCTTCCCGTCCCATCCTCGAGGAGGAGATGGCGGCCTGCCGGGCCGCGGGCATCGGTTTCATGGAGCTGCCGGTGGCCTTCGATGCCATCACCGTGGTGGTCAATCCGGCCAACGATTGGGTGAAGTCGCTGGCCATCGCCGACCTGAAAAAGATGTGGGAACCGGCCGCGCAAGGTCAGCTCAAGCGCTGGAATCAGGTGCGGCCGGAATGGCCGGATGCGCCGTTGATGCTGTTCGGGCCGGGCGCGGATTCCGGCACATTCGATTATTTCACCGAAGCCGTCATGGGCAAGGCGAAATCCAGTCGCGGCGACTACACCGCCAGCGAGGACGACAACGTGCTGGTGCAAGGCGTCGAGCACAATGAGAATGCGCTCGGCTACTTCGGCTATGCCCACTACGCCTCGCACAAGGAGCGCATGCGCGCCATTCCGATCGAGAAGGGCGACGGCACTCAGATATTGCCAAGCAACGCCACGGTGACCGACGGCACCTATCAGCCGCTCTCGCGCCCGTTGTTCATCTATGTGAGCGACAAGTCCGCGCAGCGGCCGGAAGTGCGCAAGCTCATCGAGTTCTACTTGACCGAGGGACCGAGTCTCGCCGAGCAGGTCGGCTTCGTGTCGTTGCCCGAGCATGCGGCGCAGATGTCACTGCAGCACTTCCGGGATGGCCGGCTGGGAACCGTGTTCGGCGGCGTGCCCGAGGTCGGCGTCACCATCGACGAACTGTTGACACGCGAAGCCAGGCTCTGATGTTTTGCCGCCGCCGGGCGGCAGACAGCGCACCTTCGTTTGCTCTGGCCATCGCTCTGGCCAAAGGGGTCGTGGCGGGAAGCCCGATCCCGGGATTAATATCGCGGGCGCGGCAGACTAGAACAAACATCAAGCGAGGGAATTCGCCATGCCTGAGCCGAATGCCGAGCGCGCCACCTTCAACGAAGTGTTGTGGCGCGAGTTGCAAGCGCTGCGGCCGGAGTACTGCGTGTCACGCGCGTTCGAACCGGCAAAGTTCGATCCGGCGCGCCCCGACGACGCCGGCACCGACCCGCAGTTTCAGGACAATCTGCGCGAGCTGTTCCAGATGATCGGCACGCTCGATGCCGATGCCGACAGCAACAAAGCACAGCCGCCGCTGTCGGCGTTGTGCCTGTCGGGCGGCGGCATTCGCAGCGCCACCTTCAATCTCGGCGTATTGCAGGCCCTGGCCAGGAACAAGCTGCTGCCCGAGTTCGACTATTTGTCGAGCGTATCCGGCGGCGGCTATATCGCCAGCTGGCTGCAAGCGTGGATTCATCGGCAGCAGCAAGAATCCGGCACCGCCAAGGAAGTGTTCGCGGAGCTCGGCGAGCGCACCGACAAGCCGGTGAACCCGCTCGCGCCCGAGCCCAAGCCGGTCGATCATCTGCGTCAGTTCAGCAACTATCTCACGCCGCGACTGGGCCTGTTTTCGGGTGACACCTGGACCGCGGCTGCCACCATCCTGCGCAATCTGCTGTTGAACTGGTTGGTGATCTTGCCGCTGCTGGCAGCCTTGATCGTGATTCCGCAGGGCGTGTATCTGCTCGTGCAAAGCACGGTCAGCGCCGGTCTGGGGCGAACGCTGCTGTATGTGTCGCTCATCGCCGAGTTGCTTGCGAGCTTCTCCATCTACTATCACCGGCGCTGCGTACGCGCTCCGGATACACCTCCTGCCCGCTATGCATTGCTATGTGTGCTGCCGGTGATTGCGGCTGCGGCGCTGCTGTCCTTCTGCGGCCTCGGTTACGCAAACGGGCCAGCCGTGGTACTGGATGCGCCGTTCTGGTCCGCAGCGAATCGGCCCATCCTGGTGTTCTCGGTAGTGTGGTGCATGGTCGTTCCTCTGCTCGGCTGGGTCGTGGTCGAGTTGCTGTATCGCTTGCGTCATGACATTGCGCCCGAATCCAAACACACGGAGAAATTCGAGCTGGGCGCTCTGATCCTTTCCGGCCTGGCGATTGCGCTGTTGTTCGCGGTCTCGGTACGTGGCTTGCTGCTGCCGTTCTACAACCAGCCGGGCTTGTATGTGATGCTGACTCTGCCGGTGCTGCTGGGTCTGTATCTGCTGGCACGCACGCTGTTCGTGGGACTGGCCAGCTTGAGCGAATCATTCGTGACCGGTGCGGCGCCGGCACTGGTCAATGATGGCGATCGCGAATGGTGGGCGCGCTTGTCCGGCTGGATTCTGGCAATCGCCGTGGGCTGGATCGTGGTCAGCGGGTTGTGTTTGTTCGGCCAGTTCCTGCTCGACAAAGTGACCGACGCCGCCAAACCGTTCGTCGCCGCGGCCGGCGGCATCTCCGGCGTGGCTGCCGCGTTGCTGGGCAGCCGAGATCGGACGCCGTCGACCGAGAAGAAGCCGTCGATCTTGCAGCAAGTCGGCCTGGCGCTGGCGGCGCCGGTCTTCATCGTCTGCGTCGTGATCGCAATCTCGTGGGCCACGGCCACGCTCGGTGGCTGGATCGTGAGCAACGCGAATGTGGCGGCGGAGCAGATCTTCACCGACCCCATGCTGCGTCAGAAGGAATTGCGGCACACGGGTTTCGAGTGGTTCTGGGCCTTGCCGTGCATCCTGTTGCTCGCGGCCTTGATCATGGGACTGGTCGTGAACGTGAACCGCTTCTCGTTGCACGGCTTCTATCGCAATCGCCTGGTTCGTGCGTACCTCGGCGCGTCTCACACCAAACGCAAACCGGATCCGTTCACCGGTTTCGATGCACAGGACAACTTGCGCATGCACAAGCTGCGGCCGACCGCTGGCGCGCAGCGACTACTGCCTCTGATCAATGTCACGTTGAACATGCTTCGCGACGGCAAGCTTGCATGGCAGGAGCGCAAGGCCGAGTCGTTCTCGATCACGCCGTACTACTGCGGCAATTTCCATGAGGGCTATCGCGCTTCGGCCGCTTACGGCGGACAGGGCGGTATTTCGCTCGGCACCGCGGTCACAATCTCCGGGGCCGCGGCGAATCCGCACATGGGCTATTGTTCGTCGCCGGCGCTGGCTTTCGTGATGTCGCTGTTCAACGTGCGGCTGGGCGCATGGTTGGGCAACACCAACGCACAAGGCGACAAGGCTTATCACCTGCCAGGACCGCGGCAAGCGCTATCGCCCATGTTGGGCGAGTTGTTCGGTTACACCACCCCGGACTTCAAATACGTGAACCTCTCCGACGGTGGTCACTTCGACAACCTCGGCTTGTATGAAGTGGTGCTGCGTCGTTGCCGCTACATCATGGTCAGCGACGCGGGCTGCGACCCCGAAGCCAGGCTGGGCGACCTGGGCAATGCCATTCGCAAGATTCGCATCGACTTCGGCATTCCCATCCGCTTCGAGAAGGAAATCGAGATCTACCCCAACAGCAGCGCCAGGCAGGGACTGTACTGCGCAACGGCGCGTATCGACTACGATGCGGTCGACCAGGGGACGCCGCCGGGACGGTTGCTGTACATCAAACCCACTTTGCGCGGCCGTGGCGAGCATCCCATCCCGTATGACGTGTACAGCTACTCCAGGACGATCGATGCGTTTCCGCACGAGCCCACCACCGATCAGTGGTTCAGCGAATCGCAGTTCGAAAGCTATCGGGCGCTGGGATTCCACTCGCTCCAGCAGATCCTGCGGGGCTCGGCGCCGCACGACTTCGCCGACTTCTTCGCACGCGTCGCAAACTACATGAGCCCGAAGAGCAAGCGCCGGCCGTTCAAGCCCGAGCGCGAAACGCCGCCGCTGTCTCGTACGGTGCTGGATGATGAATGATGAACGAGCGAGTCGACGCGGCTCAGCTCTCGATCAGGTCGCGAATGCGCTCGGCCAATGTTTCCAGCGCGAATGGCTTGGTGATCATTTGCATGCCGGGCGAGAGCAGGTCGTTGCTCACGGCCGCACTGTGAGCATAGCCCGTGATGAACAGCACCTTCAGTCCGGGCCGGTGCGCGCAGGCCGCATCCGCCAGTTGACGGCCGTTGAATCCCGGCAAACCGACATCGGTTATCAGCAGATCGATCCGCACATCGGACAGCGCAATGGCGAGGCCGCTCGGGCCGTCGGCGGCCTGCAGCGAGCGATAGCCCAACTCGGTGAGCAAGTCGACCACCAGGTCGCGCACCACCTGCTCATCCTCCACCACCAGCACGACTTCCTCTCGCGCGCTGGGCTGGAGGATCACTGGCACCCGCTCCGGCTCTTGTGAGCTTTGGTGCTCGCCGTGGAAACGCGGCAAGTAGAGTTTGACGGTGGTGCCCTTGGCCACCTCCGACTGAATTTTGGCGTAGCCACCCGACTGGCGCGTGAAGCCGTAGATCATCGACAACCCGAGCCCGGTGCCCTGGCCGATGGGCTTGGTAGTGAAGAACGGGTCGAACGCCCGGCTCATCACCTCCGGCGTCATGCCGACACCCGTATCGGTGACGCAGATACAGATGTAGTCGCCCTGCACGACGTCGCGCAACTTCGCTTCATGCGGGTCTTCGAGCTGGGTGTTGCAGGTCTGGATGATGAGCTTGCCACCTTCGGGCATGGCGTCGCGCGCATTGATGGTGAGATTCAGCAACGCGCTCTCGAGCTGGTTCTGGTCACACCGTGTCAGCCACAGATCCGGCTCTTCTTTGAGCTCCAACGCGATGGTCTCGCCCAGCGTTCGGCGCAGCAGCTCCTCGATGCCGCGAATCAACCGGTTCGGATGCACCGGACGCGGATCGAGCGCCTGTCTGCGTGAGAACGCCAGCAGCCGGTGCGTCAGCGCAGCGGCGCGATTGGCCGCGGTCATCGCGGCCGAGACATACGCATTGACATCGATCTGTCGGCCACGCGCCAGCTTTCTT
Organism: Steroidobacter sp.; assembly: GCF_036406195.1. Taxonomy (GTDB): domain Bacteria; phylum Pseudomonadota; class Gammaproteobacteria; order Steroidobacterales; family Steroidobacteraceae; genus Steroidobacter. The sequence continues at coordinate 484,304 of NZ_DASWVW010000061.1, forward strand.
TGCATCATGTCGAGCGAACCGATGATGCCGGTCAGCAGATTATTGAAGTCGTGAGCGATGCCACCCGTGAGCTGGCCGACGGCTTCCATCTTCTGCGACTGACGCAGCGACTCTTCCGCCTCCGACAGGCGCTGCTGGTCGCGAACCCGTTCGGTGACATCCTGTGCATACTGGAATGCACCGATGACGGCACCGTCGCGATCACGCAGCGATGTGTATGTGATCTCGAAGTGACGCGGCGAGTCCCCTTCGCTGGTCGCGTCCGGCTCGATCAGTGTGAATTCTTCGCCGGCCAGGGCGCGGCTCCAGCGACTGCCGGACAGCGCCAGTTGCTCGCGATGCCCCTTCATGATTTCGAGCAGGCTTTGCCCCACCTGGGGACGCACGCCGATGCGACGCTCGAAGCGATCGGCATAGGCCTTGTTCATCGCGAGGTAACGGTAGTCGTTGCCTACGGCGGCGACCAATGCCGTGACCGAGTCCAACAGCTCGCTCCACAATTTGCGCTGAGCAAAAGCGTCCTCGACACGTTGCTCGAGCGTCGCGTTGAGCTGACGCAAGGCGTTCTCTGCGCGAGCCCGTTCGACCGCATCCCAAGTGCGCTCCGCGGTTTCGCGCGTCAGCGCGACTTCATTGTCCGTCCACCGGCGCGGTTCGGCTTGATGAACATAGAAGACCGCCACGAACCGTCCGCCTTTGATCAACGGCACGACGATGCCGGAGCGCGAACCGATGGTGCGATAGATGTCTGTTTCCTCCACCTCGCTGATCCGTGGATCGTTGCGGCTGTCCTCGACCCGCAGGATCCGGCCCATCCGCAGTTCTCGAATCAAACCCGCGCCGAAATCGTTCAGCGGGTGGCGGCCGGCCAGACTCGGCATGTCAGGCAGAGTCCAATCGCAGACCACCAGGACCGTATTGGTGGATTCCTCGATTTCTCCGTACCCGACGCGTCCCGCGCCCAGTTCCCTGCCGACCATCCCCGCCGCGGTGAGCATGATCTCCGCGGCATCGCTCAGGCTGCGCAGCTTGTCGCTCAACGCCAGCTGGAAGGCGAGCTGCCGCTCGGCCCGCACCTTCTTGGTCGTCTCCATGCACAGGACCATGACGCCGCCGACGTTGTTGGCTGCGCCGGCGTCGTCGATGGGACTGAAGCTATAGGTCCAGTAGATTTCTTCGCGCTTGCCGAAGCGCGGGATCATGACGAGGTGATCTTCGGCCCAGGTGGAGCCCGCCCCGGACATCACGCGCTCAATTTGCGGCCCCATCACGGACCACGTTTCCGACCATACTTCGCGCAGTGGCGCGCCGAGCATGGCGGGATGCCGCTCGGGCCCGAGCGAGCTGCGAAAGCTGTCGTTGTAGAAACAAATGAGCTGCGGCCCCCAGAAGACGCAGGCCGGGTGTTGGGTCGTAAGCAGGATCCGCAATGCCGTGCGCAACGCTTGCGGCCAGCCTTGGGGCCGGCCGAGCGGCGTCCCTTCCCAGTCGAAAGCGCGGATGAGCTCGCCCATCTCGCCGCCACCACTGAGAAACTCGGCAGATCCATCTACGCGAATGACGGGCAACGTGCTCACGACCACAGCCTGCCGTCTCGGCGCGCGGTGGTCAACGCGTAGTGATCTAGATACACACGCGATTTTCCGTGACTTATCACGGCTTGCGTTTTGCCTCAGAATGTCACTGCAACGCCTGATATACCAAGTTGCGCAGCAGCGACCGGTAGTGAGTGCGTAAGCTCATGTCCGTTGTCTGCAACATCAATACGGCAATCAGTTTTTCCTGCGGGTCCACCCAGAAGTAGGGGCCCGTGGCGCCGCCCCAGAAGAAGTCGCCCACCGAGCCCGGCACCATGCTGCGCCCGGCTTCCTGACGCACGCCAACGCCGAGCCCATATCCCTGGCCATATTGGGGCAGTGGCGCGGTCAATCCCAGCTCCAACGTGAACGCGCCGTAGCTCACATCGGGCGGCAAGTGGTTGCTGGTCATGAGCTCGACACTCTTGCGTGACAGCACTCTGACACCATCCAGCTCGCCGCCATTCAGCAGCATCTGGCAGAACCTCGCGTAGTCCTCCACCGTGGAAAACAGCCCGCCGCCACCGGAGAACCATTTAGGCGGCTTGGCAGCGTTGTATTCGCCAAAAGTCGGCACGCCTGGTGCGGCCTGTGGCCTGGCGAGTCGCGCAGCTTGCTGAGTGTCGAGCAGGAATGCGGTATCACGCATGCCCAAGGGGCGAGCAATGCGCTCGACGATGAAGCGATTCAGGTCCAGGCCGCTCTGCACTTCCACGAGCCGGCCGACCACATCGTTCGACATCCCGTATTCGAAGGCTGTGCCGGGCTGAAACGCCAATGGCAGCTGCGCCAGCTTGTCGATCAATTGCTCGTTGGTTTGTTGATCGTCCAGGGTGTTGGCTTCTCGATAGGCTCGCTGCACCAGGGAGTCGCCGAATATTCCGTAAGTCATGCCCGAGGTGTGGCGCATCAGATCCTGCACTGTGATCTCGCGACGCGCCGGCTCCAGCAGCAGGCTCCGTCCGCCGCTGCCATCCTTCACTTCCACACCCACCTGCAGCTGCTTCAATTGCGGCAGATACACCGCAACCGGATCCATCAACTGCAGCTTGCCTTCTTCGGCCAGCATCAACGCCGCCACCATGGTGACCGGCTTGGTCATGGAGGCGATCCGAAAGATCGAGTCCGGCTGCATGGGGCTGCTGGCGGCGCGATCCTGGAAACCGAAGGTCTGTTGATAAGCGACCTTGCCGTCGCGCGCTATCAACACCACCGCGCCTGGAATTTTTCCAGTGACGACGTCGTCGTTGAGCTTGTCCGTCAGGTGCTGCAGCCGTTGCGATGAGAAGCCCACGTCTTCGGGCTTTGCAGCTTTCGGCAGCGATGCGCACCACGCCGGAGCGTTCAGGGTCAACAGCGACAGGGCCAATATGCAAACGAGTTTCTTCATGGGTATCGCTCTCAAACGATGCCAGTCGCGTAGTACACGCCGATCACGAAAAACACAGCCAATGTTTTCACGCAGGTAATCGCGAATATATCTTTGTACGCCTGTCGATGAGTGAGCCCCGTCACCGCCAGCAGCGTGATCACCGCGCCGTTGTGGGGCAATGTATCCATGCCGCCGCTGGCCATCGCCGCCACTCGGTGGAACACATCGGGTGAAATGCCCGCCGCCTGCGCCGCGGCCATGAATTGTTCCGACATGGCGGCGAGCGCGATGCTGAGTCCGCCGGAGGCGGAACCCGTGATGCCGGCCAGCGTGGTGACCGTGATGGCCTCGTTCACCAGCGGATCTGGAATCGACATGAGGGCGTTGCGAATGATCAGGAATCCCGGCAGCGCGGCGACCACTGCGCCAAAGCCGTACTCCGACGCGGTATTCATGGAGGCCAGCAGCGCACCACCCACGGCGGTCTTGGTGCCTTCGGCAAACCGCGTGACCACCGGCCTGAATGCAAACACCAGCACGGTCAGGATGCCCATCAGCAGCGCGCCCATCACGGCCCAGATCGCAACGACGCTGGACAGTTGCATGACCAGCGGCTGAGCCAGTCCCTGCAGTTGAGTCTCCAGGGTCGGTGGGTAGAAGCGTGGAATGAGCCGCGTGAACGCAAGATTTGCCATGCCTACCACCAGCAGCGGCAGAACGGCGAGCAACGGATGCGCGGCGCTGCCATTGAGGACCTGCTCCGGCTCGTTGACATGGCCGGTGCCATAACCTTCGCCGGCGCTCAGCGCCTGCCGCCGTCGCCAGTTCAGATAGAGCAGTCCGCAAGTGAGAATGAACGCGCCGCCGATCACACCGAGCCACGGCGCGGCCCAAGTGGTCGTGCCGAAGAACGTGGTTGGAATGATGTTCTGAATCTGCGGCGTGCCGGGCAACGCGTCCATGGTGAAGGTGAAGGCGCCAAGCGCGATGGTGCCCGGGATCAATCGCTTCGGGATATTGCCGCGACGGAACATCTCGGCCGCGAACGGATAGACGGCAAAGACGACGACGAACAGCGAAACGCCGCCGTAAGTCAGCAGCGCGCACACCAAGACGATGGACAGAATCGCCCGCTCCTGCCCCACCAACCGGATCACCGCGCCGGCAATGGACTGCGAGAATCCGGACAGCTCGATCAGCTTGCCGAACACCGCGCCCAGCAGGAACACGGGAAAGTAGAGCTTCAGGAAGCCGACCATCCGCTCCATGAACAAGCCGGTGAACGCGGCGGGCACGGCAGCCGGATCGGTCAGCAGCACCGCGAGCATGGCGGCCAGCGGTGCGAACAGAATGACGCTGTAACCGCGATACGCGGCCAGCATCAACAACACCAAGGCAAGCACGACGATGGCAAAGGTCATTGCGCCCAGTCACGGCGCAATCGCTCATCGCGTGCCGCCGCCCCCTATGAAATGCAAATCCCAGGTCGCTCCGATGGATCGCTTTGCCGGCATCTGCTGCGCGGTCGCAGCCGGCGCGGCAAGCCTCGATCGGCGCTGCTTCCGGTATTAATTCATCAGATGATGATTTTCAGCGCAGCTTGCCCTGGCGGCACCGGCCGTGTCAACCAATGCGCGCCTCGGGCTGCTCATGCCGCGGCTGGACCGCACCCGCTACACTGGCTGGATGGACAACATTACTCACACCATCATCGGCACGCTGGTCGGCGAGGTAGCCGCGCGTGTCGCACCGGCCAGCCGCAGCACTCTGCCGGCAACGACTCGCCGCAACCTGTGTGTGACGCTGGCGGCGATCGGCAGCAACCTGCCGGACTCCGATCTGCTGTATTCATTCTTCGGCGGCAAGGTGAACTACCTGTTGCACCATCGCGGCCATACGCATACGGTTCTGATCGCGCTGCTGTTGGGCGTCACGGTTTTTGCCATCACGCGCTGGTGGATACGACGGCGCAATCTGCAAGCTTCCTCCACCGATTACGTGCTGCTGGCCGCGGTGCTGCTGCTCACGCCATTGCTTCACATAGCCATGGACTTCAGCAACAACTACGGCGTGCATCCGTTCTGGCCCATCGACAATCGCTGGTTCCACGGCGATTCGGTTTTCATCATCGAGCCGCTGCTCTGGGCCGCGTGCGCGCCGCTGGCCTTCATCTTCAAGACGCATCTGGCACGCTTCGCCGTGTTGCTGCTGATGGTGGCGGCAATCGCACTGTGCTTCTTCAGCGGCATGGTGCCCCAGGCTCTGGCCGCGGCCTACGCGCTGCTCGTGGCAGCGATGTTGCTGATCGGCCAGCGCGCACCGGCGCACGTCGCGCTCGCTGCCAGCGTCATGTTGTGGCTGGGAGTGACGACGATGTTTGTATTGACCGCTCACACAGCAAGGACGCACGCCGATGCAATTGCCAACGCACAGTTCCCGGAAAGCACCTTGATCGATCGCATCGTCACGCCCATGCCGGTCAATCCCGCATGTTGGGAAGTCATGCTGCTGCAGAGAGAAGCAGACAACGTAGTTCTTCGCCGCGCGATGTTGGCGCTGGCCCCGGCATGGCTCACGGCGGATCAATGCCTGACCCGCAGTCTCGACATGGAGATCACGGCACCCCTCGTGCCGGTGCCCAGCGACAGCTCCGATCGTTTGAAATGGTATGGGCAGATCAGCACGCCGCGCGACCGGCTGGCCTTTCTCGCATCGACCCACTGCGAAGCCGCCGCGGCGCTGCGCTTCATCCGCATGCCTTGGCTGGCGAATGTCGAGGAAGGGCTGGTGCTGGGCGACCTGCGTTACGACCGCGAGAAAGCGCTGGGCTTCGCGGAAATCCTGATCGACGATCGGCCCAGCTGCCCGCCCTTCGTGCCCGACTGGATCGAGCCTCGCCAGGATCTGCTCGGCCTCATGAGTGGCAGGCGCGCTACTTCCGCCGCGCCGTGAAGGTGCCTTCGCCGAACTGGCCGAAGACAGCCTTGCCCGTGATCGTGTCGCCTTCCACCGTGCCGCTGTAGTCGAGCTTCAGGGCCGTGCCCTGAACATCGAGGATGAAATCGAACGACACCGCGGCACCGTGCACCGAGCCCGTGTAATCGACCTCGCCGGCCTCGCCGATAATGGTGCCCACCAACGAGCTGCCGCTCTGGCGCACGATCATCTGCGAGTCCTGCGCGCCCATCTGGCTTTCGGTAGTCAGCACCCAGTGGCCCGACAGGTCTGGAGTGCTGCTCGGACGCGCCGGCAGTTGCGGCGACGGTGCGCTCGCACAGCCCCCGACGAGCAGTGCGGCCCCGAGCAGCATCCATGCGCGAACCTTCTTCATTCGTCCTCCCCCGATCAGCCCACAGATTACGGCGAGCAATTCGCACGCGCCGGGCCTGGGTCACGAGTTGGCGGCGCGCGTTAAACTTTTGTCAGCCTCGGCTCATGATCTGCCTACTGACGGGAAAAGTCAGGATACTGTCAGGCAGGCTCGTTGAGCTCGGTCTCCGAGTCACGGGCTCGATCCCAGCCATAGCCAGGTGTCATCCATGAATCGAGTGCTTCGTTCCGCTGTTGTCGCGACTTTGTTGGTCCCCGCCGTTGCGCTGCTGGCGCAGGCTTCCGAACCGGCCAACATGCAGGAATTCCACAAGGCCCGTCACGACCACTACCACAATCTCGGCGACGCCTTCAAAGTGGTCCGCGATCAATCGCGCGCCGGCAAGCCGGATCTGGCGAAGGTGAAGAGCGCGGCCAAGGTCGTCAGCGAGGCCGCCGCCCAGCAGGAGAAGTGGTTTCCGGCGGGCTCCGGCCCCGAGGCCGGCAAGACTCAGGCGCTGCCGGAGATCTGGAGCAAGCCTGCCGAGTTCAAAGCGGCGATGCAGATGTTCAGCGACGCCGCCCCCAAGCTGCAAGCCGCCGCCGACAGTGGCGACGCGGCCGCCATCCAAGCCGCTTTCGGCGATGTCGGTAAAACCTGTAAGAACTGCCACGAGAAGTTTCGCGCCGAGAAGCATTGATCCGCCATCGGGTCAAAACTTCTCCGCTGTAGTCGCGCCCGGGCGAGATTCTTGCTCCCCGGGCGCCGTTTTTAGCAAACATTGCCAGCCACACCCCGACGCGGGTACTCTGCCCGCTCCTTCATCACCCATACCGGAGAGGTCCAGAGAACCATGACTGTGCGAACCGCGATCTCCGCCGGGTCGATACGGCAAACCACTGTGGTTGGCCCTCACCGCTGACCCGACTGGCGCCTCCGCGCCATTTGCGTTCACCCCGGCGCTGTTACGCCCGCCTCTCTGACGAGGAGCGGAGCTGTCGCGTTCAATTTGGGGTTCACGCATGTCATCATCCACCTTCTCCCTCGCCCGCCTCGGCTGGCGTCCGTTTCATTCGCAGCAACTCACCTTAGACGACCTCGAAACCGCTCACCCGGCCCGCGTAACTGGTGTGCATCGAAGTGCACTGACTGTCGTGTCCGAACAGGGAACGACAACGGTCAGCGTTCCACCGCAACTACTCGGCTCGCTCGAACGACCCATCACGGTCGGCGACTGGGTATTGATCGAGCGCGACGCTGCTCGCGTACAGCGCACGATCGCGCCCTATTCTTTGATCAAGCGTCAGGGTGCGGGCAGTGGTCATCGCCTGCAACCCATCGCCGCCAACCTCGACACTCTGTTCGTGGTCACTTCATGCAACGACGATTTCAATCTGTCGCGGCTGGAGCGCTATCTGGCGCTGGCGTTCGAAGGCCGGGTGGAACCTGTGATCGTGATCACCAAGGCGGATCTCTGCGACCAGCCTGAGACCTATATCGAGCAAGCGAGTTCAGTCAGCACTACCGCACCCGTCATTGCGCTGAACGCGATGGATGACACAGCGGCAACCGCGCTCGCACCTTGGCTGCAGTCCGGCCAAACCGTGGCCTTCGTCGGTTCTTCCGGCGTGGGCAAGTCGACCTTGGTGAACACACTGCTGGGTCAGTCTCTGCAAGAAACCCGCGGTATTCGTGAAGACGACAGCAGAGGCCGCCACACGACAACGTCGCGAGAAATGTTTCCTCTCGACAGCGGCGCGTGGGTCATCGACACGCCGGGAATGCGGGAGCTGAAGGTAGGAGCAATCGACAGCGGCCTGCGAACTGTCTTCGACGACATCGAATCGCTCGCCCGCGAATGTCACTTCCGTGATTGCCGCCACGAGTCGGAGGCGGGTTGTGCGGTCCTGGCTGCTGTGGCTGCCGGAACACTGGACCCGCGCCGGCTCGCGAACTATCACAAACTCCAACGCGAGGCTGCCCTAGCTGAAATGAGCATTCGCGAGCGTCGCGCTCGCGATCGGCAGTTTGGCCGCATGACGGCTTCCGCAATGAAGGTCAAGCAGCAACGCAAGCGTCGATGACATCGAGTGCTCGCGGCAGGTGCTCGCGGCGCAGTTGAATAAGTATTACCGACAGCGCCGCGAGCACTTGCGCCTTCCTTGCGATCGACAGGAACCCGCCGCGTGGCGGTGGGTTACATACGAGGCTATGCATGAGTGACGCGACATGAATCAACAACAGATGCTGGACTTCAAGCTCCGGCTACTGGAGCGGGCACATCAGTTGCGCGATGAACTGCAGCGAACTCGCGCGAAGTCCGTGGAAGAAACGCCAGGGCAGGTCGCGCAGCGTGCGCGCGACAGCGAGGACGACTCGTTCGCGACGTTGGTGGTCGACACCAACCTGTCGGAGATGGAGCGCGACGCCGAAGAGTTGCGACTGATCGACTCTGCATTGCAGCGGATCAACGCTGGCACTTACGGCAATTGCGTGAGTTGCGATCAGCCCATTCCGATTGCTCGCCTGAAAGCGGAGCCGACGGCGGAGCGCTGCGTGCAGTGCCAGGAGTTGTTCGAGAAGACGCACGTCTCGGTGCGCACGCCGAGCCTCTGAGCTGCGAACTTTATTTATCGGCCGTTCGGCGCGCGATCCGGATACTTCTCCAAGACCCTCGCCACGACCTCGCGCGCCTCGTCCTCGTTCAACTCCGCCTTGGCAAATGTGGCATCGATTGAGCCGCTCCAGACTTGCGCGTTCTTCGCCGCGTCCACGATGTCGATGGTGAAGGTACCGGCCTGCTCGTCCCTTTTGCCGATCGGCAAGCTCACGCCAATGCCGCCACCGATGCCGCGCGAGCCGCCGCCGGCGCCCACGCCGACGCGCGGCTTGTTTCTCGGCCGCTCGTGCACATCAAGCACGTACGTGACGCGGCAGTCGCCCTTCTCGGTCACTTCGGCATAGCCCTTCTGCTTGAGCTGCGCCATGATTTCGCTCTTCACCCGTTGTTCGGTGAGGGAAGCGGGTTGCGCAGTAGGCAGCCATTCGAACGACTGGCAGTTGGGCAAGCCGCTTTCGGCCATATCGACTCGCACTTTCGAAGGCGCGGTCGCCGTGCACCCCGCGAGCAGCACCACCCCCAGCAGCAGCGGCGAAGATGACAGCCCGGTTCTCATGACAGCCTCAAGGATCGTATTCGTAGTGCCACGGCTCGTAGGGCGATTGCAACGGCCCGCGGAAGTTGGTGCCCGCCACCGCCTTCTGTACTTTCTCGGTCCAGCCTGGCGCATCCCAATTGCGCCGAACCGTGCCCGTGTCGGTAGACGCCACGATGGCGCCATCCTTCATCACCTGGAAATCGATGGCCCGCAGCTGGCCGTGTCGAGAAATCCCCGGCGCCGCGAGCGGCGCCGCTGCTGGCGGGCGCCAACGAGTCAGGAATTGTTTGAAATGTTGCACTGAATCGGCTTGTTCCGGCGAGCCGTACAGGGGCTTGGCGATCTCCGCCATGGCATGTTGGTGCAATGACGCCGCCACCCTGCCAACCGATTTGTTTGTATTGAATCGCGTGATCTGCAGCTCGAGGCCGCGCACCTGGGTGTTGGCGTACAGCGTATATCCCGGATTCTGTGCTTCGAAACGCGCCCGCACCTTCTGTGTCTCGTTCACCAAGGCGCGATACTCGTGCGAACGGCTGTGTGCGTTAATCTCCTCAGCCGACCAACTCCAGCGGGACGGCAGCTCGCTGCCTGCGCGAAGATACGATCGCACCGCCAACAACCGCCGCGGCGTGCCATCGATCTGTTGCAAAGCTTCGGCGACCTTCTCCGGCAGGCCAGCCGCGAGGTGCTGCAGATATCTATCGATCACGCTGTCCGACGATGCCGGCACTATCTGCAGAGGCGCAAACAGCAACGCGCCAAACGCCACGATGCTGATGCGCCTCACGGTGCAACGCCTCGTCTGGAAACCTCGAAAAACATTGGCTCGAAAAGCATCGGGCAGGTCACATCGAAGGGGTCACGGTGGGCGGCGTTTCGACTTCCTTTTCGATGACGATGGAGCCCTTGAGCACCAGCGCGGCGACCGCGCCGATAGCGGCGAGTTGCGGCGCGAGCAGGGTGCCCACGAGGCCCAGAGTCAGCGGAATGTCGATCAGGACGCGGCCCTCCTCGTTCTTGATGATCACGCGGCGTACGTTGCCGGCACGGATGATCTCCTTGATCTTGGCCAGCAGCGTATCGCCGCTGAACTGAAATTCTTCTGAACGCGGCGGCGGGTTGGATTGAGTCTCGGTCATGGCGTTGGTCCCTCCAGGGGTCTCCGATGTGGATGAGTTCATCCGATCAGCTCCTTCAGCTTGGTGTGCCCGGTCCGCGACATCGGCAGCTTGGTGCCGTCCGACAGGATGGCCAGCCAGCTGTCCTTGCCGTACAGGTCGATGCGCGCCAGGCGTTCCACGTTCAGGATGAACGAGCGGTGGATGCGCACGAAACGCGTAGGGTCCAGCTGAGTTTCCAGGTCGCTCATGGTTTGCTGCTTGCGCAGGCGCTTGCCCCCGGCCGCGAACGACAGGTAATCGTCCTGGGCCTCGATGAAATCGATGCGATCCAGCGGCAGCACGTGGACGCGGCCTTCATGGCGAATCAGGATGCGCTCCAGCGCCCGCCCCGGCGGCCGGGCCGCGGCCGACAATTGTTCGGCCGACGGCGCAGGCGTTTTGTTCCGCAGGCGCTCGGCGGCGCGTTCCACGGCTGCCGCCAGGCGCGGCGGCTCGACCGGCTTCAACAGATAGTCCACCGCGTGCACTTCAAACGCACGCAGCGCGAACTCGTCGAAGGCAGTCGTGAAAATCACGGCGGGCGCACGCTCGCCCAGCAGTTCCAGCACCTCGAAGCCTGATAGTTTAGGCATCTGGATGTCGAGGAACATCAGGTCGGGACTGATTTCCTCGGCCAGCTTCACCGCTTCGAAGCCATTGGCCGCCTGGCCGACGATCTCCACGTCGGGCACCTTGGCCAGGTGCTCGGCCAGGATGGAACGGGCCAGGGTTTCATCGTCGACGATCAGGACGCGCACGGTCGTTTCCTTCAAGAGTGGGCGGCATGACTGCTCACGGCAGGCAGCAGGATGGAGACTCGGAACGCGGTCTCGCTGGCATCGACATCGACGCTGGCGCGATGACCGCACAATGTTTCTACACGTGAGCGCACGTTGACCAGCCCCACGCCGGTGCTGCGCGACGGGGGGCGGTCGGGATCGCAGGGATTGGCGACCACGAGCTCGAGAAAACCTTCCCGCCGCCGCGCCTGCACGCACACTTCGCCACCTTCGAGCAGATGCGCGACGCCGTGATGAACTGCGTTCTCCACCAGAGGTTGCAACATCAGCGGCGGCACGGCCACATCCTTCACGTCATCGGCGATATCGAAACGGGCGCGCAACCGGTCGCCAAAACGCACCTTTTCGATGGCGAGGAAAGTTTCGGCCAGCGACAGCTCCTCGGCCAGCGGTATCGCCTGCTGCCGCGCCAGCGTCAGGCTCTTGCGAAAGAACTGCGCCATGAGAAAACACATCTGCCGCGCGGCTTGCGTGTCGTTGCCGATCAACGCCGCCACCGAGTTCAAACTGTTGAACAGGAAATGTGGATCGAGCTGCGCACGCAGCGACTTCAGCTCCGCCTCACGTGCCAGCACCTGCAACTCCAGCGCGCGACGCTCGGCATTGCGCGAGCGCTGAAATGCGCCGGCCAGATAATGCCCGAGCACCGCGAGCGACATGCCGATCGCTCCTGCAAATATCAGCAACGGCAGGATGCCCGTCGCCGACTCGGGATGCACCTCGCCTTCGGGCTCCAGCCACATCGCCCAGGCGTAGGCGATAGCGATCCACACGATCAGCGACACCAGTCCCGCGATCGCCCAGATGACGGCCATGCGCACCACGGGGGTGTCGTCGGCCGGCGTCGCCTGCACGACGTACCAGAACGACAGCGATTGCAGGCCGAGTATGACCGCCACCGGAACTGCGAACTCGATGGACCAGGCCACCGGCGCATCGCCCCCGAACACGAACACGACGGTGAGCAACAGGCCGAACACCACCCACACCCCGAGGTACAGCAGCAGCCGCCTGCGGTGTTGGAAGATGGGGTGCATTAATTCTTGATCTCCACGCCGGCCATCACCACCGTGCCCTTGATGACCAGATGTTTGGTCGGCACGACGCTGGTGGGACGCCGCTTGTCGATGAATCCCGCCAGCAACGTGGTGACTTCGCTGGTCACGGTCCAGTCCGGCGGCGCGAAGATCTCCACGCCGCCCCAGAACGCGAACACTTCGATGACGGCGGTATCGCCTTCCATGCGCGCGCTGGTCAAATCCAGTTTGATTCCGCCCATGACGGCATTGAGATCGGCGCCGCGAAAGGGTCTCGACACCGGCCGCAGCTCATGCGCCGAGAGTATCGCGAATGCGCGCACGAACTCGGCCTGATCGCTCGTGGAGGCACTACCGAAGCTGGTGCTGGTGGCCGACGGGCCGTTGCTGCTGCTGGTGAAACCGTGGGTGCCGGTCGTGGTGGTCTTGCTGGGGGTTGGCTTCGCGCTGTCGCCGCTGGGGGGCCCCGATAACGATCGAAACACCAGCGTGCCGCCGACGAACAACAGGATGCCGGGCAGGATCAGCTGCCCCACGCTGACGTGAATCCAGCCGATCTTGTCGAGGAAAATCCAGATACCGACCGTAATGAGCACCCAGCCCCAGTTACGGCTGCGCTTCTGCTCCGGATGGCGGACCATGGCCACGCCCACTGCTACGAGCGCGAGCGGCCAGAGACTCCGCAATAGGTGACGCGCATCGAACCAGCCCAGATTGTCGGCGAGCAGCGCGCCGCCCAGAAAGATGATGAACAGGCCGACGATCAGCCGGGTGGAAAACACATCGTGCTGGTTGCGCCCGAAGCGCGCTCGCGATTGCCACTCGTGGCCGTGATCGGCCTGGCTGTGATCGGCCCGTCTGTGTTCAGCATGGATGTGATCGTCCGGCTCGGCCGGCGGCGGATCTCGATGGGAATCGGGGTGGTCGGATGGGCCCTGGTTCATGACACACCGTTTCCCGGCGGCCGCTGGTCGCTCGTCTGTGGCCGGTCGTCATGCCGGTACAGGATGAAACCCAGGCCGGCCGCGATCACGAAAATGGGCCACGCGCCGCCCCAGCCCAGGCCCCACCAGTCGAAAATGCCAAACAGCAAATACAGGCCGGCGGCCAGCAGCCACACGCCGCCGACCCGATCCAGGTGCCGGCTCGGCACCGCCAGGCCCCATACGCCGACCATGATCAGCAGCCACGGCACATATCGCCACCAGCCCCACGGCAAGCTGTAACCGAGGTTCACCGCCAGCAGCAGCGCCCCCATGATCAGCAGGAAAATGCCCACCACCAGCCGGGAGCGGCGCGGCGGGTGGTGTGCGGATTCATCTTTCATCGAGCAACTCCAGCGGTCATCGCCGCCTGCAATCATGGCTGCCGCCCCGGAGCGGGCGCGAGCATATGAGGCGCAGGGCGAGGACGGATTGACGACCATGGGCTCCGAAGTTAAGGACTGCCGGGCAGGCTTGCCAGCAACTACCGGTGAACGGCGGATCGGCGCCGGTATACGGCGCGTTACTTGCGAGCGACAGTGCGGATTGGCCCGTCGTCAGCCTGGCATTGTTAAGATCTGCGCCCATGAAACGCGCTTCACGGAACAGTTGGGCTCGCTCATGGCCGTTGCTGGTGTTGCTGGCCGCAGGATGCGCCAGTTCCCCGCCGCAGCAAGACACCCCTTCACGACCTGCGGCCGACACCGGCGGTGTGGATGAGATGGCCGCAACTGCGCTGGCACTGTGGGGCCAGGACCCGAGCGGCAATGGCTCGCAAGCCCTGAATATGATTCAGAAAGCGGCCAAGGCGGCGCCTGACCGCCCGGAGATCCTGTGGCTGCATGTGCGGATCTGCAGCGAAGTGCCGGGCTGCGAACCGCAGCCCATCGAAACCCAGCTGCGCAAACTCGACCCGGTCAGCGGGTCCGTCTGGTTGGGGGCTCTGGCTCGCGCACAGCGGCGCGGCGATGCGAGTGCCGAAGAACAGATTCTCGAAGCAATGACCAAGGCCGCTCACTTCAATACGTACTGGACCACGCTGATCGCCAGGCTCACTCCGCCACTGAGCCGCACTCCCCTTGCCAGCTCATCGGCACAACCGGTGCCCACGCCGGTGACCAATGCGATGAACGCGACTATCGGCTGGCTATCGAGCTTGGCCGCCTCCAGCTTCAAGCCCCTATCGACTGCGTGCGATCAACAACACGTCCGTGAGCCCGCCACTCGCGTGCGCTGTGACCAGATCGCTCGCGCACTCGAGCGCAGTGACACCGTCCTGGCGGAAGGCATCGGCCTTGGCATCTTGCAACGCCTTGCAATTCCCGACTCAGCCGCTGCAATTCAATTGCGCGGCAAAGTGCAACTGCTCCGCTATCAGAATCAGGAATCGGGCGCGATCGTAGCGGCGCAGGTGGAAAAGGAAAAATTCTCCGAGCAGATGCTGAAGCTGATGTCACAGCTGAAGAAAGAACAAGACGTCGCTCGCGCCATCTTGCGCTGGGCTGGCAAGCCACTCACGCCTTGAGCCATCGGCCGTCGTCGCGAGCGGCTCAAATCAGCTGCAATTCCCGGCCGAGAAACTCAGCAGGGACTTCAGACCCTTGGCTGAAAGTTGTTTGAGTCGTGCCTGGCACCGCGCGGACGCGCATGCGCTCGAACCCCTTGTAGATATCGCGTCTGATCTCGGAGTTTCCGTAGCTCCGCATTTCTTCTGCCGTAATCCTGGCATAGCTATATCGAGACGTGGACTTGGCGAGGAAGCTCGCGGCGCACGGCGAGCTCTTGATCAGCTCGAAGCCGGGCTCGATCTCCCCGCTCATGATTCTGCCGATGTTGCCGACAAAGACGGCCGTGGCTGCTTGAACCATCTCGTGGATCGCCTTCACGCGGAACATCTGCATCGAAATATCATTCAACTCGCTTCGAGCTTGCGGGGCATCTGAACCCGTGTCCGAAGGTTGTGCTTCCTAACAAACTAGCCGCAGCAAGCACTAACGTTCTCACGAGAATGGCCCGCGCACCTGCGCGCCGGCGAGTACGGCGCGCGAAGAATGCGCGGCCATCCCCACGCAGGGGATGCTGCTGGAATCTACGCGAGCTCGCGCGCGGTACGATCCCTACGCCGCGGCCGCCTGCTTCTCTTCCGGAGCGCCGAGCGCGGTTGCGAGGTCTTTGAGGAGTGCGGCGAGCTCGCCGGTCATCAGGGTGAAATCGATATCGAACTGTTCGGCGGGGGTGGTTTCGCCGCCGTCTTCGGGTTTGTCTTTTTCGATCAGCAGGAATTCCAGTTTCTTCACGTGCAGTTTCTCGTTCAGCACGAACGAGATGCGGTCCTTCCAGGTGAGTCCGAGGCGGGTGGCGTACATGCCGCCGGAGATCTGCGCGCGAATTTCTTTGCCGTCCAAAGGATGGCGCACATAGCGAATCGTGGGCTTGCTCTGGTCCGCGGCCTGCAGTTCCAGTTCGTCGTCGATGGTGAAGGTCAGCGGCGCGTCGCCGAGCATGAGCCAGGCAGTCAATGCGGAGGACGGCGAGCGCTCGGTTTCCAGCAGCGTGACCTGCAGGCTGCCCAGAGTGTTGCGCAGCGTCTCGACCACGTCTTCGGCCTTGCCTTCGCTGGAAGCATTGACGACCAGCCAGCCGTTGATTGGATCGATCCACGCATGCGTGACTGTCTTGCGCGTGAGCGCGCGGCCGCGAAGCTCTTCGGTGACGCGCATCTTCAGTTCGCGCATCTGCCGGCGGCCGACGGGATATCCCTGCTCCTTGGCCATTTCCTTGGCGCGCTCGGTCGCGACCTGGCGAATGACGGAGCCGGGCAGCAACTTCTGGTCGACGCCGAGGGCGATCAGGTGCTGGCCGTTGACAGTGTGGACGTAGCGCTCCAGGTCGCTGGAAAACACCCAGCCCTTGCTCTGCATGTCGAAGCTGCCGCACGGCATGAGGGAGCGCGCGGCGAGCTTCTCCTCCAGCTCAGTCGCGGAGACAGACCAGTCCTCGGGCAGGCGATAGACGATGAGATTCTTGAACCACATGGGCGGACGCCGGCGGAAAACCGCGGAGTATACGTGGCGGAGCCGGGCCGACCAGTCCTTGCATTTCCGGAAAAACTTCGGCACCGGGTCGAGGGCCGGTGCCGCGCGAATAACGGCGGCTATCCCGTTCAATCAGCACGGAATCGCCGAACTCGTGGGTGCGGTAGCCCGCGCTGTTCAGGGCCTCATCCGCGCGGCGGAGCGCTGCGGTGTCGGCGAACGCTTGCAGTAACTCGTAGTGACTGGTACCCGCCTCGTGGGTGCCAGACAGGATCGCGTCGACCACCCGCAACTAAGTCCGTGCACCGACCCGATTGTTCGTCACATTGTCGCCGGCAGCTACTGAGCCGCTCTCAGTTCATGCGGCGTCGGCCATCGATGATTCAGCAGGAAGATTGGTGACTACTTGACGTCAGGGGGCCTCATAGGTGTTGGGTAACGCACTTCACTGAACCTCGAGTTCCCGCATTACATTTCGCATCAACGGTTCTTGCTCAGGGCAAACTCGAAACGTTGCATGTCGGCGACGTGAAACCGACAGATTGGCCATCGCAACGCTGAAGCTCTGATCCAGTCCTGCGTACAATGCATTCTGCCCTGGCAACGTGACCGGTAAGCTTGCCGGGAGCTGGCGCTTACCCAGTGCCTGCGATCGCAGATGCTATTGAGGCTGGCCTGCGTCTATGGCAAAAGGGGCCATCTATCAGTTCCAAGACAGAGATGTCCGCAAAAAAGCTCGAGAAGCCGGCTCGCCCACGTCGCATCCGAATGGCCGCGCCCCGCATGCAAAAATTCGACCCGACCGCCCCCGAGGCTATCGAGCGTCAGGTCTACCGGATCGTGCGTCAGTCACTGATGGCTGGGGCGATCCTGCCGGGCAAGAAGCTCAGCACCCGATCGCTGGCCGAGGCGCTGGGCGTCAGCCCCATGCCGGTGCGCGAGGCGCTCAAACGCCTCGAAGCCGATGGACTGTTGGAGAGCCGAGCCAAAAGCGCGTTCCACGTTCACGAGCTATCTCAGGCCGAGTTTCGCGAAGTGTTGAAAATTCGCCTGCGGCTGGAAGGCCTGGCGGTGCGCGAAGCCGCAAAGAACATTGACGCCGACAAGGTGCGCCGGGCGCGTGCATTGGACAACCGCATACTCGCCAGCACGACAACCGCACAACGCCTGGAGCGCAACTTCCGCTTTCATTTCTTCATCTATCAGCTGGCGGACATGCCGATGACGCTGGCGCTGATCGAAAACATGTGGTTGAGAATAGGCCCCACGCTCAACAAGGTAGTCGACAAGACCCGACCCGGGGCGACCTATCCTGCCCATGCGCGACTGCTGGCGGCGCTGGCCAGGCGAGATCCTGACGGCGCCGAGCGCGCCTTGCAGCGCGACCTTCTGGAAGCGGCGGAATCGATTGAAAAGCAGCTTTCGGCATCCGCCACCTGAAGCAAATGCAGCGCCTCGCCCGATGCAGCCGCGAGCGCGGCGACCCGGTGCGCAGAACAATGGACAGAACCGGCGACGAGCCGGCATGCGACTCCTTTATGCGGATTCAGTCGGCGCGTCTTGCGCGGGTTGCTCCAACTCCTCCACGTGCAGCGCACGGCGTGCCGCCGCGCGAATGTCGGCAGGCAGTTCGAGCGCAACTCGCCGCTCGAGGTCGAAGTGCACGGCCACGCCGGTCAGCACCGCACAATTCTTATCCTTCTCCGCGGCGCGCGTCAGACGGCTCTTGTAGGTGATCGACGTCCTGCCGATGCGCTCCACCGAACTGAGCACCAGCAGAAGATCGCCCGCCAGCACTTCGCGGCAATACTCGATCGAGTGGCTCACGTCCGCCCAGCCCCGGCGGGTACGCGTCACATCGGACAGTGCAAAGCCGAGGTGACCAAGCAGGTGGTAGGTCGCGTCGTCGAACACCTTCATGTAGTGCTGCGTGGCGAAGTGCCCCATCGAATCGCATTGCCATGGATAGGCCACGGTGCGCGCAGTCTCCCACTCCATCACGGATCTCCCGTCGATCTGCCGCTCATCTCGATCCGACGGTTGCTTCCTCAAGTCGCCAGCCCCAGGATTTGCCGCGCTTCCCCGGGAGTCGCCAGCTCATGGCCAAGCCCCTCGAGGATCGTGCGGGCGCGCTCCACCAATTGACCGTTGGTCGCGAACACACCGCGACTTAGATACAAGTTGTCCTCGAGCCCGACCCTGACGTTGCCGCCGAGCAGCGCCGCCTGCGCCATGATCGGCATCTGCAGCCGACCGATGCCGAGCGCTGCCCACAGCGCATCAGGCGGCAGCAACTCTTTCATGTAGAGCATCGTGCGTGTATCGGCCGGCGCTCCCCATTTGACGCCGAGCACGAACTGGTAGAGCGGCCGGCCGGAAATCAGGCCTTCACGCGCCATCTGCTTGCCGAACTCGATATCGCCCGGGCCGAAGACCTCGAGCTCGGGTTTTACATTGAGTTCCTGGAAGCGCTTGGCCATCGCGCGCAAGGTGCGCGTCGTATTGAGGTAGACGAACTCCTGGTCGCCTTCGACCTGATTGCCGGTCGTAATGTCGAGTGACGCAATTTCCGGCCGGGCAAGCTCCAGATGGACGACCCGCTGTTCGACGCCGATCACGTCGCTCTGTGGCAGCGCCCGCGACTCATCTGCCGGGTCCGGCAGGAATAACCCGCCGAGACCGGCCGTGAGATTGATGACCACATCGACCTGTGAGTCCCGGATGCGATCGACTGTCTCCTTGAACAGCCGAGGGTCACGACTACCCTCGCCAGTGCGCGGGTCACGGACATGCACATGCACGATGGCGGCGCCCGCTTTCGCGGCCTCTATACACGCCGCGGCGATCTCCGCCGGCGTCACCGGGAACGCCGGATGCTTGCGGTTGAATGGCGCATTGCCGGTCACGGCGCAGGTGAGAATGATTTTCCTGTTCGAGTTCTGCACGGACGACTCCTGAAGCCACGGGAACGTATGTGTTCTCGCTCGAGCGTCGGCATGCTCGAGTCGCTTGTAAACTGTGATCTCAGATATTTCCACTTGTGACAAAGCCCTGTCAAGCGCCACGAGTCCACGCCAGCTTGTGCAGGCCGGGGCGGCAGTGAGGCGCAAAACAGCGGCGCCTGCTTGCAGCAAGCTGTCCGCCTTGACAGCTCGCCGGGCCGCAAACACACTAACTGCGATCGCAGTTTTTCAGGTGACATGCACTGCGAGCGCCGTCCGCCTCGTCGACCCTGAAGCGTCGTGCGGATCGTCATCCAGCGTCCCGGAGCTCTGACGCATGCGTTTACTCAAGATCCTGTTCTCGCCGTGGCTGGTCGTTCTCGCGGCGCTGATTGCCGCGCCCGCTCATGCGCAAGTAATGGGGATCGAGATCCTACGGCGCGAGCCCTTCGCCGGCGGCGCCTCGTTCGCTCCAGTGGGACCTTACGAAATCATTGCTGGGCGGCTGCACCTCGAGGCCGACCCGGACGATTCTGCCGACCAGCGCGTGCATGACCTTGCACTTGCGCCGCGTAACGCACGCGGCAAGGTGGAGTACTCGACTGAATTTTTCCTGCTCAAGCCCGTCGACCTAGCGCGCGGCAATGGGCGCCTGCTGTACGAGGTGGTCAATCGCGGCCACAAGCTCGCGCTGGGCCTGTTCAACGGCGCGGGCAGCGCCGAGCCGAAAACGCTGCGGGACGCCGGGAATGGATTCCTCATGCGCCAAGGCTACTCCGTGCTGTGGAGCGGGTGGTCCGGCGATGTCATGGAAGGCGGCGGCCGGATGTCCGCCCGGCTTCCCGTCGCGCGTGAGCACGGACGCGAGATCACATCTACGGTCTACGCCGAGATGGAAAGCTCCGTGACCCAGATGTACGAGAAACGCCAGTCGGCGGGCGCCGGGAACGCCGCGAAGATGCGCAAGAGTCTCCCGCTGGCGTGGGGAGATACGCTCGCCTATCCCGCGGTGTCGCTGGACAATCGTCACGCCAGGTTGACGGTGCGGGCCGCACGTTCCGAGCCTGCGATCGAAATTTCACACACACAGTGGCAGTTCGCGCGCTGGGAGGACGGCAAGGTCCTGCCCGATCCGACGAGCGTGTACCTGGAGGAGGGTTTCGCGCCCGGGCTGCTTTATGAGCTCACGTACATTGCCAGCAACCCGCGGGTCGCCGGCCTTGGATTGGCCTCGGTGCGCGATGTCGTCGCATTCTTCCGCTACGATCGCATGGACGCCGCGGGCGCGCCGAATCCTTTGGCTGGCGCTATCGAGCACGCGTATGGCGTCGGAGTATCGCAGTCGAGCCGGTTCCTCAACCATTTTGTCTACGAGGGCTTCAACAGCGACCGGCACGGGCGTATCGCATTCGATGGCTTGATCATGTACGTCGGTGGCGCCGGCAAAGGGCTGTTCAACCACCGTTTCGCTCAAACCACCCGGCACGGCAGCCAGCACGAGGAGACGCTGTATCCGACGGACTTCTTCCCGTTTGCCACAGTGCCCCAGGAGGATCCGGTTACCGGACAGCGCGGCGACGCCTTTGCGCGTGCGCGCGCGCTCGGGAATCTCCCCAAAATCTATTACATCCAGACATCCACCGAATACTGGGCGCGCGCCGCATCGTTGCTGCATACGGACGTTCAAGGCAAAAAGGATTTGCCCGTCGACCCCAACGTCCGCATCTATCTGTTCACGGGCGCCGCGCATAATGCGGTGACTGGCGGACTCGCCGAGCATCCGCTCAACAGGCGTAAAGCCGCTCCGATGGTCCGCGCCAGTCTGGTCACGCTGGATGATTGGGTGAGCCGCGAGATCGAGCCACCGCCGAGTCGCTATCCACGTCTCGACGACGGTACGCTGGTAGAGCTGCCGCAGCTGGTGAGCGCCTTTCCCAAGTTCCCGGCCGTGCGTCTGCCCACCCGCTACTATCAGCCGTTACGTCTCGATCCCGGTCCGTGCTGGCAGCCGGAAGGCGTCGCCGATCACGTGCCACCGCTTGCCGGGCCTGCTTATCACACGCTGCTGCCGATGGTGGACAGTGACGGCAATGAGCTGGCTGGAGTTCGCTATCCGGACATCGCCGTACCGTTGGGCACCTTTACAGGCTGGAACATCCGCACCAAGGAGTACGGGGCGCCGGGCATGCTGTTGCGTTGGCAAGGCTCTCACCTTCCGTTTGCGCGCACCGAGCAAGAGCGGAAGAAAAATCGCGATCCGCGCCCGTCGATCGTCGAGCGCTATCCGACTCGTGACATCTATCTGGGCAAAGTCGCCGAGGCCGCCCTGCGGCTGCGAGCCGAACGCTTTCTGCTGGATGAGGATATGATCGAAATCCTCGAAAGCGCGGCAGAGCAAGCGCTGTGGGATTGAGGACGCGCGGGCAGGGTGGCGTGTGATTGCCGGCGGCATGCCGGATGGAGATGATCTCAGGCGGGCGGCCGCTCGGGCGTCGTCCTCATCCTTCCCACTCGGCATTGCCGTCCACGCCGATGAGCTGTCCGGTGATGTGGCGAGCGGCGTGGCCGCATAGATACACAGCCATGTCGCCGACCTCACAGGGCTCGATCTTCGCGCGCAGTGAAATGTAGCCCAGTGCCTCACGCTCGACGGTCTCGACGCTCGCGCCGCGCTCTGCTGCGTAATGTTGAATGATGTTCTGCATCCGCGGGGTGTTCATGAAACCGGGGCGTATCGCGTTGACGCGAATGCCGAACGGGCCGAGTTCCCGCGCGAGATTGCGGGTGAGACCCTCAATGGCGAACTTCGAGGCAATGTACGGCGCACGCCGCGGCAGTCCGGTCACGGTACTCGCAGTGGATATGTTGACTATGCATCCGCTGCGGCGTGACTTCATCTGCCGCACGACCGCCCGCGTCATCAGAAAAGCGCCGGTGACATTGACCGAGAACGTTCTCGTCCAGTCCTCCAGTGAGATATCCTCGAGCGCGGCTGTCGGGCCCGCAACGCCGGCGTTGTTTACGAGTACGTCGACGCCTCCGAGCCTCTCGTTCGCCTCTCGCACCACGCGCGCCGCGTCTTCGAGAGCCGAGACATCGGCCGTCACGCACACCAAGCGCGGTTCTGCTCTGCTCGCGCGTTGCAGCGCCGACTCATCGATGTCGCAAATGCATACCGCCGCGCCGGCGTTTAGAAACGAATCTGCAATGCCGCGGCCGATGCCGGCCGCCCCGGCGGTGATGATGACGCGCTGCTGGCTACTCATGGATGTCGAGGCCTTTTCGCATCGTCCGCTCGCGCCGCGTCCGCATCTCATCGACCGCACCGTCCGGCCCGAGACTGACCCCATAGACCTCCCAGGCGCGCGCGACGCTCACCAGACCTTCGCGCACGTCATGCGCGACGCGCGCCGCATCGCGCTCAAGGGGTGAACCATATCCACCGCCTCCAGCGGAGACGGCGATGATCCGTTCTCCGTCCCGCACGCGTATCTGGGCGCATGCCGGCAAGCGCTCGCACTCGCCATCCACATGCATGATGTGTTGATTCGCAGCGCCGCCCGGCAATCCGCCACGCGCGCCTACCGGCGGGTTCACATGACCGTCGGACAAGTAGCCGATATCGATATCGCAGCCCAGCGGCCCGAAGTCCACACGCGTGCAGGGTGCGCCGGTTGTACGCCCCGGGCCTTCGGAATCCGCGACGAAGCTCCGGCTTCTAACGAGAATCGGCTGATAAAGCTCGGCGAGCTCCACGCCGTCCAGGCAGCACATTCCAGCGTTGCCCACGTGCGCCGTCGTCCACCACGCATCGGCGATGGGCGAGGCCGCTCCGCCGCTGAACGCCAGAAAGATCTGATTGACGAACGGCCTTCGGGTTCGTGGATCTACGCCCGAGATGACGCCGGCGGAGGGAGCAATGACGGCGCCGACCTCGGCCATGCCCGCGCCGTCGCTCAACTCGGCGATCGCGGTCTGCACACCGTTCGCAACGCGGTCGGCGATGTTGGTGGTCGCCGCCGAGCAGCTGAACGGATGAACCGGAACGCCGGCTACGCAGCCCTCGCGCAAGCTCACGCGGATTCGCCGGAAGGAGCCGGCGTTCTTGGGTACACGATGATCGATGCTGTTGAAGACGCCGATCATCGCCGCCGTTCTCGCCGTGGCCTCGCTGAGATTCATGCCGCAAGGAAGACAATCCGGGTTGTCCGTCAGATCCACGTCGATCAAGGCGCTGTCGGGATCGACGCTCACGTGCGTCTTGATCTC
The DNA here is from genome assembly GCF_036406195.1 of Steroidobacter sp. Classification (GTDB taxonomy): domain Bacteria; phylum Pseudomonadota; class Gammaproteobacteria; order Steroidobacterales; family Steroidobacteraceae; genus Steroidobacter. The sequence goes on from NZ_DASWVW010000061.1 coordinate 507,950, forward strand.
CACGCCGCCGGGCGGCATGCCGGGAAACTCATCGTGCGTGCTGCTCGTCGTGGCGCGTCCGCGCGGCAGCTTGCAGATCGCCTCGATCATGCGCGCCTCGCTGTAATCGAACCAGTGGCCGGCGAAGGCGTCAAGCACGTCCCAGCCGATCTCCTGCGCCATCGCGAGCAACTCACGCTCCCCGATGCGGGCAGCTGCGATCATGGCCAGGTAGTCGCCGCGCCATTGCTCCGGCACGCGAATGCGCATTTCGCACATGCGTATGATGTCGTCGATATCGGCGTAGTCTCTCTGCACCTGGACGGCTGGAAAGATAAGCGCGCCTTCTTCGTACACGTCGCGCGCAAAGCCATGGTATGTCGTCGCCACGGAATTGCCGATGTCGGCTTGGTGGGCTTTCGCGAGCACCGTCAGGCGATGCGCGCCGTGTTCGTCGAGCACCGGCGCAAGAATCGTATGATCCGCGGCATGCGAGCAGCCGTGATAGGGCGAATTGTGGAGGAACGCATCACCGCGCCGCAAAGCCGGATGGAACCGTTGCATCGCTCGCGCCATCAGGTCGGGGCCGGAAAGCACGTGGATCGGCAGGCTCTCGGCGGCCGCCAGCAGCTCACATTCGCTGGTGACGATACAGCAGGAGAAATCCTTTGCGCGATTCAGTACGCCCGAGCGACCGGTGCGCAGCAAAGTGTTGGACATCTTGCGCACGACGCCCTCGAGGCGACTGTGAATTACGGCAAGCTCCGCGCCAGTGAGCTGCGGCCGTTTGCTGACATCGTTCATGCGTCGCACGCCTCAATGAGAATGCTGCCCGCGGCCGAGCGGCGGAAGCGGGCCTGCGGGTCCACGACGATGCTGGTGAACGGCGACTCCAGGATGGCCGGGCCCGCATACGTTTCGTGCAGGCGCAGCGTTTCGAGCCGATGTACCTGCGTGCTGACCCAGCCGCCAGATGGGAAGTACACGGATCGTACTTTGGCCGTCGCGCACTTCCCGGCGATGCGTGTCGGCGCCAGGCGAAACTCATCCACGGCGCGCACGCGGCTGCGAACCTGTGCGCGCAGTCCGACCAGTTCCACGTTGGATCGTGGATCGCGCACGGCGAAAATCCGCTCGTGCATCGCATCGAACGCTTCTCGAAACGCTGCAACGCTGGCTTCGGTAGAGAACTCAGCGAAACCGAGCGGCGTATCGATCTCCCACACTTGATTCTCATAGCGCGCCTCGGCGATGAGCGAAGTTTGCGTCTCCTGCGTGCGCCCCGCAGATCGACGAGCGAAGTCCTCGCACTGCGAACGCAGATGGGCGAGTGCCGAGTTGATGCGCTGACGCTGGAAATCGCCCGTCGTGGTGAATACGCTGGCCGCGTACTCCGCGCCGATTTCCGACATCATTGCGCCCGCGGCGCTCAGTGCCGCGCCGCTCTCCGGGAGAATGAGCAGCCTGCAGCCCAGTCTGCGCGCGATGAAGACCGCATTCACGCCTGCGGCGCCACCGCCGCCGATCAACGCCGCCTCGGCGGGATCGATTCCTTGGCTGACCGTTATATCGGCGATCGCCTGCACCATGTTCTCTGTCATCAGGTTCACGATATTCCAGGCCGCTTCTTCGACGCTGACGCCAAGCGGACGCGCCACGGCGGTTTCCACCGCTCGCCGGGCAGCTGCACGGTCGAGCGGCATCGCTCCGCCGAGAAAGAAATTCGCATCGATGTAGCCCAGCACTACCGCTGCATCCGTAACTGTGGGCTCGAGACCTCCTCGTCCGTAGCATGCCGGCCCGGGTGCCGATCCAGCGCTTTGCGGACCGACGTGCAGCAGTCCCGCCGAATCCACATGGGCAATGCTGCCGCCACCGGCGCCAATGCTCTTGACGTCGACCGACGGGTAGCCCGCCAGATGGCCGCGAAACGGCTGGCCGATCCACAACTCGCGCGTCATCGGAACCTCACCGTCACGCACCAGACTGATATCGCAAGTGGTCCCGCCGGTGTCTGCCACGATAGCCGTACGGAACTTGCCCTCACGCTGCGCGTAGTAGCGACCCGCGTTTGGCGCCATTGATGGACCGGAGTTGATGACGCGGATTGGCGCAGCCGCGAGCTCCGAGGCATCGAGCATGCCGCCCGCGCTCGTCAGTACCATCACGCGCCCCTCGAAACCGGCGCCCGCGAGCCGCTTGGTCAGCCCGGCGAGATAGCGAGTCATGATCGGCTTGAGTGAAGCATCAATGGCAGTGGACGAAGCGCGACGAAACTCACGTAACGTGGGATTGACCAGATGCGAAAGACTGTACGGAACGCCCGGCAGACATTCCTCGATGAGTTCGCCGAGGCGCCGCTCGTGCGCCGGATTGACAGTGGACCACAGCAGACACACCGCAACCGCCTCAATACCCAATGCGGGCAGACGAGCGAGAACGTTGCGCACAGTCGGCTCGTCGAGCGGCTCGAGCACGGCCCCCGAGTAGATCACCCGCTCGGGTATCTCGAAAGTGAGCTCGCGCGGCGCGTACGGGCGGGGGTAGGCGATCGTATTGTTGAAGGGCTCGAGCCGACCACCTTCCCTGAACACGAGCATGTCACGATGGCCTGCCGTGACTAGCAGCGCCGTCCTAGCCGCCCGGCCCGTGATAATGGCATTGATCGCGTGCGTAGTGCCGTGAATGAACATTTCGCCGCGGCCGAGAAACGCGCGCAAATCGACATCGCGGGCGCGGGCCGCCACGGCCAGCACGTCGAGCACACCCTGTACTGGGTCCTCCGCGGTGGTGGCTGCCTTGTGCATCGTAACCAGGCCATCGTCCTGTTCGACCACGAGATCGGTGAACGTCCCGCCGGTGTCTGTCGCGAAGCGCATCGATGTGCCTTTTCCTTGTCGGACTCTCAGAGCGCCGCGGCTGATAAGCCTTCATCGACGAGCCAGGTGGCGCCATGGACTGCGCGTGCTTGCGGAGAAAGCAAGAACATCGCGGCCGCTGCGATCTCCTCGGGTTGGCTGAACGGAACGCCGCTCGGGGTGACCAGCCGGAAATTCTCGAGCGCCTGCGCATGGGCGGGGTCCGTGCGCACCGCCTCGTTCATCGGCGTGGCGGTGTTGCCCGGTGCCAGGGCGTTGACGTTGATCTTGAACGGAGCGAGTTCCGCGCCCGCCACGCGCGTGATGGCGCTGATGGCGGCCTTGCTCGCACAATACAGCGCAAAGCCCTTGACTCCGACGGCGAAGCCCGCGACCGACGAGAAGTTCAGAATCTTGCCGCCGCCGCGACGCTTCATACGCGGCGCGGCGTGCTGGATGCAGTTCCACGTTCCCTTGACGTTGATGTCGATGAGGCGATGCGCATCGACTGCCGGCGTCTCTCCCACGGGCGTTGCGTAGAAGACGCCGGCCGCATTGACCAGGATGTCCGGGCTCTGCAAATCGCGCTCCACCTCATCGAAGAGTCGCGCGATCGCCTCATCACTGCTCACGTCAGCAGCGAAAGGCGCACAACGTCCGGCAGCATGCTCTAGCGCTTTGCATACCTGACGAGCCTTCTCGATGTTCGAGCTGGCGACGATAGCCACGTTCGCGCCCTGTTGTACGAGCAATCGCGCGATCACGGCGCCGATTCCCGAGCTGCCTCCCGTAACGATCGCGGTCTTGCCTTCGAACATTGGGTCCTCCGAACAGCGCAACGCCGCTCATTTCTATCTGGATGTGTCAATCAGGGTGCGGAGAAGTGTCGGCAATGTCAATACTTGTGTCGACACTTAGCGAACCTGCCGATCAATTGCCCTCCCCGATCATGAAAATTATCGCAGATTTTCGGCTATCATCCAGGCGTGGACGCAGGCGCTAGTTCAAGTAACCCTATGATCGTCGACACTTACGGCGCATGACGTCAGCAACCCCGACGGATCGGGAACACCGGCGCACACGCCAAGGCGCCGCCCGATCTGCTTAAATGACGCATTTGACGCGGGCGCTGCCCGCCTTCCGATGGATCAGCCCGTGACAACTCTCGTACGCAAAAGAACGAAGCCCGCCGCGCGCGGCGCCGGCCCCACGTCGCAACCTCGGACTGCCCGAGGCGACGTTCCTAGCCGCCCCGCCCCCAGCAGCGGACACGCTCGCTCCCCGTTCGGCACGCCCAAGCCACTGCCCGGAGGCGGCGCCAAGACAACGCTGGTGCAACTCGTCCATCGCACCTTGATGGACAGTCTCGACGAAGGAACTCTCGAACCGGGCCAGCGCATCAAGGCGGCGGAACTGGCCAAGCGCCTCGGCCTCAGCCGCGCGCCCGTGCGTGAAGCGCTGCATGTGCTCGCAGGCCAGGGACTGGTCGAGCTGCTACCCGACAAGGGCGCAGTGATGCGCAGGCTCACGCTCGAAGATCTCATTCAGATCTATGAGGTAAGCGGCGCCGTGGCCAAGGTCGCGGTCGTTGCGGCCGCCCGGCGCATCCACGAAGGCGACAATCGCGAGCGCGTCGCAGCCGCGATCGCGAAGATCCGCGCGACCGAACACGCGCCGCCCTCGCACCGCTTTTATTTCGCGCTCAACGATCTCCACTATCTGCTGAACGAGATCGGCGAGAAGCCGTATGTGGACTATCTGATGGGCGTATTGAACATCGAGTACTGGAACCGCTTTCTCGCCGACACGATCGACCTGAAGGCGAGCATTCCGGGCTACATCGCCAACTATGTTCGACTGGCCGATGCCGTGCTGGCCGGCGACTGGCGCGCAGCCGGAGCGATCATGGAGAGCCACGTGGAGTGGTCGATCAGCCTGCTCGAAGGCTCGCAGCGTCGCTGACCCTGCGAGCCGCGATCGAATCCTCTAAATACTGTCGACACAAACAGCGCGTTTCGCCATGCTCGCCAGGAATGGCGCCTGGCCGCCCGCTCGCTTCCCAGCTCGGTCACCCCGCGAAACTCGTTATTTTTTCACGGTCCTTGACCGTACGCACAGCTTCGCTGACTCACCGCCAGCGAGAGCACACATGACGGCCCCCTGGACAACTGTCGACACTTCGCATACCGTTGACTCCAACGGGGAGAAATGAGCGCTTGCGATCAGGCGAGTCAGCGGCGATCTGTTGGAGTACTGCGCTAGCGCACGGCGTTCGCGCGGTGAACCCAAAGATCACACGTGCAACACCCCGGCGATCCCGGCCTTCGACGTCTGTGATTAGAAGAGGACACCATGCGCAAGCCCAAAGCTCCCTTAGCATCCCTGACTGGAACCACCGCAATCCTGCTGTGCTCGGGCGCAGTCCATGCGACGCCCGCCGACGGCGTGGCCGACGGATTGCAGATCGCCGAGATCGTAGTGACCGCCACCAAGATGGGGGCGACGAATCTCCAGGACACACCGCTCGCCATCACGGCGTTCACGGCCGACGCGCTCGATCGCACCGGTATGAAGGACATCCGTGACCTGGCCGGATCGACGCCCAATCTTGTGATCGCGCAGAACGGGCCGTTCTCCCAGATCTATATTCGCGGCATCGGCTCGAACAACGTGTTCGCCGGCTCCGATCCGAGCTCGACCTTGCATGTGGACGGCGTTTACTACGCACGGCCCGCGGCGGTCTTCAACAACTTCCTCGATGTCGAGCGCATCGAGGTGCTACGCGGACCACAGGGCACGCTGTACGGGCGCAACTCGCTCGGCGGCACGGTCAACGTCATCTCGCGCCTGCCGGGCAACAATTTCCAAGCGAAGGTCCAGACCACCATCGGCAACTACGATCTGCTGCGTGGCGAAGGCTATGTCAGCGGCCCGATCGTCGAAGATAAGCTGGCTGTCAGCCTCTCCGCCATGACCAGCAAGCGCGATGGCTATTTCGAGAACGTCGTCGCCTCCGGCAACGATCGCGGCACCGAGGACACCTGGAGCGCACGCCTGCAGGTTCGCGCAACTCCCACCGACGCGCTCGACATGATCCTGCGCGCCGACTACCTGAAGGATGAAGGCGTTTTCGCGAGCAACCAGGCGCTGCTCACGGAGTTTCGCCCGGCCCCTGGCGGTCCCGTGGATCCTGTGACCCAGAGCATTCTGGGCAATTGGCGCAAGGTCGCGCTCGACAGTCCGTCCGTCGCGGATCGCAGCATCCGCGGCGTATCCGGCGAGATCAGCTATCGGCTCTCCGACGCGCTCACGATCAAGTCACTGACGGCTTATCGCAAAAGTCACCTCGACTCGCTGGGAGACTCCGATGCAACGGACGTGCACCGCCAGGAAACCGTGCAGCGGGAGAATCAGGACCAGCTGTCCGAGGAGATCAATCTCACCGGTACGCACGGCCGCTTGAACTATGTCGCCGGTCTCTACTACTTCGATGAGCATATCGACACCTTCGCGGCCGTGACCGCGTTCAATGTGGACCGTGAGACCAACCCCTCGCCGAGTGTCGACACCGAAGCCTGGGCCGGCTATGCCCAGGGCTCCTATGAGCTCACCGAGCGGTTCACTGCAACCCTCGGCGTGCGCTATACGGATGAGAAGAAGAAGTTCGATCAGTCTCTAGACGTCCACACGCTGAGCACTGGCGTGTCACTTCCCACCTATCCGCGGCACTATCTGAACGAAGCTCACTACAAGGCGTGGACGCCGAAATTCGGCCTCGAATTCCGCCTCGCCGACGATCTGCTGCTGTATACCTCGGCCACGCGCGGGTTCAAGTCCGGCGGCTTCAACTTCTCCAGCGGCAACGCCGCGCAGGGTTTCGATCCGGAGATGCTGTGGAGCTACGAGATCGGCTTCAAGAGCGAGTTCGCGGATCGGCGCGTGCGCCTGAACGGCTCCGCGTTCTACTACGATTACACGGATCTGCAGGTGCAGTCGTTTCTGATGCCTGGCGTGATCGATATCACCAATGCGTCCAATGCAACGGTCGAGGGCGTGGAACTGGAGTTCCTGGCGCGGCCGCTCCAAGGCCTCGATATCGGTGGGTCGCTCACGTACCTCGACGCCACCTACGCGGATTATCCGCAGGCGCCGATTCCAGGAACCGCGCCGGCCCTCACCTTCGACGCGTCCGGCAACTACCTGAACTCCTCGCCCAAATGGTCCTATACGCTGTTCGGACAGTACGAGGTGCACCTCGCCGATCACGGCTCCGTCTTTGTCCGCGGCGAGTATGGCTGGAAAGACCGCCAATACTTCACCGTGGTCAATGACGATCTGCAAACGATGGCGGGCTATGACCTGATCAACGCCAGCGTCGGCTACACCTCGCGCGACGGGCATTGGCAGATCGTCGCGTACGGACGCAACCTGGCCGATAAGCAGTATCTGGTCTCGACGGGAAGCTTTACCGCGGCGCCGTCCGGCACGCCGGGAGATCCGCGCAATTACGGCATCCGCCTGAGCTACAGCTACTGAGAAACCAGCGGTGTCCACACAAGGCGATCCGATGAGTCAGCAGATGGAGTTCCGCATCGACGGCGCTTGCGATCCCGCGTTTGCCCACGTGCGAGAGGTGTTTGCCGAGAATTTCCGTAGCCGCGGCGAGCTGGGCGCCGCCGTATGCGTCTACAGGGAAGGCCGCAAGGTGGTTGATCTGTGGGGCGGGATCGCCGATCCGGAAAGTGCGACGCCGTGGCGTGAAGACACCATTACCTGCATGATGTCCGTCGGCAAGTCCATGGCGGCACTGGCGGTGCTGATGCTCGTGGATGACGGGCGGATCGATCTGCAGGCGCCAGTCTCCCGCTACTGGCCCGAGTTCGCGCAGAACGGCAAGGAGCGCATCACCGTGCGCATGCTCTTGGGGGGATTGGCCGGTGTGATTTACGCCGACGCGACACCGGACGGCTCGGCCTATGACTGGGAGGTCATATGCTGCGCCATCGCGGCCCAGAAGCCTGAATGGGAGCCGGGGACGCAGGGCGCCTATCACTCATTCACCGGCGGCTACCTGCTCGGCGAGTTGGTGCGGCGTGTTGATGGCCGCATGATCGATGTGTTCTTTCACCAAGAGATCGCCCGGCCGCTTGGAGTCGACTACGGTTTCGGCGTCGCCGCAGCCGATCTACCGCGCGTGGCGCGGACCATTCCCAACCCTGACGGCGTCACGCTCACTCAGTCGCAGAACGCCAGCACCAAGCTGGGCCGCGCCTGGCGGCCGTGGCCGAAATATCCCTGTCCCTTCAACAGCGCCGATTTCCGAACGGCCGTCATGCCGTCCTCGAACGGCCACGGCAATGCGCGCGCAGTGGCTCGTGTCTATGCGCTGCTCGAGCGCGGCGGTGCACTCGACGGCGTGCGCCTCATTTCACCCGCCCTGGTCGAAGCGATCCGCAAGGAAAGCTGGGCCGGTACATGCGGCATGACGGACCGGCCGTTCCGCTATGGTCTCGGGTTCTTCCTGAACTGCCCGCCACTCGTTCCGCTCGGCGCCAATCCGCGCGCTTTCGGCCATCCCGGCGCCGGTGGCGCAATCGGTGTTGCCGATCCCGAAGCCGGCCTCGCCATGAGTTACAGCCCCAATCTGATGTGTGCGGGCGCAGGCGTGGGCGATCGCTGTGAAGCGCTGGTCGAGGCGGTGCTGGGCGCCTCCGCACCCATCAATCCATGACAATGATTCCTCCTGATGGACGGCTCGATGCGCGCCGTGCGTAATCGCGAACGAAGGCTTCATGGCGGCGTGCCGGCGAGGGCCGGAATGTGATCGCACGAAAAGACACGCCTTACGCGTGGTATGTGGCCCTCCTGCTGTCCTCGGCCCATCTCATTTCCTTCGTTGACCGCTTCGTGATGAGCCTCGTGCTGGCGCCTATCAAGCACCAGCTCGGGCTGACTGACACGCAACTGGGCCTGCTGCACGGCACCGGCTTCGTCATCCTCTACACGATCGTCGCCGTTCCGCTCGGCCACATCGCCGATATCGGCAATCGGCGCAACCTGATCATCGCGGGCGTCGTCATCTGGAGCCTGGCCACTGCCGCGTGCGGGCTGGCTGATTCTTTCAACAGTCTTTTCGCGGCACGCATAGCCGTCGGCTTCGGCGAGGCGGCGCTGGTTCCCGCCGCCATGTCGCTGATCGCCGGATACTTCTCACGCGAGAAGCTTGCACGCGCGGTCGCCACGTTCACGATGGGCGCCTCGCTCGGACAATCGACGGCGCTGTTGGGCGGAGGCATGATACTCGCGTGGCTGTATTCCCGAGGCGGACTGTCGCTGCCCGGCCTGGGTGACACTCCTCCGTGGCAGGCGCTGTTCATCCTCGCGAGCCTGCCTGGCGTCATGGTTGCAGCCTTGATGCTGACGGTTCGCGAACCCTTGCGCACTCATGAAGCGCTGCATTCGAAACCGAACCTTGGTACGGTGTTCGCGTATATCGGCGAACATCGCTCGGCTTTCCTCTGGCATACCGTGGCGTCGGCGGCAGCCATTCTGCTGGCGCAGTCCTATGCCGCGTGGGCGCCCACGTTCTACATCCGTCTTTTCGATTATTCGCCGGCGCAGACCGGCTTCACCGTCGGCATCATCGTGCTGGTGGTCGGGCCGCTCGGGCATCTCACGGGCGGCTGGCTGACGGACAAGCTCCAGGCCGCAGGGGTCAAAGGCGCGCCAAGTGTCGTGATCGGCGGCATGCTGCCGATGGCGATTTTGCCGGGCTTCCTGTTCTGCGTCACGAGAAACGAGTTCATTTCGCTGATCTCGTACGGCCTGCTGACATTCTTTACCACTGCCGCCGCACCGCCCGCCCTCTCGGGAATACAGATGCTAACGCCGCCGCGGCTGCGGGGTATGATGAGCGCCTGCTTTCTCGCGGTAATCACGTTCACCGCAGTGGGCTTCGGTCCTCCACTGATCGGAATGATCACCGACCACGTCTTCGGCGATGCACAGGCGCTTGGATCCTCGCTCCTGCTGGCCACCGTCGTCTTCGCGCTCATCGGCGCCCTGGCCGCATGGCGCAGCCGTACGCCGGTGACCGCCACTCTCGATGCGCTTGCAGAGAGGACCTAGCGCACCGCGCATCCGCCGATGCAGACAAGCCTTCCAACCTGAGCGCGTGCGAAAGCACGCGGTCCGGGTTAACGGCAGCTCTGCATAGGGAGAGCAGACCGCCAGCGACAGTGCACGACACCAAGGGCATGTCCAACAACACGCCGACTCGCAACGGCTCAGCGCCTTTGCCATTCGGCATGGCGCGGACGTTCAATGCTACCGCCCGATGTCACGCACGCACTACGCGTCAGCGACTTTCAGCACGAGCTTGCCGAAGTTCTCCCCGCTGAAAAGTTTCAGCAGCGTCTCGGGGAACGTTTCCAAGCCTTCGACGATGTCCTCGCGCGTCTGCAACTGGCCGCTCTTGAGCCAGCCCGCCATCTCGCGCCCTGCTTCGCCGTAGCGAGCGGCGTAATCGAACACGATCATGCCCGTCATGCTGGCCCGATTCACCAGCAGCGAAAGATAGTTCGACGGACCCTTCACACCCGAAGTACTGTTGTATTGTGAGATCGCGCCACAGATGACGATGCGCGCGTTGCGGTTTATCTGGGTGAGCACGATATCGAGGATGTCGCCGCCGACGTTGTCGAAATAGACATCCACGCCCTGCGGGCAATGCTCGCGCAGCGACTTCTTCACGTCTTCGGACTTGTAGTCGATGGCGGCGTCGAAGCCGAGGGTCTGCGTGAGGTAGTCGCATTTCTGTTTGCCGCCCGCGATGCCCACCGCGCGACAGCCTTTGATCTTTGCAATCTGCCCGACCACTGAGCCCACGGCGCCCGCCGCGCCGGACACGACCACGGTCTGGCCCGGCTGCGGTTTACCTACATCCAGCAAGCCGAAGTAAGCGGTCATTCCCGGCATGCCGAGCGCGCTCAGATACACCGGCAACGGTGCAACATCGGGATCGACCTTGGTGAGCAGCTTGCCATCCACCGTCGCATATTCCTGAACACCCAGCGTGCCCGACACGAACTCGCCGGTACTGAACTTGGGATGCTTCGATTCCAGGACTTTGCCGACGGCGCCGGCGCGCATGACCTCGCCGAGCTGCACCGGCGCAATGTATGACTTGCCTTCGTTCATCCAGCCGCGCATGGCCGGATCGAGCGAAATGTACAGAATCTTCACCAGCACTTCGTTGTCGCCCGGCGCACGCACCGGCGCTTCGACATAGTCGAAATCGCTGCGCTTGACCGCCCCTACCGGCCGGGCCGCCTGACGAAACTGGTGATTGCGCAAAGCAATGCTGGAAGAACCGGTGTTGGAAGTCATGCTGCCTCCGCGCATGATGCCGAAGGCAAGCATAAGGGATGCAGCCGCTAAAGCCAGCGGCCCGTGCCAGCAGCGTGACGATTACTGCTCTGCGGATTCTTCTTCATCGTAATCGTCGTGGTCGTCGTAATCGTCATCGTCGTCTTCGTCACCGCAGTCCGCGCCCAGCCAGCGGCCCTTGATCGTGCCCTTGATGGTGAACGCGTCGGGACCTTCGCCGCCCTTCAAGTCGAGCTCGCCGGTCATGGTCTCCGGCGTCGGCGTGCTGATGCGGAACAGGCCCGAGCCCTTGATCTTGCCGGTGCACACCAGGCGGATCTCCTGAGTCGTCTTGGTAGTGCGCACGATGGTCTGCGTGCAGTCCTCGGAGCTGGCCGAGTTGAACGGCCGGTCCAGATCTTCCTGCGTGATGCATTCGCTGCTCACCTCGGGCTCCGGCTCCTCCTCCGACGCCGCCTTCAGATCCGCACGCATCTTGGCCTGCTGCTCCGGCGTCATTCTGTCGAGCACGTCCTTGGGCAGCGGCGGCATGCCGCTGAAGCGCATGAGAGAGGTCATTTCCCACAAGCCGAGCTTGACGTTGAGCTTCTCGGCGCCGGCGGCGCTCAGTGTGGTCAGCAGAAGTGCGGCAACCGCAGTGGTTTTCAGAATGTTCATGGCTCGATCGAGATCAAAGGAGAGTGACTGTGGCGCGCTTCGTCGCGACAAGCGCGGTCAAGGAACGGGGCTGGCAGCCACGGCGTTTCGGCATATCACCGACAGCACATCTGGCGCCCGATGCGGTGCGCGATCGTGCAATCTTTCACCGTCGAGGTGTGATGTGGCAACTCGAAAACTCTCACGCTACCGCTCGATGCGGGACTTTGCCCAAACCGCCGAACCCAGCGGCCGGCAGAAAGTCGCCCGCTCGCCGCAATTGCGCTTCGTGATTCAAAAGCATGCCGCGACCCGCCTGCATTACGACCTGCGACTGGAGCTGGGCGGCGTCTTCAAGTCCTGGGCGGTCACGCGCGGTCCCTCGCTGAACCCGCACGACAAACGCCTCGCAGTGGAAGTCGAAGATCACCCGCTCGACTACGGCGACTTTGAGGGCACCATCCCCAAGGGCCAATACGGCGGAGGTACAGTACAGCTTTGGGATCGAGGCTACTGGCGCCCCATCGGTGAGCTCTCGCCGGAGGCGCAACTGAAAAAGGGCGAGTTGAAGTTCGAGCTGGCGGGTCATCGCCTGAACGGCAGCTGGGTGATCGTGCGCATGAAGGGCGATCGGTACGGTGGCAAGCGCACCAACTGGCTCTTGATCAAGCATCGCGACAAGTTCGCCCTGGATGCGGCAGCCGCGCAGGCGGTGATGGAGGACGACCGCTCTGTCGCCTCGGGCCGATCCATGGCTGCCATCGCCGCCGGCACGGGTCGCTCGCCCAAGGCATTCATGCTCGAGCGGGCCGGCAAGGCGGACGCGGTGTGGCATTCGAATCGCTCGGATGAAGCAGTGAAGCCACCGGCAAGAACCGTTGCAAGAAAAGCGTCGATTGCGACGACGAGCACTGCACGCAAGCGCGCTTCATCGAGCAGCCGCGCGCCGGCCAAGAAGGCATCCGGCAAACGGGATCGCATGCCTGCATTCATCGAACCCGAGCTTTGCAAGCTCGTCGAGCGCCCGCCCGAGGGCCCCGGCTGGGGGCACGAAGTGAAGTTCGATGGCTACAGGCTTCAGTTGCGCATCGCCGCTGGCGAAGTCACATTGAAGACGCGCAAGGGCCTGGACTGGACCGAGAAGTTTCAGGCCATCGCCAGGGCGGCCAGCAAGTTTCCCGACGCCATCATCGATGGCGAAGTCGTCGCGCTGGATGACAACGGCTCGCCGGATTTCGCGGCCTTGCAAGCGGCGTTGTCCGACGGCCGCACCGAAGACCTGATTTTTTTCGCGTTCGATCTACTGTACAGCAGCGACGGCGATCGCCGCTCGTTACCGCTGCGTGAGCGCAAAGCCGAGCTGAAGGCTTTGCTCGCCGAGCAGGGCGAGAACGCGCGCATTCGTTACGTCGAGCATTTCGAGGCGGCCGGCGAGGCGGTCCTGCGGTCCGCCTGCCGCATGAATCTCGAGGGCATCATCTCCAAGCGGCTCGACTCCCCGTATCGCGCCGGCCGCGTGGGCGATTGGACGAAGTCGAAATGTCGAGCCGGCCAGGAGGTCGTCATCGGTGGCTGGACGCAAACAGGTAGAAACTTTCGCTCACTGCTGGTCGGCGTGAACCGCGGTGGCCATCTGGTCCACGTGGGCCGTGTCGGTACAGGCTTCGGCGGCGACAAAGTAAGACAGCTCTGGCCCAAGCTGAAACAGCTGGAGACCGACCAGAACCCTTTCAGCGGCAAGACAGCGCCGCGCAAACGCGCCGACATCCATTGGGTCAAGCCCGAGCTGGTCGCCGAGATCGAGTTCGCCGGATGGACCGGCGGCGGCAATGTCCGCCAGGCCGCATTCAAGGGATTGCGCACCGACAAACCGGCTCGCGAAATCGTCACCGAGACGCCGGCCGATGCAGAAGAGGTCGATGTCGCACAGCCGGCACCGAACAGCGCTCGCGGCAAGACCACGGGGAAATCCGGTTCCGCCAAGGCGCGTAGCAAATCGTCGCCGAAGAAACATTCTAAGGCGACTGCAAAGTCAGCCAATGGCGCGTCGAACGTGGTCATGGGCGTACCCATCTCCAGCCCCGACAAACCTTTGTGGCCGCATGCGAACGACGGCGAGCCCGTCACCAAACTCGAGCTCGCCCGCTACTACGAAAGCATGGGCGAATGGATCATGCCGCATATCAAGGGCCGACCGTGCTCGGTGATCCGCGCGCCCGACGGCCTGGGCAAGCAGCAATTCTTCCAGCGGCATGCCATGCAAGGTACGTCGAATCTGCTCACGCTGGTGAAGGTGTTCGGCGATCACAAGCCTTATCTGCAAGTCGACCGGGTCGAAGGGCTCGCCGCGCTCGCGCAGTCGGCCGCCATGGAACTGCATCCGTGGAACTGTCAGCCGGGCAAACCCGAAACACCGGGCCGGCTGGTGTTCGATCTGGACCCGGGTCCCGGCGTGGACTTCACCGCCCTCATCAACGCCGCGAAAGAGATCAAGGCACGACTGGAGGCGCTGGGTCTGGCGGCGTTCTGCAAGACGACGGGCGGCAAGGGCCTGCACGTGGTGACGCCCCTCGCCGACTTCAAGAACAATCGACTGAAGTGGCCCGAAGCCAAGGCCTTCGCGCAAGGCGTCTGCATGAGCATGGCCGATGACAATCCCGAGCTCTATGTGGTGAACATGGCGAAGAAGGTGCGAGGCGGACGCATCTTCCTCGACTATCTGCGCAACGATCGCATGGCGACCGCGGTCGCGCCGCTTTCACCTCGGCTGCGCGAAGGCGCGACGGTCTCCATGCCAGTGAACTGGTCCCAGGTGAGAGCTGGCCTCGACCCGACGCGTTACACCGTTCGTACCGCCGCGGATCACGTGGCCAAGGCCACCGACTGGCAGGACTACTGCGATGCTGAACGGCCGTTGCAAGATGCGATACGCAAGTTCGTGCAGGATCATCCGTCGAATCATGCGGGCACCAGGAAGACCAGGAAATCCGCCAGCCGCTCCAGCCGCCGGCGGAACTCGAATGATACGCACGCCGTGACGTAACATCGCTGCATGAAAAGAATCGCGAGCGCTGCGTTCGCCCTGACGTGTGCATGGATTGCGACCCCGGCGCTGGCCGGCATCGCTGCCGATCTGAACGAGATCCGACGCAAGGGCTGTGACAGGAAGTCCGGCGTCGCGCAGCCTTTGCGTCCAGACAAGGAGTTGGACATGGTGGCGCGCGAATGGTCCAAAGGCGGCCGCCTGCATGATGCACTGGCTCGCTCGGACTATCGCGCCACCAATTCGGCGTCGATGCAGATTGCGGGCTCCTCCGATCGCGCAACGATTCTCGAGACCTTGGTGGACAACTACTGCGCGACGATCATCGATGCCGCGTTCACCGAGATCGGCGTCTATCAACAGCGCAACACCGTTTGGGTCGTGGTCGCAAAACCCTTCGTCGCCCCTGCGATCAAGGATTCCGCCCGGGTCAGCAGCAGAGTTTTGACCTTGATCAATGAGGCGCGCAGCCAACCTCGCAAATGCGGGCGCTCGAGTTTCAACGCTGCGCCGCCCTTGCAGCTGTCCGCCGTATTGAACCAGGCGGCGCTGATTCACAGCCAGGACATGCTCGAGCACAACCTTTTCCAGCATGTGGGCTCGGATGGCAGCAAGGTCGCCGATCGCGTCTCGCGCGTTGGATACAAATGGCGCACGGTCGGAGAAAACGTTGCGACCGGTGCAGAGACGGCGGAAGCCGTCGTGCAAGGCTGGCTCAACAGCCCCGGCCACTGTGCCAACATAATGAGTCCCGGATTCACTGAAATGGGAGTTGCCTTCGCCGTCGACCGCAAGAGCGAGGCAGGAATCTACTGGACCCAGGTGTTCGCGACGCCGCGATAAAGCGCCAGATAGTCTCGTTTCATCAGGACGGCGAGCAGCATCGGGTGGCGCGGCTGGCTACAATGCGCGCATGGAAGTCGACCTCAAAGAAGAATCGGCGCCGCGCCGGCGGTTCAAGAAACGTTGGCTGGGCTGGGCCCTGCTTGCCTGGTGGGGCACGGTCGCGACGTGGAATGTCGTCAAGCCCATGCCTCCAGGAACCAATGTCAGCTCGCCCATCGTTACCAGCGCGGCAAGCGACGTCGAGTTTCTGTATGACTTGACCTCCACCACGCCGGCCGGGAAGCCGCTGCGCGAACAACGCATCTTCGATGAGGTGTTCGACATCATCGACAATGCGCGCTCATTCGTAATCGCCGACTTCTTCCTGCTCAACGATATGATGGGCGCGGAGTCCGGCGTGCATCGGCCGCTCAGCCGCGAGCTCGCCGATCACCTGCTGGCTCGCAAGGCGTCGCAACCGGAGTTCGCGATTCTGCTGATCACCGATCCGATCAACGATGTCTACGGCGGCATGCCATCGCCATTGCTCGACGAGCTGCGCGCGGCCGGCATCGACGTGATCAACACCAATCTGGACCCGTTGCGCGACTCCAATCCCGGGTACTCGGCGCTGTGGCGAATGTTTCTGCAGTGGTGGGGCAACTCGGATGAAGGCGGCTCGATGACGAATCCGTTCGCGCCACCCGGTAGCCCACCCATCACCTTGCGCAGCTGGCTGGCGCTCGCGAACTTCAAGGCCAATCATCGCAAGGTCATCGCCGCCGACCAGGTTGACGGCACACTGACCGCGCTGGTCACCTCCGCAAATCCACACGATGGCAGCAGCGAGCATTCGAACGTCGCCGTTCGCTTCAATGGGCCGCTGGTTCAGGAGATCATCAACAGCGAGATGGCGATCGCGCGCTTCTCGGGTTGGAGAGGTCATATCTATTCGGTCGTGCCGAGCGAACCGGCGAGCACGCCCGCCGAACCGGTACAAGTGCAATTCCTCACCGAGCAGGCCATTCGCGATCACCTGCTCGACGCGATCGACACGACGCGCAACGGCGACTCCATCCGCATCGCGACGTTTTATCTCTCCGACCGCAAGATCGTGAATGCACTACTGCGCTCGGCCTCGCGCGGCGTGCAAGTGAGATTGATCCTGGACCCGAATCGCGATGCGTTCGGGCGCCAGAAGGATGGTGTGCCGAATCGTCCGGCGGCTACCGAGCTGGTCGAGCGCAGCGGCGAGAAGATCGAGGTGCGCTGGTATCGCACGCATGGCGAGCAGTTTCATACCAAGCTGGCGCTGGTCACGCATGGCGAGCGTTTGATCGCGTCGCTGGGCTCGGCAAACCTCACCCGAAGAAACATCGGCAATTACAACCTGGAAGCCAACGTGGGGCTGGAGCTGCGTGCCAACTCAGCGCTGGGCGTAGAACTGACCGGTTACTTCGACCGGCTGTGGAACAACGATGGTCCGCCGGGCACCGGCTTCACCGCTCCATTCGGTGCGTGGCGCGACGACGATACCGCTCGCTATTGGCGTTATCGGCTCATGGAAGCGACTGGCCTGAGCACGTTCTAGAGCAAGCGCGACCCGAGCGACAGAAGCGCTTGCTCTTCTTCAACCAGCATTGCTCGAGCGTGCTTCGTTACCTTCTCCACGGGCCTTGCGCAGCGTCGGCTCGTCGGCCGAGACAGCCACAGCCGTCTGCCGTGCCAGGTCTAGAGCAACCTTTTGCGCGGCAGATTCAAAAGCGGCAGTGACGGCGGACATGCGCTCCGCGCTCGCTGCAACTATCGCTGCGCTGCTGACTGTCGTCACCAGTCTGCGGTCGGCGACCCGGATCAAGCGCCCGATGATCATCACGTGCACTTCGGGAATCTTGCCGTTCGCGTTATCGGCTTCGAAGTGCCGCACTTCCACATCCAGCATGTAGTCGTTGGCGACGCGCGCCTGCTCGGGGGTGACGCTACGAAACAATTGCTGATCGTTGATGGAGCTGACCAGCATGCTCTGCACGACTTCGACGCTGCGGCCGCCCCAGCGCACGCCCCGGTAGTAATCGAGCTTCCGTCCATCGAGCACGGCGATCCGGTCGGTGTCGAGGCCCGGCGCGAAGTCCGGCCGGCCGATGGCCAAGTCCACTTGCGTGACTGGCGCATCAGTGATGGAGCCCGCCGGCGCCGGCGCTATCACATAGGCGGTCGGTACCGGCACATCGCTGTCGAACAGCGAGCCGGTGCTGCAAGCAGCACAAGTCAAAGCGGCGGCGGCCAACAGCGCCGCTTTCAGGCGAGCCGGTTTAAAGTGAATATTCATCACGGCTTGATCTCGACGCCGCTCTGCGGCGGCTCGTACAGGATCTGCGAGGGGTTTTCCTGCAGGCTGCGCGACAGGTCGCGAAACTCGCGCGCCGCCGAGCGTGTTTCGCGCACCAGCCGCTCGAGCTCGAACAAGCCCTGCTCGGTGAAGTTGCCCAGCTGCACTTCGCTGCGTTGGGTAAAGCGATCGATGCGCCTGGTCGCGTCAGCGAGATTGTTTGCTACATCGTTCATGCGGGACAACGCCGCCGTCACGTCCGGACGGGCCTCGTCGGTCATCGCGCGCAACGACTGCGAGGCACCGTGCATCTCGACCACCGTCGCACGCAGCTCCACCACCAGTTGCTGCACGTCCTTGGACGTTTGCGGCAGCGTCGCCATCGTGTCGCGCATGCCCTCGATGGTCTTGGCGATGCCATCGAGATTATCGTCGGACACCACGCGAGACAGCCGTTCGAGCAGCGTGTTGGCGCGGCCCATCAGTTCCGGCAGGCTGGCCAGGAAGGCATCGAAATCCGACTCGACGGCTTCGATCACCGGATAGCGCTCGCCCTGAATCAGCGGCGCATTGCGATCGACATCGGAAGCTTCTTTCAAATTCACATACAGCAAGCCGGTGACGCCTTGCAGGCCGAGGCTGGCGCGCGTCGCTGCCGAAATCGGCGCGCTCTGGTCGACTTCGACGACCACGTGCACTCGAGTGGCATCGCTCGAATCGATGGACAGGCGGCGCACCCGGCCCACGTCCACGCCCAGGAAACGCACCGGGCTGCCGCGATCCAGGCCGCTGACCGAGCCGGTGAAGTAGATCTCGTAACTCTCGTATTCGCGCCCGTCGTTGGCGTCGGTGTACCAGAGCACGAAGCCGACGGCCATGGCGGCCACCAGCAGAATGAAGCCCCCGACAGCGACGTAATGTGCGTCTCTTTCCATACCGCTTTAGCGCTCGGCCCCATTGACTGTCGACCGGGCCGCCCGGGAGCGAGGCCCGTGGAAGTACTCCTGAATCCACGGATGCGGGTTGTTCATGATGCCGTCGAGCGTATCGGCCACGATTTTTCTGTCAACCAGCACGGCCACGCGGTTGCAGGTGGCCAGCAACGTATCCAGGTCGTGCGTGATCATCACGATGGTCAGCTTCAGGCTGCGATGCAGGTAGGTGACCAGCTCGTCGAAGGCGGCGGCGGAGATCGGGTCCAGCCCGGCGGTGGGTTCGTCCAGAAACAACATGGCCGGATCCAGCGCCAGCGCCCGGGCCAGGGCGGCGCGCTTGACCATGCCGCCGGACAGCTGCGAAGGCAGCTTCGAGCCCGCCTCCACCGGCAGCCCCACCATGCGCAACCTCAGCTCGGTCAATGCCTCCAAGGCGGCCGGGGAGGCATCGAAGTATTCCCGGATCGGCAGTTGAATGTTTTCCGCGACACTCAGCGAGCTGAACAGCGCGCCATGCTGAAAAGTCACGCCGTAACGCCGCTTGACGGACAGCAGTTCCGCGTCGCTCATCTGGGTGATGTCACGGCCTTCGATCAGCACGTGCCCCGATGAGGGGCGTTGCAGACCGAGCATGGTCCTGAGCAGCACCGATTTGCCGCTGCCCGAGCCGCCGACGATGCCGAGCACCTCTCCCGGCATCACATCCAGGTTCACGCCGTCATGCACCACCTGCCGACCGAAGCGGTTGACGAGCTTGCGCACCGAGATGATGGGCTGGTTCGTCTTGCTCATGCGGGCCGCCCATAGCGGTTAGCGGTTGGCGGTTGGCCGTTAGAAAGAACAGGAGCGCGGCCGCGTCCGTTCCGGCCCAACCGCCAACCGCCAACCGCCAACCGCCGCTTCATCAGAAATCCAGCTCCACGAACACCACCGCGAAGATCGCGTCGGCGAAGATCACCAGGAAGATGGATTGCACCACCGCCACCGTGGTGAGCCGCCCCAGCTCACGGGAAGAGTCGCGCACCTGCATGCCGCGATAGGTGCCGACCAGCGCAATCAGTATCGCGAATACCGGCGCCTTGACCAGGCCGGCCCAGAACGTCGTTGGCGCGAGCGCGTCCTGCACCCGGGGGATGAATTGTGACAACGAGATGTCCAGCAGCTGCGATGACAGCAAGGCGCCGCCGACCAGGCCCATGGCATCGGCCACGATGGTCAGCAACGGCAACGCGATCAGCAGGCCGATCAAGCGGGGCAGCACCAGCACCTCGTAGAAATCGACGCCCATGGATTGCAGAGCGTCGATTTCGTCGTTGAGCCGCATGACGCCGATCTCGGCGGCAAAGGCGCTGCCGGAGCGGCCGGCGACGATGATGGAAGTCAGCAGCACGCCCATCTCGCGCAATACGGCGATCGTGACCAGGTCGACGGTGAATATCTCGGCGCCGAACGTGCGCAGCTGCTGCGCGCCCAGATAGGCCACGATGACGCTGATCAGAAACGCAATCAGCGAGACGATGGGGATGGCCTGAATGCCCGTCTCATATATATGGCGCGCGATCGAGGGCAGGCGCAGGTGATGGACGCTGCGCATGGCGCGCACCATGGTCATCACTATCCGGCCGAAGAAACCGACCGCGTCGCGCGTGTTTTTGGCCTGCTGAACCCCGCTCCGCCCCACCCAGATGACGGCGTCGCGCAGCGAAGTCTCGTCAGATTCGGCGACCGCGGCCTTGCTGGCCTGCTGCTGCAGCAGTTCGTCGAGAAAGGCGAAGTGTGGCGGCCGCTCGCCGACCACCGTCATGTTCGCGCCCACCGACTTGCGCCGCTCCACCCAATTGCGCAGCAGCCAGGCACCGGACAGATCCAATGTTTGGATGCCGCTGAAATCGATCCGGGAATGACCTCGGCCAGCCTCCAGCTGCGCCAGCGCGCTCTCCATCTCGGAAAGATTGTCGATGCACCAGGCACCGCGCAAGCGCAGTGTGGGCTGGTCGCCAGATCGTTCCTCTTCGAATAGCACCGGGGTCGCTTACCGTCGCTGCATCAGGACGCGCGCAAGATTAGCAGAACGCGCGCCGCTGGCCCCTGTTCCTCACCATCGGATTGGCCCTCTGCCGCCTACTGACCGGCGCTGCCTCGCTGTATCCTTCGCGCTCCCCAGCCTGTCGAGCGAGCCTGCGATGAACGAGGTCGAACGTTTGGTCGATGCCACCTATCTGGGTAATACCTTGTGGGAGCTGACCGTGGCGGCCGGCATCGCCGTAGGCGCGTTTCTCATCCTGTTGCTGATCAGGCGCGCCATTCGGGCACGCTACGAAAAGCTGGCCGCGACTCCGCAGACCGAGTTCCTCGAGCTGCCCACGCGAATCGCCAGCAGCACCACCGCGCTGACGATCACCATCGCGGCACTGTTCATTGGCGCCCAGTGGCTGACATTGCCGGGCACCATGCGCAAGATCGTGATCTCCATCTTCACGATCGCGATTTTCTGGCAAGTCGGTGTCTGGGCCACCGTGGCCGTGGTCGCCTTCATCGAGCGGCGCAAGCGCGCCACGCTCGGCACCGACGCGGCCGCCGCCAGCTCACTCGGCATCATCGGCTTCCTGGCGCGCGCCACCATCTGGTCGTTGGTCCTGCTGCTGACGCTGGACAACCTGGGCATCGAGATCCAGCCGCTGCTGGCCGGCCTGGGCATCGGCGGTATCGCGGTGGCACTGGCGGCCCAGAACATTCTCGGCGACCTGTTCGCATCGCTGTCCATTACGCTCGACCGGCCGTTCGTGGTCGGCGACTCGCTGCAGGTGGACGAGTTCAACGGCACGGTGGAATACATCGGCGTGAAGAGCACGCGGCTGCGCAGCTTGAGCGGCGAGCAGATCATCATGCCGAATGCGAACCTGTTGAGCAGTCGCGTGCGTAACAACTCGCGCATGAAGCAGCGGCGCGTGGTCATCAACATCAGCGTCGATCAGCAGACCGATCTGGCCAGGCTGCGGGCGATTCCGGGCAAGCTGCGCGAGCTGATCGAGTCGCACCAGCCCATCAAGTTCGATCGCTCGCACTTCGCCAAGATCAGTGCCTCGTCGTTCGACTTCGAGGCGGTGTACACCGTGCTCACGCCCAACTACGCCAAACACATGGAGATCCTGCAGGACATCAACCTGCGGCTGGTGGAGTGGTTGCGCAGCGAGGGCATCGTTCTAGGCACCCCGCAGCGCGTGTACTACGTGGACCAGCAGCCACAAGTAGTGCACTCCACGTTGGAAGGCCCCACCGACCAGGGTGAAGCGCCGGCCCAGAGCTGACCGGTCGTTATTTCTTTACTTGACGCTGCCAAGCACGCGCACGCGGCTCTGGCTTGCTTGCGCCTGCTCGAGCGCCTCCAGGAAACGTCGAGTCCAGGCGGCGATGTCATTGCGACGAAGCACTTTCATCATGTCGGCATGGCGTTCGCGCCGCTCCGACAGCGGCATGGACAGCGCCGCTTGCATGGCGTGGCTGACCCCGCGCACGTCATAAGGATTCACTAGCAGCGACGCCGTCAACTCTCTCGCGGCACCCGCCAGATTCGACAGGATCAAGACGCCGGGATCGGCCGGGTCCTGAGCCGCGACGAATTCTTTCGCGACCAGGTTCATGCCATCGCGCAGCGGCGTCACCAGGCCCACCTTGGCGGCACGCAGGAAGCCCATCAACGTCGCGTGCGGGAAGTTGCGATTGAGATAACGAATCGGCGTCCAGTCGGTATCGGCGAAACGCCCGTTGGTGCGCCCCGCGGCCTGCTCCAACGCTTGCCGGATCTCCGCATAGGCACGCACATCGGTACGCGACAGCGGTGCGATCTGAATGTAAGTGATGCGCCCGAGATTTTCCGGATGCGTCTCGAGGAACTGTTGATACGCGGAGAAGCGCTCCACCAGGCCCTTGCTGTAGTCGAGACGGTCGACGCCCATCATCAGCGAGCGGCCCATCAAGCTATCGGTCATCCGGCGCACCACGTCAGTGGTCGTGGCCTCGATGGCTTCGGCCTCCACCGCCGCAACATCGACGCCGATAGGAAACACTTCCGCGCGGATCAGGCGCTCGCCAATGCGGATGCGGCCATCCGGCCGCAACGCCTCTGCACCGAACAGATGTTCGACGCCGCTGTGAAATGAACGCAGGTCGTTCTGAGTCTGAAAGCCGACCACGTCGTAGCTGGTGAGATCGCGCAACAGCTCCGCATAGCACGGCAACACACGCAGCATCTCGATATTCGGAAAGGGGATGTGCAGGAAGAAACCAAGCGGCCGCTGCACGCCGAGCTCGCGCAGACGCCGGCCGAGTGGAATCAGATGATAATCATGGACCCAGATCAGATCGCGCGGCTGCAACAGTGGCAACAGCCGCTGCGCGAAGATGCGATTGACGTTCTCGTAGGCCTCGCGCTGCTCGTGCGAATAGCGCATGCCCTTCGAGAAGTAATGAAACAACGGCCACAGCACGTCGTTCGAATAGCCGTTGTAGTACAGCTCGAATTCCGACTTGCGCAGATCGATGGTCGCGTAGCTGACGCCGTCACGAATGTGAATGTCGGGCTCGCCCGGCTCCGAATCGATGGTGTCGCCGCCCCAACCGAACCACAGTCCCCCGGTCCGCTTCAGGGCATTGAGGATTCCCACTGCCAGGCCGCCGGGCGCCGCCGATTTGCGTGGCAGGGAAATTCGATTGGAAACGCAGACAAGTCGTGTCATCTAATCCGTTTACTCACTGGCTGCTCACTGACTGCTCGGGGACCACGCCCTCGCTCTGTGTGCAGCTCATGGCTTGGCTGCAACATCGATTAACGCTTCGTAGACCGAAAAGGTTTCGCGAAAACCACGATGACGAGCGTTGTCTCGTGAAATTATTCTGTATATTCAATCCATTATGCACGGCAACGCCGCTGCCGACGCGGACCGCGAAGGCTGCGTTCACCGGATGATAAAGCCGTCTCGCTGCCTGTAACGAGGCCGGAAACGCTAGAATTCGCGCCCCCTCGATGCAGTCGTCGTTCTTTTGGAGTGCTGCGGTCCATGAAAAAGCCCGTCAACGTTGCCATCACCGGCGCCGCCGGCCAGATCGGCTATGCCCTCGCCTTCCGTATCGCCTCCGGTGCCATGCTCGGTCCGGACCAGCCGATCAACCTGCACCTGCTGGAAATCACTCCGGCCTTGAACGCGCTGCAGGGCGTGGTGATGGAGCTCAACGACTGCGCGTTCCCGACGCTCAACAAGATCGTCGCCAGCGATGACGCCAAGGTCGCGTTCAAGGATTGCGACGTGGCGTTGCTGGTGGGCGCGCGGCCGCGTGGCCCCGGCATGGAGCGCAAGGATCTGCTGCTGGCGAATGCGCAGATCTTCTCGGCGCAGGGCAAAGCACTCGACGCAGTCGCCAATCGCAATGTTCGCGTGCTCGTAGTCGGCAACCCGGCGAACACCAATGCGCTGATCGCTCAACGCAATGCTCCCGGCCTGAATCCTCGCAATTTCACCGCGATGGTCCGCCTCGACCACAACCGCGCGCTGTCGCAGCTCGCCGAGAAGACCGGCACGCACAGCACCCGGATCAAGAAGGTCATCATCTGGGGCAATCATTCCGCCACTCAGTATCCCGATCTGCACCACGCCCTGGTGGATGGCAAGCCGGCGCTGTCGCTGGTCGATCAGAAATGGTACGCCGAAACCTTCATCCCGGTCGTGCAGCAGCGCGGCGCGGCGATCATCAAGGCTCGCGGCCAGTCGTCGGCGGCGTCCGCGGCGTCGGCGGCCATCGACCACATTCGCGACTGGGTGAATGGCACGCCGGAAGGTGATTGGGTCAGCATGGGCGTGCCTTCCGACGGCAGCTACGGCATTCCCGAGGGCGTGATCTATGGCTATCCGGTGACCTGCAAGAACGGCGACTACCAGATCGTGCAGGGCCTGTCGGTCAATGACTTCAGCCGCCAGCGCATGGATGCCACCTATAAGGAGCTGTTGGAAGAGAAGGACGGCGTCAAAGAGTTGATTTGAGGAATCCGGGTCGAAGGCGTCAGCCATTCGATCCGTCCGGACCCGACCACGGCGAACGCATCACCCGATGCGTTCGCCGTTTTCTTTCAGGGCGCTCGACTAAAGCCCCCCGCAAACCCAATTAACGCCATACCCGACTTGCTGGCGTGCGCGTCGCAAGTTACTGTCGTCGGCACCGCGCGACGGGCACGCCGGCGCATGCATTGTCGGACATTCCGACTGAAATTCTCGTCACCTCTTCGGACGTGCCGCGCAACAGATTCATAGAGGTTCATGTCGTGAGCAGCGTGATCTGGTTTTTGATATTCGTGCTCGGCGCACTGACGCTCGCGTACAACCGCGCTTCGTTGTTGACGGCCACGGCAGTGTATGGCGGCGGCCTGCTGGTATATGGATTGTTCGGTGATCCCTCGTTGCCTTGGTTGATCGTGCTATGGGCGATCCTGGCCGTGCTGGTGTTCTTGAACATCGATGCGCTGCGCATTCGTTTAATCTCGCGTCCCTTCCTGCGCACCTATCGACGCATGCTGCCGTCGATGTCACAAACGGAGAAGGATGCGCTCGAAGCCGGCACGGTGTGGTGGGATGGCGAGCTGTTCACCGGCGGTCCGGATTGGGACAAGCTGCTGTCGGCCGCCGCGCCGAAGCTCACCGCCGAAGAACAAGCATTCCTCGACGGTCCCTGCGAGGAGCTGTGCCGCATGATCGACGACTGGGACATCACCCATCGCCGCGCCGATCTGCCGCCACATATCTGGGAGCTCGTGAAGAGCAAAGGCTTCTTCGCGATGATCATCCCGAAAAAATATGGCGGCCTCGAGTTCTCTGCCTACGCTCACTCGTGCGTGCTGGTGAAGCTGGCGAGCCGGTCGGGCGTGGTCGCTTCCACGGTCGCGGTGCCGAACTCGCTTGGCCCGGCCGAGTTGCTGCTCCACTACGGCACGCAGGAACAGCGTGACTACTATCTGCCGCGCCTGGCGAGAGGCGAAGAGATTCCCTGCTTCGCGTTGACCGGCCCGCGCGCCGGCTCGGATGCCGCGTCGATTCCGGACACCGGCATCGTTTGCAAAGGAGTATTCGAAGGCCGCGAGATCGTCGGCGTGCGGCTGAATTTCAGCAAACGTTACATCACGCTCGCGCCCATCGCGACGGTGATCGGCCTGGCGTTCAAGCTGTTCGATCCGGACAAGTTGCTCGGCGACGAGAAAACCGACTACGGCATCACCTGCGCCCTGATCCCGCGCAACACTCCGGGCATCACCATCGGTCGCCGGCACTTCCCAATGAACGCGCCGTTCCAGAACGGCCCGCTGCAGGGCAAGGATGTCTTCGTGCCGCTGGATTTCCTGATCGGCGGGGTCAAGATGGCCGGCCAGGGCTGGCGCATGCTGGTGGAGCAATTGTCCGTGGGCCGTTGTATCTCTCTGCCCTCGAGCGCCACCGGCGCCTGCAAGGCAGCGGTGTTCGCGACCGGCGCTTACGCACGCATTCGACGTCAGTTCAACGTGCCGGTGGGGCAGTTCGAAGGCGTGATGGAAGTGCTGGCTCGGATGACCGGCACTACGTACATCATGGACGCCGCACGTTCCGTGACCGCGGGTGCCATCGACGGCGGCGAGAAACCTTCGGTGCCGTCGGCCATGCTGAAGTATCACCTCACCGAGTACGGCCGCGTGGTCGCGAACGACGCGATGGATATTCATGGCGGCAAGGGCATCTGCCTCGGGCCGAAGAACTATCTGGGCCGTGGCTACCAGCTGGTGCCGGTAGCGATCACGGTCGAAGGCGCGAACCTGCTGACGCGCAGCCTGATCATCTTTGGCCAGGGCGCCATTCGATGCCATCCGTTCGTATTGCGTGAGATGAATGCCGCGCGCGAAAAAGACAAGCGCAAGGCCGTGGTCGACTTCGACTCCGCGTTGTTCGGCCACATCGGCTTCACGATCAGCAACGCGGCGCGTTCGCTAGTGATGGCACTGACCCTTGCCCGCTTCTCGCGAGTGCCCGATACCGGCGCGACACAGCGCTTCTATCAGCACATCAATCGTTTCAGCGCCTCGTTCGCTTTCGCCACTGACGTGGCCATGCTGACGCTGGGCGGCTATCTCAAGAAGAAAGAAAGTCTGTCGGCGCGCCTGGCCGATGTCCTGTCGTGCATGTACCTGGCTTCGATGGTGCTGAAGCACTATGAGAACCAAGGCCGGCAGGAAGCCGACCTGCCGCTGGTGGAGTGGGCCTGCCGCAACTTGCTGTACAAGGCTCAGGAGCAGTTGCACAGCTTCCTGCGCAACTTCCCGAATCGCTTCCTGGCGGGCTTCATGCGGATGTTCATTTTCCCGCGCGGCCAGACGTATCACGCACCGTCCGATCCGCTCAGCCATCAGATGGTCGAGCAGATCCTGCGCCCCAGTGTTACACGCGATCGTTTGACGGACGGCGTGTATCGCACCGCCGAGCCCAACAATCCGCTCGGCATGCTGCATGAAGCGCTGGTTCTGAGCGAGACCGCGGAGCCGCTGGAGAAGCGCATCCGTGTCGACGGCATCAAGACCGGCAAGGTCACGGCGCTCGACCTGCCCGGCCAGATCCAGCAGGCGCTGGCGGCAGGCATCCTGTCCGAGACCGAAGCGGCGATGCTGCGGGACTACGATCGACGCGTGATGGACATCATCAACGTCGATGACTTCGCCACCGAGGAACTGGCCGCTGGTCAGCAACCGGTCGAGCTGCGGGCGGTACGCGTCAGCAACGCGTAGAACACTCCGGGGCGGTGGAGTGCTTCCACTGCCCTCGCGTGGCGAGTACATTAATCGCGTACACGGTACGCCCTGCTCACGCGACTACCCTCATCCGACCTTCCGGCTGAAGCGAACTCTGACGTACCTTCTCGATGCTCATCACGGAGTCCGCAAGAATGAAACTGCCAACCCAGATTCGAATCGCGATCGCCGCCGCCATTCTTTCCCTCGGCGCGGGTGCCGGCATTGCCATGGCCGATGCGCAGCGGACAGCTTCGCCGTCAGGCGCCGAGGTTTATTTCATCGCGCCGGCGGTTGGCGCCACGGTGAGCAGCCCGGTCACCGTCAAGTTCGGCCTCAAGGGCATGGGCATCGCGCCGGCGGGCATTCAGTTCGAAAACACCGGCCATCATCATTTGATCATCGACGCGGACCTGCCGCCGCCGGGCGCACCGATTCCGACTGACGCGAACCACGTGCATTTCGGCAAAGGCCAGAGCGAGACGACCATCGAGCTCGAGCCCGGCAAGCACACGTTACAACTGTTGCTGGGCGACTTCGGCCACATTCCGCACGATCCGGTGGTGGCGTCGAAGAAGATCACGATTACGGTGCAGTGACGCGATCCATCCTGCACGTGGACATGGACGCGTTCTACGCGTCCGTGGAGATGCGCGACAATCCCGAGTTGCGCGGCAAACCAGTGATCGTGGGTGGCCTCGGCGGACGTGGCGTCGTCGCGGCCGCCTCGTACGAAGTGCGCAAGTACGGCGTGCATTCGGCGATGCCCATGCGCGAGGCGCTGCAACGCTGTCCGCATGCAGTGTGTGTGAAGCCGCGCTTCGACCGTTACAAGGCGGTCTCCAACACCGTCTTCGAGATCTTTCATCGCTTCACGCCGTTGGTCCAGGGGCTGTCCTTGGACGAGGCGTTCCTGGATGTCACGCATAGCCAGGCGGCGCTGGGCCCGGCGGAGTCCATCGCCAGGCAGATCAAACAGCTCATCGCTCAGCAGACGCAGTTGACGGCGTCCGTTGGCGTCGCGCCCAACAAGCTGGTCGCGAAGATTGCCTCTGATTTGCGCAAGCCCGATGGACTCGTCGTGGTCAAGCCCGAGCAGGTGACGGCGATTCTCGATCCTTTGCCGATCCGGCGTCTGCATGGCCTTGGCAACAAGACCGCACCTCACCTGGAGCGACTCGGCATCGTCACATTGCGCGATCTGCGACTCGCACCGGATGCAACGCTGCGCTCGGTGTTCGGCAAGTACACGTCGCAGATCAAGGCCCGCGCCGCCGGCGAAGACGATCGGCCGGTGGTGCCGGACAACGATGAGAAGCAGATTTCGTCCGAAACGACCTTCGACAAGGACATCGCCGATCCCAAGCAGTTGCACGCCGAGCTCGCACAACTGGCCGACCGCACCGCTGCCCGCCTGCGTTCGCAGGGATGGCTGTCGGAGCGCGTCACGGTGAAGATTCGCCGTCACGACTTCAAAACCTATACTCGGCAGTGCGCCGTGCGCCCCGCCACTCAGGAGACCCGCCCGCTGGCAAACGCTGCCGCCAGGCTGCTCGACGAATGGATCGCAGCCCAACCTCGCACGGCGATTCGATTGCTCGGCGTCGGCGCCGGCGATCTCACAGCGCAGCCTCAGCTCGACATGTTCGGCATGCAGGAATCGAAGCGCAATCAACACCTCGATGCCGCGCTCGATAACATCCGCGCCAGATTCGGCAACTCCGCCGTCTCTCGCGCCAGCTCCATCCGCCCTCCTGCGCGGGAACAGAAGTAACTTCCTCTGGTCCCCTCGCCCGACGCGATGTTTGTTGATGGCGTGAAACCCACCTTAACGCCAATGGTGCTTAGTTAACCGTCTTTGTCGCAGCGGTTCGCGGATAGCGGATAGCGGTTAGCCAGAAATGAGCTAAATCCTGGCCTCCGTTCTGCCCTAACCGCTAACCGCCAACCACTGCAGGGCGCTAACTATTAACCCGGCGTGAAACTACATGAATCTAAAACATCGGTGTGACATACTCCGCCGGTGAGCCAAGAAGATCGCCGCAAGGCCAGCACAGACGCCAGAATCGAGTT
>NZ_DASWVW010000062.1:0-68240 GCF_036406195.1 Steroidobacter sp.
CCGTCCGCTCGCAGCGCAAGGGCTTGCTTGCGCAACTCGATTCTGGCGTCTGTGCTGGCCTTGCGGCGATCTTCTTGGCTCACCGGCGGAGTATGTCACACCGATGTTTTAGATTCATGTAGTTTCACGCCGGGTTAATAACTAAGCACCATTGCTCTTAAGCTGGCGCCTTGGCGCGAGCAATGTACTCGCCGGTGCGAGTATCAACTCGAATGTACTCACCTTCGTTGATGAACAACGGCACGCGTACCGACGCGCCGGTTTCCAACTTGGCAGGCTTCGCACCACCCGTGGCGGTATCACCACGCAGGCCCGGGTCGGTCTCGACGACCTTCAGCTCCACGTGCGCCGGCGGCGTAACGTTGAGCGGCTCGCCGTTCCACAGCATGACCGTGCAAACCATGCCGTCCTTCAGCCAGATCGCGCCATCGCCCAGCGCTTCCTTGCCGGCGGTGTACTGCTCGAACGTCTCGGGATTCATGAAGGTCCAGAACTCGCCGTCGGTGTAGAGATATTGCATCTCGGTTTCGACCACGTCGGCGGCCTCGACGGTGTCGCCCGACTTGAAGGTGCGCTCGGTCACCTTGCCGTTCTTCAGATTCCGTACCTTGACGCGGTTGAACGCCTGGCCCTTGCCGGGCTTGACCATCTCGTTCTCGACGATGGAGTACGGAACCCCCTCGAGCAAGATCTTGACGCCCGATTTGAATTCATTGGTGGAATAACTGGCCATTGAGCACCGCGGCTGAAAGTCTGCGAAAATGGACCGGTCCCGCTGCGACGCGCGGGTCCCCGGCAAAGGGCGCAGATGATAGCCGCAACCTCCTACGCAAGCCAATTGGCCCCCCAACATGCCACCGTCCCCCTCGAAGCCGCTCCGGGCTGGCAGAAGTTGCTGGCGGACGCGGTGACCGACCCTCGGGAGCTGTGCACCCTGCTCGACCTGGATCCGGCGCTGGTTCTGCCCGCAATCGCGGCGGCCGAGGATTTCGCTTTGCGCGTACCCCGCAGCTTCGTCGCTCGGATGCGCAAGGGCGATCCGAACGATCCGTTGCTCCTGCAGGTTCTCCCCGTTGCCGCGGAAACGCAGGTGGTCGAGGGGTTCGTGACCGACCCGGTCGGCGACATGGACCGGCGCGCCGCGCCGGGTCTGCTCCACAAGTACCGGGGCCGAGCCTTGCTGGTCGCCACCGGCGCCTGCGCCGTGCATTGCCGATACTGCTTTCGCCGGCATTTTCCCTATGCCGAAGAGTCGGCGCTTCAGCAAGGCTGGCAGCCGGCACTGGCACACCTGCGTGCCGACCCGAGCGTCAGCGAAGTCATCCTCAGCGGTGGCGATCCCTGGAGCCTGAGCGACCGCCGGCTGCAGCAACTGACCGAGGCGCTCCAGGCCATTCCGCACGTCCGTCGCTTGCGCATCCACACCCGCTACCCCATCGTGCTGCCCGAGCGGGTCGACGCCGGCCTGCTCGACTGGCTACGGGGATTGTCCCTGCAGAAGGTCGTGGTGATCCATGCCAACCACGCTCGGGAAATCGACGAATCCGTGCGCCGGGCCTGCCGGGCGCTGGCGGATGCCGGCGCCACCTTGCTGAATCAGGCGGTGCTGCTGCGAGGGGTGAACGACAGCGTGGCCGCCCTGGCCGAATTGAGTGAAGCGCTATTCGAGACGCACGTCCTTCCCTATTACCTTCATGTATTGGACAAGGTGCAGGGTGCGGCCCATTTCGACGTGCCCGAAGCCCAGGCGCTGCAGCTCCATCAGGGGCTGACGGCGCAGTTGCCCGGCTACCTGGTACCCAAGCTGGTCAGGGAAATCGCGGGGCAGCCTTCAAAGTCCGCCGTCGTGGCCGCTACCTTGAGCTGAGCGAGCGAATTGAACGAGCTTTCCTGGAGTAGACCGTTGGCCGAATCTAGCGCCGTACCGATGATCGTCCTGACCCGACATCAGGATAACGTCGAGGCGATCAACAGCAATCTGCGCAACGCCGGCATGGCCGTGCGTTGCAATTGGATCAAGGAGCTGACCGACCTGGGCGAGGCCCTGCAGCAGATCAATGCGCACATGCTGGTGGCCTTCGTCGGGCCGGACCCGGCGGACATGACCAAGGTCATGTCGGTGGCGAAGCAGTATGGCGCCGAGGTGCCGGTACTGTTCGCGCGCGATCAGGTCGATGAGGACATCATCGCCAACGCCATGCAACAAGGCGCGCGTGACGTCGTCACGTTGATGAATCCCAATCGCCTGCGCGGCGTGGTCGCTCGCGAGCTCGAAGCGAGCCGGCAGGCGCGCGCGTTGAACAGCACGATCAGCTCGGCGCATGAATATCGCGAGCAACTGAAGTCGTTCATGGCGGGCTCCGCCGATGCCATCGCTCACGTGCAGGAAGGCATCATTGTCGATGCCAATCCGGCGTGGCTGGATCTGTATGGCCTGACCGATTCCGATGCACTGGTCGGCACGCCGCTGATGGATGTTTTCGACGCCGAAGCGCATGCCGCGCTGAAGGGCGCGCTGGTGGCCTGCTTGCAGGGCAAGTGGTCGAATCACACGATCAAGGCGCACGCGCTGCTGGCCGACGGTTCCAGCGTGCCGCTGGAAATGGAGCTGTCGCGCACCGAGTTCGATGGCGAGCCAGCCGTGCGACTGTGCTTCGCCGCGCGCAAGCGCGAGTCGGGCAATCTCAACGAGCAGCTCAGCGAGGCGCTGGAGCGCGACGCGAGCACCGGCGCCCTGCAGCGGCGCTTCTTCATCGAACATCTCAAACAGGCGTTGGCGCAACCGGTCAAGGCCGGCGTGCGCCAGCTGGTGGCGATTCAGCCCGACAAGCTCGATGCGATCGGCGACGATATCGGGCCGCTGGCGGTGGAAGATTTCATGTCGCAGTTCGCCGGGCTGGTCGGCGAAACCCGCCAACCTGCCGACCTGTTCGGTCGCTTCGGCGATGGCTCGCTGCTGTTGTTGATGGAGCGAGGCACGGCGCGCGACATCGAAGTGTGGGCCACGAACCTGATCCGCAAAGTCGGCGCGCAAGTGTTCCGGCTCGGCGAGAAACAAATCTCCTGCACGTGCAGCGTAGGCATCGGCCTGGTCGATCCGCGCTCGCCGGATGCCGCCACCGCCATCACCGATGCCATGTCCGCCCGCCGCACGGCCGAAACATCGGGCGGCGGACGCGTGAGCATCGTCGATCATCGCGAAGAAGATACCAAGCGCGAGGCGGCCGATGAGCTGTGGGTGAAGCGCATCCGCGCCGCGCTCATGGAAAATCGCTTCCGTCTCATGCAGCAGCCTATTGCCAGCCTGCTCGGCGAAGACAAAGGGATGTTCGACGTGCTGGTGCGCATGGTCGACGAGCAGGGCAGCGAGCTGCTGCCGGCGGAGTTCATGGCGGCCGCGGAACGCAACGATCTGATGAAGAACATCGATCGCTGGGTGATCGGCGCCTCCATGACGTTCATCGCCAGCCGGCCGGTGAAGCAGTTGTTCGTGCGCCTGTCGAAGGATTCGGTGCGCGACAAGTCGCTGCTGCCGTGGCTGCAGAATCAGCTCAAGGCATCGCGCATCGAACCGGCCCGGCTGACCTTCCAGATCAGCGAGCAGATCGCGACCGACTACCTGGGCGATGCCAGCGAGATGGCCAACGGCCTGCGCAAGGCCGGCTTCCACTTCGCCATCGAACACTTCGGCACCGGCCGCGATCCGCAACGGCTGATCGCGCATCTGCCCATCGATTTCATCAAGGTCGATGGCACGTTGATGCAGGGCCTGTCCGTCGACCAGGCCCTGCAGGGCCGCGTTCGCGAGCTGGTCGATGAAGCCAAGACGCGCAACATCGGCACCATCGCCGAGCGCGTCGAGGATGCCAACACGATGGCCGTGCTGTGGCAGCTCGGCATCGAGTTCATCCAGGGCTACTTCGTGAACGAGCCCGAGCAGGTGGTGATGGGCTGAGCGCCCCCTTTTCCGCATCTGTCGATGCGATCGACAGATGCGGAAAACGTGTCGATAAACTCGATTATTTCGACATGTCCTGGTGTGGCTGAAACATCCATATGGACCACCGAGAAGATCAAGTCCATCCAACGCTTGCCGGCACAGGCGACGGAATACATCCGTACCAGAGTGCCGAAGATCTACAGCCGGGAACTGGTGGAAGTCATTTTCACTCAGCCCTACTGCCGTATTCAGAACGTCGTCGACCTCAAGATTGCCAAGCGCCAGACTGCATCGGTGTACCTGAAGACGCTGGAGTCCATCGGCGTGCTGAGGGAAGTGAAGGTGGGGCGCGAGAAATTGTTCATTCACCCCAACTTCGTTCATTTGCTGATCAGCGACGATCATCCCGTCCGTAGCTACGGCACAGCGCATTGACGCAGTGCCGGCAGGCGAGTGCGATGTTACGCCGGCTCCACGTCCAGCTTATCGACCTTTCTCCAGCCTCGCGGCAGCACCGCGCCGCGTTGAGCGCGTTCGCCGCGGTATTCCTTCAGGTCGGCGAACTTGATGGTCATCTTGCGGTCGCCGGAGCGCACGATCAGGTTCTGCGACGAGGTGATGACGGCGATGGCGGTCATGGTCTCGCCGCCCTTGGACGAAACGCCGAAGATCTTGTTGCCCTTACCTTTGGGCAGTTCCGGCAGGTCCGCGACCGGGAATACCAGCATCTTGCCTTCGCTGCTCACCGCGCAGATCAATGCCTTCTCGTCGGCGGGCACGAGAGCGGGCGCGAGCGACTTGCTGCCCTCGGGTACCTTGAGCACGGCTTTGCCGGCCTTGTTACGTGACAGCAACTCGCCGATCTTCACGACGAAGCCGTAACCGGCATCGGACGCGAGCACGCACTTATCTTCAGGCTCGCCGATCAAGACGCCGGAGAACGTTGCGCCTTCGGGCGGATCGAGACGCCCCGACAAGGGTTCGCCGTTGCCGCGAGCGGATGGCAGCGAGTGGGCGATCAAGGTGTACGTGCGACCGGTGCTGTCGAGGAAGATTGCTTGCTGCGTGCTCTTACCTCTGGCGGCAGCAAGGAAACCGTCGCCGGTCTTGTATGAAATCGACGTCGGATCGATCTCGTGTCCCTTCGCAGCGCGTACCCAGCCGCGCTCGGAAAGAATGACGGTGACAGGCTCGCTGGTCACGAGCTCGGTCTCGTCGATGGCGACCGCGGCGGCGCGTTCGATGATCTTGCAGCGGCGGTCGTCGCCGAATTCCTTCGCGGCGGCTTCCAACTCGTCGCGCACCAGCTTCTTCAGCTTGGTCTTGCTGCCGAGCAGCTTGTCGAGCTTGTCCTGTTCGGCCAGCAAGTCGCTCTGCTCGCCGCGGATCTTCATTTCCTCCAGCTTGGCGAGGTGACGCAGACGAGTATCGAGAATCGCATCGGCCTGGATCTCGGTGAGGTTGAAGCGCTTCATCAACACCGGCTTCGGCTCGTCCTCGCGGCGGATGATGCGGATCACTTCGTCGAGGTTCAGATACGCGATCAGCAAGCCGTCCAAGATGTGCAGTCGCGAGCGCACCTTCTCCAGGCGCCATTGCAGACGGCGCGTCACGGTGTCGATGCGGAACTTCAGCCACTCTTCGAGCAGGGCCTTCAGCCCCATCACGCGCGGCCGGCCATCGAGGCCGATGATGTTGAGGTTGACGCGATAGGTGCGTTCGAGGTCCGTGGTCGCGTACAGGTGATTCATCAGCTGCACCAGGTCGACCCGGCTGGACTTCGGCACGATGACGATGCGCGTCGGATGCTCGTGATCGGACTCATCGCGAATGTTCTCGATCATCGGCAGCTTCTTGGCGTTGTACTGAGCCGCGATCTGCTCCTGGATCTTCGCGCCGGAGACCTGATACGGCAGCTCGGTGATGACGATCTCGCCATCTTCGATCTCGTATGTCGCGCGCGCGCGGAACGTACCGTTGCCGGTCTCGTAGATGTGCTTGAGATCGGCCTTGGGCGAAATGATCTCGCCGCCGGTCGGAAAGTCCGGACCCTTCACGTCCTTCATCAACTCGCGCAGCGGCGTATCGGGATCTTCCAGCAAACGAATGCAGGCATTCACGACTTCGCGCAGGTTGTGCGGCGGAATGTCGGTCGCCATGCCGACCGCGATACCGGTCGTGCCGTTCAACAAGATGTTGGGCACGCGCGCCGGCAACAACTTCGGCTCTTCCATGGTGCCGTCGAAGTTCGGAATCCAGTCCACCGTGCCCTGCCCCAGCTCGGAGAGCAGCAGCTCCGCGTACCGGGTCAGGCGCGCTTCGGTGTAACGATAGGCCGCGAACGATTTCGGATCGTCGGGGTGACCGAAGTTGCCCTGGCCGTCGATCAGCGGATAGCGATACGAGAACGGCTGCGCCATCAGCACCATGGCTTCATAGCAAGCCGCGTCGCCGTGCGGATGGTATTTACCGATCACATCGCCGATGGCACGCGCCGCTTTCTTGTGCTTGGCGGCCTGCCACGAGCCTTGCTCGCTCATCACATACACGATGCGACGTTGCACCGGCTTCAAGCCGTCGCCGATGTGCGGCAACGCGCGGTCGAGAATGACGTACATCGAATAGTCGAGGTAGGCCTTCTCGGTGAAAGTGCGCAGCGGCTGGCGCTCGACGCCTTCGAAATTCAAGGGAGATTGCGTGGGCATAGATGCAGACAGTGTTTAGCGGTTTGCGGTTAGTGGCTGGTCCGGAAGGCGGCTGCGGTACTGGTTATCTCTTCTGACTAACCACGAACCGCTAACCACCAACCGCTTCCTATGGAACGACTTCGGCAAGGTTGCCTTTCGTCTCCAGCCACACGCGGCGATCGCTGGCGCGCTTTTTCGCCAGCAGCATGTCCATCGTCGAGTCAGCCTCGTCTTTCGCATCGACGGTGAGTTGCACCAGCCGGCGCGTCTCTGGTGCCATGGTGGTCTCGCGCAATTGCAACGCACTCATCTCGCCCAGGCCTTTGAAACGCGTGACCGTAGGCTTGCCACGTGGATGTTCCGCGGCGAGACGATCCAGGATGCCCTGGCGTTCGGCATCATCGAGCGCATAGAACACCTGCTTGCCCAAGTCGATGCGATATAGCGGCGGCATGGCCACATACACGTGCCCCGCCAGCACCAGCGGACGGAAGTGACGCAGAAACAGCGCGCACAACAATGTGGCGATGTGCTGACCGTCGGAGTCCGCGTCGGCGAGGATACAAACCTTGTGATAGCGCAGACCGTCCAGCTTGTCGGAGCCCGGATCGACGCCGAGCGCAATGGCGATGTGATGCACTTCCTGGGATGACAGCACTTCGCTGGCATCCACTTCCCAGGTGTTCAGGATCTTGCCGCGCAGAGGCATGACAGCCTGGAACTCGCGGTCGCGCGCCTGCTTGGCCGAGCCACCCGCGGAATCGCCTTCCACCAGGAACAATTCGCTGCGCTCCGGCTGCTCCGAAGAACAGTCCGCCAGCTTGCCCGGCAATGCGGGACCGGAAGTCACCCGCTTGCGAGCGACGGCCTTGGAAGCCTTCAAGCGCGTCTGCGCGCTTTGAATCGCCAGTTGCGCGATCTTCTCGCCCGACTCCGGATGCTGGTTCAGCCAGTGGCCGAACTGATCCTTGACGACGCCGGAGACGAACGCGGCCGCTTCGCGCGACGACAACCGCTCCTTGGTCTGCCCGGCGAACTGCGCCTCTTTCATCTTCATCGAGAGCACGTAGGTGACACCGTCCCACACGTCCTCCGGCGCGAGCTTCAAGCCCTTCGGCAGCAGATTGCGGAACTCGCAGAACTCGCGAACGGCATCGGTGAGGCCGACGCGCAAACCATTGACGTGCGTGCCGCCCTGTTCGGTCGGAATCAGGTTGACGTAGCTCTCCTCGACGCGCGGCCCTTCATCGACACGCCAGGCCAACGCCCACTCGACGGCTTCCTGCTCGCCTTCGATACTGCCGCAGAACAATTCCTGCGGCAGCCACTCGCCCTGGCCCAGCGATTCGGTCAGGTATTCGTTCAGGCCGCCGGAGTACTGCCACTCCTCCTTCTCGCCGCCTTCAATCTCCAGCGTGACATGCAGGCCGGGGCACAGCACCGCCTTGGCCTTGAGCACGTGCTTGAGCTTGGGAATCGAGAAATTCGCCGTTTCGAAGAAACTCGCATCCGGCCAGAAGCGCACGCGCGTGCCGGTGTTCTTGGCGCCGACATCGCCGATCACCTTCAGCTTCGACTTCAATTTGCCGGAGGCGAAGCTGATGTTGTATTCCTTGCCGCCGCGCTTGATCCAGCATTCCAGGTTCTTCGACAGCGCGTTCACCACCGACACGCCGACGCCGTGCAAGCCGCCGGCGAACTTGTAGTTCTTATCCGAGAACTTGCCGCCCGCGTGCAGGCGCGTGAGGATCAGCTCGACGCCACTGACTTTCTCCTTGGGATGGATGTCCACCGGCATGCCGCGACCGTCGTCGGCGACCTCCAGCGAGCCATCCTTGTACACCTTCACGTCGATGCGCTTGGCATGGCCGGACATGGCCTCGTCGACAGAGTTGTCGATGACTTCGTGGGCGAGATGGTTGGGCCGGCTCGTGTCCGTGTACATGCCGGGACGCCGGCGCACGGGATCGAGACCGCTGAGAACTTCGATGTCGGACGCGTTATACGATTGGGCCATCGGGTAACGAACTTGGATTCGTGAGGGCCAGAATTTGGCGGCGCGGATTCTAGCACGCGCTTTCCGCTGTACATGCACCCAGGACGCACAGCGCTCGATGACCCCAACGGGCAGGACTTCAGGCGTCGCGAGGCGCAGACGCTTTATGGGGCCGCTCGCGAATTCTTCCAGGCCCAATGGTGCTTAGTTAACCGTCTTTGTCGCAGCGGTTCGCGGATAGCGGTTAGCGGTTAGCCAGAAATGAGCTAAATCCTGGCCTCCGTTCTGCCCTAACCGCTAACCGCCAACCACTGCAGGGCGCTAACTAAGTGCCATTGCTTCTAGGCCAGATCCCCAGCGAGCGACGCCCGCTGCGCCGGGGACAGCTCGACCTCATAGTTGTACTTGGAGTGGTCGATGCCCACCTTCACCGTCGCGCCGCCCTTCACTTTCGCCACCATCTCCGGGCTCAGCTCGAACCTCAGAAAATGCACCGACGACGTCTTCTCTTCGTTCTCCCGCTCCAGGTCCTCGTCGGCGATGGCGAATGAGCGCTCGCACCCGTCCACCTGAACCCAGCAGCGATCCTCGATGCCCTTCAGCTCGGCGAGCCGCCGCTTGCGCTCCTCGGGATCGGGAAACTCGATCAGAAACGTGACCTTCCAGTTCGAGCCGTCGGGAATGAGCGGGTTGTACGCGTCCAGCTCATCCTGAATGCCGGCCGCCTCGAAGATGCGCTCGACGCGCAACATCTCCTGCACCTGATACTGAATGGTCAGCCGGTCTTCGAACGCCCAGGTGACATTCGGACCGATCGGCACCATGCGATTGCGCTTGTGCTCCAGCACCTTGCTGCGGAATTCCTTGCGGGCCGCCGAGTACTGCTCGAGGCTCATCAAATCGGCGCGGCTCAAGCGGCCGCGCTGCACCCCTTCAGATCCCATAAGCCCTCCGCAGCAGTGAGAGTGGATGCACCGGCGGCATGGCCTTGCCCGCCTCGGCGCCCACCAGGCCGGATTCGATCTGATGACCGGCCATGGGACAGTCGCTGGAGTAATGGTCGGCGCCCGAATCGCTGACGCGCCGGATCACCGGCTTGCCGATCTTCATCGACACGTCGCGATATTCCTTTTTGACGCCGTAAGTGCCGTTGTGCCCCGAGCAGCGCTCGATCGCATCGACCTGCGTCTCCGGCACCAGCATCAGAATGTCCCGCGTCTTCAGGCCGAGATTCTGCACGCGCAAGTGACACGGCACGTGATAACTGATCTTGCCCAGCGTGTGCGGGAAGTCGGTGCGCATCAGACCCGCCTTGTAGCGCTCCCACAAATATTCGAACGGATCGAACATCGCATTGCGCACCTTGATGACCTGCGGATCGTCAGGAAACATCAGCGGCAGTTCCTGCTTGAACATGAGCGTGCAGGAAGGAACGGGCGTGACGATGTCCCAACCCTCATCCACCAATCTGGCCAGTTCCGGAATGTTCTCGTTCTTGAGCCGCTCGATGGCCTCCAGATCGCCGAGCTCGAGCTTCGGCATGCCACAGCAGCGCTCGCGCGACGCGAGGGTCACGGGAATGCCGTTGTATTCGAAGATCGCGGTCAGGTCTGCAGCGATGTCGGGCTCGTTGCGATTGCCGTAACACGTGGCGAACAACACCACCTTGCCGCGCGTCTCGCCGCCCGGCTTCGCCTCCAGTTGCGGATGCTCTGTCGCGGCATGACGCTTGCGATAGGTGTTGCTGTGATATTCCGGCACGGGCGCCTGGGGATGCACGCCCAGCGTGCGCTCCAGCATCTTGCGGCCGAAGCCGGTCTTGTTGACCGCGTTCACCGCCTGCGCGACCACCGGAATGCCGGCGATGCTGCCGACCAGGTCTGTGGCGCTGAGAATCTTGTCCCGCGCCGTGACTGGCCTGGCGCCCTCGGGCGCGTTCTTGAACTTGAACGCCTTGGCCCGGAGCATCAAATGCGGGAAATCGACATTCCAGGGATGCGGCGGCACGTACGGACACTTGGTCATGTAGCACATGTCGCACAGGTAGCAATGGTCGACGACGTCCCAGTAGACCTTCTTGTCGACACTCTCCACTTCGCCGGTGGCCGATTCGTCGACGGCGTCGAACAACGTCGGGAACGAGTTGCACAGGCTGAAACAACGACGACAGCCGTGACAGATGTCGAAGATGCGCTCCAGCTCCTTGAAGAGCGCGGCCTCGTTGCCGAACTCGGGATCCTTCCAGGCGATCGGATGGCGCGTCGGCGCTTCGAGGCTGCCTTCGCGGGCGGGGATGGTTTTTTGTTCGGACACGCAGTTACCTGGCTAATGCTGATGCGATTGGCTGGGACTCACGTGAATGCCGCGGCCCACAAAGCCAGCGGCCGGCAGAGCATTCCCTGCCGGCCACCGGTGCATGAACCCTAAACACTCCTGCGAATGCGCGGGCCCGGAGAATTGGGCCGGGCCCGGCGCGATTACAGCGTGTCGAGCGCCTTCTGGAAGCGGTTGGCGTGCGAGCGCTCGGCCTTGGCCAGCGTCTCGAACCAGTCGGCGATCTCGTCGAAGCCTTCGTCGCGGGCCTGCTTGGCCATGCCCGGATACATGTCGGTGTACTCGTGCGTCTCGCCGGCGATAGCCGCCTTGAGATTGGCATCGGTCGGGCCGATCGGCAGGCCCGTCGCCGGGTCGCCTACTGCCTCCAGGTACTCAAGATGACCATGAGCGTGGCCGGTCTCGCCTTCAGCAGTCGAGCGGAACACCGCGGCGACATCGTTGAAGCCTTCGACGTCCGCCTTGGCTGCGAAGTAAAGATACCGACGATTTGCCTGGGATTCGCCCGCGAAGGCGTCCTTCAAATTCTTCTCCGTATTCGTACCTTTCAGACTCTTCATTGCAGCTCACCTCGATTGCCGGGTAGAAGGCGAAACTCTTTGCTTGACCGGGCCCGATCGCCCTCACCGAGGGTCCACGGCCGTTAGACATAGTCTAATCACCGGGAAATCTAGTCCTGGCGGCTCGCGGAGTCAACGCCGATGACCGCCCATTGCAGGATGCATCAACTGTCGCTGATGGCCAAGAAGCTATAAGCTTGCCGCGCCGCCCATGGCGCTCCCCATCGACGCATCTGAATCGACGCATCGTGACCAGTAAAACTCCTGCCGCCGACACCCCCGCCGAGCCCGCCGACTTCGAACGCTCGCTGGCCGAGCTCGAGGCCATCGTGGACAAGCTCGAAGAAGGCGACCTGTCGCTGGACGACTCGCTGCGCCATTTCGAGCGCGGCGTGCAGCTCACTCGCTCGTGCCAGAGCGCGCTCAAACA
This sequence comes from Steroidobacter sp., assembly GCF_036406195.1. Classification (GTDB taxonomy): domain Bacteria; phylum Pseudomonadota; class Gammaproteobacteria; order Steroidobacterales; family Steroidobacteraceae; genus Steroidobacter. Next base: position 11,948 of record NZ_DASWVW010000062.1, read on the forward strand.
GGCTGAACAGAAGGTCGAAATGCTCCTCAAGCGCAGCGGCGCGGAGGACGACTTGAGCGTGGTGCCGTTCGCCAACGACGCGGACGACGAGCGGTAACCGCATGTCGGTTCAATCCAGAGTGATCGAGCCCTCGCCCGCAGCGGCCGGGCCGGCGGGCTTCGCTGGCCGCCACAGTGGCCAATCGAGTGGCCAAGCGAGCGGCCAATGGACCGACCAATTGAAGAGCTGGCAGACGCGCATCGAGCACGAGCTGGCGGCCCGTCTGCCGCCCATCGAAACGCAGCCAAGTCGCCTGCACGAAGCCATTCGCTACAGCGTGCTCGGTGGCGGCAAGCGCGTGCGCCCGGCACTGGTCTACGCCACCGGTGCGGCGCTCGGTATTCCTGAATCGACGCTCGATGGCGCCGCCTGCGCGGTCGAGTTGATTCACGCTTATTCGCTGGTCCATGACGACCTGCCGGCCATGGACAACGACGACCTGCGTCGCGGTCGTCCGACTTGTCACAAGGCATTCGATGAAGCGACCGCCATCCTGGTGGGCGATTCGCTGCAAGTGCTGGCATTCGAATCGTTGGCCAGCGGCGCGGGCCTGCCGACCGAGCCGTTGGCGCGGCTCAGGCTCGTGCAGTTGCTTGCCATCGCCAGCGGCACCTGTGGCATGGCGGGCGGACAGGCGCTCGACCTCGCCGCCATCGGCCGCAAGCTGTCGCTGGCCGAAGTGGAAGAGATGCACGTGCGCAAGACCGGCGCATTGATTCATGCCTGCGTGATGATGGCCGCCGCTTGTGCGCCGAAGCTTGCGGACGGTCTCATCCGCGCTCTGGACGAATATGCCCGCGCCATCGGGCTGGCCTTCCAGATCCAGGATGACCTGCTGGATGTCGAAGGCGATGTGGCCGTCATCGGCAAGACCACCGGCGCAGACCGCGCCCTCGATAAACCCACCTATCCTTCGGTAGCAGGCATCGCGGCTTCGCGTCAGCGCATGCATGAACTACACGAACGCGCGTTGTCGGCCCTGTCGGCGCTGGATGCGGCCGGTCTGCGGCCCGAGCCACTGGCTGCCATGTCGGATTGGCTGGTTCTGCGCAAGTACTGAGCGCAGCCTCGAGGGCCACGATGCATCCGCGGATTGCCATCACCTGGCCAGCAATCGCCCGTCCCGTTTCCTGTAGACTTCGCAGCTCATGAATCCCGCCACGCCTCATCCGTTGCTGGCATCGATCAGCTCACCAGCCGACCTGCGCGCACTGCCCGCCAGCGAGCTGACTCAGGTCGCCAGCGAGCTGCGCCAGTATCTGATCGATACCGTCAGCCAGATGGGTGGTCACTTCGCCGCCGGGCTGGGCACCGTCGAGCTGGCGGTGGCGCTGCATTATGTCTTTGAAACCCCGCACGACCGCCTGGTGTGGGATGTGGGCCACCAGGCCTATCCGCACAAGGTGCTGACCGGCCGTCGCGACCGGCTGCATACCATCAAGCAGAAGCACGGTCTCGCGCCCTTTCCGACCCGCAGCGAGAGCGAGTACGACACGTTCGGCGTCGGTCATTCCAGCACTTCGATCAGCGCCGCCCTCGGCATGGCAATCGCCGCCGCCGCGAAGAACGAGCGGCGCCGCGTGGTTGCCGTGATCGGCGATGGCGCGATGAGCGGCGGCATGGCCTTCGAAGCGCTGAACCACGCCGGCAGCCTGGACGTGGACATGCTGGTGATCCTCAACGACAACGACATGTCCATCTCGGAGAACGTCGGCGCGTTCTCCAACTACTTCGCGCGCGTGCTGTCGGGAAAGTTGTATGCGACCTTGCGGGAAGGCAGCAAGAAAGTGCTGAGCCGCATGCCCACGGTGTGGGAGCTGGCGCGGCGCTCGGAAGAGCACATGAAAGGCATGGTGCTGCCCGGCACGATCTTCGAAGAGATGGGCTTCAACTACATCGGTCCGATCGACGGTCATGATGTGAATGCGCTGGTGGCGACGCTGAAGAACCTGCGCGACCTGAAGGGCCCGCAGTTCCTGCACGTGATCACGCGCAAGGGCAAAGGGTATGCGCCGGCCGAGGCCGACCCGATCAAGTGGCACGGGCCCGGGCCGTTCGATCCCAAGAGCGGCGTGATCTTCAAGGAAAAAGCCACCGGGCCGAGCTACTCCCAGGTGTTCGGTCAATGGCTGTGCGACATGGCCGAGGCCGATCCGAACGTGGTCGCGATCACGCCGGCCATGCGTGAAGGCTCGGGTCTCGTCGAATATTCCAAACGTTTCGCCAGCCGATACTTCGACGTGGCGATCGCCGAACAGCATGCGGTGACGCTCGCGGCCGGCATGGCGTGCGACGGGTTGAAGCCGGTGGTGGCGATCTACTCGACCTTCCTGCAGCGTGCCTACGATCAATTGATTCATGACGTCGCGATTCAGAACTTGCCGGTGACATTCGCCATCGATCGCGCCGGCCTGGTCGGCGGCGATGGCGCCACTCACCAGGGCAGCTACGATCTGTCGTTCATGCGCTGTATCCCGAATTTGATCGTGATGGCGCCGGCGGACGAGAACGAGTGCCGTCAGATGCTCTACACCGCCGTGCAGTCCAACGCGCCGGCCGCTGTGCGTTATCCGCGCGGCCAGGGCTGCGGCGCGACCATCGAAGCGACCATGCGAGCGCTGCCGATCGGCAAGGCTCAGGTGCGGCGTGAAGGCCGCAGCGGGCTCGCCATCTTCGCAGTCGGCGCGATGGTTCCAATGTGCGAAATGATCGCCGAGAAAATCGATGCGACCGTGGTGAACCTGCGCTTCATCAAGCCGTTGGATGAAGAGCTGATTGCGCGCGTGGCGGCCAATCACCGCGCCATCGTGACCGTCGAAGAGAATGTCGTGGCCGGTGGCGCCGGCTCGGCCATCACCGAATGCCTGGCCGCGCACGGACATATTCCGCCCATCCTGAACCTCGGTATTCCCGACCGGTTCATGGAGCACGGCACTCGCGAGGACTGCCTGGCAGCCGCCGGGCTGGACCTGGCGTCGCTGGAGAGCGCCATTTCGCGCTGGTGGCAGGGCGAAAAGCGGTTAGCGGTCGGCGGTTAGCGGTTGGTTCAGAGCCTCGGATCTCTTACTAACCCCTAACCGCCAACCACAAACCGCCCGTTTTTGGCATTTCAGTATTTCCAGGGCGGGGGAACGGCCCTGGGCACCCTTGATCTATACTGGCCGCGACTAAATTGAGGCAGCCTGTAGGGCCGGTGCTCCGGCCCGGCCCGGAAATCCCGTATGTCGACATTGCCCAAAAGCGTCGCGCCCCCGCCGCCCACCTCCATCGAGGACGTGCAGGCCCGCGCCGACTCCCGCCGCATTCCGATCAACAAGGTCGGCATCAAGGACGTGTATCACCCGGTACGGGTAAAGGACCGCTCCAGCGGCGAGCAGCACACCATCGCCAACTTCAACATGTACGTGGCCCTGCCCCACAACTTCAAGGGCACGCACATGTCGCGCTTCGTCGAGCTGCTCCATGGCAACGAGCGCGAGATTTCCGTCGAGTCGTTCCGCGACATCCTGGCTCAGATGACCGAGAAGCTGAACGCGCAGACCGGTCACATCGAGATGGCATTTCCGTTCTTCGTGATGAAGAAAGCGCCGGTGTCGGGCGTGGAGAGCCTGATGAACTATCAGGCGTCGCTGATCGGCGAGCTGCACAACGGCAGGTCTGAGCTGTGGCTCAAGGTCGTCGTGGCCGCCACCAGTCTGTGCCCCTGCTCCAAGGACATCTCCAAGTACGGCGCGCACAACCAGCGCTCGCACATCACCATCAAGGCGAAAGTCGAAGGTCACATGTGGCTGGAGGAGCTCATCGACATCGCCGAGTCGGAAGCCTCATGCGAGGTGTACGGCATTCTCAAGCGGGCCGACGAGAAACACGTGACCGAGCGGGCCTACGAGAACCCGAAGTTCGTCGAAGACATCGTTCGCGACGTCGCGGTGCGGATGAACAACGAGGATCGCGTGCGCGCGTACGTGGTCGAAGCGGAGAACTTCGAGTCGATCCACAATCATTCGGCGTATGCGTTGATCGAGAAGGACAAGGATGAGGTGGCCGGGCTGTAAGCCCACTCACCAAAATAACAACGCGGCCGCGATATCAGCTGGCGCTTTGCAAGCGGCTGATCAGGCTCCGTAGGAACACCTTGTTGAAGCGCAGCTGGCACGCTGCCGAGCTCTGTTCGAGCAAGGTCGAGCTGACCTTCATCAAAGTCACACCAGTAAGTGCCTTGATCGTGGCCAACCGTTTGGCGCCGCGGACATAGCTGGTCTCGCCGAAGCAATCACCTGCGTCCAGCTCGCCGACGGCATTGCCACTGCGCATCACCGCGACGCTGCCGGAGACGATGACGTAGAAGCGATCGTCCATTTCGCCTTCCTTGACGATCTCCTCGCCTTCCTCGTAGTCCTGCCAGGTACTGGCGCGCAGCACTTCGAGAATTTCGGACTGCGAGAAGTCATGGAAGAACTTCAGCGTGCGCAGGATGGAGAACTGTTCCTGGCGATCCAGCTTGGACGTACCGTCGCGCAGCGCCTGATGCACGCGCGTCAGATCGGCAGCAAGCTCGAGGCCGTTGCGATAACGCTTGCCTGGATCCTTCTGCAGTGCCTTGGCAACCGAGTTCTCCAGCACTTCCGGAATGTCCGGACGCAGCGTGTGAATCGGTTGTGCCGTGGCGTAGACGATCTGATGCAGTAGCTTGGAAAGATTGCCGCCGCGGAACGGGCGGAAGCCGGTCAGCATCTCGTACAGCACGGCTCCCAGTGAATACAGATCCGATCGGTTGGTGATCTCCAGCGACTGTACCTGTTCGGGCGACATATACGACGGACTGCCCGCGATGCCTTCGATGCGCGAGATATCCGAGTCGGCGACCAGCGCGATGCCGAAGTCGATGATGCGCACGTCGTTGGCCTGCGTGAGCATGATGTTCGACGGCTTGATGTCGCGATGGATGACGCCGCGGCTGTGGGCGTAGTGCAGCGCCTTGGCGCACTTGTACATGATCTCCACCACGTCATCGACGGGCAGCAGATTGTCCGGCTTGCAATAGGCCGACAGCGTGCGCGCGCCGTGCACGTGCTCGGTCACGATGTAGTAGTGACCGTTCTCTTCGCCGGCATCGAAAATCGGCAGGATGTTCGGATGCTGCAGCATACCGACCATGTGCGCCTCGGAAAGAAACATCTTGCGCGTGACGCGCTGACGATCTTCGTCGTGCGACTCGAGGTTGTAGACCTTGATGGCGACGTCGCGGCGGTAATAAGGATCGTGGGATAGATAAACGACGCCGGTGCTGCCGCGACCGACTTCTTTGACGATGACATATTTCCCGATCTTCTCGGGAATTCGCTGCTCGCGCGTGGCGCTGCGCTGTGCCATCAGACCGCCCATCTCACTGCTCGGGCTCACTACGGGCTCACTGACTCGCGTCGTTATCGCACCGCCCCTGCAGGGCCGTGCACTAGAGGATGTACTGTATGCCGAGCAGAATCGCTGCCGCGAAAACGCCCGCAATAACGTCATCAAGCATAATTCCCAGCCCGCCGGAGAGACTGTGATCAGCCTCCCGGATCGGCCAGGGCTTCCAGATGTCCAGCAGGCGGAACAACAGAAAACCTGCCAGCACCCAGTACGGCTCAGGCAACGAGCCGCCCACGGACGGCGGCACCGTCAACATCGTGACGGCGAAGCCCGTGATCTCGTCCCACACGATACCGGGATGATCGTGTACACCGAGCTTGCGCGCGCTCTCCCCACAGACGTAGATGCCGAAGATAGCGGCAAGGACGGCAAAAGCCAGATGCACGGCGAAGCCGAACTGCATCACAAAAAGCGTGATTGGGATTGCGATCAGCGTGCCCCATGTGCCTGGCGCCCACGGGATCAGGCCGCTGCCGAAACCGAACGCGATCAGATGCACAGGATCGCGCATGAATGCGGGATGCGTGGTGAACCTCGTTCCCGGCGTCGTTTCTTTGCCGCCCTTGGCCATCCGTCAGCCCTGCTTGCCCGCGGCGAAATGATCGTAGCCGCCGCGCTCGATCCTGAACGGCCGGCCATTGCGCAAGCATTGCACACGCGCGTCGTCTGAAGTCGGTGCGGTGATGACGCCAATTTGCGTCACTCGTTGCTGAAGTTGCAGCTTACTCAATACCGCTAAGGCTTGATCCGGCGGCAAGGTGAACAGCAATTCGTAGTCGTCGCCGCCGGAGAGCGCGTACTGCAGACAGTCGTCAACTTCGAACAATTCACGCATGGCGGCGGACTCGGGCAACAGATCCACGTTCAGCTGCGCGCCGCAGCCACTTGCTGCGCACAGTTTCTTCAAATCGGTGAGCAGGCCATCGGAAACATCCATGGCTGCAGTGGCAACAGTTCGCAACTGGCGGCCCAGTTCGATGCGCGGCCGCGGCCGAAGAAAGCGATGGGTCAGGAATGCTGCCGACTCGCCCCCCAAGATGCGACGCTGAATGACTGCGAGCCCCGCAGCCGCTTCTCCCGGGATGCCGGAAACGAATATCAGATCGCCCGGCTTCGCACCTGAACGCGCCAGCCAGGCATCGGCTTCGACCCAGCCGGCGATCTGCACGGTGATCACCAGCGGGCCTCGCACCGTATCGCCGCCAACCAAGGCGACGTTGTATTCATTCGCAAGCTCGAACAAGCCGCGGGCGAAGCCATCGAGCCATTGCTCATTCGCGCGAGGCAGGGACAAGGACAAGGTCATCCACGCGGGCTCCGCGCCCATCGCCGCCACGTCGCTGAGATTGACCGCGAGTGCGCGATAGCCGATATCGACGGGGTCGATGTTGGCGAGAAAATGAACGCCTTCGACAATGGTGTCGACGGCGACCACCAGCTTGCGACCCGCGTGCGAGTCGACCACGGCGGCATCGTCGCCAATGCCGAGCAAGACATCGCTCCTCGCGCTCTTGCGCGCAAAGTAGCGAGCGATGATGTCGAATTCGCCGAGGCTCATGAGGTTAGAGTAGCCTCAATGACACTGCGTTGCGCCTGCTGCCGGTGGCTAGCGGTTGGCGGTTAGCGGTTAGTCGAAGAGCAGAACGGCGGCTAGGGTGCTGCATATCTGACTAACCACCAGCCACTAACCGCTAACCCCTGCGGCGGCTATTGCCGTTCGGCGGCTCGGATCTCGCGGGCGGCGCGGTCGAGCACGGCGTTGATGTACTTGTGCGCGTCGGTGGCACCGAAGCGCTTGCACAGGTCCACGCCTTCATTGATCACGACGCGGTACGGAATGTCGAGGCGCTGCTGCAACTCGTACACGCCGATCATCAGGATGGCAGCCTCGACCGGATCGAGCTGCTCCAGCGGACGGTCGACGAACGGCTTCAACGTGGCCGTGATCGTTTCGTGGCGAGCGATGGCCTGCGTGACCAGCTCGACGAAATGATCTTCGTCGACGCCAGCCGAGTCCTCGCTTTCCAGATACTGCTGCTTGATCTCGGCGGCGGACTGCTGCGTCAGTTGCCACTGATACAACGCCTGCATCGCCAGCTTGCGCGCGAGCGAACGCGCGCGGGAGCCAGTCCCGCGCGCGATTTGTTTGGGAGCCTCGTCAGTCATCAAACCTCGATCTTGCGCAGCAGGTTGGCGAGCTCGATCGCGGTGACCGCCGCATCGGCGCCTTTGTTGCCTGCCTTGGTGCCGGCGCGTTCCACCGCCTGCTCGATGGTGTCGGTGGTCAGCACGCCGAAGGAGACCGGCACGCCCGTGTCATTGGCGACGCGAGCGAGGCCGCCGGCGCATTCACCCGCGACATAGTCGAAGTGCGCGGTCGCTCCCTTGATCACGGCCCCGAGCGCGATGATCGCGTCATAGCGCTTGCTCAGCGCGAGCTTGCGAGCCACCACCGGCAGGTCGAAAGCACCCGGCGCGCGGACGATTTCGATCTGCTTGTCGCTGGCGCCGTGACGCCGCAGCGAGTCGACCGCGCCTTTCACCAGTTGGTCGACGATGAACTCATTGAAGCGTGCCGCCAGGATGGCGAAGCGCAGCTCGCGACATTGCAGGTCGCCTTCGAGGGTCTTGATGGGGTCCATGGAATAGCGCGGGTGGTTGGCGCCCGACAACGGCGCGGCGCGGAGTATACCGGAGCGGCGTTCAGACCGCTGCCGAATGAGCAAATTTCTGAAGCCCTGCGAGGGGTTAGCGCTGCGGGTACAGGCAATGCAGTACCCGCCCCGCCGGCTCAGTCGTCGACGTACTCGACCACTTCCAGGTCGAAGCCGGACAGGCCATGCATGTGCTTGGGCGCGGACAGCACGCGCATTCGGGTTACGCCCAGGTCTCGCAGGATCTGCGCGCCGATACCGTAGGTCCGCAGCCCTTCCGGCCCGACGCGGGGCTCGCGCGTCGCCCTCTCGGGATGGCTGAGCGCAGCGACGGCGTCCATCAAGTCACGCGGCGTCTCATCCGGGCGCAGGATCACAATCACGCCCTGCCCTTCCTTGGCGATGCGAGCCATCGCCGAACGCAGCGGCCAGCCGAGCGCCGGGTCGTGAATGCCGACCACATCGCCGAGCGTGTTCTTCAAATGCACGCGAACCAGCGGCGGCTTGTCCGCCTGCAACTCGCCCGCCACCAGCGCCAGGTGCACTGTGCGATTCACGTGATCCTCGTAGCAGTACATGCGGAAGGAGCCGAGTTCCGTGTGCACCTGCTGCTCGGAGATGCGCTCCACCGAGCGCTCCTTCTCCAATCGATAGCGTATCAGGTCGGCGATGGTGCCGATCTTGAGGTTGTGCTGCTTGGCGAACTTCTCCAGGTCCGGCCGGCGCGCCATGGTGCCGTCGTCATTCAGGATCTCGACGATGGCCGCGGCCGGTTCCAGACCGGCCAGTCGCGTCAGGTCACAACCCGCTTCGGTGTGACCGGCGCGAGTCAGTACCCCACCGGCCTGCGCCATGATGGGAAAGATGTGGCCGGGCTGGCGCAGATCTTCGGGCTTCGCATCGGGACGCACGGCGGCGCGAATCGTAGCGGCGCGATCGTGCGCCGAGATGCCGGTCGTCACGCCCTCAGCCGCTTCGATGGACAACGTGAAATTGGTGCGATGGTCGACGTGGGTTTCGCTCACCATCAGGGGCAAGCGCAGCTGTTTGCAGCGATCTCTCGTCAACGTGAGGCAGATCAGGCCGCGCGCGTAGCGCACCATGAAATTCACATCTTCGGGACGGACGAACTCGGCCGCCATCACCAGATCGCCTTCGTTCTCACGGTCCTCGTCGTCCATGATGATGACCATTTTGCCGGCGCGGATGTCGGCCAGGATCTCATCGATAGTATTCAGCTTCATGCGGGACTCGATCTTCAGGCGGGAGCGTTCAGTCGTTCGAGGTAGCGCGCGATGATATCCACCTCGAGATTGACGCGCGTGCCGGCGCGACACTCGTTGAGCGTGGTCACTTCGAGCGTATGAGGAATCAAGTTGACGGAGAACCGTGCCGCATCGACGTCGTTGACCGTAAGGCTGACGCCATCGATGCAAACAGAACCCTTGCGCGCGATGTAGCGAGCAAGGTGCGACGGCACTTCGAACTGCACACGAATCGAGCGCGCATCGTTGACGCGTTCGGTGACGGTGGCAATACCGTCCACGTGGCCTGTCACGTAATGACCGCCGAGCGGCTGGCCGGCGCACAACGCCTTCTCGAGGTTGAGCCGATGGCCCGGGCGCCACTGCCCCAGCGTCGTCACATTCAATGTTTCCAATGAAGCGTCGGCGGCGAAGGCATCGCCCTCGATGCGCGTCACGGTCAGGCAGCAGCCGCTGCAGCTGATGCTGTCGCCAATGGCGACCGACTTCAGATCCAGACCAGGGGCGCCAATCAACAGCTCCACATCACCGCCGCGAGGCGTGACGGCGCGAACCTCGCCGACAGATTGAACAATTCCCGTGAACATGAGATGCGACTGATGAATAGTGGCTCTTCAGGAGCGGCGGCGCAGCGTCAACTTCACGTCGTCGCCGATCCGCTCGACGGCGTGCATTGTATATCGTTGCGCCTGATCGAGTGCCTGCAAGGGCGGCAGATTGGCCATGGCGCGCGCGTCCGGCCCGAGCAGCAGGGGCGCAACGTAGGCAATCACCTCGTCCGCCAGGTCCAGCTGCAGAATTCGCCCGACCAGCGTCGGCCCGGCCTCGACCAGCACGTCATTGCACATCCGGCGCCCCAGCTCGCGCAGCACGAAATCCAGATCGATTCGGCCGAAAGGATCCAGAGTCGCAGCAATAACATTGGCTCCGGCGCGGCGCAATTCGTCCGCAGCGGCAGCTGTCTTCGCGGAAAACGATGCCGCCTCACCAGGCCCGGCATTCGCTGCATCGGCCGTGGCGCCCGTGAACACCAACGTCTCGCCCGGCAGTTTCAGCATGGCCGCGGTCGGTGGTGTGCGCAGCTTGCTGTCGAGCACAACTCTGAGCGGCTGGCGGCCAAGCATGTCGATCGACGGATCGCGAACATCCAAGCGCGGATCATCCGCCAGCACCGTATCGACACCAGTGAGTACTGCACTCATCCGGGAGCGCACCTGCTGCACGTCGGCGCGTGCCGCGCCCCCTGTGATCCATTTGCTCTGACCATTGGCGAGCGCAATGCGTCCATCCAGGCTGATCGCGGACTTGACGACCAGCCGCGGCAGGCCCGTGACCATTCGCTTCTCGAACCCGAGATTCAGCTCCCGCGCAGCGTCGGCAAGCAAACCGACCTGCACGTCGATTCCGGCGCCTTGCAGTTGGCGCACGCCGTCGCCACTCACCTTGGGATTCGCGTCGAGCACGCCAATGACGACGCGACGCACGCCTGCACGAATCAGCGCATCCGTGCACGGGGGAGTACGGCCCTGATACGAGTGCGGCTCGAGCGTAACGTAAACAGTAGCACCCTTCGTCTGCTCGCCCGCCGCTTGCAATGCCAACGGCTCGGCATGCGGCTCGCCCCACTTGCGATGCCATCCCTCGCCAACGATGCGGTCCCCTCGAGTGACGATGCAACCGACACTCGGATTCGGTTGCGTGGTGTGACGACCGAGTGCAGCAAGCTCGATCGCCCGCTGCATCATCCGCTCGTCGAACTCGGAGAACATGGCGTGCAGGACTATTTCTTTTTGGTCTCGCCGCCCGCCCACAGCGGCAGCTGACCCTCGGTATCGCGAACGCGAGCGCGCATCCGCTCGATCTCTTCGCGAAAGGCCTCGACGTCCTGGAAGCTGCGATACACCGACGCAAAGCGCACATACGCCACTTCATCGAGCGAGTGCAGCTCTTCCATCGCCAGCTCTCCGATCAATCGAGAAGCCACTTCACGCTCGCCCATCGCACGCAGCTTGTGACAAATGTGCACGACGGCAGCATCCAACGCTTCGCTCGACACCGGGCGTTTTTCCAGCGCCTTGAGCAGACTGTTGCGCAGCTTCTGCTCATCGAACGGCGCGCGGCTGCCGTCGCTCTTGACGATGCGAGGCATGACCAGCTCGGCGGTCTCGAACGTGGTGAAACGCTCACCACACTGCAAACATTCGCGGCGGCGGCGAATCTGCTGCCCTTCGCCCGCCAGCCGCGAATCGATGACCTTGGTTTCCTCGTGATTGCAGAACGGGCAATGCATAAGAAGGCCAAGGAACCGTCCAGCTCTCCTGCGATTATTTCGCGGGTGCGTAGACGGGGAATTTGCGGCAGATCTCCTCCACCTTGGCGCGAGTCCGCGTCACCGCCGCTTCGCTGCCGTTCTCATCGAGGATGTCGGAAATCCAGTTGGCCACCTCGGTCACTTCCGCTTCCTTGAAGCCGCGAGTGGTCGAAGCCGGCGTGCCGATGCGCAGACCGCTGGTCACGAACGGCGAGCGCGGATCATTGGGCACCGCGTTCTTGTTGACCGTGATGTGAGCACGGCCAAGCGCCGCATCCGCATCCTTGCCGGTAATGTCGCGGCCGATCAGGTCCAGCAGGAACAAATGATTGTCGGTGCCGCCGGAAACGACCTTGTAGCCGCGCTTCAAGAAGGTAGCCGCCATGGCACGGGCATTCGCCACGACCTGCTTTTGATAGGCGACGAACTCGGGCTGCAACGCTTCGAGCAGCGCCACCGCCTTGGCGGCGATCACATGCATCAGCGGGCCGCCCTGCGTGCCCGGGAACACCAGCGAGTTGAGCTTCTTCTGAACCTCTTCGTTCTCACGCGCGAGGATCAGGCCACCACGCGGGCCGCGCAGCGTCTTGTGCGTGGTCGTGGTGGTCACGTCAGCGATCTGCACCGGACTCGGGTACACACCCGCGGCAACCAGACCTGCAACGTGCGCCATGTCGACCAGGAAATAGGCCCCGACGCTGTCGGCGATCTTGCGGAAGCGCTCCCAATCGATGACCCGCGAGTAGGCCGAGAATCCAGCGATGACCAGCTTGGGGCGATGTTCCTGCGCCAGGCGCTCGACCTGGTCGTAGTCGATTTCACCCGTCGCGGGGTTCAAGCCGTACTGCACGGCCTTGAACAGCTTGCCGGAGAAATTCACTTTGGCGCCGTGGGTCAAGTGGCCGCCATGGTCCAGGCTCATGCCCAGAATGGTGTCGCCCGGATTGATCAACGCCAGGTACGCGGCAGCATTGGCCTGCGAGCCGGAGTGCGGCTGCACGTTCGCATAGGCCGCGCCGAACAGTTTCTTGGCGCGGTCGATGGCCAATTGCTCGGCCACGTCGACGTGCTCGCAGCCGCCGTAATATCGCTTGCCCGGGTAACCCTCGGCGTACTTGTTGGTCAGTACCGAGCCTTGCGCTTCGAGCACACGCGGGCTGGCGTAGTTCTCCGAAGCGATCAGCTCGATATGGGCTTCCTGGCGGGCGCGCTCAGCGTCGAGCGCGGCCTGCAATTCCGGATCGAATCCGGCGATATGGGCATTGGCAGGGAACATGGATACCTCGGCAGTGGGGACGCCGATTGTACGGGAAAGCAGCCGCCTTGGCCGGGGCAGCTACCGTGATCTCCAGCAAATACAGCCGCCTGCGACGGCTTCAATCCTTCGACAATGCCGTTTCCGGGCGTGCCTCGCTGTCCAGGAACGACTCCACCACCCGGGTCCAGGCACGCGCCAGGTTGCGGCGGTTGTAGCCGCCCCCGCCCATGCCGACCACGCGGCCGTGCCCGAGCTGGTCGGCGATGGCGCACAACCTGGCGGCGGCATGCCCGTGCGCGTTCTCGCTCAGGCGCAAATGGGTGATCGGATCGCCCTCCAGGCTGTCGGCGCCGCACTGGAACAGGATGAATTCGGGCTGGCCGGCCAGCAGGTACGCTTCGACGCGCTCCCAAGCCTCGTGAAATGCCGCATCGTCGGATTCCGGCAGCAGAGGAATATTGAGCTTGGTGCCGCGCGCCGGTCCCGCACCGGTCTCGGTCGCCAGACCGGTCCCCGGATACAGGTAGCGGCCGTCTTCGTGCAGATCCGCAAACAGCAGGTCCGGATCGTCCTCGAAGGCATAGTACACACCGTCGCCATGGTGGGCATCGATGTCGACATAGGCGATTCGCTGCAAACCGTGCTTGCGCCGCAGGTAATGAACGGCCACGCCGCAGTCATTGAACACGCAAAATCCGGCTGCGCCGCCCGGCGCGGCATGATGCAGCCCGGCGATGGGAATGAAAGCGCGCCGGGCCTTGCCGGCCATCACGGCCTCGACCGCGGTCAGCGTGCCGCCGACGACATGACTGGCGGCCTCGTAAACGCCCCGAAATGCCGGCGTATCCCCGGCATCCAGAAAGCCATGACCCGTGGCCGAGCGCTGTCGGACCAATTCCAGATACGCCGGCGAATGGAACCACTCCAGCTCTTCGCGGGTCGCGGCCCGGGGACTGGCCCGCAACACACGGCCGTCCATGCCGCATTGGTGCAGTTCCCGCATGAAGGCTTCATGCCGGTCGGGACCGAACGGGTGGCCGGCGCCAAAGCCATAGCGCGCGATTTCCTCCCCGGAGACGAGCAGCACTCGACAGCTCACGTCGTTCACGGCGAATGCATCCTGGGAGCGAACATGGGTTCCAAGCGCAGGAAGGGTAGATGCCGCACTGTACCCGGAAGATCGCCGCCATATCCATACCGGGTCGACCGGGTCCATACCAGGGCGACCTCGCTGAGGGCAGCATCTACTTACGCGGCTTGGTCCTTCTGATCGCCGCCTGCATCAGCACGATGGCGGTGATCGGCGCCGAGAACACCACGAACAGGGTGATCAACAGCTCGTGAATGATCGGTCGCCCCGCCACGGCCGATGCCATCAGCATGGAGGCGATCAGCACGGAGCCCACGCCCAGCGTGTTGCCCATGGAAACGCTGTGGATGCGCATGAAGAAATTCGGCAGTCGCAACAGCCCGATCGAGCCGACCAGCGTCAGCAGGCCACCGATGATGAGCAGCAGCGTGGCCGGCACTGCGGCCCAGAGCGGCACGTCGGGAATCATGGCTCGATCACCTCGCCTCGATACAGGAACATCGCCAGCGACGCCGAGCCGACGAAGCCGAACAACGCGATCAGCATGGCGACTTCGAAATGCACGCTCGACGTCCAACGCACGCCGAACAACAGCAGCGTCAACATGCCGCTGATGTAGAGCGTGTCGAACGCCAGCACGCGGTCCTGCGCGGTCGGTCCGCGCATGATGGCAATCGTGGCGTTCACCATCGCCAAGGCGAAACACATCTGCGCGAACCACACTGCCGCTTCGAGAATGGCGTTCATTCGAATATCTCCATGAGCGATTTCTCGTAGCGCTGTTTGATGGTGCGAATCCAATGGTCGGGATCCTGCAGATCCAGCACGTGCAACCGCACCACCGAGGAGTCGTCGGTCAGGCCTGCCCAGACGGTGCCGGGCGTGGCGGTCACGATCATGGCCAATACCGCTAGCCCATGGGGATCGCGCAGCTCCAGCGGAATATCCAGGAACGCGGACTTGATCTCGCGGTCGCCGGTGAAACCGAGCACGATGCGTCCCACAGCGATGTTGGAACGGATGATGTCCATCAGCACCTGGAACGCGAGTTTCACACCGACGTGAACGCGGTGCAGGCGCGGGCGCACCGGCCGCAGCTTTTGAAAGCTGAGCACCATGCCAAACGCAACCACCAGGCCCAGCAGGACATTGCCCGGCGACAGCGAGTCATTGAGCACCAGCCACAGCGCCGTCAGTCCCAGCGGAAACAGCAGTGGAATGCCCCTCATAGCGGCACCTCGGCACGCGGGACGACCGCGCGGATATATGCAGCCGGGTCCTGCAGCCACTGCGCCGCGAGATCCAGATATTCCATCACCGAGCCGGCGGCCATGGTCATGACCACACACAGCACGATCAGGAAGGCCACCGGCGCCGCTTCGATGAAGCGCAATCTCGGCGTCGCTCGAGTGGTCGACCAGAACGTGCGTATGCCGCGATTGCTCAGCGCGAACAGTCCCGCAAAGCCCACCGCCAGCAACGACACGATCAGCAACCATGCATCCTTCGAAGATTCGTCCATGGCAACCCCCACCAGGGCGGAAATCATCGAGAACTTGGCGAGAAATCCGACCAGCGGCGGCATGCCAGTCGTGAGGACCACGCAACTCACGAATGCCAGGCCGAGGAACGCCATGGCCGCCGGAATGGCGACGCCGACTTCATCGAGCTCGTTCTCCGGCGCGTCGGACTCCTGCGGCTCCTCCGCCAGGAAAGCGGTGTAGGTCGTCGGCTGTGGCGCCATCGTTTCGGTGACGGAGTTGACGCGCAATCGCTCGCTCACACCCGCGATCAAGTAGAAGGCCGTGGCCGCGGGAACAGAAGCGATCATGTAGAGCAGCATCGGCGCGAGTGCCGAGGGGATGCCCAGCGCGATGATCGCGAGCAACGTGCCGGAAGAAGCGATGACGGAGAACGAGACGAGTCGCGTCAACTGCCGCGCCGCGAGCATGCCGAGGATCCCGAACCACATCGTCGCCACCGTGCCATAGAACAGCCACGGACCGCCGAACGGCGCCGGAGCGTCCGGCTGTGCGAACAAGGAACCCATGCGCAGCAATGCATAGACCCCGACCTTGGTCATGATTGCAAACATCGCCGCCGCCGGCGGACTGGCCGCGCTATACGAAGTAGGCAACCAGAAGTTGAGCGGCCACACGCCCGCCTTGATGAGAAACGCAACACCAAGGATGCCCGCGCCGGCCTCGAACAGACGGCGATCCGCTCCCGCCAGCGTCGGCCACCTGGCGCCGAGATCGGCCATGTTCAACGTGCCCGCGACGCCATAGAGCAACGACACGCCGATCAGGAAGGTCAGCGAGCCGACCAGATTGACCGCGACGTAGTGCAAGCCGGCCTTGACGCGCGGCTCGTTCGAGCCGTGCATCAACAACCCATAGGAAGCGGCCAGCAGCACCTCGAAGAACACGAACAGGTTGAACAGGTCGCCAGTGAGAAACGCCCCGTTCAGGCCCATCAACAGGAACGACAGCAGCGAGTGATAGTGCACGCCCACGCGATCCCAGCGCGCCAGCGAATACACGTGCACCGGCAGCGCAATGGCCGCGTTCAGCGCCAACATCAAAGCCGATAGTCGATCGACGACCAGCACGATGCCGTAGGGCGCGGCCCAGCCGCCGAGCACGTACACCTCGACGCCGTGCTCGAGGAAACCGGGCTGCGGCTCGATCAGCCGGTGCAGCATGTACGCCGAGATGGCGAACTGCGCCAACGTCGTGAGAACGGCTATCGTCGACCGCAGCACGACGCGTGACTGCGGCAGGAACAGCAGCAGCGCGCCGCTCATGAGCGGCAGGACGATCGGCAGGATCGGCAAATGTTGCAGCCAACTGCTCATTCGCCCTTCTCCACGCCGTCCACATGGTCGGTGCCTGTGAAGCCGCGCGCGGCAATCAACATCACCAGGAACAGCGCCGTGGTGGCGAAGCCGATCACGATGGCGGTCAACACCAGCGCCTGCGGTATGGGATCGTCATACAGCGACGGATCGGGGACCACGTTGGGATCGATCAGCGGCGGCCGGTTGAGCGACAGGCGGCCCATGGCGAAGATGAACAGATTGGTCGCATAGGACAGCAGCGCCAGGCCCAGAATCACCTGGAAGGTACGCGGCCGCAGCAGCAGCCACACACCGCAGGCACAAAAGATCCCGATGGCCAGAGAGTAGATCAGCTCCATCAACGCACCATCCTGACGCTGGTCATCTGGTCGCCCTCGGTCGTGCGGCGATGGGCGCGCAACGATTGATGCGCGAGGGCGATCAACATCAACGTGGTGGTGCCCACCACCAGGAGATAAACACCCAGGTCGAACAGCAACACCGTCGACACGTGCAATTTGCCGAGCAGCGGCAACGTCGGCTCCCAGACCATCGCCGACAAAAACGGCTTCCAGGCGAACCAGGACAGCACGCCGGCGCTGCCCGCGCACAGCAACCCGCCGCCGATCCAATATTGCGGATGGATGCGCATCCGCGATTCCACCCACAACGTTCCGTTCACCAGGTACTGCGCGATGAAGCCCGTCGCCATCACCAGGCCGCCGACGAAACCGCCGCCGGGTGCGTTGTGCCCGCGCAGAAGAAAGAACACCGAGACCACGCCGGCCATGGGCAGCAGCATGCGCCCGAGGATGGCCGGCACCAGCAGCGCGCCCTTGGGCACCGGATCGCGCGGATCGGGAAGCTCATGCGACGGATCACGCTTCTCCCACGAGGTCAGAACTTCCGGTGCCGGACGGAAACGACGCAAAAGCTTGTAGATCGTCAGCGCCACGATGCCGAGCACGGTGATCTCACCGAGCGTATCGAAGCCGCGAAAGTCGACCAGGATGATATTGACGATGTTCTGCCCTCCACCCCCCGGCAGCGCGTTTTCCACGATGAAATCGCGGATGCCCGGTCCCGCCGGCTTGGTGAGTATCGCGTACGCCAGCAGCGCCATTCCCAAACCCGCGACGACCGCGAGCGTCGCGTCGCGAATGCGTCGAGCACGGGCGCGCGTGGTGTCGCGGTTTTTCAGTTCCATCGGCAGACGCTTGGGCATCCAACGCAATCCGAGCAGCAACAGCACGGTCGTCACCACCTCCACACTTACCTGAGTCAACGCCAGATCGGGCGCGGAGAACCATGCAAAGGTGAGCGACGTCACCAGCCCGACGCAGCCGACCATGATCAGCGCGGCCAGGCGATGGAACTTGGCTTGCACTGCCGCGCCGATGGCGCAAGCACCTCCGACCAGCCACAGCAACGCAAAGGCAGGATCGATCTGTGACAACTGCGCGGTGAGATTCAGTCCGGACGCATCTCCCGTCGCGACCAGGGCCGCCGCGACGACGGCGAGCACGATCAGGCCAAGCTGCGTCTGCAAACGCCTGGACCAGGTGATCCGCAACAACACCGTCGCGCCGCGAATCAGCCTGACCCGTGTCACGGCAAACGCCCGCTTGCCGTCGAAGCGGCGGAACATCGGTGCCAGCACACCGACCGGATGTCCCAGGTGCGTCAACCATGCGTGAATCGCCAGGCCGCCGACGAATGCAGCCAGGCTCATCAGCAATGGCGTACTCAGCCCGTGCCACACGGCAAGGCTGTATTGCGGCATCTGTGCGTCGCCGAGAATGGCGCGTGTCGCCAGGTCGAGAACCGGCCCCACCGTCGGCCCGGGCAGCGTACCCACCAGCAAGCACGCCAATACCAGCATCGCGCTCGGCAACAACATCAAGCGCGTGGGTTCATGGGGTTCGCGCGGCAAATCGCCTTGCCGGGCCCCGAAGAACACCTGACGGATGAAGCGTGCCGAGTACGCGACGCTGAACATGCCAGCCAGCGTCGCGACGGCCGGCAAAGAAATGCGCACCCAGAGCGCTTCGCCCGCAAAGATGGTCTCGGCAAAGAACATCTCCTTGGACAGAAAGCCATTCAGCAGCGGCACGCCGGCCATGGCCGCGGCCGCCACCAGCGCCAGCGTCGCCGTGATCGGCATGGCTTGATACAGACCGCCCAGGCGTTGCAGATCGCGCGTGCCGGTCTCGTGATCCACAACGCCGGCCGCCATGAACAGCGATGCCTTGAACGTCGCGTGATTCAGCATGTGGAACACCGCAGCGACCAGTGCCAGCGGGCTGTTCATGCCCAGCAGCAGCGTGATCAGGCCAAGATGGCTGATGGTGGAATAGGCAAGCACACCCTTCATGTCGCGCTGGAACGTCGCGGCATAGGCACCGACCAGCAGCGAAGCCAGTCCCGCGCTGGAGACAATGGCGAACCACAGATCCGTACCCGAGAGCACCGGCCACAGGCGCGCCAACAGGAACACGCCGGCTTTGACCATGGTCGCCGAATGCAAATAAGAGGACACGGGCGTAGGCGCCGACATGGCGCGAGGCAGCCAGAATTGGAATGGAAACTGCGCGCTCTTGGTGAATGCGCCGAGCAGCACCAGGACCACGATCCAGGGATAGAGCGCATGCGCTCGAATGGCGTCGCTCGCCGCGATCACCTGGTCCAACTCGTAGCCGCCCGAGATGTGGCCCAGCATCAAGGCCCCGGCCAGCAGGAACACGCCACCCGCCGCGGTGACGGTCAATGCCATCCTCGCTCCGGCTCGCGCATCGGCACGGTGGTACCAGTACGCAATCAGCACGAACGAGGTGAAGCTGGTCAGCTCCCAGAAGATCACCAGCTGGATCAGGTTGCCCGACAGCACCACGCCCAGCATCGACCCCATGAACGCCAGCAAGAAGGAAAAGAATCGCGGCACGGGATCGGCAGGCGACATGTAGTAGCGCGCATAGACCACCACCAGCGCGCCGATCACCGTCACCATCATGGCGAACATCCATGCGAAGCCGTCGAGGCGCAGGCCGAACGACAAGCCGTACTGCGGCAGCCAGTCGACCGAGACGCGGATCACCTCGCCCGCCACCATCTGCGGAAAGAACCTTCCCAGCAGAACCGCGCCGGAAACGGCCACCGCCGCCGCCAACCACGCCTCCACATTGCGGGCATTGGCACGGAACAGACCGGCGCCCAGGGCACCGATGAAAGGAAGTAACAATATGAGATAGAGCGCCATCAAGCGCACTGATACATGATCGAATTGCGGCTGACTAGCCGCTTGACGAATTCAGCGGCGGCTGTCAGCCACTGCGACGCATGACGGCGGCCAGATGCGACCGATGCGCGACGGGGCGCTGCGCGATCTCGCAATGCTCGATCCTGAAATACTCGATGCGGGCTCAGCGCACGCGCGGCGTCGGCACCACCAGCACGTCGCAGGGCGCTAGCTCGATCGTCCGCCGCGTCACGCTGCCCAGCAGGAACTCGGAGAACCACGACCGGCCCTGCTTGCCCATGACGATCAGGTTGCTCTGCAATTCGGTGGCACGTCTGCACAGGGCGATCCGCGCATCGCCGAGCTCCACCGACGATCGAACGTCCTTCACATCGGCCGCGCGCGCCAGGAACTCCCGCATTGCCGCTTCGGCCTCGACCGCCACGCTCTGACGGTAACTCTCCATGGCTTCCTGCGAGACACCGGCGCTCTGCAGGCGGCCCTCGAACGGACTGTCATAAGCATGAAATGCGTGCAAGGTCGCGCGCGGCGCCAATGCTCGGGCAAAGCGCAACGCCCGCAAGGAATCTTCGGAAAAGTCCACCGGCACGAGCACGCTCTCGTAGCTGATCGCGGCCTCCTGCTTCGATACCAGCAGCGGACATCGCGCACGACGAGAGATGCGCTCCGCGGTCGCCCCCAGCAGAAAGTCCTTGGCGGGGTTCAGACCGCGTGGCCCCAGCACCAGCAGATCGGCCTGCTCCGCCGCGGCAAGGACCGCGTCGATGACCTCTCCTTGTTCGACCACGCAATCCGCGGTCACGTCAGCGGCCTTGGCAACATCTTCCGCCAGCGATTCGAGGCGTTGCTTTGCTTCGGCCACCAGCACGTCGCTGACCGGGGGCGACGCTTGCAAGAGAGACTGCAATGCCTTCACCGACGGCCCATTCAACACATGCAACAGCTGCAGCCTTGCGCCGTGCTCTTTGGCGAGCCGCCCGGCGCGTAGTGCCGCGCGATGCGCATACATCGAGAAATCGGTGGCACTGACGATTGTCTTGATTGACGTGTTCATGGACTCTCCACCCGCAATTCACTCGCGCGATACGACTCGGCTGGCTGCCAACGCGGTCCCTGCCGGCGCCAACGCTGCAACACTTTCTCCAGCTCGGCCACGACGAACACCAGCAAGCCCGCCGCCAGCACGCGCCCGCATTCGGCCAGCGACAGCCCGGTCGAGTTGAACACCGCCTGCAGCGGCGGCGAATACACAAAAGCCAGCTGCAAGAGCGCACAGAGCCCGATCGCCGCGAGCACGTAAGGGTTACCGAACAACCCCTCCCGGGACAGCACCGAGGCAAGGATGAAGCGGCTGTTCAGAAGATAGAACATTTCGCTGACCACCACAGCACTAACGGCCATGGTACGCGCCGTTTCCAGCGAGGCACCGCGCTGCATCTCCAGCAGGAACAGTCCGAGCGAGCCCACCATCATCAGAGTCGACACCATGATGATGCGCCAGACGAAGAACCCCGACAGCAGGCTCTCCCGTGGATCGCGCGGCGGCCGCAGCATGACATCCCGCTCCGCCGCCTCGAACGCCAGCGCGAGTCCCAGCGTGCTGGAAGTCGCCATATTGATCCAGAGGATCTGCGCCGGCGTCATCGGCAACGACAACTCGAAGAGAATTGCGGCGATCACCACCAATGCTTCGCCGCCGTTGGTGGGCAACATGAACAGAATGAACTTCTTGATGTTGTCGTAGACCGCGCGCCCTTCGCGTATGGCTTTGCCGATGGTGGCAAAGTTGTCGTCCGCCAGCACCATGTCGGCAGCTTCCTTCGCTGCGTCCGTGCCCTTGCGTCCCATCGCGACGCCGATGTCGGCGCGCTTGAGCGCCGGCGCGTCGTTGACGCCATCGCCGGTCATCGCAACGATCGCACCGTTCGCTTGCAGCGCCTGAACGAGCCGGAGCTTGTGCTCGGGACTGGCCCTCGCATACACATCGATGCCTTCGACGGCGGCGCGAAGCGCTGCATCGTCCAGCACTTCAACTTCCGAGCCTGTGAGGGCCGCCTTGCCGCGCCCTATGCCCAGTTGCGCACCGATGGCTTTGGCCGTGTCGGCATGATCCCCCGTAATCATTTTCACCCGCACGCCTGCCGTGTGACACTCTGCCACGGCCGCGATCGCTTCCTCGCGCGGCGGATCGATCATTCCCACCAGCGCGAGCAGCGTGCAGCCCGCTTCGATGTCATCGAAGTTCAGCTCTCGCAGCGGCTCTTCCAACGGTTTGCACGCGAGCGCGAGGATGCGCATCCCGCGCGCGGCCAGATCGGTGCTCTGGCGACGCCAGTAATCCACGTCGATGGGCACCGGGCCGGCACGATCCATCTGCAGCGAGCATTTGCTCATGACCACTTCCGGCGCGCCCTTCACATAGATGATGGCGTGCCCACGATGATCGTGGTGCACGGTTGCCATGAAGCGATGCTCGGACTCGAACGGAATCACATCGGTGCGTGGCATGCTCGAACGCTCGGCCGCAAAGTCGAGACCCGCTTTGACGGCAAACGTCAGCAGCGCACCTTCAGTCGGATCGCCCGCGATGGTCCACGCGTCCTGATCCAATCGCAGCGACGCGTCGTTGCACAGCGCGGCGCAGCGAGCCGTTTCGAACAGCACGGGATCTTGATCGACCCGCATCACCTGTTCCCCGAGATGCACGGCCCCGGCGGGGGCATAGCCAACGCCGCTGACTTCGAACACGCCGGGCGTGGTCACGGCTCGCTGCACCGTCATTTCATTCTTGGTGAGCGTGCCGGTCTTGTCGGAGCAGATGACTGTAACGGCGCCGAGTGTCTCCACTGCCGGCAGCTTGCGCACGATGGCCTGCCTGCGTGCCATTCGCTGCACTCCGAGCGCCAGCGTCACGGTCATGATGGCAGGCAGCCCTTCGGGGATTGCCGACGCCGCCAGCGCCACCACCATCACGAACATGTCGCTCATCGGGTGGCCGCGCCACACCACGCCGACGACGAACGTCATTGCGGACATGCCGAGGATGGCGGCCGCGAGCCAGCGGCTGAAGTGCTCCATCTGTCGCACCAGCGGCGTGGAGATATCGACGACGGCGGCGATCATCGCGCCGATACTGCCCAGCTCGGTGCGGGTACCTGTGCCGACCACGATGCCCAAGGCGCTGCCCGACGCGACCAGCGAGCCGGAATAGAGCATGCTCCGCCGTTCGGCGAGCACCGCGGCTGCCGGTACGGGCGAGACCGATTTGGCGACGGTTACCGACTCGCCCGTCAGGAGCGATTCATCCACGCGCAGATTTTTCGCGCTGACGATGCGGAGATCCGCCGGAATGCGGTCGCCCGATGCCACGCTGACGACGTCGCCGGGCACCAGATTCTCCGCCAGCACCTCCATGCGCTCGCCGTCCCGGATGACCGTCGCATGCAGCGACAGCATCTGGCGGATGGCATCGAGCGCGGTTTCCGCCTTGCCTTCCTGGATGAAGCCGATGATCGCATTGACGATCACGGCGGACAGCAACACGGCCGTATCGATGATGTGCCCGATGGCAAGCGTAATGCCGGCAGCGCCGAGCATCACGTAGATCAGCACATTGTGGAACTGAAGCAGCAAGCGCAGCCACGCGGGGCGCCGGGGTTGCGAGGGCAGCCGATTTGGTCCGAACCGCTGCAATCGATCAGCGGCAGCCTGCCGGGACAGGCCCACGTGCGTGTCGGTACCCAGAGCCTGCGCGACTTCGGCAGCTTCGATCGAGTGCCACGCCGTGGCTTGTCCTTGCTCGGAATGACGCATCTCGCGCACTACCCCATCACACAGCTCCAGCAAAATTCGTTTACAGGACGGCCAGCCTGAGACCATGCCGCCGTACCGCGGACGGGCCCATGCGAGGAAGGCTCTACGTCTTACGGACGATTGCCGCCCGATGCACTACGGGCGATTACCGGTTGCGGGCCATTACCGGCCGATCACTGTATCATTTCGGACCTGTTTGCCGACTACCGAGATCGATCCAGCCCATGGCTCAATTCATCTACACCATGAATCGCGTCTCCAAGGTGGTGCCGCCCAAGCGCGTCATCCTGCGAGACATTTCCCTGTCGTTTTTTCCAGGCGCCAAGATCGGCGTGCTCGGCCTCAACGGCGCGGGCAAATCCACGCTCCTGCGCATCATGTCGGGCGAGGACAAGGAGATCGACGGCGAAGCCCGCCCGCAGCCGGGCATCAAGATCGGCTTCCTCAAGCAGGAGCCGGGGCTGGATCCCAACAAGGACGTGCGCGGCAACGTGCTCGAAGGCGTCGGCGAAGTGCAGTCGCTGCTCGACCGCTTCAACGCCGTCAGCGACAAGTTCGCCGATCCGGACCTCGATCCGGATGAAATGAACAAGCTGCTGGAGGAACAGGCCAAGCTGCAGGACGCGATCGACGCCGCCGGCGGCTGGGAGCTGGAGCGCACGCTGGAAGTGGCGGCCGATGCGCTGCGCTTGCCGCCCTGGGACGCGGATGTGACCAAGATTTCCGGCGGCGAGCGCCGCCGCGTGGCGCTGTGCCGCCTGCTGCTGTCGAAGCCGGACATGCTGCTGCTCGACGAGCCCACCAACCATCTGGACGCCGAGTCGGTGGCCTGGCTGGAACGCTTCCTGGAGCAGTATCCGGGCACCGTGATCGCGGTCACCCACGATCGTTATTTCCTCGACAATGTCGCCGGCTGGATCCTGGAGCTGGACCGCGGCCACGGCATTCCCTGGCAGGGCAACTACTCCTCCTGGCTCGAACAGAAGGAGAAGCGACTGGCCGTGGAAGAGAAGCAGCAGGAAGGTTTGCGCAAGACCCTGGAGCGCGAGCTGGAATGGGTGCGTTCCAATCCCAAGGCGCGCCAGGCCAAGAGCAAGGCCCGCATGCAGCGCTACGAAGAGCTGGCGTCGCAGGAATTCCAGAAGCGCAACGAGACCAACGAAATCTACATTCCGCCCGGCCCGCGCCTGGGCGAGCTGGTGATCGAAGCCAACAACCTCAAGAAAGGTTTCGGCGACCGGCTGCTGTTCGACAACCTGAGCTTCAAGCTGCCGGCCGGCGGCATCGTCGGCGTGATCGGCCCGAACGGCGCCGGCAAGACCACGCTGTTCCGTATTCTCACCGGCCAGGAAAAACCGGATGACGGCGAGATCCGAATTGGCCCGTCGGTGCAGCTGGCCTACGTGGATCAGTCGCGGCAGTCGCTGACCGACAGCAACACGGTGTGGCAGGAGATCTCCGGCGGCCTCGACATGATCAAGGTCGGCAACTACGAAACCGCCTCGCGCGGCTACGTCGGCCGCTTCAACTTCCGCGGCACGCAGCAACAGCAGTTGATCGGCGAGCTGTCGGGCGGCGAGCGCAATCGCGTGCACCTGGCGAAGGTGCTCAAGAGCGGCGGCAACGTGCTGATGCTCGACGAGCCCACCAACGACCTCGACGTGGAAACGCTGCGGGCGCTGGAGGAAGCGCTGCTGGGTTTCCCGGGCTGCGCCATCGTGATCTCCCACGATCGCTGGTTCCTCGACCGTATCGCCACGCACATCCTGGCGTTCGAAGGCAACTCGGAAGTCACCTGGTTCGAAGGCAATTACGCCGAGTACGTCGAAGATTTCAAACGGCGCAAGGGCGAGGATGCGAACACGCCGCATCGCATCCGGTACAAGAAGCTGGATGCGTAAGCACGCACTGGTGCGAGCCGGGGAGCGCGATCGACGCGCTCCCACGGCGGCGTTCGGTTGCTGACATCGGAGGTTGATGCGCGCGTGATTTCCGAAGCCGTCATTCTCATCATCGCCCTCTTCGGACTGTTGCTGCTGATACTCGCGTGTCAGCGGCTGTTCCGGGCGCGCCTGCTCGCAGCAGCGGGCAGTGGCGTGACTGGCGCGCTGTTGCTCGCCGTCGCCGCGTTGTTGTTCGTCATTTCCCTGAATCTGCACACGTACGCTCGCCTGACCTTCGAGCGCCCGATTGCGGAGATCGTCTTTCAGCAACGCGCACCGCAATCCTTCAACGCAACGCTGACGCAGATACCGGACGGCGAGATCCAGATGTTCGTTCTTTCGGGCGACGAATGGCAGCTCGACGCGCGCGTCCTGAAATGGAAAGGCTGGGCCAATCTGTTCGGCCTGGATTCGCAGTATCGGCTGGAGCGCGTCAGCGGACGCTATAGAAACATCGACCAGGAGCGTTCCGCCGAACGCACCGTCTACGCCCTCGCCGAAAATCCCGGCCTGGATTTGTGGCAGATCACGCTGGATCGCCCCAACCGCCTGCCCTTCGTCGACGCCGTGTACGGCAACGCCGCGTACATGCCCATGTCCGACGGCGCACGCTACGAAGTTTCAATCACTCAATCCGGTTTGATCGCGCGGCCCGTGAACAACGCCGCTCAGCAAGCCGCCGGCAGTTGGAAGTGACCGGCGGCATCAGCTGCGACGCTCGCTATTCCCCTGCGCTCAGCCGAACATCTTCCCTAACGACGAGAGCGCACCGCCCAATTCGCCTTGCGACGGCAAGTTGCCACCGGGACTGAGCTTGTCCATGAGCTGCGGCAACAAGCCAGCCAGCGCATTGGATGTCTCCGACTCGCCGATGCCCGCCTTCTGCGCCAGGTCGGAAACCGTTCCCGATCCCAGCACCTGTTTGACCTGATCGCCGGAGATCGGCAGGTTCTGGCCATTGCCGAGCCAGGACTGCAGCACATTGCCGAGGCCCGCGCCTTGGAAAGCAGCAGTGAGATTGCCCAGCGCTCCTGGTTTGCTCAGCATGCCGATCAACTGCTGCACCAGAACCGCATTGACGCCCCCTTTGCCACCCTGCCCGAGCACGCCGCCGACCGCACCGCCGATTTGATCTAGCAAGCCCATGGTGAATCCTCCCGAATGTGACGAGGAGGCCGGAGTATGCGCCGGGCGGCGTAAAGAACGATCCGTGGAAGTAGCAGGCCTGAACGCCAGGTGCGCGACCCTGGCCCAGATAAAACTACGGCAACAGCGCCCTCGCTGACATCGGGTACCGCAAGGTCAACCAAAAAGAAGCGCGATGTGTCAGCCAACCCAGACGCGAGCGTTGCGATAGATGCGCATCCAGGGACTGTCTTCGCGCCACTCATCCGGACGCCAAGAGTTTTGCAGCGCGCGATACACGCGCTCCGGATGTGGCATGAGCAGAGTCACGCGGCCATCCGGCGTGGTGATGCCGGTCAGGCCACGAGGTGAGCCGTTGGGGTTGGCGGGATAACGCTCCGTCGCGTTGCCATGGTTGTCGACGAAGCGAAGTGACATCAGATTGGCGCCGATCAGCGCATCGATATTGCCGCGGCCCGCGAAGTCCGCATAGCCCTCACCGTGCGCTACGGCGATGGGCATGCGTGAACCTTCCATGCCGGCAAAGAACAGCGAGGGCGACTTCACGACTTCGACCAGGCTCAAGCGAGCCTCGAACTGCTCCGAACGGTTGCGAACGAACTTCGGCCAATGTTCGGTGCCGGGAATCAACTCGCGCAGCGCCGCCATCATCTGACAGCCGTTGCAAACACCCAGCGAGAACGTCTCGGGCCGATGGAAGAACCTGGTGAACGAATCGCGCAGTTGCGAATGGAACAGGATCGATTTCGCCCACCCCTCGCCCGCGCCCAACACGTCGCCGTATGAAAAGCCACCGCAGATGACCATGCCGCGGAAGTCGTTCAAATCGAAGCGGCCCGCAACGAGATCCGTCATGTGAACGTCGAACGGCGAGAAGCCGGCGCGATGAAACGCTGCGGCCATCTCGATATGACTGTTGACGCCCTGCTCGCGCAGGATTGCGACTTTCGGCCGCGTGCCCTTGGCGATGAACGGCGCGGCGATGTCCTGATTCAGATCGAAGCTGAGCGCGACGTTCAGACCCGGGTTCTCCGGATCGGTCACCGTCGCGTACTGCTCCTGCGCACCTTGCGGATTATCGCGAAGCTGCGTCATGCGGAAGCTGGTCTCGGACCAGGCACGATGCAAGTCGGTGCGCGACTCGTCCAGCAACGCATCGCCACCACAGCGAACGCGCACGCGATCGGCGTTCGTTACCTTGCCGATGACACGACTCATCGTCGCCAGCCCATGACGATCGAGCACGCCAAGCACGGACTTCACATCCGCGGTACGTACCTGCAGCACTGCGCCCAACTCTTCACTGAACAGCGCCGCAGCCGGGTCGCGCACTTCCGCACCCAGGTCCACATCGACGCCGCAGTGACCGGCAAACGCCATCTCCGCCAAGGTGACGAACAAGCCGCCGTCCGAACGATCGTGATAGGCGACCAAAGACCCAGCGGCGCGCAACTCGACGATGGCCGCGAAGAAATTGGCCAGCGCCTTTGGATCATCGCAATCGGGCGCCTCGTGGCCGAGCTTGCCGAACACCTGCGCGAGACACGAACCGCCGAGACGATCCCGCCCCGCGCCCAAATCGATCAACACCAGCGAGCTGTCCACCTCGGGACGCAACTGCGGCGTCAACGTGCGGCGCGCATCTCGCACTGGCGCGAACGCCGAGACGATCAGCGACAACGGCGCAACCATCCGGCGCGCGCCCTGATCGCCCTGCCAGGTGGTCTTCATCGACAGCGAGTCCTTGCCGACCGGAATGGTGATCCCGAGTGCCGGACAGAACTCCTCGCCCACAGCCTTCACCGTCGCGTACAAATCCGCGTCTTCGCCGGGCTCGCCGCAGGCCGCCATCCAGTTCGCCGACAAGCGCACCTGATCGAGCGCTGCGATATCAGCTGCGGCAATGTTCGTAACCGCTTCGGCAACCGCCATGCGACCGGACGCCGGCGCATTCAACAATGCGAGCGGCGTCCGCTCGCCCATCGCCATCGCTTCACCCGTCGCCGACGTGTAATCGCTCAACGTCACCGCGACATCGCTGACCGGCACCTGCCACGGCCCCACCATCGGATCGCGGCTGATCAAGCCGCCCACGGTGCGATCGCCGATTGTGATCAGGAATGTCTTGTCCGCGACAGCCGGGAAGCGCAGCAAGCGATAGGCCGCATCGCGCACGTCGAGATCAATAGCACTGAAGTCATCGCCCAACGGCGGCAGACGCTTCACATCGCGCGTCATCTTTGGCGGCTTGCCGAGCATGACATTGAGCGGCAGGTCCACCGGTGGATCTTTCAGTAGCGGATCGGCGACCTTCAGCCAACCGTCGTCGGTGATCTCGCCGACCACCGAGTGTGGACAGCGTTCGCGCTCGCACAGCTCGGCGAAGCGCCTCACATCCTGCGCAGCGACAATGAGCACGTAACGCTCTTGCGCTTCGTTGCACCAGATCTCCACCGGAGACATGCCGGGCTCGACCGAAGGCACGGTGCGCAGATCGATGCGGCCGCCGCGGCCATCGCTGTGCGCGACCGATTCCGGAATCGCGTTCGACAGACCGCCCGCGCCGACATCGTGAATCAGCAGGATGGGATTGTTCTCTCCCATGGCCCAGCATTGATCGATGACTTCCTGCGCGCGGCGCTGAATCTCGGGATTGCCTCGCTGCACCGATGCGAAATCAAGGTCTTCGCTGCTCGCACCGCTGCCGACGGACGAAGCCGCGCCGCCGCCGAGACCGATGAGCATCGCCGGGCCACCCAGCACGACGATCTTCGCGCCCGGCGGAATCTCCGACTTCTCCACGTGCATGCGACGCACGTTGCCGACGCCGCCGGCGATCATGATGGGCTTGTGATAGCCGCGCAGCGTGGCGCGCCCGCCGCCCGAAGCGTTGGCGGCTTCCAGCTCGAACGTGCGGAAGTAGCCGAGAATGTTCGGGCGGCCGAACTCGTTGTTGAACGCGGCCGCGCCCAGCGGGCCCTCGATCATGATGTCCAGCGCCGAAGCGATGCGCCCGGGCTTGCCAAAGTCCTGTTCCCACGGCTGTTCGAAACCGGGAATCTTCAGGTGCGACACCGAGAATCCCGCCAGGCCCGCCTTCGGCTTGCCGCCGCGACCGGTCGCGCCCTCGTCGCGAATCTCACCGCCCGAGCCGGTAGCCGCGCCAGGAAAGGGCGAGATCGCGGTCGGATGATTGTGAGTCTCCACCTTCATCAGGATGTCGATGGGCTCGTCCTTGAATTCGTAACCGTGATGCTCCACGTCGGCGAACCAGCGCCGGCCGACGGGGCCTTCGATCACCGCCGCGTTGTCACGATAGGCCGAGAGCACGCCGCGCGAGTTCTGCGCGTAGGTGTTCTTGATCATGGCGAACAGCGACTTGGGCTGGCGCTCGCCATCGATGACCCAGTCGGCGTTGAAGATCTTGTGCCGGCAGTGCTCGGAGTTGGCCTGCGCGAACATCATCAACTCGACGTCGGTGGGATCGCGGCCCAGCTTCTGGAAATTCTCGGCCAGGTAGTCGATTTCGTCCGGCGACAGCGCGAGACCCAGCGTCGTGTTTGCCTCAACCAGGGCGTCACGCCCGCGCGCCAGCAACGGCACGGTGTTCAGCCGGCGCGGCGACTCGTGCTCGAACAAGCGAGCGGCATCGTCGTAGGAGAACACCGCGGCTTCGGTCATCCGATCGTAGAGCGCCGGTGCCATCGCCTCCAGGTCTGTGGCTGACAAGGACGACGAGCCGCGCACGAAGTAGGCAATGCCGCGCTCGATGCGCTCGATTGCCCGCAATCCGCACACCTGCGCGATATCAGTGGCCTTGCTCGACCAGGGAGAAATCGTGCCCGGCCGCGGAATGACGACAATGAGCTGGGCGGAGGCGTCCGGCGGCTCGGGCGGCTGCACCGGTCCATACGTCAGCAGCGCCTCCAGGACGCGGCGTTCTTCGGCCGTAAGTTCCCGCTGCGCTTGAACAAAGTGCGTAAAGCGCGTGGTCAGGGACGCGACGGCTGGAACGCGCGAACGAAGGGCGGCAAGCAGGCGAGCGGTACGGAAATCGGAAAGAGCAGGCGCGCCAGACAGTGTCAGCATGCTAAGCGGCGGGAGCGGGGGAACGGGCGCGAATCATACAGGAAACCGCCCCGCTCTGCGGGCAATGCCCCCGGTTCAAAGCGGTTCAAAAGGGGGACAGATTCAAGATCTGTCCCCGGGCGGCATCACAATCTGGCGGCTACTTCTTGTCGCCCGGCGTATACACCGGCATCGGGAACGGCGTGACGTTCGACCCCTCGAAGTTGCTGATCTTGCTCACGCCCTGCTGCCGGACCTCGTCGATGCGCAGCACCGAGTGCATGGGCAGGTAGGTGCGCTTGACCCCTTCGAATTCGGCCTTGACCTTCTCCTCGGTGGGGTCGACGACCACCGCCGAGCGCTCGCCAAAGACCAGCTCCTCGACTTCCACGAAGCCGAACAGCGAGCCATGGCTGACCTTGCGGGCATAGATTTCGTAGACCTTGCCCTGGTTGACAAACACGACTTTGAAAATGTGACTGGCTGCCATCTTGCTGCTGGGCCTGGTTGCTAGGCTGCGTGCCGGGCTATGTCATATCCGTCTATGTCATATCCCCGCGCGCAGCGCGTCAGGCGATCTCCTAATTTCCGGTCTTTCGACCTCGAAATGGCACTGAAACTCCGCATCATCAGCGATCACTACAAGGCGCTCGGCAAGCGTAGCTCGCGCCTGTTCGGCGTCACCGGCGGAAGGATCGGCCGTGCTCAGGACAACGACTGGATCCTCCCCGACCCGGATCGCTACATCTCCAGCCACCATTGCAAGGTGGAGTTCCGCGCCGGCCAATGGATTCTGGAGGATACCAGTACCAACGGCGTCTTCATAAACGGCTCCGACGTACCGGCCTCGGTGGAGGGCCCGTACACGCTCAAGGACGGCGACCGGCTGCGCCTGGGCGATTATGAAATTCTCGTCAGCATCGACGAACGCCAGGACTTTCCGCCCGATGCGAGCGGACAGATGCCGGCCCCGCCGCGCGTCAGCTCGCGCCGTGGCTCACCCGCGCCCGAAATCGACCTGGGCGAGGAGCTCGATCTCACCGACCTGCTGACCGATGCTGCCATGAAATCGCCCGAGCCGGCGCCCAAGCAAGCCTCGGCCGCGTTGAGCACCGGCGCGTTCGATATCAATAGAGCGTTGGGCATCGACCTGCAGCCCACCCGTCCCGGCCAGCCGAACAGCACGGCACCCGGCCGGCCGGCGCGCAGCGGCTTCACGTCGTTGCTGGACAATCCGGATGAAGCGGATCAAAGGACCATTACGCCCGGCAGCAAGCCGGACGACTGGCAGATGCAGACCAAGCCCTACGACCGCAAGTCGTTGCAGGCGTTGACCAATCCGGCGTCGATGGCCCGCCCGGCCGAGAAGCCGGCCGCTCGCCGCCCCGAAGGCAGCACGCTGGAGCCGGCCAACGGCGTCGAAGCGTTCTGCCGGGGTGCGGGCATCGATCCCGCGTCGATTCCGCTGGAAACCCAGCATGCCCTGCTGCAACTCGCCGGCCAGATGACGCGTGAAGTCGTGCTGGGCCTGATGGATGTGCTCAAAGGCCGCGCCGACCAGAAGAGCCGCTTGCGCCTCAGCCAGACCGGCATTCAGCCGGCGGACAACAATCCGCTGAAGTTCTCGGCGAGCGTCGATGAAGCGCTGGTGAAACTGTTCGACGGCCACAACAACACCCGCTACCTGGGTCCGGTGGAAGCGATTCGCGATTCCTTCGCCGATTTGCGCGCGCATCAGCTGGCACTCTCCAGCGCCATCCAGGCCGCCATCGACGAGGTGATGAATCGCATCGAGCCGGGCGAGCTGCAGGACAAGTTCGATCGCGGCTTGAAGCGCGGCGCGCTGCTCGGCGCGGCGAACAAGATGAAATACTGGGACCTGTACACCGAGTTCTATCACGTGCTCAATCAGCGCAACGAGCAGAATCTGCCGACGCTGTTCGCCGAAGAGATGGCGCGCACGTACGCGGAAAAATCGGCGCAGAAGAAGCGCTAAGAGCAGCGGTTAGCGGTTAGTGGTTAGACAGAAGCGCAGAGGTTGGCTCCTCATCCCCTAACCGCTAACCGCTAACCGCTGACCACAAGCTAACGTCGCGGCGTTAGCATGCCGTTTGCGGACGTCGTAGTCGGAGCCGCACTCGTAGCCGACGTGGTTGCTGCTGCATTCGAATCCCGCTGCGCGGCCGGACCGCTATCCGTTGCAACCCAATCCAGAATGTCGATGTAGCCGCGGATATTCTCCACGAAGCGCACTGGCTCCCAGCCTCTGGCATAACCTCGTCTCACTCGCGAATACCACTTCTCCTGGGTGAGCAAGGGCAGATGCTCGCGCACATCGTTCCATGAATCCGGATTCTTGTTGTGCATCTGAGTGAGGATGCGCGCGTCTTCCAGATGCCCCACACCCACGTTGTACGCGGCCAGCGTGAACCAGGTGCGATCCGGTTCCAGAATTCGCTTTGGAATCTGGTCGCGCAGCCAGACGAAATAACGCGCTCCGCCAAAGATACTGGCGCGCGGATCGAGACGGTTCGTGACATTCAGTGCCTGAGCGGTTTCTTCGGTAAGCATCATCAAGCCTCGCACGCCGGTGTGCGAAGTGGCATTCGGATCCCAATGGGATTCCTGATAGCCCACCGCGGCGAGCAGGCGCCAGTCGACGCCGACTTGATCGGCCGCCTCCTTGAACCAATGGCGATACTGCGGCAGGCGCGACTGGATGTGCTCGATGAACACGCGCGATTGGATGTAGTCGAAGCGATCCGTGCCCGCATAGTACGTGTCGAGAATCGACGCGAGCCGGCCCTCGGCGCGCGCCGACGAGAAGAACGCCGTGACACGTTTCAGCAGCGTCGGATCGCGAGCATCGACAGCCCACGCCAGCGCCTTGCCGCCCGACAAGTCGAACGCAATGCGGATCTCGGGATGAAACGCGCGGCCGATGGCGAACTCGTTCGAATCCGCCACCGTGTAGTCGAACTCGCGCCGGGACAATCGATATAACAACTCTTCGGTTTCCACCGCGGGATTCTCTACCCAGCTCAGATTCGCATAGTGAACCCGCAGCTGTTCCAGCGTCGCGGCGTGCGCGCTGCCAGCCACTACTTCTATATGTCCGTTGTAGGTTTGATCGAGCCGCCGCGGCCGGAAATCGTTCTGGCGGAAAATCAGGTGCTCGCGGACCTGCTGGTACGGCGGTCCGAATCCGGTTTGCGGCGGCAGCTTCAAACCTCGCGTCAGCCCGGCGGCTGCGATGTGCGCGCGCCGCGACTCCAGCTCGCGCATCGCGTCGGCCACATTGGGCACGGAGTAGATGAATAGCTTGACGCCCAGCTCGGCGGCAAAGCGCGCGGCAAGATCGAATTCCGGCCCCTGCGGGCCGTCCGCGCCCAGGTAATAGGCGCTGGGCAGGTTGCGAGTCACCACGCGCAGCTCTCCGCTGCGCAATATCTGTTCCATGACGCTCGGCGGCTGAGAACACGTGCCCAGCAGCAGCATCGCAATGATGGCGAGGGTGATCTTCAACCCGCCTCCGAATGGCACCCGCAAGGGCCGGCATTGGACCCGAAAGCTGGCCGGAGGGCAATGTCGGCGCCTGGCTACTGTGAGCCGCGCCCGCCCGGTTCTCGGCCGCCACTGGCTGCCTTCGAGCAAGATGCCGACGCCCGCATTGGTCGGCGGCGCAGCCAGCACGCGCCTGGAACTGCGCGCTCGGTAGCTACCCGGGCGGGCACGCGATCACGGGGTCACTGGCGGAAACACGATGGGCCCGCCGGTGAACGTCGCCGTTCTCGTGCCCGGCCGGGGGAATGACTGATCCTCGTGCAGCACGGTGCCGTCGAACGTCACGGTACGGCGGCCAAGACTGTCGGGCGGGGATACCGTGACGCCTTCGCAATCCAGCTCGCAATGGAAGGACTGATTGATCATGCCGTTGTTGTAGTACACGCGGAGCACCGACTCGCCGCGCAGGTCCACCTGGAGCGGCGCCAACGTGCGGTCTTCGGTGGCCTCGAGCCGCAGGTCCGTATCGTTCAGCATGAACGCATATCGGATGGCTTCGGCCGAGCAGAAGTTGAACGGGCCGGAATGCACGTCCACCGATACTGTCGCGGACGTCGGATCGCAATCCTCGAGCGGCGGGTGCAGGAATGGCGCGTAGGGATCGACGTAGTAGACGGTCGTAACAGCAGCTCTGAGCTTCGCGGCCGCACCGGTGGGCGCGCCGCTCTCCGTCATTCCGGAAAGGATCGTGTCGGCGAAAGTCACGTCGCGCACCAGCACGGGATAATCCGGTCCAAGGCTCGTGTTCACGGTGACCGAGCCGAGCGTAATCCCATTGCAGGCTTCGGCCTCGCACGCAAAGCGAACGTCCGGAACGAACGTCTCCGGGTCATACCTGTAGAAATAGACGCTCACGAGGCTGTCGTTG
The DNA here is from genome assembly GCF_036406195.1 of Steroidobacter sp. Classification (GTDB taxonomy): domain Bacteria; phylum Pseudomonadota; class Gammaproteobacteria; order Steroidobacterales; family Steroidobacteraceae; genus Steroidobacter. Next base: position 47,478 of record NZ_DASWVW010000062.1, read on the forward strand.
CCGTCCATCACCAACTCGAGCTGCGGAAAGGTGGGATCGATGCTGCTCGAACTGGAGAATCTATAGATGGCGCGCGACGGAGTGACGCCGCGCAATGCGCTCATCGTGCCACCGATACTGAAGGGATCGAAGGTGTCGACGCATTCCGCGACGACGGAGTTGTCGTCGAGGATCACGAAATACTTGTTGTGGGCACACGGCAGCACGGGCAACTCCACGCCCGGAATGGCTCCTCCGAGCACTCCATTCAGCACGGCGTTGCCGGCATCACCGCCAAACGCAGCGCTCTCGAAGCTCAGAGTCCGCGTTTGATCGCTGGCCGGAGCCCCCAAGACAATGCTGCCGCAGGCCGCGCCGCTGCAGGAGTACACCAGACCGGCCGCGACATACTCGCCACTCAGCACTTCATCGCCGCGAACCCGCACAATCAGCGTATCGTTCGTGGGAGTCGTGAACACGTAGTTGATAATGCTGCCGTCCTCTTCATCACGCTCCGCAGACTTGGTCGCGGGGCAGAACTCGCGCTGCGCCCCGCCCACATCGATCAGAATCTTCTCCTCGATACACAGGCGCGCCAGTGAAGCGACTTGTTGGGAGAGCGCCTCGAGTGTGGTGCCGTTGGCAACCAGCGCGGCCTCGACCGCCTGCATGGTCTCGAACATCGGGTCGCCGGGAACTGCATCGAACGTCGAGGTAATGAAGCTCGCCTCTGCCGCTGGAACCGTCACGCCCAGCACATCTCTCAGATGAGCCGTGAGCTTGGCTTGAGCTTCCCGGATCTTCTCGTCGCTGACCAGATCGGCGCCACTTGCACCGAACGCGGCATAGGCCGCCTCCGGGTCCTGCCCCATGAGCTGTGCGAACAGCAACGTCGTGAGCGGCGTGACGTTCGCGACACCCGCTTGCGTGGCCACCGAATACAAAGAAACCTGTTGGTCATTCTTGTCGGTGCCAGCCCAGCGCAACGCGTAGGGACCGGTGAGCTGCGATATATCTACGGTGTACCGACTGGTTCCGCTCGAGTTGCTGGCGGTTCGGGGCAGGCCCGCGGTGCCTTTGGCAGTGACCGCGCCAGGCGAGCTGCCGTCGTCATACACGGCTATACCGTTGAGCGAGGGCGACGCGAGCGTCGCCTGCTCCGGTGGCGCGTCTTCACCACAACCCGTCATCAACAAAACAAACGCCAGGGCGACCAGTCGCAAGCGCCGTGCGTGCCTTGTCTCGAGCATGTGATTCGTTCCCCGCAAACTTGCCGCTTACAGCGGAGGCAGAATGAGTGAGCCGTTCAGTACGGCATTGGTTTGACCGCTGTCCGCATCGATCAGCGTGGTGCCGGCAAAGGTAAAGCGGCGCGCGCCTTCCACATCCGCCGCGGAGATGCGCACGCTGCCGCATCCGAATGACCGGCACGCGAGCGAGACCTCGCCGTCGAATTGGACCTGTCTGATCTGCTGGTCTTGATCGGTGGCAACGACGATGGATTCGCCGTCCAGGCTGGTGAAGCGATAACGCTTGGTGCCGTCATCCGCGAGCTCGAAGCCAGCGCCTCCCAGCGGACAGAAGGTTTGAGAGGAGCTGTCGCTGGTCACGATGCTCACGCCCTGGTCGGCACAGGCGAACTCGGGCAGTTCCTCGGGAGGAATCGTGAGCTGTCCACTCAACTGCAGGGACGCTTGCACTGACGACATTTCGTTCGAAGGCGCCCGCATCAACTGCGTACGTTCGAGTGTCATTACGCGCGCACCCCGAGCATCGCGCCTGCTGATCGTGATGCCCTTGCACGCGGCGCCCTGGCAATAGAAGTCCGGCCGCAACTCGCCACCCCAGGCCGCCGAAAGAATGGTGCCGCCCGCGACCTCGACACGCAGCCAGCGTTGCGGAGTGGCCAGCGTCGCGACTTGATGCGAGCGCACGCTGCCGTTGTATTTCGTGGTGAGCGTGCCGAGACACACTGATTCGACGTCGGCGTTCGTGTCGACCTGGAGCTGGTTCCCGCGACAGGAAACAACTGGCCGCGCTACCTCGACCTGCTCATCGGCCACTTCATTTGCAGGCTCCATCCGTTCGTTGCGCAACTCGACAGTCGCCGACACCATTGAGCGCTGTTCGCCATCGTCGCCCTGCTTCATCACGGCATAGCCAATGGCCACTGCCGTTCCCAGCAACACGACCACGATCCATGTTCGCTTTCGCGGGTCCACTTCCTGGCCTTCCTCGCTGTAGATACTTCAGAAAATGGGCGGGCGCCAGAAACGCTTCGGGGAGCGTGTAAGCGAGGGCGCCCGCCCGCCTCAACCTGCTACATCGTCTTGCATGCGTATGCTTGTGCCTGGATGTTGGTGGGAATCTGCGATTCCTCGCCGCCCTGCCAGTACTTGATGGCGAAATCGGTCACCGCGTAGTGATCGCCCGAGCCGCCGAACGGACAGTTCTGACGCACGAACAGCCAGGGCGACCAGACGCTGTTGACGCCGTCCGGATCGAAGATGTTGGTGTCCGCCCAGTACATCACCCTGCCGTTGTCGCGATCGCCGGACGCGCCCGGCGGTACGACCTGATTCAGGCCCTTGTAGGTCTTGCCGGTGTACTCGAGATACTTTTCCGCCAGAGAGTTGTTGGGATCGGTGCCGGTGAGGCTGCCGCTCCCCATCCAGTAGCTGACCGAGGCCGCCAGCGCTGGGCCGGTGCCACGAATATTGCGGAAGAAATTGTTGATCTCGAAACATTCGTTGCTGGTGCCGCTCCACAGCGGGCAGTTGGGATTGCGAGCCGGAAAGTTCACCGGCGTCGCCGCCATGCGGACTCTCGTGGCCAGAATGAATGTATTGGTCGAATCGCAGGTGGGCGCAGTGCCAAGACAGTAGACGCGGTCATAGAGAGTGCCGACGACTACGCCGCTCACCGTAATGTTGGCCTGTCGGGTGGCTTTCAAGAAATAACCGGGCAGGCCACCGGACTCACCCGGCAACCCCCCGACGGTGCAGGTCGATGGCGGCGGCACGGTGAATGGTTTGGGGTTCACGGTGATGATCGGCGATCCTGTATCGGGCAGCGCGCACTCGGCCGCTCGTGCTGGCGCCTGCTGAAACAAAGCAGCCACCGCGCCGAGCACCAGCGCATATGACAAAGCATGTGATGTGTTCACGGTACGTCTCCTCCATGTAGCGAACCAGAGTCGTCTCGGTAGCGTCACTCCTCTTCTTCCTATTCTTCCTCGTCGTCGTCATCATCGTCGTCATCATCGTCGTCATCATCGTCGTCGTCATCGTCGTCCTCTGGCGGCGGCACACCGTCCGGCTGATAGCCCGTCGTGAAGAAAGCAACCGCATCGAGAGGATCGGCGACGTCGGAGTTGAGCAGCCGGAGCCCGAGCGTGTTGAGCACAATGCCGGTGGGTGCGCGCGTCTTGGTCAACAACCAGGGCGAGCGGGCGCTGCTGACACCATCCGGGTCGGCGGCATTGGCGTCGATGCGAAAGTCCACCCACGTGTTGTCACGCTCGGGCTCGTCTTCCTCGAATTCGTTCAGGCCCTGCACCGTGCGTCCCGCCGCATGCAGTGCCTTGGTCGCACCGTCGAGGAAATAGGCCACCGAGACTTTCTCATTCGGCAGGGTCTGCCGAAACAAATCGTTCACGTTGAATGCAGCGCCGCTGGAATCCCATTGGTTCGCGTTCATGATCACGCGCACACCGAAGATGTAGAGCTTGGGCTTCACGACGTTGCGCCAGACGCGCTCCTTCACCTGACCGATCTCTCTGTCGTTATAGATCAGCGGGGCGGAACGGGATGCGATCAGCAGATAGCCGGGCTCGCCCGGCAGGCCGTACACCTTGCATCGATGGTTCAACGCCGAGTTGGCGGGGTTGCATTCGGTCAGTACCTCTGCGCCGGCCTTCGACAGCTTCTCGAACCCGGCCGCTGAAGCCGCCTGCCCGGCTCCCAACAGAACCCCCGCGCACAAAAGCAAAGTTGCATGGAACGAGTGTCGTTTCATCTGCTTCTCCTTGTCTTGTGATTGATCGCGCAAAGCGCACGCTTCCTGCCATTGACACTATCGACGCGATGTCCGACCCATCATCGCGATTCATACGTGAAGCCGACCCAGATCCCCCGCGGCGCTCCCGGCCCGATGTAGGTCGTGTTCTGCCATTCGCTCGAGTTGTAGTTCCAGCCGCTCGGGCCGATGGCGCCATTGACCGAGGGCGAGAACGGATTCACGCCCAGCCGGCCGGCGCTGAAATAGTCCTCGTCGAGCAGATTGCTGACCCTCGCGAAGACCGTCAGGCTGTCGCCGAAGCGATAGCTCGTGTTCAGATCGACCACGATAGAGCCATCGGTCCGTCCCTCGTTGGTAAACGGCCGGCCGCGCCGCACGAATGTTTGCTCCAGACCGGTGTTGGCGCAGCCGCCGCCGAGCCTGCAGAAATACAGCCCGGTCTCTTGATCCGTACCCACGGGCGCATGCAGGTTGTTCTCGTTCCCTCTCACGAACGAGGAGGAATGCGCGGTGGCATCGAGCCCGATCTTCCACACCGGCGTGAGATTCAACGTGAGCGTGGCGTTGTAGTTGTGCTCCGGGATACCGGGCAGTCGCGCACCCGGGTCGATGCGGATCATGTGATAAGTGCCGCGCCCGCCGTTGGCATTCGCAGTGGGCGAAGGCAATGATTGAAACTCACCGAGATCCAGAAGATTGGTCGAGGACTGCGAGTTCATGTTGAAGTCCGCGGTGCTGTTGTGCGGACTCACGGTGTAGAACGTGGTCTGAAACGTCGCTTCCGTGTAGGAGTATGCAAGCCGCAGGTCGAGCATTCCCACGGCTCCCGCCACGCCTACTTCGAATCCCTGGCGACGGGTCTTGCCCACGGTATCGAAGTAGCTCTTGCCACCGCCGACGCCGACGAAATAGATGTCGTCACTCAGATCGGTACGAAACACGCTCGCATTCCACTGCCATCGACGACCCAAAGTGCCGCGAGCCCCCGCCTCCGCCGATTCGGAACGGATTTGCGGCAGGTAGGGATCGCCGGACAGCGTGGTCGGCAGGCTGCAACCCGGGGAGACCAGGCTGCGCGGTGCCAGCGAAATGTTGACCCCGAAGGGAACCTCGACGAGTGTGTCGTCGAACGCACAGCCCAACTCGACCACGGAAGGTACTCGGGCGCCGCGACTGACATTTCCGTAGAGATTGAGCGAGGGAATGGGCAGCCAATTGATGCCCACCTGCGGATTGAACGAGCTGAAGTCGAAGGATTCCTGGGTGCGTGTTTTCTTGTTGACGAGGTCGTCGATGATGGCGCTGCCGCTACGCAACTCGTGCAGATCGTTCATCGCCGCACGCACCAGCAGATCGCTGTCGACACTGGTCTGGTTATAGCGCCCCGCGAGCGTCAGATGCAGATTCGGCAGCACCGACCAGGTTTCGTTGAAATAGGCGCTGCGTGTGGTGCCGGTGCCGTGGAAATCGTTGCCGACCACATCGTTCGCGGCAGCGTAGTACTGCGGATCGATATTGGCTGGATCGAGATACACCTGGTGCGAGGCGTCGATGAGCCCCAGGCGTTGAACCATCCGGTAGGCGGTGTCATTGCGGTCGAACGACACACCGATCATGAACTTGTGATTCGGGAGGTTCCAGTTCGACTGCACGGCACCGCCATAGGTCATCTGGCTGAGCGTGCTCGGCGTCATGAGCCCGATCGGCGTTCCTGCGACGACACCGGGCCCCTGTGTGACGCCCCCCACCAGGCTCGACTGTATGGCGCCGTTGCGAGCGAGAAAGCGTTCGGGTCGTGACAGGTCGACGATCGAATCGTGCTGGAATGAGAAATCGTCGAACGCTTCATAGGCATCGCCGTTCAATGCGTCCCGATCGCTGCTGCGACGATAGACCTGCGCGGTGATGTTGAGGACTTCGGAAACGTCATAGGCCCCGCTCAGCGCGAACTGGCTCAGTTCATTGCGCGTCTGATCGGGAGAGGTAAAGACGGATTCCGGGCGCACATCGTAGAGCTCGCTCGGAATCAGCCCGTTGCCGATGAGATCGTTGTCGGCGAGCAGCGCCGTGACGGTAATCACGCCGAGCCGACCTCGCCAGTCCGCCCTGCCGAAGAACTGCCGCACCTCCGAGGGCGAGTTGTCGCGCCAGCCGTCTTCCTCGAAGTAGTTCAGCGCCGCGAAGGCACCGACCACGCCATTGTTCGCACCCAACGTGAACTGCCCTTGCCGGCGGCCGAAGGAGCCCGCCAGGCCGCTGGCTTCAACGCCCTGCGAAGAGAACCCGCTGCGCGTGCGCACCGACAGCGCGCCACCCAGCGTATTGAGACCAAAAAGTGGATTGGAGCCCGGGAAGACATCGAAGCGCTCGATGGCGTTCAGCGGAATCAGATCCCAGTTCACCACGTCGCCGAACGGCTCGTTGACGCGAATGCCATCGAAGAACACCGAAAGCCCCTGCGGCGTACCCACCTGCGGACTCGCCGTGAAGCCGCGGTAGTTCACATCCATCTGAAACGGATTGCCGGAGTAGTCGTTGGTGCTGACTCCCTGCATCTTCTCGTTCATGAGCTCGCCGATGCTGAGCGCCCCCGACTCCGCAATCTCCCGCTTGCCCAGGCTCTGCACATTGCCGGGAATCTGGTCCTCGTTGAGCAGCAGCCCCGGCATGGGTCCGGCATCGGTCGGGCGCACGCCCTCCACGATGACATCGGCTTCAATCTCTCGTGTCGTGTTGGCCGACGTCCGAGCAGCCGTGTTCTCCGCGGCCACTGCATGGTTCCAAGGCGCAATCGAAAGGACCGCGCCGCCACACAACATCGTTACCAGGTCAAATACAATCGAGGGAACAGCGATCTTGGCAGCCCGGCTTCGTTCCGACATCGTGCATTCCTTGTGCAGCTGTCGACCAAGGTCTTGTTCCGGGCAGTCTAAGCATCGTGCATGTGCGGAAACTACGGAGAAGTTCCCGAAGAAGATGGGAGGGTGGCATAGGGTGTCACGTTACAGTGACACACAGCTTTGGGGATCGATGATGCAGGATTACGCAGTAGCGCGAATCCCTGCCGTGGATCCACGAGTGTTCCACGCTCGATCATGGACGCACGCTCGGTCGAGCCACCCCGACGGCAAACCTCAATTACGTGGCGTGCCTGGCCAATCCCAACCAGCACGCAACGCCAAGTCCTCTTCAGGAGAGATGCCATGCGTGTAGAACAGATCATGACGAAGCAAGTGGTCTCGTGCGGTCCGGACGACACTCTCGCCCGGGCGGCACAGCTGATGTGGGATCACGATTGCGGATGCCTGCCAGTGTGCAGCGGTAACGGCGCGAACCGCGTCACGGGCGTCATCACCGATCGCGATATCTGCATGTCGGCGCTGTTCAAAGGCAAGCCGCTGCACGAGCTGCACGTGTCCGATGCAATGTCCCGGCAACTTCAAACCTGTCGCCCCAGCGATTCTATCGTAGACGCCGAGAAGACGATGAGCCGGGCACGAATCCGCAGGCTCCCAGTGATCGATGAGCAAGAATCACTCGTCGGCATGATCTCTCTCGCCGATCTGGCGCGCCAGGCTGCACGCGAGAGCACCGCGCCAAGGCGAGAGATCAGCGAGACGGAGGTCGGCGATACGCTTGCCGCCATCTGCCAGCCCTCTGCTCAACAACTCGCTGCTTGATAAATGGCGCTTTCGCCCGGCGCCGCCGGGCGAAAGCCGCTACAGCTACTTTGTGCAAGCGCCGCATGCAAGCGCTTTCTCGATCAGCTCCGCGCTCCCGTGGGGTTGCGCCGAAACCGAACGACCGCAAAGCGCCAGGATGGCCACGAGCACCAGCATCAGAATCAGGATCCAGGCGTGGCGTGACAACCGGTCGCGTTTACGACGGTACTTGGGACGACCTGGATGCAGATGTGTGACCATCGTTCCCTCCCGAAGCTGCCTCTCGCTTCGTGCGGCAATCAGCGAACATTCTGGAGTCATCGAGCGCGGAATCCTTTACGGAAAACAGGAACGGTACTGAGTGGATTCACGTTCGCCAACTGCCTACGCAGCCATACGGAAGCCTGTTCCTGTTCCTCGGATGTGCCGCCAAGATCGACCCGCGTAGGGTCAAGCCACCACTAGGGAGGTTGCGACCATGCTCGAATTTCTAATGATGTTCGTGGCGCTGTGCGTCGTCGGCTGGATGGAGCGACGAAACGAACCCGCAGTGCGCATCCAGACTGTGCGACTGGAGAAGCGCCGCACTCGGTAGAACGTCGACGCCATGCCTGTACACAACGAAGATCTGGCTGCGGCGTTCGATGAGATGGCGGATCTGTTGTCGCTCAAGGCGGAGAACCCATTTCGCATCAACGCCTATCGTCGGGCGTCGCAAGTCATTCGCTCACTGCCCGAGGAGTTGGAGAGCAAGATTGCTGAGGGCTTCGATCCGGACACCTTACCGGGCATCGGGGCAGATCTCGCCAAGAAAATTCGCACCTTCGTCAAGACGGGCGAGCTGCCGGGTCTTGCCTCGCTGCGACGTTCGGTCCCGCCGGGACTGCGCGAGATCATGAGCGTACAGAACATAGGGCCGAAGCGCGTTCGTGCGTTATATGAAGCACTCGGGGTGCACGACCTGAAAACGCTGCGCGCTGCGCTTGCGAAGCATCGGGTGCGCGAGGTGCGCGGGTTCGGCCCGAAGATGGAAGAGCGCCTGACCAAAGCGATCGATGAGATCGAAGGTCGCAGTCGGCGCTTGCTCAGGTCGGTCGCTGCACAGTACGCCACTTCGCTAGAGGCGTACCTTCGTACCCTGCCTGGCGTGAGCAAGGTCGATACCGCCGGAAGCTTCCGGCGGGGCCGTGAGACAGTTGGCGATCTGGACATCCTCGTCTGTTCGGAACATCCGCTGGATATCGGCCACGCGCTGCTCTCATACGATGAGACGGCCAATCTTCTGGCACAAGGAGCGACGCGCTCCACCGCGATTCTCAAGAGTGGCCTGCAGGTAGATGTTCGCGTAGTGCCACCGGAGAGCTATGGCGCCGCGCTGTACTACTTCACCGGCAGCAAGGCACACAACATCCACGTGCGACGGCTCGCCACGGCTCGCAAACTGAAGATCAACGAGTACGGAGTATTTCGTGGCAGCAAGCGCATCGCGGGCGATACTGAAGCGTCGGTGCTCGCGAGCCTCGGCCTGCCCTACATCGAACCCGAGCTACGTGAGGATCGTGGCGAAATCGAAGCTGCACAGGCGCGCGCCCTACCGACGTTGGTCACTCGTCGCGACCTGCGCGGTGATCTCCACGTGCACACGAAAGCCACCGATGGCACTGCGAGCCTGGCTGCGATGGCCGAAGCCGCCAGGCAAGCCGGGCTCGAGTACATCGCGATCACGGATCACTCGAAGCATCTCGGCATGGTGCGCGGTCTGGACGCGACGCGCCTCGCTCGGCAGATGCACGAGATCGACGCACTCAACGCGACGCTGGAGGGCATCACGCTTCTGAAAGGGATCGAGGTCGACATATTGCAGGACGGCTCGCTGGCGATGCCTGATAGCGTGCTCGAGCAGCTCGATGTCGTCGTGGCCTCCGTGCATGACCATTTCGATCTCAACCGACGCCAGCAGACCGACCGGCTGCTACGTGCGCTCGACTGTCCGTACGTGTCGGTGCTGGGGCATCCCATGTCACGGCTGATCGAGGAACGGCCGGCGATCGACTGCGATTGGGGCATGGTGTTCAGGCGGGCCAGCGAGCGGACGATCTGTCTCGAGCTCAACGCTCAGCCCGCCCGCCTCGATCTGGACGACGTGATGGTGCGCGAGGCAGCGTCGAACGGGGTGCTGATCAGCATCGCCAGCGACGCGCATGGCACTGCTAGCTTCGACTTTCTCGGTGGTGGAGTCTTGCAGGCTCGCCGAGGCTGGTTATCGAAGGAACAGGTAGTGAATACCCGTCCGTTGCGCGAGCTGCGCCCTCTGCTACGTAAGACGATGCTCGCGTGAGCATCGCGTTCTGCACGCCGCTTACGAGAATCCACCGAGCAACTACCGGGATCGTCCGAGTGCCTCGATCGAAGTTGAACTGCCAGGATCCCAGAACCGGAACGTGGTGGAGTGTCGCCATGAGAATTACGCTATCGGTCATCTCGGTTCACGACGGGCAGCTCACCGAGCCCGTCGATCCCTTCGCGCATCCGTTCTGGGATACCGTTCGCAACAATGTCGCCAACAAGGCGATCGAGATCCGCCGCCAGGGTTTGCTCGGGGCATCGATGCAGCCCATGGCGGAGTCAGCGTATGCCGGCATCGAGGAGCGCTTGAAAAAGCTCGACGAGCGATTCACGAAAGCGACGAAAAGTCAGCTCCATCGATTCGAGCGCACTCACGCAATCGCCTCGACATCATGCTGCCACTTTAGAGCGAGGTCGCCATCGGGCTGCAGTCGCAGTGATGTGCCGAATGGCGCACATTCCCGGCTCAAGGTGGCCGCGAGCCACTGAGCATCGTTGCGCTGTGCGAGGTTCACTCGCAGTCGGCGGATGCACGTGGGGGACATGGTCAGTCGCACCAGCTGGTGGGTTTCTCGATCGATCTCCGGGAAGTACATCAAGCCGAGCTCGGAGCGATAACGCTCATATCCGCCGATGCCCTCGTAGTCGTTCAACAGATCGCCGCAGCCGTAAAGGATGAGCTTGCCTCGGTAGACCTCGATCGGCCTGGGATGATGTGATGAATGGCCATGCACGATGTCGATACCTGCTTTGTCTATCAACTGGTGGGCGAATCGCTGCTGCTCTCGCGTCACTTCGTAGCCCCAGTTGCCGCCCCAGTGCAGGGACATCACGACAATGTCGCCGCGCCGTCGCTCCGATTCGATGCGCCTGCCAATCTGCTCGATGGCACATGCATTCAAGTCATCAATCACCCATAGACCGGAGCGATACTCGGTGGCTTCCCACCCGACGCCGATGCCGCTGTCCGGACTGCCGCATGCAAACACCAGGAGACGTTGGCGATCGGACAATTTGAAGCGCGCCGGCTCGCATGCATCCGCCAGGCGGTCTCCGGCGCCGGCGGTCTTGATGCCCGCCTCGCGCAGCACTCGCAGCGTCTCCGCCAGGCCCTCCCGGCTCCAATCCAGCGTGTGATTGTTGGCCAGCACGCAGCAGTCGAGCGCCGCGGCGGTGAGGCAGTCGACGTTGCGCGGATGCATACGATAGTGAATGCCCTTGCCCGGCCAAGCCTCGTCGCTAGTCGTGACAGCCGTCTCGAGATTGGCAATGCGTATGGCAGGCCGATGACGCTCCAGTTCCGGCAGGATGTCACCCCAGATGTACGAAAAGCTTTGCGGCTTGTCGATTCGCCCATTCGCACGCTCGGCCAGCTCCACATATTCATACGCGGAGCTGACGTAGGGCTCGTAAATCTCTGGCGCGGAAGGATGCGGCAGGATCTGATCGATGCCGCGGCCCGTCATCACGTCCCCGCACATGAAGAGGGTCAAAGTGTTGGCAGCGGCTGCTTGAATGCTCATGACGAACACCTCACTCGCACCCGCCGATCAGTCCGTCGACCGGAAGCATTCTGAGCAGTCTGGTAGTGCGATCGTCCTCGGTCTCCGTGCTGCCCTCCTTGAAGACCGTCGAGGCGAGCACGCGAAGCGCCCGCCACTGGGAGGGTGACTACTTGACTTCGATCTGCATCGCCGTGCTTTTCGCCCCTTCGGCCTTGGGCACATGTACCCGCAACACGCCATCCTTCGATTCGGCATGGATTGCCTTTGCATCGATATTGTCAGGCAGCGCGAACGTGCGTGAGAAGGTGCCATAGAGACTCTCGACGTGGATTTCGTTCTCGCCCTTCTGCGTCTTTTCGTGCTTGCGTTCGCCGCTGATGGTGAGCGAGCCATCCTGCAATGTCACTTTGACATCTTCCTTTTTTACCTCCGGCAACTCGGCCTTGATGAGGAATTCCTCGTCGTTCTCGACGATGTCGGCGACCGGCGTCCATTCGACCATCTCACCGCCCTCGCGGCGCCACGGCCGACTGAAGAAGGGCGAATACTGTCGGAACATATCCTCCATCTCCCGTTCCCAGCGTGTAATGTTCATAGCAACCTCCTACGATGATGGGGCTGGGCGCCTGCACCCAGCCTGGGGCAGTGTTTGCAGCCAGCCATCTTGCGACCACCCGGACATGCCCCTAAAGATTACGCGCTCGCTGCAAGCCAGAGACATTCCGAACCTGGCCGCGCGGATCCGCGCATAACGCGATTGCTGTAAGCCGCTTTAAGGTCTCATGACGCCAGACTCTCGTCACTCACCCGGTGCGCTCACATGGCCACCTCGAAGACACCACTGCTGTTCGCCCTGCTCTTCATCGCTGCTTTCGCAAACGGCGGCTGCAAGCGTGGACCCCTTTGGCCGGCGCAGCCGGTGATCCCTCGATCGCAATCGCTCGAAGCGCCGCTAGACGCCGGGCCGGACCTGAAGCGCGTCAGCGATTTCATGGCGATTGAGGTGGTCGGCTCGATGTCCTCAGCAACGTTCATCCCTTGATGCAGATCAGAGGCTCCGTGCGAGCCACTTTGCGCGCCAGTCCGGCGGCATCCGCCGCATCGACGACAGCCGAGACATCCTTGTAAGCATCCGGGGCCTCCTCCGCGATGCCACGCATAGATGGGCTGCGGACCAGGATGCCTCGCGACGCGAGCTCGTCGACGAGTTGGCGGCCCTTCCAGGTGCGGGTGGCCTGATGGCGGCTCATCGCCCGGCCAGCTCCGTGACAGGCCGAACTGAATGCCAGCGCCTCGGACTCGCTCGTCCCGGCCAGAACATAGGAGCCCGCCCCCATCGATCCACCGATCAGCACCGGCTGACCGAACGGACGCAACTCTTCAGTGATTTCCGGGTGGCCCGGCCCAAACGCGCGGGTAGCTCCCTTGCGATGCACGTACAGCTTCCTCGTGCCACCATCGACGCGATGCTCTTCGACCTTGCAGGTGTTGTGCGAGACGTCATAGAGCAATGACAGCTGCGCGTCCGGCAGGACATCCGCGAACACCTGTCGAACGAGATGAGTAAGGATCTGTCTATTTGCCAGCGCACAGTTGATCGCCGCGCGCATGGCGCCGAGATACCGCTCGCCAACCTCTGAGTTGATCGGGGCACAGGCCAACTCGCGATCCGGCAGGCGAATGCCATGATCGCCCGCGGTAATGACCATCTGCTTCAGGAATTCCGTCCCGATCTGGTGGCCCAAGCCGCGCGATCCACAGTGGATCATCACGACGATATCGCCAACCTGCAGGCCAAACGCGTGCGCGATGGTCGCATCGTAGACGGCGGCTACTTCCTGCACTTCGAGATAATGATTGCCGCTGCCGAGCGTGCCCATCTCGTCGCGTTGACGTTTCTTCGCCTGCTGGGAAACGTTCTCCGGCTTCGCATGCAGCATCTGGCCATGCTCTTCGATGCGATCGAGGTCCGAAGCCACGCCCCAGCCTGACTGCACCGCCCACCGGGCGCCGCCAGTCAGCATCGCGTCCATCTCCTGAGCATCGAGGCGAATCAAACCAGTGCTGCCGATTCCCACGGGGATGTGCTGGAACAGCGTATCCGCGAGCTGCTTCTGGACCGCGAGAATGTCGGGCCGCGCGAGACCCGTATGCAGGCAGCGCACGCCACAGGAGATGTCGAAGCCGACTCCGCCCGCCGATACGACGCCGCCCTCATCGGGATCGAACGCGGCGACGCCGCCGATGGGGAAACCGTAGCCCCAATGGGCGTCCGGCATCGCATACGACGCCTTGACGATTCCTGGCAGGCACGCAACATTGACCGCCTGCTCATACACTTTTTGATCCATCGCGCGGATCAACGGTTCGCTCGCATAGATCACCGCCGGCACGCGCATCGCGCCATGAGGCTCGATCTCCCACATGAGCTCGGAATGGCGATGGAACAGTGCCAGGTCCATGACGAATTCCTCCGACGGATTTCCAATCGGGTCAGCGCTTCACGCTGGCGGCATTCTCCCGCCTGGAAGCTTCGGTGAGGGCTTCAGCTGGCGGGCGATCAGATGCACGATGCTGCTCAATTGTTCGACGAGCACCTCGAGCAAATCGTCAATGGACACCAGCCCTACCAAGGCGCCGCCGGTGTTGACGACCGGCGCGCGCCGCACTCCATGCGAGCGCATTCGCTCCAGTGCGTCTGCGACGTCCTCATCCTGCGGAATGACGAGGGGATTTCTCGACATGGCCTGACTGGCAAGGATTCCCGACAATCGCCCCTCACTCCGCAACGCTGCCATCGCTACATCGCGATCGGTGATCATCCCAACGGGTACTCGCTGGCTGTCGACCTCTTTGCACACAACCACGCTACCTACCCACTTGTTGCGCATGAGCTCGGCCGCCGTGTGCAGCGACTCGCTCTCGTCGACGAATACAACTTCCCGAGTGCAAACACGACCGACGTTCATAGATTGCACCTCTTGCAAACCACGGACTTCCGTCACCGGGCCAGATCAGACAGGCCGTTTTGGAAGATGAGCGCGTCGCAATCCTCGTCGCGCACATCATCGACGCCAGGCTCGGTGCTCACACATCGACTACGGTCTGAGCAAGCCATGTCGAATCTTCATTGATGACACGCAGGGCTGTGTAAGTCGCGCCCTTGATTTCAACGGCCGGATGGTGCCGATCCGCATCGACACGCTCTCCCCAGACTTCGGCCCTGAGCCGCAAACCCTCGATGGTCACCACGAACTTGCTGAAGAGCATGTGTCGAGTCGCCATTTCGTACACCACATTGTTGAGCCATTCTGCGAACAAGAGCTCGACATCGGGCGCGCTGCATTCAATCATCACAGGCTCTCGCGCGTCGATCAGCCCGAGATCGGTGACGAGAGCCGTCATCGCGAGTGCACCCTGCTCGAATGCCTCTGCAAGGCTGGATCCGAATCCCCGCACACCCATGTCGGCTTCATGCGCGAAGTGCTCCCAGCGCACTGAATTGCTCTCCTGCGCCATCAGCGCGCGCGATCATCGGCCGGCTTCACTTCCTGTGCATAAAGCTCGAGCGGCGGGCCCTCCTCTTCCTCCAACTCGTCGGGCGGCAGCGTGTCCTGCCACGGCTGCTGGACAGGTTCGAGCGAGCGGCGCCAATCCTGAGTGCTCATGTCCGTTTCGGTCATGCCGAGATCGTCGGTCTCGATATCGTCGTAAGGACCGGTCCAGTCCTCCGGCGGCTCCGCCGTCTCGATGTCCATGTCTCGCCACGCGCTGGCATCGACTTCTTCAACGTCGCCGTCGAAAGACTGCATCTCGACGCTACCGCTTGCCTCGTCAACGGCCACGACGAGGAACATCTCGCCTTTATCGCGATGTGCGTACCACTGGCCGATCACTGGATCCAGTTCATTTGGCATAGCCGCGACCTCCTGAGCATCGATGGCCATTGGAAGCATCTGCTCTCGTGCGGCAACGAACATCAGGAGTGGTACCGAATGAGCGCGGGAATGTTCCTATCCGAGCCCATGCCGTCGGAACTGTACGCACGGAGAGTCCACGAAGGATTCGTGACACTTCCGGAATTTCGCTCATCATGCATCTGGCCTATAACAAAACACGCTCATCTCGTCAGAGAACGGCCATGAAACGGTTTATCAATCGCAGCGCCGCTGGCCGGGAGTTGGCACAGCGGCTGGCTCATTATCGAGACCAGCCGGATGTCCTGGTTCTCGGGCTGCCCCGTGGCGGCGTACCTGTCGCCTTTGAAGTCGCCCGATTCCTACATGCGCCTCTGGACGTGATGGTGGTCCGCAAGCTGGGCGCGCCAGAGCAGCCGGAGTTCGCAATCGGCGCCATCGCTTCGGGCGGCGTCACGCTGATCAACGAGTCGATCCCAGCCTGGTACAAGGACTCCGTAGACATCGAGCGCATAGCCGCGGCCGAACGCATCGAGCTCGAACGTCGCGAACGGGCATTTCGCGGCGGACATTCGCCGCTCATTGCCAACGATCGAACCGTCCTGCTCGTGGACGATGGCGCCGCCACCGGCGCGACCATGCGCGCTGCCGTGCGTGCAGCCCGCAGTCTCAACGCCAAGAAGGTGGTCGTCGCGCTGCCGGTAGCATCGGTGGACGCTTATGAGCTGCTGAGGGACGAAGCGGATGAAGTCGTCTGCCTGGCCGCACCGCTCGGCTTCTACGCCGTCGGTCAGTGGTACGAGGAATTCACCCAAACGACCGACGAAGAAGTGACGGACCTACTCGCGCGCGCAAACAGCCTTGCCGCACGCGGCCAGCGGCCCGCGAGCTTACGGCAGGCAGCTCGAGCCAGCCGAACCAAGTGAGGTTGTCAGCATGAAGCTGCAACCTGCCATCGAAACAACGATTCCGCTCGGCCCCGACCTGGAGCTGAAAGGATTCCTGGCGGGCGCAGAGAACGCGCAAGGTCTGGTGATCTTCGTGCATGGAAGCGGCAGCAGCCGCTTCAGTGTACGCAACAATCAGGTTGCGCAATTCCTACGATCGCAAGGATTCGCGACCCTCCTCATGGACCTTCTGACCGCGAGCGAGGGTCAGGTGGATGCGATCACGCGAGAGCTGCGCTTCAACATCCCTCTGCTTGCCGAGCGCGTCATTGGAACACTGGACTGGTTGGCTCGGCGTGAGGACGTGGGCCACTTGCCTGTCGGCCTGTTCGGCGCGAGCACGGGCGCAGCCGCTGCACTGATTGCCGCCGCAGCCCAACCTTCTCGTGTGAGGGCAATCGTCTCGCGTGGCGGACGACCTGATCTGGCCGGCGACGCTTTAATGTCGGTACGCTGTCCAACGCTATTGATCGTGGGAAGCGAAGACTTCGAAGTCTTGCGACTGAACCAGATGGCTATGACCCGGATTCCAGGGAACACGCAACTGGTGAAGGTGGATGGAGCCACGCACCTCTTCGAGGAGTTCGGCACGCTGGAAGTGGTGGCACAGCACGCTGCGAAGTTCTTCAAGCTGCATCTCAATGCAACTCAGCCGCAGCGGGCTCCTGCTCGAGGAAATAAGCGCTGATCTCCGCCTCGGCCGCCAACCAATCATCGAGCTCGCGCCCCGGGGTGAAGCCGCGCTTCTGGGCCCGATAGAAGGCCGCCTCGGCAACCATCTTTTGTCTTGCCGCCGCAGCGACGGAAGGTCCTGACGGCGGGGGCTGATCGGATTCGGCCGCTGCCGATTCACTTCGAGTTGCGGATCGCTTGCGCCGGGCGTGTTTCGAGCTCTGCGAAGATTTCTGCTTGCTCATGGCCTTCGCCTCTTCAGCTGGCGGTCAATGAGCATCAGTGTCGTCCTGAAATCGCGCTGCGTGCATGGGGACATGCGCGTAACGAATAGCAGCATCTCGCATGCTGCCTTCCTCGTCGCACTCCGCTTCGCGCTCATGCGGTCCATTTGTTATAGGCGCTTTTACTATAGGTGCTTTACAGATCTGTTTGCCGGTTCCTCGGATTTCCAGGCCGACGGGCCGCGCAGACGATCATGACCTCCAGTTGCCCGAGACGAGGACGATGCTATGGATGTCTTGCGTGCCATCTCGGCTCGGCGAGCCGTTCGTGATTACACCGATGCACCCGTATCGCGCGAGTCGATTCGCGAGTTGATCGATGCGGCTATACAGGCGCCGAGCGCTCGCAATCGACAGCCTTGGTCATTCGCAGTTCTACGCGGCCGCGACCGAATCGCAGGGTGCGCCGAGAGCGCGAGACAATGGCTACTTGAACATCACAGGGAGGAACTCGGCGAGCTTGCTCACATGCTGGAGCAGCCCGGTTATTCACTCTTCTACCATGCGCCCGCCCTGGTGATCATCCTAGCCACCGACGACTCGACGCAGTCCGCGGAGGACTGCTGCCTCGCTGCGCAGAACTTGATGCTGGCAGCGCGCAAGAACAACCTTGGCACCTGCTGGATTGGTCTTGCCCGGCCCTGGCTGAATGCACCGGCGACCAAGGATGAACTTGGATTGCCGGCACGCTATCCGGTCGTCGCCCCAATCATTGTCGGCCATCCGAAACATTGGCCTGACGCGCCCGAGCGCAAGCCACCAGAGATTGAGTGGCTCGAGGGGTAGCTATGACTTGCACCTCGAATGCAGGTTTTGGTTAGAGGCCGCTCGTGCGCTAACACGTGTCGGCCTCGCTTTTTTTTGCTTCTGAGATGCCGGACCGACTTTTCGGCTGGGTTTCGGATGAGCCAGCGAAAACCCCGGAGAAAACCCTGGAAAAGACTGGCGGAGAGGGAGTCCTAAAGGCGGAGATGACGGTACTTTCCACGGACATCCACCACGGTACAACGAGGGCTGATCAGTACAGCTAAGTCTCTGACTCATTGAAGAAAACCGGTCCGCTCGGATTCCATATTGGTCATTTAGATCCACCGAGTTCCGGTTTCTGATGGGGGACAGAGATGGCTGAAGGAGTTTGATCATGCCAAAGCGTGCTCGCGAGCTATCCGCCCGCGCCCTCATGTCCCTGCGAGAAGACGGTCGGTATGCCGTCGGCGGTGTCCCCGGTTTGTACCTGCGCATCGAGGGTAGATACCGTTGCTGGGTCCTACGTCACCAGATCAACGGAAAACGACGAGAGTTCGGGCTAGGCGGCTTTCCCCAGGTCACGCTCGCGCAGGCGCGCGATCGAGCCTGGGAGACCCGCCGAAGCCGGCCGGCGGAGTCGACCAGTCCGCAATCACCCCCGACAGCGCCTCAACTGCGCGTGCTCGCCCCGTCGCCCCAAACGAACCCGCCGACGCCGCGTGCCGCCAAGGATGAACCGTCGGTGACCTTCAGGTCTTGCGCGAGAACCTATATCGCGGTCCAACAGGTGGGCTGGAAATCACCCAAACACTCAAAGCAGTGGTCCTCGACATTGGAGGAGTACGCTCACCCGGTGATTGGGCACCTGCACCCGCGCGAGATCACCCTGGACCACCTGCTGCGCATCCTCCAGCCGATCTGGGCGAGCAAGACCGAAACGGCAACCCGTGTTCGCGGTCGCGTCGAGTCCATCCTCGACTGGGCCGAGCACCGCGGTTATCGCAGCGGAAAGAATCCCGCCGCCTGGAACGGTAACCTGGAGTTCGAGCTACCCTCCCCGACCAAGCTCAAGAAGCGCAAGAAGCGGCACCATCCCGCGCTGCCCTATCTGCGAGTTGGCGCCTTCATGGCCGATCTGCGGTCGCGACAAGGCATCTCTATCCGTGCGCTCGAATGGGGCATCCTGACCGCCACTCGCAGTCAGGAGATCCGTGGCGCCCGGCACAGCGAGATCAACCTGCAGCTCAAGCGCTGGACCATCCCCAAGGAGCGCATGAAGCTTGAGAAGGACCATGTCGTCCCGCTGTCCGAGGCAGCAATCTCGCTGTACGAGCGCCTGCCGGTGAGACCAGGCTGCGACCTGCTGTTCCCCGCCCCCGAGAGCGGCGGACAACTGACGGATGCCGCCTTGAGCGAACTCATCGATGGCATACATGAGGGCGACCTCAAGCGCGGTGGTATCGGCTATCTCGACCCGGTGCAGGATCGAGTTGCCACTCCGCACGGATTTCGCTCCACCTTTCGCGACTGGGCAGCGGAGGTCGCCTTCTTCCCGCGCGAAGTGATCGAGCATGCGCTCGCGCATAAGCTCAAGGATGCGGCGGAGGCCGCTTACCAGCGCGGCGTGCTATTAGCGAAACGGGCAGCACTTATGGAGCAATGGGCGGCGTTCTGCAGTGAACTCTGCCCACAGCTGCCTTCGCTGAGGGACATCTCAGCGCGCACGGCTGCATAGGGGTCGTCCAATCGAACCCGGATCGCGCATACCGCGATCTGGGTTCGGGCGCAGGTTCTAATTCCTTCGTCGTGCTCGGTTGGCGATCCATGTATTGACAACGTCATTACACCGAACTAGTCTGTAGGTTGCCGCAATATCTGAAGCCACCGTCGGGGAATCATGAAATCCAGTAGTTCCGCCGCAGTCAAAAGAGACGATCTGATACAGATCAGAGCCTCTGCTGCGACCAAGGCCATTCTCAATCGCGCTGCCGCTCTTCGCGGCCAGAAGCTTTCCGAGTTCATGCTTGACAGTGCCCGCACTCGCGCCGAAGAGACCATTTTGGATCAACGGCTGATTAGCCTGGACGACGAAGCCTACAAGGCGTTTCTCGCGATGCTCGATGCGCCAGCCAAGCCGGATAAAGCAGTGCGAACACGCATGAGCCGTAAGCCGGCATGGGAACGCTGAGTGTCGGCAAAGCGCAGCGCCGTGCTCGCGCCTGAACGACTCACGCCGCAACATGATCTTTCCGAGTTCCGCAACGGCAAGCACGACTCGCTCGATGCATGGCTGCGCGACCGGGCACTTGCCAGCGAGGGCTTGTCCGCTCGCACATACGTCATCTGCTCCAACGACGCACCAGGCCGAGTGATCGGTTATTACGCCATTTCGACCGCGATGGCGCACCGATCAGGATTGCCCAACGCCAGGTTGCGCCGCGGAATGCCGGATGAGGTGCCGCTGTTGCTCATCGGTCGCCTCGCCGTTGACGTGACCCATCAGAATCGTGGATTGGGTACCGACCTGTTGATCGACGCATTACGTCGGTGTCTCAGTGCCGCCGATACGGCAGGGGCACGAGCAGTGATCACCCATGCCATTGATGACGACGCCGTAGCATTCTACGAGCGGCACGGCTTTCTTCGCTGCCCGCTGGGCGAACGAACGATGCTGATGCCAATCG